>CAVUUE010000001.1:0-991173 GCA_963744615.1 uncultured Acidobacteriota bacterium
TGATGCTGGTCACACCCCGCCATTCTATGCAATCTTATTCGTATCCGACATTCCGGTGCGAGCCGGCCTTCGCCTGCTCCGCCGGACGCCAGGCAATGGTCAGCAGCAACACCGCATCGCTCAAAGCCTCAACCGCATGGGGGACAAAAGCCTCCACGCTTGCCAGCATTCCCGCGCGCAATCCTGCTTTCGTATTCTCCGTGCTAAATTTGATTTCGCCCTCCAGCACCTGGAGAAGAAGTCTGCCGTCGGCATGATGTTCATGCAGGTTCGCGCCCGCCTTAAGCACCATCAACACGACCCGCAGCGCGTCTGTTTTCAGTACAGTCGTCGAGCTGACCTCAGTATTCCGCCCGCGAATTTTCTTCAGTTCCTCACCAATATCAATCTGTTCCATCGTCATCCTTTCCTGAATAGATCCAATCCTTATCTAGTTACCTATCGTTCTTTTGACTGTCACGTTCGCTCGACCTGGAGCGTGTGGTTTTTCCAGATCGGATACGGCAAACCCGCGAGCCGATTGATCAGGAGAGCCTGCGCGGCTAGCAGCACCACCGCAGCTTCAATGATCACCAGGTTGCGGGGCATCGAGAGAATTCCCAGAGACACGATCAGCGTTGTAGCGCCCGCAGGCGGGTGATTGATCTTCAGTAGCACCATGAATGCGCCTGTGAATGCCAGCGATAGAGCCGCCGCCAATATCTTGGGCCAGTGAACACCATCGTGAAAGTTTGACGGCCCGTACTCCAGAGTAGCGAAGCGGAACGCGCCATAGCCACACGCCAGGCCAATCGCGTGACCCAGGATGGCGTTCCGCGGGCTCGCCGACTCGGCAAGCGGCGAGAAAAAGAAGAGATACGCAGTCGGACCCAAAGAAGGGAAAACAAAGCTGGTGCCCGTGAAAAGCGCGACCAGTGACAACAGCGCAATCGACACAAATCCATTTACGAACACATACAGGGCCCGCACCAGCAACGGCGGAAAGTGCTTCAGCAGCCAACCGAGGCGAAGACGGGTCAGCAGCCCGGCAACCTGTTCGTTCCCGGGATATCGATGATTGTGTCCGGCCTCTGCGGCCATCAAATGTTCGGCAGCAGATCGAAGTACTCATCGTCTTCGTTCGCTCCGCCCTCGCCCTTGCCCAGGCTCTTCTCGGATTCGATGAATTCAATCCGCTCGATCCACTTCACCATCTTGTATCCCAGTTGATTCTCAACACGCAGCCGCAACGGCGCACCATACTCTGTTGTGAGCGGTGCGCCATTCATTCCGGTTGCTAACAGGCACTCCGGCTTCAGCACATTCTTCAGACTCTGCGTGTCGTAATACAAATCCCCAAAGAGGGACGGCCCAAAGGAAAAGAAGGCGACCGCCCTCACGGATGGCCGCGGTTTGACCAGATCGATCAGCAACTTCATCGGCACGCCATTCCATTGCGCGATCCCGGACCACCCCTGGATGCAATGATGCATGGTGATGTGTTCGTCTTCGCCCAATGCCGCAATGTCGGACAGCGACAACTCCATCGGGTTCTCCACCAACCCGCCAACCTTCAACTTAAAGTCGAGAAAATTGTTCGCCGCCATTTGCTTCCAGTCCTCTCGCTGCGGCATCTTGCCGTTTGGCCAGAAATGCGGCGAGATCTGCTCCTTCGTATAGCGGTTCCTGGGATGGAGCCGGTTCAAAGTCGCCAGTCGTATCGGCTGAGAGATCGCTTTCTGGATGTGCTGTAGCAGGCGTGGTGCCTTCCACGAAATGTAATGTGCAGCGATCCATGAAGCAATTACAACGGCCAGACCAACAAAGCCGAGGATCATTCCCAGCGAACGGAGATTGTCAGTGCCGAGAACGATGTGGTTCATGTTTCGTTCAAATCCTGTCAGGACAACCAACGCGACGTGGACGACAAGAAAGCCGACCCAGGCTAGCATCATCAAAAAGTGGATGGAGCGCGCTCCTTGACGACCGCCAAACATGCGCGGAAACCACGGGAAATGGTTCACCATTGCGGGAGACATCGCCGCGCCCGCGACAATCGAAATGGGAGCAAATATGAACACCACAAAAAAATACGCGATCTGCTGCAACGCGTTGTAGGCATAAAATCCATTTGGTTCAGGCGGAAAATGGAAATTCGCATAATGGACGAAAGCGCCCCACGCCGCCGGGAATACCGCCCAGGACTCGGGCACCAGTCTTGCCCATTGTCCGGACACAAAAAGCAGTGGAATAAAAATCAGTCCCGTGATGATGAACCCGTACACGTCGATGAAATGCCACGACCGCGCCACCCCTACAGTGTGGCGGTAACCCGGCAGCGCAACTAGCGGCGAGATGTATCGCGCATCGTCTTTTGCAGTCCATACGCGGTCGGTCGGCACGTGCAGCGGAGTGAAGCGGATCCATTCCGTGCCCGGCGTGCAGTCGTTATTGAAATACAGGCGGGGATGGTCCACCAGAATTGACAGGCCACTGCGCACCAGCATCATCAGAAAAACAAAATTGAAGAAGTGGGCCCACCGAAGCCACCAGGGAAAGCCATGCACCCCGGTAAAAGTGGCCGCGTGAAACTCCGGAATGGGAGCCAGCCAGGGCAATCCGAAAATGGCCGCCTGTCCCCAGGCCAGCCCCAGCGGAATCAGCACCAGCAAAATGGCAACCAGCACAAATGAGGACTTGACCCAGATGCGAAACCGCCGGTCCGATGGATAATGAACGGCCTTATGGGCTGCATCGAACGCAATCATGATTTCGCTCCGGGCGAAGCCGTATTGTGCGCGGCTCTAGCCCTGTCGCGAGTATATGCAAGGCGGCCGGAATCTCGTATACGACGCTATTCATCGCGTCATCGGCATATAAGTCGCCACTTGCGTCAAGGTTCAGGTTTTCGATTAAACCAAAGCCAAATGGGAGCGTACTGAATGTCGTATATCCGCTCGATGCCATATATTCGCAGATGACATCCCCTGAATCCGCAGCGACGAAGATATTCTCACTCGCGTCCACCGCAAGCCCGAAGGGGATGCTGCTTAGGGTAAAAGCGGTCGAGACGGTGGCGTGGCCGCTCGATGCCGTAATCTCCTTTACATCCAGGTGACCACTCCCGCTTTCGGCAACAAAGACGTTCCCGCTCGCATCGACGGTGATGCCCTGGGGCTGGGAGTAGGTTCCTCCCAGTTGAATTGGGCTGAGAGCTCGCGATGCTGCAGGGACTTCATAGATTCCTACCGCGCTCGAGTTGGTGCCGCTCGGCAGAAACGGGTTTCCGCTGCTGTCGATCGTCATGCTGTAGCTATTGCTGAACACATAGTTATTCGCCAGAACCTGAACGGTGGGCGACGTCGGAATCCTGCCGTTCACAGCCACGATCTCGCTGAGATGGCCCGTGACGGTGTCGAGAACGAAGACGTCCCCGCTGGCATCTACCGCAATGCCATTCGGCGCCCCAAAAGTAGAGCCTGTATTGAGCGTAGACTGGACCCCGGCAAAGTGGGCCGTCTGCGCCTGCATGCAGGAAGACGCGAGGAGCAGTAAAGCAATTCCGCCTACGACCATGCGTTCACTACATAATGAAAATGTACGAACGAAGCGAGAAATCGCAAGCAAGCTGCTGCAAGGATGTGTGGTGGTCATTGATTCGAGGCTCCAAGTAATTAAAACCGTGTGCGCGAACGACTGGGAATTCGGCCAACCCCGATCATGAAACGATTTGTTTCCTGCAGTAATCATCGGCAAATCGGTGGACAATCTTCACCGCGCTTTCGTAAGTTCTATAGGAATTTGGATTTCATCCCCATTCGGGTAAATTGGGCTATTTTGCAATCGTGCCAATCGGGACGATGGAACTGCGCATGCTCACCCAACTCAAGTACATCGGCGCCAACATCTACAACCGCCGCTCGTTTAAGCTGAAGCTCTTCTCCTAGGGGCGCGGGGACAGCCGCCGCCGGTTCCATGAGCTTCATGGACTCAGAGTGAATTTGTTCATTCGGATCAAGTCCGAGATTTTGGGAATCAGAGCCGCGGAAAGGAGCGGCGCTGAATCCCGTTCGGCTCGGTCAGGCGGTTCAAATCTGCGCGTCTCCGACATTCCTACTTTCCGAAGGACACTCGGCATTTCCCGATCAGAGAATGGCTCTGTTTAGGAGGAGATTTCAGTACGCGGAGAATCTCTCCTGTGTCCTTCAGGAGAAAAAGGCACGCATTTTGCGAGGAAATTTGGGGATTGTTGGCTTAATTACAGATTCTTAAAAAATTGAGACTGTATGGTGGACCTGGTCGAGAGCGAACCATTCTCCACCGCCGAATTCCGTCAACAAACCCAATGTGGCTCCAAACTGATCCAATCTCCCATTGCCGGTTATGCGGACAGAAGTGTCAATGAGCGCATTGACGATTTAGCACTCACCGAGATCAGACACGAGTTCAGGAGCAGTTGCTGGGCCGGTTTGCGAGAAGTTTGTTGTTGAATCGTTCGGGACTCCAAGTTAGCATGAACCCCGGCGACCCGGCTTCAGTTCCAACTCAAGGAGACAGAAAGTGATCACGCGCGCCGCGAAGCTGTTTCTCCTTGCAGGAGTCGCTTTTTTCTACTCGCTCATTGTGTTCAACAATCTGACTGATTTCAACTCGAATTACCAGCTTGTACGCCACGTCCTCATGATGGACACAACCTTTCCTGGGAACCAGGGAATGTGGCGTGCCCTCACGTCCTCAGCCGCCGACTATTCGTTTTACATCGCCATTATTGTGTGGGAGATCGTGACCGCAATTTTGCTGTGGTTGGGCTGCGTGGCGCTATCACGCACAATTCGGCGTCCGGCCATGAACTTTGAAGCGGCCAAGCGAATACCCGTAATCGCGCTTACGCTATCGCTGCTGATGTGGCTGGTGGCGTTCCTCTCAGTTGGCGGGGAATGGTTCCTCATGTGGCAGTCGCACGCTTGGAACGGCGAGGAAACCGCCTTTCGCGATTTCACAATCGTTGGAATCGTGCTGCTTGTTTTCATGATTCCAGAACGGGATCTGGAGCCGTAGAGGTCGACAAACGGATGCGAGCCGAAATGTTTGGCGGCCGCTACCCGCTATTGCTGGTTCCCGGTCAGGAACGAGAAATCGGCCACAGTCCGGCGAGCTTCCGCATCGGGAACTCTCAACTGGATCGTTTCCGGATTTCCGATTACTCGCCCGCGACAAGGTTGAAAAGCGTCAAAGAGCAATTTCGCCCTCTTGCCCGGATGGTGGTGGAGGGCGGCTTTACCCCACCTGTAAATGACGAAGGTAGGGAACGCTGGCCTTCATCATTGGCAAGTCCATCTCGACGAAGTAATTCTGAACGCCGCCGGTCTTGGCCGCGTTAAAAATTCTTCTCCAATCGAGAGTGCCTTGACCCACTGGCACAATTTGCCGTGTCTTGGCCGACCAGCCTTGCACGTGCATGGAAATAAAGCGACCGGGATATCTCGTGAAGTACTCTGCCGCATCGTACCCATCGCTGATGGTGGACACCTGGAATTGGAACTTGACGTACCTGGGATCGAGAAGTTGAAACAGAAGGTCATAGGTACGCTGGCCGTCGACCCTGGTTAGTTCGAAGTCCTCGTTGTGAAGGCCCTGCACGATCCCGGCCGCCGCTGCCCGCCGACCCATCCGGTTGTATTCGTCGGCTGCGCGCTTCACGTCGTCCATGGTGGGATTCTTGGGGCCATCCAGGCTGGGCACGCACATTTGCGTCAGTCCGAGATCCTTCGCCCACGCAATCCGGCCCGGCTGGTCCTGCCTCAGTTCTTTCATGGAAAAGTGACTGCTGACGCATGTAAGGCCTGCATCGTGCAGAATAGCCCGAAGCTGCGCCCCGCTGAACTTGCTGAGCCCGGCGAATCCGGAGTCCGCGTAGCCCACGGGCGAGCACAACTCGATCGTCTGGAATCCGGCGGAGCGAAGCTCGCGAAGCGTGCCGGGGAAGTCCCTGGCGATCATTTCCCCCACCGGCCACGTCTGACACCCAATGGGTAAGCCAAGGGGACTGGCGTCCAGCACTTGCGTTCCCGATGCAAGCACCCCGCTCAATACGGCGCTAGCCGACGCGGTCCTGATAAATTCTCTTCTGGATACTGCCGCCATTACTACCTCCTCGCGCGTATCTGCGACTTCCATTTTAGAACCCCAGGTCAGGACAGGCTCTGTGCAACGAATATATAGTTACTTCCGATTCGCCGGTCACTCGACAGCAGAAGTTGGCACTTGACTGAAAAGTAGCCATCTCGCGAAAATCAGCAAATTTTCAACTGGTGAGAACAGGCCGAGTCACTCACTGGCACGTTGCTGCCGGACTGTAGGCTAATCGGAGATTTGTGGCCATGCGCCCAAGGTCAGCAGAGGTCAGCATATCCGCTGGACCTTAACGGATCGCAAACCCGCTTCCCATCTCGGCCATGTTGCCCGGATTGTCAAAAAGACTTTGGATCAATTCGACATTTGATTTCCAGCGAGCCATTCATTCATCTCACATCTGATTGCATGCGAGGCGGTTCAAATCTGCGCGACCCGACATTCCTACTTTCCGAAGGACACTCGGCATTTCCCGATCAGAGAATGGCTCTGTTTAGTAGCAGATTTCAGTGCGCGGAGAATCCTCTCCTGTGTCCTCCAGGAGCAAAAGACGCCTATTTTGCGGGGATATTGGAGGATTGGTGACTATTATTTGCAGATTTAAAAAGACTCAAGACTGTATGGTGGACCTGGTCGGGATCGAACCGACGACCTCTTCCATGCCATGGAAGCGCGCTCCCAGCTGCGCCACAGGCCCACGATGAGACTTTCAATAGTTTACACGAGGCGGCGATGGATCCAACTCACTGGTCGATGGGTCCAACTCACTGGTATTGATGCGAACGCGCGATATCTTCACGACGTTCTATTGGCTATAATGCAGAAGCGCGGAGAGATGGCCGAGAGGCTGAAGGCGGCGGTTTGCTAAACCGTTATAGGGCCAAAAGCTCTATCGAGGGTTCGAATCCCTCTCTCTCCGCCAGACAGTCCGCCTGCCCTCCCCATTCGATTCGAGACACTTCAAATGCCGCGGGTTATGCGGACGATTGCCACTACTCGCTGTATTAGAGAATCTCTGAGTAGAACTTTCAACCAGCAATTTGTCTCGCCGAAGGAATTTGTTGTCTCTCAAGATTTGAATCTAATTCGTTGAATGAGTCGCCTCAACAGAAGCCGAAACAGATCGTAATCGCACAGGAGGCGATTTGCAGAACCCCCAATTGGTACAAAATGGCGTTGGGCGTTTGAAGCGAGTTTCTCGATCGCATTATGAAACCGAAGCCACGAAGCATTAGCACCTATAGCTCCCGATTCCGAGATCACAAATAAGATTGTTCTCGACAAATCAAATCCAAATAGTGCACTCTCAATGAGGCACTGATACTGGGCTTCCCCCGGAGTTTCCGCGACATCGTCAATTCGAAGGGTTTACCTTTAGCGAACAAGGGCGAAAATAGATCGTGCGTTTCATTGACCTTTTTGCCGGGCTTGGCGGGTTTCATGTGGCTCTCTCGGGTGCAGGCCACGAATGTGTCTTTGCGAGCGAACTCGATCCAGGCCTGCGAGATTTGTATAAGCAGAATTATGGGATCGAGCCCGCAGGAGATATCAGGAAGGTCGCCCTGGAGGACATCCCAAAACACGATATTTTGTGTGCCGGTTCGCCATGCCAGCCGTTCACAAAGGCTGGGTCCCAGCCAGGATACGATTGCCCGAAATGGGGCAATCTTCTCGAATACCTTATCGCCATTTTGAAGTATCGGAAGCCGCAGTACTTCATCTTGGAAAATGTGCCGAATCTCGGTCGGCACGATCACGGCTCTACCTTTCAAGCCCTTCGTGACAGTCTTGCCGATGCGGGCTACGAAAATGAATTCGACTACCTCTCTCCACATCATTTCGGTGTTCCGCAGGTGCGCGAACGAATCTTCATCGTGGGTTCGCGAAAGTCGATGTCTACCTTCGAGTCCCCCAGACCGAAGGTTATTCCCAAGCCCGCGCTGACAAGAATCTTCGACATTAACCCTGCCGATGCGAAAATGGTGCCGGACCATCGGTTAAGCGTCATTAGTGTGTGGCAGAAGTTTCTGAAGGCTTCACCAAAGACGATCGAGTTGCCGTCCTTTCCCATTTGGTCGATGGAGTTCGGTGCGACATACCCATTCGGGCAACAGACTCCGTACGCAACGAGCCTGAGGAAGCTAAGAACCTACAAGGCAGTCATGGCATCTCGTTGAAGGGTTTGTCGATGGATGAAATTATTGACAAACTGCCGTCCTACGCACGAACGAGCGAGGAAACCTTCCCGAAATGGAAGGTCGACTTCATTCGCCAAAACCGAGAATTCTACGCGCGGAATAAGACATGGATAGACCCCTGGCTGTCGTCGTGCTGCCGTTCGCGCAAAGCATGCAAAAGTTTGAATGGAATTGTAAAGGTGAGGTTCGCGATATTTGGAAGTATGTCCTCCAATTCAGGGCATCCGGCCTTCGTGTCAAGCGCCCTTCAAGCGCACCTTCGCTTATTGCCTTCACTACCACCCAAGTTCCGGTCATCGGAAAATTGCAAGCGAAAGAGACTGGCTCTTGAAACTCTCATTTGATTTCTTACTTGTTACTGGCTTGCCTCCAGGAATAAATCGGTCATCTCCAAAACCAAATTGGCGCCAGAATTAGACGAAGTTAACAAGGAGGGACCCAATGAAGCTGCATTCTAGATGGATAGCTGTTCTCTGTTTGATTTCAATGGCGTTAGGAGTCTCGGCGCAGTCTCGTCCTCCTAAAATTATCGACGTGCATGTGCATTACAATGGTGAGCCAGGGGTACTTGAAAAACTACTCGACAGGTTGAATGCTGTTAATGGCTTGGCATTTTTGCTAACAACTCCAAAAGGCTTCCCGCAAGCCAGTAGGTTCATCCAGGAACACCCGAACCGCTTTATTGGTTTTGGAGATATCAACCTGGATGATCCGAGTGTTCTTCAGCAGGTCGACCGCTTCCACGCCGCGGGATTTCGAGGACTGGGTGAAATCAGTACGACCCTGAAGGACTATGACGACCAGGCATACTGGCCGATCTACGACCGGGCCAATAAATATCACATGATTCTACTTTTTCATACCGGGATCGTGGCCAGGCCGGACCCGGCTAAGCCGGCGAATATCAGCTTCGACCGCAGCCGGGCTTCGCGGCTTGACCTAATTGCGCGGCACTGGCCGAACTTAACTATCATCGGTGCCCACCTTGGAAATCCCGATTACGCGGAAGCAGCAGAAATTGCGAGATGGAATCCAAATCTCTATTTCGATGTATCGGGTACGAGTCTCATCAAGAAGAAGAATGATTATCGTTTCTTCCGCTCGATTTTCTGGTGGACAGGAGTTGTCAGCCCTCATACACCATCCAACGGTACAAGTGCCTTTGAGAAGCTCGTTTTCGGCTCGGATGTCTTCAACGGGGATCTGCAGGAGTTTGACCGTGCACAGGCGCGCTATCATGCGATGTTGGACGCCTGCCAGGTACCACAAAGCGCACAAGACAATATTTTTTCAGGAACGATGTGGCGCATTCTGCAAGCGCGGCAAGCGAAGGTTCAATCTCAGCCGGTCGATAAGCGGAATCGGGAGCGATAAGCGCGATGCATCGTCGAGCGTTTTGGGTTCGGGGGTTGCAGCCGTTGTCTGTTTCTTCGTGGACCTGAGCGGCTCTTGAACCGAAATCATTCGACGTGCGGGCAGTGCGGACCGCGAGCCAATGATTCCACCAACCCATTACGATCAATGTGAGGAACAGATTTCATGTCGAATAAGTTTGAGACAACGGTTCTTGTGCTTCTGGGAATTATGCTTTTTCCTCCACTCGGGCGTGGTCAGTCGGAACCCGTGAGCTTTACGCGACAAGGCGACACGATCCAGGTTGCGATTGGTAACAAGCCTTTCACCACATACCATTTCGATCCGAAAACCGCCAAGGCCTATCTGCAGCCTTTGCGCGACGCCAACGGCATAGTCGTCACCCGCGGTTTTCCGATTGGAGACACCATTCCGGTCGCGCACCAGCATGATGCCAGCGTCGAGCCGCACCAGCGCGCCATGTATTTCGGACACGGAAACATAAACGGCTATGATTTTTGGAGCGAAGAAGTCTTCGCGAAATATTATGGCCATGGTGATACCTCGCGCTGGGGAAGAATGGTGTTCCGGAACATCGACGAAATGCGCGGCGGAACTTCCTCCGGCACCATTCGCGCGACGTTTGACCTTGAGGGCCCGGACCACCAACCATTTGCTCAGGAAACGCAGGAATTTACGTTCCGAGGCGACAAGAGCTCGCGCAGTATTGATTGTCAGATTGTTATCCACGCCAACCACGGGCCGGTAAAGTTCGGCGATACGAAGGAAGGTACTTTCGCCATTCGTCTTGCCCCCGAGCTCGATGCACCCACAGGAAAAATGGTGGATTCAAAGGGTGGTCAAGACGAGGCTCAAATCTGGGGTAAGCGCGCCGACTGGGTCAACGTCGATGGCGTCATTCACGGCCAGACGCTCGGCGTCGCAATCTTCGACAACCCGAAGAGCTTTCGTCATCCGACCTACTGGCACGCTCGCGGGTACGGATTGTTGGCCGCGAATCCCTTTGGGCTTTCATTTTTTTACCGCGATCCCAAGCAGAACGGGAGTTACACGGTCCCCGCCGGGAAATCAATCAATTTTCAGTACCGCGTGTTCATTCACGACGGCAATTACAAGCAAGCGAATGTGGCGGAGCAATATAATCGCTATGCTGCCCGTCAATAATCCCAGTGACACCTTGATGCAATCTTAAAAAGATTGGGAGTGACCCCAAATGGACGAGAGCAGAAGAGAGTTTCTGAAGATCGGCGCAAAAGCGGCCGCCACGATTGCAGCTGCCCAGCCACTGAGTGCTTTGGCACAGGGAAAGGTTCCGGGCTCGAATAACCGCGTACGCGTCGCCATCATCGGACTGCGTGGTCGAGGCGAAGAACACATCAAAAGCTATGGAGCCTTGCCGAACGTCGAGATCGCGGCGCTTTGCGATGTCGATGACAACGTGATGAGGGAGCGCCTTCCAGAAGCGCAGAAGCTTGGTTCTCACCCGCAAACGTATAAAGACGTACGCAAGGTGCTTGACGATAAGTCAATCGACGCTATCTCTATCGCTACGCCTCACCATTGGCATTCGCTGATGGCGATCTGGGCGTGCCAGGCGGGCAAGGACGTTTATGTGGAGAAACCCTGCTCTCATAATTTGTGGGAGGGCGGACAACTTGTCCGCGCGGCGGCGAAGTACAACCGCATCGTTCAGCATGGAACCCAGAGTCGCTCCACTCCCGATATAGTGGAGGCAATAAAGAAGGTTCGCGGCGGTGTAGTCGGCGACGTTTATCTGTCCCGCGGTCTGTGTTTCAAGCGTAGAGATACGATTGGTCACACCCCTGCATCGCCCGTTCCGCCGGGAGTTGACTACAACCTCTGGACGGGTCCGGCTCCGCTCCTGCCCTTCACCAAGAATCATTTCCACTACAACTGGCATTGGTTCTGGGATTATGGCAATGGCGATTTGGGGAACCAGGGCATTCATGAGCTGGACATCGCCCGATGGGGACTGGGTTTGGGTTTCCCGAACAAGATTTCGGCAATCGGCGGCCATTTCATGTTCGATGATGATCAGCAGACTCCGAACACGCTGAACTGCGCATATGAGTACAACCAGCCAAATGGGAAACACGCACTGTTGGAGTTCGAAGTTCGCCATTGGGACACGAACCACGAGGCGGGAATCGGAGTGAGCCACAAAGCCGAAAGAGCCGTGGCGGAAACTGCTCAAGGGGGCCTCGGTCCTCAGGAGGGAAGTTACAACACAGTGGGGAACATTTTTTACGGACCCAAGGGATACCTGGCCATCGATGGTGGTGGCGGCGGGTACCGCAGCTGGATGGGCAAAGACCAGCAGCCCGGGCCGTCAGCGTCGGCGACGACAGACAACAATTTTGAAAATTTTATTGCGTGCGTAGTCAGCCGGAAAAAGGAAGACCTCAATGCGCCCATCGAGGAGGGGCACATCTCCGCGGGGCTGGCACACTTGGCGAACGCCTCTTACCGGCTCGGACGAACCCTGAATTTCGATCCTGAGACACAGCTCGTAAAGAACGATGACGAAGCCAATCGCCTCCTGCGCGACGGGGACCGCGGATATCGCGCGCCATTTGTGGTGCCGGAAGAGGTCTAAGCCATTTTTGTCATTGGGGTAGATCATTAGCCGCGCTTGACGTAGGAGTTCAAAAGGATAGTCGCGTATTCATCTTGGACGCTCCACAAAGCGATGTCTGGTGGACTAGTTATTTCGGCGTGAAGAAGGTTCTCAAGCAATCCAGCAACCCACGTTAGCAGTTCCGAGATGTAGCCTAGCGTGATGTTCATATCGGGAAAGAAGTCGTTAAGGATGAGTGCATTCACCGTTTGTTCAGCATCCCGTGCAGAGCCTTCATCTTCCGTGTTTGAGCACAGTCTTAACTTTTTAGCTGCTACGGATAATGGCTGAAAGATTACGACGGCTTCGCCTGAAGCTCGGGGCGAAAACCGTATGCGCTACCGGCGAACGGTAGCCGAGCGAAGAGTGATCATAGACTGTTGGAGTCTACTGTGCTGTAGCTCCTGCCGACTGCTTAACGATCCTAATGCCTTCTTCTTGGGATGGATCTCTAGCTTTAGGCATCCGCGCGAACCTGACTCAACGTGTCCACATGAAGGAATTCTCTGAAATTGATGGAAATGCGAACGACCCCGACCTGGTGTGCAAAGCGTATGCTCGCAAACTGCCCGTAGCACATCCTCCACACCATCATCTTGGCAAAGAGCTTTTTATGATTCGTGAAGGTGCGTTGGAAGTTGAAATCGATGGGAAGTTCTCTGAACTGCATCCCGGTCCGTGGCATACGTCGTCTCGAACGCGGAACATGCTCCGCAATACTGGCAAAGAATGGACGAACTATCTTTCGAGTCTTCTGGGCTCGCCACTACCGTAAAGATCTAATAAAATTTAGGATTCGACTTGAGCGGAGGCCGAATAATGAGGGGGTCTTTCGAAAATTCGCGTAAATCTAGTCGCTCGGGATGACCCGCAATATGCTCAGAGCCAATCCAGATTAACCCGACCAATATTATGCACTGCCAGCATCAACCTGTAGCGCAGATGGAGACGGGAAGAATTTGGTTAGAGCTGGAGCTTGCCGGCTGAAATTCGAGCTCAATAGAGAACTCCCACGGAGCCAGATGTAGCGTGTTCGCTTGTACTTTTATTAGATCAACCGCATAGCGTTCCCGCTTTAAGAGGAATATTAAGCCGCTAGGTATGTGAGCTTCTTGATTAGATAGGTTTTTGCAATTTGAGAACTCGAGGTTGATCCTGCATGGTAACTCGTCGAAGATTTATAACGGCAAATATGACCGTAGCCGCCGCGTCTGTTCTTGAACTCCATTTGCCGGCCGTGGGTGAAAATGCGCAAAACGGCCTGGTCCATGAAGATCAGCTTCCACGATCGCAGAGGGAATTCTGGAATGATTGGCCGGATTACATCACTCGCAACATGAATCAAGCCAGAAGCTCTAGACAAGCTTTGCTGGCCCAGATTCAATCGAAGCAGCATATAGCGGATCGGACAGAAACTGTGCGCTCGCAGCTTTGGCAACTCTTGGGCGGACGGCCAAAGGAAACTCCGCTCAACGCCCGCATAACAGGTACGATCCAACGAAATGGCTACCGGATCGAAAAGCTAATTTTTGAAAGCCTGCCGGGAATTTACGTCACGGCGAACCTGTATGTTCCAACAACGGGGAGCCCTCCTTTTCCTGCAATTCTTGCCCCGCTCGGGCACACCCCAAACGGCAAGGCCGCGATGCGTTATCAGTACACCTTTCAGACTCTCGCGAGAAAAGGATATGTAGTTTTAACCTGGGACCCTTTCGGCCAGGGAGAAAGAATCCAGTATCTTAAGCCGGGAACCAACCAGACCCGCTTCCATGCAATGTCCATGGAGCATACTGAGGCTGGCAGGCCAATGATCTTATTTGGCGACGGGTTTGCCTTATACCTGGCATGGGACGGAATTCGCGGTCTGGATTATCTTTTGACCCGTCCAGAGGTCGATCCGCAACGCATCGGATGCACCGGGCAATCTGGTGGCGGAACTATGACCATGTTCCTGGGAGCCCTCGAACCACGCATCCATGCAGCGGTTGCCATTGAAGGCAACTTCGCAAACGTGGCGGGCCCCTTTTATGATCCTCCGGGATCCATCTCCGATGCTGAAACAGACATTGTGGGTAGTCTTCCATTGCGTATGGACCGCGGCGATCTTCTCGCAGTCTTTGCTCCGAAGCCCTTGTTGGTCTGCTACACCAGAAACGATGAAGGCGAGACATACGGCCCGCTCAATACAGAAGCGATCATCGAAAACTATGATGAGTTGGTTCGCATCTACGGAATTCTTGGAGCCGGAGAAAAAGTTGGACTCTTTACCGGCGACCTGCCACATGGAATGGATTTTTTTTCGCGGCGCGCAATTTATGGTTGGTTCAATCGATGGTTTGACAAGGTAGACGCGGGATTGGAGGAGGAGCCATACGACAACGCGCCAGACAGTGCGCTCAACGCGACGAGAACCGGCCAGGTTTCAAGCTCGCTCCATGGCAGATCCGTTGTTCAGTTGAACAGCGATCGCGCGAAACAGCTTTTACCAGTCAGTTACTTCAACGATCTGGCGAATGATCCTACCGAAGCCCGGAGAAAAGTACGTACGCAACTCGCCGGCTTACTCGCGCTTCCATCAGAAAAGACCGCTCTCCATGCGCGAACGATCTCATCCAACATCCGAAAAAAGCAACGGATTGAAGAATTTCAATTCGAATCCGAACCTAGTATTCGCATTGTCGGCTGGTTTGTAAGCCCGCAAGATGGGGCCCCAAGTCATCCTTGTGTCCTGTACATTAGCGATGGCTACGCCGATGAAGCAGTTGCGGAACCGAGTTCATTCGATGAGCTTATCAGCCACGGTCACGCAGTCTGCGCAATTCATTTGCGCGGCTCCGGTCTCCTTACTCCCCGACCTCCAAAGGGAGGACCTGTTTTCTATCAGCAAATGCGTTTAGAGGAAAGATTTGTCTGGGCCAATCTGATACTAGGAACTTCCGTTATTGGCCAAAGAGTGTGGGATATTCTGCGTACTTTCGACTATCTCGCTTCGCGGCATGATGTAGATGCATCTCAGATTCGAATAGTGGGGCAAGAAGAAGCAGGATTAGCAGCTTTGATGGCTACGGTGCTTGATCAGCGTGCTCGATCTGTTCTCCTCACCCGGACGCTTGTTAGTTATATGTCCGTTGTCGAATCGAAAGACTATTCCCTGCCTCTGGGCTGGTTCGTGCCGGGAATTCTACGGCATTTCGACATTCCAGATCTAGCCGCGGCGGTCTATCCACGTCCAATATGGATTTTGGATTCAGTAGATGCTGCCGGAACTTTCCTTTCCGATGCCGAAACTCGCTCATACTATTCGAGGCGAATACCCAAAGGTTCCACGGCTATTAAGGGTTTAGAAATATTTAGTACGTCAACGCATGATCGCGCCGACTATGTGAGCTGGCTAAACCGCGGCTAAACCGATCTTAGGATGGTCATATCGGGAGCCTTCTAAGGGATGGAGCAGCGGTACTATCGTGCCGATGGGCGACAACTTAACGACTTCGGTTATGGGTGAGCTATGAATGCGATGAATCGCAGAGAATTCCTCGGCACAGGCCTTGCTGCCGGTATCTTTTCCACCGGATCAGAACGGATGTTTCCGTTTGCTCAACTCCATAGTCCACACACAGATGGTAGTGCGGTGCTATCGACACCTGACTGGCTGATGAATGAACCTGTCGTAATGGCTGGATGCTGGGATGACTTTTCATTGTTCCAGCGTAGAGTGGGGGCGGACCAGTATGGTTTGAGGATCTCTACCGAGAACAGAGCAGCGAACAGACGGTAGCAAAGTTAAAAGAGATTGGGGTCACCCTCGCCCAGATTCATTTTTTTAAGGGATTTGGCCTGGATGCCAAGCGTGAACACATTGCAGACGCTCGCTCTCTTTCGAAGATGCTCAAAGAAAATGGTATTCGCGTGGGCTTATACGTTGGCAGCACCATCGCGTATGAAACTTTCTTATAGAAAACCCTGAGGCGCAAGATTGGTTTGTTCCGGACTATATGGGAAAACCTGTCTTTTATTTTGACCAGACTTTTCGCAAGCGCGTGTATTTCATGCATCCGGGATACCGAAGATATATGAGGCGCGTAGTCCGTTTTGGCATTGAAAATCTCCATGCAGACTGGATTCATTTCGATAATCCATCGTTGCAGGCCGCGCCAGAGATATTTCAGCATCCTTTGGCAATCGAGGATTTTCGAACTTATCTTACCTCGAAATACAAACCAGCTGATCTGAAGGAGCGCCTCGGATTCTCCGACGTGCGATATGTCGTCGCACCAGATAACTTCCAGTTCTATAGAAATCCGAAGCCTCTCGCGGACGTCGCCCTGCTCTACTCCTTCGCTACCATGGGCTTCAACAATGGACGTCCGGCGGCAAGCTTCATGCTTGCGAGCCAGATGTTAATTCAAAACAGAGTGCTATTTGACATTATTTTTGATGAACACCTTGAGAACCTGTCGAAATATCGTGCTGTTTTTTTGGCGGATCAGGAATGTTTAAGTGAGCATCAGGTTCAGCTTGTGCGGGAATTTGTTGTGCAGGGAGGAGGTTTAGTAGCGACTGAGCAAACATCTTTATATACAGAACAAAGGCGGCGACGCAAGGATTTTGGCTGAAGAAATGTTTTGTGGTATCGGCACCGCGATGGAATGGCCCCAATGCACCCGAGACAACGTTAGCCGGAGGCGCTGTGCAATCAACCATTGGCAAAGGAAGAGTAGTCTATGTTCCCGAGATTATACCCTCGACGGTGCGGCATTCCGGCGAGGCCACGTCAAGCCAGTATTGGAGTTTGCCGGCAAATCAAGAAGTTCTTCTTGATTCGATTGTATGGGCAATCGGAGAGCGTCCCGCGATTCAGATGCAGAAGTCCATTTCTCCTTATCTAACCGTGGAACTGGTTCACCAGGAGGCTAAAAACAGACTGATTCTTCACCTGCTGAACTACGATCACGCTCGCAACTCGCCCATCAAAGACATTCCAGTTGAAGTAGCAGTGCCTGGTGATCATAAAGTGAAACGCATACAGATGCTGACGCCGGATCTAGAAGGCGAGGAGCACGAACTGGATTGGACCGGAGATAAAGTAGTTTTATTCACAATTCCTTCGCTGACAGTTTATACCATCGCGATTCTTGACTTAGAGTAGAAAAACAACTAGCTGTGCTCAACCTCAACATATGTCAACACGATTCACAGGAACTCGATATAGTGATTCAGATTGAGCAAAGCAATGGCCACCAGATTGCGTCAAAAAAATAACATATCTGGTAGCAATTAGTTCTTTTGGCGGTGAAACATTCGCAAATCCTGATTCTCTTTCAAGAGATGATCTCTCGCGCGAAGAATCTCAGGTTTGGGTGGGCACCCGCTGGCTTCCTCATGCCGACTATCTTGAATCGCTGCATGCGAGCTCCAGCTAATCCGTCGCTATCTAATTTCCCCTGTAGAAATCTTTCCGGCGAGCTCCGAATGCCGCTTTTACTTACCCAACAATCGGACTCGCTGCTGACCCCAGTCGCCCGCGACTTGTCCGAGGCAAGCGTCGAGAGACAGATAAGCTGCCTGTTTGCCTTCGAGAATCGTTTCGGTTAGATCCGGAGCCAAAAACGCCAGTGGAATGATGCGGCTGATGTAGCGCTCGTCTAGGCCTGTCTCTTTCGCAATGGATCGCTGGTTGACTACCTCGCCTCGCAGAATGCGATCGACCCAGTCGTGCGCTCTCGAAATCGCACGAATCAGAGAGGGAACTTCGTGCGGCGTCGTCCCCGGTGAATCGGGAGGCAGTACGAGGCGCATATCTCCGCCACACCGTTTCAGCTGGGCAGCAGTTTCAATCATGACGACTTCGTCAGGGTTGTTAATCTTGAGTTCCGGATCGGCCGATGCGCCCAACACAGCTTGGCGAAGAGCAGATCGAATAATTTCAATCTCGACTCGATCGTTATGAATGATGATCCTCTTCACTGTAGATCGGAGCACGGTTGGAACCTTCTCAACGGTGGCGGTGCTCCAAACTCTGGATGCTTCTGCCAAGGTCTCGACGTCTCCCTGTGAAGTGTCAACGTCGGCAAGCATGTCCATCAATCGTTGCGGCGATCGCAACAGCAGACTGAGTTGCGAGATCACCAGGTCCTCGATCTCTAAAGCCGGAATTCGCACCGGACCGTGTTGGCGGTTTCGAGCATTCCTGATCACGGCCTGGGAAACATAGTAGCGATAGCGCCGACCCTTCTTGTTCGCATGCGACGGCGTAAATCGATTTCCCTTCTCGTCATAGAGCAGCCCCATCAAGAGACTCTGTTCGGTCGATCGCGGCCGTTTCCGTGGTGCCTGGAGATTGGATTGGGATTGCGCCTGCACTTGGTCCCACATCTCTTGATCGATGATGGCGGCATGCTGGCCAGGGTAGGAGGCTTTCTTGTGAGTGATCTCACCCAGATAAATCCGGTTGTGCAGGATTAGATAGAGAGCGCCGCGAGAGTAATTCGCTCCTCCCGAAGTTCGTTCTGCGCGGCTTATTCGCTTCTTGCTGAGAATGCCTGTTTGCTTCAGATGCTCTTTTAATTTGGTGACACAGCCCAGTTTCAGGTAGAGCCGATAGATCTCTTTCACCTGTTCTGCTTCGGCTGGATTCATGACAAGATGTCGATCTTCTAGGTCATAGCCGAGTGGAACGACACCACCCATCCACATTCCTTTGCGCTTGGAGGCGGCAATCTTGTCCCGGATCCGCTCTCCAGTCACTTCTCGCTCAAATTGAGCAAAGGAGAGAAGAACATTCAGTGTCAGCCGTCCCATCGATGTGGTGGTGTTGAACTGCTGGGTGACTGAAACAAAGCTGATGCCTTGTTTGTCGAACTGCTCCACGATCTTGGCAAAGTCTGCCAAGGAGCGTGTCAGCCGATCGACCTTGTATACGACAACCGTATCGACCCGCTTGGCTGCCATGTCTTCGAGCAACCGTTTCAACGCTGGTCGTTCCATGTTGCCGCCGGAGAAGCCGCCATCGTCATAGTGGGTAGGAATCAGTTGCCAGCCTTCATGCCGCTGGCTCACGATATAGGCTTCGCATGCCTCCCGCTGCGCATCGAGTGAGTTGAAAGATTGGTCCAGACCTTCTTCCGACGACTTGCGAGTATAGATGGCGCAGCGAATTTGGGTCGAGGCTGTCATGCCTTCTTCCTGGTGCCGAAGAACGCTGGCCCAGACCACTGGGTTCCGGTGATCTCCCGAGCGATTTTCGAAAGACTGGAAAAAATAGATCCGCGGTATACGTAGCCGCCATCGGTCACGATGACTTCATGCACTTCGCCATGCCAGGATCGAAGTAGACGCGTGCCCTGCTCGGAACCGGTCTGAATCTCTTCCTGTGGCCGTTTCTCGGAAGCGATCGATTTCGCAAGATCGCGCAACCGTTTCCGCGCCGAGTGCGACAAACCGCCGTGCTCTTTCTCCTGCATTCGATAGGCGAGGATCGGTACCATCAGCTCTTTGCGGAGCTTCGGGGGAGGTGCTTTGCTGAAATTCTCACCCCAGAGAACGAGCAATTGGGCCTTATTGAGGGTGGGTAAATCGGAGATTCGATCGGTTAGATTCTTGTCCATTGATACGTCCTGGGCCAGCCGTTTCTCGTCGAGAGAAGGCCGGCACACACAGTGACGCTCTACCCGAGCAGACAGTCAAGTCATATCTGCGGACGCGGAGGATAGGCTTCCACCCAGCCCATTTGTTGCCAAAAGCGAATCTACAATTTGGTGCGAAAAGTCTGACGACAAACACCGCAGAAGCGACGACCGTCAACGATACCGCCTAATTTTGGGCCAGTCTGGATCGCACATTGATGAGCAGCTCATGTGCTTCGGAAGCTGCCTGCTTTGCGCCGATCGAAACCGCATTTTTCGCCAGCAACCTATCGGCAATCTCGGCATGCGGCAGCGCTTCCTCGTAGCGGCCTTGTCCCACCAGTGCCCGTGCCCACAACAGATGGGAGGCTCCGAAGCGGCGATCATTCGGTTCCACTTTGCCCGTCTGCACCTCGACCATCTCCCTGGCATGCTGTTCCGCCTGCAAATAGTTGCCGGTTTCAATCTCTGCCAGCGAGAGGAAGTAAAGCGGCTCGGCGAGATCTGGGCTCGTGCCCTCCATCTTCCTCCAAATAGGCATGGCCGTCTGCATCATGGGCAATGCCTCCCGTGACCGTCTCAACTTGATAAGCGCACCAGCCAAATACTCCTGCTCTGTAAGCGTTCCCCGGCTTTCTGGTCCTGAGCACACCTTGTAGCCTTCATAGGCACGCTGATACAAAGGAAGGCTTGCTGCCTGATCGCCGCTCATCTGCTTCACGTAGGCAAGCTCTCCATATACCTCAGATTGCTCGCACAACGCTGCCGGGTCTCTTCCATAGACTTGCAGAGTTTGCTGAAATGCCTGCTCTGCCTCGCCCAAACGGCCCCGCAATTCCAGATCGCTTCCCAGGTTGTAAAGGGCGTCCGCAGTCTCCCGCGGCGCCAGATTGTTATCGCGGGATTGCTTCACAGCGAGCTGGAGCAATCGCACATTGTCATCGCTGCGAAAGCCATTGTTGTCGCGATTCCATGCGTAGTAAATCTCACTCCATACACGGGCAGAGGGGGGAACGCCCGGCTTCCCCGAAATCTCCAGCGCGTGGCCTGTCAGCTGTTCCCCAAGCTTCATGTGGCCTTGCAAGTACGCGATGTTTCCGGCGAATGCCTCCGCTTCCGCTTCCGCCGGCAGGTCTGCCGCCGCCTTGGCGCTGGCGGTGACATTCATGAACACCTTTTGAGCGTCGTCGAGATCGCCATTCTCATACATTGACTCCGCCAGGCCAAGCTGTGCTTCGCGAAGATCGGCTGGCTCTTTGATGTAGTCCGGCAGCATCTTCACACCAAGCCTGAGAAACTCCGGGACGGTGGCCGCGGGCTTGCCCGTGTAATTGGAGTTTGCCAGCTTGAATAGCCGGTACATAAATGTCTGCATGCGCACAGCGCGACGCCCCTCTTGCAGAGCTTGGTGCTGACGCCAGGTCGCATAGGTGAGACTGCCGAGCAGGGCCAGTGCTATGAGACCCGTGATCGCCACACTTGCGCGGTTGCGGCGGACAAACTTGCCGATTCTGTAGATCGCTGTCTGGGGACGGGCAAGAACAGATCGGCCAGCCAGATAGCGCCGCAAATCGTCGCTCAAGGCGTCGACCGACGCGTAGCGATCCTTCGCCCTGGGGCGAAGGCATTTGGCCGTAATCGTCGCGAGATCTCCACTCAGCAGTTGCCGCAACTTGCCTTCAGGAAGTCCGCGAACCTCGGCTGCCTTAGCCGTAACCGTGTCGAATAATGGATCGGGTTCCGTTTCGTTCATCGCCCGATCGAACATTGCCGCCGCCGATGATAGCTTGGTCGGCGGCCGGCCAGCCAGAAGATCGACAAGTATCGCTCCCAGCGAATAGATGTCACACGAGGTGGTTACGGGTTCGTTGCGCAACTGTTCCGGACTAGCGTATGCGGGCGTCGCCAAGACCGTGGTTGTCAGCAGGCTGTCGGGTTCGATGAGCTTGGAAGTTCCAAAATCAAGCAGCTTGACGACGCCTTCTTCGTTGACTAGTACGTTAGAGGGCTTCAGGTCCAGATGGACGATCAGGTTGCGATGCGCATAGGCGACGGCGTCGCAGATTTGAAGAAAAAGCTCGATCCTTTCCCGAATTCCCAATTTCTGAATGTCGCAGTACTCGTCGAGATGCAAACCTTGGACGTAATCCATCACGAGATACGGGTACCCTGCGCCGCTCATGCCGGCATCCAGCATACGCAGAATGTTCTTATGGTCGAGAGAAGCAAGAATGTGCTGTTCGCGATGAAACCTCTCCACGAAAGACGGCCCGGCCGCGTGTGGGGAAAGCACTTTCAGTGCGACACGCTGCGGGATGCCGCCCAGAATTCTTTCCGCCAGATACACCGAACCGATTCCGCCGGCACCCAAGAGTCGAATCAATGAATAGGGGCCAATGCGTCCGGCGAAAGGCATATCGCTCGAAGCGGCCACTGGCTCGTCGAACTGGCTCGCGCCCTGGACCATCGCGATCACACGCCGGCACATCTCGGGATCGGCGCAATGCTCCTCCAGCGCGCGCTCGCGGTCGTTCGGCGGAGTCATCTCAGCCAGATCGAACAGCGTCTGCAGCAAAGTCCAATTTTGTGTGTCTTCAGGCATGGGCCACTCTTATTGATGGCGCGAAATAGGGGGAAAGTGCCTCAGGCGCCGGCATCGTGAAGCCGTTCATACAGCCAGCCGCGTGCAAATTTCAGCTCCCGGTCTACGGTGGCCTTGGAAAGACCCAGCAGGTCCGCCGCCTCATCGGCGGTGAAGCCAAGGAAGAAACGCAGCTCCACCAGGCGGCATTTTCGTGTGTCCAGTTCTTCCAGCTCATCTAGCACACGGTCGAGGTCGATGATCTCCACCTGTCGGGCATCAATCCACGCCAGCTTTTCGTCCAGCGGCACGGAAATGCCCCAGTCGCGCTTTTTTCTCCCCTGCTCGCGCGCATGGTCCAAGAGCACCCGGCGCATCAACCGCGCCGAGAGACTGTAAAAATGTTCGCGATCTTCAAATCGGAGACTGCGCTGCCGGATGAGCTTCAGGAATAACTCGTTCACGACGCAGGTGGGTTGCAGAAGATTTTCCGGGCGCTCTCCGCGGAAAAGCGCGCCCGCGATTTGCCTCAATTGCGGATAAACGACATCGAAGAGCCGCTCGATAGCGTCGGGTCTGCCTTCACTCCACTCTCGAAGAAGCTCAGTAACTTCACCGGCGTGGCTCAAGCGGGAGAATCCTTCCCGGGGAGGTGCGGCGGACCTTTATAAAAAACCAGCCGAGTGCAGGCATATTCAGCGGACCGAACCGAAGATGGGAGTAGGCGTCGGTGCCCAATTCGCATTGTCTAGGTATTTCCGGCAATCGGTCTCTGAATCGACCCCGATTTTATCGGAAATGACGAACCGCGTCACAGTTTATTTGGCGTCTTGGCTCTATGGGGCATTTTTCATGAGGCATTTTCTTCTCGGTTGTCGCCTACCTAAATGAAAGACATCGATCCGTACGACTTGCAACCAGGCAGCGCACTATTTTTTACACCGAGGTAAAGTTATGAACACGTTCCACACCCGCAACGCAGCGCCGGCCCTGTTTGCGGCAGTCTGTTTTCTGGTAACCGCCGGAGGTTGCCAGTCTCACAAGAAGGATGCGACGTCCAGCACGAACGTGGGCCAGGGCCTGACCACGGCCATGCTCACCGCCGTCTCGCTTCCTTCCCGTTCCCAGGGCGTCACAACAGCTACCCTTAACGATCCCTCCTTCGGCGGGATCAAGGCCGCGACGCTCACCATTCCGGCTGGCTGGAAGTTCCAGGGGGTCATGCTCACCAGCGCCTGCAACCAGCTCCCCTGGCCCGTTTATCGCGCCTACTCGCCAGACGGCCTCAGCGAGATGCGCGCGTTGCCCGTCTTCGGTTGGCGCTGGAGCAAGTACAAGGGAGACCAGAGCGGCTGTCTGCCACTCCGTGGCGCCATGACCGCAGCAGAGTTCCTCAACAAATATATTGAAATGATTCCCGGCGGCGTCCACGTCGTCGGACCCGCGCCTGTCTCGCGCGAGTTCGCTGCCTGGAAAGATAAGCTGGTCAGTTCCGAACAGGCCGGCGACGCCCAGGCCGGCGGAAGATTCCACATCCAGCACACCGGCGATGTCGCCGCACTCCGCATCGAGACCATCAACGGCACCTTCGTCGTGGAGCAACGCCTGCGCGCAGGCCTCTTCTGCGATATACGACCCGACCCTGGTCCGCTTGAGGGCGGCAACTGCTGGGTGCGCATCGAAGTCCTGCGCGCCCCGAAGGGCAAACTCGACGTTCTCATCGCACAGGTCGATGGTCAAAACTTGCCCCGCAACGTCAACGACCCCGCTTGGCAGCAGCAGTGGCTCAACCGCATGTACCAGCAGGCCCGCGGCACCATGAACACGATGAATGCAATGCACCAGCAGGCCAGTCGCCTGCTCCTGCAGCAGCACCAGCAGTTCATGGCCACCATGCAACACAATCACGAAGCCTTCATGCAGCAGCAGGAGTCGTCTTTCCGCAGCTCCATGAACAACGCCAACAATGCCATGAATGCCCGCACGACTGCCGCTTCCGACTGGGTGGATTATGCGCTTGACCAGCAGACGGTGACAGGCCAGGGCGGCACCGTGAAGGTTTCCAGTGGCTACTCGCAAACCTGGTCCAGCACCACCGGCAACCAGACCCAGTGGTTTCAGACCAACGATCCCAACACCAACCCCAACGGCATCCTCAAAGGCAACTGGACCCAGGATACGAAGGTCCATGGCAATGGCCAGTCCTACTAGCAAGGTCTCCTCATGTGGTGGATTTTGTTTGTCGTCATGCAAGCCGTCTTCGTCGTCCATGGCTGTCGGCAGGAAAAGCGGCAGGGCCTGTGGAAGCTGGTCGAAGTTTATCTTTGCCCTCGCCTTTGCCGCACTCGAAGGCACGCTGCTCATTGTTCCGATCCTGACGGTCGATTCAAGAAGCTCCAGATTTCTTCCCGTTCTCGGCGTCGCCGCCACCGTCGCCGGCCTCAACTTCATCTGGTTCATCCTTGTCTGCCGTCGCTGGAAACTTTCCGACGGCCGCACCAGCCTCCAGGCCTACAACGACTTCCGCGATCGAAAGTGAGTGCCCATGCTTGAATTGGTAAAATTGCTTTTCGATGGCGCCGTCCTGCGCGAAAGCGCACGCGTCGGGTTGTTGACATGGCGTGTGTGGGCGGTCGCAATTGGATTTGTCGCCCTCGTCTGGGGAATTGGCCTTCCCGCGGGACTGTACTACGCCAAACACCCGGATGGGAAGTGGGTCTTCATTGCGGCAATGTCCCTTCTGCTCGTGACGCTGATGTTGTTCATCATCTTCGGCGCCCGCTGGTATCTCCGTGCCACGGCAACTCTCCGAGCTAACTCAGACGGAAACGCGAAATGACAGTCGCACCAGGCCGCGAAGGCACCGCTTCGTACAGCTACTCTCAGACCATTTCCTACGCGTGGCGACCAAGCATCAAGACCCCTCTTCAAACCTGCACCCTGATCCCGGAAGGCCTTACCGCTCAGAACAGCGGCCTGATACCGTTCGACGCGATAGCTTCGCTTCGCCTTTACTCCCTACCCGGCCTGCGGAGCATCATGGGCCCGCTAGCCCAGCCACAACGCCTTTGCATAGTTACTTCCACTACTGGACAGAAGATCCAGCTGGGATCGCTGCACTGTCTTGGGCTAGGCCGTTTCGAGGACCGCTCCAACGTGTTTGATCCGTTCATCACATCGCTCGTGATGCGGGCTCGCGGTGTAGATCCCTCGGTCCCGGTGTTGCTGGGGATGCCTCCCGCAACGTGGTGGAGCTGGATACTGACCTTCGGCGCCCTGATGACCGCTTTGATTCTGATGATTCTGCTGGGTCTGGTCGGACTGGGCTTAGAGCACAAAATAGGTTGGATGACGGGCGGCGTCCTGATGTGCATGTTTGCTCTAGCGGTCATGCTGGGAAACCTCGTTTGCGCGACATGGCACTGCCGTTCGCGACCTGCCGGCGAGGACGTGATGCTTCGGTGAAATACAAAACTATATAGAATCTGTGGTTTCTTTTGTCGCCAATCACAATTCGACAAGGTTCTTCGCTTTGCAGCACCTACTGTCGGAGAACTCCCTGTCCGGTTTCGCCCGGTCAATAGTTAGTTCAAAGTCAAGGAGGACGAAATGGTCAATTGAAACAGGTTCGTCCATTCCTGACGCATATTCCTTGGGGATGACGCGTACCAAACAGGAGAGTTCTCAATGAATCCACGACCTTTTTCTTCGACGTCAATCCTGGGTGCACACCTGGCTTCCTCTACGTACTCGGCTTCGGATATAAAACGATCGTTGATCGCCGTTTTCGCATTGGTTTGTGCCTTCGGCAGCGTGGTCCGGGCGCAGGCTCATGTCGGAAACAGGTATAAAGACCCGGCCGGCCTATACACTGTCGTGCTTCCGGCCAATTGGCAAACACAGCAGGAACCGGGAAGCCAAATGGTTTCGTTTTTCGACAACAAGTCTCAGGCATTCGTCTACTTGGGCGTGATTCCCAAAAGTGCAGCGAAGACTCCCAGCGCAAACACGCAATTGGATCAGGTCGAGGCACATCTCGCTGGCAACTGCCCACAGGCGAAGATCAAGGAGCGCGGCCCGACGACTTTGGGCGGTATACCTGGATCCTTTTTACTTGTGAACTGTACTAACAGCAAGGGCGGCCTGGAGACGATGAGGTTCGCCGTGGCGAATAGGCCCGGACTACTGCTGGTCGCCACGAGCGCTTCTCCCGCTGCGACCTACGAAGCGTCACTTCCTGCGATCGATTCGATCGAACAGAGCCTAACGCTGCTGACAGCAACTTCGCAGGCTGACTCCACACAGGGGGGCCTGCCCACTGAGACCAGCCAGACCATCGCGCAGTCCTCTAATCCCAAATTCTCCGGTTCCGGAGTATACCGAGATCCCGGGGGCCGCTATTCGCTCACCGTTCCTGCAGACTGGAGCGCTGAACCGCCAGCCAATTCCGGGGTGCTCCAACTGTCTTCCGGCCCCAACTGGGCCATGATCGTTGCCGGCGGCGGTGAGCCGCGCGAGGTAAATCATCAGGTTACCCAGCAAATCCAGGCCCAGTTCACCGGCTTTCAGCTGCTCAATGAAGGTGAACTCAAGATCAACGGGCATCCCTCACACGGAACGAACGCGACAGGCATGAATCCCAAGGGCGAGGGTGTATCCGTTCTTGTGCTGACCATTGGCGCAGGCAACGGGCACGTTCTGACGGTGATCTCTTCCTCGCCCAACAAACAGGCAAAAGGGGTCAACGACACGATAATGAAAATGGCCCAAAGCATCCGGTTCGAGGGGAAATAGGAGTGCGCCACTGTCATCATTCTTCCGGCGCACGATTTGGGTTTGGAGTCGGGCTCGCTCTTTTCGCTCTCACTTGCGCGTCGTCACTCGAAGCGCTTCAGTCCTCGACCGTGGGGCAGACTTCCAGGCAATCGACTGCGGGGATGTCCCCGGTCGCTTCCATCGCCGCGCTGGCTGCTTCCGCATCCGGCGCTGACCCAGTGTGGTGGCGACTCGTTGAGGCGCATATAGACGGACCTATTCAAGCGGGAGCAGATTCGCAACCCTATTCCTACCTCCATCCTGTCAATCTGATGATTCCCGCAGGATGGAAGCTGGAGGGCCGGGTAGATTGGCCACTTCATAAAGGCGCTCCCTCTTTAACTTTTCACGTCAATTCGCCCGATGGTCAGATTGGCTTGGATTATCTACCGCATGAGTCCTGGAATTGGAGCGAGGATGCGGCGACCCGCGCGAAATTGCAGGCAATCGGACAAACGGTTCAGCATCTGCCGGCTACACGCGCCGGTGACTACCTTCGAACCGTGCTGTTGCCGGAGCTGCGTCCCGGCGCACAGGTGATCGCCATCGAACCGCTGCCGATAGTCACCGATTACCTCAACCAGGAACTCAGCCGTAGGAATATAGGCGACAAAATTGGAGCGGAGCAGACCGGGACGGTGGTTCCAATGAGTTCAGGCGATGCAGCCCGTGCGCGCATCACCTATATGCGCAATGGCACGCCGGTGGAAGAATGGATCGAGATTGCGGTCGAACACCTACAGCGGCGCGCGGATAACATGTCGTCATGGAGACCTGGCGAGACCAGCCGCCTGGCCGTCGCGCCCAGCGGTCCTTTGATCGACACCTTTATGGTTGTCGAGTGCGATATTCTGCGCGCTCCGCACGGTACACTCGAACGGAACAGTCGTATTTTGCGGACCATCCTCAGTCACATGATCCAGAACGGCAATTGGACCAGGCAGGTTTCCTACGAATACTGGCGTGGCAAATTTGACGACGAAATCATATATTTCCGATCCAGCTACTTCGGAGAAGACAGGTTTAATTTCGATGACTCTTCCAGCAGCCGGGAATCCTATTCATTTGCGTACGACCATGCCTGGAAAAACGACAGCAGCAATGAGTTCATCGTCACCGACTCCGCTGCTTTCGATCCCAATGTTAGAACAAGCGCTCATAGCTGGACGCGACTGAGACTCCATATCGATAAGTAAGGGTGCAGCGCTCGCAGTACCTTCCTTCTGGTATTGATCCCGGAAGTCGTTGGCGTCGCGAAGCGCGCTTTCGTGCAGCCTTGCGGTTTTACTGCAAAGCCTATTTCTGCGATCGGTCGCAGGTTGTCGGCTGAGGTGTTTCCCACCTCACGCATTTCCGGGACTCTGGGTCGTAGCCGAAGCGACAATCCGGCTGAATCTAGGCCCACGCGGATGCGGTCCCATTATCCTATTCCGCTATGGGTGCCCTTCTCGGAATCGGACGGATTCTCTTAGTGTGGCCGCTTTTCGGAAGCTATGGATTTCGCAAGATCGTGCAGCCATTTCCGAGCTGAGTGCGACAAGCCGCCGTATTCCTTCTCCTGCATCCGGTACGCGAGAATCGGCACCATCAGTTCTTTGCGCAAGTTGGGTGGCGGCGCTTTGCTGAAGTTCTCACGCCAGAGAACGAGCGTCTGGGCTTTATCAAAGCCTGGTAAAGCGGAGATTCGATCGGCCAGATTCTTCTCCATAGATGCGTCCCATCTGGGGCGAGGAAGATATCGCCTTCAGCCATCCATTAACTCATGGAAGGTGAAAAACCAGTAGCCCAAGGCAATACTGTAGCCATACGTATCGCTGCCGAAGCCTGGCTTGAGATTGGCCACTTTCCGCTTGGCGAGACCTTCGACAACGAATGTTCCTGGCGAACGCTCCGAGCGATCATTCGGGGCCCGCCAAAAAATCGAGGGAAATCCACCTTCGCGAGCAACGGAAGCCACGACGGAGTTTAGTCCGGCATCAGCGAGCAAGCGTAGTGGGCGACACACACTGGATTTACCGCTTCTTTTCGCACCAGTGATGAGGCTCAATTTCCCGAGCGGTAACCTCAAATCGCGCAGCGATCGGTAACCTTACGCGGCTCGCACAGGATGGAAAGCATGTGCTGTCCCGATCTCCTTCTTTCGTCGCTCGTGTCCACGCGAGTGAGATTTCTTTGTCACAAATTCGCTCCGTCTGTCGTTGTATAGATGTAGAAACTATGAGCATGAGCGATCGCTGGGTAGATGCGGAGTTCGAAACCATCTTTCGGGAGCACTACCCGCGCATTGTTCGGGTCGTCCGGCGAGTGCTGCAGCGCGATTCCGAGGCAGAAGAGGTCTGCGCCGAAGTCTTCTTCCGGCTCTACCGCAAGGGTCCGGGGGTTGCAGCCAGCGGGCTGGTCGGCGGCTGGTTGTATCGCACCGCGACTCGCGCGTCGATCGATGCCCTTCGCGCCAACCGGCGGCGCGGTGTGGAAGAAGAAGTGGAAGATAATGAGTTCGTTCCGGGCGATGGCGATGCCGAAAGCCCGCTAGCCCATCTGTTGCGGCAGGAACGTATTGCCCGAGTACGCGGAGTGCTGGCGCAACTGAAGGTAGATAAAGCGCAGCTCTTGCTCTTACGCCACAGTGGTCTAAGTTATCGCGAGATTGCAGAAGCGATGCAGCTTAACTTCAATTCTGTCGGCACAAAGCTGGCGCGAGCCGAGGCGGAATTCTCCGCGCTCTATGAACGGCAACAGCGGCAAAGCCTGAAGAGGCAGCAATTGCAGACGGCGAAGGAGGGGCAATGAAACACGGAGAAGTGAACTACGGAATGCTACGCGCCTATCTCGATGGCCAACTCGATCCCGGGCAAGTCCCCACCATCGCACAGCACCTCGAACGTTGCGATGCGTGCCGGAAAGAACTTGCGATTCTGCGCGGCCACGCGGCGCGTGTGCAGGACGGCCTCGATCGATTGCCAGCATCGGCCGAGACAGCGAACACGGCGATGGCCTGGGCCGCATTTCAGAAGAAACGGGAGGACTACATGGAAAGCGAGCGGAACCGTTGGACCTGGTTGCAGAAATTATCCCTGGCAAGTGGAGGTCTTGCTGTTGCCGCGATGGTTCTGGTCTTGACAGTAGCGCCGGTCCGGGCATGGGCGGAGAGTCTGCTGGCGGTCTTCCGTATCCAGCGTCTCACCATACTCGAGCTCAACCCGGCCACCATGAAAAACAACGGGCTCGAAAACAATAAGTTGCTCAATCAGGCGATCAGCCGCGTTCTTTCCGATGAGGTCACGGTGACGCAGAAGCCACAAAGACCGCGGCTCATCGCGGACGCAGGATTGGTATCGAATGACGCCGGATTTACCGTACGGCTTTTGCCCGACAAAACCCCGTCCAATCTTCTCCTGAAGAGCGGAGGCGAAATGCAGATGAAGCTGAATCGCGACCGCATCCAATCCATCCTGAACGAGGCAGGACGCAGCGACCTCCATATCCCTGAGTCGGTCGATGGCGCCACTGTCGGGGTGCATGTGCCTGCCGGGGTGATGGCATTCTACGGTAACTGCGGCGATGCAGCTTCGCGGATGGTGAATCCCGGAGTCGCTAAGCATGTCTCGAGTAATGATGGGACATCCCTTCAACGTGCCGATGCCACCTGCGTGTCGCTGTTCGAGCTTCCCAGTCCCATCGTATCCGCTCCTCAGGGGATCGATCCTGCGCAGATTGCCCAGGTCGCGCTTCAGTTACTCGGGATGAGCGCGAACGATGCCGCTAATTTTACTCAGACCGTCGATTGGACCTCGACGCTGGTGCTTCCAGTAGTCCGCGGCGAGTCGGAATACGAGCAAGTGCACGTCAATGGAAATGAAGCCGCACTGTTGCGGCCGACAAATCAGAAACAATCCGGCCACTTCTCGCTCATGTGGGTGGACAATGGAATCGTCTACGCGTTGAACGGAACCGGCGACGACACGACCGCGATCAATTTAGCGTCGCAATTACGGTAGCGAGGAGATCTCTCGGAACAACCATGGAGACTCTTACCATCGATGCATCCCGGCTAAGAAAGAGCTATGGATCCCGAGCTGCCGTCCGCGATCTGACGATTCAGGTCGGTCGGGGAGAGGCCTTCGGGTTTCTGGGTCCAAACGGAGCTGGGAAAAGCACGTCGATCAAGATGCTGCTTGGGCTGGTAAAGCCGACTGGCGGCAGCGCTCTCCTGCTGGGTCAACCATTAGGCACGCGCGCGGTACGGGCCCGCATTGGCTTTCTTCCCGAGCACTTCCGCTTCTATGATTGGCTCTCCGCTTCGGAGCTGATCCTTTTTCACGGCAGGCTCTGCGGACTTGCGGAAGACAAGCTCCGGCGCAAAGTTCCGCAGCTGCTCGAACGAGTTGGCCTGGGCGCGCAACATAACAAACCCATACGCAGTTTCTCCAAAGGAATGATGCAGCGCGTAGGCCTGGCACAGGCGATCGTCAACGACCCGGAAATACTCTTCCTCGATGAGCCAACCTCTGGCCTGGATCCAGCCGGGCGCAAACTGGTCCGCGACGTGATAGGCGAGCAGTGCAGTAGTGGCGCAACCGTCTTTCTCAATTCGCACCTGCTCGGCGAAGTGGAACAAAGCTGTGACCGGGTGGCCTTCATTCGGGACGGCAATATCGTCGGCAAATACGAGATGGACGCGTGGCAGTCCGCCCAGACGGAGGTCGAAATCAAGGTCGCACGCGTTAGCCCCTCCGCGATAGAGCAGCTCGAGGGCTTCACACATAACCTTCATCTTGAGGGCGAACTCCTGCGGCTGCGCGTGACAAGAGTAGACCATCTTCCGGAGGTGGTTCGCTGTTTGGTTGAGACCGGGGCGGAGGTCTTTTCGGTCGTTCCGCAACGCGTGAGTCTTGAAGATTTGTTTTTGCAGATGATGGGATCGGAACCTGGCCTATGAGCGAGAACGCAATCGACGTGCGTATCGCCGCAGGCCCACCCGAGCCGCCGGCACAGGATGAACTGCTTATCCGGGTAGCTGTCGCCGAGCCGTCGGCCCGCAGTCTTCCCCGCGGACCCAGCGCGTTGCGTACAGTTTTGTTGCTGACACGAGTCACTTTCCGCGAAGCTGCCCGGCGCAGAATTCTATGGATCGCCATGCTCGCGGGGATAGGATTCCTGGCTTTCTTCTGGATCGCGCTTCATTTTTTTATGAAGCACTATTCGCCGCGCACTTCCATCGTCGATTTTCGCGAAAGCGTAGTCATGTTGACGATGATGGTGCTCTATGCCGGAAGTATGATGACCTCGCTGATGGCGGTACTGACTTCCTGCGACACGCTCTCCGGTGAGATCGCATCCGGCACGATTCATGCCATCGCCACCAAGCCGGTGCAGCGCTGGTGCATTGTGTTTGGCAAGTGGGTTGGTTTTACCGGAATGCTCACGCTCTATGTGTTGCTGATCGAGGGTGGCACCCTCCTGATTAGCTCGGTCCAGAGCGGCTATCGCCCTCCGCACGCCTTGGCGGTTCTCTGCCTGATCTGGTTGCAGGCCATCGTGCTGCTCGGGATTACCATGGCGGCGAGCACCAGCTTTTCATCCCTCACCAGCGGCGCGATCTCGCTGGGGTTCTACGGCCTGGCTTTTGTCGGTGGGTGGATCGAGCAGTTTGGATCGTTGCGGGATGTGAAAGCCTGCGTCGAGTTGGGGATTCTCTCCAGCCTCATCATGCCCAGCGACGCCCTCTGGCGCCGCGCGGCTTTCAAATTCCAACCACCGTTGCTGGGTGCCGCCGGCGTGACTCCCTTTAGCGGAACACTCGCGCCGAGTGATGCGATGGTTGTCTACGCCGCTGTCTATGCGGTGTTGAGCGTCCAGCTTGCGCAGTTTCTCTTCTCGCGACGCGATCTTTAGCCCCAAGATGACAACTTCGATCGTAATCGATCCGCACAGAGGAATCCAAAGGCTTTAATATCTTGAATTACGCAAGCATAAATACATCTTCGCGCCAGGGAGACGAGGGGAATTTGCTGGCTGTTTTTCTCATCGAGAGAATGCCGGTACACACAGTGACGCTCTGATGGGCGGACAGTCAAGTTGAATCTGGGATGGGGAAAGATGTCTACAGCAGAGCGGCCAAAAATGGAGCTGTTTTGCTGTTCCTGGCGCTGGCGATCACGGCCGGTGGACCTGCTGCGATGATATGCCCCCCTTCATCGCCTGCGCCGGGACCTATGTCGATGACCCAATCACTGGCGGCGATGATTTGCATGTCATGCTCGATGACGATGACGGTATTGCCGGCGATGACCAGGTTCTGCAGCTGACGCTGGAGGCGATCGACATCGGAGGGGTGGAGACCGGTGGTGGGTTCGTCGAGAATGTAGAGGGTGTCGCCGCGCTGGGCGCGCTGGAGTTCGGTGGCGAGCTTGACGCGCTGAGCTTCGCCGCCGGAGAGTTCGGTGGCGGGCTGCCCGAGGCGAAGGTATCCGAGGCCGACTTCCTGCAAGACCTGGAGAGAGCGCGCGACTTGTGGATCTGTCTGCGAAGAAATCGGCGGCATCGTCGACGGTGAGGGCGAGGACGTCGGCGATGCTCTTTTCGCGGTAGAGGACCTCGAGCGTTTTGGCATTGAAGCGTGCGCCGTGGCAGGTGGGGCAGGGGCTGTACACGCTGGGGAGAAAGAGGAGTTCGACGCAGACGAAGCCTTCGCCGGCGCAGGTTTCGCAGCGGCCCTTGGCTACGTTGAAGGAGAAGCGGCCGGCGTCGTATTTGCGCGCCCGCGCGAGCTTGGTGGCGGCGAAGAGTTTGCGGACGTGGTCGAAGAGGCCAGTGTAGGTGGCCATGTTCGAGCGCGGGGTGCGGCCGATGGGTTTCTGGTCGACGACGACGAGGCGGCGGATGTGCTCCATGCCGGAGGTGATTTGGCCGCCAGTGGTAACGACCGCGTTGTGTTCGAGCTCGTCGGCTTCGTCTTCTTCGATCTCGATCTTCTGGCCGAGGTGTTCCGCTACGAGTTCGACGAGGACCTGGCTGACGAGCGTGGATTTGCCGGAGCCGGAGACGCCGGTGACGGAGGTGAAGACGCCGAGGGGAACTTGCGCGTCGAGATGGTCAAGGTTGTTGCGCGTGATGCCGCTGAGTTTGAGCCAGCCTTCGGTTCTCGGCGCGGTGCATGCGACGGCGCCGTGGAGGGGAAGAGATAGCGGCGGGTTTGCGAGGCGGCGACGTGTTGCAGGCCGGCGGGCGGGCCGGAGTAGAGGACTTCGCCGCCGTTGACGCCGGCGCCGGGGCCGACGTCGACGATCCAGTCGGCGCGGCGGATGACATCGAGTTCATGCTCGACGACGAAGAGTGAGTTGCCGGATTTCTTGAGCGCGTCGAGCGCATCGAGGAGAGCTTCGGTATCGGCGGGATGCAGGCCGGCGGAGGGTTCATCGAGAACATAGACGACGCCGAAGAGGTTGGAGTGGAGTTGCGTGGCGAGGCGAAGGCGCTGGAGCTCTCCGGGGGAAAGCGTGGGGGTGCTGCGCTCGAGAGAAAGATAGCCGAGGCCGAGGTTGAGCAGGACGGCAAGGCGCGCAGTAAGGTCGGCGGTGATGCGTTTGGTGACTTCTGTCTTTTCGGGATTTGCGGCGTGCGCGGTGCCGCCGGTTATGGCGAACGGTTGCAGGAGCGCGCTGAGACGCTTGAGCGGGAGCGCGGCAATCTCCGCGATGTCATAGCCGGCGAATTTGACGGAGAGGGATTCGGGGCGCAGGCGCTTGCCGTGGCAGACGTCGCACTCGGTGGAAAGCATGAACTGCGCGACACGTTTCTTCATCAGCGCGCTGTGCGTGTTGGCGAAGGTTGTGAGCACGTGGCGCTTTGCGCCGGTGAAGGTGCCCATATAGCTGGGCTCCATCTTGCGCTTGAGTGCCTGGCGGGTTTCGGCGGGGGTGAAGCCGGCATAGACGGGAACCTGCGGTTGGTCTTCGGTGAAGAGGATCCAGTTGCGGTCTTTCTTTGGGAGATCGCGCCAGGGGATGTCGACGTCGTAGCCGAGGGAGACAAGGATGTCGCGCTGGTTTTGGCCGCCCCAGGCGGTGGGCCATGCGGCGATGGCGCGCTCGCGGATGGTGAGCGAAGGATCGGGCACCATGGATTGTTCGGTGACTTCGTAGACGCGGCCAAGTCCGTGGCATTTGGTGCAGGCGCCTTCGGCGGTGTTTGGGGAGAAGGACTCGGCGTAGAGGAGCGGCTGGTTCCGCGGGTAGTCGCCGGCGCGGGAGTAGAGCATGCGCAGCAGATTGGAGAGCGTGGTGACGGAGCCGACGGAGGAACGCGTGGTCGGCGCGCCGCGTTGTTGCTGCAGTGCGACGGCGGGCGGCAGGCCGTCGATGGAATCGACTGCGGGAACGCTGAGCTGATGGAAGAGGCGGCGGGCATAGGGCGAGACGGATTCGAGGTAGCGACGCTGGGCTTCGGCGTAGAGGGTGCCGAAGGCAAGCGAGGATTTTCCGGAGCCGGAGACGCCGGTGAAGACGACCAGGGCGTCGCGGGGGATGTCGACGTCGATGTTGCGAAGGTTGTGCTCGCGCGCGCCGCGAACGCGGACGGTGCCGTCGTTTTTTGGTGTGGGTTTCACCGGGCTACCTTCGGGCGTTTGGATGCGAGGGTTCCAGAGCAGGTTTTCGGGCAGCTTTGTGTCTGGCCGGTAATATCGGAGCCACTGGGTAACGTTAATCGCAGGCTAGTCTCCAGTAAGGAACTTCACTCTTAGCGAAGTATCGGAAAGCATCCGGAGCGTGATCGTGGACTTTTAAAGGTTTCTCTTCACCCCGCTGGGCTGCCTTTGCGTCCCAGGCATATGTCTGCATCTAGCTTTTGCTATCTCCTGAGCTCGCGACTTTTAGTCCATAATCGGTTAACTGTTTTTGCAGGGTCTGAGAATCTCCACGTGATGCCGCGCCAGGTAACGCTCGATCCCGGAATTCTTAACCAAGCGTTCAAGATAACCGCAAGCCACGGTCAACGTAAGAACGTCCGTCCCATAGGATTCTTCGACCGATTTCAAGTCCCTGAGAAGAAACTCATTTTCCTCTTCCAGCATCGATCGCGCAGCCATAGAGGTCGCCTGCAACTTTTTTGAGGAAGCGGCATGGCTTACCGGCATCTCTGGCTTATGCCTGCGAGAGAGCCTCGGAGACCTCTGCGTCTTTTCGGCCTGCAATCTGAACCGCTACACTGATGAACCGCAATTGTCAGCAATGGGGTTCTTTGAAAGTTTGCAGGGTCGACATTTATTGGACAAATTCTCATCCATTCAGGTACTCCACACTTGCGATTACTCTTCGAGAAAGAGCCCGCACAGTCCGCGACGCTCAATCTCCGCAGAGCGGTGCAATCGGGAAGCCTGGCTTCGGACGCGACAGACAGAACGATGTATGCTCTTGGCCCAACTGAAAAATGTGCGGCCGAGTCGATGAGTCATCTCTTAGGAAGCGCCGGCCGCGGAGCCAAAGTTTCTCACCAATATGAAGGGAATTGTCAGAAGCTCCGTTTCAAAGCGCTCTATTCGTCGGATGGGAGCGCATCTCGGCAATTTGGCCCTTTCGTAGGTCACGTGCGCTCCTGCTTTCGTGAGTTGCATTGCGGACTTCAATGCACGTTGGGGTAAGAAGAAGACATCCTTTCGCCAAGCTGCAACATCCGTTGTCGTAACAGGAGTAGAGATGAGAGATGAGGCAAGCCCCTGGGTTGCGGTGAGATGCTCACCTTGGCCCCTGGTGATACTCGGCTCTGTGCTCGGGATTTTCGCCGTCGGCTGCAGTAAGCAGACGCAGCAGGTGCAGCCGCCGGCCTCGCTTGGCGGCGAAGTTCATCCGTACAAGGGCCAGCTTGCGCCCGATGATGGGCAATGGGTGCGCGCGACGAAGGATTACGCGAACACACGTTACAGCACGCTCGACCAGATCAACACCGGCAACGTCGGGACACTCAAGGTTGCCTGGACGTTCGCCACCGGAATAGCACGCGGGCAGGAAGCCGCGCCCATCGTGGCCAACGGGACAATGTACGTGGTTTCTCCGTGGCCGAACAAATTGTTCGCACTGGATTTGACCCAGCCGGGCGGACGGCTGAAGTGGACGTTCGAGCCCAATCCTTCTCCGGCCTCCAAGGGCTCGGCCTGCTGTGATTGGGTGAACCGCGGGGCTGTGTTCGCGGATGGCAAGGTGATCTACAACACTCTGGACGGCTATACAGTCGCAATCGATGCGAATTCAGGCAAGCTGCTGTGGCGCACCCACCTGGCGGATATCACTAAGGGCGAGACCATCACGATGGCGCCAATGGTGGTTCGCGACAAGGTGTATGTGGGGGACAGTGGCGGCGAGTATGGGGTGCGGGGCTGGCTGACGGCGCTCGACACCAAGACCGGCAAGGTGGTTTGGCAGGCGTATAACGATGGCCCCGACAAGGACGTGCTGATCGGCGCCGACTTCAAGCCGTTTTACCCGCAGTACAAAGGCACTGATCTAGGTGTGAAGAGCTGGCCGCCAGACGCCTGGAAAATGGGCGGCGGAACCGTGTGGGGCTTTGTGGCGTACGATCCGGCGAGCAACCTGATCTACTACGGCACGGCCAATCCTGGACCCTGGAACGCGGACGCGCGCCCCGGCGAGAACCTTTGGACCAGCGGCATGTGGGCGCGGGATGCCGATACCGGGCAGGCGAAGTGGTTCTATCAGATGTCTCCCCACGATATTTTCGACCACGATGGCATCAACGAGGACATCCTGCTTGATCTGCCGATCGGGGGCAGCACGCGCAAGGTGCTGGTGCGGCCGGATCGCAACGGTTACATGTATGTGATCGATCGCACAAATGGGCAGGTGCTCTCTGCCACATCTTACGTTTACAACACTATCAGCACGGGCGTGGACCTGAAGACGGGCAGGCTGTTGGAGGTTGAGTCGAAGAAGCCGGAGGTAGGAAAAGAGACGGTTGGAATTTGTCCGATAGCGCCGGGCTCAAAGGATTGGCAGCCGAGTTCGTTTTCCCCTCGGACGGGCCTGGTGTATGTGCCGCACGAGAACATGTGCATGGACGAGCAGTATACCGAGGCCAACTATATTGCGGGCACTCCCTATATCGGCGCGGAAGTTCGGTATTACGCCGGTCCGGGCGGCAATATGGGCGAGGTGATGGCGTGGGATCCGATTTCGGGCAAGAAGGTGTGGACGATCCAGGACAAGTATCCGACCTGGAGCGGCACCGTCGCGACGGCGGGCGATCTTGTGTTCTTCGGCACGATGGATGGGTGGTTCAAGGCAGCTGACGCGCGCACGGGAAAAATTCTGTGGCAGTTCAAGACCGGCTCGGGAATCATCGGCCAGCCGATCACGTATCGGGCTCCGGACGGCAAACAGTATGTGGCAATCCTGTCGGGGGTGGGCGGATGGCCGGGTTCCGTGATTGCGGCGGATCTCGATACGCGCGATGACTCGGCTGCGAATGGCTGGGGCAGCGCGATGAGGGAGTTGAAAAAGAACACGACGCCGGGAGGAACCCTCTATGTGTTCGCGCTTCCTTAGAGTCTGCGCGGTGCTGGGTCTGCTTTCGAGTGCCGCGGTTCTGGCTGCGCAGCCGCTTCGGATCTGTGCAGACCCCGATGATCTCCCGTTTTCAAACCGGGCGGGGCAGGGGTTCGATAACCGGATTGCGGCGATGGTGGCGCATGATCTTGGCCGGCAGCCAGTGTTCGTCTGGGCTCGCAGCCGGCGCGGGTTCCTTCGCGAGCAGTTCAACAAGAACGTGTGCGATGTGTTGGTGGGGGTCCCGAAAGGTATCAAGGGGGTCGCGACTACGGCGCCGTATTACCGGTCGACTTACGTGTTCGTTACCAGGAGGCGCGATCACCTGCAGATTGCGTCATTCGGCGACTCGCATCTTGATGGCCGGCGTATCGGGCTTCAGGTGCTTGAAGAAGACCTGTCTCCGCCTTCGGTGCCGCTGATTCGGACGGGGCATGCAGCGCAGCTTGTTGGATTCGATTCTTTCGGGACGAGAGCGGGCTACGTGGTGCGGGCGGTTGCGGACAATCGGGTAGGCGTTGCGGTGGTGTGGGGGCCGATTGCCGGGTACTTTGTGGGCGCAGACCGCCTGCCGTTGACACTGAGCCCGGTGAGCCCGGCGGTGGACGCGTCCGGCATACCGTTCACATACGAGATCGCGATGGGAGTTCACAAACAGGACACGGCGCTGCGCGATGCGCTGAGCAGCGCCATTCGGCGGCTCGAGCCCCAAATTGAGCAGGTGCTGGCGCGGTCCCATGTCCCGATGCTGCCGCTGCAAGGAGGTGCGTGATGAATCGACTGTTCGTCGCGGGCCTGGGTATGGCTTTGCTTGCGGTCGCTGGGTGCAAGCGGGAACAGCGCATCTTCGATCCCGGAGCGGCGCAGACGCAACTCGCCCAGGGGACCGCTTTGACTCCAATTCATGCGGGCGGGAAGTCCCCTTCGAGTCCGAGCCAAACGCCTGCGGAATATAAACGGTACGCCGACAGCGCCTATGCGGTGGCCGAGGGGAAACGCCTGTACAGCGCGTTCAACTGCGTGGGTTGCCACGCGCAAGGGGGCGGGGCGATCGGTCCGGCATTGATGGACTCGAAGTGGATTTACGGCAGTCAGCCGGCCCAGATTTACTCGGACATTGTGCAGGGGCGGCCGAACGGGATGCCCAGTTTCTCCGGCAAGATTCCTGAGTACCAGGTATGGGAGCTGGTGGCGTATGTGCGGTCGATGAGCGGCCAGCTGCCCAGCGACATTGCACCTTCGCGCTCCGACCAGATGGCGGTCGCGAAGGCCGAACAGGCGCGCCAGAAGGAGCACCCCGCGGATGATGACCAGCAGCCCATCCAGCATGCGCCGCAGCAGGTGAAGCCGTGATCGCGTTACTCATGGCGGTCCCCGGCTTCACTGGGAACCAGACTTCGCTGAACCCGGTCGGGCCGGGCGCGCAGCACATTGAGCACGAGTTCGCGCTGATCTTCTGGATCACATCGATCGTGTACCTGCTGACGTTGCTGGTGCTGGTGATCTCCGTATGGCGCAAGCGGTCCACGCTGGACATGATGCCGGAGCCGCAGGTGCCGAGCGAGGCAAGCGAGCGGTTTGCGGCTAGGGCCGTCTCAGGCGCCATGATCGCGACGGTGGTGCTGCTCTTCGTGATGATGATTGGAAGCTTTATGACAAGTCGCGCGATGGGCAAGATAAACGGTAAACAGGCGCTGACGATCGAAGTTTATGGGCACGAGTGGTGGTGGGAGGTGCATTATCCGAATGATGAAGCCGACCGCATTGTCGTGACCGCCAACGAAATCCATTTACCCACAGGTGTCCCGATACGCATCCATGGCACCTCCCGCGATGTCATCCACAGCTTCTGGGTGCCGAATGTGCAGGGCAAGCGGGACCTGCTGCCCGGGTACAACACCGATCTTATGATGCAGGTGAACCAAGCAGGCCGCTGGCGAGGCCAGTGCGCCGAGTACTGCGGCGAGCAGCACGCGCATATGTCGTTCTACATCGTGGCCGAATCAAGTGCGGACTTCAGCAAGTGGCTGGCCGCGCAGGTGAAGAGTGCACCTGAACCGGCGAACCCGCAGACGCAGCACGGGCAGCAGGTATTTCTGACGCATGCCTGCGTGATGTGCCACACGATTCGCGGTACGACTGCGGGCTCCCGAGTGGGTCCGGACCTGACGCACCTGGCGAGCCGTTCAACCATCGCCGCCGGCCAACTGCCGAACACGGTCGGAAACCTGGCCGGCTGGATCTTAAACCCGCAAAGCATAAAACCTGGCTGCCGCATGCCCCCGAATGAGATGTCGGGGTCCGACCTGCAGGATCTGCTTGCTTACCTGGAGACGCTGCGATGACAACCACGACGCTTGCCCCGGCAGCGGAGCTGACCGAAGCGGAACAGCGACAGGCTGCGCAGCTTGAGCGCGTGTGGGCGGAGCCGCGCGGCTTCCTGGGCTGGTTCAAGGCCGTCCATCACACGACCATCGGAATGCGGTATGTGGCGACGGCCTTCTGCTTCTTCCTGATCGCCGGCGTGCTTGCCGGTGTGATGCGGCTGCAGCTGGCATTTCCTGAAGCGCATATCCTGTCGAACGACAAATACAACCAGTTCTTTACCATGCACGGCAGCACGATGATGTTTCTATTTGCCGTGCCCATGATGTTCGAGGCGCTGAGTGTTTACCTGGTGCCGTTGATGGTGGGCGCGCGCAACATCGCTTTCCCGCGGCTGAACGCGTACAGCTACTATCTGTACCTGTTCGGCGGCATCATGTTTTATATTGCGTTCCTTTCGAACACGGGCGCGGACCGTGGCTGGTTCTCTTATGTGCCGCTGGCTGGGCCGGATTATGGGCCGGGCAAGCGGCCGGATTTCTGGGCGCAGCTGATCACGTTCACCGAAGTGTCGGCGCTTGCGGTGGCGGTCGAGATCCTGGTCACGGCGTTTCGCCTGCGCGCGCCGGGGATGTCACTGAATCGCATACCCATCTTTGTGTGGGGGCAGGTCGTGGTCGCGACCATGGTGATCTTTTCTCTCCCTGGAGTGGTGCTATCGAGCACGATGCTGCTACTGGACCGCACCGGGGGAACCCAGTTCTTCAACCCGGCGGTGGGCGGCGATGTGCTGCTATATCAGCACCTGTTCTGGTGGTTCGGGCATCCTGAGGTCTACCTGATCTTTATCCCAGGCACGGCGATCGTATCGACGATCGTCACCACTTTCAGCCGAAGGCATATCTTCGGCTATCTGGTGCTGGTGCTCTCGCTGGTGGCGACGGGGTTTCTCGCGTTCGGCCTGTGGGTGCACCACATGTTCGCGACGGGCATTCCGCAGATTGCCGAGAGCTACTTCACGGCGGCAAGCATGATGATCGCGATCCCGAGCGGAGCGCAAATCTTCTGCTGGATTGCGACGCTGGCCACCGGGCGCGTGGTGCTGAAGACGCCGCTGTGGTGGGTGCTGGGCTTCTTCTTCACGTTTATCCTGGGCGGCATGACGGGCATCTTCGTCGCCTCGGTGCCCGTCGATCTGCAGGTGCACGATACATATTTCGTGGTGGCCCATTTTCATTACGTGCTGATCGGCGGGGCGGTGTTCCCGCTGTTTGCGGCACTGACCTATTGGTTCCCAAAGGTCACTGGGCGGATGCTGAACGAGACGCTCGGACATCTGAGCTTTTGGCTATTTTTCATCGGCTTCCAGATCACGTTCTTTCCGATGCATCTGGTCGGCATTCGTGGCATGCCGCGCCGCGTGTACACCTACCCGGCGAACATGGGTTGGACCACGCTGAATCAGATCGAGTCCATGGGATACATCTTGCTTTTCCTCTCGGTGTCCATTTTCCTATGGAACATGTTTCGGTCGCGGCGGACCGGCGAACTGTCGGGGCCGAACCCTTGGCGGGCGGGCACGCTCGAATGGGCCACGAGTTCGCCACCGCCGAAGTACAACTTTCTTCATCTGCCGACGGTGAACGGCCGCGAGGCGTTGTGGGATGCGGCGTCGAACCAGCCGATCGTGGTGGGACTGGACGAGGATGCGCGCAGCTTTCTGACGACGCGCTCTCTCGATGCGGAGCCTGACTCCAAGGAAGAGTTTCCATCGCCAACTATCTGGCCTTTTCTGGCTGCGCTCGCGACTGGGGCGGCATTTGTGGGCAGCATCTTTACACCGTGGGGCATCACGATTGGGTTGGTGCCGATTGCCATTACCATGATTGGCTGGTTCTGGCCGAACAAGCAGGCGGCGGAACGGCGGCGCGCGAGGGAGATATGGTCGAGGGGATAGAGCCCGCAGTCCTCGATGTTTCGAAGCTGCCGACGGTGGTCTTTGGGGCGCGCAGCGTAACCTGGTGCGGCATCATCGGGATGATGGCGATTGAAGGCACGGTTTTCGTGCTGATGATCGCGTCGTATTTTTACCTGCACTCGCGGGTGGTGGAGTGGCCGCCGCATGAGAATCCGCCGGCGCTGTTCTGGGGCACGCTGAACCTGGCAATCTTTTTATTGAGCATGATTCCGAACGAGTGGTACCGGCGCCGCGCACGCAAAGGCGACCTGCGGGCGGTGCGGATCGGGCTTGTGCTGCTGACCCTGATTGGCGTGGCCAACCTGGTGGTCCGTTACTTTGAATTGCGCCACTTGAACTGCGATTGGAGCCTGGATGCATATGGCTCCGCGGTGTGGCTGCTGATGGGTCTGCATGTGACGCATCTGCTCACGGATTTCGTCGATACGATCGTCCTCACGGTTTTATTTTTCACGCCGCTGGTGGAAGGCAAGCGCTTTATGGATGCGGCAGAGAACGCGGACTACTGGTACTTCGTGGTTTTGTGGTGGGTGCCGATCTACCTGGTCATCTATTGGGCACCGCGGTGGCTCCATGCCTGAGGCCCTGGTTCACAAGCGCACAGATACGGACAAGCGGCTGGACCGCCAGTTGATTGCGAGCCTGTCGCTGTCTTCCTTTGCCGCGCTCGCCAACACGATTGTGGGCTACACCGTTTCGCATTGGGTGTGCGATGTAAATCGAAAGACCACCGACTACATCGTCTGCGCGATAGACTTCGCCATCTGTGTGTTGGCGGCAGCTCTTGCGGCTACGGCTTTGCGGCAGCTTCCCAAAGCCGATGAAACGGAGCCTGAACTCGGGCGGCGGCGCTTTATGGCGAAGCTTGGGCTGGTGCTTTCGGCGCTGGCTGCCCTGGTCGTCATCGCCGGATTGCTGGCGACGCTGACGGTTCAACCCTGCGACTGACCATGTGCCCAGCCTGTGCCAACTCGCTTTCAGTGCTCGGCGTTTTTCTGGAGCGCTCGAGGCCTTCGGTGTGGAGCGAGCCGTGGAGCTGGGAGCCCGCGATTGTCATTCCGCTCGCGTTGATTCTCGGCGTCTATGTCATCGGTGCGCTTCGCCGGGGGGCTCTGCACACTTTGCGTTGGAGACACGCAAGCTTTCTCGCGGGATGGCTTACGCTGTTCTTTGCGCTGACTTCTCCGATTCATGAGCTGGGCGAGCAGCTATTCAGCGCACATATGCTGCAGCACGAAATTCTGATCCTGGTGTCTGCGCCGCTGATCTCCGCCTCGCATCCGGGCGCGACGTGCCTTTGGGCCTTCGCGCCGAGACAGCGCGTGCAACTGGGAGGCTGGGTGAATGCGATGGAGCACACAGCTCCTATTGCGTTCATCAGCAAGCCATCGGCCGCCTGGGTGCTGGAGACGGCTGCGCTCTGGATCTGGCATATCCCCGCGCTCTACCAGGCAACGCTGACCTCCGACTGGATTCACGCCGCGCAGCACCTCAGCTTCTTTCTGACTGCCGTGCTCTTCTGGTCCGCGCTGTATGGGGTGGGCCGGTCCGCGATGAGTTACGGTGCGGGGACGATTTATGTATTCGGAGCCGCTGCGCAGTGTACTGCTCTTGGGGCATTCCTGACTTTTTCGGCCATATTGTGGTATCCGGCCTACGCGTCGACAACGGCGCGCTGGGGTCTTTCGGCGCTTGAGGACCAGCAACTCGGAGGAGTCATCATGTGGGTGCCGTCAGGCGTTGTGTTCATCACCGTCGGTCTGGCGTTATTCGCAAAGTGGCTTTCTGCGTCGGATCGGCACGTCAAACTTGGTTCCCTGGAAGCCGTGATGGAGAAGGGACGGCAGCAGCTATGAAAAAGCTTCCTCTCGCGATAGCGTGTTTTGCGCTCCTGGTCTGCGCGGGCTGTCGCACATCAACGAGCAGGCAACAGGCCGAGGTGCATACCACAGCATCCAATTTGATGATCCAGTACGGCTGCCCGACTTGCCATGTCATCCCCGGCGTTCCTGGTGCAGTCGGAAAGGTTGGACCGTCGCTGCGATCGGTCGCGCAGCGCTCCTACCTTGCGGGCACACTGCAGAACACGCGCACCGATATGGAGCACTGGATCATGCATCCGCAGAGTATCCACCCCGGCACGGCGATGCCGGAGATGGGGGTTACAACCGCTGACGCCCAGACGATTGCAGACTTCCTGCAGTCCGAGCGGTAAAGCAAATCACGAGGGCATTGTGGCGGAGCGCATCATTTTGGAAGTGAGCGGAGTCCTGGTGGTGCTGTTCGGCCTGCGCGAGGTCTTCCGCGACATCTTTCATCCCACGCACTCCGGCAGCTTGAGCGATTTCAACGGGCGGGTAACATCGGTCCTGATGCGCCACACGCCATTGCGCGCTTCTGCCGGACCGATAGCACTCGTCGCAACCATTGCTGAATGGGCTGCCAAGCTATTGAGAGCCGTCCACTCGAACAGGCGTACCTAGCTTTTCTCCCGGCAAAAGCAATGATTTGCAATCAGACGTGGGGCCCTCGTTTAAATTCAACGTTTTCTCCACCAAGATGCAAGTAAGATTCTTCCATCCTCCAAATCTGGTCTCAACCAGTCCTTCTCCAGCCTGTAGGGGCTCGATATATCCGGTGGATTTGATAATCCGGACTATGGAAACATCGTTTGCGGTTCTGACCCGAAACGATGCGTATGCGGGATCGATCTGGATTTGTCCCGTCGTATTCTCAAAAACCGCGCTCACAGTCAGCGCATTCCTGCCTCGTTGCGGGTCCAGATACGCAAACACTATCGGAATCTCGGAACCGGGTATTCCCAGCTCGCCTACAATGATTTTTTGGGGTGAGCGATCGGGAAGGCCGACATTGAGGTCTGTCTCTCCGGTTGCGTAACCTCCGTCAGGGAAGAATGCTCTTACCCGCAGGCGCAGACTTCCAAGGCGTCGGGGAATGACCCTGATATAGGCGCTTCCATCGCGATGATAGTAAAGAGGAAGAGACGCATAACCCTCACCTCCGCTTAGGCGAGCCGGGACTTTTGATGGCTCGTCTGGCATGTGCCGAAGCTGGTAGGTCTCCACCTTTGTGATCCCAGCCGCATGAATTACAAGAGATATATCGTTTTCCTGTGCAAGTCTCAATTTGTGCGTTGGAGCTACCACTTCGATACGATTATTGGCTTGGAACGGGTGCCTTTGTTGCGATTTTTCGGACTGAGCTACATCCTTAAAAAGAAGACTTTGACCGGCACCTGAATCGGCGGGCGGTGCGACACATGAAGGGTTGCTTCCACTAGAGATAAGCGCACATAGAACCAGCGAATTGACAAGGCTCGAATTCATAACATTGGTGTCTGCAAAGTTGAGGAGTGGCAACAGGCCTTTCGCAGCCGCTAGCTCTCCTGGAAGCGCACCAGTATGTTCCAAGTTCGGAGCTATTTATAGTATCCGACGGGAGAGCAACACCGTTCAACTGGCTGCTCGCAGTAACCAATACATCGTTGGGCACCGTCCCATCTGGCACGTTGCCCAATCTCTCGTCTGTGGGTTCTGCGGGGCTGACTGCTTGCAAAAATTGATTCAAAACCCACCTGAGGAGAGAATTGCCGGGTGCGGTGGGGCTGGCGTCGTCAAACTCAGCAGCAAAATGCAACGCTTCTGCGTTCTCACTGAATTTGGACATGCTCTTTGCAGCTGACAATCAATCCGAACAGCCCGCAAGGTACTCGCGCAATTGCAGCTGTTCCGGCCAGGAATAAGCCATTAGTTTTGACTGTGATCTTCGACTGCAAGATAGATGATTGCACCCTTCGCGCCTTGTAACTGAACACTAATCGCATTCTTCTTCTGGAGAACATTTTCGACAGGGGTTGTGAACACGCTGACAGTGTGATTTACATTGGCTTTACCGTTGGGCGCGGATGTTTCGTGGATTAACAAGGACGACGTGCCTCATACGGTTGTCAGCGTCGATAATAAATTCAAATCGCGAGCGCTGGATACGGATGAGAAATTTACATTCACGTTCCAGGCTCCTGGTAGCTGTGAGTACTTCTGCTCAGTGCATCCGAAGATGATTGGAAAGATCATCGTGAAGTGAGGGGACAGCCGTGAATCCATTTAGTCTTCGCGAAGCGCTGCTGGCCAAGCACGCAACACGTTGTGCTCATCCACTTTCCAATCGCCCTGTTCATAGTTGGTGTAGTGTTCGAGTTCGCTGCGCACTGGACCAAGCGCCGCGCTCTTGCCGCGGCGGCCTATTGCAATTTCCTCGTGGCTGCGGCTTCGACACCAGCCCTTATCGCAACCGGCCTGCTTGCGTGGTATTTCCAACTGGAGGGACAAAAACTCAAGGCGATGTTGCTGCAACGTCTGGTGCTTGGCGTCGCTTCGAGTGCAATCATATGCCTCGTTTGGTACTTGCAGTTCCGGGGGAGCCGTACGCCGCAGCGCACGGTGCCCTGCTATCTTCTGTCAATAGAATTTGTGACGGCCGGTCTCGTCGCGATGACCGCACATTTGGGTGGGTATCTGAGCGGAGTCAACATTCCGCGTCAGATCCTCCGCTCTGACAGAAGAAGGTTCAATCGTCTGCGCGGCTCTACTCCTTATGTTTGGTGAATGCGTCTCCCAATTACTACGTGGATATCGTCGCAGTCCCGAGATCTGCCACGCGATGTGCCAGAGAAACGCGGGATTGTTGCGAAGGTAGCGCCGCCACAGGCGTCGAGGGTCCTGCAAAAGCCGATGCAGCCACTGCAGTCCGGCGCGCTTGATCCACTCAGAGCAATCGCGAATGCTCCCGGTGTGATAATCGAAGGCCGCTCCTACACCCACTAACAATGGGACCTGGAGGCGATCGACATATTGCGCCATGAATCGTTCCTGCTTCGGAGTACTTAGCCCCACCCACAGGATGTGCGGCTTCGATTGCCCCACTTGAGTCAAAAAATCTGCTTCTTCTTCCACCGTCAAGTTTCTGAAAGGGGGCGTATAGGTGCCGACCATCTGCAGGCCCGGGAACCTTCGCTGCAGTGTTTCGCTAAGTAGCTGCGCAACGCCGGGCTTGCCGCCATATAGAAAATTGCGATAGCCTCGCTCGACCGACAGCTGGCACATGCTCGTCATGAAGTCCGGTCCAAAGACGCGATTCATCTCCGGAAAGCCCTGAAGCCGGCCGACCCACGACATGGGCATTCCGTCCGGAGTATTGATGCATGCGCGGTTGAGGATTTGGCGAAAGTCGGAGTCCGCCTGTGCTTCCATCACTCCATGTACTCCGGTGACGCAAATGTAACCAGGGGTCCCGGCCGCAATCCATTGGTCGGCCCGCTCGACAGCCAGCTTCAGATTGACCGCGGATACTTTCACCCCAAGCACATCGGCGTAAGCAGGGACGAACGCAGAATCAGCCATCGGGAAACCCTCGTCGCAGCCACACCGCGGGGAAATCGATTCGCTCATACTCCTCCACCTATCGCAAAGAACAGGGTGTGGACCAGAATGGCGATATCCATAAAGAAGGTGCGGTTCCGGATGTAGTAAAGGTCATAATCGACGTTCTCGTGGATTGGGAGTGGTCTGTCGGCACTGAGTTGCCATAGGCCGGTAATCCCGGGAATCACCTGAAGTCTCTGCCGTTGCCGGGAGTTATAGCTTCGCACAATGAATGGCATCTCCGGTCGCGGTCCCACTAGTGACATATGTCCCAACAAGACGTTCATCAGTTGAGGCAACTCGTCCAGACTGGTGCGTCTAAGAAATCTTCCCATCCTAGTAATTCGAGCGTCATCCGATTCGGTTGGGGAAAAATCATAACTCGGTGCGCTGGTATCCATCGAGCGGAACTTATACATGTCGAAGAGCTCTCCATTGCGGCCCACCCTTTTCTGAATGAAAAGGGCGGGACCACGCGAGTCCACCCGTATCAGGACCACAATCAGGAAAAGCAGGGGAGCAAGCAGCACCAAGAGAAGAGAGGATAAGATCAAATCCGCCCCGCGCTTGGCGACTGCATAATGCCAGGGTGCCGCCGGGTCAATCATGGAAGTAAACAGCAGACCATCGATATCCGTAGATTCCGCCCACTGCGGCTCCTGCAGAGGAGAACCCAGAACGAACGTGATCCGCAATCCAGCCTGCTTCGCGGCATGTACGGCCGCGGCCAGCTTTTCCGGGGAGAGATTTTGTGGGGCCACCATCAGCATGTTGCATTGGTAGGCCTTCAGCAGCGCCGCTGTGATTGGCCCTCGCTGCACCGGAACTGAACGGCGCCGCCGGTACCCCATCTCGAACATACCGCTCGCAGCCTGCGCGGGATCGTCATCGATCACCGCGACGGAACGGCGTCCGAGCCGGGATGAATAAAGAAGGGTCGACACAATGCGCATTGCTGTGTCGCCTGCTCCATAAACAACTACGCGATCTGTGCCGTACTCTCTGACGTGCAGAATTCGGACAATCGAGGAAAATATCTGCTTCTGGATGGTCAGCAGAAGCGAAATCAGGACGAAAGCAACAAGAAATTCCCCGAGGGAAAACTTCAGATTCAAAAGAAAGTTGATCGGCAGCAGAAGGAGCATTGACTGAGCGGGAACTCGCATTGCGCGTTCCGTCTCCCGAATCTGCAGCAGGCTGCCGCCTTCGCGATACGCGCCATCCCTTTGCAGGAGAAGCACCACAAAAAGACCGTACATCATGCTTACTGCTGCTAACTCCCGCATGGGATTTTGAATCTGAGTGCCGATATGCAGAGAAGGATAAAAAAAGTAACTCGCGAATATGCCGGCGGCGCAGGTAAGAAAATCCGCCGATACCTCGGTGAAAGCTATCACGCTCCGAAATAGTTCTGTAGAGATCGCCCGCCCCTCCGTGCGGAGGGCTGCCGGGATCTCGACATAGAGGCCAGACGCGAAGGAGTCAGTTGTGGCCATGTTCGTCCCCTGCGTGGACCAGAGCAGAAATCCTGGCATTCTGAAGCAATTGAGAAGGCGCTCCAAGCCTGCGATACAGTTCTATGTACTGCTTCGCAAGAAGCGAAGACGAGAACTGCGGCAGAGAGATCGGCGCCTTCGTCGGCTCCTGGAGTGTTGCGGCAATGGCATCTGCCAGCACTTCCTCTGCGTTCTTCCGCAGTGCCACGAAGTGGCAATGGCCATCTCCAACTTCGCGATGGGCCGGTATATCCGAGCAGACAACTCGGCAACCCGCAAGAAGGGCTTCGGCAACCGGTAAGCCGAAGCCTTCAGTCCTGGAAGGGGCGGCAAGTGCTTCACACCGCGCATAGCACCACTGCAGCTCCGGTTCCGACAGGCCTTTGAGGAAATGAACGGCTTGGCCAAGGCCGTAGCTGGATACCAATCGATGGATAGTGCGGGTTTCAGGACCCCCGATCCCAATCACCACCAGTTTCATTTCCGAATCAAGCTGTCCGGAGCGCAATAAGCGATCAAACGCCCGGATCAGCAACGGGATGTTCTTGTTGCGGCGGTGCTGCGCAACACAAAGCAGGAAAGGCTCACCTTGCCAGCCAGGGATTGGAGATTTTATGGCGCAGAGCGGCTCAGCCTCGATGCAGTTATAGATTCGAACCGCTTTTCGCGATGTGGAGGCCGGCGCATACCGGCTTAACCGAACCTTCGTAACTTCGGAGACGCAGGCGATCACGTCAACATTGCGAAGACATTGTTGCAGAACCAAACGATTGAAGATGAACTTTGGAAAGCCAAAGTTCAAAGGAATTTCATAGGGATACAGATCGTGTAGCGTCACTACTGTCGGACAGCCAAACGACGAAGCATTTACCGGCACGGGGTAGGACAGATGTACAACATCTATGCTGAGAGAAGCGGCTAGCGCGGGAAGCTGCCGGTAGTACCAAAGATTCCGGCTGAGCGAGCTCAGTCTCATCTCAGCGATGTGAGTCGTAAGCCGGGAGTGATCATGGAGACCTGCGGCCCGTACGAGCTCGCGCTGCCACGGCGCAACGACAAGATGGACAGCGGAAATTTCCGCCTGCTGCAAAAGGCATCGCACCACATTGAAAGCATGACGCTGCAACCCGGAGATGTGAGAAGAGAACGAAGCAGCAGCGATCAGAATCTTCACGGTTTCGCTCCCCTGCCTGGCCATGCAGCGCCCCGCCGCCATAACCCAAAGATTGCGCGGCTCCGATTGCGCAAAACCGGGGAAACTTCCGCTGCAAGCATCTTTCGCGGATCGCGCAGATCGAAATTCGACCAGTGATCCCGTAGAAGAATCAGAGCCGCCGTAATGGCGAACGAGAGAAATGTCAGCACAAGGGTGAGCAACAGGCGATGAGGGAAAGATTTTCTCTCGGGCACTCCCGGAGCGTCGATCACACTGACAACCGGAACGTTTTTCGCCTCCTCGATCCGAGCCAATTCGTATTGCTGCGTGAGAAGCTCATACACCGCCTCCTGGACTCGTACCTGACGGTAAAGATCGGCATATGGAACCGCAAGCCGTGGAAGCTGTCGCAACGGAGGATAGAGTTCGCCTTTATCATTCGCGTCCGATGTCGCACTGTATCCGCCGGCGGCTTGCGGGACCAAAGGGGCAGACGAACCGGTCATTTTTTCAAGATTGCGTTGCAGACTCGCGATGCGCGCTTCTGTCTCTCGGACTCGCACATTGCCATCGCCATAGATTTGGCGAAGCGATTGAAGTCCAGACTGTGCAACCAGAAGTTCTCCCTGCACGCGTGCGCCCGCATCCACCATCGCGTGAGTCTGCTCTTTGATATCGACAGTGCTGGTTCTGCTCGAAAACTCGCTCAGCTCAAGCTGCGCGTGTTCGAGGTCCGCCTGGACTGAATGAAGGCGCCGCTCGATAAAAATGCGTTCCCGGTGAGCGGAGGTGGTGGTGGTCTGCGTAACCAGCTTGTTCAGTTCGTCAAGATATCCCTGAGCTAGATCGCGAGCCCGCATGGGATTTTCATCCTCCACCGCGATCGTGATGACACCGCTTTTCTTGTCCTCCGTAATGGTTGTACGGTTTGCCAGGTGCTTGGCCGCATCGATTCGATAGCGTTTGCGATACACGTGTTGCAGATTAAAGCGGTCAATAAGGCAGCCACTTACGGTGCTGCTGTGCAGCAGGTTGACGAAGAGTGCAGTGGTGGTGTGTCCGCCCAGCAGACTGCCTGCAAGGCTGCCCAGTCCGCCGAGGCTTCCACTGCGGGAGGCCATAGCTGCGAGCATCATCGCTCCCGAACTCTGTTGGTCGGGCGGCATAATGCTGGCGACGGACTTATAGCGTTTGGGAATCACGAACGCAACGACCAGGGTCACGATAAAGGAGATTGTCGTCACCCGCACAAGCCTGCGGCGATGCTTCCAAAGCAGCATTGCACGGATCGCCCAGTGCGCCTGTTGGACTGTCCGCGTTTGCTCATTCTCATCGAGCGTCGCGAATGCGGATGGATGGATCATTGTTTCGTCCTTGCGAGCGGCTTGTAGGAAATTGACATGGCTCTAGATGTGCGCCACCGCAGCGGTGATCGCGATCGACGAGGCAAGTTGCGCCGTTGTCAGTAGATTTCTCCAGAGCAGAGAAGAGCCGATGATCTTCTGCGGCACCACAACAACGTCACCCGGATCGAGCCTGCTCGAAAGTACGTTGCCGTCAAACCATCCTCCCGAATGACGGCCAATCACGGAGCCATTTGCGCGAATGATGAAGATCTCCTTGCGATTTGCGGTTGAGTTTGTTCCTCCCGCGTGACTCAGATACCAGCCCGCGGTTTTGCCCGGCGTGAATGTGAGGGCTGTTGCGTTGTAGACCTGGCCGGTAACCAGCACAAAACCGGGCCGTTTCGGGATGGTCAGCACATCACCCCGGCGCAGTTCGATATCAGCAGGCGTGTTGGCCCAGCTATCGATGTCAGTGCTGATGTGGATGACCATGCGGCCGGTCGGAGGATGGCTCTTCAAGTCTGAAAGCACCTCATCCTGTTGGGCTTTGATAAGCTGCAAAGTCGCGCCAGTATCTCCTCCGAGATTGGGTGAGAGCCGCGCGGATGCTGAGTTGGTCTCGATCTGACGAATCAACTCTTCGCGGCTTTTCTGTTCGAGATCACGAACTTGTTCCCGAACCAACACCGCGCCACTGGGATATGCAGCTGAAAGAAGACCTCCGGCTCGTCGCAGGACAGAGCTGAGGCGTTCGCCGTCGTGAAAGCCGTAGCTTCCTGGAAATCTGACCTGCCCCTCAACCGTTATCGACTCGCCGATATCGTTCCAATTGGTAATCTGATGAATCGTCAGGATGTCACCCGGTTTGAGAAGAACATCCGCATTTGGATCCGTTCCGGCGATCACTGCCCCGATATTCACCGTCGCGAGATTTTCAACAATCCGGCTGCCATTCTCCACGTCATAGCTGGTCAGTTCGGCTTTTTCCAGCAAAGCGTCACGTTTGAAACCTCCTGCCATGCGAACCAGTTGCGCGGCCGTCATGCCTTTCGACAGTGGGTAAGCCCCCGGACGCACCACTTCGCCAAGGATCGTGACTTCAGGCGCATCCACTTCGTAGCGTCCGAAGATACGGATGGTGTCGAATGGCTGAAGATCGATGTTGACGTTCCCGATGAGCGCGTCGGGCACATCGAAGCCGATGGTCTCGGCATGAAGATCGGGAGGAACGAGACGGACAATCTCTCCGTGCGCAGCCGGCTCGGGCAGCATGTCGCGATAGCTGTGCAGCACATCGCTGAGGCGCATGCCATCCGTATAAGGCAACCGGCCTGGACGTACAACGTGGCCGGTGAGATAAATGGCGCGTTCGCTGTAGGGCAGGATCGGATCAACACGAATGCGGTCTCCATCCTGCACCTGAAACGCAGCGATAGCGTTGCGATCAGCCTGTGTACTTTGTGTGCCTGCAAGATGCAGCGTTAGTGTCTCGCGGTGACGGTTGGCATTGATGCGCTCCACGGTGATATGCCCGAGGGAAGCCGCCGCCGTAAAGCCACCGGCGTCATCGATTACCGCAGCGAGCGTCGTTTGGCCGCCGTTCAGCTCATATATTGCTGGCCGCTTGATCGAGCCGGAGACAGCGACCTGTGGACCTGCAGGAGGCACTAGCAGAGTGTCTCCGCTTTCAAAGTGGGCGCTGCCGTTACGAACTCCGTGAAGAAGAAAGTCATAGAGATCGACATTCTCGACAAGTTGCCGCCCACGAAAGTGTTGCAACGTGCGAAGCGAACCAACCGATGTTGGACCTCCAGCGGCGTACAGCGCGCTCAGAGGAGTCGAAAGCGAGCTGATGTCGTATCCGCCGGGACGCTGCACATCACCAACGACGTACACGCGTATCGAGCGCAAGTGCGAAACCGAGACTGCGACCTGCGCATTGCGGTACTGCCGTTTCAGCTCGCCTCCGATTAGACTTTGTGCCCGGTCCAGGGAAAGCCCTGCAACCTGAACGGAGCCTGCTTCGGGCAGCAGGACACGACCGTCGCGGTCAACGATGCGGGTGATGCTCTCTGTGATGCCGCCCCACATGTTGATCGTGAGTGTGTCCCCGGGACCGACAACATAACCCGGTCCAAGAGGAACGTCGAGCGGGGTGTCGCGATCCGACATTCCGCGGGCCGCATAAATGTCGCGATTCACGAAGACTTCGGAACCGAAACGTTTCAAGCGTGCCGGCCGGTCGGGAATTTGTGTGTAAAGATCGCGCATCGATTGAAGGTTGTAGGGCGATGGCTTGCGTAGAACCTTTGGTGCATCGGTCGATGCGCTTACCTTTTCATGACCTCTTCTGGCCCCTGGATTTTGGCCGTTGCCAGTAGAATTCGTCGACCGAGTCAGAGTGGTCGGCAGGCCGCCACTATCCATGCGCGACTGTCCCGTGGACCCCCCGGAGTTCGTAGCGCGGTTGACTGTATTTGTGCCCGCAGATTGCGCGAGAGTGCCCGGCGGAGGCAACAAGTCAGTGACGTCACTTCCATCATTGACGCTGGAGGAAGCCGTTGGAAAATCGTCGTTGGATACATACCCGCGCGCGCGTAGAAATGTTGTAATGTTCGTGCGAAGATCGGCATTGGTGGCGATCTGGTCATAAAGCATCTCGTCCGAGATGGCGTTCGCATCGATCTGCCTGCCTTGTTGCTGCAAGCGATCCGCTACCTGAGACTTCAGCTCCACCACCAAATCGGGGCTCTGCTGCAGAACACTGATAATTTGGTCGGAGGAAAGAGCTCCCCTTGTCCTCAGGTCGCTTGTGTTTGTCGACCTGCCATCAACATCTCCGGAGTTTTCGTCGTCCGCCATCGTTGTCGTTGCACTATCGCCTGCGTTTACTGGAGGCTGGGCTGAGCTTTGGGTTGAGGTGGATGTAAACGGCTCCTGCCCGTTCGCGGTGGATTGCGTGAAGAGAAGCGTCAGCATCAACGCTGCATATAAAGCCACTCGCGACATGTGAGCGCTAACGTAAGAATGTCGGCTTAGCGTTCTGTCGATTACACCCGTGAAAATGGAAGGCTGTATCATGCGTGTTCGCTCAATACCTTGAACGTAAAGATCGAGAACCGCAGGCGTGTCATGCGTTCGTCAGCGAATTGTCATTCCTTTGTTGTGGATTGAAAGATGCTGGTAGGGCGCGCGGATTCCAACTCAAGAGAAAGTTGCGCTATACGCGAAACGGAGGAATGACGGTGCAGACGTAATCCGAATTCAGCCCGTCAGGAAGCGATGCAGGCTACGCTTTAAACGGATAGATTGTCTCGGGTATTTCTGCATGAAAGCGATGGTGGCCGGCCAGCTCAGCAATGCTCAACATAACGAAGCCATGACTTCTCGCAAATTGTTCTACGTCATTTCCTTTCGCCATGGTCCCATCCGGATTTGTAATCTCGCAAATAACGGCGGCAGGTTTCATTCCAGCCATCCTCGCCAAATCTACGGATCCCTCCGTATGCCCCTGGCGAGTTAATATGCCACCTGGGGCTGCCCTTAGCGGAAAAACATGGCCGGGGCGAACCAGGTCACCAGGTTGAGCGTTGTCCCCAATCGCGGCACGGATCGTGGTTACCCGGTCTTGAGCGGAGACTCCGGTTGTGACACCTTTTCGCGCATCGATCGTCACAGTAAAGCCCGTTTGGAAACAACTCTCATTGTTCGAAACCATCTGTGGCAGCTCGAGCCGAGCGAGTGTTTTTTCGGTCAAGCACAGACACACGATTCCACTTCCTTCGCGAATGAAAAGCGCCATGGCCTGCACCGAAATAGTCTCGGCCGCAACGATCAAGTCAGCTTCGTTCTCGCGATCGAAATCGTCCACAAGAATGATGGGTCGACCTGAACGCATGTCGCGCAAAGCTCGGTGAAGTCTCTCTTCGAAGTGAAATGCCGCGGACTGAAGTGCAGGCCTGGGTGTTGTGGCAATGGAAGGAAATAGCGACATGGATGGACCTCGGCTGAAATGACTCTAGTCCGGCCTGCCATTGCGGATTGTCAGATCAAAGTAAAGCGATTGTCATTGCTTTGTGTATCCAGGATCTTCGAGATGGCTCTCGGTTGTAAGTGACAATCAATTGACAAAGGGCAGACGATCCAGAGACACATCGGGAAGCGCATTTCGTTACTGTGGCTCTCATGTCGCGTCCGATATTGAGCTTTGCTTTCTCCACAATCGCACGGTCCGCGAAGTTTACCGTCTTCGCTCTGGCCCTGCTCTGCGCGATCCGCTATGGGACCGCGCAAGATACGCCGCTGCTCTCCGGAGGCGTGGGATTCTTTACCAGCACACGTGGCGGGAACACGAGTTATATGCCGGATATTGAACCGCTGCTGGCTGCGCCTATCGGCAATCGCTTTCTTATTGAATCTCGGGCCATACTGCTCGAGACCTATTCACCCAAGGGCAATGGCCAGCCTGGCTACGATCACACGCATTTCATAGGCCTTGCGTATCTTGAGGGGGACTACTTCGCTTCGCCGCATGTCACCATAGTCGGCGGCAGCTTCCTGATTCCCTTTGGCACATACAATGAGCGGTTGTCGCCCATTTGGATCGGCAATTTCCAGGATGGTCCGTTGATTGCCAGCCTCGGAACAATGTCCACGGGCACCGGAGTGGGCGGAATGTTACGCGGATCCGCCATTTCGCGACCTAAATACTCTTTCGACTACGCCACCTGGTTCTCCGCCCGCAGCGGAAACGAGCAGTTCAACTCAAAGCGCTCCGCAGGCGTGCGGACTAGCCTATACTTGCCCCCCAGCCGCCTTGAAATAGGTCTTTCGTACGATAGATTGCTGCAGGGACAGCAGGGAACGCGAGGAGAGAACTTCTATGGCATGCACGTCTGGTGGGAGCCTAAGGATACCGCCTTTCGCCTGCGCTCCGAGTTCGCGCGGGGCCATCACGCCCAGGGCTACTGGATTGAAGCCGACTACCGCACGCAGGCTTTTGGCGGCCTGGACAGCTGGACCGGACGCTTCGAGCCCGTATTCCGCATGCAGCAGACATTCCGCCGTGACACGATCGAGAGCGACGGTCTTCCGCTTGCAAACACGCAGCGCGCCGACTTCGGATTCGACTACAACCTGCCGCACAACACGAGAATCCTTACCAGCTACTCGCGGCAGTTCTCTGTCTCCGGCAATCAAAATATCTGGGAGACAGGAATCGTCTATCGATTTCTATTCCCAGCCTGGAAAGGAAAATCACAGTGAAGAAACAATATCTCCTTGCCTGTACTCTTGTTCTGGGCGCAGCCTGCGCACCTTTAGGGGCTACGCTACTAGCTCAGTCGCAGGCCTCACCGCAAGCCGCCCAAACGGCCAGGAAGCAGACGGCTGCCACGCACAAATCTCATCAGCCGGTCGATGAAGGGCAACGTATCTTCGAGCAGAACTGCTCACGCTGCCACACAGCTCCGCAAGGCTTTTCGCCACGCATCTCCGGCACGATCGTGCACCATATGCGCGTTCGCGCATCGCTCAGCAAGCACGATCAACAAGAGTTGCTCCGATTCTTCAATCCATAAATGAAATAGTTTGCGGCCATCAGGGTTCCTAACCGGCGGCCACATGCGATGCCTCAATGCGAATGCAGCAGAGTCGGCGGGTGGCGCTCATTTTCGCGCACGCAAACTGATGGTTCACCCTGAGAGGAAATCCAGGGAGCTTCCGATTCTTCGATCAACTGACATTCATAGAGCCAAGACACACGCTGGTCACAAAACTGTTTGTGAACACGGTGGGTTGCAAGCACGACAGCTATCCCGGCTGCTTCCAGGTTCTTGAGAACCTGCCCTTCATTCTCTTCATCCAATGCTGAAGTTGCTTCGTCCAACAGAAGCAGCGTGGCGCCGCGAAGGATCGCTCGAGCCAGCCCCAGTCTCTGTCGTTGTCCTCCAGAAAACAATATTCCGTTATCGCCGACGCCGGTCTCGAGGCCAAAGGGTTGTGCAGCTACAAATTCGTTCAGTTTGGCCGCTGCCAGCGCATTCATCAGTTCTGCGTCGCTCTTGTTCGCGAGCCCGAAGAGCAGGTTATTCCGAATTGAATCGTCCAATATAGCAATCTCCTGCGGCACGTATGCGACATTCGCGCTGTTCACACGCACCACGCCGGTTACAGGTTGTGAGACGCCGGCAATCAAGTTCAGGAGCGAGCTCTTGCCGCTACCCGAGACGCCACGAAGCACGACGCTCTCTCCCTCACGCAGACGAAGGTTCACGTTCCGCAGGATCGGCACGCCTTCATCGAACGAAAAGCTCACTTGATCCAGTTCCAGGACGAAACCAGAAGCCGGTAGTTGCATTGCCCGTACTGGTGCCCGGTGCATACGGCATTCGGCCAATTCGGAATCTACAATCAGAACGTTTTCGAGAGACCCCTCTATCTGCCCAGCTGTGAACGATATTTGACTGACCAGAGGGAGCATGCGTCTAGAGAGAACAAAATAAAACACCAGAAGCGAAAGCAACTGGCGTACGTCCCCATGTCGCAGTTCAACGGCGATGACAATGCAGAGAAAGAGAAGCACCACGCCCTGATCTGACAGGATTCGCCCAAGCTGGGGAAGAAGCGCGACGCGCCGATTGCTGCCGGCCAGGCATCCAGCTTGCTCACCGATCCTGCCGTGAAAGAAAGCTTGATTCCCGTATGTGCGAATCTCTTTCCCCGACGTGAACATGTCCGCCAAACTTCGCTGGAGCATGCGCAGAGACTTCTCGCGCTCCGACGCAGCCAATTGAAGCTGCTTGCGAATAAGGAACCGATGCACCGCATAGAACAGGGCGACAGCTGTCCCAAGTCCACACGCCGCCGCTGGGTTCTGATAAACGAGAGCAACCGTCATGACGGCTACGACAGTCACCGCCGCTATCAGCTCAATGCATTGATGATAAAAATTGGCAGCTTCGCGCACCGTATAAATTGAATGGTTTAAAAGTTCACTGCGATTGCACTCGACGAACCGGCTCCAGCGCATTTCGCTATAGCCCAGTGTGAGCCGAAGAAGAAAATCTCTATAGAGATGTTGAATCTGTCCGACGACCGAGCGTGTCGAAAACATATCTATTGAGGCCCGAAGGACAACCAGACCCGACGTGATAAGAGCAGCTGTGAGAGTCGATTTGGGTATCCACCAGAAGTGATGCGATGGCGATCTGCCTTGCAACAGGAGGAATAAAAGGTACATCGCGCCGGCAAGCAACAGATCGCATATTCCCACAGCTACCCTCTCCGCAATCAGCAATGCAAACGAAATGCGTTGCCGGTTTCCAAGAAGCCGAACCGCTGAACGGAGACCCTTGGCAAAACTAAAGGGCTTTCTGATGTCCGCTACACCGGCAGGGCAAATAGGGGATCGGATCGACATAAACCGAAGCTATCAATGTACAGACCTCGCAGTTGTCAGGGACAGGTCGCGAAAATGTAAGCGAATTGTAATCGAGGTTCGCGAACCGTCTTCCTAAGTATCCACGGCGACCCGATAGCACAAGAGACACGAAAGCCACCTACCGGGGCCACTGCGCTGGCTACGACAAGAACATGACAATTGATTAACCGATGCATGACAACTCATCCACCCGCGATCGCTAGGTTGGGATTGAGCATGGCTGGTGGATGCAGTCAATGACCGCAATTTCCGCGCAATCCTTATTGGTTTTCAGTTTGATTGTGCGCTCAGTGCAACGGAACGTTTTGGATGAAGGAGAACTCTATGAAGAAGAAATTAATGCTATCGATTCTGGTCATCGGGATATTGATAGTGACGATGTCTCGCACCTCTATGGTCTGGGCTCAGGCTCCGCCCCGAACAATCGACATTACCGTCAAACGGTTTTCCTACGACCCAGGTGAGATCACCTTGAAAAAGGGACAGCCGGTGGTGCTCGTGTTGAAGAGCGCAGACGTATCACACGGGCTGCGCATCCGTGACCTGGGCGTCATCGCTAAGGTAAAGGCAGGTGGCACAGCCGAGGTCCGATTCACGCCGGACAAGACAGGAGATTTCATCGGTCACTGCTCCGTCTTTTGCGGTTCGGGTCATGGCAGGTTGATATTGAAGCTGCATGTGGTGGATTAGAGATGCGCCGTCTCATCGTTGCGACCGCCGCAATCTTCGTTGTGGGATTGGCCGGATGCAAGGCCAATCCTCCGGGAAAGCTGGAGACAAAGATCATAACGTCCGCGGAACATCATTTTCTCATCGGCAACAAAAAGCAAAGGAATCCCTTACCTGACACGCCGCAGACGTGGGCTGACGGCAAGGAGGCGTTTTCGCATTACTGTGTCGCCTGTCACGGCATGGATGGACAGCACACGGGAGTTCCTTTCATCGATCATATCTCGCCCCCGATCCCGTCGCTCGCGTCCGCAGGCGTGCAGCGATTCACAGACGGTCAGCTGAAATGGATCCTAGATTATGGAATTCGGCCATCCGGAATGCCTGGCTCCAAGGGGGTCCTGAGCGACGATGAACTCTGGTCGATCGTGGTGTTCCTGCGCCATCTCCCTCCGGCCGGCAGTCAGGGCGTTCCGGATATGTATACCCACTGAGTCGTCAGAGGTACAGAAGGCCGCCAGTCCGCGAGGAGCTATGAGTACAAAAACCGGTATGGAAGGAGCGGAGAACTTCAACTCACCGGAGGCGACAGGTCTCGCGGTCGCGGCTGGATTCTATTTCTCCTTTCGTATTGCCATTGAGCTTTTCTCGGTGCGAATCCTGGGTACGGATGCACGCACCGGCGCGGAGATAGCTCTTGTCTTGGACTTGTTGCTGCTTCTTCTGGTCTGCTTTCATTCACTCGGATATGCGAACCGCACGTTCGGTTCTATGCTGCGGCTGTCGAGCCTGCGCTGGGTACTTGCCTTCCTTGTGTTTTCCAGTTGCAGTCTGACGTGGAGCGGCACAGTTTCGCTGGCGACGTCCACCGCCTACTGGAGCGGGATGGCCGCCGACGCTGCAATCGTGGTCCTGCTGCTTCGCGCCGGGTCGGTGACAGGAGTCTCTCATTCTTTAATGAAGGGCTTTGTCGTAAGCGCCTGTTGTATCGCACTGATCGCATGGATCATGCCCGCTCAATCTGACCTGCGTCTTGGAGATGAAGAGTTTTTCAATACAAATCAGATCGGCAATCTTTGCGCGTTTGCCATCTTTTTCGCCCTATACCTCACGCGCTGCAAAAAAGGGAAGTGGGGTCTCCCTATCCTCTTCCTGGCGCTGACCCTTCTTCGCAGTCTTAGCAAGACGACAATCGTTGCATTTCTATTCAGCGCGAGCTTCCTCGTAATTCAGGACAGATCGATAAGCCGGAGGACAAAAATGCTTCTTACGACCGCAGCCATCCTAGTCATTCTTGTTTTCTGGGGTCTGTTTGAAGCATATTACGACATCTATACCACCGCCGGTAACCAGGCGGAGACCCTGACGGGCCGCACCGCAATCTGGGCCTACGTAGTCAGCGAAGCGTTTGAAAGACCCTGGATCGGGCACGGCTTTGACGCCATGTGGAAGGTCATTCCTCCTTTCGGTCCCGATCTGTTTGAAGCGAGGCACGCGGAAAATGAATTGCTACAGCAGTTCTACGCATATGGAGCGGTAGGCATTTCCATGATGGTCGGTTTATACGGCAGCCTGTACCGGCAGATCCGCAGACTTCCGCGAAGCCCTGTGAAGTTAGTCTTCCTCAGCATGTTGTTGTTTGTTCTCATACGGGGCCTAGCCGAGGCTGAACCCTTTGATCTATTACTCCCCTTGTGGTCAATTGTCCTGATCAGCTTGCTGGTAGAGCACGCAAGCACTGCGAGCGACAATGGCATCTCGGCATCGTTCGCGGTGCGATTTGATGCGCCCACAGCGCGGCATTGCACTCAACCACAGGATTTTTCGGCGCCTAGCGGCAAATTGGGAAAACTTCAGCAGGATATATAAACTCGGGAGCTGTTATGTCGAAAGACGGGAAATCCCAGTCGTTCGAGAATGTCGTGGAAGGTCGATCGGTAAAAATCGCCGTTGTCGGCTCCGGGTATGTCGGGCTTGTGGTCGCAGCGTGCTTTGCTGAGATGGGGCACACGGTAGTTTCCGTCGATAGCGACGCGGTGAAAGTCGCTGAGTTAAAAAGGGGGAATGTTCCCATCCACGAGCCCTCCCTTCCGGAGTTGCTACAGCGACATTGCCATTCCGGCCTTTCATTTACCACATCTCTGAGCGAAGCCGTTGCTCAATCGGACGCAATCTTCATCGCGGTCGGAACCCCGGCTCTTGAAAATGGTGAAGCCGACATATCATCCGTCCGAAAGGTCGCGGAAGAAATAGCTTGTTCACTGAACGGCTATAAGGTGATCGTCGCGAAAAGTACCGTTCCGGTTTCTACAAGCGACTCCATTTCGAAAGTCTTGTTGGACAACGGGGTACCGCCAGGTTTGTTTGACGTTGTGGCGAATCCGGAATTTCTGCGTGAAGGCACCGGAGTCACAGATTTTTTGCACCCGGATCGCATCATAGTCGGATGCGCGAGCCCAGATGCCTTCAGGCTTTTGGAACGAATTTACCGGCCGCTAACTTCCGGCCATTACTACAACTCAGCTCTCAGTATTCAAGGCGGAAGATCTGTGTCCTGCCCGGCACCGCTGCTCAGAACAAGCGCCAAGAGTGCTGAGCTAATCAAGCATGCATCGAATGCATTCCTTGCGACAAAAATAAGCTTCATTAACTCTGTTGCAAATATCTGCGAGGCCGTGGGAGCCGACATATCAGAGGTTGCGCAAGGGATGGGCATGGATCAACGTATCGGCCCCAGCTTTCTCGAAGCGGGTGTGGGGTATGGAGGTTCGTGCTTTCCGAAAGATATTAAATCCCTTCGTGCAATTAGCAGCAGGGCCGGAGTGGATTTTGGGCTGTTAAAAGAGGTTGAGCGAGTCAACGAAACTCAGCAGGCAATCTTTCTGGATAAAATTCGATTTACATTGGGAGGGCTGCAGGGCAAAAAGCTGGGTGTTCTTGGACTATCGTTCAAGGCAGGCACGGACGACGTGCGCGAATCGCCCGCCATCTATGCAGTGCGCTCGTTGATAGCCGCCGGCTGCGTCATTGCCGCTTATGATCCGGCGGCCATGAGAAATGCGCAGCGAGTGTTGCCGAAGGGTGCTCTTCGTTTTGCAGAGAACGCGTATCAGGTGATGGATGGGGCTGACGCCCTGGTAGTGCTTACGGATTGGGCGGAATTTTCTCACCTCGATATTGTTCAGTTCAAAAAGAGACTTCTCCGTCCCATCATTCTTGATGGGCGCAATATCTTTGACCCACGCGTAATGAAAGAAATGGGGTTGACATATGTCTCTATTGGCCGAGCGGCGGATGAAAGTTTCGCCGCCAGACATGTACCTTCATCCGGAAAGAGAAGTAAGAGAGCACTCGTAACGGGCGCCGCAGGATTTCTGGGCTCCCATATGGTGGATGCACTTTTAGCCAGGGGCTATTCCGTCCTCGGAGTCGATAACTTAGTAACGGGTTGCGTCAAGAACCTCCAGCATCTCAATGGAGATGCCCACTTCGAATTTTTAAGGCACGATATTTCAGAGCCGTTCGATTCTGGCTTTGTGGACATGGTGTTCAATATGGCGAGCCCAGCCAGTCCTGTAGACTACACGACCCACGGGATAGAGACGTTATTAGTAGGCTCGTCGGGCACTCGCAATGCTCTGGATATCGCAAAGCGGTATCAAGCCAAGTTTCTGCAGTGCTCAACCTCCGAATGCTATGGCGATCCCCTCATACATCCCCAACCGGAATCTTATTGGGGTCATGTCAATCCTATTGGGCCGCGCTCAGTATATGACGAGTCAAAGCGCTTTTCTGAAGCGCTGACAATGGCATATCACGGCTATTATGGCGTGGATACGCGGCTTGCGAGAATATTTAACACGTATGGCCCCAGATTGCAGCTACACGATGGCCGGGTTATCTCGAATTTTCTCCGGCAAGCATTGTGCGGGGAAGACCTCACTATTTATGGAGATGGCTGTCAGACGCGAAGTTTTTGTTACGTCTCCGACCAGATCGATGGACTGCTGCGTCTGATGCACTCGGACGAACACCATGTGGTTAATATCGGCAATCCCGAGGAGTTCACGATTCTCGAATGTGCGAATGAGGTTCTGGCAGCTACGGGTTCGGAGAGCCGAATTGTATTCCGTCCTTTGCCGCAGGACGACCCGAAACAGCGTTGTCCAGATATAACCAGGGCCAAAATGCTGCTGGGATGGGCGCCGAAGATTGAACTTTCTCAGGGATTGCGGCTCTCAATTCCGTGGTTCACCGACAACATCGGCGAGAGAGCCGCAAATGAACAGTCGGCTCTCCGCCGCACTACTTTACCAGTGCTAGCCGAGTATCCTTTACGACCTGTGCTGTCGCATCCGGTAACACAGCTGGGTTCAATGCGGAGTATGTCTTCATAATTGGCACGAACGACAAGGCTCCGGGAAAACCAAGAGTCGATGCGGAAGCCTTCGTATGCGTGCAATTGTCACTCAATTGTCATTATTGTCATTTGGTTGTAACTTCCGCGTTCCCTGCGCACCGGAATAGACTTAAATCGACCAGAATAGAAGCGAGGGGTTGTAATCATGATGAACGACACGGAAGTGGAAGTAGAAATCGCAAACGATCCTGTACCCGTGGCGAACCTCGGCACCATTCTCATCGTCGAAGATGATCCGCGCATGCAGAAGGTGCTCCGCAGAATCTTCGTCGAGGAGCACTACGCCGCTGTTGTCGCTGGAGACGGTCAAACAGGGTTGGATCTATTTCGCAGTGAACGGCCGCTCGCCGTCGTGCTTGACCTGATCCTTCCGCATATCTCCGGACGCGAGCTGTGCCAGACTTTTAAGAAACTCTCAAGTGAAACTCCGATCGTGGTGCTCAGTGCGATCACTGAAGTGGCAGACAAGGTGCTTCTCCTTGAATTAGGCGCTGACGATTATGTCACAAAACCGTTTAGCCCACGAGAGCTTACAGCCCGCGTTCAAGCGGCCATCCGCAGACAGCGCAGGCCAACTGTACAGACCATCTATCGCTTCGCCGATTGTGAGATCGACTTCAAGAGGATGACGGCTCGACGTGGTGAGAGTCTTGTGGTTCTCACGGCGCATGAGTTCAAACTGCTGAAGTACTTTACTGAGAATGCTGAGCGTGTACTCACACGCGAGGTCTTGCTCAACGAAGTCTGGGGATATAACTGCTTCCCGACCACACGGACCGTAGACAATCAGATCCTGAAGCTGCGGCAAAAGCTGGAGGCTGACCCGGCGGACCCCAGGCATCTGCTTACGATCTATGGTGCAGGGTACAAATTTGTCCCATGAATCCAAAGCCGCTCATCCGCCGGAGAACGAACCTGCAATGGCAGTAGCAGGAGTTCGCGAGAAGCAGGGCATGCGGACACATGTGCTGCTCGTTATTGCAATGGCGCTGGTGATCGTAATGGTGACAAGTCTGTGTGTGTTGCTCATTCGTCATCGTCTGCGAGCGCAAGTGACAGACGACCTGTCCAAAGATTTAGATCATTCCGTTATCACCTTCCAGGACCTGCAAGCCGAACGGCTGCGAGCCTTAGAGCGCGAGAACGCTCTTCTTTCCGAACTTCCGACTCTCAAAGCGCTAATGACAAGCGGTGACGACCTCACCATTCAGGACGGCGCGGTCGAGTTCTGGCAGATCAGCGGCGACGATCTGTTTGCGCTAGCGGACCCAAACGGCCGGGTGGTGGCGGATTATACGAAACGTGCATCCGCCGGCAACAATCTTCGCCAAGGGTTAAAGACTCTGCTGGCGGCTCCAGGCAAGCACTATTTAATCGACGGCGGATCGCTCTACGACTGCTCGGTGCGCCCGTTATATTTCGGCGCCGATCAAGATGGGACTTTGCTGGGATATGTCGTCAGCGGTCTTTCGATTGATCCCACGGTGCGGCAGATCAGTCAACCCACCGGGGTTGAGGCAACATTTCTCAGCAACGGCAAGATCGTCGCCAGCACGCTTGATCCCGCGATGCAGGCGAATCTGGCAACACAACCGCTGTTGTTTTCTGGCACACCTCAAGCGCCTGCGACCGTAAAGCTTGGAAACGAGCGGTTTCTTGCTGCTACGGAAGATCTCTCCGCCGCTGCCACGTCTCCATTGCAGTTGGTCGTTCTGAAATCCTTCGAGCCTGCGGAGCAAAGGATCAGCCGCATCGACCGCATGATCCTGATTGCAGGCTTGCTTGCGCTTCTTTTAGGCACAGCTCTGATGATCGGTCTTTCTCGCCTTGTGACTCGCCCACTTGAAGAACTCTCCAAGGGTGTGCGAGCGTTTGGCGCCGGCGATGTGGAATACCATATCCCACCGTACGGCACGCGCGAAGTGCGGCAGCTAACTACGGCATTCGCTGGCATGCGGAACGAAATTCAGCAGGCCAATCGGGCGTTGCTTGAATCCGAGCGGCTGGCTACCATCGGCCGAATGGCGAGTTCAATATCCCACGATTTCCGCCACTACCTCGCTGCGGTCTATGCTAACGCAGAGTTTCTTGCCTCCGATCGACTTTCCGCAAAGGACCGTGCGGAGATCTTCGCGGACATCCGTGCGGCTGTCCATGGTACGACAGACCTGATCGAATCGCTGCTGATCTTCAGCCGTACCGGAGCCAGCGTAAGAAAATCGCCGGAACTGATGGCACCACTGCTCGAACGCGCCGCAGCGCTGATCCGCGCGCATCCTGATGCGGAAGGCGTGACCGTGGTGACGCGTTACGGTGATCCTGCGGAAACTGAGGCCGTCGTTGACGGAAAGCAGATCGAACGAGCGATTTACAATCTGCTTCTCAATGCCTGCCAATCGATTCGCGCCACTGGAAGGGCGGCCAACGTCCTGATAACTCTGGAGGGTGAAGGCCGACATATGATCATTGCCGTGACCGACAATGGCGCAGGTGTTCCGGAAAATATTCGCGCCAGTCTCTTCGAACCCTTCGTGAGCGAAGGAAAACACAAGGGAACCGGTCTTGGCCTTACGCTGGCTCACTGCATAGCAGTCGAGCACGGAGGAGAGGTGGTCCTTCTAAGCAGCTGTCCGGGTGAAACTATATTCCAGATGAAGGTGGCGCGCGAGCTCCGAATGCAGGATACGATCGCTGCGTCGGAGCACAAACGTCACGATCAGGTGCTCGCGGATGAGAACGTACCGCTATAGAAGAACACGAGGTCTTCGTGCCGGTCTCCGCGACACGTGTCGAGTAGTCTCGCTTTTCATCGTATTTTGTGGGCCTGCGGTGCACATGCTGAATGCGCAGACCCCGAGTCAGGAGAGCGTGGCACAAGAGATACAGAAACTGACCGAGTCCATGGCGCGCACACAAGTTCAAGTCGAACAGTCTCAGAAGCAATTGGACGAGATGCGCAGGGAGCTGATCGCATTACAACGTCAACTGGCCAGGGGAGCCACGGCTGCGACGCCCACAGCCCAAACTCCGGCGTCGCCTCTTCCGACGGCGCAATCCTCATCCGCAGCGGTTGAGGATCTTCGTGAGCGTCAGTCGATGCAGGAGTCTCAGATCGCGACTCATGAGCAAACCAAGGTTGAAAGCGAATCGAAATATCCGGTGAAGATAACCGGCTTGTTGCTGCTGAACGGGTTTGTCAATACAAGCGCGGTCGATATGGCCGCGACGCCAACTGTAGCCCTTCCGGGCGCGGGCAGTACGGGAGCCTCTGTGCGGCAGACGGTGCTCGGTTTCGATGCACGCGGTCCGCATCTGTTTGGTGCTCGCAGCTATGCCGATCTGCGAGTGGATTTTGATGGCAGTGCGCAGTCCAATAGCACGAACTATTCGGGCTACTATAACTCCAACACCACGCTGTTGCGGCTCCGCACCGCTCACGCTGTCCTGCAATGGGACCATACTGAAGCTTATTTCTCGCTGGATCGTCCAATCTTCAGCCCTGATACGCCCACTTCCCTGACGACGGTGGCTGAGCCGGCTCTTGCCTGGTCAGGTAACCTGTGGACCTGGAATCCTCAGGTGGGTGTGACGCAGGATCTCGGGTTCGCCGGTTCGCGCGATATACGACTACAGGCTGCGCTGATTGATGTCGGCGATGCGCCTCTGTCGCCGGTGATCTCGGCCGCCGGAACTTCGCTAGGGACGGCCGCAAGCGCTGCGGAGCAAAGCCGCTGGCCTGGTGTCGAGGCGCGCGTCGCGCTGCTCGGGTCGGTGCTGAAGGACGATGGCAATCGCATCGGCATCGGCGGATATTTCGCTCCTCATCACAGCTCGCTCGGTTACAATTTCGACGCGTGGGCGGGTACCCTGGATGGCCGCCTGTCGCTGCCCGGCCGTCTGCAATTCACCGGGAGCTTCTACCGTGGAATGGCACTCGGTGGCCTTGGAGGCGGAGCCTACAAAGACTTCGTATATCGTGTCGACCCGGATCGGGGCAGTTATTACTTCCGTTCGCCTGACGATGTAGGCGGATGGGCACAGCTTAAAGAAAAGCTCACCGAACAAATTGAATTTAACGCTGCCTTCGGACTGGACGAAGTCTTCGCCGATCAATTGCGAAGTTATGCTGTGCAGGGCGGCACCATGTATCAAAACCTTGCCAGAAATCGCACCTACACGGGCAACGTGATCTATAGTCCACGCGCCTATCTGCTATTTTCGCTGGAATACCGGCATCTCGAGAGTTCCCCGATTATCGGTCTACCGGCCACGAGCAACATCATCGGCCTGGGTGCGGGGTACAAGTTCTGATGAGGAAGAGGAGATTCAGCAGATGGCTGCTTTGCGCTGTCGCAGTGGCGTCAGGCGTAATGTGCGCCCAGAATCGTCCTTCCAAAAGCCCGGCAGCCGAGATGCGACTCCATATCGTTTCATCCCAGCCCGGAAAGCATCGCGCTGTTCCGGCGGTCATTTGGCTGGAACCACTGGCCGGAACGCCCGCTCGTTCGTTTCCGCCTCATAGCCACTACACTCTGCTGCAAAAAAACCGCACATTCATCCCGCATTTGCAAGTAATACCCGTTGGCAGCGTCATTCAGTTTCCCAATGCCGATCCCTTTTTTCACAACGTGTTCTCGCTTTTCAATGGCAAGCGCTTCGACCTGGGACTCTACGAAGCCGGATCGACTAAGTCGGTCGCTTTTCCGCGAGAAGGCGTTTCCTATATCTTTTGCAACATCCATCCAGAAATGAGCGCCATCGTGCTGTCCCTCTCGACACCGCTGTACGCGATTGCCGATGCAAATGAGTCATTCGTGCTGCACAATATCCCCCCAGGGGATTACAAGCTGCACGTCTGGATCGAAGGGGTACCGCAGTCTATTCTTGATGGCCTAGGCCGTCCTGTGCATCTCCGGTCTCGCACAGTTAACCTCGGCGAGTTGGAAGCTCCGATACCACGGAACAGTGCGCTGACACATGCCAATAAGTTCGGCCGCGCCTACGATACAGATTCCAAATCCACCTATTGATCCTTGATGCTCCCCTAATTTCGGAACGACTCACATCACAACGGGCGAGGATAATTTCCGTATGCCCACTATCCAGAAACTTGGAATGAGGCGCCACCTTCTTGGACTAATCGTTCTCGCGTGACTCAATCACTTTCGAGTGGCGGAGACCAAACCACCGGCATGAGATTTTATTCAGTGGGGCTGCGGAATCGTTCCTAGCCACGCCGGAAGCGGGGTGGGGATGGTCCCCACTTCCAGCCTTTCTATGTCGGCTATTCTGCAACTTTTCGTTCCACTATGGCCCTCGCCGTTCGCTGGGGTCAGTCATGATCGCGCTGGTCGCGCCTGGCTTGATCCGCGTCCGCCGCCAAGTCGCGCATCAATGCGAAGAACGCTGGCGACTGACCGATAAAAAGCCCCATTGCCGTCAGAAAATTCACTACGTTCATGGCAATCCCCCGTGTTTCGGTGGGCCGAATGATGGAGCACGGTGGGAGTTTGCGGCTTAGAAATGGGCACGGTTCAGGCATGATCAGGTTAGTTTGGAAAGTCTCCCCACCGAACGGCGAAGAATTTAAATCAGGAAACGTGACCGATACTCCTGTCACTGGGTCCTTGGCGGTGAGCGGGGGTGCATTGCCCGCCTTGTCTGCCCAGGTTTGAAAGTGCATGGTTTCAGTGGGGCCAATGCTGATCAAAATGCGCAGGACCTCCACGCTGCTGGCTCTCTGGGCCATCGCGGGATAGAGGCTGTTACCCCCTTGTTCAATTGTTGGCATATGGAACCCGGCGGTGTTGGCAATAGCCTGCAGAAAATTCGAATCCATCGTGTCGTTGTCGGTTCTGGGGATCGCCGTATGCTTCCCCACGGCCAGCGACGGGATCGCCTGCGGGAACGTGAAGTTCGGATCGAGATCGGGGTTGTGGGTACTGCTTCGGTAGCGGGTCCACCAGCTTGTATCGAGCGTGAGCTCCATCAGGTTCGTGAGCCGCAATTTTCCGCTTGAGCCTGTCGCAGTGCTTCCTCTCAGGGTCCGAAATGGCTCAAGGTCTACTGGGTCAGCGCCCTTGGAAGTCAAGTATGCGTTGAGGAAGTTCTGGTGGGTGAATTCATCATCGGTATTGTCGTGGACGTACTGAGCCATGTCAGCGTCCAAAACGGCAAGGGCGGCAGTGTAGGCAGCATTCCCGCTTCCACCTGGAACTTCGCTGTCTGGGATGCCGCCGAGCTCGTTGTATTGCACCCAGAAGTCCGTCTCCAGGATCTCAGCTGCTGCTGCGAAGCGAAGCAGGGCTGCGTCTCCTCGAGTCAAATGATCGCTGCGTTCCTCAGGTTCCTCATCCGCCAGTAGTGACGAACCATTAGCCAGGAATCCGATGCCAGCAGTGGCTATAGCTGCTGCGGATAGTCCGTTCTTTACAAACGAACGCCGGTTGATTTCGGCTTTCATGTTGTTCCACATGTCATGCATAAAAAAGATCCTCCATGGCTAGAAACGCTAAGCCTGCTCGACGCAGCAGGTGTCATAGCAATGTAAACAACTTGTCACTTATATATCCGCCGATTCTGCGAACTCCCAAAGCCACCAGACACACAACTGTAATAGCCACATAGCTTGCTGGATTCGCCAGGTTGGCGGCTGTCAGGTGCCACCGAGCGTCGCGCAAGTGCGGCAGACGCGGTTTCAAGCGGCGCCTTTTGATGCTTGCTCTCGGCAAATCCAAGATGAACCCGCAACAATAAAGGGGAATGCTCCTTTCCCCACTTTGTGACAATCCAATGACAGTACGCTGACAACACCAAATCCGCAGATCCATAGATTGCTGATAGCGGTTGCTTCTCGGTCGCTTGACCGAATTTCCTCCGACCGCGGAGGGTCCAGTGCATATTGATATGCAACCAACACAAGTCGTGGTTTGCGGAGCAGGCGGGTTCATTGGAGGTCACCTTGTCAAAGACCTTTTGGGGCGCGGGGTTAGTACGATCCGAGCAATAGATATAAAACCCTTGGAACGTTGGCACCAGATAACGGAAGGTGTTGAGAACATTTCCCTCGATCTAAAGGAGAAAAAGAACTGCCTGATCGCTGCCAGAGGCGCGGACCACGTCTATCAACTCGCTGCGGACATGGGTGGCATGGGATTCATTGAAAACAACAAAGTCCTTTGCATGCTCAACGTGTTGACGAGTACAAACATGTTGGTGGCGGCCCGGGAAACTGGAGTGAGAAGGTTTTTTTATTCATCTTCGGCATGTGTCTACAACGCACAAAAGCAGACCAGGCCCGATGCGATTGCCCTCAAGGAATCCGATGCTTATCCAGCGATGCCGGAAGATGGCTATGGTTGGGAAAAGTTGTTCAGCGAGCGGATGTGCCGCCATTTTGAAGAAGAATCCGATTTGATCTGCCGCGTGGCCCGCTATCACAATGTTTATGGTCCGCACGGTACCTGGACCAGTGGACGGGAAAAGGCGCCCGCCGCGATCTGCCGCAAAGTTATTGAAGCCAAAAAATCGGGCATTCACGAAATCAATATCTGGGGAGATGGGGAGCAGACGCGCAGCTTTATGTTTATTGATGACTGCATACGCGGTACGCACATGATCATGAACAGCGATCTCGACGAGCCAATCAATCTAGGCTCCAATGAGCTTGTCACCATCAATCGCCTGGTCGATATCGTCGAAGAAATTGCAGGCATCCGGCTCAAGCGCACCTACGATCTAAGCGCTCCGAAAGGCGTGGCTGGACGCAATAGTGATAACTCGATGATCCTGGATCGTCTCGGCTGGGAACCGACCATCAGGCTCCGTGATGGTCTCGAACAGACCTATCGCTGGATAAAGAAGGAGATGGAGTCAGGGAATACTGAGGAGTCGAAGCAGGAACGCCTTGTGTATTCTCTGGCGCGTTGATAGGTGACGGCGGACAAGGTTATGATCAGCACCCTTATTCAGCAGCCGACCACAGAGGCGGTTGTGGTTTCCAAACCATGGACGCCGCAAGAAACGCTTCTTAGCAATATGGAGTTGCCCCTTCGCGCCACCTTCTATCCACTTGGCTATGCGGTTGAGATCATCACCAACGATCCGGCTGTTCTGGAGGCTGCGTACGAGAGCTTCGGCCATGCGCGATTCTCGCGGACGAGCGCCACACTGCCGATACGCATTGGCGTTAGTGCTGGAGGCGGCTCTCAGTGTCCACCCGAACCAACCCGGCGTCAGTATAACCATCTGTATTCTCTGGTGGCAGATGTCGATAACCAGGCGCTGCTCGATCTTAAAAGTTGTATCGGTTTTGTTTGGCTGAAGAAGGCGGCGGTGGAGAACAGGCTTTATTTTCGCTATAACTTTCTGGAAAAGACAGTGTACTTGTTGCTCGGCTCATCAGTCGTGACTGATCTGCATGCCGCCTGCGTCAGCAAAAATGGGAAGGGTGTCCTTCTCTGCGGCGACTCTGGCGCGGGCAAGTCGACGCTCTCTTACGCCTGTGCGCGTGCCGGATGGGCGTACACCTCCGATGACACAAGCTATTTGATCAATAATTCCAGTGTCCCGCATGTCATTGGACACTCGCACCGAATGCGTTTCCGTCCGACCGCAAAGGCCCTCTTTCCAGAGTTGGAAGGTCGTGTGCTGACGCCGCGCCTGGAGGGAAAACCTTCCATCGAAATTCCAAGTTCAGAATTCGCCGGCCTCATCACGGCAAGGGAGGCAAGAGTGCATTCCATTATTTATCTGAATCGATATCCGTCGGCGACTGGCACGCTCGTTGCATTGCCGGAGGGCACGGCGACACAGCGCGCACGGAAAGAACTCTATTCTGCCGGAGAGATTCGTGCAAAGCACGAGAAGATATTGGAGATACTCTCTGACATTCCTACATATGAGCTTCACTATTGTGACCTGGACCAGGCCATCAATCAGCTTGATCTTTTAGCGCGAAAAATATGAAATGGCCCCGGGGCTGCCGGAGAAATTCATCTTCCTTTCTGCCCAATGATGTAGTTGGCATCGAACTGTATCTGATCGCCTTTCCGAATCAGCCATGGCTTTAGTTCAGTTCTCTTCTGAATGCAGCCGAAGAACTTGTTGCCTTGCCGCGCTAGCCACGGTATCTGGTTCACCACGGTTTGGAAACCGTGTAGACTCGCCAGAAAAGCCCGAGGACTCAGTACCTTCGTCACACTCCCAATTCTCGTTTCACTGCGCCGTCGAAGTTCGGCTTCGTCGACATTGAAGTCCCAGTACCCTTGCGTGTACAGGTCGAATTCGGATTCGGCGAGGTAAGAGGCGGTCGTCTGATACACGTCTACCGCGTTCCACCGATAAATGTAGTTTGGAATGCTGCTATCGCGTACGCCACCCGTTTGAAAGCTACTTGCAATCACCGCTGGTAGTTCGTAGGGAAAGGAGAACCGCAACCGCAGGAGTACCCGCATGGCAAGCGAGTTGTTCGGCTCGAGCAAAATGACGTGTCTGCGGCTGACCCGAAGCATTTCGAGAAGCGCTTTGTGTGGGGACCGGCAGTGATGTAGCATCTCGTGTGCCAGCACCAGATCATACGAGCTGTCGGCCAACTCCATCGCTTCCGCATCCACCCTCACGGTGCGCATCCCTGCGTCATCCAGGTCAGCTTGCTCGGAGGGCCTGGGGTCCAGCAGATTGGACAGCGTAACCCGGGTAAAACCAATCCTGTGGAGTGTCCTACCATCCTCGGCGCTACCGCCCACAACCAGAACATCGCTCAGGAGATCGAGTCCCATCGAATGCACGCACTTCCGCACAACCTTTTCAAAGTGATTGCGGTTCTTTGCCCTAGTGGAAGATTGCCTTGGCGTGATCTTTACCGTGCTATTCGCCTTCATCAGTATCACCACTCGTCCATTCGCTTATGCTTATTATTTGTCTCTTCAGGGGATCACCTTTCGGCGTGAAACGGCCGTGAACCAAAGGCTGCGTCCGCAGTCGGTGCTGTAGAGTAGCGTTTTTGAGTCACCCTCCCAGGCAGACTGAATCTGATTGCATGGCAGATCGGCAATGCGCCGCGTCGCACCGGTTTGCTCGTCACGGAGCCATAGGTTCCACATTCCATGATCGAGATGGCTATAGGCCATCCACCGTCTGTCGGGCGAGAGGGCAGGATAGCGCGACTGCCCAAGTGCGAGTGGAGCGTTCGCGTGCGTTGCATCATTCAGATAGAGCTGCGGCGGACGCCCCTGCTCGACTGCGGAAAATGCATATTCCCTTGCAGAGAGGAACGATGCTTCGTAGACATTCAGCGAAGGCGGCGTGAGCGTGGACTCGCTCGCGGTAGCGGACTCAAAGGCCCTCCGCACCATCAACCGTCCCCGGCCATGATTGTCGCGCACAAAGGCAAGACTCTGGCCATCTACGGAGAGCATCGGTTCGCGTGCGTCATCAACAACAACATGCGACGGCTGCCGTACATCGACGATTCGCGAACGCGGAGTCAACGCCCGCTCCACCAGGAGTTTCTCAGGCCGGACATTTCCGAAACTGCTGGAGAATGAAAGATCGTCAGGAGAATCAGTGGAACGGTCACGAGTAAGATCCGCGCCTGCCTCATTCCGGTTCGCCGTCACCAAGTGATATCCGCCCAGCGTAAATGCAACATAACGAACTCCCGTGTCCCGCCTTCTCTGGGCCTGAGTTGAGAAATCCCTGAGCCTGCAGCGGCAACCGGTATGCGTACTCCAGCCGAATGGCGCGTTCCCGACGAAAGGTAGAAAGCACACTAAAAACTACAAATAAAGCCATAGCGACGGCCCATGCATAGCGAGTCCAGTCCCGCGAAGTACCCATGGCCGGACGATCACGCCATAGCAGGACATACATTCCAAGTAGCAGCGCAAGCATCAACGGAAGTCGTAGCAGAGGCAGCAAAAGCGCAGGCCTGCTCATCGTGTGGAGGCTAGGTATGGGGAGTCCAATGCAGACATAAACAACTAGCAGAGCTGCTAGCCAGCCATATCGATCGAGATGGAGCAACACCGCCGCCAGCACGCACACAGGCATTGCCATAAGCACAAAGTTATACAGCGCGGGGATGGTAGAGATAGTTAGCGCCGCGGTCAACAACGCCGACCACTCCATCAGTATCCGGCCCCGGCTGTTATCGTCTCTGCGGATCAGCAGAATTGCGGGTGCCAGCACTAGCATTTGCAGCGCCGGCAGCAGCAGCGCGTAGCACAGCGGAGAATAGTGCCAAGGATGTGGGTTCCACTGCGGCTCAGATAGAAACAGACGATGCAGCACGCTGGAGATAGAGGCGCTCGCCACATAAGGTGGCATGCCTTCACCGTGCAGAGTCCACGGAAGGATCTCCTGCAGATAGGTGCGATGCACGTTCCAGCCAAAAACTGCGACAGATACGGCAGCAGCAGCCATCCCCGTCAACATTCCCCACACCAGGGAGCGCCACGCCCTGCGTTGGAAAAACAAAATAAAGAACAGGACAGGGAAAATCTTGCAGACCGCAGCGACCGCCACCAGCACGCCGGCCAGTGCGCGAAACCTACGCAGATAAGCCCAGCACGCCGCAACAATCAGCAACAGAAGAAACAGATAGAACTGGCCGTACGACAGATTGCGATGCAATGGAAAACTAAGCGCAAATATCAGCGCGACTCGCTGATAGCTCAGCCCGGTCATCGACCGCAGCATCCAGCCGATCGGGATTAGAAACGCCAGATTTAGGAGTATCCAGACATGTTTCGCCGTAAGTGGTGTAAGACCCGTAAGCGGCCACATGGCCAGCGTCGAAAACGGTGTGATTGGCGGCAACCCAATAACACGAATATCAACGCCACGATGGTCCTTCTCGCGCTGCAGCCAGGTCCATTCATACATCCGGGAGGTGTCGAAGCCCTCATGCGCCAACCGCGCCGACATATAGTAGTTGGGAAAATCCGTGTTTAGTGTGCGCCATGCGCGAGGCATGGTGTGTATGCAGAGGTAAAGGACAAGCAGGAACAAAACGCCACGTTCGGCCCAGATGATGCGGTGATCCTGCGAAGTGGTCACGCCTCAACATACTTAGGATTTGATAGGCGATTGTCACTGGCTTGTCATTCTTCCATCATTCGAGTGTCGTCATGACAGCCTGGAGCATACTCGCAGGCATATTTCTCAAGAGCCGTTTCTATCACTTCCACAGCACGTTCCAATCCACGGGCAGATCGAATCCTGCCCTGTACCTCTCTGGCGGCATCGCGATAGCTCGAGTCATTGAGTAGCTTCGACAATGTCAAACGAAGCTGTTTAGCCGAAAGCCTCTTTACTGCAAGAACTTCGGCAACTCTTAACCAAGCTAGTCGAGCTGCTACCGCGGGTTGATCGTAAGCCATCGGAATTGCAATCATGGGTTTACCTTCCAGCAGTGCTTCCAACGCTGTGTTCAGCCCACCGTGGGTAATTACTATATCTGCTCTCTTTATAAGTTCGAGCTGAGGAGCATCTCTCACTACTAACGGATGTCCTGGTAAATCATCAAACATTTCTGGATCTCGACGGCCTCCTAGCGAGATCACTAGCTGGAGATCAAGCTGTTGGCAGGCCGCAGAAATCAAACGGAAAATAGCCGACTGGTTATTCTTGTCTAGTTCCCAACGATGCATAAATTAAGGGACGTCCATCGAGTCGATTCCAGGGAAACTCCACCGTTGGTCTTGCGGTTTCATCCACAAAAGGTCCTGTGTAATAGAAATTGTCAGGTAATTTTGATCGCGGGAAATCCAGACACCGGGGTAACTGCGCGATGTGCGCTAGTTCAGGAAATGTTTTTTCAATTTCTCGAGTCGGCCCCAGTCCAGCTTGCCGCCTGTAGTCATCCAACTTCCAGCGTACCGGTCCGCGCATGCGAAACACCGATAGTTGTAGCAGCGCGTTCTGTAGCCTGGGAAAATAAGAAAATGGGAAGTTGCACCTGGGTAGCCAATAAGGGACGGTCCATCCGAAGTTGTGAGGCACGGAGGTTGACACCAAAAAATAAGGTAAGTTCAGCATCTGGGCCAAAGTAGGACCAGCCAGGACTATCTCATCGATGATCAGCGCATCTATTCCCGCTCGGGTAAGTGCTTCAGGAGTTTCCTGGAGAGACAATTCCATATCGCCAACGATGCGTCTTATGCTGTAGCGCAGAGCAGCAATACCTGGCAGGGCGTTGCACTGTGTGTCTGTCTGTCCGTGCTCCCCAGAGGGCCTGGCTTTACCAATTGGGTAGAAATCCAGACCAGCCTGACGCACTCGAGCTTCTAGCTCAGGATTTTGAAAAAGTGTAACTCTGTTCCCATGAGCCATTAACTGTCGAGACAGCGCGATCAGGGGGTTCAGGTGTCCAGTGCCTTTATAGGACAGCACGCCAAAGTGTGACATTCGTTCCTTTCCAGAATTCGGACTGTCTTGCCTGCCAGCCGCACCTCGCCTTTACCCAGCACTTCTTCGGTCTTTCGCAACAGCTCTTTCACCGGTGCGCGCAACCACCGGATTGTTCCGTCGATCCACAAAGGCTCCAGTCCTTGTATTGCGGATAATGGAAGTCGTTCCAGAATCGCCTCCGAGGCAAGCTGTACGCGGCCCCCAATCATCACAAACTCCACATCGATCATTGAGAGTGTTGGCAGCCTGTCCGCGGCATCGTTACTTGTATCTCGAACAGCAATCAGGTCTGCTCTACCAGTTTATTTTTATGGAGCCCTCTCCACCTTTTAACCGGAGAATTGCAGCCGGAGCTTCTGTGACCATGCGATAGGCGACCGGAGACGAAATATTGCAGAAGCGCATTGCAAACTGGATTTCGTCCAGTAGATCGCCTTCCGCGGTCAATGGAGAGTCACTTCCCAGGGCTACGTTCTCAATACTGCCAAGGAGGGACATGTCCGGGAGCGCTCCAAAAAGAAAATTGTTGGAAGATGGGCAGACGATGAGCGAAGTCCGGCGTTCCCGCATCAGCGCGGTGCCCTCATGATCAATTGCCAATCCATGCACGAGTACAGCGCTGTCATCCAGAAGACCCAGCCGATCAAGTCTCCAAAGCTCCTCCCGTGCTTCTTGATCGACTCCTTCACATGCATGCACGATGAAGGCGCGTCCGTCGGGGGTGGCTGAACGTGCGGCGCGAAGATCGCCGCCAAGAGCTAAAGAATGCCCCCAGCCGTATTCCTGAATCACCCTTACCGGGAAATCTTCTCTTTGTAATTCCGGCCAGAGAGGATTGTGATGGCTTACCGTGGTTGCTCCACAGAGGAGATTCCGTATGCCGCCCCACCATAGACGTAAAGTTTTGGGCACGGCCCGGTGCTTTGCAATGACATCGGAAAATGTTTTGTGTATGTCTGTTCCCCAGTCGATGTAATTTCGATAGGGAGGATTTGCGAGCCTCGGAAACGTGGAAAACTCCAGATGATCATGCGCGTTGATAAGGCCGGGCATGATTAGGAAGCCACTGAGGTCAATCTTTGGGTAGTCCGCTTTAGCAGTGGTCAATAAAGATGAGTGGCTCAGGATGCGAGTTATGCGGCCGTCGATGATCTCTATTGAAGCGCGCTTGCTTTCCCGCGGTCCAATGGCACAACGTGCTCCGTGAACTAACATCTGGTCCTGCTGTCCCTTTGGGCTGCATAAATGCGAAATCGGCAAGGCTCGCGCTTCCGACACAGCTTTGCTATAGAGGGACGCATCATCCATTTGAAGCCGTACCACGGAGAATGTATCGTCCACCGAATCGACAGTTGCTCTTCCAGGGTGCGCAATCGTTCGTTTGTAAGAAACTCAAGACTCCTGATGGAGTCCGAAGCGGTTCCATAACGTTGGCAAAAAGCGGCGCGGCGTTCGGATACCATTTGCCTTCCGCTTTCCTCACGCGAATACCAGGCAGTGTCGCTGATAATCACGATGCCGCCTTTTCTGACGCAGCGGAACGCCTCCCGCAGAGTGGCTGCATAGTCTTCGGAGTAGTGAAAGGATGCATTGAAGATGATGGCATCGAACTGCTCGTCCTGAAATGGGAGGCGTGCAATCTCCGCCTGGAATCGCGGGAAAAGCTCGGGTAAGTGCTTTTGATAATGAGCGGCGGCTTTGAGGCCATCGCGATCGTTGATGAGCAGATCTACCGCAATGGGTCGATATCCGGCGAGTGCCAGACGAAAACTCATCCAGCAGTTTCCAGCGCCGAGATCTAGAATCCGTGCTCCACCATCCAGCAGGTTTTGCATCAGCACATGCTGAAGCAAATAGTCATAGCTGCGCGCCCTGATGTGCCACTGGGCGCTATTTCTTCCGGAAACATCCCGATAGGGAAGTTGCAGATAAAAGTCTTCGCTTTCGCTACCTCGGCCTTCTGCCGCCCTTATCCGCTCGTAGTCTTCCATAAACCGCGCGTAATGCGCGGCTCGCTCCGACTGCAAGGCATGCACGATTCCCTGGTGCATCCGCATTTGGAATCCGCATGACGTACAGTCCAGTCCGCCTGTGTCGACTCTGCAGTGAGGGCACTGTATAGCAATGTCTAAATGGAGGACAGTTTCACTGGGAATGTCATTTTGTACCGTGCCCATTTCTACACTTTCTCCTGATGCAGCAACATCTAGGACTCCCTGAACGGCGACAATTGCCCGACAGGAATGATCGCGAACGATGCAAAAGCGGCGGTTGTGTCGGGAGACAAGAGGGAGTCCACATGTTGGCTCACCGGTTCCAATTCATTGACTTTGCGCCACAGGATTTCGATCTGAGCGCTTATTTTGCACGGCGACTCTGATCCGCGCCAGGAATCAACTTCTGCATGCAGCGCGTCGCGTACGGCGCGATAGAAATCGGTGTTGTAGGCTGCCTTGAACATGATGCAGAGATCGTCGCTGTCAGTCCAATTACGCTTTTGCCCAAGCTGTGTCTGTACACGCTCATAAAATACCGTACCAGGCAGCGGATACGAGAAGGAGATTCCAATGTCGTCCGGGCGGGTCTCACGAACGAAGGCGACGGTTTCCTGCAATTCCGCCCAGGTCTCCCCCGGATAGCCAAATTGGAGAAAATAGCAGGCGCGAATACCAGCTTCTTTCAGATGACGACGGGCAGCGATGACCGAAGAAAGACTCAGTCCTTTGTCCATCGCCTTCAGCACGGCTTGCGATCCGGATTCCACTCCCATCCATACTTCGGCGCACCCCGCGACCTTCAAGTGCTGGACCGTCTGCTCACTCATCAGGTCGGCGCGGGACTGTATTTTGAACGGAATGGCTGCGTCTCTTTTTGTAACTTCCTCGGCAAATTGCTGCACCCAGTGCTGATTCAATGCGAAGACATCGTCGCCGAACCAAATATGCTGGACTCCTGCGCACATCTTCAGCAGGTTCATTTCTTCGGCAACCGCGGCGGCGGGACGCATATGAAATTTATTGCCAGAGATGGGCTTTGCGCACCAGTTGCAGCGGTAAGGGCATCCGCGGCTGGATACCATATTCGTCGAAAAGTAGCCGTGAGCCTGCATCCATGCTGCACGATACGGTTCCAGATCGATCAGATCGCGCGAGGGAGGAGAAAGCTCCGCCCATGCGGGATTTTTTGAAAGCCGCTGCGGGCTCTGGATAGGATTGCCATGCTGATCGAGTCTCACCAGACCGGCTATTTCCGATATTTCCTCCGCGTGCAGTATGGATGTACATAGCTGGGCAAGAGTCTTCTCCGCCTCTCCGCAAAGTACATAGTCAAAGCCATTCTCCAGGAATAGAGCAGGGTTGTCTGTCGAATCGGAACCATGTGCGATGGCGACAGCGCCCACTGCTCGGGCCGCCCTTGCCATTTTCCATGCCACCTCTCTCATCCGCGTGAGACACATCTTCGAAAGAAAATTGAAGTCATCCTCATAGACGGCCACGATCTTCGGTCGATACTTCTCCAGCATTGCAGCAAACTTTAAAGACGGCTCCTCAAGCATCGAATCGAACACTACAACCGAGATGCCATTTTCCCGTAGCGCCGTTGCCGCATATAGCGTGCCGATGGGGGTGTATGGCTGCATCTTATGCAGTTGCTTCGCGTCATACGGTAGGTGGTATGAATGTGTTAGTAAGACTTGTGCCAAAGTTCACCTCGGAGATTTGTGCCGGCCCGATGACGCGACTGGCAGATTCCGGTTATGAAATGAAGGGTAGCCTCGCCCGTGCAAGCAGTTGTCCCAGAATTGTCAACTCAATGTCATCCCTTTATCCTGCGGGATCTCAGCAACTTTCAGTGTTGCTACGCTCGGCCAGGCGTTGCCGCTATCGGCCTTTGGCAGCTATGCGCCACGCGTTGATGACTTACATGTGGGCAGTTTCAGAAGAGACGCTTGCGGTGTTGGAGAGATGACCGAGTTTCTCGCGTTTGGTCGCAAGATAGAGGGCAGAATGAGGACTACCGGGAACGTCGGCGCTCAGCCGCTCTACAATTTCGATTCCTGATGACAGCACGGCATCGATCTTCTCTGGGTTATTGGTAATCAGTCGGAGCGAACGAATATTGAGGAAGCGCAGAATGTCTACTGCAAGTGCATAATCACGCAAATCGACTGAGTGTCCCAGACGGAGATTTGCTTCGACTGTGTCGAGCCCTTGATCTTGAAGTTCATAGGCACGCAGCTTCTCCATGAGGCCTATACCTCGGCCTTCCTGATGCTCATAGAGCAATATCCCTGCGCCTTCATTTGCAATCACGCGCAAGGACAAATGGAGCTGATCGTGACAGTCACATCGCAGAGATTGGAAAACATCCCCTGTCGCGCATTGGGAATGAATACGAACTACCGGAGGCGAGCTGTGGAGATCGCCGAGAATTAAAGCCAGTGCGGTATCCACGCGTCCTACTTTTATTTCATTTTCGACATGCATACTCTTGAAGGCCAAAAGGCGGAACTCGGCCCAGTGGGTTGGGAAGCTTACGTCAGCGACTTGTTTTAACTTCATCAACTCGATGATCTTTCGGAATTCGCCGGCCGGCCATTGTTCGTGAGAAGCATTCCGGTTCATTAGTTCAGAGTGAAGAGTATCCTGCAGCTTTTGTGCAGGTGTCACGGGAATGTCTCGATATGGTCATCAGATTGTGGGAGGCGCGGTAGTGCGGCGGAACTGATACAGGACGTGATCGCCCAAGCTCGCCAACGGACGGGCTAGGATATGATCGAGCGTTTCCATCGCGGCAAGCAGATGCGGGTGCTGTGAAATCCACGGTTCGGCCGCGCTAGGCGGCACCGTCACGCCAATGCCGAGGCGCTTCTCCAACGCAAACCAGGGAGCGAAGGCGCGCAGCATCGCCGCACGGCGATGGTAGACGATGTGAAATTCATGCTTGGCTAGCCGCGCCGGCGCTTCACCGCGCTTGCGGCGCCTCAGCGCCAGGTGTGGTCGGCCGCGCAGCACTTCCGTCATTATTTCGCCGGGACAAAAAGTGCCGAACAGCACCAGTACCGCCGGAGCGCCCGGTTTGAGCAGCCGCGCCAGACCGCGGGCCACCGGCTCCAGATCGGCGACGCAATTAAGTGGCGCGAAATTCGAAAAGGCGCCGTCGAACATTGCACCGCCTGCTGAGAAATAACTGGTAGCAAAGTCCTCCAATTCTTCCCCGGCGACGACTTCGGTACGCGCACCCAGCGGCGCAAGCTTTTCCTTCGCGTTTGCCACCATGCCTGGCGAGGGATCGGTCAGAAGCACGTCGAATTTAAGGTCTGCCAGAAAGACTGCATCTTCGCCAGTACCGCCGCCCAATTCCAGGATGTGCCCGCGCGTCGGAAATGCCCGCAGCAGTGCGGCGCGCACGGCACGGCGCTGCGCGGCCACGCTGCGCCAGATGCTGAAGCGTGAGTCAAAAACTGGGGCGATCGCGTCGAAGGCAAGGGCGGCGGGACGCAAAGGAGGCGTCATTGTATAAACCCATTCATGTGCTGCCGCCACAGATATGATTCCCATGCATAGCGGAGTCCTTCCACGATGTGAAAGCGCAGACGGGCATGAATAAAGTGGAGCTGCATGCGATGACGGCGAATCCGCACCCGTATCGTCTCATTCGCGGACCCCTGTATAAGAACGGGCGGCAAACGCGAAGGCAGCAGCGCGTGCCGTAACGAACGTTTCACTGGAACACCGGCGAATTCAAGCTCCGTTTGCAGCAGCAGGTAAAGCTTGCTGCCGGGAAAGTTCCCAAAGACAACACGGCGTCCATACAGGTCCACCCAGAGCCTCGCAGAGTGGGGAAGGCGTCCCACAGTCCAGTTCGTAAACGCTTCCGGGGCGAAATCGCCCATGGCGCGCGTAATCAGCAACGTGACAACGCCCAGCCCCAGAGAAGCTCTTGGATTTCCCTCGGCTGTAGATCGAAGCTCAGCCCAGAAGGTATCGTCGTCGCGACGACCCAGCACCTGACGGCGAAATTCGAGAAGGTGCGCGGTGCGTGAGAACTCGCTGCATACATGTTTGTACGCGTGCAGTCCCTGGCCTAAAAACAAATCGACGGGTGAAAGCACCGGCATGTCTATGCCGTGGAACTCGCGCCTCTGAATGCGTTCCAGCAATGATGAGTGGCCCGGCATGTCGGTCTCAACATGCAATTCCACGGATCGGCCGGGCGAATCCTTATACAGATCCATCAGGGAAGTGACCGGTTTTTCGTTGATCTTGAATTCCCAGCTTCTGCCGCTGACAGCGTACAGACGGTAACCTCGGCGTTCAAGAATTTGCCGCGCCTCAAGAACATTTTGCTCTGCAATGAGAAAATCCAGGTCAAATTGGTGTCGCAGTTCCGGAGTCGGTACCGAAGTCGGGCAGAGTGAAAACCCTTTTAGCGTGGCATAGGAGAGGCGAGCTTTCTGAAACTCCTGTTGGATTGCGACCGATTCAGCAATCATGCCGTGCGTTCGCTCGACATTGTCGCGTAGATTCTGTTCGAGACGCGCGAAGACACTAGGCGGCAATAAATTGCACAATCGCAACTCCCCCATTCGATCGAGGAAGTACAGCGCCAAACCGCTGATATCCAACCAGGTTAGTAATTTCCGCCATTCCTTCTCCGAGAGCTTCTCTAGCCGCATGCATTGCTTAGGTAGTGGGTCGCAAAAGGTCAGCAGCACAGCCTCACGCTTCGACTGTTCCTTGCTCAGAGGATGGGACGCGATATTGGCATTGGAAGTGGGCATCGAGGCTGACGTGTGTCCCCCACCGGATCGTCAGGTGCCGACGAGAAGAGAAACGATCTGCGCCGAGCCTACCTGGTTTTCAACGAAGGATTGTCATATCGAGGTAAAGAAATTGTCACCGCTTTGTCGAATTTGCAAACGACAATCAATTGACAAATAGCAGACAATCCGGAGACACGTCCAGGCAATGCCCGTCGCTATAGTGGCTATGCCAGGTGCGATCACAGTTTTGATGAAAGATGAAACAAGTGAAGCCATTCCACGAAATTCAAGCATGTGATCTCACGTCCCGCTCCCTGCAGGATGAGATCGCCTCAAGGGGGTATCTGCTGGTTCGAGGGTTATTGCCCCAGGCCGCTCTCAGCCCGTTGCTCGGCGAAATAACACAAGTCTTTTACGCCGCGGGCTGGCTGCTGCCTGACTATGATCCGCTCGAACGCATCGCCGATATCAGCGCGGCTTGCGGCGATCCCGACCCTACGTTTAAGCGGACCTACCAAGAAATCTTCAACCTGGAATCGTTCCACGCTCTGGCCCACCATCCCGCTCTAAAAGAAGTCATGAGCATGCTCGTGGGCGAGCAACTCCTGATTCACCCCAAGCCGATCGGCCGGTTGATTTTTCCTCATTGCGAACGTCTCGTAACTCATGCGCATCAAGACTATCGATTCATGGATGGCGACGTTGAGTGCTTTACCGTCTGGATTCCTCTTCACGATTGCCCAACAGATCAGGGTCCATTACAAATTCTGGAAGGCTCCCATCGCTTCGGCATCCAGAGTCACAATACGGCGAACCTCCATGTTCCAGAAATTCCAGAGGGAACAGCGCTGGGAGACGATTGGGTTGGCGGTCAAATTAACGCGGGCGATGTGCTTATCTTTCACAGTCTGACGGTGCATGCAGCCTCCCCCAACGTGTCAAATCGCCTTCGTGTTTCACTGGATTGCAGGTTTCAAGATTATGGGCGAGTCCTGAATCCCGCTAATCTGGCTTTCGCCGGGGACTCTGGAAAGTCCTGGGAGAACACGTATGCATGTTGGCGCTCTAACGATCTAAAGTACTACTGGAAGAGAATACCCTTGACCTTCAAGCCCTCCAAAGCAGAGCTAGAACAGCTCGCAAAGACATCAGATTCTCCGGCCGTGCAGTCAAGGTATGCCAGGATTCTGAGTCAGTTGGAATAGTTACTAGATTTCACAACAATCGAGTGATTCACCTTAGGCGTTTCCAGATCTCAATCGTTGGAGAACGGGTGGCCAGATGTTCCGGAATTGACTTTTAATAACACGAAATTCGATGAGCGTGACACGATTCTGATCGCAACGAATGGCAACATAGCTCAGGTTTGAGGAAAGTGGCCCCGCGAGAAGATACCACCTCTGGTCCTGGAGAGACTGCGAAATTGGAGAGCCGCTAAACAGGTCCTAAGTTGATAGCTCTGATGAAGAGAGCCTGCTGCTTCGCCTTATCCTTTCTGCTGTTATCTTGGCCTTTGGCCAGCCAGGTACTACGTGTGAAAGTCTCTTGACCAGCTATGACCAAACGCAGTGGGCGGGAGAAGACAACGCAACGATGGTATCTGTATTCGGTCCGCATGGGTGAAGTAGACGCTGGTGGTGCAGTGAATATTGGATTGGAAGTGATCGGCGACAGACTGGCGAAGATCCAACGTATGATTCACGGCATTGCGAGAGATCGGCTCACTCAACTCCTGGGGCAATTCCCCGCCGTTGCTTTGCTTGGACCGCAGCAAGTCGCAAAAACGACTCTGGCACTGAGCCTCACCAAGGAAGCGCAGAATTCACCGCTGTACCTCGATCTGGAGCTTCCATCCCATCGCGCAAAGCTCGCCGACCCGGAGCTATACCTTTCGGGTTATGAGGATCGGCTGGTAAACCTGGACGAGATCCACCGCATTCCCGAAATCTTCAAACTCTGCGTAGTTTGATCGACAGGAGAAAGCGAAAAGGAAAGCGGCCCGGTCAGTTCCTGTTACTCGGACCGGCCTCCATCAATCTTTGGCAGCAATCTGCGGAGACGCTTGCGGGCAGAATCGCTTATATGGAGCTCGCTCCATTTCTGGAAAGCGAAGTCGTTGATTCCTACCCCAATGCCGGCCAAGCTCTTTGGGTGCGGGGCGGCTTTCCAGACAGCTTTCTTGCAGCGACCGAAACTCAAAGCTTCGAATGGCGCGCCGCTTTCATCCAGACCTACTTGGAACGTGACGTTCCATCGTTAGGTCCACGCGTTCCAGCCGAAACGCTTCACCGCTTCTGGCAGATGCTCGGACACAATCAGGGCCAGATGCTGAATGGGGCGCAGCTTGCCGCAGGCTTGGGAATCAGCGGCCAGACAGTTGGCAGATATCTCGACATCATGGTTGACCTCCTGCTCGTCGGCAAGTGTCTTGTCCGTTCCCCAAAGGTTTACGTGCGGGATAGCGGACTTCTTCATACGCTGCTAGGGATACGCGATCAGGAGACCTTGTTGGGGCATCCCGTGGTTGGATCGAGTTGGGAGGGAATGCTCATAGAGAACAACTTGAGCACGATGCCGGCCAACACACAGGCATGGTTTACCGCACCTCTGTCGGAGCCGAGATTGACTTAGTATTGGAGACCGCGCCAAATCAGCGATCCGCAATCGAGATCAAGCGCTCGCTTAGCGATCCGAAGCCGAGTAAAGGCTTTATATTTGGCCCCCGCCGCTGAGAAGCCCTTCGCCCCGGTTGCATCTGGCAACTTATAGGTATGCATGCTAAATCTTGCCGAGCGCGAAATGATATTGGTCTCGAAGTCCCTTTTCAAAACCCGTGCCACTCTACTCAAGAGACTGGGAGGCTGATCCTTGCATGGGGCAATTCCTCGACATCGCCGAAAGTGTCCTAAAGAAGGCCCGAACGCCCCTGAAGCCTCGGGAGATCGTTGATTGGGCAAAAGACGATGGGCTGTTCTCAGATAAGCTGAGTGGAAAAGACTCCCGATCAGACGATGAAGGCAAAGCTTACGGTCGACGTATCGACCCACGGTCTCGCATCACGATTCGTCCGGACCGCGCCCAATCTTCGTTTTGACGTTGGGCAGGGTTAAAGAATGCAGCCATTCCTCAGCCCGGATCTTTCTAGCGGCATGCAACGCGCAACTCCGGAGCCATGCTGCTGCTGTCACCACGATATTTTTCCGGGATAAACAGAAAAATTTCTTGACAATCATCAAAGCCTGGGCCGATAGTTGCTTTCAACTTGCTGATCGGTGTTCTTGCTGATCTAGAAAAGTCGATGGCAAACGCAGCGCGGAGCCAGGGAAGCTCTGATCCCGTCATCGACAAAATCCCTCCATACGCAGCCAAACTTTTGCGGCATTCGGACCGGGTGAACCGGTCCACCTCCAGCATTACCGAGATCACGGCATTCCAGAACTGCACCGTTGACGGGAGATCGCCGGGGTAGAGATTCCAGTCGCAGCATCGTTTCAGAAACAGGATCTGCAAAGCAGTGGAAATAGATAGCGAATTCGTTGGCGAGGGAAAGACTATGAATGCAAATCCGAAGTTTTCTTCGAAGGTTTTGTCTTCGATGCTCACGATGTTAGCCGTCGTGTTGATGCTGGCCGCTGGGGCTCAGCAGGGATGGGCCCAGGGAACGCCGTGTGCGGCTCAGAACTGGTCAGCCAGCACTCCGAACATTTGGGCGGCAGATGGCAGCATCAAGGTGATGCTGAACAATAGTTCGACAACGAACCAGCCGACTATTCCCATTTACGAGTACGATGGCAATTTCAATCCGTGGGGGTATACGCAGCATCCGCAGACGATCGCGGAGTTGAATGACGTTTGGTCCTGTCCATCGGGCGCCCCGCAAATCGCGGTGGCGGGAGCGGGCCGCGAAACGGTTTCATTTCAGGTGTTCATCAGCGCGGGCGCGAGCTCGCCCTTGAGCGATGTGTCGGTAGCGATTACGCCGCTTAGCGGTCCGGGAACGGCCATCACCTCTGACAATACCGGAACATCCAGCGTCACCCGCTATCTCGAGGGATATGTTGCCTACAGCGGCTTGAATCCGAACGCTCCCCCGCAATTACAGGCCAACGGGCAGATGCCGGACCCCCTGATTCCATTCTATGATCCCTACGATTCGGGAAACCCGGCGGTGGCGACCCCGTTCAACGTGCAGTCTGCAACTACGCAGGGTGTATGGGTCAATATCTCCATCCCAGCGAGCCAGACTGCGGGAACTTACAGCGGAACTGTTACGGTGAGCGGCAACGGAGTCGGCAGCGTTTCGATTCCGGTGCAGTTGACGGTTTGGAACGGCAATTTGCCGACGTTCGACGCCGGCTCTGTCAATGCCACGTATGCGGACATGCTGAAATCGTGGCTGCCGTTTTACGAAGGGAGCTTTATTACCGGTGAAGGTTTGACGTGCGGAGGCCCGGGATGCGCCACGGGGCAGGCGCTGATGGCGAAGTACCAGATCATGGGCCACGCCTATGACATCGATGTGCAGGACGAAGGCTATGCTGGTTCTGGCTTATCTCCAACCAATAATGGCTGCTATCCGAGCTGGGGTTCGTGTACTAGTTTTACGACTGACGGCCATACGAGCTCTATCAACTGGGCAGCGTATGACGCCTATGTGGGTCCGTCGTTAACGCCAGGGGGCCTGTTCTCCGACGGTACCGCGGAGCGGGTCCTGGATTCCCCGCTTTCAACAGAGGGCGCGGGTGCCTGGGTGGGAGGAGGCTGGAATTGGACCGACCAGAATGGAAACGCGCCGGTGCCGCCTGCAGGATTGATGCAGTTGGTGACGAATTATGCGACGCAGATTTCGCAGCACTTTGCAGCCAACCATACCAGCAAAGGATGGGTGGTGCCGGATCTGATCTCCTATACGTTTGATGAGACCTACAACAACGGCCATGGGAAAGATCTTGGCGGCAATCCGCTGATCTATCAGATCATTTCGTCTTACAACGAAGCGATCAATTCTTCGAACTCGGCGTTGTCCTCGACCTGGGCGGCCTCGACAGCACCCATTCATAACTTTCTGACGGACGAACCCGCTTGCCAGGAAGACGGCGACAATCCGCAGTACACCAATTCGGTGTGCGCCGACCACATCAATCTATCGTATCCGGGAGGGCCGAACTCCACCCCGGGCTATACGAACTCGTGGGTGATCGACTGGTCCTCGAACCCGTCGATATTTATGCCGGGCCAGCCTGGACCGGCGCTCAATTATGGTACCAACCCCACCATCATTGCCGGCACGGGCTATAAGTACACCTACGACCTGACCCAGGGCGTACCGGCTTTGTCCACAGCACCGGCGCCGATCGAGAGGTGGTTCTATCAGGGAGGAGATCCATTTAATACCGCCGACGGTATCAGTGCAACCGGCGTGGGCCAGCGGGCGAATTACTGGATTGCCTACAAGTACGGCATGGATGAGACGGTTGCGAGCGCAGGGGATCCAAGTCCAGCTACACCGGCTCCAAGCGCAGTCTGGATCTGGGTTGGCAATTTCTGGGGCGGCTATAACGGAACCTCCACACCCAGCAACTGCAACAGCAGTGGTCCTTCTCCTTTTGTCAGCGCGTCTACCGGCGGCGATGGAGTCATCTTCTATCCCGGCAATGAAGTCGGCTGTTATTACACGGCCAACACAGTCGGTGCCACAATTCTTACCAAAAGTGCTGCTGTGAACACAGGCTGTACGTCCAACGGATACAGCGTATGTAATGGCATCAGCGGTCCGGTGGCTTCGATGCGTATGGAGGCGATGCGCCGGGGCTATGAAGATTACGAATACCTATACCTGCTGGGCAAACAGAGCGGCCGGTCCGCGGCCATGGCCATCGTCAATTCGCTGGGCGTGGCGGGGATGACGGCCGGCGGTCTTGGAACGACGTCGTGGCAAGCGTTGGATTGGGAAAACACGGATGGCCCGTGGTACGCCATGGGCGTTGAGCCGCAAAGCTCAGCCTACAGCGGGTACTGCACGGACAGCACGCCGGGAATCGGAGGGCTGGCAAACGGGCTGCCCAACGGCTCGACCGGAGCTGCCTCCACTGGATCTAATTTCGGCTACGGTCCCTGCCCGGGAGAGTGGACGAACAATCCTTACCGGTATGAAGCGGCGCGCGTCCAGTTGGCGCAGGCCCTGGGCTTTGCTGCGGCCGGAACGACTGTAGCCACGCCGACGTTCAGCCCGGGTGGCGGAACGTATACCTCGGCGCAAACGGTGACGATCAGCGATTCCACTTCGGGCGCTACGATCTACTACACAACCAACGGAACGACACCTACAACCTCCTCAGCGGTCTATTCAACTCCGATTAGTGTTTCCACCACCGAAACGGTCAAAGCCCTCGGCGTCAAGTCCGGCGATACCAATAGCGCGATTGGTTCGGCAACGTACACCATCAGCTCGAGCACCGTTGCCACGCCAACCTTCAGCCCAGCGGCGGGAACCTATAACACGACGCAAAATGTGACGATCAGCGATGCTACTTCCGGCGCTATGATCTACTACACGACCAACGGCACAACACCAACAACATCCTCAACCGTCTATTCATCGCCAATCAGCGTTGCCACGACAGAAACCGTCAAGGCGCTCGCCACCAAATCCGGCTACACCAACAGCGCCATTGGATCTGCGACTTACACCCTCACGGCAGCCACACCGACGTTCAGTCCGGTTGCAGGAACCTATGGCTCTGCGCAGACCGTAACGGTCAGCGATGCTACCCCAGGCGTGGCGATGTACTACACGACGAACGGCTCAACGCCAACCACGTCCTCAACGGTCTACTCCGCTCCGATCAACGTTGCTACGACCGAAACGGTGAAGGTGCTGGCCACGAAATCGGGCTATACCAATAGCGCGATCGGATCGGCAGCCTACACGATCTCAAGCGGTGGAAGTCTGCCCAGCGGATGGGCGGATCTCGACATCGGCTCGCCTAGCATCGCGGGAAGCGCCAGCTACAGTGGCACGACCTACACGGTCAAAGGTAGCGGAGCTGATATCTGGGGTACCAGCGATCAGTTCAACTACGCTTACACCGCGGATGCTAGTGCGAATACCACGATCATCGCGCGAGTAGCTACCCAGACGAACACGAATGGCTGGGCAAAATCCGGTGTGATGATCCGCGATACAACGGCAGCCGGCGCAATTTACGTCGGCGTGTACATAACGCCGGGCGAAGGTGCGAGCATGCAGTATCGCTCGACAACCGGAGCCAGCGCCATTAACGGTCCGAACACCACGGGTCTGGTCGCTCCATACTGGGTGCGTCTGGTTCGTTCCGGCTCGACCTTCACCGGGTCGATCTCTCCAGATGGCTACACGTGGACAACCATGGGCACCGCAACCGTCACACTCGGTAGCAGTCCGCTTCAAGGTCTCGCAGTCAGCTCGCACGACAACACGCAACTGAATACCAGCACCTTCGATAACGTGTCGGTAAGCTCCAGTGCCTTGCCGGCAACGGACTCGTTCAGCGGATCGGGTCCGTTATCGGCGAGTTGGACGAATACGACAGCCAATGCAGGCCTGTCGTATCCCTTCGTACCGCTGAGCCAGGCCAACGGCGTCACCGTGCCGATCACTTCAACCCAAGGAAAGCGCGGACTGGAACTCTCTACCGGAGCTACTTTCCCAAACGACCAGTATTCACAAGTGAAATTTGTATATGAGAGCGCAGGCAGCGGCTCCGGCACAGGCCCATGTGTTCGCATGGGTCTCAACGGAAACGGCGTGTGCTGGCTGGTTGACAGTAATGTGGTGTACACGATATCCAGTGGCGCATGGTACGGTCCAAGCATAATCACGGGCTGCCCTGTTCCTTCGGCCGGCGACACAGTCAAGCTATCTGTTGCCGGAACCACCTATACCTGCACAGATGTAACCAAAGGTACCCACGCGTCCGGTACAAACTCGGATTTCTCTTCCGGGGTTCCGGCAATTCTGGTAGATCAGTACCAATCCACGAGTTATGCCCTGGATAACTTCCAGGCGGATTGACGGACGGGCTGATTCCAGCAAGTACTTCGGCCGGGGTGACAAGAGCTATGGCTTGTTATCTCGGCCGAAGTACTTGCTGGAAGAAGAAAGTTGGCTGGTGCTGCTTTCGAGCGTGAGGGCAGAGACGGGTTCTCTTTTGATAGCGAAATGGTTCTCCATTGTTACCGCCACGAGAATCTCGTTTTCGCCGGGATGTTTGCACACTGGGAGCGTTCCCCACGGGCTGATCTCGTGGACATTCAGGGTGGAAAACTATGCCCTCATTTCAACCTCCCATATCAGTTAATTAAGCTACTTTGCTGCTGGCATTAATTGTGCGCTGCGGCGTATCGGCGGATTACTTTCGGCGGGTTCTCCGGAGAGCACTGTAACTCGCAGATCGGGTCAGCCACTTCCGCTGACGATGTCCTAACTCCATGCCACGGAGGATGATTTCTATCTATGCGGTACTCAAAAGGGAATCGGGAAGAAGCGCTCGCCCGATTAAAAAGAGAGAAGCATCTTTGGGTTGAGTGATATAGCAACGATAGTCCGGCGAACCGCATCACCTAGGCGAGGGCTATCGGCTACTGAAGCTCGTCATGTGCAGCCACATCGATATAGTTCATTTCATCCGGTTTGCCAGCCGCTGTCACTTCAATCGGAATCTGCGCCGTTCTAAGGCCAGGAGAGTAAGCCGAGATTACGGCTCGGCCCGAGCGTGGCGTCGAACGGAATGCCACTCGAGTTCTTCCATCAATCGCGTTCCAGGTCAGACCGGTCCCGTGCCCCAGCCACGTTTGCTTCAGGAGTTCACCGGGGCCATCGGAAGTGAAGGAAATTGCGGGATGCGCATCGGGAACAATGACTCCCGACTCATCCACCACGAACGCGGTGATGTATGCAAGGCTGTTCAGGTCGCCCGATACTATCTGAGGAATGTCAGATTTCAAAACTATCTTATAGGCGGGGCCGGCGGTCTTTTGCGCGTCGCGAATCTCCTTGCCGGCGGTCTTCGCAACAGCTTCGAGCGTTCCCGGCTGGTAAGGAACCCGCCAGACACGCGGCGGGTAGCGCAAGCCTGTCCCTGAAATGTTTTTCTTCGACCCCAGTGATTTTCCGTTCAGGAATAACTCCACGTCATTTTGATTGCTGAGTACTTCGACGGCCTGTACTTTTCCTTCTTCTCCCGGCCGGTTCCAATGGCCAACAATGTGAACCATCGGTTTCTCCGCCCACTGACTCTGGTAGAAGTAGTAAACCTCCTTAGGAATTCTCCATATATCTGTCATGCCAAACGACACTACATGCGGAATTACCGGGTCATAAGTCTCCCCCGCATAATCGAATTCATTCCAGATACAACCTCCAGCCATCCACGGGCGTCGGTTTAGCTCCCGCAAATACTTCTCATGTTGATTTAGTCCATTCCCTTCGCTGTACTGTCCCCCGTACAGGCCGCGTCCGATGAGCGCGGCGCTATATTCCCCAGTCATGTAAGCGCGCGTCGGGTGTCGGATATGTTCCTGGTCGGTTTCTGGGCCGGCGTCGGCGCCTACTACGTCGACCAGCGCTGCAATTTCTTCGCCCCGCGGAGCGTGCATGACTACCGGTCGTGTCGGGTCCAACTGGCGATAGAGCCCGGAAATTGATCCAACCACATGGTGGGAGACGCTCATCGGTGCGTTGATCTCGCCGGCGATGCCCCATAGTAAAACCGATGGATGATTGCGATCTCTCTGAATCATCTCTTGAGCCATGTTGGAAACATTGGCGATATATTCGCTGGGATTTCCTATCTCCTTATTGATGGGCAGTTCTTCCCAAACCATCAACCCTAAACGATCGGAGGCATCCATCATTGCAGCGTCGTGCGGATAGTGGGAAGTACGCCAGAAATTCGCCCCCATGTCCCGAACCAGTTGCATGTCCTTAATTGCTCGTGATTTGGGAAGGGCGTTGCCCATTCCAGGATAGGTTTGATGCAAATTCGTTCCCTGAATCTGGACTCGTTTGCCGTTCAGGAAGAAGCCTCTTTGTGGATCGAATCGATACCACCGGTAGCCCAATGAGGTCTCGCGTATATCAAGCAGCCGCGAGCCGTCGCTAAGCGTCGTGCGTATCCGATACAGATTGGGGGTGTCGGGCGACCATAGCTGTGGATCATTGAGAGGCTTTGCATTCTCTATGATTGTTTTCGTCTCACCAGCGCCGATAAATACTGGTGCTTCGACCGAGCCAACCTGAATACCTTTTGGGTCGAGAATCTGCTCGGCCAGGGTAAGGTGGAGGGCTATGTGGCCCTGGTTGGTAATTATGTTATGAAACTCGGTTTGCGCCACGGTCGCGCTCACCTGCGGCGTAGTCCAATAAACATCAGATATATAGGTCGTCCCGGTGACGACCAGCCAGACGCTTCTATAGATGCCCCCATAGAAATCATAGTCTGTCTTCACAGTAGGCGGCACTGTGGCATCGAAAAGATTATCAACTTTGACGGTGAGTACGTTGTCTTCATCAAATCGCGGAACTATCTCAAAGGAAAACCCTGTATAGCCGCCTTTGTGACTGCCCAAGTATTTACCGTTCAGCCAAACCTCTGCTGTCTGGTTTACGCCTTCGAACTGAATCGAAATTCTCTTGCCAGCGTATTTTGGATCGACTCGGAAATGCTTGCGATACCATCCGATGCCTCTCCAATAGCCGGGCTGCTCGTCCATGACATCATAAGCATTCCAGGTATGAGGCAGGTTGACACGGTTCCAACTGGAGTCGTCGTAGTCACGGTTGGAGGCTCCCTGAAATCGCGGCTCGATTGTAGCGGCGTCCGCAGTTTCGCGATCGAAGGATCCAAGCGCGCCCGAGCCATGAGCCTGGCGCTCAAATAGCCAGCCCACGTTGAGATTCTGACGAATTCTGGGCTGGGTGCTGTCCGTCGCAATAGCTTGGAGCGATCCTCCGATCACTATTACGAGCATCCAAAAGAAGCTTGCTGCGAAAACATACTTGCGTCTCGCGAAGAGCGATACAGGCGAGCAATATGATGTCGAATCCACGTCAAGACGATGATGTTGAGCTAACAAATTGCTCCTTGGTCGGTTCGAGCAAATACGGCCGAGTCATAAGCTTCTTTTTCCGGCTATCGTAATCCGGTGGAGGTTCGAATCTATTCTTATGAGCTTTGAGATCAGTAGCAAGCTTCTCTTCAATTTATCTGGTTATTCCGTTCCTTGGCATAGATGGTGTGAGTGATGTGGGGTGGTTTATCGCCACGATGCAGACTGAAAACCCGGCTACGAATTGTCAGGTCCGAAGCAGTGAAACGCTCGCGCTGCCGAAGATAGTCGATCCAGGATTCCATGATAAAGGTCTCGGTGAGATGACGGGGATCGTTCGCGTCCTGAAAGATGCCCCAGCGCATAGCTCCGTCGCGCAGCCGAATATCCTTCAACTTATGAATCTCCTGGACGAAGGTGTTGTAATCCTCCGGGTCGATGCAATAGTCGATGAGGATACGGACGGGACCGTCGTACATTCCCGGCTCCATTACAAGCCGTGGGTTTGCAGAGCTTGAGGGGAATGGACTGAAGTCCGGTAGTTCCCCGCGCAGCACATGCAAGCGATAGGTGAGAGGCAGGGTGATCAGCAGACCGCCCGCGGCAACCGCAAGCGATACGGGGGTTGAGATATGTTCTGCAATCAGCCCCCAGATGACGCTTCCGACTGCCATGCCGCCGGAGAAGACCATCTGGTAGATGCCGAGCGAGCGAGCCTGGACCCAGTCCGGCGCGGAAATCTGGACGGCTAAATTGAATGTCGACATGGTGCTGGTCCAGGCAAAGCCTGCGCACAAGAGTACTGGAATAATGATCAGCGGATAGCGGACGAAAGCGAGAACGAGCAGCGTGCCGGCGAATACCACTGTGGAAATGGCGATGATCCCGTCGGCAGAAAATCTGCGCCGAACACGCGGCAGGCTGGTCGCGCCAATGACCGCTCCCAATCCCATGCTGCCGTTTAGAATTCCGTAACCGAGCGCACCCTGATGCAGATCCCGGGCGGCTACAACGGCCAGCAGCGACCAGACCGCGCTGACGAAGATGGTGAAGATAAAGACCCGCGCCAAGGCTGATTTCAAAAGCGGCGCGAACTGGACATAACGCAGGCCGGCGCGCATGGAGCCGTAGATTCGTTCCGCAGGCAGCGCGCTTTTGAAAATTGGATTTCGCTTCCACTGGTAGAGGACGAGAATGACGCCTACAAAGGAAAGCGAATTGAGCAGGAAGGTCCATGCGGCGCCGGTGACCGGATGGGCAAAGACGGCAATCGCCAGACCTCCGAGCGCAGGGCCAACAGCCCGGGCCAGATTGAATCCGGCGCTATTCAATGACACAGCTTCCGGCAATTGCTGGCGCGGCACCAGCTCGGGCATTATGGCCTGCCAGGCGGGGCTGTTCATCGCTGTGCCCACATTCAGTAGGCAAGTCAACATCAGCAGCACCCAGGGCGAGATGATGTTGAAGAAGGTGAGCAGGCTTAGAAGTGCGACGGCGGCAAGCATCCAGGCTTGCCAGAAGAGAAGCAGGCGGCGGCGATCGAAGATGTCCGCAGTGGCGCCGGCTAACAAACCCAACACGACAACCGGGAGGCTGGCGGCTGTCTGCATCAGGGCAATGAGCAGCGGCGACGGCGTAAGCACCGTCATCAGCCAGGTGCCAGCCGTGTCCTGCATCCACCCGCCCAGGTTCGAGACCGTGGAGGCAATCCACAGATTGCGAAAGAGCGGAGACTGCAGCGGTTCAAACCCGGTGACATGTTTTTCGCTGACCGAATCCGGTGCAGGAACCGGCGGCGGATTCGGTGTGGGGGAGAGAGGCATGTGCGGAGTTGTTCGCCAAGTACTGCACTATGATATCGGGCAATGATGTGGTTCTGCGGTAGAACGGGACAAGAATAACGGCGATTCGGGAACGGATTTTATGGGCTGTCGGCAGCCTCGATGCCATCTATGGCCGATTGGGTTCGCCGCGGAGTCAGTGGCCTGCAGAAGTAAACTGAATAACATGTGTGGTCGTTACCGGCGCCGCTCGGATAAGCAACGCATCGCCGAAGCTTTCCAGGTCCGCATCGGTCTTGAAGAACTGTATCTCGCGGCCGAGGAAGACATCACACCTGGGTCAATGCAACCCGTCATCCTGAAGGACGGCGAGGCAGAACGCAAAATCGAGATGATGCGTTGGGGGTTCAAACTTCCAGATCGGTTGCTTTTTAACGCGCGTGCTGAAGGGATCGACACAGCGAAGTTCTGGAAGGAGCACTTCGCCAACCGTCGCTGCATTGTTCCCGCCGATACGTTTTTTGAATGGGCGAAAGCGAAAAGGGGCGTCAAGCCGAAGTACGAATTCGTTGTTCCTGGCCGCGAGCCTTTCGGCATGGCGGGCATCTGGTCCCCCTGGAAGAATCCGAAAACGGAGGAATGGGAAAATACGTTCGTTATCCTCACCGGCGAAGCAAATGCACGGATGCGACCTGTTCACGACCGGCAACCCACAATCCTCGAGCCTCGCGATTACGAGGAGTACCTGGCTCCCACCGAAGGATCACCCGCCCACGTTCTCCGTATTCTGCCCGAGGCAGAGATGCAGTCGCAGCTCGTCTCTGAGGAAAAGATTAGCGAGCGACAAGCAACTCTTTTCGACAGCGTGTGACTGACGATGATAAAGCGTAGTGCAGGTCTGATCATGTATCGAATCCTAGGAGATGATCTCGAAGTCTTTCTGGTCCATCCGGGCGGCCCATTCTGGGCGAACAAGAACCTGGCAGCATGGACAATTCCAAAGGGTGAGTACATAGAAGAGGAAGAGCCTCTCGAGGCAGCCAAACGTGAATTTCATGAAGAGACGGGGTTCGTTGCCCAAGGCAAGTTCCTGGAGCTCGGTACTGTCAAACAGAAGGGTGGAAAGATGGTGTCGGCGTGGGGCTTTGAAGGGAATTGCGATCCCGCGAATCTTAGCAGCAATCTGTGCAGGATCGAATGGCCGCCACGTTCGGGAAGGTTGATGGATTTTCCGGAGGTTGATCGTGGCTCCTGGTTTGCTGTCGCGGAGGCACGAAAAAATATTCTCAAAGCGCAGCAGCCCTTCCTTGACAGGCTGCTCGAGGCTTTGCGTAGGGTGCAGTAGGAAGTATCCTGCCCGATAGCACTGCATTCCGCATCAGACCGCAGAGCGGAGAGACGAATGATCATTGCGAGTTGGAATGTAAATTCGATTCGAGCGCGACTCGAGCACGTTACGACGTGGCTCAAGTCACGATCGCCGGATGTATTGCTTCTCCAGGAATTGAAGGGAACGGAGTTTCCGGCAGCGGCATTCAGGGAACTCGGTTACGAGAGTGCGGCGGTGACACAGAAAGCGTATAACGGCGTCGCGATCCTATCCCGTTACCCTCTTCAGGTCACCAGCACCACTCTGCTCGGCGATGATGCGGACAGCCATGCACGATTCCTGGAGGCGATGATCGAAGGCATTCGCATCGTCAACGTCTATCTGCCGAACGGCAACCCTGTGGGGACGGACAAGTTCGCGTACAAGCTGGCGTGGATGGACAGGCTGATGACCCAGATGAAGATCTGGCGGGACGGCGGCGTCCCTACACTCGTAGGGGGTGACTTCAACGTGATCCCTGAGGACATCGATTGTCATAAACCCTCATCGTGGGCACGTGACGCACTGTTTCAACCGGAGCCTCGGGCTTGCTATCGGGCGTTGCTCGGGCTGGGATACACGGATGCATTTCGATCTCTGCATCCAGCAGAAGGCGGCCATTTCACCTTTTGGGACTACTTCCGGCAGGCGTTCCAGCATAACCGTGGGATCCGGATCGATCATTTCCTGTTGTCGCCAGCGCTTGCGGATCGATTGGTGGAATGCGAAATCGATAAGGGGCCGAGATCCCAGGAAAAGCCATCGGACCATACGCCAATCATCATAAAGCTGCGTTAGATATGTTGGTCGACGGCATCGCAACGCTTTCATGAAGACGGATTGTTTGACTAAGATGAAAAGCGAGGAGCTGACGATGAGTGAGAATGCAAACCAGGGAATCGACCGCCGTACCTTTATGAAGCAGGCCGGAGTCGCTACGCTGGCGGTTGGTATGGATGCCCGTTCGTATGCACGGATTCTCGGCTCGAACGATCGTATTCGGCTGGGACAACTTGGCTGCGGGTCGCGGAGTGAAGGGCACGTGCACATGGCGCAACTTGCTTCAAAACACATGCCTGTGGAAACAGTGGCGGTGTGCGATATCTGGAGCAAGGCTCGTGAGCGGCGCGCGGCTCAGGTAAAGAGGGTTTTCCAACTCGAGCCGCAATCCTACAAATATTCTGAAGATATGTTGGCCCGAAAGGACATTGATGGCGTGATGATCGCTACCGGCGACTTTCAGCACGCAAAGCTGTGTATCGAAGTCGTGCAGGCCGGAAAAGACTGCTACGTCGAGAAGCCCTTCGCTAATGTATTGTCGGAAGCCATTGCCGCTCGCAATGCCGTAAGGGCGTCAAAGCAAGTCGTCCAGATGGGATCCCAGCATCGCAGCCAACCCTATCAACTAGCCGTTCGAGATGTAATTCGTTCCGGACGCATTGGCGGAATCGTTCATATCGAACAGGAGTGGAACGTCAACGAGGAGCGTTGGAGGTTTGTGGAGCACGACACTGGTGAATCCGACCGGATGGAGCAAGACAGGAGCATGGAATGGAAGAAGTGGTTATATGACAGAAAGTCGGAGCTGCGCCAGGAGGATACCGATTGGCAGCGTTGGCTGCTGGGCAAGCCTGACCGGCCTTTCAATCCGCATGTGTATTTGGAGTTCCGGCTATACAAAGACTTTTCTTCCGGAATTTTCGATCAATGGCTAAGCCATGGCAGCGACCTTGTTCACCTGTGGACGGATGAGACCTATCCGGAAAGTGTTGTCGCCAACGGGGGCGTTTTCGTGTGGAAGGATGGTCGTGAAAATCCTGATACATGTGTTGCTGCTGTAACGTATCCGAAGGGTTTTCTGTACACCTATAAGACCACGTTTGGGAACAGCTATAGGAGCTTTTCGCGCATCCAGGGACGCGATGGCACTATCGCCAATTATGGGGGGGAAGGCGCCTCCTTGTTTGCGGTCAGCAAAGAAGGCGGCAGGGACGAATTCTCGGGCTCAATAGACTATAAGAAGCTCCCGATAATCGCGCCGGCACGTGACAAAGAAGAAGTCGTCGAGGTTCTCGGCGCCGAGCCGCCCAGTTCCAGCGGTCCGGATGACGATGATGCCCATCACCTGATGAACTGGCTGACTGCAATGCAGACGCGCTCAGAACCAGCCGCTACCGTAGAGCATGGATTCTCGCACGCGATCGTGGTCATCATGGCGGCCCAGTCCTACAGAACCGGCAAGAAGCTCTACTGGGATCCCAAAAAGGAAGAGATCGTCGAGAATCCTGTTCAAGCGGTCTAGACGGCCGCCTCCCACATCGTCTTTGATCGAAGAAGCGGAGCGGTGTAAAAGCCGCGAGAATTTAAAGGAGTGAGGACGATCGGATGAAAAGATTTGCTAGTTGCTTGATGCTGTTATTCGTCGTAAATGCATGCGGAGGACAGCAAAAAGGAAGTACACCTACGCCTACCGCAGTTACTCCGGTCAGAGGCACATTCACGAAATATGAAGCGAAAAAGTTTGCTGCGCTCGACCCGATCGACACGCACACCCATGTCGAGCAGCGGGATCCAGCATTCTTTGCCATGTTGACGCGGTTGAACCTGCATATCCTGGACATACTTGTCGATGATGACACGGAACCGGCGCACAGCGATTTCATTCAGAATGCCAAAGACGCCAAAGGTGTGGTTCACGCAAGCAGGGGCTACGTTGCTTTATGCACGACCTTCAATCCGTTTCGAGTTAACCAGCCTGATTTCGCGCAAAAGGCTATCGAGCAATTAAATACGGATTTTGCACAAGGTGCTGTGGCGGTAAAGATCTGGAAAAACGTCGGTATGGAAATTAAGGATGCAAACGGGAAATATATTCTCCCGGACAATCCTGTGTTTCAGCCGATCTTCAAGGATATCGCAGCACATAATAAGACGCTGATTGCGCATCTCGCAGACCCTGACACTATCTGGCAAGCTCCCAACCCTGCCGCGCACGACTACGACTACTATATGCACCATCCTGCACTCTTTATGTATGGGAAGACCGGCGCGCCTGGCAAGCAGCAAATACTTCAGGCACGGGATCGTGTTTTGGAGCAGAATCCCAATCTTAGGATAGTAGGCGCGCATCTTGGCAGTATGGAAGCGAATTTCGGTCAATTAAGTCAGGATCTCGACAGACATCCTAACTTTGCCGTAGACCTCGCCGCGCGCATGGACTACTTTGAGATACAACCTCACGCGAAGATTATTGCTTTTATTACGAAGTACCAGGATCGACTCATCTATGGAACGGATAACAACTTTTATCCGGGAGCCAATGTGCAAGGCGTCGTCGAGGAATGGGAGAAAACATACGCGAATGACTGGCGGTTCCTGGCGACGAGCGGCACAATCACTTATAGAAACGAAAAGATCCAGGGCTTAGCCCTGCCGCAGCCAATTCTACGCAAGATTTATCACGACAACGCAGTTAAGTGGTTCCCAGGAATTGTGAGTAATTCCGGTGAACATTCCGCTGCAGTGTTGCTACCACATAACCGAGAGTTCTAAGTCTGACGCGTAAGGCGACTGAACCTTTCCATTCGAGTGCGTGCTATCGCGCAGCAAACGGGGTGACGATTTGGATCTCGCACAGTCCGAAGGATTGCGGTCCACATCATCTCGACGTTCGAACAAGACACGTTGGTGGATTGTCTGGACACTTTTCTTTTCGACGGTAACGAACTACATCAGCCGTCAGAGCTTTTCCGTCTTATCTCCGTTGATCACGGCGCAATACCACTTAACTCACACCGATCTCGCGAAGATCATCGGATCCTTTCAGATTTCCTACGCAATTACTTGGCTTGTCGGAGGCATCGTTCTCGATGCTGTCGGCAGCCGCGTGGGCCTTGCAGCCGCGGCCATCTGGTGGTCCGTTATGAATATCCTGACAGGCCTGGCCAGTTCTGTTTTCGGCTTTGCGTTTTTCCGCTTCATGCTTGGAATCGGGGAGGGGTTCAATTGGCCGGGTGCAAGCAAAGTAGTCGCGGAGTGGTTTCCGAGCGAGGAACGCAGCATTGCGGTAGCCATCTTCGATAGCGGCTCGAGCGTAGGCGGAGCACTCGCCGCTTTGCTGATTCCCTTAATTGCTTTGGCTCTAGGTTGGAGATGGGCGTTCGCCGTCTCCGGAATGCTGGGATTCGTGTGGCTGGCGGTATGGCTGCGTGTCTACCATCCACTCGATCAACATCCCAGGGTAAGTCGAACGGAGGTAGCTCTGGTTCGGGCGGGGCGAGATGCCGAGCTTCTCTCGGCCGACCGCGGGCTAGTTCGCTGGCGCCGACTGGCAAAAAATCCGAATCTTTGGGCCATCGTTCTCGGTCGCGCGCTCACGGACCCACTCTGGTGGTTCTATGTTTTCTGGCTTCCGCAGTATCTCAGCGACGCCCGAGGTTTTAGCCTGAGACGTATCGCGTTATTTGCTTGGATACCCTTTGTGGCTGCCGACCTCGGAAACTTTACAGGGGGATGGATATCCGGTTACTGCATCCGGCGAGGAGTCTCGGTCGTGAATGCGCGTAAATGGGTTTGTCTGGCGAGCTGTCTCCCAATCCTTGCCGGCATACCGGCTGCGAACGTGCATAACGTGTATTTTGCGCTCGCACTTATTTGCGTGGCGTTGTGGGGATACGCGAGCTGGTCGACAATGGGATTGACTTTGCCATCCGATCTTTTTCCCCAGGAGGTGGTCGGTTCCGTGACCGGATTGAGCGGGTTAGCGGCTGGACTGATCAGCGCAGGGTTCACTCTATTGGTGGGCGTTCTGGTGGATCGCTTCTCCTATCGCCCTGCCTTCGTCGTCGCGGGCCTATTGCCTGTACTTGCAACACTCCTGCTGTTTCTATTGATCCGGCCCCCTGTGGATTCTTCTCTTTCTGAAACGAATGCCCCGGGCCATTGATACAGCTCGTCGCGTGGGAGTCAGCATCAAGGTCGTGATAAGGGGAAAATAATTTGTGACCGGCGTGCGCATGGACAAATGGCTCTGGGCAGCCAGATTCTTTAAGACACGTGCCTTGGCCGCCCGGGCGTGTGGACTCGGCAGGATAAGTTCGAACGGGCAACCCGCCAAGTCTTCGCGGGATGTTCGAGAGGGCGATTTACTTCAGATAAGAAATGATAGCGGTGATTTTCAGGTGGAAGTTCTTCTCCTGAGCGAGGTGCGCGGACCGGCCGCTGTAGCGCAGACGCTCTATCGAGAGACGGCGGCGAGCCGGGAATTGCGGCGCCAATTGACGGAAGAGCGTAAAGCCATGCCTAGTTTCGATGCTGCTGCAGCGGGAAGACCTTCAAAACGCGACCGCCGTGAAATCGCCCAGTTCCGTGGTAGGCGCTGATCTGGAAATTAGCTGATGGAAAGTCCGGCAACCCGCCGGTACGACTGCAGCCGATCTTCATGATCATAGGTATCCGTCACCACAATTACCTCGTCCGCACGCGTATCCCGCACTAGCTGCTGGAGTCCGGCTTTCACGGTCGCGTCGGATCCCACGATCGCCGCGCGCAGTTTGTCCTCCACGGCCGCACGTTCCCAGCTCTGCCATAGCGGCTCGATGGAGTCCACTGGCGGCAACAACTCCACTGGCCGATTTCGGACAAGTTGCAGAAAGCGTTGTTGGGGTGTGGTGAACAGCCGCCTGGCAGCAGCATCCGTCTCGGCCGCAATCACCTGTACCCCGATCATCAGATAGGGCGTCTGCAGAACTTCGCTCGGCCGAAATTGTTCGCGATACTGCTGCGCTGCACGATACATATGTTCGGGAGCGAAATGCGCCGCGAATGCAAACGGCAAGCCAAGGGCTGCGGCTAACTGCGCACTAAACAGACTTGAACCCAGCAATGTAATCGGAACATTGCTTCCCTGTCCGGGAATGGCTTTCACTGCTTGCCCGGGTTGTTCCGGGCCCAGGTACGTCCGCAATTCATGGAGCAATGCCGGAAAATCCTCTCCATTCTGCCCCAGATCCCGTCGCAGCGCCCGCATGGTGGCAAAGTCACCACCCGGAGCACGGCCCAGTCCCAGATCGATTCGTCCTGGGTATAGCGCTTCCAATGTCCCAAACTGCTCGGCAACCACCAGAGGCGCGTGGTTCGGCAGCATAACTCCGCCGCTACCGACGCGGATTGTTTTCGTTGCTGCCGCCACATGCGCGATCAGCACCGGCGTGGCGGAGCAGGCGAGTCCAGGGATCGAGTGGTGTTCTGCCAGCCAGTAGCGCGTATATCCCATCTGCTCTACCTGCTGTGCCAAATCAACGGACCGACCGATTGCATGGGCGGCTGATTCACCATTCCGCATCCCCACAAGATCCAAGACTGAAATGGCCAATGTCGCACTCATTCATATTGGATGGGCCAGCTTGCAAAGCGATGCGAACCTCGGCTCCGGCGCGGGAAGATCGAGGCGGTGCGGAAGTGGGGAAGAAGAGTCGTCGGCAGCCTGCCACTCAGACGGCAGGGAACGTTTCAGTTCTTCAACTCTGAAGCGAGCTTCGCATGAAAACCTCAGCATTTCTGGAAATGGGGAAAATTATCTTGACACGTTTCACCATGGAAGGCATAGTTGCTTGCATCTAAAATTTTTCTTTCCCACCGAGTCAAACGGTTTCAAGCTAGCGTCCGGGCAGGAGGGGATCGGAATGGATTAAGGGAAAAATGGGTATGAGCCGGAAGTTTGGGTCGGGGCGTGTTTCGTTGATGTGTGCCATGTTGGCGGTGGTTTGGATGTTTACCGCGGGGGTGCATCAGGCGGCGGGGCAGGCATGCCCGGCGCAGAACTGGGCGGGTGGGACGGCGAACGTGTGGGCTGCTACGGTCAGCGACACGGTGATGCTGAACAACGATTCGACCACCAACAAGCCGACGATTCCGGTCATGCTGTACGACGGCACCTACAGCCCTTGGGGATATACGCAGCATCCGCAGCCAGTCACGCAGCTGAACACGAACTGGTCCTGCCCCTCGGGATCGCCGGTGATTTCTATCGCCGGCTCGGGGCGTGAAACTGTCGCCTTCCAGATCTTCATTACCGCGCCCGCGGCCTCCACGCTGAGTGATGTCTCGGTCGGGATCACTTCTCTGACCGGTCCGGGCACGCTCACCTCAGACAATACCGGGACCTCCAATGTGACCCGTTATCTGGAAGGCTATGTTCCCTATAACTGTACCGGCGCACAGGCGATTGGTTGCCTGCAGGCGACGGGGAGCATACCGGATCCTCTGATTCCGTTTTACGATCCTTACGACACGGGGAATCCGGCGGTTGCGACCCCTTTCAATGTGCAGCAGGGAACCACCCAGGGCGTGTGGGTGGATATCTCGATTCCGGCTAACCAGGCGGCGGGAACCTATAACGGAACGGTGACGGTAAGCGGCAACGGGATTGGGACCCAGACCATACCTCTCGAAGTGACGGTGTGGAACGGCAACCTTCCGGCGTTTGACGCCGGCTCGATCAACCCCAGCTATGCCGACATGCTGAAGGTGTGGCTGCCATTTTACGAAAACAATCTAGATCAGGGCGAGGGCGCATCCGGAACCGACATTCCGATCTTTCAGAAGTACCAGGTCATGGCCCACAACTATGACGTCGATATGCAATTCGATCCGATTGCCCCCGGGATTAATGGCGCCTACCCGGCAACCAACCCGACCAGCTTTACGAGCGACGGCACGAACAGCACGATCGACTGGACCGCCTACGATGCCATGTTCGGGCCGTCGCTGACGCCGGGCGGGTTGTTCGCCGATGGCACCGCCATGCGGACCCTGGATTCCCCGATAGCCAATGGTGGCGCCGGCGCATGGACGTACCCTCATGGATATAGCTGGTGCATGTATAACTGCGGCAATGCTCCGTTGATGCCGGCCGGGCTGGTGTCGCTGACGCAGAACTACGCCACCCAGATCTCGCAGCATTTTTCTGCCAACCACGCCAGCAAGGGCTGGGCGATTCCGGACCTTTTGAGCTATACGTTTGACGAAAACTACAACGTCCATAGCTACCAGTTGGGCGATCAGCCCCTGATCTATCAGATCATTTCGCAGGTGGACCAGGCCATCAATGCGTCCAATAGCTCGTTGTCGCCGACATGGGCGGCGTCAACAGCGCCGATTCGCACTCTTATGACGGACGAACCGGCCTGCATGGAGGATGGGGACACCACGTATTACACCGCTTCGGCGTGCGCGGATCACCTTAATCTTTCCTACCCCGGAGGCGCGCAGGCGACCCCGGGATACACCACCTCGTGGGTGACGGCCTGGTCCGCCAACCCGGGGATCTATATGACCGGCCAGCCGGGGCCCGGTTTGTCGTACGGCACCAACCCGACGATCATTGCCGGCACCGGATATCAGTACACCTTCGACTTGACACAGGGCGTTCCCGCGCTGTCGACAGCGCCGGCGCCGATCGAGAGATGGAGTTATAACAATGGCGGTGGCGGTTCTGGCGGCGTGGGCCGGCGGGTTACGTACTGGACGGCTTACAAGTACGGACAGGATGTGACCGTTCCCAGCGTCGGCGATCCGAATCCGGCTGCGCCGTCTCCGGGCGGACTCTGGTCATGGATCGGCAACTTCTGGGGCGGTTACAACGGAACGGCGAATGCCAGCACCTGCAACAGTCTGTCCCCGTATACCCAGAATGGTGGCGACCAGGGCGACTCCTATTTCTTCCCGGGGAACGAGTTGGGCTGCTATTACACGGCGAACCCGGTGGGCCAGGCGGTGCTGACGGCGAACCCGGCGGTGAACACCAGCTGCACATCGAATAACTACAGCGTATGCAATGGAATCAGCGGCCCGGTAGCGACCCGGGAACTGGAGCAATGGCGCCGTGGATACGAAGATTATGAGTATCTGTACTTATATGGGAAACAGGCTGGCAGAGCGGCGGCCCAGGCGGTAGTGGCATCCGTGGCTGCCGAGGGAATGTCGGACTGGGAAGCCTACGACTGGGAAAACATCGACGGGGGATGGTACGAATATGGCGTCACTCCAGTGGGTACGGCTTACAGCGGCAACTGCACCTGGCCCAATCCCATCAGCTCTCCCATCTTCGGAAACCTTCCCAATGGATTGCCGTACGGACCGACCGGGCAGGGTTCCTCTGGCCCGGCTCTGAACTACAACGCCTGCGAAGGGTTGAATTCTCCCGATCCTGCCGCCTATGAAGCCGCGCGTATCCACTTAGCGCAGGCGCTGGGCTTTGCGCCGGCGACAACTCCGTCGGTAAACAGTCTGAGTCCGGCGAGCGGCCTGAATACGGGCGGGACTTCGGTGGGGATTACGGGAACCAACCTCACCGGCACGACCGCGGTTGAATTCGGCGGCGTCTCGGCCACCAGCTTCACGGTGAACTCGGCCACCAGCATCACGGCGACCTCGCCGGCGGGCAACGGCACGGTGGCGGTGCAGGTCTTCGGGCCGGGCGGCAGCAGCGTGCCCAGCAGCGGCGATCTTTATACCTACGTATCTCCGGTCACGGTAACGGGGTTGAGCCCGTCGTCCGGCGTAGCCGCGGGCGGGACTTCGGTCAACATCACGGGAACGTATTTTGCCCCGGGTGCGGTCGTCATGTTCGGCACCACTGCGGCGACCGGTGTGGTGATCAATTCGGCCAGCAGCATTACGGCCACGGCTCCTTCGGGCAGCGGCACGGTGAACGTGACCGTGACTACCTCGCAGGGAACGAGTGCGACCAACAGTTCGAATCTGTATACCTATGAAGCGCCGCCGACGGTCTCCGGGGTGAGCCCGAACAGTGGCCCGATCGCAGGGGGAACTTCGGTGACCCTCAGCGGCACAAGCTTCGCCAACGGCATGACGGTGAAATTCGGCAATAGCCCAGCCACCAACGTGGTGGTCGGTTCTTCCACCAGCGCCACCGCAACCTCTCCTGCCGGCTCTTCGCCGAGCGGCGGAGTGGTGGATGTGACGGTAACCACAACGAACGGAACCAGCGCTATTAATGGGAACGACCAGTACAACTACGTTTCGCCGGTGACGGTGACGGGGTTGAGCGTGCATAGCGGTGCACCGGGTGGCGGCACTTCAGTAGTGATCACGGGCACGGATTTCACAGGAGCGACAGCGGTCAAGTTCGGCGGCAACACGGCTAGCTTTACCGTTAACTCCCCGACGCAGATTACGGCGACCTCGCCGGCGGGTGGCGGCACGGTGGACGTTACGGTGACCATCCCCAGCTACAGCAGCGAACCAACCTCGGCGGATCTTTACTCCTACACCTCGGCGGTAGCCGGCGGCTCCTTTGCGATCCTGCCGACCACTGCGGTGGGATCGGCCTCATCCTCGCAGAATGTGTCTGTAACCCTGCAGTCGGCAACAGCCATTAGCAGCATTACTGTGCCGGTGACACAAAATGGGGTACAGGAATATACCGTCGGTACAGTGACAGGTTGCTCGGTGGGTGGCACTGTCAATGCAGCGAACACGGTCTGCACCATACCGGTAACCTTCCATCCCCAGTATCCGGGCGTTCGTCTGGGCGCGCTGGATATCAATAATGCCGGCACTGTAGTGGGAACCGCGGGTCTGGCGGGCGTCGGTCAAGGGCCGGAGGTGTCAGTCACGCCGGGAGCCTTGAAGATGGCGATCGGCGGCGGCCCCTCGGGAGTAACGAACGTTCCTCAATCGGTTGCGACAGCAGCGCTCAGCGTGTCGAATAATGGGTCTGGGCTGGCCATGGATGGAGCCGGAAACCTCTATATCGCGGACAACATCAACTGCATGGCCTATAAGGTGACGGCAGCAACCAACCAGATCGTGACCATTGCCGGAGACTACACCTTCTCGGGCAGCGCTCCCGGAGTGACTACCACGCCGGAACCGGCGGTGGGCTCAAACACCTGTCCGCAGGGCATCGGGGTTGATGGGGCGGGGAATGTCTACATCGTAGATGCGCACGCTACCGACAGTAACGGCTACCCGAACGTGATCGAGGAAATCTCGGCGGCGACCGGGCAAATCTGGATCATGGCCGGAGGCGGCGGCAATGCGCCGAGTACGACACCGCAGGCAGCCACCAGTGTGGCTTTCAATGGTGTCAACAGTGTCGCGACAGATGCAGCCGGGAATCTCTATATCTCCGACTTCTTCAATAACCTGGTGGAGAAGGTAACTCCCGCCGGACAGCTGGCCATCTTTGCCGGCGGCGGCGGCACGCCTGTCAGCACCACACCGCAGGCAGCGACCAGCGCGGCATTGAATGGGCCAACCGGCATGGTGATGGATGCATCGGGGAACTTCTATATCTCCGATCAGAACATCGGCGTGATCGAGAAGGTGAATTCCTCCGGGCAGATCGTGTCCATGGCGGGCGGTGGTGGCAACGTTCCGAGCAACACTCCGCAGCCAGCTCTCAGCGTAGCCATCAGCAACCCAGCCGGTCTAGCGGTGGATGGAGCCGGCGATCTTTACATCGCCGACTTCTCCAACGAACTGGTCGAGCAGGTGAACCTCGCCGGACAGTTGGTGGCGGTGGCCGGAGGCGGCGGCACAGTTCCAACCGCAGCTCCGGAATCCTCAAACAACGCGCAGCTGGGTGTAATTGAAGGCGTGGAAGTGGATGGGGCCGGCAACATCTACATCGCCGACGGCCAAGACATCGGCGGCGGAGACAACATGGTCGAGAAGGTTAGCGTGGCGGGACAGCCGTTGAGCTTCCCCTTCACCAACGTGGGATCGACCAGCGCGCCACAGTCGCTCAATCTGACCAACATCGGCAACCAGGCGCTGAATCTGGCCAGCGTCAGCGAAGCCACGGACTTCCCGCAGCAAAGCGGCGGCACCTGCACGGTAACGGCGAACAGCGGACAAACGCTCCCTGTTAGCAATACCTGCAGTCTGTCGTTTGCCTTCCATCCAACCCTAGGCGGCGTGCTGAATGAGGCGGCAACCCTGAACGACAACAACCTGAATGCGAGCAACGCGCACCAGCCGCTCGCGTTCACCGGAACGGGTGTGGGCGGAACTAACCCGCAGCTGACCTCCATCAACCCGCCCAGCGGCGGGGGCGGAACTTCGGTGACGGTGACGGGAATCAACCTGAGCGGGGCGACGGCGATGACCTTCGGCTCGAATCCGGTGACTCCCACCTCCAGCACTTCGACCACGGTCACCGCAATAGCGCCGGCGGGCAGCGGCACGGTGAACGTTACCGTGACCACCGCCAACGGCACCAGCAACGGCGAATCCTTTACCTTCGTAGCGAACGGCGTAGCCACGCCAACCTTCAGCCCGGCGGCGGGAACTTATCCCAAAAAACAGACCGTAACCATCAGCGATAGCACCTCCGGCGCCACTATCCGCTACACCACCAACGGCACCACTCCAACCACGTCCTCGCCGGTCTACTCTGGACCGATCGGGGTTTCCGACGGCACCGAGACGATAGAGGCCATTGCCATCGTTTCCGGCAATACGACCAGCTCTGTGGGCGCCGCCACCTACGTTATCAACAAGACCACAGCGGTTCCGACGTTCAGCCTGGCCACGGGGACATACAATTCGGCGCAAACAGTAACCATCAGCGACGCCACTCCCGGCGCCACCATCTACTACACGACGGACGGGTCGAAGCCGAAGGTCGGTTCGACCGTCTACTCCGGCCCGATTACTGTTTCCGCTACCGAGACAGTCAGCGCGATCGCTACGGCTACAGGCTTCCACACCAGCAACGCCGCGTCGGCGACCTACACCCTCACCGTGGCAACGCCGACCTTCAGCGTGGCCGCGGGAAACTACAGTTCCGCGCAGACGGTGACCATCAGCACGACAACGCCGTCCGCGACCATCCACTACACCACCAACGGAACAACGCCCACGGCATCTTCAACCGTCTACTCCGGCCCGATAACTGTTTCCGCAAGCGAGACAGTTAAGGCACTGGCGGTGAAAACGGGATACACCAATAGTGCGGTGGTCTCGGCGACTTACACCCTCATCGTGGCAACGCCGACGTTCAGCGTGGCCGCGGGAAACTATAATTCCGCGCAGACGGTGACGATCAGCACGACAACCCCCGGCGCGACCATCCACTACACTACCAACGGAACAACGCCGACGGCGTCTTCAACCGTCTACTCCGGCCCGATAACTGTTTCCGCAAGTGAGACTGTCGAGGCGCTGGCGGTAGAGTCGGGCTATACCAATAGCGCGGTCGCATCGGCGGCATACACCCTCACCGCGGCAACGCCGACGTTCATCCCTGGAACCGGAAACTATGCTTCGGACCAGACAGTGACGATTAGCGACGCAACGTCGGGCGCAACCATTCACTACACCACAGATGGCACCACGCCGACCGCCTCTTCAACCGTCTACTCAGGCCCAATAACTGTCTCCGCTAGCGAGACAGTCAAGGCCTTGGCTGCGGAAACGGGTTATACCAGTAGCGCCGTAGCATCTGCGACATATACCCTGACAGTAGCTACTCCCACATTCAGTCAGGCGTCGGGCACCTATACTTTCCCCCAGACAGTGATGATTAGCGACACTACGTCTGGAGCAACGATCCACTACACCACCAATGGAACAGCCCCAACAGCATCTTCACCTGTCTACTCCAGTCCGATAACTGTTTCCACTGGTGAAACGATTAGGGCTCTTGCCATCAAGTCAGGCTATACCAATAGCGCGGTAGCTTCGGCTGCGTACGTCATCAGGTCGACGTCGGCCATCACCACCATCGCCGGCGTTCAGGGAGGAACCACCAATCCCACCAGCGGGACGGTTGCCCACGGCAATACTATTGGATCTCCCCGTGGCGTCGCCGTAGCTCCTGTTCTTAACGGTGCCGGCGGGGATGTCTACTTCGATAACAGCAATGGTTATGGTGTTTATGTAATCTACGAGGGCGGCGCTGCGGCCAAGGCCATCCTGGCTGCCGACGGAATCGCTTCACCGGTGGTGGGGGATGTCTATGCCATCAACCTTGGCTTGGATGAGACAGGACCCTATCAGCCGCAAGGACTCTCTGCTGACTCCTATGGAAACCTGCTGATATCGGACCCCGGTTACAACAGACTCTACATGCTTTATGCCGGAACGGTCACAGCCCAGGGCACCAACCCGGCGGATGCTCTTCTTACCGCCGATCCTGCGGCATACGCCGTCGGCTTCGGGCTGCATGCGGGCTACCTCTACCATGTTATCGACGGTAATTCCTACCCACGCGACGTATGGGTGGATAGCAAGGAGAACGTCTTCTACACGGACGGCGCTGGAAATGGATTAGTCGAGGTGGTATACAACACCACCGGGACCTCCGCCAATGCCATCCTGACGGCAGAGGGTTATACGAGCTTGAAACAGGGCACCAACTACATTATCGCGGGGGGCCAGAGTGCCACAACCAATCCCAACGACAATGATGGCGGAAGCTCGGTTGCGTATAACGGGGTCACCGGCACGGCCAATACCGCTCTCAATAACCCATTGGGCATCTACGGAGATTCAGCGGGCGATCTCATCTTCGCGGACAATGGCTCCAACAAGATCAAAAAGTTGTCGGGCACGACGGCGGTTCTTTCGACGATCGGTGGCCCGGCAGCGGGAACAGCAACCACGGTAGGCTACGGCGGAGACGGCGGGCTGGCCACATCCGCGCAAATGAATGGGCCGATCGGCGTCATCCTTGACGCGAGCGGCAACGTCTACTTCGCGGATAGCGGCAACAGCTCGGTGCGCATGATCGGCACCAATGGCAACATCAGCACGATCGCCGGCACCAGCGGCACGAGTGGGTCTTACACCGGGGAGGGCGGAGTCGCCACCTCGGCAGTGATGAACACCACCTACTACTTGTCCATCGATGGGTCGGGCAACATTTACCTCGTGGACAACGGCAACGACTTGATCCACGTCTTCTAAGACGATTTAGATGCCAGCCGCCGCTCCTGTACAGGCCCATGCGTCCGCATGGGTCTGTACAGGAGCGGTTTTTGCTGGCTTGTTGGCAGTAATGTGGCGTTCCCGATTTCAGCGGCGCGGTCGAAGCCTCACTCAAAGCCTATCTTCGCGAGGTTATACGAGCGGAGCCGCACTCCCAGGATTAATATCAGTCCGACGACTAAATACTGGCTGTACGCTGACCTCGGCACCGGTGGCAATCCTAATCTAGGCCGCGGAGTTTATAGATAACGGCAGGGAATCAATCTCAATGGCAAATCGATGTCGGCACTGGGTCCCAATTTTCATGGTCCTTCTCGCGGCATGCGGGATAGGTTCTGCGCAAGCAGTGCACGACGGATCGCATGGGCCGCATTTCACTGTTGTGCTCGCGCCGCATGTAGCCGAGCAATCCCATCAGATCGCGGAACAACCGCGATCCGATTCTCTTGATGGGCGAGTTTACGTCATCGTTACCCGGAAGGGCGGAGTTGAGCCGCGTTTTCAAGGCATCGGAATGGATCAGGACGCGCCTCCCGTGTGGGGAATCGACGTGGACCGTCTCAAAGGCGGTGGCCGAGTGGAACTGAATGGAAGCGACTCGCGTGTGTACGGTTACCCTCTGCCGGCGATTCATAATCTGCCGGATGGAAGGTATTTCGTGCAGGCATTTATGAACGTTTACGAGACGTTTCACCGCTCCGACGGCTCGGTCGTCAAGCTGCACATGCCGTGCGGCGACGGCCATCGGATTATCTGGAGCACTGGAAACATCTACAGTGATGTGGCGGAGGTCAATATCACCCGCGACGGGACTCCGACCCAGCTCGTACTCTCGCACGTGATTCAGCCCTTGGATAAGACACCGCCCGGTGGAACATGCCAACAGGGGAATCTGCCCGAGTCCTCGCACGTGAAGTTTCTGAAGATCAAAAGCCAGCGGCTTTCGCAATTCTGGGGCCGTCCCATGTACGTGGCCGCCCGCATCACTCTTCCGAGAGGGTACGGCGAACATCCGCAGATGCGTTACCCGGTGATCTTCGCGATGGATCATCATCCTCGCGCGTACAGTATGGACGGGAAAGGCTGGTCGTATTCGCTGAAAGAAGACGGTGGAGATGAGTTCTCGCGCTGGTGGCTGGGGCCGAATGCCCCGCAGGTCATCCTTGTCCAGCCTTTGAGCGAGAATCCTTTTTATGACACATCGTATTGGGTGAATTCGGCCAACGCAGGCCCATACGGCGACGTCTTAACCCAGGAACTGATCCCCGAGATCGACCGGCGGTTTCGAACGATCGATGCGCGCTGGGCTCGGACGTCAACCGGCTGCTCTTCCGGCGGATGGATGGCTGCGGCAACATTGGTTTTTTATCCCGACTTGTTCGGCGGGGCCTTCGTTTTTGCGCCCGACATGGTCGATTTTCGCTCCCTGTGGCTGATGGATTTGTATACCGACACGAATGCCTACATGAATCGAACGGAATGGAGAGAATGGCCGCGCCCGTATTTTCGCAACTCCTCCGACGGAAATACTCTCGCCACCGTGGGTGACTGGGCGCATCTTGAGCTGGCGATGGGCGACAACGACCGCTCGGGAGAGTACTTCGCACATCAGGAAGCTACATGGGGTCCGCAGGGAGCAAACGGCTATCCCATGCCCAGGTGGAACCCTCTGACCGGGGAGATCGCCCATGCAGTAGCTGAGAAGTTCCGTAAGTACGATATCAGCCTGTATCTGGCAGACAACTGGCAGAGGATGGAGCCAAAGCTCCGTGGCGGGCGTCTAAAGTTCTTCGTCACCGAGCAGGATGACTACTACACCAATTTGGCGGTTCATCAACTTCAGAAGCGGCTCGCCACGCTTAAGCCGGAATCGGATGTGGAATTTACCTATTATCCCCTGGGTGGACACTGCAGCACTCCGATCACGAACGAGCAGTTGATTGTACAAATGACGAAATTCATGGCCGGAATGGCTACCGGGGCAGCTGACCCACCTAGCGAAAGAATTGATTGATTCATGCGAACTTTATTTTACGAGTTCTTGTCTCCTTCTTTGCTTTCTCAGCCATCAGGCAATCGCTTTACGATGGTTATTCGGAATGCTAACGACCGTTGCCGGTGCTGATTTTTGGGCTTTTGTCATCGTTTAGAACCCATTGCTGATATGTAAAACACCAGCACCATTCAGCATGAGTATGCCGAATGGCGCTGGTGTTTCCGGTTTTGGAAACTGCTTATTCGCAATTGGAATCGCTTCTCCGTGAAGCGCAAAGTAGCAAGGGCGCACAGTTCCTTCGCCGGATGGCTGTCCAAGTCGGAGACAAAGTTATCTTGTTATTTGTGAGAGATATTCTCTGGATTCAAAGCAAAGGAGATCTGATCCGCCTGCACGGAAAAAATGGCGATTACGATTGCAGAATGACGATGGCTGACCTTCAGAAGAAAATCGATCCACGCACGTTTCTCCGCCTGCATCGCAACGCAATCGTCAATCTTGACCACGCGGTGGAATTCACACTTCCGAGAAGCGGCAATGCATTCGTTCACCTGAGCAACGGAAGGCACTGCCCGTCAGTCGCAGCGGGAGATCAGCCTTGCGGCATTGGCTTCTTTCGCAGTCGTGCCTGGCATAAGGTGATTCTCACCGCGGCCAAATGGTTTTGCGCCGAGGCCCCCTCCAGCATTCTCAACACGATCTCTCGATGAGTACGCAGGAATACCGGTACCGCAGGATCTCCATGCAACCCTGCTTACAATCCTGCATGCGCTTCGGTTCGATGCCGATGACGGACCAGCCTGATCAAATCGGGGGCAAACTCATGTAGCTGGTTGCCAAGCCCCGCGGTTGCGATGGAAATTGCGTAGCCTTCCGCGGTTTCGTTCCAGGTGGCGCTCACAGCGGGGTAATACGTCATTGTCAGGGCGGCAGCGCCCGCATAGCCGATAATCTGCGAGAAATTGGGTGCTTCTTTGCCCGCGTCGGTGCGGATGATCAGCACCCGGCTGGCTGAGTAGAGTATCCGGTTTACGATCTTCCCCGAGCCTTTGCGGTAATATCTCGGGTCCTGCCGCAAAATCGCCGGAAGAACTCCGTCGGAAAAAATCGCCTGGCTGGTCTGCCGGATCGCCGCCGCGCCAACGCGCTCGCCAAATCCAGCCTTGTCGGATCCGTATTTCGGATTGCCGTTCAACAGGTGTTCCCATGCGGCGGCTAGAATTTCCGTGCTGACCGCGTAGGGTTGCACCTGCTCCCAGCCCGCCAATTCCAATTTCTCCCTGGCGGAGAGCTGCACGGCCTGTTGGTCCGGTTCGATGTATTTCGCCAGTCGCGGCGCTATCTTCGGCGGATGCCCGTTTGGAATCTGCTGGGTGTCGTCCTCGTCCTGAGGCTTAGTTGGAGAAGGAGCCGGAGCCATGGGCAAGGGAGCGTCGGGAAGCGCGATTCGCGGCTCATTCCTGGCAATCGTCTCCTGACCGTGAAGCGGCAGCATGGCTGCAAGAACAAAGAGAGGCAGGATTTTGCATGCTGCTTGAAACTTCAAATTGAAACCGCCTTGTATAGTCAATTGTTGAAGTCTAACAACATCCTGGAGTTGAATGCAGGATAAGTTCGAGGATTCCTGAGCCCCCAACTACAGCTCCGAAGCGGAATCGATCCGCTCCGATGCACGCTCGTTGCTCGCTGCTACGCCGCCCCGATTGCAGATATGTCGCCAATCCTGCCGAGACATTCTTTCACTTTGAGAGCAAGAATCGGATAGCCAGCCCGTTGCCGCCGGTGGCATGCTGTTTCTATGATTGCGATCGATAAAGAACAAGCCTGGCGGAAGATTGAGACGCACGATCCCTCGGGGGACGGGCAATTTGTTTATGCTGTTCGCACGACCGGAATTTATTGCCGACCCTCGTGCCCAAGTCGGCGGCCCATGCCGAAAAATATAGTTCTATATCGCACGCCGGAGAAAGCGCGCGCCGCCGGATATCGCGCCTGCCGGCGCTGCCAGCCAGACTCCATGCATCCCCGGGCGGCGACGGTCGCTGCGGCATGCCGTTACCTGGACGAGGCAGGAGATAGGGCCCCTACACTCACTGAGCTGGGAGAGGCGGTGCACATGAGCTCCTTTGCTGTACAACGCGTGTTTCGACAGGTGCTCGGCGTCACACCCCGCCAGTACTTCGCCACCCGGCAGACGCAACGTTTCCGCGAGGAGTTAACCACTGGCCAGACGGTGACCTCTGCGTTGTATGAAGCCGGATATAGCTCATCCAGCCGCGTCTATGAGAAGGACGCCCTTGGCATGACTCCGGGAAAGTTCCGCAAGCAGGGCGCCAGCGAGACGATCCGCTACGCCCTGGCTTCATCTCCGCTGGGACGAATTCTCGCAGCGTCGACAGAACGCGGTCTCTGCGCGGTCGCTTTCGCCGATACCGACGAGGAATTGGTAGCGAACCTGCAAAATGACTTTGCACAAGCCACGCTGGAGCGCGACGATGAAGCTTTGGCGCCGAGCCTTACGGCGGTGCTGGAGGAATTGCGGGAGCATCCGATTGGCACGGTGCTGCCGCTCGACCTGCGTGCGACAGCTTTTCAGCGGCGAGTCTGGGATGCCCTGCGGCAGATCCCCCGTGGGGAGACGCGCTCATATGGGGAAGTAGCCAAAACAATCGGTCAGCCTTCTGCCGCACGAGCCGTCGCCAGCGCCTGCGGCCAGAATCCTGTCGCCGTCATCATCCCGTGTCATCGCGTGATCGGACAAACCGGCGCGTTGACCGGCTACCGCTGGGGAATGGAGCGCAAGCGAAATCTGCTGGCGCTGGAGCGGAAATCCTCCCCGCAGCCACTGGCGTAGAAGTGGTACCCTGAAGGCAGGACCGGGGCGCAGAAATTTCTCGTCCCACGCTGTCCCGCTAGCTCCACGGAGTTCTGCGAACGACAATCCAAACAAGAAATGGGTTCCATGGCTACGACCACTCCTGTTCCGTCCGACGTAAAAAATCTTGACCTCGCCGACATGGGCAAGCGCCGCATTGAATGGGCCAACCAGTCGATGCCCGTCCTCCAGATTATCCGTAAGGAATTCATCAAGAATCAGCCGCTGAAGGGCATGCGGGTTGCCGCCTGCCTGCATGTAACCACGGAAACGGCGAACCTGATGATCACCCTGAGGGATGGCGGAGCCGATATTGCTCTTTGCGCTTCAAATCCGCTCTCCACACAGGATGATGTAGCCGCGTCATTGACCCGCGACTACGGTATTTCTACATTCGCCATCAAAGGCGAGGACAACGAGAGCTATTACTCCCATATCATGGCGGCCATCGATCACAAGCCGCACCTGACAATGGACGACGGCTGCGACCTTGTTTCGTTGCTGCACACCAAGCGCAAGGATGCGCTGGAAGGCGTGCTCGCCGGTACCGAAGAAACGACGACCGGCGTGATTCGTCTCCACTCGATGGCCAAGGAAGGCGTCCTGCGCTACCCCGTCGTGGCCGTCAACGATGCGCTGACCAAGCACATGTTTGACAACCGCTATGGCACCGGGCAGTCGACCCTCGATGGCATCATTCGCTGCACCAATGTGCTGTTGGCCGGATCGCGATTCGTAGTCGCAGGTTATGGCTGGTGCGGACGCGGGCTGGCATCGCGCGCTCGCGGCATGGGAGCCGATGTCATCGTGACCGAGATCGATCCAGTCCGCGCTATCGAAGCGGTGATGGACGGATATCGTGTGATGAGCATGGCCGAGGCGGCGAAAATCGGCGACATCTTCGTGACCGTGACCGGCAACAAGAGCGTGCTGCGGCAGGAACATTTCGAGCACATGAAGAACGGCGCGATTGTCGCCAACTCCGGCCACTTCAATGTGGAGATTGATATTCCGGCGCTGGCGCGTCTGTCCTCCGGGCAGCGGCAGACGCGGGAGTTCGTCGAAGAATATTCGATGAAGGATGGCCGCCGTATTTATCTGCTGGGCGAAGGCCGCCTGATCAATCTCGCCGCGGCCGAAGGGCATCCGGCATCGGTGATGGATATGAGCTTCGCCAACCAGGCGCTCGCGGCCGAATACCTGGTCGAGAACCACTCCACGCTGAAGCCCAGGGTCTACTCGGTACCGCAGGAGCTCGACAAGCGCGTAGCGAAATTGAAGCTCGACTCCATGGGATGCAAGATTGACCGGCTTACGCCCGAACAGGAAGAGTATCTCGCCGGATGGTCGGAAGGCACTTAGGACACTGTCGCACTCCAATAAAAAGCCTTCGCGAATGCGAAGGCTTTTTATGTGGTTCTTGCTCTGGAATCGCGGCTGGTTGTTATTTGGTCGAGCTGGTCGAAATTGGATCGTTGACGACAAGAATGCTGAAGTTCGACGATCCGGTATTCGGCGGGTCGAGGAAGAATATGGAATAGAGACTTCCCGACGCGGGTGAAAACGGTGCGGTGGCCAACACCTGCGTTGAACCGGCTGGCGTGACCTGCAATTCCAGCGCTCCCGGCGAACCGGCCATATAGTCCGCCAATTGATTAAACGGGAGGCCGCCAATTACAGGGGTGCCGGATGGAGCGGCTCCCACCGCGGTGATATAAACATCGATCGCTCCGCCGGTTATGTTGGTGGAAGTTGAGGCGTTCAGGAAGCGAAAATCATATTGTCCGCCTGTGGGCGCAGCGCCGTTATCGCTCAGCACATCCAGTTGCATGCCTGTAGGGGCTCCCAGGCTGACAGCCGATCCCACGCTCACAATCGTGTAGTAATTTTTCGAAGCCAACAGTTGCTTCCTGGTGGCGAGGGTGCCGCTGCCCGGCGTCGCGAAAGCAGTCACAGTCTGGTTGCCCGCTCCGACAGCCCGGTATTTTCCCGAGGAATCGATCGAGCTGTAGTTGTCGCCTTTGGGCTGCACGCCTTCTGTGCCGTATGGAATGCTACCGATCCCCGTCTGGCCCACCTGAAAGCTAAAATTCGGAAAATTCGGCGATGCATTCACGGCACGCACATTCGTGTTGCTCGTGCTTCCGCATCCCAGCAGCGCCAGGGATGCGGCCAGGGTAAGGGTTCCACAAAAACCGCGCCATTTTGGGTACATTTTTCGATCCACTCCTTCAAGGAAAGGCGACAAACTTTGGGTCGTTCATTCAGTTCGTTCACTGGCCGGTATCGGGCACAAAAATTACCCGCCTAAAATCCGGAAGCGAAATCGGGGACACGGATGTTTCTCCGCAGCCAACCGCCCCGGCTCGTGCTCGATACACTGGCCATGTAGATGCTGATAGCTACATGAAGTTTGCCGGTTCCGGCAAAATTTTTCAATCGCATAATCATATATGTCTGCTCTTTGTCATCACATCGATTGGTCGCAATCATTACGAAAGTGCGCCGAGATAGCCTAGTATGCTCCGCAAACCGGCCACAGGCAAGGGTGCGGCCAGTCCTGCCGTCCTCGCGGGCGGCAGTGCGGCAGGATTGTCCGCGGAGGGGAATCTCCGGCGACACTGACGATTCACCGGATGTTCAAAGAAAAACACGGCTGCAAAGGTCGCAATCTGCCCGAATCGTTCCCATAGGATAGGTATGGAGGCATCTTCGAATTGCGACTTCAACTGGTTCGGCATTTATGGGGCGTGGATCTCTCGAGCGGCCTGGGGCCGTACGTCCGCCAATGGAATGAGCTCGGCTATGAAGCGCTCGAAGCGTCGCTGCGGACCATTCCCGACGGCGCTCTGCTTCGCCGCACACTGAAAGAGGAACGATTCGGCTGGATCGCGCAGGTCTTCAGCAATATGTTCATCCCCGCCGGAACTGTACAGCAGCATCTGCTCTCTCTGCAGGAACAGATCGACGAGTGCCTGGATGCCAACCCGCTGTTCTTCAACTGCCATACCGGTTCCGACGCGTGGAGCGAGGCCGAAGCGGAGGATTTCTATGGTGCGGTTCTCGATTTGGAGAACAAAGTCGGCGTCCCGCTAGCGCATGAAACCCATCGCTCCCGCTATTTCGCAAATCCATGGAATACGCGCCGAATCCTCGATCGCTTCCCGGAGCTGAAGCTGACCTGCGACCTGAGCCATTGGGTCTGTGTCGCGGAACGGCTGCTGGCGGATTGCGACCAGATCATAGATCAGGCGGCCGCGCACTGCTGGCACCTGCACGCGCGCGTCGGGTATGAAGAAGGGCCGCAGGTGCCGGACCCGCGCGCACCGGAGTGGACCACGCACCTTGCGGCGCACGAAGTCTGGTGGGACAAGATATGGAGCGCGCAGCAGGCCCGCGGATTCAAAGTCTCCACCCTGACCCCGGAGTTCGGCCCGCCTCCATACCTGCATACGATCCCATTCACCAATCAGCCTGTCGCCGATCTCAGTGCGATTTGCGACTGGATGGCGCAACGTCAGCGGGACCGGTTCAACGCCCGCAGGTGAAGCCCTCACCATAATTTCCCCGACTCGCCCTGCTCGCGAACCAGTTCCATAAACCTTTTGGAGTTGAACTTCTTCCCCGTCGAGCCGCCAGACATATAGCGAATCTTCCCAAAGATCGGCCGGTCGAACCACGGCCGGTCGAACTTGCCCGCAATCGCCCACGCGATTCCCGCATAGCCATTCGGGTCGCGTCCGTCCAAAAAATAACGGTCATTCAGCGTCACCGCATTCTGATACGCGATCGCCGGATTCGGCGACCACTCCAGAATCTTCTTTGCCCAGTACATGCGCATATGGTTGTGCATCCAGCCGAAGCGGACCATCTGCAACTGCGACGCATTCCATAGGTCGTCGTGTGTTTCGCCTAGCTCCATCTGCTCCAGCGTGTAGTTCCAGTCACGACGGTCGCCCGCGTGCTCGGCCAGCGACTGCGCCGCCCATGGTTCCGCGCACTCGACAGAGTCATAGGTGGGCGTGTGCTGCACAAAATTTACCGCCAGCTCACGCCAGACGATCAGCTCGTTGAAAAAGGAATCGCGCGCTTTGGAAAGGGACGCGTTTTTCTTCGCCGCGGCATCGACCGCCAGCGCAATTTCCAGCGGGCCAATATGGCCGAAGTGCAGATAGGGCGACAGGCGGCTGGTCCCATCCGTCTCCGGACGACTGCGCTGCGTTTCGTAATCCGCCAGCTTCTGGTCGATAAAAAACTTGAGCCGCTTGCGTGCCGCATGGGAGCCGCCGGTGAAGCTCTCGACCGGCCCAACACTGCGATTGAAATTTTTCCATCCATGGGTGATGTCGCTGGTGACCGGAAAACTTTCGAAGTCCGCCGGGCGTTTCCATTCGTGCTGCGCTTTCGGGTTTTCGAACGGACGCAGATAATTCGGGAGCTCCTTGTATATCCGCGGACGGAACACGTAGGCAGCGTATTGCGCCTTGGGGAACAGTTTGCTCGGCACGATCACATCCGCGTCCACTGTCCAGAAGGGAATATTCAATCTGCGCGCGATCACCGAGCGCCATCGCTCCGGCTCGCGGCAGGGATTTTCATCGCCGATCAAAATCGCTGCGTTCACTTCCGCCAACAGCTTGTCGAGCGAATTCTCCGGCGGCCGTCGAACGACGAATTGGATGTTGCGCTCTGCCAGGTCGGCCTCAATATCCGGCAATCCCTGATTCAGAAAAGCGTAATGGCGCAGATTCGCATTGGGATAGTCGGAGATGACGGAGAAGAAGGCCAGCAGAGGCAGGCCAAGCTCATTGGCGACATTGGCCGCGCAATCGACAGCCGCATTATTCAAACCGCGAGCGGCGCGCTGCATCCAGTACACGACGCAGGCGCCGTCCGGCTTGGGCATACCGTCCCGGCGAACGGTCACACGAGTGTCATTCGAGATTGCCACCAGAGCCGCAGACAATTTCCCGGTCACGGCAGGTACCGGCGTGCTCGCCATAAATGGTTCGATGCCGATCGATAGGTGAGAGCGTTAGGTTGGCATTCACCGCGCGCGCGTGGATTCGGCGGGAGAATGCGAATTGAGCAGAGTCGAACGCAAATTGCTGCATGGTAGCCTTAGAACGAAAATGGCCAACGATGTTCAGTTGAGCGCGGCGAAACCTTTGAAGCTGAAGCACATTCCAGAGTTGGATGGCCTTCGAGGCGTTGCCGCGCTCGCTGTGTTTTTTCATCATCTCGCCTACGCCTCGATCCATTCATCCCCATGGGGACCAGCGATCTATTCACTGTACAAGGTCAGCCGGTGGGGGCTTTATGGAGTCGATCTGTTTTTCGTGCTCTCTGGGTATCTCATAACATCCTTGCTGCTCGAGGACCGCGAGTCCGCGAATTACTGGCATAACTTCTACTGGAAGCGCGCCCTGCGGATTCTCCCGGTGTATTTCGTTTCACTTCTCGCCGTATGGATATGGATTCCTGGCACAACCGGCGGCGTGATTCTCAGTATCTTTTTCCTGGCAAACTTCACCAATGTGTTTCACGTCAACATCGGAGGGCCGTATTGGACGCTCGCGATCGAAGAACAGTTCTATCTGATTTGGCCGCAATTTGTGCGCAGGATGGGGGTCGATCGGCTGCAGAAGCTGGCGTTGGCGATCGTCCTGATCGAACCGGCCTTGCGTCTGATCGACACAGGGTTCCACCATTTCAACTTTATTCTCACGTTCTTCCGTTGCGACGGGCTCGCGATCGGGGCTTTTTTGGCTTGTCAATGTCATCGCAAGCAGCTTGCGGAGCAAAAGTTCACGGCGCCTCTCTGGCGCCGGTTTCCGGCCGTATGGTTACTGCTGGGCTCGTTGATTCTTGTTGTTGCGACCGCGAGAATGATCGACTCGGCGCGGTTTCCGATGCAGGGAGCGGCACTGTTTCTCTCCGCAATCAATCTCTGCTTCTACAGTTTGATCCGGATTGCGGTTCAGGGCTCGGGATCGAAGTCCATGGCCGTTTTTCGATCTTCCGTGCTTGTCTTCTTCGGACGGATCAGCTACTGCATGTACATGTCGCACACCTACGTCGCGCGCATCTATGACCATTGGCGCGGCCCGTTGCAAGCCGGAAACACGTTTGAATACTTCACGCGAATCGCTGTCGTTCTGAGTGCGACGGTGGTGATTTGTCTGGTTTCAAGGTATGCGCTGGAACTGCCTTTCATGTCTCTGCGCAAGTATGTGCTGCGGAAATCAGTCCCGGTGGCCGCGGCAAAAATCTGCTTGTGATCTGGCGCTAGAACCGCAGATCGACCGGAGAAAATCCAATGGTTTTCGACTTTCGCTCCACCCACAAAAAGAGCGTCTTCCGATTTCCATTCACCTGCACGCCGATCACAACCCCCGTTCCATATTGCTTGGTCACCAGGATTTTGGCACTGGTGATGACGCCGTACTCGCCTGAGGGTCCCCAATCCGACAGGAATGTCTGATAGGGGTACAGCTTGTATTGATTGGGATGCTGCTGCCAGTGGGGGTCATGGTTCCAGATGCCGAATGCGCGCGGATAGTCCTTCGCCTCCACGGCATGGAAGAACGCGTTGACGCGGTGTTCTTCCGGCCAGTTCCAGCTGTACCAGGTGAAGAAAGCGACAAACGGAAGGGCGACAATAACGCCGATAATTATGTTGCGCCGGATCCGCGCCTTGCGTGCGTCGTAACTCGGTGCGTCGAGCAGCGTCATGGCTTGATTGTAAGACGTGGCGGCCCGCAAGGGAATTCGAGGCCACGGACGGGCCAGGCCGCCCTCCAGTCGGAGAACTCGATATGCTGTCGCTCGATTTCCGCTACAGTCCCACCAACGCTTCGAGCCGCTTGCGCACGCGATCTGTATTCCGTTCAAAAGCCATCGCCACCACAGCCGCGTAGCCGAGCGGAATCAAAAGTAATGCGCACGCGATTAAGAACGTTCGCCAGCCCGGGACCCAGCGATGGCCCAGCCACGCGGCAATGAAAACCAGCGCAGGCATGTGGGTCAGATACAACGTGTACGACATTCCAGCCGTGTACTTTGCGCTGCGGCGGTACGACTCCGGAACCGGCCGAGGATCATGCAGCACGAAATACATCGAGGCGGCGAAAAGAATTCCAAGAACATAGTCGGTGACCACATAGGGTTCGAATGAGAACGGTGCATACGTGATCATCAACTGCAGACACACGAGGAGCACCGCAGCTCCGGCAGCAAGGGACCGCAACCGCGGCGCCAGCCAGCTGGGCGGACCCAGCACGGAGAGCACCGCTCCGAACAACCAGATACAGAAGCCACTGAGTATCCCCTTCGGCCCGTACAGCCACAAAAAACCGGCGATAAATATCCAGGCGGCAAAAGCCGCGACCCTTTTGACGGCTGAGAAACCGGCCGCAACAGAGATCACGATGCAGGGGAACAGGATGTAATACCAGAACTCGTTCGTCAAACTCCACAGCGGATCATCGGAGCCAAACGTCGGCACGAATACAGTCTGAAGGAACGCGATGTTACCGAAAAACACATGCAGCTTCAGCGCCTGCGCCACGTTGTATGGAATGACGCCGAATCCGGCCGTTCCCATGTAGATCGCGGAGCGATGGAACAGATGAATGCCAAGCGCGTCCCAGAACCAGCAGAGGATCAGTGCCGGAATCAGAACCACTTCCAGACGAGTGAAGCGATGGATCAGGTACTTCTTCGTCGACCAGTTCTTCGACCACACGGGACGCAAAACCGTGCGTCCCACCAGGAATCCACTCAAAACGAAGAACACAACGACGGCCTGATGCCCAAACTTGGTGACGAGGTAGAGGAACAGGAAACCGGGGTTGAGATGGCGCAGCTGCGAGCCATCAATGAAAAGCAGTGTTCTCCAGTGCGCGATGAGAACCAGAAAAGCCGCGGCGGCGCGAAACATATCGAGATGCGCGGATGCCCCGGTCGATATAGAGCCCGCTCTAGGACGAAGTAACGTGTCTCGTATCCATGTCGCGGGCGCTTGTCTCATTCTTCCAACGTTCTCGCGATCTGTTCTAAAGGTCGTACCGGCTGCTCTGTTTCTCGCGATGCCGCTCCAAAGCGAGTTCGATCAGACGGTCGATCAATTTACCGTAAGCCAGACCGCTGGCTTCCCATAGCTTGGGATACATGCTGATCGCCGTAAACCCGGGAAGCGTGTTCACTTCATTCAAATAGATTTTTCCCGGTCGCGTGGAGCTCGACGATCCCGGTTCCATCAGGAAGTCCACGCGCGCCATGCCCGCGCAATCGCACGCTTGAAACGCCGCGATGGCCATCTGCTGGATGCGTTTCGTTTCCGCCTTTGTCAGTTTCGCGGGGATGATCAGCTTCGAGCCTTCGCTGAGATACTTCGCCTCGTAATCGTAAAACTCCTTCGACGGAATCACCTCGCCGACGACCGAGGCCTCGGGCGCATCATTGCCCAGCACGGCCACTTCCAGCTCGCGCGCCTTGCCTCGTCGGCCGCCTATACTCTGTTCGATGACAATCTTGCGGTCGAAGCTAGCGGCCAGATTGACTGCCGTTTTTAGTTCGCCGCGATCGTGGGCCTTGCTGATGCCCACCGACGATCCCAGGTTCGCAGGCTTCACAAACATGGGGTAGCGCAGGGCCTTCTCCACCTGCTGTTCGACGCGTCGCGGACTCTGCTGCCACTCCCGCCGCAGCACAGTCACGTGCTTTGGAATCGGCAATTTCGCGGCGGAGAAGAGGCGCTTCATCACGTCCTTGTCCATCCCCGCCGCAGAGCCCAGCACGCCCGACCCTACATATGCCAAATCCGCCAGCTCCAGTAGCCCCTGCACAGTACCGTCCTCGCCGAACGTCCCATGCAACACAGGGAAGATCACATCCACGCCAAGCGATGTTTCCGCACTCGCGCGCAGCGTCGCAAGAGAGTTTTGACGGTGTTCCGCATGTGCCGGAACCGGCGGCAGCAAAACTTCCTCGCCCCGCTCGAGCAGCGCCGCTCCGGCTGTTGCCTCGGGATTGCCGGCCCGCAGGTGCTCGGCTCCAGCCTTTTCCGGCGAGGGCAGCAGATGCGCCGCATCGCTGGCCGTGAGCCAGCGGCCGTCCTTGGTAATGCCGATCAGCTGCACATCATACTTTTTGTGATCGATGGCCTGGAAGACGGAAGCGGCCGACAGCAGGGACACTTCATGTTCCCCGCTGCGCCCGCCAAAGAGAATGCCTACTCGCAATTTATCCATGGACTTTGAAATTCAGTGTACTGCGAAGCTCGATTGGGGGAACAAACGTCGCCATCGAATTGTGAAGAACAGGGGGGCGCTCACAGCATCCATATAGATAGCGAGAACGGTAAACCGGAGGGGAGATTCGCGATGCGGCAAAGAACGCTTGGACAGGGAACACAAGGGCAGGGATTGAAAGTTTCAGCGCTCGGGCTCGGATGCATGGGAATGTCCGACTTCTACAGCGGCACGGAAACGGAGCAGGATTCGATCGCGGTAATTCATCGCGCGCTCGACTTGGGCATAAATTTCCTCGATACCGCGGACATGTATGGTCCGCACAAAAACGAAGTTCTCGTCGGCAAAGCCATCCGCGATCGCCGCGACAAAGTTGTGCTGGCGACAAAATTTGGAATCGTGCGCGATCCAACCTCCGGTGGGCCCTCGGGCGTCAACGGCCGCCCGGAGTATGTGAGGGCATCCTGCGAGGGCAGCCTGAAACGGCTCGGGGTTGAGAGCATCGACCTCTATTACCAGCATCGCGTCGACCCGGACGTAGCGATTGAAGAAACCGTCGGCGCTATGGCTGAGCTGGTCCGCGACGGAAAAGTTCGCCATCTCGGATTGTCTGAGGCATCGTCCTCAACGCTGAAGCGAGCGGCCGCGGTGCATCCCATCACCGCGCTCCAGTCGGAATATTCCCTGTGGACGCGCGATCCGGAGGATGAAGTTCTTCCAACGTGCCGCCAACTGGGCATCGGCTTCGTAGCGTACAGCCCGCTGGGGCGCGGCTTCCTCACCGGCCGCTTCCGCAAGCCCGAGGACCTTCCGGAAGGGGACTACCGCCGCAATTCTCCGCGCTTCCAGGGTGAGAACTTCGCGAAAAACCTTCAACTGGTCCATCGGGTGGAAGAGATGGCGAACGAAAAAGGCTGCACCGCCTCGCAACTGGCGCTGGCCTGGGTCCTCGCGCAGGGCGAGGACATCGTGCCAATTCCCGGAACCAAAAAGCTGCGCTATTTGGAGGAAAACGTCCGCGCAGTGGAGGTGAAACTTACCCCGGCCGATCTTAAGCGCATCGACGAAGTCGCTCCACACGGTGCGGCCGCGGGCCTTCGTTATCCCGAGGGCGGCATGAAGGCGGTGAACCGTTAGCGACTGTTAGCGAGCGGCATGGTGAACGTGTTTCGCAGCATGAGCTGGCTGGCTGGTATCGGCCAGCGCCTGATCGATGATCTGATAGAGCCGGTTGATGTCCGTCACCTCGACATAGGGGACGCCGCCACTCTTGTTGGTCACGATCCAGATTGTCGGCGTGTGTTGTATGCCGATTCGTTCGCCCAGCCCGTAGTCTGCCTTTACCGCTGCGGCCAGCTTGCCCTGCGGGTCTACGGCAAACGGGAATCCGATGCCGTGCTGCTGCGCGAATTTTTCGGCAAAGGCACGCAGGTCCTGCTTGGTCTCGATGCTGCTCTGATTGGCGAATATAGCATCGCGAAATTCATCGCCGATCTTCTTAGATTTTGTGTCGAACCAGCGCGCATCCACAGCGGCATCGAAGCTCCAGACGTGCATCTGGAGCGGAAAATCGTGCCTCACCCAGGGAATCTGATATTTCGCAGCCGCGTCCTTCAGTATGGGATTGTCATGGCCGCACATCGGGCATTCCATGTCTTCAAATTCCACAATCGCAACCCGCGCACCCGGCGGTGGCTTCAAAGCCGAAGAGTCATGGACCTGGGTGGGGGCTTCCTGCGCCCGTGACAGCGGCGGCATTGCCATGAATGCAACGATAGAGAGTGTGACGAGAATACGCTTCAATATGTGCCTGCTGGGTCGCTGGCTGCGATGCTTCTATTTTACGACGGTCTGCGGCTGCGGCGACACGCAAGGGAGCAACGGCCGGTACGCTCGTCGCGGTTGCGCGGCAATTCCACCGACGCACAGGCTACCAGGGCAACAGAGCAACGAATCGAGGCATCCGTGCAGAGCATGACCGGGACCATGGAACAACGTCCTCCGCATTCAGCGCGACGCAACAGCGCAAACATTTGTTTATTCGCTACCGTGGCGATATTGCCGCTCTTCTTTCTACTTGTGATGAGTCCAGTAGCCGAGGCTATCGTCCTGCAAGCAAATTCACCGACGAATTCGCCGCAGCAACCCATTGTCGCCGCTGTTCCCGCTCTCAATGATTCCCTTCGCCCAGCGCTCGATCAAGTAGGGTCAGCGCTCAACCAGGTCCAGATCGACCGCTGGAAGCTTTCTCGAGAATTGAAGGAGGAATTGCGCGGCGATGCGAATTCCATTCAGCAGGACCTCTCAGCTCAGCTCCCCGCACTCTTCCAGACGGCCCAGCAATCTCCCGCACAGTTGGGGCCACAGCTTGGGGTCATGCACAATGTGGACGCGCTGTACGACGTACTGGTGCGGATAACCATGGCGGCTACCATTGCCGGTGGAAAGAGGGACGCGGCCATCCTCGACAGCGCGGTCCAGCGATTGGAGTCAGCGCGCAAAACCGCTGCGGGGCAGCTATCGCAGGCCGCCTCAATGCGAGACACGCAGATTGCCCGGTTTCAGGCGATCGCCCGCGCGGCACAACCGACGGAAGGCTCCCCCAACGGTCATCCGAAAACCATCGTCGTAAACAATTGGACGAGCCGTCACACGAGCCATCACAAAGCACCCCTCCACCACAAGATTCCCCCACCAGCATCTGGCGGAACTCCCGGGGCAGCAGCTCCTCCGTCGCATTAGGCGAGGGCTTCCTTCTCCACTGAAGGCCGCAAGCCTCCTCTATTTTTTATCGCCTACGATTCCTTTGCCGATGAACATCTAACTTGCTGAAGCCGCGACCACGGCTTCGGTGACCAGTCTCATGGATGTGATCAAAGAAATCACCGCCAACGGAATTCTGATCGCGGTAATCGCGCACGGTCTCATCGGCGTTTCCCTGGTATGGGACAAGGTCCTGCTGCAGAAAAAAGAGACCACCAACCTGCTCTCCTATGTGTTCTGGCTGGGCGCAATCAGCGTGTTCGGATTGGTGCTGCTGGGCTTCGGATTCAAAATGCCCAGCCTTAAGCTCGCCGGACTTGGTTTCGTCGCCGGAATCGTGGATCTGATCGCGTCCTACTTTTACTACTCGGCGCTCAAGGCCGGAGAAGCGTCGGATGAACTGGCAGCCATGGGTGGGTTCGAGCCCGTGGCCACCGCCCTGATCGCGATTCCGTTACTGGGTCACTCGCTCGGTGGAAACGTGGCCGGATTCGCCGTCATGACCGCAGGCGGGTTCATCATGTTCTTCGCGGAAAAGCAGCCGCTGAGAAAAATGTTGCCGAAGATCCTGCTGGCCGCCGCCGGCTTCGGGCTGACGGCAGTTCTGCAAAAAATGGTTTTCAACAATACGAACTTCGTATCTGGATACGTGTTTTTCACTCTGGGCACCACAGCCGGCGCGTTCGCAATGCTGATCCCTCCATCCTGGCGCCGTCAGATCTTCGAGCACTCGGAAGACGCTCCGCCGAAAAGTAAATTCTGGTACATGTTCAATCGATTCGTCGCCGGTGTCGGCTCTTTCCTGGTGGTCCTTGCGGTCAGCCGGACTCATCCCGCACTGGTTTCAGCGATATCGGGCGTGCGTTACGTGATCATTTTTTTAGGCGCGTACGGCATCACCAAACTGCGTCCAAACTGGTTTCGGGAAGACTTCAGCAAATGGTCGCTCATCGCCAAGCTCTCCGCGACACTTCTGGTCATCGCGGGCCTGGTCCTGGTCGGTCTGCATGGGGGAGGTACCGGCGGCGGCCCGCAATAGGGCAGGTGCGCGTGAAACCTTAGGCGCGACAATCGGACCGCGCATTAGGCACTAAATGGAAATCAGAACGATCCCCACGCCCACCAGAATCGCGCCCGCCCAGCGCCGCGACGTGACTTGTTCGCCCAGGTACCACTTCGCCAGTGCCGTCTTCAAAATGTTGCTGATCGCTGTCACCGGAACCGCGAACGCCAGGTCGGTCGTCGCCAGCAGCGCCAGCAGTCCCACGAACGAAACAGCATCGGCGACCATGCCGGAGAGTACGAGCCGGTGCGTGGCAATATAGCGGATAGTTCTTGCCAGGCTGCGCGGACCCAGGTCTTTGATCTCGCCGTGAACTGCCATTCCCTTGGCGTTGAGAAGGTCGCCGAATGCCCCAGCTACGACGGTTAAGAAAACCCAGAGCCACTTCACTGCCCGCTTCCCCTTGCCAGCTCGGCGCGCGTCCGCAGTGGGGTCTCCGACACCAGCAGCACGCCCAGCGAGATAACGAGAATCCCTGCCCAGCGCGTTGGCGAAATCTGCTGGTTGAGAACGAACCTGCCCAGCAGGGCGGTGAAGATGTAGGAGCTGGTCGTAACCGGAAGCACGTATGTGAGGTCTGCCCAGGTGTACATGGAAAGCTGCGAAAGCATCCAGAGGGTGATCAGCGCGATGCCGCCGAGTATCCAGCCGTTCGAAACAAAAGCCAGCACATAGCGCGGCAGAGAGGCAATCGCAACCCTGGGCAATTTACTCAGGCCAATGGCAAGAAGCAGGTTACCAATCGTATTGCTGACCACGACCAAAACGATGAATAGACGATTTTTGAATTTCAACTGCATACGATGGTCGACTAATCCGAAACGCCTCCGCATTCGTTAGGATTACATGCGGCGCCTCCCGCGAGTTCCTATCCGGCCGGCTAACAACTTCTCCGGTCTACGCCGGAGCAAGATTAGGAGTTTAATTACCACAGGCTGGCGGGATTCGGCTGCAAAGACTCTTCCGCGTCAAGGAGAACACAATGGCCGCACGTTTTGCTCGCGCTCTGGTACTGCTGACGTTCTCGATCGGCGCTCTGGGATGTTCCGCGTCAGCCGCTCCGCGCGTCCCTGCCGCAGCTGTCGATGTTCCGCTGGCGCGGCAATCCGGACGCCAGACGGCCGTCTTTGCGGGCGGCTGCTTCTGGGGAACGCAGGCTGTCTTTGAGCGCGTAAAGGGAGTTCTGTCGACAACCGCCGGCTACTCCGGCGGGTCGGCCTCTACGGCTAGCTACGCGCAGGTCACGACCGAAACCACGGGCCAGGCCGAATCCGTCCAGGTGATCTTCGACCCTTCGCGCATCACTTATGGAACACTGTTGCGCGTCTTCTTCTCCGTGCACGATCCAACCGAGCTCAATCGGCAGGGCCCGGATGTAGGCACCTCCTACCGCTCTGCGATCTTTTACGCCAACAAGGATCAGAAGCGAATCGCCGACGCCTATATCGCCCAGCTGGATCAGACAAAGACTTTTCCCAAGCGGATCGTAACCCAGGTGGCGCCACTCAGCGGCTTTTACCCCGCCGAATCCTACCATCAGGATTACGCCCTGAAAAATCCCAATAACCCCTACATCATGGTGTGCGATCTACCGAAAATCGCCACGCTGAAGCGTGAATACCCAGATCTCTTTGTTGCGTACACAGGCAAACACTAACCCACACTGCTTTGGAGTTAGCTTCAATCAGCCCGCGCCCTCGCCTCGCTCGAACGTAGCGCATGGCGAACTAGGATCCCGAGCCGATTTCGTAGGATAGGTTTGCTCGCCTCAGGCATCCCATTGGGGGGAATCAACTATCCTTAGTCCTAGACAATGCTAAAAGCGATCTCCACCCACATATTTCTGAAGCACCGGCTGCACGGCGGCCATCTTGACGCTTTGACGGCAGGCGGCGCCGAAGCCATTGAAATCTTTTCCGCACGCCAGCATTTCGACTACACCGTGCGGTCGCATGTGACGGAAATAGGGGACTGGTTCCGCGCCAACGCTGTACGCCCGTGGGCGCTTCATGCTCCGCTTTATTCGGATATGGAGAATGGCCGCAGCGGTGCGCCCGCAGTCAATGTGGTGCACGTCGAAAAGTCCCGCCGTATCGATGCGATGGATGAAGTGAAACGCGCCCTCGAAAGCGCCGAACAAATTCCATTCGCCCACCTGATCCTGCACTTGGGAGAACGCGGGGAATCCTGGAGCGCGCGCACGCTCGAGCACGCGATGTCCGCCGTCGAACATCTCGGAGCCTTTGCGCGTCCGCTCGGAGTGCAAATTCTCCTTGAAAACCTGGACAACAATGAAGTAGCGCAGCCGGAAAACCTTGTTGAAATTCTTTCCGTCGGTCACTTCAACGATATCGGCGTGTGTCTCGACGTTGGCCACGCGCATCTGGGCAGCGGAATTCCCTCGGCTGTCGCCATCTTGGGCCCGCGCATCCGCTCTACGCATATCCACGACAACGCCGGGGACCGCGACGCGCACCTGTGGCCCGGAGAGGGCAGCATCAACTGGCCCGAATGCGTGCAGGCGCTGGCGCAGCTTGGCCAACCCCCCGCAACCGTGCTCGAGATTTCCTCGCGTGTAGAAGAATCAGGCGACCGATTAGCGCAAAAGTTCCGTCACACCTTCGACCTGCTGGAGATGTCGACGCAACCCTCTAAAATCTGAGTCGTTGCTTTCGGTCGCGCTTCTTCAAGCCAGGGACGCAGACAAACCTTACAATAGTTGGTTGCCAGCCGCGCGCTCGCTAAATGACTATGGCAGACTCAACCACGTCCGACTCCATCCAATCCGCGCCTATCACGACTATCGCAAACCTCGGCCAGCATGAAGGCCAGATCGTCACCTTGCACGGCTGGCTGTACAACTTGCGCGAAAGCGGAAAACTGCTGTTCCCCATCTTTCGCGATGGCTCGGGAACGCTGCAGGGAATCGTGCCGAAATCCGCCGTCTCGCCGGAAGTCTTCGAGCGCATTAAGTCGCTCACCCAGGAATCGAGCGTCATCGTTCGCGGCAAAGTGCGCGCGGACAAGCGCGCTCCCGGCGGCTTTGAACTCGATGTTGAAGACCTGGAAGTCGTCCATCGCGTGCCCGAGACCACGCCTTTCCCCATCTCGCTCAAAGAGCATGGCGTCGACTTCCTCATGGAGCATCGTCACCTCTGGATTCGCACCCCGCGCCAGGCGGCCATCCTGCGCATTCGCGCCGAGATCATGCGTGCCGCGGCGGAACACTTCGATACCCATGGCTTCGTCCGAACCGATCCGCCCATCCTCACGCCCGCCGCCTGCGAGGGCACCAGCACGCTCTTCCCCGTCGAGTATTTCGGCGACGAAGCGTACCTCACGCAGAGCGGCCAGCTCTACATTGAGAGCACGGCCATGGCGCTGGGCAAGGTTTATTCCTTCGGTCCAACCTTCCGCGCGGAAAAATCGAAGACCCGCCGCCACCTCACCGAGTTCTGGATGATCGAACCTGAACTCGCCTTCGCCGGCCTCGAAGACATCATGCGGCTTGCGGAAAATTTTCTGAGCCACATCGTCCAGCGGGTGCTCGAAAACCGTGCCGACGATCTAAAAGTAATCGGCCGCGACGCCGCCAAACTCGAAGTCATCCGTCCGCCCTTTCCCCGCCTCAGCTACGACGAAGCCGCGAAGATGCTCGAAGAAGCCTACGCCGCCGGCAGGATCGAACAGCAGTTCGAGTACGGTAACGACTTCGGTTCCCCCGACGAAACCTACATCTCGGCGCAGTTCGATCGGCCCGTCATGATCCATCGATATCCCGCGGCCATCAAAGCCTTCTATATGGAGCCCGACCCGGAGAACGAAAAATTTGCCCTCTGCGTCGACGTTCTTGCGCCCGAAGGATACGGAGAAATCATCGGCGGCTCCGAGCGCATCTCCTCCTATGAACTGCTGAAGCAGCGCATCGAGCAGCATGGCTTGCCGCTAGCACCATTCGAGTGGTACCTGGACCTGCGCCGCTACGGATCGGTGCCGCACGCGGGCTTCGGGATGGGCATCGAGCGAGCCGTCGCATGGATCTGCGGGCTCGACCACGTCCGCGAGACGATCCCCTTTGCCCGGACACTGAACCGCATCTATCCGTAGTTGCCCAGGGGTGATAGTGCGGGTGCCCCGGATGGGCGAAGCTCACCTGGGATTCTCGAGACGGTATAGCAACTCGCTCCCATAGCGTGGAAGAAAAATCAGAGAACAGTATGCCAAATCCAAACGAACCCACCCAATCCGCAGAAAAAAATCCAGTGATTCAGCGCGGTCATAATCCCCAGGCCATTGGCGTGCAGTCTCTGCCCGGCCGTAACATCCGCATCATCGGCGTTCCACTCGACCTGGGGCAGTCTCGGCGCGGTGTCGACATGGGTCCATCTGCGGTGCGCGTAGCCGGCCTGCAGGCGCGCCTCGAAGCCCTCGGCCACCAGGTGGAGGACGGCGGCAACATCGCCGTCGACATCGCAGAAACCCAAAGCATCGGCGAGCAGAAGGCCAAGTACCTCCACGCCATCACTGAAACCTGTACGCGAGAGGCCGAGCAGGTGCTGGAAACCCTGGCCGCCGACCAGATCCCGCTGGTGCTCGGCGGGGATCATTCGGTTGCTGCCGGAACTGTTTCCGGCGTGGCGGAATTCTATCGCCGCAAAAAGCAGAAAATCGGCCTCATCTGGATTGACGCCCACGCCGACATCAACACGCCCGAAACCTCACCCAGCGGCAATGTACACGGCATGCCGATGGCCGCGGTTGCAGGCCTCGGTCCCGAACCGCTGAAGAACATTTACGGCTGGTCGCCCAAAGTAGCGGCGGAAAACGTCGTGCTGATCGGAGTGCGCGACATCGATGCGACAGAAAAGGAGAATATTCGCCGCGCCGGCATCACCGAGGTCTACACCATGCGCGACATCGACGAGCGGGGCATGCGCACCGTTATGGAAGAGGCCCTGCGCGCCGCCGGGCGGGCCACCGCCGGCTATCACATTTCACTCGATATGGACTGGATCGATCCCGAAGATGCCCCCGGCGTCGGCACGCCGGTACGCGGCGGTGCCACTTATCGCGAGGCGCATCTGGCGATGGAAATCATCGCCGACCATGGGCGAATGCTCAGCTTCGAAATCGTTGAAGTCAATCCTGTTATCGACGAACACAATCGCACAGCCGACCTGGCGGTCGAGCTGATCTCTTCCGCATTCGGCAAGAAGATCTTGTAGCGGTTTCGCTCAAATCCATTCCACTGAGCGCGAAAAATAATCCAGCGAATGTCGGCTGAATCACGCCGTCACTCGCTGGATTATTTGCTTACGCTGACCCGAGGACAAGAGCACTCGTGCCCTCCGACCCATCCAGACACTCAGCCGCGAATGCTATTGCGGTTCGGTCGCGTGCTCGACGTGCTGCGCGCCTTCATCGGTCTTCCGCGCAGCCTTGTGCGTCGCGTGTTTGGTGTGGCGCTTGGTGGAGTGCCAGGTCTTCTTCGTCCCGCTGTCCACGGCGTGCCCGGTATCGCGGCCCGCCTCTTTGGTGTTGTGACCCGCGTGCCGCATGTCCTGCTTGAAGCCCGGATCAGTGGACTGGTCTTGCGCAACGAGCGAAGGAATTCCCATGCAAACGAAAGAGCTAAGAAGAACGGCGCTGAACAGTTTGTTTTTCACAAGAATTGGGATTCCCCCAGTCTCTCGCGGGTTGCATCGAGCCGTGTGCGGTCAAACTACTCCGCCCGCAACGCCTCCATCGGATTGACACCCGCGGCCCGTCGCGCCGGCCACCAGGCAGCGAACAGCGCGGTCAGCAGCAGTACGCCCGAGGTTGCCGCCAACGTGAGTGGGTCGTGTGGAGTGACATGGAATAACAGACTTCGCAATAGCTGTGCCGCGGCAAGCGCCGCCGGAATCCCGAGTGCCATGCCGACTACAACCAACACGCCAGCCTCCCGCAGCACCATCCACAAAATGTCGCCGCGCTGGGCGCCGAGTGCCATCCGTACGCCAATCTCCTGCGTGCGCCGTGTCGCCATATAGGCAATGACGCCGTACAAGCCGATGACGGCCATGACGAGCCCGGTAAAAGCGAAGAATCCAAGCAGCAGGGTTTCGAATCGGGGCCGAGCTGCCAGGTCGCTAACCTGCTGGTTCAAGGTTGAGATTTCGACCGGCGCCGTGGGGTCGATCTGAGCGATCTGCGCACGCACCCAGGGAGCCAGGGCTGCGGCCGGCAGCGTGGTTCCTAGAACAATTACGGAATGGATGCCATAACGAGCCGGATCCCAATCCGCGGCAAGGTTCCGCCGGAGCCGGTAATATTCGGGTTTCTCCTTGTTCGCCAGGCCCGAATTTTGCACGTTCCCGGCAACGCCGGCCACCACATACCATGGGACATCTGTGCCGAGTTTGATTCGTTGTCCGACAGCGTGCCCTTCAGGAAACATGCGATCCGCAAGCAATTTACTGAAGATAAGAAACTCCTCGTTTGAACTCCTTTCCTCCTCAGTAAAGCCCGGTCCTTGAATGATCGGGATATCCAGGGCGTGAAAATAATCAGGTGTTACCCAGCGCCAGACGACTGCGTGGCCGGCGCCGTCCGATGGTTTCGGTCTGCCCTCGACTGCAATTTGCCCGGACCAGCCGCCATTCTGCCATCCGCTGGGAGGAAGAGAATCGCTGAGTCCCACAGCTGCAACACCCGGCAGGCGCCGCAATGCGGCCTCGGCCTGTTGATAAAACTCCATCTGCTTCTGGCCGGTTGCGTACCGGTTGGAGAGTGAAACCGTCACAGTCAACACATGCTGGGTGTCGATCCCAAGCTTCCGCGTTTCGAGATTCCAGAAACTCCGCACCAGAAGCATGGCGCCGGATAGCAGAATCACGCTGGCGGCGATCTGTCCCACCACCAGCATCCGCCGCACGGCGGCATCGGAACGGGGCCTCTTTGAGTGTGGAGCAAGTGCGGTCGTGCGGGGTCGTTGCAGCGCGGGACCCAATCCAAACAGGAGCGCGCACAACAGTGAAAGGGCGATCGTAAACAGGATTATGCGGAGATCCAAGCGTGTGTTAAGGAGAAAAGGGATGCCGGCGGGCGCGAGGGCAACAAAGACACGCAGCAACATCTGCGCCAGAGCGCATCCGGCGACCGCTCCGGTCAGAGCGAGCAGAAGTGCTTCCGTCAATGTTTGGCAAATGAGCCGGCCCCCCGTGGCGCCCAGCACAAAACGCAGCGCGAGTTCCCGTTCTCGCGCGGCCGCTCGCGCCAGAAAGAGGCTCGCAACGTTGGCGCACGCGATCAGCAATACGGCTAGAACGGCACCCAGCAGGACCCATGCCAACGCCTGTACGTCGTGCATCTGAAAATCGCGCATTGAGCGAACACTCAAAAAGAGTTGTTTTCGAACGAATGCGGGAGCCCAGTTCAGCGTCGAAACGAAAAGAGGCTTCAGTTCTGCCTTTGCCTGCGCAATGCTCACTCCGGGCTTGAGCCGCGCGAAGGCCTGCAAGATTGTTCCGTGTTGCGACCTGCGCTGCACAGCCTCATCCAACTGCATTGGCCACAAAACATCGACCGGCTTGCGATCGGGCAATTCGAAGTTTTCAGGAAGAACGCCCACCACCCGCACCGGTTTTCCATCGACATCGATCAACGTATTCAGCACGGCAGGATCGCGGTTGAAATGGCTTCGCCACAATCCATAGGAGATAAGAGCCACCTGTGGGCCGTTTGGACGATCTTCTTCCGGTAGGAAATTGCGGCCAATCGCAGGTACCACGCCGAGAGTCGGCAGGAAATTCGCTTCGACTCCAATACAGTTGAGCCGCGCCGGATTCCGCTGGGTCAACTCGCACTCGTTCGACCCGTATTGCTGCGCAGTGAGAGCCTCAAATGGCTTCTGATTGTCTTTCCAGTTGTAATAAAAACCGCCCATCATGAACTCTTGCGGTTGCAGGGCATGCACCAGTCCCACGGATACAAGTCGATCGGCGTTCGCATAGGGAAGGTTGCGGAAAAGGATTGGATCAACCACGCTGAAGACGGCGGTGGTTGCGCCGATGCCAAGGGCGAGCGTCGCAATTACAGTTACAGCAAACGGCAGGTTTCTGCGGAAGCCACGCAACGCATAGCGCACATCCCGACCTAGGTTTTCGATCCACGGCCACATCCATATTTGGCGGCTGCGTTCCTCAAGCAGCGTGACGTTGCCAAAGGCACGGCGAGCGGCGTGCACCGCCTCTTCGCGGGGCATACCATTCGCGACCAGGTCTTCGACCTTTTCTTCCAGATGCTGCTTGATCTCTTCCGCCAGAGCGTCGCTGATCGCGCGGCGCTGAAGCACTTGTCGCAACCAGCTCATACCTGCTCCCTATGGCCGCTCTCTTTCAATTTGCCGGCTCTGGATCGGGCGTGAGCACCAGCGACATGCCTTTGACCATGCGGTCGAAGCGCGCTCTCTCCAGTTCGAGATGCTTCACTCCCCGCACCGTGATGAAATAGGTCCGCACCCGCCGGTTATTGGGCGAATCCTGCAAATATGTAACCACCATTTCCTCTTTCAACAGGCGCTGCAGCGCTGGGTAGACAGAGCCCTCCTCTACCTGGAGCTGGTTTTTCGAGCGCTGTTTGAGGTACTGCACCAGTGCGTATCCATGCAGCGACTTCCAGACGAGAGTCTGAAGGATCATCAACTCCAGCGCCCCCGGAAATAGATCGCGCGACTTGGACTTCGATTTCGACTTGGGGGTCATAGGCTAGTTCCCATAAGGCTATTTGCAATATAGTATATTGCGTAAGGCCATTCGCAATATACCTAGAGCGAAACAGGGTACAGGGTACCTTCACAACCATTTAGTGGCATCCGGATACTCTGATTTCGTGCAGGTTGGCGTTGACGGACGGTTTTCGCAGAGCACTTTCGTTGACTCGCAGAGCTGTTTTCGTTATTCTTAAGTCCTTGCGCAGTGTTGCGTTTGGCTCCCCAGCACCTTCCGGTGCTCGGCGGCACGCAAGCGTTCTTTGGTGATCCACCCTTGCGGGTGGTCCATTTTCGGCGCTGGCACTGGTTTCGTTCTCTGCGCTCCAATACGATCCGCAGCGGATTTAGCGGCGTTTATCGCCGGATGCGCTTTGCGTCGTGAAGATTATTTTTCTAAAGAGATTTGTTTGGGAGAACTGCAACATGTCTACTTTTGTTCCGCGCCCGCAGGATATCAATCGCAAGTGGTACGTGCTGGATGCCAGCGGCAAAACGCTGGGACGGCTGGCGACCGAGGCTGCTCGCGTACTCGCCGGAAAGAACAATCCGCAGTACACGCCTTATATTGATACGGGCGATCACGTCATCGTGTTGAACGCGGAGAAGGTTCGGCTGACCGGGTTGAAAAGCCAGCAGAAAATGTATCGCCGCTACACCGGTTTTCCCGGCGGAATGCGCGAAGAATCGTTTGTGCGCCTGATGGCGCGCCGGCCGGATCGCGTTGTCGAGCAGGCCATCCTCGGCATGTTGCCGAAGAATCGAATGGGCCGCCAGATGGGCACGAAGCTGAAGGTTTATCGCGGTGAGACACATCCCCACGACGCGCAGAAGCCCGTCGCAATGACACTGAACGGCTAACAGGAATTTTCAACAGACATTCCAGCAATCCATAAGGACTCGATGGCAGACATGGTTCAGTACTACGGAACGGGACGGCGCAAGACCAGCGTGGCCCGGGTATTTTTGCGGCCGGGCAGCGGGCAAGATCACGGTAAACGGCCGCGCCTTTGAAGAGTATTTCGTCACCGAGCAGCAGCGCATCGCGGCGCGCAGGGTGCTGGTCGCAACCGACCTGGCGGCGACGTTCGACGTGCTGACGACGGTGAAGGGCGGCGGCGTGACCGCGCAGGCGGATGCGGTGAAGATGGGTACCGCCCGCGCATTGCTCGAGTACAACATTGAATTGCGCGCCGCGCTGAAGGAGCAGGGATTTCTGACTCGCGACTCGCGCATGAAGGAACGAAAGAAGTACGGGCAGAAGGGCGCACGCAAGCGCTTCCAGTTCTCGAAGCGGTAATTCTGCGGCTTTGTCGTCTCACCCTTCGCAAAAAAACGCGAAGGATGGGGCACCCGGCGAAGAATCCCAGGTCTGAGAGTCGAGACCTGGGGCACCCAGGTTTTTGAAACAAAAATTCCCTACGGGGATAAATCCGAGCTGGTTTTGACGAGCTGGCGGGATGCAAATCACAAGGAGGTCGTTTGGCCACTATCACCATGAAGGAACTGCTCGAAGCGGGAGTCCACTTCGGGCATCAGACAAAGCGGTGGAACCCGAGGATGAAGGAATATATCTTCGGCGAGCGCAACGGAATCTACATCATCGATCTGCAGAAGACCTTGAAGATGTTCAAGGAAGCCAGCAAGTATGTCACCGACCTGGCGCTCGATGGCAAGACGATTCTGTTTGTGGGCACCAAGCGGCAGGCGCAGGACGCGATTGCCGAGGAAGCCACCCGTTGCGGCATGTTCTACATCAACCAGCGCTGGCTCGGCGGATTGCTGACCAACTGGACGACCGTGCAGAAGTCTGTGAAGCGCCTTCAGGAACTGGATGAGATGGCCACCGACGGCCGCTACGACCTGATGACGAAGAAGGAAGTCATCAAGCTGGAACGCGAGCGCAAGCACCTGCAGGCGAATCTCGCCGGCATCAAAAACATGCGCCGTTTGCCGGACGCGCTTTTCGTCGTCGACTCGAATAACGAAACCATTGCGGTGAAGGAAGCCCGCAAGCTGGGCATTCCGGTGGTCGCGGTTGTCGATACGAATTGCGATCCCACGCTGGTCGACTACATCATTCCGGGCAATGACGATGCACTGCGCGCGATTCGTCTGTTCACGTCGAAGGTTGCCGACTCGATCGTTGAAGGTGTGCAGATGGGCGGCGACAAGGAACAGGCGGAGCTTGCCGGGGTGACTGCCAGCGCCGCGGCCGAGAACGTTTCTGAAGCTGCTCCGGCGGCGTGCTGATGTCGGCTAAGTACGATCCCGAACTGGCGGATGACGAGGTCGATCTGGAGCAGGCGCTGGGCGGCGGAATCCGCAAAGCTCCGGTTGCGGTGTCCGTCGTGCCGGATGAGCCGGAAGCTGCGGCGGTCGAGGGCGCACTTTAAACTCTCTGCCGTTTTCGACAGTGCTGCATTTCAGTTCGCGTTCTCGCAGCTAAAGTCCGCCTCGTTGATTTTTTGAGTATTCTCAACGGCCCGCAAACATCTGAACAACAGAGTTTGCGGGCCGTTGGCAACATAGCCGAAGTATCTCAGATTGAGATAAGAAGGATGTTACTCGTGACAGAAACAATTTCTGCCGCAATGGTGAAGGAGCTGCGCGAGAAGACCGGCGCTCCCATGATGGACTGCCGCAGCGCTCTGACCGAAGCAAAGGGCAAGATGGAAGAAGCTGTGGTCGTGCTGCGCAAGAAGGGCATGGCGTCGGCCGCCAAGAAGGCCAGCCGGACGGCCAGCGAAGGCGCTGTGGGAACGTACATCCACGCCGGCGGCAAGATCGGCGTGCTGCTTGAGATCAATTGCGAGAGCGATTTTGTCGCCCGCACGGAAGATTTTCAGGAGCTGCTGAAAGACATCGCCATGCACATTGCGGCGACCGATCCGCGCTACATTCGCAAGGAAGATGTGACCGCGGAGGACATGGAGCGCGAGAAGGAAATCTATCGCGCGCAGGCCGCGCAGACCGGCAAGCCGGCGCCGGTGATTGAGAAGATCGTCGAAGGCAAGATGTCGAAGTTCTACGAGGAAGTCTGCCTGCTCGAGCAGCCCTTCATCAAGGAGCAGACAGTCACGATCGAGCAATTGATCGCACAGAAGGTCGGCAAGCTGGGCGAGAATCTGATGGTGCGCCGCTTCGCCCGCTTCAAGGTCGGCGACGCTAACTGGACCGTCGCGCAGATCAAAACAGCAGAGTGATCCGTCCCTAATTGACATGAAAAGCCCGACTCCGGTCGGGCTTTTCATTGTTGAGAAATCGCATTCAATTTGTCCGGTCTGCTCTATTGTGCCCAGGCGAGGCCGTCGGCGCCGGCGCCCACATCAATCAATTTCTCTACTTTCCATCGCGAAAGATCGATCGCTGCGACCTGGTGTTTCGCGTTGCAGGAAACGTACGCCACCTTACCGTCCGGGCGCACCAGGATTTCCTGCGGTGCGCTGGGGACGGCGATGGTGCGTACCATCTTCAGCGTGCGGAGATCGACAACCGCCACCTCCGCGGGATCCGGAACCGCCACCAGCAGCCAACGGCCATCTTTCGTGGAAGCGGAACCGTAGCCGAGCCCCGGCAATGGGACCCAGGCCTTCACCTTGTTTGTCGATGTGTCAATGACGGCGAGCTGGGGCTTTGTCTGATCGGAGGTGAAGGCCATGCTGCCGTCGTTAGAAACGGAAATGCGCTGTACTTTCGCGGCAACGGGAATGATGGCGAGCGTCTTGCGGGCTCTTATGTCCAATACTGAGACCGTGCCTGGCCCCACATTGGCGGTATAGCCGCGGCGACCGTCCTGCGAGATGGCCAGCATGTGGGATTGCTCCTGCCCGGTGGGGATGGAGCCGACAATTTTCAGCGTCGTCGGATCAACGATAGTCACGGAATTGTCGAGCTCGGTGGTTACGTACAGCAATCCGTCCCGACGGTTGTAGAGGACGCAGTGCGGGCGCACGCCGTGGCCGAAATCCACGTTGCCGATAACTTTGCGGGCGGGCACATCGATAACCAGCATCGTGTGACCGTTTAGCCCGGGATTGCCGACGCCGACATTGCCGTAGATGGGAACGTAGGCGATGCGGCCGTCGGGAGATGCGGCCACTTCATGACCATGGACGGCGGTTACGCCTTCCGATATGACCGCAACTTGCCGGCCGGCCTTGGGGTCTACGACGCTAATGTTTTTATCCCCCTGGTTCACAACCAGCAGCACCGGAGCAGCTTTGGAATCGGCGGCTGCGGCCCGGGAGAGCAACGGGATTGTGAGAAACGCCGCCCCAACACCGGCCAGCAGAGGACACACAAGGACAGACTTTCGCATAGGGAGGCAGTATACATTTGCGCGCCGGGGTGGATGAGGCCGTCCCCAGGATGAACGATCTTGCATCTCCACGCCGCCGCCAACATCTGCGATACTCAGATACGAATGTATAAAAGAGTTCTTCTTAAGCTTTCCGGGGAGGCGCTGGCGGCCGATCTTGGCTTCGGCGTCGATGTCACGCGGGTTCATGAGATCGCCGCTGAGATTGCAGACGTTCACACGATGGGCGTTGAGCTGGCAATCGTGGTTGGCGGAGGAAATTTTTTCCGCGGAGTGGCGGAGCAGGCGCGCGACATGGATCGCGTATCGGCGGATCACATGGGGATGCTGGCTACCATCATTAACGCACTGGCGGTGCAGGATGCGCTGGAGAAGCAGGATGTGCATTGCCGCGTGATGAGCGCGATTGAAATGAACCAGGTGTCGGAGCCTTATATCCGGCGGCGCGCCATTCGCCATCTGGAAAAGGGCAGGGTGGTAATCTTCGCCGCGGGTACCGGCAATCCGTATTTTTCGACCGACACCGCCGCCGCGCTCCGTGCTATGGAAATCAAGGCCGACGTGCTGATGAAGGCAACAAAGGTCGAAGGGATCTACAGCGCCGACCCGGTCACGAACCTGGACGCGGTGAAGTTCGATGAGATCAGCTATATGGAGATTCTGCAGCGCAATCTGCGGGTGATGGACATGACCGCCGTGAGCCTTTGCAAGGACAACGACCTGCCGATGGTGATCTTCAACATGAACCAGCGGGGAAATATCCGGCGCGTGATCGCAGGGGAAAAAGTGGGTTCGCTCGTCACCACCTAGTACGGCCAGACAGAGAACCGGACACGGCCGGGTGCCTCCATTTCGCTCCGCTTTCCTACGAGCGACCATTGATGCTGCAAGGTAACCATTCGAGAAACTAGCCCCATGGCACTCGCCACCACAGCTCCGACATCGTTGACCCGGAGGCCCGTGCTGCCTGCATTAACCGGACTGCGAGCGTTTACCGCGACGAATATTGTTTTCTTCCATTTCTGGAATCCGGCATGGTTTGGGCCGCTCGCTCCTTTGATGGATAACGGCTACGTTGGGGTGAATTTCTTTTTTCTTCTTTCCGGCTTCATTCTTACCTATAACTATGCGGATCGCCTGGACGCCGGGAAGTTCAGCCGCAGCCAATTCTGGCAGACGCGCGTGTCACGCCTTTATCCGGTTTACCTGCTGGGGCTGCTGATTTCGATTCCGATCCTGGAGCTGGAGTGGCGCTACCGTACGCATGCGAACTTTTTCCTCGGGCTGTCGCTGACGGCGATCATGCAGCAAGGCTGGAGCCCGAAACTGGCAACATTCTGGAACACGCCCGCATGGACATTGTCCTGTGAGGTGGCGTTCTACCTGCTTTTCCCGTTGCTGCTGACTGTCAAGTGGCCGCGCAAGGTACGCAGTCTGCTTCTAATTCTGCTGATGCTGTGGCTGGCGTCGATGGTATTGCCGCTGGTCTATATGTGGGTGCGGCCGGATGGCATGGCCCCGTTGAACCGCATGTCGAACACTTATTGGCTGCGAGCGATAAAGCTGACGCCGTTGCCGCACCTGCCGACGTTTACTTTCGGCATCGTGCTGTCGCGTCTCAACGACCGGCTGCAATTGTCGAACCGATCGCGCTTCTGGCTGGCGCTTGCGGGGATCTGTGCGATTTCGGCTGTCATGATGCAGGGATCGAAGGTGCCTTTTCTGCTGATGCACAACGGACTGATCTCGCCGCTGTTCGCCATTTCCATCCTGGGTCTGGTCGGTCATCATCCGATCACGTATTTTCTGCGGTTCCGGCTGTTTGTCATTGTCGGCGAGGCCAGCTATTGCCTCTACATTCTCCACTTCAACCTGTGGGACTGGATCCATCGCAGCGGAATTCTGGTGCGTCTGCATTTGATGCGCTATGACCCGTGGATTTCGTATTTCATATTGGAGATTGCCGCGCTGATTGCATACCGTTGTATCGAACGGCCCAGCCGGAACTGGCTGCATAGCGTTCTGCCGGCGATCAAACATGCTCATCAGCAAGGGCACGCGCAGGCTCCTTCAGCTCGGGCGATTGCCAAAGAAAGTGTCGTCCAGTAGCGACGCTATTCACTCGCGGAATTTTCGGTTAGATGAAGCGGGCGGCGGGCGAAGTAGAAGAGCGAGCCCATCAACAGCGCGAACATCACCACGGAAATCCAGTCATGATAGAAGGGGTTCTTCGTGGACATTTTTATCAGGTCAAACCTGCCCGTTGCGGATTCATACAGCTTGAGGGCGACGCCGAGCAGGCCCACGATGCCGCCGGCTGCGATCAATCCGCTGGCGTAGAGCGATCCCGGACTGACTTCACTCTCCAGGCCGTCGGACGTGGTGGCGCTTCGAGCCACAGCGCGATCTATCATCCATCGCACGACACCGCCGCAGAAAATGGCCAGCGTCGTACCGATCGAAAGATAGGCGCCGACGGCGAAAGAGAGTGAGCGCACGCCCAGCAACTCGACGGCAATCACCAGGAAAACTCCCAGCATTATTAAACCCCAGGGAAGCTGGCGCGTGAGGATTCCGTTGATCACCGTCGCCATCAGCCGGGCTTGTGGCGCGGCGGCCTTCTCGCTGCCGATGCCTTCAATCCATTGCACTTCGATGTGGCCGGTTTTTGGATTGTAGAGATATTTTCCATTGGCAAGTTTGTGCGAACCCAGGGCGTTCAACAAAACGTAGTTCATCCCGTGGTCGAGCTGCTCAGTTCCGTTGGGCAGCTTTACGCGAAAGTCCCGGCGCGAAAACTGTTCCTGCTGCACGGTAACGCCGTCGGCGGGATGGGTCAGGCTGTAGGCCTCGCTCGCTGGACGAAATTCTTCGAGGCCGCGGTTCATGGCCGTTAGGGTGACGCCGATCGAAAAAGTCGAGATGCAGACCCCAATCAACAATGCCAATTGCTGTTTCCATGGTGTCGCTCCGACTAAAAAGCCGGTTTTCAGATCCTGCGAAGTGTCGCCGGCGTTCGCCGACGCGATACACACCACTCCGCCGATGGTGATTGCGAGCGCTCCGAATGCGGGTGCCGTCCAGCCCTTCACGAGGAAGATTGCTGAAGTGGCCATCAACGTGGCGATTGTCATTCCGGAGATTGGATTGGCGGAACTGCCGATGAGGCCGACGATGCGCGAGGAGACGGTGACAAACAGAAATCCGAAGACAACTACAAGCAGCGCCGCCGCGATATTGGCCCATAGACTGGTCTGCGCGCCGGGAATGGGTTTGAAGGTGAGAAACAAAAACATGAGGATGATCAGCAGAATAGAGCCGCCGATGACGACGGACATTGGGAGGTCGCGATCGGTGCGTCTGGTCGACGCGGTCTCAGCGCCGGACTTGCTGATGTTCTCGAGGCCTTCGCGAAGTGCACTGAAGATGGTGGGCATGGTGCGCAGCAAGGTAAGAATTCCGGCCGCCGCCACCGCGCCCGCACCCATGGGACGCACATAGGCGGCCCAGAGATCGCTCGGAGACATCTGCGAGATGGGCTGTGTGCCGGGATAGATCGGTCCGGTGAAATGCGCGCCGAAGAAATGGATTGCGGGCATGAGAACGAGCCAGGAGAAAACGCCGCCGGCAAAAATCACTCCGGCGACACGCGGCCCGATGATGTATCCCACGCCGAGATATTCCGGGGTCGCATCTGCGCGCACGGCAGCGCCGGGGAGCCAGCGCGGCTCATAATTGGGAGTGCTGGGCCAGGCACCGAGCAGGTTTCCATTTTGAAAAAGCGTATACACGCCGCCCAGCCCGAGGCCCCAGAAGACCCGGCTGGCAAAGGAGCCGCCGTGTTCGCCGGCGAGGAGCACGTCCGCGCAGGCTGTTCCCTCCGGGTATGTGAGGTTTCCGTGCTCCTTCACGATCAACTGCCGCCGCAGCGGGATCATGAAGAAGACGCCCAGCCATCCGCCGATGAGCGCAAGGATGAAGATGCGGAAATATTCCAGATCGAATCCAAGAAAGATAAGCGCTGGCAGCGTAAAGATGACACCGGCAGCGATGGACTGGCCGGCGTTGCCGGTTGTCTGGACGATGTTGTTTTCGAGAATCGAAGCGCGGCCCAAAGCGCGCAGCACGCTGATCGACAACACCGCGATCGGGATTGATGCAGCGACTGTCAGGCCAGCGCGCAACCCGACATAAACCGTGACCGCGCCAAACAGGATGCCGAAGATGCATCCCAGAAAAATGGCGCGGAAAGTAAATTCCGGACGAGTGTCCTCCGGTTTTACATAGGGCTGAAATTCGGTGGACGAAGCGATTTTCGGCGTGGCTGGCGGTGCTCGGTGTACTGGCGTCAAGGTTGTGCCCCCGAAAGCAGTGCGAAGGGTTGAGTGTAGTGCATTGGCTAGGGAACGGGGAAATGTCGGATCCGCTGGTTTCGCGGTCAATGTGAAATTCTCCGGGGCCATGTCCATTTTGACAATTCCGCATATACTGCATTCAGCCGGCGGAGAAGTGCTTTCTGCATCGAGTCGCGCCGGGCAGGCGAACGTTGCTCGTTCGGGAGGTGCGTCTTCCGCAAGCAGTCTCGCAGCGAATTCGAAGGCTTGGCCAATACGCTTCCGCCGTCGGAAACGGCAGCCTGGCGGGCGATTGTGCGCGTGTTGCGAAGTCCGCTGGACACTGTCGGCTGCGCTGTTTTCCCTGCGAACTGTAGGCTCTGCAACGAACCTCTGCTTCACTTCCGCCAAACGCCCGTCTGCGCCGAATGCTGGCGCGATCTGCACGAACAGTCGACAACCGATCTCTGCAGGATTTGCGGCGAGCACCTTGGGTGGGGCGATCTCCGCTTCTCGACGCGCTCTGAAATAGACGTGCGTTCCCTTTGCGATCTCTGTGAGCGTGCGCGACCGCCGTTTGAACAGGCTGTAGCGTACGGGGTGTATGAAGGCACGCTGCGCGCGCTGATTCATCTGTTGAAATATGAATGGATCGCACCCGTGGCCGCGCCGTTGGGCAAGCTGCTGGCGAACTCGATCGCAAACTTTACTAATCTTCCGCCCAAGCTGGTGGTGGTCCCGGTGCCGCTTCACACGGCGAAGCAGCGCGAGCGCGGATTCAATCAGACGATCCTACTGGGCGAAGCCGCGGTTCGTTCGCTTCGGAACCGGCGGCCGGAAATTAATTGGGAGCTTGCGCCACGCGCGCTCGGCAGGCAACGGAGCACGGAGAGCCAGTCGGGATTGAGTGTGCGGCAACGGCGTCTGAACCTGCGCGGAGCATTTTTTGCGGCCGAACCGGAGCGCATCGCGGGGCGCGCGATTTTATTGCTGGATGACATTTACACCACCGGCGCCACCGCACGGGAATGCGCAAAGACTCTGCTGGCGGCCGGAGCCGTTTCGGTGCATGTGGCGACGCTGGCCCGCTCGCAACGGGAAGGTGTGGCGATTTGGGATTCCGCCGTCGCAACGAAGACGGCAGAAGTTTCAAGTTTCGTTTAGACGATACCGGGGGAACAGATGTCGATGGGAAGGACGATGGTCTACGCTCGCAAACAAAAGCCGCTGGCGAAAAGCCACAGCGCGCACACGGAACTGGTAGCGCAGGAGCCGCGTGCGTTTTCGACGCCCTCCGCGATGCAGACGCCGGTGCTGGTGCTGAACGCTTCCTATGAGCCGATCAACATCTGCGGAGCACGGCGGGCGCTGGTCCTGATCTTGAAAGGCGTGGCTCGCTCGGAAGAGGAACACGCGACACTGCTGCATGCGGCGCGAGTCCGCGTGCCGATGCCATCGGTGATTCGGCTGCTGGAATACCGCCGCATTCCACACCAGACGCGGGCGCTCTCGCGCAAGAACATTTTGTTGCGGGACCGCAACAGCTGCCAGTATTGCGGCGAGTGCCTTCCGGCTGCGGAGCTGACGCTCGACCACGTCATTCCGCGTTCGCGCGGCGGGGTTTCTACCTGGGAGAATCTGGTCGCGTGCTGCCATAGCTGCAATCGCCGCAAGGGCAACCAGATGATTCACGAGCTTGAGGATATGAAGCTGATGCGCGAGCCGCGGCCATTTTCCCTGCATACGAGCCGGCATATCATGCGCATGATCGGGAGTTCTGACCTGCGCTGGCGCAAGTATTTGTACTACTAGTTTTCACGCCGGCGAATATTCGATTCAAGCGTCCATTCAGCATACGTGACAATCCTTGTGGCCAACATATACTGGCCTATCGTGCAATGCCAATGGTCGAAATGCAGACACAGGAAAAACGCAGGCCGGAAACCGATAGCACACCGGTGTGGCTGGTTGGTTTTTTCGCGCTGCTGACTGCGGGCTATGCATTGCTGTTTATCCGGCAGCCTAGTCCCTTCTTTGCGGACGATAGTTTTTTTTATCTTGTCGTGGGCCGCAACTTTGCGCTGGGACATGGCAGCACCTTCAACCGGCTGATGCCGACCAATGGTTATCACCCGCTGTGGATGCTGCTTTGCGCTGCTGTGTATCGTGTGTTCCCGGACCGCATTGTTGGTCTGCATCTGATTGCCGCGCTGATTGTGGCGCTCAATATTGTTGTGCTGGTGGTTTGCGCGAAGCTTTTGCGCAGGTTGCAGGCGCCGGCGTGGGTGGCGTGGACGATTCTGATTCCTTTCCTTTTTGGGCTGCAGCTTGGGACCGAATCCTCCTTGAGTGCTGCAATGCTGGCGGCGACATTGCTTGCGATGTACTTGTTTTTTGAGCGTCCAGATTGGCGGAACGGGTTCGCCTTGAACCTTCTGGCGGCGCTGGCGGTGCTCAGCCGCCTGGATTCCATTTTTGTGATCGCGTGTCTGTGGATCGCGCTGCTGGTGTGGTGTTTGCAGGAGAAAAAACGCGGAGAATCGCGTGCGCTTCGGGTTCATCTGTCTTTTATTCCGCTGTATGCCCTGTTGTGGGGCGCATACCTGGCCAGCAACCTGATCTGGTTTCACATGCTGATGCCGATCAGCGGACTGCTGAAATCGCACAACGCGAACGATCATCTGCTGGGCCGCAACCTGCCGCATACGGCTTTGCTGTCGCTCGCGATCTGCGCTGTTTCTCTGGTGATTCTCTGGTGGAAACAGCGCGACCGCTGGCTGCTTTTCGTGGAGCTGCCTTTTTTTATTGGCGTCGTTTTCCACGCGGCTTACATTACACTTCGCATGACCAGCGAGACGCGCTGGACCTGGTATTACGTGAGCTGGGCGTTGCTGGCCGCGCTGACGGCATCCCGCGCGACGGCCTGCATTTTTCGCGATTTGCCGGCACGAGCATTGCGTTCGACGGCGATCATTTTCGCGATTGTGATTTCCGCGCTTCTCTTCTACAAAATGGGTTGGCGGCACAGCCGCGAGCAGGTAGCGGAGAACACTCAAATTCCTGCGATGCGGCAGGCGCTCGAGGCGGACGGCGTGCATCGACTGCTGGCCTACGATCAGCCGGGCGGCATGGCCTACTTGACGCGGATGTCTGTCGTGCCGCTCGATGGGCTGATGGCGGATCGCGAATTTCAGGACGAACTGGCGCAGCGCGGCATCGGGGATTTCATCCGCAAGGATGGGATTGACGGATTCGCCGGACCTCCGGTTCCGTTCGATGCATGGGGCGAGCGCACCTACTGCGGGCACCTGTTTCTAGAAAGCACAAAATATACCTGCGAACCCTGGACCAGCGGGCCGCATGGTGAGCCGCAATGGATGATTACCGGCGTTGAGGTCTATTCGCGTCTGCCGCTGGCCCCCGCGGGCTACATCTCGCTTCCGCCATCCGATATCCTCTGGACAGGGAAGAATTATGTGACCATCTGGAAGATCTCTGCTGCGGGCGCAGAACACGCGCAGGCGTCCGAAAGCGCGAAATCGCAATAAGCGCGTGACTTCGCTCCGCCTCTCCGATTATTTTGGCAACCGCCGCGCTTTCGTGGAATCTAAATAGCTTGCTGCCATGCCGCCCAGACTGAAACGTTTGCATGCATCAAAAATCGCCGGAGTTCTGCTTCTCGCCATGCTTTCGACGGTGGCGGTTGCGCAATTAATCAGCGGCCCCACACTGCCTGCGGAATCGATCAGCGGCAGTGTGACAACAGGACCGCCGAGTGCTACAGTGCTGGCGCTTTCGCTGGACGAGGCGATTCGTCGGGGAATGACGCACAATCTTCAAATGGTTCTGGCGACGCAGAACCAGCGTACCGCTTCCGGAGAGGGGCTGGTGGCGTTCAGTTATCTGCTGCCGACCGTCACCTGGCAGGCGCAGCGCAGCCGGAACCAGATTGATCTGGCCACGCAGGGTTTTCGTCCCGGCCTGCTCGCCAAGTTTCCGCCTGGATTTCTGACTCCTGCGGAGATTGCGGCGTTCCAGCCGCTGGTTACTGTCAACCTGGTTTCTGCGCAGGCAACACTGCGCCAGACTTTGTTCAATCTGAATTCGTTCGAGCTTTATCGGGCGGCCAGACAGGAGATTCGCGCGGTGGATTTCAGCGCCTTGTCTGTTCGGGGCGCGGTTATTCAGACGGTGGCCGACTCTTACCTGCTGGCGCTGGCGGACGCGGCCAATGTTGCCAACGCGCAGAGTCTGCTGGCAACGGACGCGGAAGTGCTGAGGCAGGCATCGCTTGAACATGAGGCGGGAACCGCCGCGAAGATTGACGAATTGCGTGCGCGAGTGGAATACCAGCAGCAGGAGCAGGCCGTGATCGCGCGGCAGAACGCGTTCGAAAAAGCGAAGGTTGCGCTCAATAGGGAGATCGGCCTTGCTGCCGATCAGCCCATCCAGCTGACAGACGCGACACCTTACGCAGGTCTCGAAGTGCTGCCACTCGATCAGGCTTTGCGGCTGGCCTACGCGAATCGCCAGGAATATTTACGCCTGCAGGCGAAATTGCGCTCCGCTCAATTGCAGAGCCACGCTGCCCGATTGGAGCGCTTCCCCACGCTGACCTTCGAGGGAAATTACGGAGTGACGGGGATCGTCGGCGGCCTGTATCACGGGACGTTTCAGGCGCAGGGATCACTGAATGTTCCATTGTTCAAAGAGGCGCAATTCCGTGGCGATCGCGACGTTGCAGATGCGCAGACCCGAGCCGCCATGGGGCAGCTTGCGAACTTCAGGAGCGATATCGAGGCGCAAATTCGTGACAGTATGCTCGACGTCTCGGCGACAGAACAGCTAGTGACGGTAGCGCGAAGCAATGTTGATCTGGCGAACTCGGCGCTGAGTGACGCAACCGTTCGTTTCCAGAATGGCATCGACACGGATCTGCCGGTGGTCGAGGCCCAGGCATCGCTGGCTGCAGCCGAGTCGCAGCTCGTCAACAGTCTCTATCAATATGACGAGGCGAAGCTCGCATTGGCCCGGAGCTTGGGGATTATCGACCGGGATTACCGCACTTACCTCGGTCCGGCGAAGCAGATGGGTACCTCAAGCAGCTTCGGTGAGTATCGCGGCAACACGCTTGCGCCAGCCGAATAAGGTCAGCAGGATGGTCAAGCCCTGGACCGCTGCTACGAGTGCGACGCAAGCGGTCCAGCCGCCTAATTTCCATACATAGCTGGGAAGGATACCCGCCACGGTGCCTCCAATGTAGTAACAGGAAAGGTAAAGCCCGGCGGCAGAGACGCGCGCGCCTTTCGGAGCGGCCTCTCGCAAGTAGGTGATCGCCGCGGCCTGGGCGATGAAAACTCCGCTGGAACAAAGCGCCAGTCCGACGATGATGATGCGCAACGAGGGCGCCAGGGTCAGTAGAACTCCGGAGAGCGACAAAACAAGCGAAGCTAGAATTCCTGTGCGCAAGTCGATGCGCGTCAGCAGCACTCCGCCCGCGGGGGTCGCCACCAGGCCGACCAAGTAGACGGCGAACAGGAGACTCAATTCCGATGTGGAGAGTCCATAAGGCCGCGCCGCCAGGTGAAATGTCACATAAGTAAACGTCGCCACCAAGGCAAACAGGATGTTGAATCCGATACCGAACGTGACCAGCAGATCGGGGTTTCGCAGGTGCCGCAACATGGGAAGGAGCTGGTGCTCAGTGATGATTTCGCCTCGCTGGGCTCCGACATGGCCACCATGCCGCGCGTGCGGCAACAATGCGGCGATCAATATTCCTCCCACGATGTTCAGCGCGCCTAACAGCACGAAGGCCCATTGCCAACCGTAGTGATCGGCGATCAGTCCGGCGATGAACCTGCCCAGGAAGCCACCGAGGACGGTGCCGCTGACATAGATCGCCATGACCATGGCCACGGTGCTTTCGGCCCATTCCTCGGTGATGTAGGCGATGGCGGTGGCAAAAATTCCCGGCATAAGAATGCCCTGCAAAAATCGCCAGAATACCAGCGCCGTCAGCCCGTGAGCTGTCGCGGCGAGCAGGGTGGGTATGGTCAGGACAAAAATCGATCCGACGATTATCTTCTTGCGGTTGAATCGCTCGGCATAGCTGCCGATGAAAGGAGCAGCGAGCGCCACTCCGAGAGTAGTGGCGCTGACGGTCAATCCCGCGGCGGCCTTTGAAGCATGAAAAAGTTGGACGAACATAGGCAGCAGCGGCTGCGTACAGTACATGTCCAAGAAAGCACATACGCCGCATATGGCAATCGCCAGCACGCCGCCGAATGGAAGCAGAGAATCGCGCTGGCCAACGTTCGTTTCCTGATCGGGCAAAGTGTTCACCATGCGCCTGAAAGACTCAGAGTACAAGAGAGCGGCTGAGTCTGATGGAAACGGGCAAAAGCAGGTCCCCCGAGGTTGCTGCGTTCGGGGCAGTTCGATTCGAGCCGCCGTATGCGGTTGGGGAATCTCGATTGCGCGCGGTACGAAGCGGCGCGGATTTTTTGCAGGGGACGCCAATCGCGCCGGATATGACAGGATAGAAGGGATGGCGATTCCGCACGACCCCCACGGCGCCGCTGCCGCATTTGCTTCTCGCGATTTCCGACGCTATCAGATGGCGCGCCTGCTGGTGATCATGGGTGCGGAGGCGCAGGCGGTCGCCGTGGCGTGGCAGATCTACGCGATCACCCATCGGGCAATCGACCTGGGATATACCGGGCTGGCTTTATTTCTGCCGGGAATTCTCTTTCTCATCATCAGCGGACATACCGCGGACCGCTACGATCGCCGCAATGTGATCCTGGTCTGCTACACACTGCAATGCCTCTGCACAGGGACGCTTTTCTATTTATCGTGGACTGCCACACAGCATGTCGCCCCGCTGTTTGCGGTGCTTTTTCTCATCGGCACGGGCCGGGCCTTCAGCGGCCCAGCGAGTTCCGCACTGTTGCCGCACCTTGTGCCAAAGGACGATTTCGTAAACGCGGTTTCCTGGGGCGCATCGATTTTTCAGATCGCCAACTTCGTCGGTCCGGCGCTCGGCGGTGTGCTGTTCACGCTGCCATTAGGACGCTGGTTGCCCGCTCCTATGGGTACGCACCTGGCGGGAGGCGCTATCGTGTACGGCTTCACACTGGTGATGCTGATCGGTTTCCTCTTGCTGATCGCGTCGCTTACGGTGCGCCCCGGCCGCCAGGAACAACGCAGCATGTCGTCGGAGACCTTGCTGGCGGGCTTCCGTTACATGTGGCGCAAGAAGCTGCTGCTGGGCGTTACTACACTCGATTTATTCGCAGTGCTGCTGGGCGGAGCGGTCGCGCTGCTGCCGATATTTGCCGAAGACATTCTGCATTCCGGCCCTACCGGACTCGGGATGCTGCGCGCGGCCCCTGCCTTCGGCGCGCTTTCGATCTCAATTCTGCTTACGGTGCGACCGATGAAGCACGATGCCGGGAAGCGGATGTTGTATTGCGTGGCGCTGTTCGGCGCAGCGACGGTGGCCTTCGGCCTGTCGCGCAATATGGCGCTGTCGCTGGTTAGCCTGTTTGTGGTGGGTGCGGCGGACATGGTGAGCGTGATCGTGCGCTCCTCCATGCTGCAACTTGCGACCCCGCAGGAGATGCGGGGCCGGGTTAGCGCCGTGAACGCATTGTTTATCGGCGCAAGCAATGAATTCGGCAGCTTCGAAAGCGGCGTGACCGCGCAGTGGTGGGGCGCGGTGCCTTCGGTCATCGTCGGCGGAGTGGGCGCAATCGTTGTTACCGGCGCGTGGGCGGCTATGTTTCCATCGTTGCGCCGCGTAGATCGTCTGAGCGCGGACGAATTGATGGGGATGGATCAGGAAGCCGCGACAGCGGAGCCGCAGAATTGAGCGGGGCGGTGCCTGCCTTTTTAAGACATAGATCGGGAGTGCCGGCGTTTTGAGATTTGGTTTGTTGACGTCTTGGGCAAACCGCAAGGCCCTTCGCTGCGCTCAGGATGACAATCTAAACGCGGGTCCCTCGATTGCGCTGCTTCGCTCAGGATGACGATCTTTTCGAACGGGCGGAAATCTCAACAGACACAATCTGGCTATCGCATGCGAGCGGCGATCAGGGCCATTGAGGCATGGTGACGGCGTCTGCGATGGCGAACAGCGGCGCGCCGTACAGGATGGGCGGAGTAGTAGCTGTGCCGGCGTGACCAGGTGGTGCGTCGTATAACCGGTTCGCTAACTGCTGTTGGCGTCAAGCCGCCGATCGGAGTCGCCGCTGGAGCTTCCTGCGGCTGTGACTCGTCGGTGGCTGGGACTACGTTAGTGGCGACTAAAGTCGCAGGCAATGTCGGGTGCGGAGCGTACGTCTTGTAGACGGAGATGTGGAAGCACGCCTGCTCAAACTCTTCCTCTACATCGAGCTTGCCGGCGGTTTGCAATTGGCCGAGGACGGCGCGCATCCAGGCAATCTCATGCAGCGACATACCCTTCTTGCCGAGGTCAATGGCCTGACCGGTCAGATGGGGAGAGGCTGTTTCTCCATACGCAGGCGCTGCATTGCCGTTGTAGTGCGCCAGGTGGCGCTGAAAGTCGACGGTACGGACGGCAGAGGTCAGCTGTAGAGCATGTCCGAAGACACTCTCATGCGCGCGGGAAAGGTCGGCGAGGAATTTTTCCGTCCAGGGGCGGCAGTAACGGCGATTTAAAGGCAGCCGCGGATCGACCACCAGAGCGGCGGAAGCCGGCAACGCAACCAGATCTCCCGAATGCACCATCTCCCGGAGCTGCGAATCGTTCTGAATGCGGCTCAGTCCTTCGACATCCGCAATGATGTTTTGGTGAACCAGCACCTCGTGCGAACCGCGCAGAGCTATTGGCATGTATTGCGGAACGGAAGCGTTGAAAAACGGCAAATCGCGGGTGACGGTTGCCGCTGTACGCGCAGGTGTTACCGGCGGCGACATCAAAGCAGGCGTGCGAGTAAGCTCCATACGAGTCGCGGAATCTTCTCCAGTTTCTGTGGGAGTTTCCGTCGGTGGGGTATGGGTTCGGATATTGTCGAGCGTCGCTTCCAGCCTGTATCTGCGCGCGCGGGCTCGTCGGCTCAGATGCCGGTGCATGGAGGCGCGGCGCACGCGGGCATACTGGTGCCGGGACCGTGAATTGCGTGTCTGAAGGTGTGCCGCAGGATGCCGGTGGTGAGCTTGACGGCCAGAATGGAGCCGCCGCGTCCGATGTTCCCGATTGAAGGTCGCCTGGGTCGCGGACGCGAAGATGGATGCGGGAACCAGCAGCAGAACGGACAATAGGCAAAGCCCGGCTAAGCGAGCGGCCGTGGACCAGGCGGAGCGATAATTCAGGGGAAATTGGCGCATTGCGGTCTCACATTGAGAATACCCGCTTCGTTCCCTGAATGATAGTAACGTCGAGGGTACAAGGCACGATAGTTACGCGGCGGATGGCGTGCGGTCGAAGCGAAATATAGTGACCTGAAAACCGAAAGGCCTTGTGGCGAGCTAACGAATCCGCAGATTGATATTCTAAAGAATACCGAAGGGGAAATACCCATGAAACTCAAGACGATTTGCCGCAGTTTGCTGGTGTTCGCTTTTGTGGGAGCGTTTCTGTACGGATTTTGCGCCGTCGCGGCGGCGCAGCAGATACGGGCCAACTGGAGCAAGGATGCACCGTTCGCCACGTACAAGACCTATCAGTGGATTCCCAGCGAAGCGACGAACCACCCGTTTTACCGTCAGTATGTGAATGAATACGTCAACTATGCGTTGACGAAAAAAAAGCATCTGCAGCAAGTTTCGCCATCGCAAAACCCCGACCTGCTGGTGACATACCATTTCACCACGCAAGACGTGATGGACCTTGACACCTATGGCTACGGATTCGGTCCTGGCTGGGGCGGCTGGGGATGGGGTTGGGGCGGCGGCTGGGGATGGGGTGGTAATTGGGGTTGGGGCGGCTGGGGATGGGGCGGTCCCAGCTATTACCAGACTCGACAGGTTCCGCGGGTGATAGGCTATTTGACGCTGGACCTGATCGATGCGCGGACGAAGAAAATTGTCTGGCGCGGTGAGGCCATCCAGGCCGACGTGACCAAGAGCAGCCACGCGGAAGAGAAACAGGTCGCGAATTCCATTTACAAGATGCTGAAACGCTATCCGCCCGATATAAAACGACATCCGTAGCCTTCGATTATTCGGGAAGGGAGCAGCGTTCTATTTCTCGCCCAACGCCTGAGCGAGGGATGAAGGATTCGGTTTCTGAACTCTCCAGTTCGCGCGAGAGTGGAACCAGCGATCAATCGCGATCCTACTGCTGAATACTGGTCTCCGCGGAAGTCGGTTTCGCTTCCACCTGGGACGGCGTCGGCAGCTGTGTTCTATCCCATCCCCCGCCCAGCGCCTCTACCAGTTGCACTGCGCCGGTCATCTGCTGAATCTGGAGGTTGGCGAGATTCTGTTGATCGACCAGCAGCGTGGTCTGCAACGTGACGACATCAATGTAGGGATCAATGCCGGTCCGATAGCGCACCATCTCCAGCTTCACCGCTTGCTCCGCCGACGCGACCAATACTCGCTGCTGCTCGATCTGCTGCGACAGGATACGGACCTGTGCGAGCGAATTCTCCACCTGGCCGAAGGCCGTGAGGACGGTCTGGCGGTAACTGGCGAGATTCGCATTGTAGAGCGCGACGTATTGATGAACCGTTGCCCGACGCAAGCCGCCGTCGTAGATGGTTTCCGATACCGAGGGGCCGATTGACCAGAAGCGGCTTGGCCAATCGAGCAGATGTTGCGCCAGCGAACTCTCCGTGCCACCGCTCGCGGAGAGGGTGAGCGTGGGGTAAAAGGCGGCATCGGCGATGCCAATTTGGGCGTTGGCCGCGGCCATCGCGCGTTCCGCGGCGGCGACATCGGGCCGTCGTTCCACCAATTGAGACGGCACGCCGATCGGAATCGGCGGCGGCGCTGTTGTCATAGGACGCGTGGGGATGGTGAAACCCGAGGCGGACTTGCCGACCAGCACCGCGATGGCATTTTCATACTGGGCGCGCAGGATGCCGAGGTTCGTCGATGAGGACTGGGCGCTCTGCAGGGTGTTCTGCGCTTCGATGACGGAGATTTTATCGCCAACTCCCGTCTCATACTGCCATTGCGTCAGGGCCAGTGCCTTTTTGTCCGCGATAACTGTTTCCGCGTAGAGCTTGATGAGTGCGTCCTGTCCGCGAATTTCAAAAAAGTCCGCGGCCAGCGTCGCCTGCTCCGTCAGTCGCTCGTTCTCCAGATCGGCCGCGCTCAGTTGCGAATTGTATTCCTGTTCATGGACGAGGTTGCGGACCCGGCCCCACAGATCGGGCTCCCAGGAAAGATCGAATGGCAGTGAGTAGAGCGAAGATTGCGCGCCGACGTTTGTCACTACACCGCCGTTTCCGAGCGAGTTGCCGGAGTTCCTAAGATTTGCGGAGCTGCGCTGGCGGTTGTAGGAAGGTGTGGTCCCGAAGGTGGGGAAATATTGTGCGCGGGCCTCGCGAATAATGGCGCGCGACTCCATGAAATTTTCGAAATACAATTTGATGTTCTGGTTATTGATATTGAGCTGTGCCTCCAGCGCATTCAATTCCGGGTCGTTGAATATGGTCCACCAGTCGCCGCGCAGCTTGGCGTCCTGCGGTTCGGCGATTCTCCATGGCCCGGGGTTCTGGCCTGGCTTTGAGAAATTCGCCGGCGACTCCTTGAACGAAGAGGGGGTCCCTTGAAAGGGCGCCTGCATGTTGGGCGGATGATACTTGGGACCGACAGTGCATCCGGCAAGCACGCAGCAGAGCGCTGCTGCTGCGCATCGCAGTATGCTGCTGCTCATACTTCCCTGTAGGAAAATATCGAAACTTAATGGGTTTTTCTTCATAGCGACTTGTCACCAATTTGCGTTCCTGCTGTACGCGCTTTAAACCGCCTGGCCCAGATTGGCCTGCAATGTATCATGATGCCTGGCCTTGATTTTCAGTCGCAAGCGATCCAGAAATAAATAAATTACCGGCGTCGTATACAACGTAAGCATCTGGCTCACGATCAGGCCGCCAACGATCGTAATGCCGAGCGGACGTCGCAGCTCCGACCCGGTGCCGGTGCCGAAGGCCAGCGGCAGCGCTCCGAACAGGGCGGCCATCGTCGTCATCAGAATCGGGCGGAAACGCAGCATACAGGCTTTGAAGATTGCTTCCTCCGTGCTCAATCCTTCTTCGCGCTCGGCCTGCAATGCGAAATCGATCATCATGATGGCATTCTTCTTCACGATCCCGATCAGCAGCACGATTCCGATAATCGAAATCACATTCAGATCGATGCCGAACATCATCAGCGCCAGCATTGCGCCGACGCTGGCCGAAGGCAGCGTGGAGATAATGGTCAGCGGATGCACCAGGCTCTCATACAGAACTCCCAAAACAATGTAGACGGCAAACAGTGCGGTAGCGACGAGGATCGGCTCGGTACTGAGCGATTGTTGATAAGCCTGCAGTGTGCCCGCAAAAAATCCGTGAATGGTTCCCGGGGTGCCGAGCCTGGTCTGCATCTGCAGGATTTGCTGCGTGGCCTGGCTTAACGAAACTCCCGGCGCAAGATTGAAGGACACTGTTACGGAGGGAAACAGGCCGGTGTGGTTCACCTGCAATGGCGTGGTGTTGGCGGAGAGTTTTGCGACGGCGCTCAAAGGAGTCGGACCGTGTGTTGAAGATGAAGGATAGAAATATTTCAGGCCTTCCGGAGATTGCCAGTATTGCGGCGCGACTTCCATGACGACGTAATACTGGTTTAACTGCGTGTAGATGAGCGAGACTTCGGATTGACCATAAGCGTTGTACAGGCTGGAGTCCAGTGTCTGGGAGGTAAGTCCCAGTCGCGCGGCAGTGGTCCGATCATAGGTCAGATATGACTCCAGCCCGCCATTTTGCTGGTCGGAGTTGACATCCTGAAAGCCGGGAAGTTTTTTCATATTCTCCAGCAGAATCGGTCCCCAGTGAGTCAGGTCCTGCACACTATCTGACTGGATGGTGTATTGATAGAGGGCGGCGCCACCTCTGCCCCCGATGCGGATGTCCTGTGCGGCCTGCAAGAATGCCGAAGCGACAGGCAAGTGGTTGAGTTTGGGCCTCAGCCGATTGATGATTTGCGCCGCGCCTACCTTTCGTTCGTTGAGCGGCTTGAGCGCGATGTAAATGAAACCGCCATTGCCGGAGCCGGTGTAGGCATTCACATTCGCCACCGCGGGATCTGCCTTGATGACGTTTACGAGTCGCCGCACGGAGTTGTCCATTACGGCGAAGGATGCGTCCTGTGGGCCGACGACCCCGCCGATGATTGCGCCCGTGTCCTGCTGCGGGAAAAATCCCTTTGGGATTTTGACGATCACTGCGACGTTGAGCGCGATGACGAGGAGCAGAACCACAAGCGTCAGCACTGGATTGTCGAGTACCCACAGCAGCGAGTGCCGATAGGTATCGAGCATCCAGGTAAAGAACTTTTCGCTGGAACGATAAAGGGCTCCGTGCTTTACTCCTTTATCCTGCTTCAACAGGTGCGCGCACATCATCGGCGTTGTAGTGAGCGAGATCACCATCGAAACCAGAATGGCGGTTGACAGAGTGACCGCGAACTCGCGAAACAGCCGACCCACAATGCCGCCCATCAGCAATAACGGAATAAATACGGCCACGAGTGACATGCTGATGGTGAAAATCGTTGAGCCGATCTCCTCGGCTCCTTTGAGGGCGGCGGCCATGGGGCGCATTCCGATCTCGAGATAGCGCGAAATGTTTTCCATCACCACGATGGCATCGTCTACGACGAAGCCGGTTGAAATCGTCAGCGCCATCAGTGATAAATTGTCGAGGCTGTAGCCAAACAGGTACATCACCGCGAAGGTGCCGATCAGCGAAACCGGAACGGCAACGCTTGGAATCAGGGTGGCGCGCCAGTTGCGCAGAAATAGAAAGACGACCAGGATCACCAGGATGACGGAGAGTATTAACGTCTGTTCAACATTGCTTACGGAGGCTTTGATGGTCGTCGTGCGATCGAGCACAACGGTGGTTTTGATTCCCTGCGGCAGCACCGATTGCAGAAAAGGCAGTTGCGTGCGGATCAACTGATTGGTGGTGATGATGTTCGCGCCAGGCTGGCGGAAGATGATCACAGTTACCGAAGGAATCCCGTTCAGATATCCGGCGTTGCGGATGTTCTGCGCTCCGTCGGTGACCTCGGCGATATCCGACAATCGCACAGCCTGGCCCTTGTTATAGCCAACGATGAGAGGCTTATACTCGGCCGCCTTCGAGATCTGGTCATTGTCGAGAATGTCCGCGGATATGATGCCGTTTGAAAGCTGACCCTTGGCCAGATCTGAATTTTGGAGACTGAGAACGGAGCGCACCTTGGCAAGAGTGAGGCCATAGCTATTCAGCTGGGTCGGGTTCACGTCAACCCGCACCGAAGGCAGTGAAGCTCCGCCGACCACCACCTCTCCGACGCCCTCGATCTGCGAGAGCTTCTGCTCCATTACAGTGGAGGCCTCGTCGTACAACTTCTGTCTGTCGTATTTGTTCGATGTCAGGCCGAGAATCATGATCGGCGCGTCCGCCGGATTCGATTTACGGTAGGTCGGGTTGCCGGGCAGGTTGGCGGGAAGATAGGTCCGCGCTGCGTTTATCGCCGCTTCTACGTCGCGGGCAGCGCCGTCGATGTTCCGGCTCAGGTCGAATTGCAGCGTAATTCTTGTGGAACCGAGCGAACTGGAAGAAGTCATCTCCGTGACCCCGGCAATGTGCGCGAACTGCCGCTCCAGCGGGGTTGCGATCGAGGACGCGACTACCTGGGCACTGGCGCCCGGCAGTCCCGCAGAAACGGAGATGGTAGGGAAATCGACCTGCGGCAGCGGAGAAACCGGCAGCATGGTGTAGGCGACGGCACCGGCGAGTGCGATCGCGACGGTCAGCAAGGTCGTCGCCACCGGCCGGCGAATAAATGGACCGGAGATGTTCACGCCGTCTCCACCGCCTGCGGTTCATTGCCTGTGTTGGGATGACTCGGCTTGTGCGAGAATCGAGCCGCCAGGTTGTCGAAGAAAATGTAAATCACGGGTGTGGTGTAGAGTGTCAGCGCCTGGCTCAGCAGCAGTCCGCCCACCATTGCGATGCCGAGAGGCCGGCGAATCTCAGACCCGATGCCGCTGCCAAAGGCCAGCGGGATCCCCGCCAGCAGCGCGGCCATGGTGGTCATCATGATGGGCCGGAAGCGCAGCAGACAGGCATCGTAAATCGCATCGGTGGCGTTCTTGCCATGCTCCCGCTCGCCTTCCAGGGCGAAGTCCACCATCATGATTCCATTTTTCTTCACGATTCCGATCAGAAGGATGATCCCGATAATGGCGACCACGCTTAGATCCTGATGAAAGAGAAGCAGAGCCAGCAGCGCGCCCACGCCGGCCGAAGGCAGCGTCGAAAGAATAGTGATCGGATGAATGAAGCTTTCATACAGCACGCCGAGAACGATGTAGACAGCGACCAGCGCGGCGAGGATCAGCAGCACTTCATTTGAGAGTGAACTTTCGAATGCCGCCGCCGTGCCCTGAAACCCCGCCTGCAGGCTGGGAGGCATGTTCAGCTTCTTTTCTGCATTGTTGATGGCCGTGATCGCGCTGCCCAGCGCCGCATTCGGCGCCAGGTTGAAGGAAATTGTGACGGCCGGGAACTGTCCCTGGTGATTGATCGAAAGCGCTTCCGAGTTGTTCGTGAAGTGTGAGAACGCGCTGAGCGGCACGGCATTGCTCAAAGTAGTCTGAGTGACTGTGTTGGGCGAACTCGTGCCGGAAGTCGTAGTAGGCCGGGCGTTCAGAATGTTTGTGGGCGCGCCCAGAATTCCGGAAGACGGCGTGTACAGCACCCCTGTCGTCGATGCATTCGAACCAGCGGACGCGGACGAGGAAGAAGCGTAGGAGGACGATGCGCCCGCTCCCGACGCACCGGAAGATGCGTTCGCCTGGATGTACATCTTGTGCAGCTTTTCCGGATCTTTTGCAAACTGCGGTTGGGCTTCCAGAATCACGTGGTACTGGTTCAGCTGGGTATACATCGTGCTGATCTGCCGCTGGCCGAAATTGTCGTAGAGGGTGTTGTCGATGGTCGTGGGCGCGATCCCAAGTCGCGACGCTGTGACGCGATCAATGGCCAGTGTGACGGCCAGCCCGCCTGTCTGTTGATCGGTAGCGACATCTTCCAATTGCGGCAATTGCTTCAGCCTGTCGACGAAGCGGCCCGTCCACAGGTCCAGTTCGTTCACGTTTGGATCTTCCAGCGTGTACTGATATTGAGTGCGGCTCACCCGATCATCGACCGTGATGTTCTGTACCGGCTGCATGTACAGTGTGATCCCCTGAACTTTCGCCAGGCTCGAATTCAGCCGGCGCACCACATCGGCGGCGTTCAGGCTGCGGTCGGAGAGTGGCTTGAGGTTGATCGACATGCGGCCGCTGTTGAGCGTAGTGTTCGTGCCGTCGGCCCCGATGAACGAGGAGAGACTTTCAACCGCCGGGTCCTGCAGAATCACCTTGGCCAATTCCTGCTGCTTCGCGGCCATCGCGGGAAAGGAAATATTCTGTGCGGCCTGCGAAATGCCCTGGATGACTCCCGTATCCTGGACCGGAAAAAATCCCTTGGGAATGATGATGTAGAGAATGACGGTCAGAACCAGCGTTCCCAACGCGACCAGCAGGGTGATCGTCTGGTAGCGGAGGACTACCTTCAATGTGCGGCCATAGAAGGCGATCATTCGCTCGAAGATTCGCTCCGTCGACTGATAGAAGCGCCCCTGTTCCGATGGAGGGTTGTAGCGCAGGATACGGGCAGACATCATCGGCGTGAGGGTCAACGACACTACCGCGGAAATAACGATCGTGACGGCGAGTGTGACCGCGAACTCGCGAAAGAGCCTGCCAACTACCCCGCCCATGAAGAGCAGCGGGATCAGCACCGCAATCAACGAAACAGTTAAGGACAGAATGGTAAAGCCGATCTGCTCCGCGCCTTCAAGTGCGGCCTGCATCGGTGTGTGGCCTTCTTCAATGAAGCGGGAGATGTTTTCGATCATGACGATGGCATCGTCGACGACGAAGCCGGTTGAAATCGTCAGCGCCATGAGTGACAAGTTGTCCAGGCTATAGCCGAGCGCGTACATGGCCCCGAACGTTCCCACGATAGAAAGCGGCACAGCCACGCTGGGAATGATGGTGGCGGACAGGCTGCGCAGGAATAGAAAGATGACCAGCACGACCAGCACGATGGTGAGCATCAGTTCGAATTCCACGTCATTCACAGACGCCTGAATGTCCGTCGTGAGATCGGTAAGCGTGGTCACATCGATGCCAACCGGCAGGCTTGCTTTGAGCTGCGGCAAAAGCTGCTGGATACTTTTGACTACCGTGATGGTGTTCGCGCCCGGTTGCCGCTGCACGTTCAGGATGACGGCCGGCGTCAGGTTCATCCACGCAGCCTGTTTGGTGTTTTCGACGCCGTTTACCACGCTGGCAACGTCCTTGAGAAAAACAGGGGCGTTATTTCGGTACGCTACGACGACGTTCTGATAATCGCCGCTGGTGACCAGCTGATCGTTGGCGTCGATCTGGTAGTCCTTATAGGGCCCGTCGAAGTTTCCCTTGGCGGCATTTACGCTTGCCGCGGTCAGCGCTGTACGTAAATCTTCCATGTCGATGCCATAGGAAGATAGTGCCGTGGGATTCGCCTGGATGCGCACCGCGGGTTTCTGCCCGCCGCTGATGCTCACCAGACCCACGCCATTCAATTGCGAAATTTTGGGAGCCAGCCGGGTGTCGACCAGATCTTCAACCTGCGGGAGCTGCATGGAATTCGACGTGATCGCCAGCGTGAGAACCGGCGCGTCGGCGGGATTGGTCTTGTTGTAAATCGGGGGCGCCGGCAGGTTGGAGGGCAGATAGCTCTGCGCGGCATTGATGGCAGACTGCACTTCTTCTTCCGCGATATCGATCTGCAGACTCAGATTGAACTGCAGCACGATGACGGAGGTTGCGCCGGAGCTGGTCGAAGTCATCTGGCTAAGACCTTGCATCTCTCCAAACTGCCGCTCCAGGGGAGCAGTGACGGTGGTCGCCATCACTTCCGGGCTTGCTCCCGGATAAAAGGTCACGACCTGGATCGTTGGATAGTCCACCTCCGGAAGCGCGGAGATTGGCAGCTGTAGGTACGCCACGATACCGACCAGCATGATGGCGATCATGAGCAGGGAAGTTGCTACAGGACGCAGAATAAATGGGCGGGACGGATTCACGGGGCGTTGCGTCCGCTGGGGTTCGGTGCGATTGGCGTCTTCGACAAGACGATCTTCGAGTTATTCTGCAGCTTCTCGAAACTGCTGTTGGCTACCACGTCTCCTGGATTGATGCCGGTGACGGCCGTATTGCCGGCGTCGGCAACGCCCGGTTTGATGTCCTGAAGATGGGCCGTGCCATTCCGAATCAAATACACATAGGAGATATCGCCATTTTGCTGGATGGCAGAGGTTGGAATCAGGGTCACACCTTGCAACGTCTTGACCAGCAGCCTGGTGTTGACGAACAAATTGGGAAAGAGCGCACTGTTCTTATTCGCGAACAGGGCGCGCAGCTTCAGCGTGCCGGTGGTGGTGTCGATCTGGTTGTCGATGGTCTGCAATTTCCCGGTCGCAAGAGTCGCCTGGTTCGAGCGATCGAACGCCGTCACCTGAAGGGCTTTTCCGTGGCGCATCTGGTCCTCGACCTGGCCGATGCTGTCTTCCGCAATCGTGAACACAACAGTGATGGGCTGTATTTGCGTGATTACGACGAGGGGGTTGGTGCTGTTGGCGGTGACCACATTGCCGGGGTCCACCAAACGCAAACCGACACGCCCGGAAATCGGCGCGACCAGGTGGCAGAACCCGACCTGGACCTGGTTGTAGGCGACTGTTCCCTGGTCGACCTTCACCGTGCCTTCGTATTGGAGGACGATTTTTTCCTGATCCTCCAGCGTTTGCCGCGCGATTGCGTCCCGCGAATACGCCTTCCGATATCGCTCCGCGTCCATGCGGGCCTGCGCGAGGAGGCTGGTATCACGCTCGAGCGCACCTTGCGCTTCCAGCAACTGGGCGCGGAATGGGCGTGAGTCGATGTCAATCAGCGGCTGGCCTCGACGTACCAGTTGTCCTTCCCGGTAATGAACCGCCGATACAAGTCCTGTGACCTGGCTGGTGATGGTATCGGTATATACGGGCGTGACGGTTCCGATTGCATCCAGGTAGACGCCGATATCGCCCTTGGTCGCCGTGACCGTTGTGATGGTGACCGGACCGGTCGCGGCATGCCGGCCAGTTGCGGCGACCTTGGCCGCCTGGTGGCGCAGCACCCACCAGAAAAGCAAGGCGAAGGCGAGCAGGATCAGCAGCCATATCAAAACCCGGGCAAGGGTTGAGCGACGCGGCCGGTCATCGGGAGGGGGCAGCTGGTGCCCGCGGTCCACGTAGTGTTCCTCGGAAGATGGCTGCTCGATGGGTTCCTGGTGCGTTTCTTCGTGCATCGGTTAGTCTTGCGCTCCTAATGCGTTTCTGGCGCCCCGATCCGGGCAAACGGGAGTCATCGGCAAACCATTCCTATAGTACGGAGGAAATAGCAGATTAAGGGGAATTCTTGAAACCCAGGACCGGCGTGAGTACGGGTTCGGCGGTATTTGCACCAGAGTATAGACGAAGCACGCCGCTCTGAAGACGCAGGATTGATCGCCCGAGTTCGAGGTCTACGCGCCTGAACAGAGGACGAGATTGCCAGCTCCCGGTTATTCACCGGGCGTTAATAGGTGAGCATCCGCAGCACATATAGCCTGGTAGACCTCATCAAAGCGTTGGCGTTTGCGGAGGATGCGAGGACTCGATCGATTGCTGGTGCTTCATGCAGAACGGAGTCCAGGGCATTGCGTCCAGGCGTTTCTCCTCGATGGGTCCGCCATCAACCGCGCATTGGCCGTACGTGCCGTTCTCAATTCGTGCGAGCGCATCCCGCACCTCAAGCAGCCGAGCACGGTTCATGTCGGCCTCTTGAAACTGCTGCTCTTTTTGCTCACCGCTGACGCTTTCGTCCGCGGCGTCGCCCACGGGAGGATCGCCCGCCTCCCGCAGGTTGGAACTGGTCCGCTCCAAACCCTCCAGCAGCCGTTTCTCTTCCGCCCTCAACCGTGTCTTATATTTTTCGATGTCCAAGATTCCCTCCGATCGCCCAATTGCTTTGGATGCGTCGTCGGTCCGTCTCGCAAGGCCCGATCTCCCCGGTCGTGGCAGGTCGTTTATAAATTAAGGGAGACTCCGCTGTCGGAAAAAGAGGGTTCTGTGGAACGCAAGATTTACACCGCGCGCCTGGTTGAAAAGATGCTGCTGTCTCAACCTGCTCAGTGCTATCACCTGGAATTTGAAATTCCGGAGCTGGAACATTTTCGGTTCAACGCCGGGCAGTTCGTTTCCATGCTCGCTACCGATAGTCATGGCAAACATCAGACACGCGCGTATTCGATTGCATCCGCCCCTCGGGAGAATTTCTTCGATATTTGCGTAAACCGCGTGGAGGGTGGATTCTTCTCCAATCTTCTTGCCGATCTGGAGCCTGGCGATACCCTTCAACTCCATGGACCGCACGGACTGTTCGTATTGCGGCCGCCACTGACGGACACTGTGATGATTGCCACCGGCACCGGTATTGCGCCGATGCGGGGATTTGTGCAACACCTGTTTCCGGCAGAAAACGAGGACAGGAGCGAGGAGAAGCACTTCTGGCTGATGTACGGCACGCGTCACGAGTCCGAAATCTACTATCAGCGCTACTTTGAGAAGACTGCCGCTGAGCACCCGAACTTTCATTACCTGCCGACATTGAGCCGACCCCATGAAGGCTGGGAAGGGTTGCGCGGATATGTGCAAACACATGTTCAGGAAGTTCTTGAAGGGCATCCGAGGATCCTCTCCCAGGCTGCATCTCAGAATGGCAGCGGCCCTGACATGCACGCCTATATCTGTGGGCTGAATGAAATGGTTTCGGCGAATCGGGAGCAGCTTGGGAAGCTCGGTTGGGATAAAAAGCAGATTCACTTCGAGCGCTACGATTGAAGCAATCGCTGATTCAATCCCGGCACAGGAATCGGGTAGCGGATTGACAGGATTGGTTCTTGACGTTCGCGACTGGCTCGATTGCGGGTCGCGTGCTTTTATGTTCCACGTTGAACATTGTTCCTGCGAGGCCTTACGGTCTATGAGATCGGGAGATCGGGACAGAGTGACTAGAATAATCCCAGGTGCGGGACAGTAGAGATTGTCTTCGCGCGCACAGAAAGTTTATAGAGGGCTGTGGATCGTATGAAAGCGCGCTTGTTGATTTTGACCGTGGCAATTCTGGGCGGGTTCTATCTGGTGACCACGCACATGGCACCCACCGGAAAAGCCCATCGCTGGCTCGCTCAACCATTTACGGATTCCGCTGCGGCGCCCGTCGCTGTACCGACGGACATGCGGATGACCGAAGCTCATGCCGCTCCGGGGGAGCTGTATCCGGGCGAGCAGAACAACATTGCGGTCTACAAGAAATCGCTGCCGTCGGTGGTCAATATTACGTCGACGATCGTCACCTTCGATTTTTTCTACGGAGCGGTGCCAGAGCAGGGGCAGGGATCGGGATTCATTCTCGATAAGCAGGGGCACATTCTCACTAACTTCCATGTGGTTTCCGGTGCGCGCACAGTCGAGGTGACGCTCTATAACAAGCAGCAGTACAAAGCGAAGGTTTTGCTGACCGACAAGGCGCATGATCTGGCGCTGTTGCAGATCGACGCGCCGAACCTGCAACCGGCCACGCTGGCCGACTCGCGCGGACTGCAGGTAGGACAGCTGGTGTATGCGATCGGCAACCCTTTCGGGCTGAGTGGAACGATGACCCGGGGGATGATCAGCTCCATACGTTCAGTGCGCGGGCCCATGGGGAATTTGATTTCGGATGCGATCCAGACAGATGCAGCGATCAATCCGGGAAATTCCGGCGGTCCGCTTTTGAATTCGCATGGAGACGTGATCGGCATGACCACGATGATCGACACGGGCGGCGGAGCGAACCAGAATGCGGGCATCGGCTTTGCCATTCCGATCGATACCGCGAAGGCGGCGCTGAACGACTTCTCGAAGTACGGCAAAGTCCTGCGGCCCACGCTTGGCATCGTCGGGCTGCCGATCGGGCCGGACATTGCGAACCAGATTGGATTGCCCGCTTCGTATGGGGTGCTGGTTGAGCGGACGATTTCCGGCGGTCCGGCGGAGCACGCCGGGATTCACGGCGGGACACAGAAGGCGTATCTGGGAAACACGCCAATCTTTATTGGGGGAGATTTACTCGTGGCGATCAACGGCGACCAGATTCGGACGGATCAGGACATTGCCGAGATCATGGACGGACACCAGGCGGGAGACACTGTGACCGTGACGATCTATCGTGGACAGAAGCGAATGGATATCAAGGCAGTGCTCGGAAACGCCGGCGATACGGATGGCGTCCAGGTTTAGCCGATGCCCCATCGTTCAACATGAAAGATGGGGCACGCCAGTTTAGGAAGCTTTGGCGACGCTTCCGTGCGGATCGATTACGTACTTCTTTGCGGCGCCCTTGTCGAAGTCCTTGTAACCCTGCGGAGCATCGTCCAGCTTGATTACTGTTGCGTTGACGATGTTGGCAATTGGAATGCGGTCGTGCAGAATCGCCTGCATCAGTTGGCGGTTGTACCGGAGCACGGGGGTCTGGCCGGTGTAGAAGCTGTGTGACTTGGCCCAGCCGAGGCCGAAGCGCATGCGCAGGTTGCCATGCTTTGCCGCTTCATCTTTTGAGCCCGGGTCTTCTGTGACATAAAGGCCGGGGATGCCGATGCGTCCGCTGGCACGGGTGATGGTCATCAACGAGTTCAGCACCGTCGCGGGCGCTTCTTCTTCATGTTTTGAGCCGTGACCGTGAGCTTCAAAGCCGACGCAGTCGATAGCCGCATCTACTTCCGGACTGCCGACGACGGCGGCGATCAGATCTTCCAGCTTGTCACTCTTCGATAGATCGATGGGCTCGAAGCCGACTTTCTTTGCGTGGTCGAGACGCTCCTTGTTCATGTCGCCGATCATGACGACGGCCGCGCCGAGGATTTGCGCGGAGGCGGCTGCGGCGAGTCCTACGGGACCTGCGCCGGCGATGTAGACGATGGAGCCGACGCCAACTCCGGCGTTCACTGCGCCATGAAAACCGGTGGGCAGGATGTCGGAGAGCATGGTGAGATCGCGGATCTTCGACATGGCCTGGGCCTTGTCGGGAAATTTGATCAAGTTGAAATCGGCATAGGGAACGAGGACATACTCGGCCTGGCCGCCGACCCAGCCGCCCATATCCACATAACCGTAGGCGCCGCCGGCGCGGCCCGGGTTGACGTTGAGGCAAACGCCGGTCTGCTGGTCGCGGCAGGTACGGCAACGTCCGCAGGCCACGTTAAACGGTACGGTGACCAGATCGCCGATGTCGAGGTATTCGACGTCCTTGCCCTTCTCGATAATTTCGCCGGTGATCTCATGACCCAGTACGAGCCCGATCGGGGCGGTAGTGCGGCCGCGCACCATGTGCTGATCGGAGCCGCAGATGTTAGTCGAGACGATTTTGAGGATAACTCCGTGCGTGATCTCCTTACCCGCGGGGTTCTGCATTTTCGGGTAATCGATCGATTGCACTTCGACCTTGCCGGGGCCGAGAAAAACTACTCCGCGATTTGTCGCCATAAGACTCCTTCTCTAATCGGAATTGAAAGATTTCCCGTAGAACTAAAATGCCGCCACTCTGAGCCATAAGCGGAGGATTGCTTGATTGCTGATAAAACCCGAGGTCCTTCGCTTCGCTCAGGATGACAAGCTATTTAGGGGTGGATGTCGTCCCGATCGTCAAAAGCTATTCTAGTACGCGGCTGCGCCGGCTTCGGCTACGGCCTGGTCCTGTGCGCCCATTCCGCCGCTTACCCCGATTGCCCCAACCACTTTGCCGTCGAGCTTGAGCGGAATGCCGCCGGCGAAGATCATGATCTTGCCATCGTTCGAGGCATGAATGCCGAAAAACTGGCCGCCAGACTGGCTATGAACAGCAAGGTCTTTCGTGCTGATGTCGAAGGCGCGAGCGGTAAAGGCTTTCTTGATGGAGATGTCGATACTGCCAAGCCATGCGCCATCCATGCGGACATGGGCGACGAGGTTTCCACCCGCATCGGCCACGGCGATGTTCATGGGCTGACCGATTTCCGTGGCTTTCTTTTCTGCGGCGGCGATGATTCTGCGTGCGTCTTCGAGTTTTACCATGATGATCCTCTATGTGTGACGTTTGTGAGATGGTGTGCGTGCAGATTGCGCAGAAATTTATCGGCGCTTACGCTTGTTTTTTTTCGACTGAGCCCGCTGCTTTTTAGTTGGATGCGGGGTGGAAGGGCGAGTCGCCTTTTTACTGGGCGGATTTTTTTGGCGAGTCTGCGGTTCTTCTTCGACGAGGGCGAACTGCAGCTTGTTCTCAATGGCGTCGATTCGGTCGAGAATCACGCGCACGCGGTCGCCGACGGAGATGCGATTGCCGCTCGATTCGCCGAGAACCTGGCGGCTGTACTCGTTGAAGCGGTAGCGATCACCCTGGAGCGTTGCGAGAGGGACGAGACCTTCGACGAAAAGCTCATCGAGTTCCACGAAAAGGCCGTATTTCGTGACGTTGAGGATGATGCCTGGAAATTCCTCGCCGATTTTGTCCTGCATGAAGCGGACCTTTTTCCACTCAATCAGTTCGCGTTCGGCGTCGGCGGCGCGGCGCTCGGTCTGGCTGATCTCCTGCGCGATGGCAGCCAGTTCTTGTTCTTCGATGGGCGGCGGAATCTTTCCATCCCACGTCTCAGACGCGAGACGTGGGGCACCCAGTTTTTTCCTATGGCTCGTCTTCAAGACAGCGGCGTTTTCGTGGTGGCCGCTTATGCCGTTGGATAATAGCGCTTTGGTGATGCGATGGACGATCAGGTCGGCGTAACGGCGGATAGGTGATGTGAAATGCGTGTAGCTGGGCGTTGCGAGCGCGAAGTGACCCTCATTATGTTCGCTGTAGCGCGCCTGTTTCAGAGACCGCAACATTAAATATGTGAGGATGCGCTCTTCCGGTTTTCCGGCGAGCCGCTCCGTTAGTTTTTGATACATCTGCGGCGTGATGGCGATATCTTCTGGAATTTCGCGCATGCGCTTTTCGCCGGTTCCGCGGCGCTGCCGATCGCGGCGGTCGCCGCGCAGCTCCACGCGCTTGATGGGGAGCGCACCGATGCCGAGCGAGTAGCCGAAGTGGGCGGCGATTTCCTCGAAGTTTGCGACACGCTTGGCGTCGGGCTTTTCGTGGATGCGATAGATGCTGGGCACGCCGAGCGACTCGATCCAGGCGGCGACGGACTCGTTCGCCGCCAGCATGAATTCTTCAATCAGGCGATTGGCCCAGTTGCGTTCCGAGCGCACGATGCCGCGCATGCGGCCCTGCTCGTCAAACTGGACGATGGGCTCGGGCAGGTCGAAGTCAATGGAGCCGCGCTGCTCGCGGCGGGCATTCATTAACTGCGCGAGCGCGTACATGCGCTCGAACTCCGGGACCAAAGGCGCGAATTGCTCGCGTGTTTCGACGTCGTCCTCGATGATGGCGTGGACCTGGGTGTAGGTCATGCGGCGAGCGGAACGGATGATGCCTTCGCAAACCTCCGAGGATAGAACTTCTCCCTGCGGACCGAGCTGCATGATGCAGGAGAGGACGAGGCGATCCTCGTCGGGGCGAAGGCTGCAAACGTCCGTGGACAGCTCCATGGGCAGCATGGGAATGGCGCGGTCGGGAAAGTAGACGGAGTTGCCGCGGAGGCGTGCTTCGAGATCGAGCGCGGTCCCGGGCTGGACATAGTGGGCGACGTCGGCGATGTGGACCTGCAGTTCGTAGCCGCCGTCGGCGAGCGGGCGGACGAGCACGGCGTCGTCGAAGTCGCGGGCGGTTTCGCCGTCGATGGTGACGATCGGGAGATGGCGGAAATCTTTGCGGCGAGACGAAAGGGCGGGGTCCTCCAGGAGGCTTCGTTTCGATTGTGACGACGAACTTGTGGGGGAAGGGGGGACCGCGACAGCTCGGGCTTCCTCCAGAACGCGATCGGGGAAGGTGTGGGGGAGATGATGTTTGCGGATGAGGATTTCCACGTCGACGCCGAAGGCATCGCGCTCGCCGAGGATTTCAATGACGCGTCCACGCGCGGGGCGAGTGGTTGTTGGCCAGTCGGTAATGGCTACGTCAACGACGAGTCCTTCGAGATTTTCGTGACCGATGTGGGGGAAGGCCTCGGCACCTAGAACGCGGTCGGGCGTTTCCGGTCTTTCGGGAATTTCTGCACCCAAGGGGATAAGGACAGCTTCGTTGATGCGTGCGTTCAGTGGGGTGACGAAGTTGCCGGCCATGCGCTCGCCGCGACGACCGGACGGGGCGTAGTGGAAGATGCCGACCACGGTGGGATTGTGACGTTCGAGGACGCGCAGGATGCGGCCGGAACGGCGGCCATCTCCGCGCGAGGGAAGGAGTTCGACCAGGACAAGATCGCCCTGCATGGCGGATTCGAGCGCGTCGGGCGGGATGAAGATGTCTTCCTCCCCTTCTTTGCCGCGAGGTTCGGGACGGACGAAGCCGTAGCCATCGCGGTGTAGAGAGAGGCGGCCGCTGACCCAGTTGTTGCGCTTGCGGGCGGAGGCGGGGAGGGCCCAGAATTCCCGGTCGACCTTTGCCAGACGGCCACTCGCCGTGAGGCGGTCGAGTTGTTCAAGCAGCAGGCGACGTTCGCGCCCGCCGCCGAGGCCCAGTTCGCGGACCAGCTGCTTATATCCGGCGCGCTGTCCGGCAGATCGTTCGATCCGTTCCAGGAGATCGTTATCTGTCATACGGCCGTTCCATTTGGAAGCCTTTCGGACCAATACCGCGCGGCTGTTGCCGAGTTTTCGACTACGATCGGCCGAACGGGTAGTAATTATGATGTTACCTGCGACTGTGGATACTAAATTCTGTCAGGATTGATTCCCTATTTCGCGTTATAGTCGGTAAAATTCCATTAACTCGACAGGACTGTGCGGCCCGTCCGGGCGATTTTCGCTCGGCGGGAAAACGAAAATCCCAAACCCGAAGCGCCGCAGGACCGAACAGGTTTTGATCGCAACGATCTGTTCGCGAGCGGAGAAGAGTACCAACGAAAGGATCTATGACTGCAATGTGGAAACCGAACCAGCCTGGCACCAACCCCACGTCCCCTTCGGATCCGATACGCCCGCAACCGCCTGTGCCGATGAACTCGGAACCGGCCGCGCAGCGCCCCACCCCGACACCCTCGTCCGCCACCAGCGAGCAGGCAACGATTGGCAAGTCCCTCACCATCAAAGGCGAAATCACCGGCAGCGAAATGTTGTACATCGACGGCCACGTGGAGGGCTCAGTGAGCCTGCCAGGAAACCGCGTGGTAGTGGGTCGCAACGGTCACGTGGCCGCTAACATCTCCGCCCGCGAAGTAGTTGTTCTGGGCAAGGTGAACGGCAACATCAATGCCAGCGACCGAGTGGATATCCGGAATGAAGGATCGCTGACTGGCGATGTGGTCGCGCAGCGCATCAGCATTGAAGACGGCGCGTATTTCAAGGGCGGTATCGACATCCGCAAGCCTAGCGCTGTGGCGAATGCCGGGGCAAAGGAAAACGAAGCGGTGAAGACTGCCGTCTCGACGCCGGTTCACGCTTAGGTCCTGTCGACCGTTTCAAATCTCCCCGACGGCTTCATGGAATCCAGTGAAGCCGTTGCACCCCTCTGCATTGCTGCCGCTGCACCTTTTCCTTTCCCGGGGACATCTACGTACTTAGTGGAGGTGTTCCGATGGTGGAGATTCGTTCCAATAACGATCGCGGACATGCAAATCACGGCTGGCTGGATACGCACTATACATTTTCATTTTCGGATTATTATGACCCGGCACACATGGGATTTCGTGCTCTACGTGTCATCAATGAAGACCGGATTGGTCCCGGCGGCGCATTCGGAACTCATGGGCACAAAGACATGGAAATTCTGTCGTATGTGTTGAGCGGCGAGTTGGGTCACAAGGATTCGCTGGGCTCGGGCGGCGTTTTGAAGCATGGGGAAGTGCAGTTTATGTCGGCGGGAACCGGCATCCGGCATAGCGAGGCGAATCCTTCAAAAGAGACGGCGACGCACATGCTTCAGATCTGGCTGTTGCCGAACAAGAGCGGGCTTGAGCCGAGATACGAACAGAAATTTTTTCCGATTGCGTCAGCGCCGGACCAGTTGCATCTGATCGCTTCGCGCGATGGGCGAGATGGTTCGTTTCTGATTCACAGCGACGCTGAGATGTATGCGGGCAAGCTTCTTATGGGGACGGAATTCCGACAAACGCTGTCTGGCGGACATGGCTGGGTACAGGTTGCCTCGGGGGAGATTGCGGTGAACGGACGGGCGCTCCTTGCGGGCGATGGGGCGGCGATCAGCGATGAGGATTCGGTGCGGATCGGTGTCGTGAAGGATGCGGAAGTGTTGCTGTTCGATCTGGGGTAGCAATTCGATCAGCGGAGACGGAGGAGGTGGAGAACGAGATGGATACGCTTCCTTATCTCTTTTCTTCTCTGAGCTTAGTCGTCTCCGTTATTGGTTTGCTGGTTTCTATTGCTGCTCTGCGTAAGAGCTTCCATGATTCTTCCGCTACGGAAAAAGAGAATGATTTCCGCGCCCGCCAACAGTACAATGCGGAGGTCCGCAGCTGGGCAAACGAATGCACGACCGCGCTGAGCGACGCCGTATACATGGCTTGCCGCGATCGTGCAGACCAGCAAACGCGCGATCGCACGATTGCGGCGCTCTCTGCATTGCTGGAGCAGGGTCGGCTATTCTTCCCTAACAATCCTCTTGCTTCTCCGGGCGGGGAAACGCGGGCTCCGGCGCATCCGGGGCATCGTCCGCGAATCCTGGACTGGCTGGTTTACTCACTTCGTATCTGCGCAATGAGTACACCGGCCGAAGATGAGGAGGCGGAAGACATTCTCAAGAGGCTGCAGGCCGGATTCACCGGGGATGTTCAGTACGTCCTCGACCCACGCGATCCGCTCAGCAAAATGAGCAGCCTGCCGCGCTTACTTCTCCATGGCGAGTTCATGGACTCCAGCCAGTCTCATCCTGACATCGTGAGAGCCAAAGAACTTTTAGCGCAGAGAAATGCCCAGAACCGGTCTGATGAATAGGCCAAAGTCGTAGCATGGCAGGATGCGGCGAGCAGCAGTGGAATCGGAGACGATTGCGGCGATTGGGTACGAGCCTGGAAGGTGCGAGCTGGAAGTTGAGTTTCGCGAGAGCGGCGATGTTTATCGTTACTTCCACGTTTCTGCCGATGAATACAGCGAGTTTATGGCCGCCGAATCTAAGGGCAGCTACCTGAATCGCGTGTTTAAGCCAAAGGAGCATCCGTACAGGGTGGTGAAGCGCCGCCGCACATAATTCACGCGAGGTGTTCGGGAGCAGCATGGGAGGCAGGCGAGGTGATCCCATCATCGACGCGTTGGAGATCCCGAGAGCAACCGCAGGGCTGCGCAAAAATCGCGCGTCAGGTATTTGTGAGGCGGGGTCTAGTCCATGCCAATCCGCATCGAGCATTCAATCCACGAAAGTCACAGGTAAGATTCCATGAATACGTCAGCCCGGACGTAAGGCGTCGGCTTTACATCTTCCGGGCGGAGGTGCTCGAAACCTTCGGAGCGATAGAGCGCAATGGCATTCTCGAGCTTGTGATTGGTTTCGATGTACAGCCGGCGTGCGCCGAGCGCGCGGGCAGCTTCGATCACAGCTTGCAGCAGTTTGCGGCCGATGCCTTTCCCGCGCAGGTTCTCCAGCACCGCCATTTTGGCGACCTCGTAAGCGGCTTCGCCGATTGGCTGCAGCGCGCAGCAACCGACAGTTTGGCCGCTTTCTGTAGCGATGGCGAAGTAGATCTGGCCGCCATGGTCGAGGATATGCGCTTGCGGATCTCCGAGCGTAGCCCGATCTTTTTCTTCGAGTGTGAAGTAGGCGGTGATCCAGGCTTCATTGAGCGAGCGGAATGCGGCTTCGTCGCCGGACTTGAATTCACGAATTTCGATGTTCATACGCGTAACGCTGGGGCGGGAAGAATTTCTTCTACATCGACCCATTTCGTTGGATAGATGCCGGTGTAACAGGCAGTGCAATAGCTGTTGTTTTCGGCTCCGTGGCAGGCATCGAGCAGACCTTGCAGGGATAGATAGGCAAGCGAGTCCGCCTCAATGTATTGGCAGATTTCCTCGATGGAATAGTTAGCGGCAATCAGGTCGCTCTTATTCGGAGTGTCCACTCCGTAAAAACAAGGCGAGACGGTGGGTGGACCGCTGATGCGGAGATGAACTTCTCTGGCGCCCGCTCCACGCACCATGCGAACGATTTTTCTGCTCGTAGTACCGCGGATGATAGAGTCATCGATCAAGATGACGCGCTTGCCTTCGAGCAGGTTGCGGACCGGGTTCAGCTTGAGCTTCACGCCGAAGTCCCGGACACGCTGCTCCGGCTCAATGAATGTGCGGCCCACGTAATGGTTACGAATGAGGCCGAAGTTGAAAGGGATGCCGCTTTCCGCAGCGTAGCCGATGGCTGCAGCGACGCCGGAGTCCGGGACGGGGACGATCAGATCGGCTGGAACGCCAGATTCGCGCGCGAGGCGTCGTCCCATTTGGTCACGGCTCTCCTGCACCCAGCGACCGAACACTTTGCTATCTGGACGGGAAAAGTACACATGCTCAAACACGCAGCTGGTTTGAGGAACGCCGGTTGAAAACTGGCGCGAGGTGATGCCGTCGGGCGAGACCATGATGAGTTCGCCGGGCTTTACTTCGCGTTCGTAGGTGGCGCGCAAAAGGTCGAAGGCGCAGGTCTCCGAGGCGAAGACTACGGTTTCTGTGCCGTCCTCATTCCTGATGCGCCCCATCGATAGGGGGCGGAAGCCGTGTGGATCGCGGGCGGCAAAGATGCGGTCGCGCATCATCATGACGATGGAAAATGCGCCTTCGATCTGACCCAGCGAGTCGGCGATGGCGTCGACGAGCGTGGGCTGCTTTGAGTGCGCGATCAATTGGACGATGATTTCCGAGTCGCTGGTGGTCTGGAAGATTGCGCCTTCTCGTTCGAGCCGTGTGCGGAGATTGCCAAGGTGAACGAGGTTGCCATTGTGGGCAATCGCGATCAGGCCCTTGGTGGAGTCGACGCGAATCGGCTGCGCATTGAGCAATGCTGAATCACCGGTGGTCGAATACCGGGTATGACCTATGGCGAGTGGGCCGGGCAGTTTGTCCAGCACATCGTCGGTGAATATCTCCGAGACGAGACCCATGCCCTTGATGTTCCACATGTTTTCGTAGTCTGCAGTGGCGATGCCGGCCGATTCCTGTCCGCGATGCTGCAGCGCGTAGAGCGCGAGATATGCCTGGCGGGCGGCGTCAGGATGATTGTGGATGGCGACCACACCGCATTCTTCGCGCAGCTTGTCGAAGGGAGTGTCGTCTTCCTGAAGATCTTCGTCGCGCATCGGCTTTGGACGGAGTTCCATTGCTGCGTTCATTATGCCTCACCAGCATGCGCTGGTTCGAGGTGAAATGTAGACTCCAGCGCCAAGGGAAGACCATCGCGCCAGGGTTGGCGAAGGTCGGCGATCGTTTCGGAGATTATTGACCGGCCATTTACGCTCAATTCCACGCGATCCGTAATCGTTGCGCCTAAGTGAACTACTGTGACGAAACCATAGTCATGAGCTATCGCTTTTATCTCGTCTATGGATTCAGGAGCGCAGGAGATGATGACTTCACTCGCGTTCTCTCCGAACAAATCGCATGCGATGGGACCAGCGCCGTGTATCGAAGCGCGCACCCCGATTCCGTTGGCGAAGCAGCCCTCAGCAAGCGCGACTGCGATGCCTCCGTCAGAGATATCGCGGGCCGAATGTAATAGCTTAGCGTCCGCCAATTTTGCCAGACACTTGTGTAGCGCTGCTTCTTCAATAAGCTGGAGGCGCGGCGGACACCCCCATAAAGCGCCTAGAATAGTTTTCGCAAATTCCGATGAACCAAATTCGCGAAGAAGTTTGTCACCTGCAACGCCGGCTGGCAGCGTCAGCAGTAGTACAGCATCACCTACTCGCTGAAAATCTGCAGGGACGGCTTTGGTTACATCATCAAGTACGCCGACGATTCCGACGACCGGCGTGGGATAAATTGCTTCACCGCGAGTTTCGTTATATAGCGAGACGTTGCCGCCGGTGATGGGGGTGCCGAGTGCGGCGCACGCTTCCGCGATTCCATCGATGGCGCTCGAAAGCTGGGCCATTATTTCCGGCTTTTCTGGATTGCCGAAGTTGAGGCAGTTGGTGGCGGCGACGGGGGTTGCTCCGGTGCAGGCGACTTTGCGCGCGGCTTCTGCGACGGCGTGGGCCGCGCCGAGTTTCGGGTCGAGATAGCACCAGCGGCTATTGCCATCGAGCGCCATGGCTAGTCCGCGCGTCGTTCCCTTGATGCGCATCACCCCGGCTTCGCCGCCCGGGCCCTGGGTGGTGTTGGTCTGGACCATGCTGTCGTATTGTTCGTAGACCCACCGCTTGGAGCAGATATTGGAGGAAGCGAGTAGCAGCTTCAGATCGGCGGTGAAATCGCGGGGTGCATTGAGTTGGAGCAGAATCTCCGGTGTCGGCTCGGCGGGAACCGGCGCTTTCCAGGTACCGATGGGCCGGTGATAGCGCGGGGCTTCGTCTGTCAGCGAGGTGTTGGGAATATCCGCGACGAGCACACCGTGGTGAAGGATGCGCAGCCGTGGTTCGGCAATCACGGCGCCGACGGTTACTGCGTCGAGGCCCCATTTTGCGAAGACACGCGCGACCTCATGCTCGCGGCCTTTGTCGGCGACGAGCAGCATGCGCTCCTGGGATTCAGAGAGCATCATCTCGTAGGCGGTCATGCCGGTTTCGCGCTGCGGGACCTGGTCGAGCTCCATCTGAATGCCGACGCCGCCTCGTCCGCCCATTTCGCACGATGAGGATGTCAGCCCGGCTGCGCCCATATCCTGAATGCCGACGATGGCGCCAGTGCGCATCGCTTCAAGGCATGCTTCGAGCAGCAGCTTTTCCATGAACGGATCGCCCATCTGAACGTTGGGACGCTTCTGCTCCGAGCCCTCGTGGAATTCTTCGCTGGCCATGGTCGCACCGTGAATTCCGTCGCGGCCCGTCTTCGCGCCAACGTATAAAACTGGATTGCCGATGCCGGTAGCTTTCGCGTAGAAGATCTCATTGCTGCGGACGAGGCCGAGGGCGAAGGCATTGACGAGCGGGTTGCCGGAGTAGCAGGGCTCAAAGCGGGTTTCGCCACCGAGGTTCGGCACGCCGAAGCAGTTGCCGTAACCGGCGATGCCGCTGACTACACCTTCAAGGATGCTGTGATTTTTGTGGAGGAGCGCAGTAGGCGTCGCGGAATTTTTTTCCTGCGCAATCGGGCCGATGCGGAGCGAGTCCATCACGGCGAGAGGGCGCGCGCCCATAGTGAAGATGTCGCGCAGGATGCCGCCGACTCCAGTAGCTGCGCCCTGATACGGCTCGATGTAGGAGGGATGGTTGTGCGACTCAATCTTAAAAGCACAGGCCCAGCCGTCGCCGACGTCAATAATGCCGGCGTTTTCTCCCGGTCCCTGGACGACGAGCGGGCTTTCCGTCGGCAAGCGTTTCAGGTGGACGCGAGAGGATTTATAGGAGCAGTGCTCGCTCCACATCACGCTGTAGATTCCGAGCTCGGTGAGGCTGGGAGTGCGGCCGAGGGCGCCGGCGATGCGCTGGTATTCGTCGGGCGTGATGCCATGTTGCGCAAGCAGTTCCGGCGTGATCTGTGCCGGTTGAGGGATCGCAGAGGAGAGCGCGGATGTCATCATTTCAGAAAGTGGGGGACGCCCTTATTGTTACATGGAGGTGAGCGGGTCTGCGCGAACGATGGCAGTGCGACGACGTCGATTTTCGCTTCTGATACACTTTGAAAAGTATCGCAGGCGTGGATTTCTTCGGCTGCGATTTCCGCATCGCAATCACCGCGTAATTCGGGGAGTGGCTCAGCCTGGTAGAGCACCTGGTTCGGGACCAGGGGGTCGGAGGTTCAAATCCTCTCTCCCCGACCATTCTTTCAGTTTTGTTCTTTCGAAGATTTGCTCGAAGGATTTCTGTGCGCGCGAGTTGCGCATTTCGATATAGGAGCGCGGCTAAGTCAGTCCTCGGATATTGAGGCACGGAGTTTCATTTCTCCGTGCCCGAGGAGACTACATTGGCTTACTGGCCGGCGGAAGTTTTTAGCAATCCCATCTTATGAAGGTCATCGAACGATCGCGGACCCGAACCTTTGGTGACATCGGTTTTCCAAGGCCATTCCGTGCTGTTGATCGGAACCAGCGGAGGTAGGATCGCCTTCTTTCCTAGTTTGGCCATATTCGCTTCTATGGCTGCACGTCCGCCCCAGCCGAGCAGCTCGTAATCCATCAGGCGATCATCGTTAAAAAAGTATTTACCCAGGATGCGATCGGAGGCGATGCGTGAGAAAGCGGTGTGCATGTCCTTCGGCGAAGCCTGAAAATCCGTCGTTTCGAGCAATAGGAGGCGATTATTGATTGTCTTTTCGCCCATAAACTGAACCAGGACGCTGAAGAGAATATTATTCTGGCGCGCAACGTAGATGGAGTTCGATAGCGCGTAGGTCTGGTCCCACTGCGGGCCGAGAAGTTTCTTCCATTCGGTCAATACCTCAAACCAATGCCCAACCTGAGCAGACGAGCCAATCGCGATCAGTTTCTCACAATCGGGTTCGACGCCGCGCGTGTAAGCCTGCACGTCGGCAGCGGTGAAGGTGCCGTTCTTCAGACTCGTATCCATAAACGAGAGCACCCGATTGAGGACATCCTTAATCAGCGCCTTCTCATTCGGCTTGATGTCGAGAGAATCAACATTGTCTTTCGCGGTCTGCACGGTGTTCCGGTACGCCTTCATGTCGTCGACCCAACCATGGTCAGTCGAGGCCTGGCCGATGTAGGGCGCGACCAACGCGTATGTTCCCATGGCGGTGTGGCCGACCGACTTGACGATTTCGTATATGGGTGGGACGGGCGGCGCTTCGAGTGGGGGCTGTCCCGGGCGATAGAGGATGAAGCGGCCGCCTTTGCCACTGAACAGCGCCATGATCAAGGGGTGGGGAAAGTTCTTTTCGAAACGAACAAGCCCTTTCTCATAAAAACCAAACATGGAGTTATTTAACTGCCGGACATCATCCATAGCGACTTTGGCTTTGGCGTCCTGAGCGGAGGAGTCAGTATCGGCGGCTCGACACGGCAGAACGCAGCCGATGACGAGAGTGGCGGCAATGAGAATAACACTGGGGGTTTTCATGAGATATCGAAGGATAACGCCTCACTACAGAGTTGCCAAGAATATTCATCAAAAGAGAATCGTCAAATGCAATGTGGCCGCCCACACGGCGCTGTAAGTGGGCGAGGCGCCAGGAGTGGGTATGTAGGTAAGCGTGGGCTGAAGGTAAACGCCATTCGCCATCCGAGCCTGGTAATAGGTTTGCAGCATGAGTTCGCTATTACGCTTGAAGATATTCGGGTTCAGCCGGGACCACGCTACGCCGATGCCGGCTGAGTCGCTCGGCCTGGAATGGACCAGGCCAAATCCGGTGAATCCGCCGCCGAGAAATTTGTTTATCGGGAGCGTTTTGGCGTTGTTGGTGCCCACCTGGAAAAAGGCGGAGACGCCTGAGTTATCCCTGCCCGGATCCCGGAACCAGAGCCGCTGGGAGCCGAAGGCATAGCGTCCGCTCGCGCCATCCTGAGAGATTTCCGCTGGTCCGTGGAGCAGACCGGTCTGGCGCCAGATTCCAGCACCGGCTTGTCCCGGCAGGCGGTTCGGCCCGAGCCGCCAGACAAATCCCGTTTCGGCGATCTGAAAATAGTAGCCGTTAAACGTCGGTCCCTTCAGACCAGTCTGTACGCCACGGGCCAGATTTCCGTCAAAGGCGCCGTAGTTGATATACCACCGTTTGAGCGGGGAGACATTCAGCATCACGCCGGAGGCCGAGTTGTAGAACCCAGGCAATACTCCGAACAGGGTGGGGTTTTTAAAGACAGGGGTGTAGAGCAGACCACTGACCGCCGGAATGGAACTCGCCGCGTCCTGTGTCGGTACTGGACGGAGGACATTGCCGAAGTCGCGAGTTGGAGCGACTTTCCCGAGGCGGACAACGAGCTTTCCATGAAGAAGCTCCTGTCGAATCCATAACTCGTACAACTCCGAACGGGTCAGGGGATTGGCGCCAGAGGTGCTGTTGTAGCTTTGGACGCTTCCCGCCTGGTCGTTAGTAGGACTCGCGTTTAGCTGAAGGAACTCGGCGCCGAAGGAACCACCGTTCCACCACCCAGTGAGTTTCTTGAGATCAATATGGTTGTCGAGAACAAGGGCGCTGTTACAGCTGAAGGCACCAGGTTTTTCGCCGCCGGTTATGAGCCAGTTGCAATCGCCCAGCCACAAACCGCCAAAGCGAACGCCATGATCGTTCTTTCCGCCGAATCGATGCAGTAGAAATCGTTGAACTGCGCCGGAGCCGGTATAGTTTTCGACTGCCGCGGGATTTCCGCTGATGCCAACGGCCGCTCGGGCCTTTGATTTCCGTGGTGATCTGGGGTGTTTCCGCCAGGGCGAGATTAGCGAGCGGAACCGGAATGAGGAGAGTGGCCAACAGCAAAACTCTTCGGAGCAGCGATACCGTCCGGACCTGATCCACAGGTCTGCTGATCACAAAAGGAGCCGCCACAACAGGGCGATCTCGATGATAAAGAGGACGATGAAAAGGCCTGTTCCCATCGGGCTCCGCGATTTGGAGTTGTTGTCGGGGAAGAGCCACCATCCGAACCAGCGAACGCAAAGCGGCATGGTGATGAAACTGGTGACCGACACGCTACCGACGTTGCCGATAAAGGTGGCGAGCGAGGGATTGAGATGCCTGAGATGTGGGTTGAGAAAGCGCAGCTCCAGAAGCACGGTCGGATAAAGTCCCAAAAGGACGAGTATCGCCGTCTTCCAGTCGGGAGGCCCCTTGCCGGTTACGGGGTTGATCGGCACCCAGCCCGGGAACGATGTACCGAGTCTCATCAACTCTTCATCATTAATGAAAGCTTTGGATTCCTTTAGCAACTCGGCGCGCTCGGGAGCGGCCAACCACGCGTCGAGATGCGCCGCAGTGTCGTATCGCAGCATGGTCGTCCAGTGAGCAGCGCCGCCGGGCCCAGGCGGCTGAAGGTATGTGCCGCGATAGCCCGGATATTTTGCCTGCGCCTGCTGGATTCGGACGGACCACTCACGATACCTGTCTTCCATTCCCGGCTTGACGTTCGAGAGGACCACCTGGGTGACATTCGTGCCCGGCTGCTCCGCCGAGTTGTCCCTCGGCATCATCTGGCCGAGATTTCCGCCCTCGATCAGAGGGAGCACAGCGGCGATCAGTTTGGCACGCTCGGCGGATTTCTGCCATTTGAGCAGCAGGTCCGAGTCCTGAAAATTCAGGAGTATCGTCCATTCATTGTCGCCCTGTTTGGTCGGCGGCATCACGTCGCCGCTCACGTAACCGGGGAATTTGGACACGGTCTTATTGTGTTGGATCTGCCACTCGGAAAAAGCATCCTCCTGCCCTGGACGAACCTTGAAAGTGGCGAGGAGAACAGCGGCTTGGCTCATGGTCGGTGAAGTCATCTCAATTGGCGGACTTCATTTCCGCCAATTGCTGGAAAATGAGGTCGGGGCTGAAGGGAAGAGCTTTAAAACGGATGCCAGTTGCGTCGGCAAGGGCATTGGCGAGAGCGGGCGAAATTGGAATAATGGGCGCTTCCCCCATTGGCTTCGCTCCCAACGCGCCAAACGCGTCATGCGTCTTAGCAAAGAAAACTTCACTCCGCGGAACATCGGCGAAGCCGGGGATGCGGTAGTTACGCAGATTAGGATTCACGACCGCTCCCGAATCGTTGAAGATCATGCGCTCGAACAGCGTAACTCCTATACCCTGAGCGATCGATCCTTCAACCTGACCTCGACATTGCATGGGATTGAGAATTGTTCCGGCATCCGCGGCGTGCACACTGTGCAATATCCTGATTTCGCCCGTCACCCGATGAACAGCGAGGCGAAAGCCTTGCACATTGAAGGCGGTGGTCCGAGGGGTGGCATAGGATTTGCGCGCGACCTTGAGCTGATGTCTCGGCTCGGGTGTGGCTGCGTACAGTTCCGACAAAGGCAGAGCGCGACCGCCGCAGAGAATGATTTTGTCACTTAGGAAACATTCTTCAATGGGAATCGAGGTCTGCCGGCTCGCGAGTTCGAGCAGGTTATGGCGCAGTGCATCCGCAGCGTATTTTACTGCCATCGCGCCGATACTCGTACCTGTGCTGGCGAATGTGCCGGTGTCGTAGGGCGTCAGGTCGGTATCGGCATTGATGATCTCGATGCTTCCAGCGGCAGAGTTCAGAATCGACGCGGCAATCTGCCGATTGCTGGTGATTGTGCCGTTGCCGAATTCAGATGTGCCGACAGCCAGGTGATACGTGCCATCTTCTTTCAGAGAGATGTGGGCCTCAGAACGGTGCTCAGTGGGAGGGGCGCATTCCTGAACATGCATTGCAAGGCCGCTCCCTTCCAGCCATTCGCTCCCGTCGGGTTTCTTCAGACCACGTCCACTCGTGAGTGCGCTTTCAACAAAATCGAGGCACTGATCGAGACCGTAGCTTCCAATCTCTACGTCACCCGGGCTGTCCCAGATGCTGTGCAGCGCATCGCCGGGCCGCACCATATTCTTGCGGCGGAGGGCGATGGGGGTCATCTTCAGTTTGCGGGCAAGTTCGTCCATGGCCGATTCGATGGGAAAGGCCATTTCCGGCGCGCCATAGCCGCGAAAGGCTCCGGATGGGACGGTATTGGTGTAGACGGCATACCCCACTCCCTTCTTGTTCGGACAGCGATACCCCATGATTGAGGACCCAAGGGCAGACGCAAGAGTCTCGCCGCCGTGGTTGCCGTATGCCCCGGTGTTCGAAACCACCCGCACCTGGATAGCTGTCAGCGTGCCATCCTTCTTGGCGCCCAGTTTCGTTTGCACGGTCATCGGGTGCCGACTGGCCCCGCCGATAAATTCCTCGGTGCGGGTGAACTCCCATTTAACGGGCCGACCTGTTTTCAGCAAAGCGAGCACGCAGAGATCCTCGCTCAGCATCTCCTGCTTACCGCCAAATCCGCCGCCGACTCGTTCGCAATAGACGTGGATCTGGGGAAGACTAACGCCGAAAAGATACGACAGCTTCGCCTTGGTCAGGAAGGGCGATTGGGAACTCGTGCGCACGTGAATGCGCCCATCGTCGCTCTTCCATGCAATGGAGCCATGTGTCTCAAGGTGCGCATGTTGGATCCTATGGGAGGAATATGTCCCTTCGTAGATGGCGTCGGCTTCTTCGAAGCCTTTCTCTGCGCTTCCAACCTCGCTATTGATCTCAATGAAGATATTTTTTTCAGGGGCGAAAATTCGCGAAGCTGCATTCTTGTTATGAAGGATCGGCGCCCCGGGACGCATGGCTTCCTCAGGATCAAACACCGCCGGGAGCACTTCATAGTCGATGTCGACCAGACGGCACGCCTCTTCGGCAATTCCTTCCGTCTCTGCCACTACTGCCACCAGGCGTTGCCCAATAAAACGGGCCACGTTGTCGAGTACGTAGGTGTCGTCAGGATCGACCCGATAATCATCGTGGGTTGCCGTCGTATAGAGGCGATTTGGAACATCCTCCCAGGTAAAGATTCCGTGAACGCCGGGTAGCGCCGCAGCCTTGTCTTTGCGAATGGCAGTAATTTTGGCGTGGGCGTGCGGGGAACGGACCACTTTCAGGTGCAGAAGTCCTTCCGGCACGACGTCCATCGTGTAGTGCGCCGTACCCGTTACGATCGAGTGGGCGAACGGGCTTTGTAGACTGGCCCCGCAGGCGGCGCCCGCACGGTCCTCCTCAACCGAGCCAATTCCATGCAGGGCGTCTTCAATGGCGCGATATCCCGTGCAGCGACAAAGATTTCCCTTTAATGTATGGGGAAGATCTTTCTTGTCTTCCTCGGACAAGGTGGCGCAGGTCATGAGCATCCCGGCGGTACAGAAACCGCACTGGAAGGCTTGTGCATTCAGAAACGCCTGCTGCATGGGATGAAGATGGCCGTCCGTTCCCAATCCTTCGACGGTTGTCACCTCGTGATCTGCGGCGCGAAATGCGGGCATCAGGCAGCTATGAACCGGCATTCCATCCATCCACACGGTGCAGGCACCGCAGTCTCCGCCGTCGCAGCCTTTTTTCACGCCAGTCCAGCCAAGGTCCCGCACAAACGTTCTCAGGCATTGTCCGGGCCGCGGATCCGCTTCAAATGATTTTCCGTTGATTTTGTAGTTCATGATTTCAACCTCGAGTCAGCGGAAAGTTCCTGTCGTATTTGTTCGGCGTAGTAGTAGACCAGATGGCGCCGATGCGAAGGAGAGCCGTTGGGATCATCGAAATAGAGTTCTGCCGAGATACCCTCGTCGAGGGTCCGCTTCAACTCGGCTGCCGTCGGAACCGAATCGAAACGGAACTGGATCGGACGATTCGTCGCAGCGGTAATGGTCAGCAGAAACGTATCGCGTTCGGTGCAACGAGTGCCAATCAACAGGACCTCGGAACGTCCCATGTGAACCAGGGAGAACCGGCGGAACGCATACGATTTTTTGAGTGCGGAGGCGGGCAGTCGGACACTGCGGAGAAGTTCGCCGGGCGCCAAGATGTTTTTATGGTTGTCGGTGACAAAATCGACGACAGCCACTTCGCGAGGTTCGCCGTTACGCGGGAGAAGCGTGCAGACTCCCTCGAGAGCGGCGGTCAGGGAGATCATTGGGCCGGCGGGTAGTGACATTACAATATTGCCGCCAACCGTCGACACATTCCAGATCTTGAACGAGGCCAGGAATGCCCGGCAGCATTCGCGAAAGAGCGGTGCGGCGCGCCACTCAGCCGGAGCGACAAACTGATCCAACTCGACAATCTTGCAGGTCGCTGCGATCTCCAGGCCTTCCGGCGAAACTGTCAACGCGGGCCATCCCAGCCCGGCGAGGTCGATCAATGTGTCCGTTCCCAGCTGGGGTTCGGAGAAGAGCCAAGTGCCACCGGCCAGCCACGCGAACCCGGCTTCCCAATTCTTTACCGAGTCCGCAGATACGGGACGCCGAATCTCGTGAACGGTATTCAAATCCATAAGCGGCCTGCAATCCTTGTGTAATCTCGCCTCTTTGACGGGGATAGGTCCTGCGACAGGTTGAGGGTCGGTCAATTCATCGAGACCTATATAATCGCCGTTTCGGCGGCATTCGCTACTTCAATTGCGGTTGTGCAGGCGCAGAAAAGCCCACGCTAGCCGGCGGACGACCCAATGCTCGTGCAGTAGTTGACTGATAATGCCACAACTTCTCTGAAGCCGCCAGAAATAAATTGAGTGTGGAACGTTAGTCGTACACGGGCGTCCTTCACTACACTTTTCTTTTCGACAGCGTTTTCTGGCGCTCCCAAAACGAGAACGGCACATCGGATTTCTATGGAACCAGCGTCCTTCGCCTGAACCGGTAATAAAATTGGACATATCGATGTCATACTTTCTAGCGCTCGATGCTGGTGGAACGAAGACGGTTGGTGCGTTAGCCGATGACGAGTGCGAGCTCTCCCGCGCGCAGTCCGGCAGCATCCAAATTTTGCGCAACGGGGATCGGGACGCGCGCCAAAATCTGGAGTCGCTGCTGCAGCAGCTTACGCAGCCTCAGGGCATCACGCTCGAGTCCGTCGCGAGGACCTGCGTTGGAACTTCCGGGATGAGCACCCCGCTGGTCACTAACTGGATTCGCGAAGTCGTGCAGTCGCTAGTAGGGGGGAAACTCCTATTGTGCGGCGACGAGGAAATCGCCTTGGACGCGGCGTTTTATGGGGGACCCGGGGTGTTGGTCGTTGCCGGCACCGGATCAAACGTTGTTGGTCGCACTCGTAACGGGCAGATGGTTCACGCTGGAGGATGGGGACCACGGCTAGCCGATGAAGGGTCCGGACACTGGATTGGCTACGAGGGACTGCGGAGCGCCTTTCGCGCGCGGAATGAAGGGCGCGCTACGCAATTGTTCGATAGCGTGATGGACTATTGGCATCTGAGCAGCTTGCATGAACTGGTGGAAAAGGCGAACGGGACGCCGGCCCCGGATTTCGCGGTGCTGGCGCCGGTGATTGTTGGCTGCGCGGAGAGCGGAGACGCGGTTGCGATTGAAGTACTTACCCGAGCAGGTGAGGAACTCGCACATTTGGTGACGCTGGCGATTGGGCGGTCGAGCCAGCTTGACCCCTCGTTCGTGCCGCGGGTCGCTTTTACCGGCAGCATTTTGCGCCATGTCACCAATGTGCGCCACGCCATGTTCGATGCGCTGTTCAGATCGCACCCGGAGATCGAAATATTCCCCGAGCCGGTCGACCCGATCCAGGGCGCGCTATGGCGTGCGCGCAACGGAATCGAATCGACGGCTTCGTAATGTGGGAGAGCCAACTGCTACTACTTACGGTTCGGAAGCAAACCCCAGATTTGCGGGTCTTCCTCTCCCAGTACCCATGAACAAATTCCCTGCAATTCGCGCGTTTTCGCTAACTGATATCGATCTTTGAATGTTTGCGTATCGGTGAAGAAGACCCACTCCCGCATTTGGTCTCGATAGAAATAGAACCAGGCAGAGTGGTCGATGGGGTCCCATTCCGTTTTGGCGCCGTAGGTTTTGGCGAGTAGTTCGGCGTTCGGCGCGCCAATGTATTCTCCCGTGATATTCGATTTGTATTCTTCGCCGGTCTTCAACGGCGGACCGGTAAACCAGTGATAGCCGTAGAGCGGGATGCCGAGTGAAAGCTTTTGCCTCGGAACGTATTTGAGCGCATAGTTGAGGTTCTCGATCGTCCATGTCCAGCCACCAACCGGTCCGGGTGCGGTCCATCGCGTGTGTTGGTCATACGTCATCAGACAAATCAAATCCACCGAGGCGGCCAACGCTTTCAGGTCGAAGGCCCCGCGCCAGTCCGACCATATCCACTTGTCGAAACCTGAGCCGGTGGGATGTCCGGGAGCGTTGGGGGCGGTGGCGATTGAAAGCTGGAGGCCCTGCGCGTGCAAGCCCTCCGCTACTTCCTTTACGAGCGCGGAGAGCAGGTCGCGGTCGGTCCAGGAGATGTCTTCCAGGTCGAGCTGAAAACCGATGTAGCCGTTCTGCTTCGATTCGCGGATCAAAGATCCGATCATTTCCCGGTGCGCTACTGCGTTGAGAAAGAGCGTATGTATATCGGTCTTATCGAACAGAGCGACGATTGGCATGACGGGAACGCGGTCGGCGTGAGCCAATCCCATTACCATGGGGTCCGGCGATCCGGTGACCAGCCCATTGGCATCGACCTGATACCAGGTGGGGACCAGAATATCGATCTTTGATTGATGCGCTACAAATGAGCGGATGGAGTCAGGAGTCTCCGTCATATAAAACAGCGACTTGATCTGCGCGCTGGCGGAGGCTGTTAGTAGCAGCAACAGCAGTCCTGCAATCTTCTTCATTTCTTCTCCTCGATTGTGACCGAGACATCGCTCGAAGTGCTTCCGGCAAAATAGAAAAGGAGCGGATCTGCATCCGCTCCTTGCAAGCCTGCGAGGCTTGCACTTTAGAAGGTGTAGTGCGCGGAAAACTGAACCACCCGCGCCGCCGACCGCACGCTGCTGATTTGACCGAAGGTCCCATCAGTCACCCCGCTGTCAGGGTTGCCGTAGCTTGCAATGTTGAACAGGTTGAAGCCGTCTGCCCGGAATCCAACAAACTGACGGTCCGTGATGTGGAAGTCTTTAAAAGCGGACGCGTCGATCTGTCGATAGCCGGGAGCACGTTCACTACCGACGCTTGCGGAGCCGAAGGTGTTAGGTGCGGGCTCGCCATATGCGCACACCCCGTTATCCTGACCGGAGGCGCACGGCGTGGCAGAAGGATCAGTGCCGAACCAGTGCGCGATGCTGCGATCCACAATTTTCAATTTGCGATACTGGTTCGCGCGTTCCTGTCCGTAAGTGTTGGTATTGCTGACACCCGGCGCGGTAATGGTGACTGGAAAGCCGGAGTACAAAATTGCTGACCCGGAGATCGACCAGCCGCCAATCGCCAGATCTTCAAAGCGGTTAATGCCCGAACCATACTGTTTGCCGCGCCCGAAAGGAAGAGCATAGGACCCCACCGCTGTCAGATTGTGCCGCACATCGTATCCGGCTGGTCCAATGTCGGCAGCACCGTTATAACCATTTTGAAACGCACCGCTGAAGCCGCTGACATTCAGGCTGTAATTGCCCAAACTGTTTGTCATCGCCTTGCTGTAGGTGTAGTTGACGGTGTACTCCAAGCCCTTGTTCGTGCGATGGCGCAGGACGGATTGGAGAGCGTTGTAATTCATCTTCGCATTCGGCTCGGTTACCAGAAGCGCACCGCCTGGACCAAACAATGGAACATTTGCGAATGGCGCAGATGTGGGATCGCCGGGAACGGTGTACTGATTCGCGTTGCGGTAGTCGATCAGGTGCTGGCCAGTTTCGCCAAGGTATCCGACTTGAAGGGAGGTGTCGTTGGTCAGCTCGAATTCCGTCGTGAGGTTGAATTCCTGAATATAGGCAGGCTGCATATTCTGCGGCCACGCGCCATATCCGCCGCCGGAGTAGTTGATGTCGCTCGGATTTGAGCTAAAGCCCTCCTCCACCGTGTACGGCGTCCCGCCAGGTGGCGGCGGAGTTACGCCCGGGGCCGGCGGGGTTGGTACCACCGGGACCAGCGCGTTCTTAAAACTGGATTGGATGAAAGGTGGAATAGAGGTCAAACGCTGGTTGGCGGCATTGCCCTCAAGGAAACTCGTTGTGCCGTAGCCACCTCGGATCACAATGCGCGCTTTCGGCTGATATGCGAAGCCGATGCGTGGCATGACCTGGTTGTATGTCGGCTGATAGCACGCGCGATTGTCGCAAAGCTGGGAGCCGGCGGGAGCGCCGGTGGGAATACGCCCGGCGTAAATGACGGTACCCATCTGCGGCCCCGTCAGCAGTACGTTGCCGGTCTTGTTATTCACCTCGTACCAAGGCTGGTCATATTCGTAGCGTACCCCGAGGTTAACGGTCAGATTGGGGGTAACCTTCCAGTCGTCCTGCATGAATCCGGCTGTCCGCCACTGGCGCTGGCCTACCAGTTCGCCGGCCTCCTCAACCTGGGCACTGGCCACTCGGTCCAAAACGAAATCGGCCCCGGCATAACCTGGACCATTGATTGCATTTGGAAAAGGATTCCCCGTGAAAACCCCTGAATAGCTGAATTGGCCAAGAAATCCCTGGTTGTTGCTGGTGATGTAGTTGTTCTGGTAGCGGATGGCCTGGATTCCCATGCTGATCAGGTGGAGACCGCGCTGCCAGGTAAGGTCATCGCCATAGCTGTAGGTATTGTCGATGATCGATCCGATATTCGCGGGAGTACCCACGCCGCTGAGCGGACTAATGCTTTGGAATGAAAAACCGGGATAGCTCTGATTTGCAAGCGGGATGCCAACTTTCGCGTCTCCGGTAAGCCCAAACTGGCCGCTGGGATCGGTCGGCACGCTCTGGACCCAGACGACGCGGGTAAAGCCCACCCGCGCCGAGTTGACAACCGAGGGAGAGAAGACATGCACCCACATTCCGCCGCCCAGCTTGGTGGGAAAGACATTCTGCGCCGGAAATGAAAGCTCCAGCACCGGAACGTTTCCGTCATAGGCATCGGACTGCGAATAGAAGCCGGTGATTTTATCCGCGGCGCGCGGATCCACTTCGATCTTTATATCCCCCTGGTTGTTTACGATGAAAGTGCGGCTCGGGCCCTGGAAATTGTTGGCGATGATTCCATCCTGCGGCGTCGAGTTCGGCAATGGATACAGATCAGGATGCGCAAAAATAAATTGCGCAACCGGATTCACGATTGGAATCTGATTGTTTGGGTAAGCCGCGAAGTTGTTCTGTGTGTCGTATAGCTGAATGGGCGCATTCGTCGTGCCGTTTGTACCCGGCGGCGGATTCAGCAGCACCGAAAAGTCGCCCTTCCGCATTGCCGCAGTAAACACGCTGGCTGTGCCTGTGCCGCCTGTATGCTCGCGTGCGCCCTCGTAGTCGGCGAAGAAAAACAGCTTGTCATGTTTGATCGGGCCGCCGATCGTGCCTCCAAACTGCGTCTGCGTGTAAGGGTTGATTGGAATCGCCGGGGTGTTGTGATTGTTCGACCATGAATTTGCGTTTAGATTCTGGTTCTGAAGATACGCATAGGCCGACCCGTGGAACTGGTTGGTGCCGCTCTTTAGCACGCTGATCACGTCGCCGCCATTCACGTTGCCATACTCCGCCGGTGCATTTGCGGTGATTACCCTGATCTGCTGGATCGCATCCGGCGCCGGATTATAGGCGATCAGATTGTTCTGGTTCTCGTTCATGTCGATGCCGTCGAGCGTGTAGTTATTCGCCTGGGAGCGGTTCCCGTTAATGTTAGGGATGTCGCTGTTGTAGGTGCTGCGCTCGATGGCATTGCCGCCGGTCATTCCGGCGGGGCCATTGGTGCTGACGGAGCCTGGCACGAAAAGGGTCAAAGTTGAAAAATTTCGACCATTCAGCGGGACGGTTTGAATCTCGGTGTTCGAAAGCGTGATTCCAAGCGAAGCGTCGTTCGTGTTAAGAATCGGCGCAAGTGCTCCATGCACTTCGGTGGTCGTGGTGGTTGCGCCTGCCTTGAGAATCACGTTTATTTTGGCGGTCTGGTCGATCTCCAGCGCGAATGGCGGATAGGATGATGGTCCAAATCCAGGGGCGCCGACTGTGACCTGGTACTGGCCGATGGGCAGAAAACGAATGGAGTACACACCCGATCCGTTCGTCGTGGTCGGTGTGTTGACGCCGGTGGTGATGTTTCTGGCAGTCACAGTCGCTCCAGGTATCACAGCTCCGGTGGCATCTGTAACAGTTCCAGTGATGTTGCCAGTGACAGTTTGAGACAACCCCGCAGAGGCGGCCATCAGCGTGAACAACAGAGCGGCACGGCCGATCATTCGAGAGAATTTCATTTTGTTTGCGTTCCTCCGCTGGCCATAGATTCGTTCACAACAGCAGGTCCAATCCTGCGAAACCGGTTGGACTTCTCAGCTTCATCCGCGATCTCCGCCTGGAGTCTCTGGGCTAGCGAAGACGGGGTACGGGGAGCGCGATTTCAGCTTGCCGGGCAATTATGCCACGCTGGTACCACTGTTGTGAAGGGAATGGCCCAAAAAAGTCAAATTATCGACTACTTGCACGTTAGTCTTTCAAATCTGCTAGATTAGCAACTGCTTGGATTTGGAGGAAAAGACCGGATTCTTTGCTGAATGTGACCTGCTCTCTGAGATTCTTCTAAATTGTTTCTGATCGAGTTGCGCCATTATGGTCAATTCACGTCAATTCGAAAAATCAAATTGCGACACTTCCATGCGCTGGGGCATGGGATTTCTCACTGTGGCGCCAGTCGGATACGGGGGGCGTCGATGGCGGCGCCATTGATAGAAATCTGCGTCGACACGCTAGCCGGCGCGGAAGCGGCCGCTCGCGGGGGGGCAGATCGACTTGAACTCTGTAGCGCACTTTCCCAGAACGGCCTGACGCCGAGTCTTGGGCTGGTCGAGGTTGCGCTGGAGAAAGTCTCGATCCCCATTCACGCTATGGTTCGTCCCCGGTCGGGCGATTACGTGTATTCGCCTGCGGAGCTGGCCTCGATGGGGCGCGACATCGACCACTTCAAATCTGCCGGAGTGCACGGCGTTGTGCTCGGAGTGCTCACTCAGGAAGGTCGCGTCGATGTTGAGCGGACCCGCGAGTTTGTGCAGCGCGCTTTCCCCATGCCAGTGACCTTCCATCGCGCCTTCGACGACTGTTCGGATCTGGAGGGGGCGCTTGAAGATGTGATTGCCAGCGGAGCACACATGCTGTTGACCTCCGGCGGCGCATCTACTCTGGCGCGCGGCGCGGACACGGTTGCGAGATTGGTGCGCGTGGGCGGCGACAGAATTCAGATCATCGCCAGTGCGGGGGTGACCATTGAAACTGCCACCGACCTCTGGGCCGCTACCCGGAGTGCCGCAATTCATGCGTCGTTGCGTCGTACGGTACCCGCTCACGAGGCGAGTGAGCAAACATATCCGTCCACACGCAGCTCAGCGGCGTTTGCATCCGCTCAGGTCGGACCGCTCGAAGAAGATGTCCGTGCATTGGTTGAGAGCTTTCATTGATTAGGTCCTGCTAGCTCTGCCGGCCATAGACGGAAAACAGCAGCGCCGCGATTGCGTGTGCGGGAGAACTATAATTCTGTAACCACCAAACTGCCGGGAGAGTGACTTGATGGCTGCAAAGGCCGAAGATCGCGCAGAGAAGATCGTGAAATTTCTGCTGCGTGAAGGCGAGGCGTCGCTGGAACAGATCATTGCCACGGTAGGATCTTCGGCTCCAAGTATTCGCAGAGACCTGACGAAACTGGAGCACCGTGGGCTTGTGCGACGCACCCATGGCGGAGCGATTCTGGTGGAGCCGCTGCTCTATGAGCCTTTCCGCTATGACCAGTCTTTCCAGGCGCGCAACCATCGTTTTGCAAAGGAGAAGCGGCGTATTGGACTGGCGGCCGCGGACCTGATTGCGGAAAACGACACCGTCGGGCTGACTGCCGGAACGACAACGACCCAGGTTGGCAGGAGTATTCGCCACCGCTCCAATCTCACCGTTGTCACGAACGCGATCAACATCGGTATGGAACTTTGCAACCAGCCGCGCATTCGAACCCATCTGACCGGCGGTGCCGTACCCTGGGCGTGGTCTTTTTCTTTGACCGGGCCTACCGCTGTCAGCTCGCTTAGCGGCGTTTACATGGACAAGGTTTTTCTCGGCGTGATTGGACTCGACATTGCGCGAGGTGCGACTACCGGCGAAGTTGATGAAGCCCTTACCTTCCGCACAATGTTGAAACAGGGAAAACAAGTGATTGCTGTTGCCGACTCGAGCAAACTGGGGCATGTAAGCCCGGCGCTTATTTGTCCCATTTCGGATATCAACATACTGATCACTGATACAGGCGCTTCGGATGAAAGCATTGCGGAATTTGTACAGCGCGGGATACGGGTGATTCGGGCCTGATGATCCGTCTGCAGAGGCGATCGCAGAACAGCAAAGCCCGGCGAAAGTGCCGGGCTTTGCTGTTCTGGAATGCAGCTTCCACTAGAAGCTGTCGTGGTTGCCGCCCTTGCAGCCCTGACCATCGTTGACGGAGGTCAGCTTCTGCGCCGTTGCGGTCAGCGTTCTGGTGTAGCAATCGCCGAGGGTGTTGTCGTAGTGGTAGGTCGCCTTCGTTTCGCTGCCTGAAGGGCCGTACGCTCCTGTCGGAGTGAAGTTGAGCGTGTCGGTTGAATAGACTTCGTTGTGCAGATTGCTTCCAAAGTATTGGAAGCCGCGGAAGTTCTGAGTGTCGTTTGCGAGATCCTGCTGATCGCTGATCGTCTTCTGGCTGGCGCTGCCGTCAGGATTCACAACGTAGAGGTAAACGAGATCCAACGGATAGGAGACGTGCTTCTTGCTTGTGTTGACGAAGAATCCATCGCTCGTCGTGGTGACGGTGTCGACGGTGCTCGTCTGCTGCGCTCCTTGTTTGTCGTTTGTGGCGTTGACGTAGAAGCCTTGCAGGTTGCGGAAGTTCACCGTCTGGTCCACCGTGGTCACGACGCGCCCGTGAGAAGTGTTGACGTAGCCGCTGATCTCAAATTTTCGATTCGAGGAAACGGTGACAGTGCCGGTGTAAGTCGGCCCTGCGGACATGCTGATGTTTTCCGTGACATCCGGTCTGGGAGCCGCGGTCAGCGTGTTGCTGAGGATGCCGCCCGTGACCCGTTGCTTTCCATGATCCGTATAGACGAGCAGGTTTGCGGTAGCGAGGAAATAGCTGTTCGCGTTGTAAACGCCAACGCCGACTGTATGCGCGCTTCCATCGCCGAGAACCCCGGCGAACGGCGTCAGGTCGACACGATAGGGCTTGAAGTCGAGCGTTTGCACACCGGTGATCGGCTCCCAGAGATATGGGTCAAGGCCGCCCGTATAAATCCACGGATAGATTGGCGCGACGCCGGCGGGTTTACCGTCGATTGTCACCTCCGTCTCGCGGAATGCGGTGTTGCCGCAGCTTTCGAGGTGCGAAGCCTGATCGTTGGGCACGCAGAAATACCAGAACTCGTCGCCCGACTGGCTCTGCGCGATCACGTCGAGATAGACACGCTCAACGTTGGTCGGCAGATCGAGAACCTGCGTGATCTGATCGGACGTGGTGTTGAGCGTGCCGGCGTCCCCTCCAGTGCCGTTAACAGGAACAACGATGTCGGGAGTCGGAAGCGTGGGATATTGCGGGGAGGCAGGATAAAACTCCAGCGCAGCATTGGCATAGATGATGCCGTTATAGGTGACGCCACCCGACACCCCTACAAAATTGCCGATGTTCGCCTCACCGGTCTGCGGAGTCTTGAAGATGGCGGTAAGATCGGTCACATTGCGTTCCACATGCCAGGAGGGACTCAGGCTTTTGCGCGGCTCGGCTGTCGTACCGTAGTAGATGTTTGCATGGCCGATATAGAACGCCGCAGTCCGGTCATACTGACGACCGGCGGTCACTGTAAAGTCCGCCGTGAAGACTACTTTAGCCCAGGGCCCCGGACATGCTTCGGGTGGCGTATAGGAGAATGTCTTCGGTGTGAAGTCTGCGAACGCCAAATCCTGAAATAGCTTGACAACGCAGGGATGTGTTTGCGGTCGCTCAACGCGCGGCTCTGCAGTGATCGGATTCGAGGATCCGATCTGCGGAGTGGGCGGAACGATCACGACTTGTGCGAGCGTCAAACTCGCACTCGTGAACACAAGCGCAGCGGCCAAAATCGCCAACCGTCGGACGCCAAACGTGAGATTCATCGTGGTGGACATAACGGGTTCCTTTCGAGCCTGCAAAGATGCGGAACCAACATACCACGATGTGTGTGAGGCCGGTTTTTCGACGAACCGTACATCAGGACGCCAGGTCGGTGTGTACGTCATTGCGTCTCGTAGCACCCGATATCGATTCTGCCCATCTTGACTCTTGCCGACCCGTCGAGGTCCTTATCTCCCAGCACGGATGAGCCCGGATTGACGCCACGGGCGTGCGCGGGAGAATCCGGCTGGAGGTGAAAGTTATTTTTCGCGGCGTCGATGAACTTTGGATCGGAAAAGGCGGAATGCCGGTCGTTTCCCGTTGCTTTTACATATGCCTCGAAAGTGGGATATTCCTTGCCGTCGTAGGACCATTTCACCTGGTCTGGACCGCCTGGAAAGTAATACAGGTTGTGATCGAGAGTTACGGTCGGAGTCCGTGGGTTAGAGCGCCCAGACCGGCTGTTTAGAGCGCGGCGCGATCTGCCGACATACACGATATTGTTATCGAAGGTGTTGTTGCGCAGGTAGTACTGCATCTGGAACTCGCCCGTTTTCGTTCCCCATGTGTCGTTCTTGTAGAGCGTGTTGTTGATGATAACGGAGTCTTCAGTACTGCCCCGTTTGGCGTCATACCCTCCGATTGTGATACCGGCTGTATGACAGAAATAAATCAGATTGTTGCGCGCGATAATGTGACTTGTGCTGCCGGTGAAATGCTCACTCGCCAATTCGATCCCAAAGTCCACGTCGTGAACGACATTGCGCTCGATCACGACACGTGTCCCTCCGTCCACGTAAATGCCGTCGGAGGACACGTCATTTCCATAGGCTGGGTTGCCCCTGGAAGTAATGTCATAGACGAGATTTCCGCTGACGATCCCGTCTCGAGCGCGATCGACCTTTGGATCCGGAGCGGTGCGTTCAAATCCGATGATGTCAATCCCGATATTGTTGTTGTCGTGGACTCGGTTTCTGGTCACCTGGAAATTTGTCACGTTCCCATTCAGGACGAGCGATTCGCTGGAGCCGGTCTGTAGATGGTGCACCTGGTTCCCATCGACAATTAGATTGCTGATCGGACTCTTTGCTTCCGTGCCGTACACCGCGATTCCGAATCCGTTGGCCCCATGTCCCGGACCTTCCCGACCGGGATATGTCTGTTCAATGTTGTGCACGTTATTGTCCAGGATTTGGATGTTCGAGCCGCTGCCCCACACGCGGATGCCGAACGGTGCGCGAGTGCGGTCAGCAGTCTTGTAGTTGCGGATTTCGAAGCCCTGGATTCTGACATAGCTCACGTTGTGAAGCGCAATCATTGCGCTGTCGCCGACGTCTGGTGTCAGGCAACTCCCGTCGAGAATCGCCACTTGTCCCGGCTGGCTTCGTAATGTGATGTAGCCCTCACGCGCGTTGCCGGATGACCGGATTGTGAGCCGTTCGCAATAGGTGCCGCCTCGCACGGTGATCGTTTGTCCGGCTTTGGCCTCATCGGCAGCATGTTGCAGCGTCAGATATGGCTTGTTCCTCGTTCCGCGATTAGAATCGCTGCCGACGGTCGAAACATAGAAATGGGTGCGCGTATTCGCAACTCCTCCGAAACAAGCGGTCGCGATCAGGGAGGAGACGAAGATTGCGAGCGAGTTGGATAAGCGGTTCACACGAACCTCCTTGAGTATCGGCATTGATGGGAGCGATTCTCCCACTTCCTTGACAATCATATTAAGCGATGCTAAACGTTCGTGAACGCAAGTTTCGGAATACTTTGTAATGAAACGTTAAGGGGGCGGGTTATGGGACAGGTCGAAAAGAGCTTGCGGAGAGTAATTCTCGTGGGATTCTTCCTTTGTCCAATTTTTCTATTGGCACAATCGATAAACCAGTCTCAACTCCGCGGCACCGTTACCGATTCCTCGGGCGCCATCATCCAAGGGGCGAAAGTCACCATCACGGATGTTGGCACAAACATTTCGCAGAGCACAACCTCAAACAGTGCGGGCAGCTATGCGTTTACAGCCTTACGCGCTTCCAACTACAAGTTGCTGGTTGAAGCGCCGAATTTCGGCCCGGTTGAAAAGGCGGGGATCACGCTGACGGTGAACCAGCAAAGTACGTTGAACGTGACTATGAATCCTGCGACCCAGCAGACGAACGTCACCGTGGAAGCAATTCCTGTATTGCTGGACTCCGGCACGGCGACGCTGGGAATGGATATACCTAGTCAATATCTAACGCAGATTCCTTTAGCAAATCGCGATCCCTTTGGTATCACGTTCCTCGCTGCCGGAGTCACAGAAACCGCAGGAACTGGAATTTCCAATTCTTACCCCGGCGGGACCAACTTTGTTTCAAATGGTCAGCGAAACTCCACCGCGAACATACGATTGGACGGCGTTCTCATTACTGCCCCCGAACAGGGGGAGGGCTCGAATTCGGGCACCTACTACCAGGCCACCGTTGAAGGGTTGCAGGAGGTGAAAGTCCAGAACAATAGCTTTTCGGCGGAGTATGGCGACGGAACAAATATTGATGAAGTTATGCATTCCGGCACAAATGCTCTGCATGGCAGCGCATACTGGTTCAACCAGAATGCAGTTTTCGATGCTCGAGATTTTTATAACAGCGGCCCCAGGCCCGGCCATTCGCAAAACCAGGATGGATTCTCTCTGGGTGGTCCAATCGTTAAAAACAAGACATTCTTCTTCGGGGACCTGGAATCTGTTACCGCAAGCAATCCGGTAAACATTGTTGCCACTGTTCCCACTGCCGATGAGATCAATGGCAATTTCTCAGCATCTTACGAGAATCCAATATTCGATCCGTTCAACATTACTCAAAATCCGGATGGCACATATTCACGAGCACCGTATCAGAACCAACAGATCCCCCAGCAGGAAATCGATCCAGTCGGGCAAGCGATTCTGAAACTCTATCCCAAGCCTAATACACCCGCAGACGCCAGCGGTGCAAATAACTTCCGGGATGTCATCCTCAGCACATCAAATACGCTTCAGCTCGACCTGAAAATCGACCAGCAGTTCAACAGCAAATCCTCCCTCTCGGTGCGCTACAGCAGTATCTTCGGCAGCGGATCCACTCCAACCGTGCTTGCTTCGAGCGCATTCAATGATGGCACGGCGTTTACGGAAAAGATTTTCAATGATGGCATTAACTATTCCTATACACCTACACCGAACACCCTATGGACATCCACATTTGGGTTGGACAGAGTATCTCAGCCAACCACCAATAATAAATATCCGAGCCCTACTACAGTTGGATTTCCAAGCTACCTGATACAAAATGGAATTCCGCGCATGCCGTCGATCATCATGGCAGATTCACCATGGGCTTCGATTTATGACCAATGCTGTGTAGACACGCATTTTGCGCACACTTTGCTGAACTATACCTCCGCATTCTCTTGGACGAAAGGATCCCATACTTTCAAGGCCGGTGGGCAGCAACAGATCTTCTACAACAATTTCTTCCAGCCAAACTACCCGGATGGCTTTTTTACTTTCTCTCAGGATGTCACGTCGCAAGATCCTTTCAATCCCAATCCGCCGAGCGGACCCACGGGGAATGATTTCGCTTCGGTGCTCCTCGGGTGGCCAGATTCCGGCGGCGCGAGCGGCATCAATGTTACTCAGTCGGTCGCGGATAAGTCGAAGTCAACCGCCTTTTACATCCAGGATGACTGGCGAGCTACCAGTAAGCTGACATTGAACCTTGGACTACGATATCAGTGGAACACCCCATATACTGAGCGCCACAACAATAGCCAGTTCAGCGACTTCACTGGAGACAGCGGTATTTCTGTTCCTGGATTCCCCGGGACACTGAAAGGCACGACGGTCTTTGCTTCCTCGAAAAAGAGAAGCATTCCCGCGGACTACAGCGACATCGGTCCGCGTCTGGGATTTGCGTATCTGGCGAATGACAAGCTCGTAATCCGCGGCGGAGCTGGAATCTACTTCGGATACGGGGTGGCGACAAACTTCCAGTATCCTGGTTCGGCATATACGGCAAGTCCAAGTGCGTTTTTCTCGAATGATGGAAATGTGACGCGGAATGCAGCGACTACTCTCTCAAATCCGTTCCCTGGCGGAATACCTCCGGCTCAAGGGCAGAAATACGGAAAGCTCGCAATGTGGGGACTTCCGAACGCAAATAATCTCAGCTATAACCAGCCGGCGAAGGACGCCGATATCTATCAATGGAACCTTGGAATCCAGCAGGCATTTCCAGCCAACATCGTCATTTCCATCAATTACTCCGCAAACCGCAGCACGCACCTGCCATGGGCCGGAACAGAGAACAAGAATTTCATTCCATCGGCGATTCGACGGCAAAAGACCAGCCAGGAGTTGAGCACACCGGCGAACAATCCATTTCAACCATTGTTCTCAGGTCCGAACGCCATATTCAACGAACCAGAGTCACAATATAATAATCTGCAAATACCACAATTGAATCTTTTGCGGCCTTATCCCCAGTTTGACGGGCCTTTTGAGGGACTCAAAAACCTTGGTGCATCTTCCTGGTATAACGCTCTCCAATTCATATTCCAGAAGCGGGCGGGTCGTTATTTAAACTTTGAAGGAAACTACACCTGGTCGAAAAATATGGACGATTCCTCTGCGGGAGCCAACTCCTTTCTTGGCACGTTAGCCAACGGTTACCCGCAGGAGTTAGATCATCTGAAGGCGGAATGGTCGATCAGCGCGAATGACGCGACCAACCGGCTGGTCGCCGCAGTAATATTGCAGGTGCCGATTGGCCGCGGATCTCTCGTCGCTCCCAATATGAATCGCGCGCTGGATGCGGTGATTGGCGGCTGGCAACTTACTACTCTGGCTACGTTCCAGTCGGGGCAGCCTTTGAACATCCACATGAATAACCCCAGGCTCGCAGACGGCAATCAACGTCCGGACATTACCTGCCCCAGCGGAAGTTATACAACTCCGGGCGTCAGCATACATGCTGCCGGAAGCTCTGGTGGCGCTCTGGCTTATCTGAACTCAAGCTGTTTTGCGGATCCCGGAGACCAGCAGCCTGGGGACGCTCCACGCTACCTTTCGCAGGTGCGTTCGGACGGTATCCACCAGGCAGACATTACGTTGGAGAAGGTTTACAAATTCGGTCCACGAGCTGGCCAGTTAGAAGTACATGCAGACTGTTTCAACTGCACGAACACGCCACGATTCGGATTGCCGGATACTGGGTATGGGAGCCCTACATTCGGTGTAATATCTTCCAGCGCCGGGGGTGCATTGCCAAGAAATATGCAGTTAGGCGTACGCTACCAATTTTAATTTTGGCTTCGACAGTCGGGGGGCGGGTTATGCGTAACATCTGTGCGATTATCTGCGTCACGGCTATCACTGCCGCGTGCTCCTCTGGCTCATATATGACCGCGCAGCTTCCTACAGAGGGACCGCGCGCATGGATGCACCAGGTACGCATTGGCGCCTATGGTCTAACGCCTGCTAATCCCGATGAAATTGTCCGGCAAGCTCGCAGCAGCTGGGTATACGGGATTGAGGTGGATAACGATATTCCTGGGCGTTATGAATCGCTGCTAAACCCAAACACAAAATTGTCCGCGATTAAAAAGGTGGCCGCGAGTGCTCATCAATCCGGCAATCGAGCTTTCGTTTACGTTGCCGGGTTGGAGTGTATCAGCGCAGCCGGGGATGGACAGCACACGCTGGGAAAAGAACACCCTGATTGGTTGCAGCGCAACCTTTCCGGTAAGCCAGCCATATTTACCTCTGGTGCGGCATTCTGGATTGCTCCAGGGGAGGAAGATGCCTGGGTAAGTCCATACGCACCTGCTTGGCGAGACCTTTACATGCAGCGAATCCGCCAGATCGCCGCAACCGGAATCGATGGTATTTATGTCGATATTCCATATTGGATGACGCATTTTACGGGGTGGGAGGATAGCTGGGCGAGCTTCGACGACTATACAGTTGCAGCTTTCCTGAAGCAGACGGGCCTGAACGCACGGCGCGACATTAAGGTTGGTGACTTCAATGATCCTGGGTTCAGGAAGTGGGTTGATTTTAGAATTGATACCATCACAGCATTCCTGGCGGACATTCGCAGCAATGCAGTTGCCGTCAATCCAAATATCTCCATAATTCCTGAAATTTATCCCGGGTTTGAAGAAGCGGCCGTGCGGGTGGGCGCCGATGTTTATCAAATCTATCCGAAGGTTGATGCTATTGCGCATGAATATGAATTTGGAGACGCAGAGGACCATACCGCAGCGTCCCGCACACTGTTGGACTGGAAGATGTATCAAATAGGGATACGCACCTTTCGCGCTTTTGCCGAGGGTAAGCCCACGTGGATTCTGAACTACTCATGGGACGGCGCACCGCACGTCAATCCGAAGGATGCCATGATGAATCTGGCCATGTCGGAACTGATGGCCGGCGCGAATTTCTGGGATGCCAAAGGCCATGTGATGTCGGGTTCGAATGACATGGCGACGCGCACAAAGATATTCCAGTGGATCGCAGATCACCAAGATATATTCAGTGCAAGCCGGGTTCCGCTCGGGACTGTAGGCGTCTACTTCTCAGAGCGGACCCGGAACTACTATCCCAAAGAATTTGTCCAGTCATATCGAGGAATATTGTTGCTGCTGCTGAACAATCACGTTCAGTTTCAGATCGTGACACCAAGGAGTCTGCAAACGTTCCATGGGAGCAGTTTGATCCTTCCCGATGTGCACCTTCTGAGTCCATCGGAGAATGCTTCCATGCGCGAATTCGCCGCGGCCGGAGGCAAGCTGGTTCTCACCGGGGAAGGCGTAAACCTCCTGCGCGATCTTCCCCAAGCAGCGCGATTTCCCGAAGATCCGGGCGCGCGCTATTTGACTGCGTCAAGATCAAACGTCCGTCAAACATCGGCGGACTCCGAAGCTAGTTTCTTGAAGGCTTTGGACGATCGATTTGAAATCTCGGTACAAGCTCCGGAAAACTTGATTGTTCATATTGCCTTGGTGAGGCACAAGCCTTATCTGTTCTTCGCCAACTTCGATGGCCTGCAACCAGGTATTACAGCAACACCTGCCAGGGTTGAGAATGTTCGCGTGCTGGCGCCGCTCGACCAGGGAACTATCCTCCACGTGCTGCCTTTCATGGGGGCTTCTACTGTAATCCAGGGCATACCGTCGGGTGATCTTGTGAAGTTCATCATTCCAGAGATTGGACGGGGCAGCGTTGCCTGGATAACACATTGATCCCCAACACAATTTGGATTGTTTATTTCAGAACATGAGAACGTCAATTACCTATGAATCGAGAGATAAGTGATGAAAATAGTTGCGTTTTTGTTGAGCATGGTCTTCACAGCAGGAATGTGGGGGCAAACGGCTGTCAGTGGGCCGTTTTCCAAGCTGGAACTGCGGAAATTTACTGCGCTTGATCCAATCGATACTCACACGCATATCTACAAGGCTGACCCCTTGTATTATGCGATGCTGAGGAAGCTGAACCTGCACATATTGGATATTGTTGTCGTCGACGATACCAACACCCATCCATGGGCCGGCTTCGCTGCTGAAAGGAAATACACATGGCAGGTAGTCCACGCTGGTGATGGCTATGTGGCGATGTGCACCAGTTTTGATCCGTATAAGTGGAGACAGCCCGGTTTTAGTCAAGCAGCGATCGTCGAGATCAACCGCGATTTCGACCGGGGTGCTGTTGCGGTAAAAATCTGGAAGAACGTTGGGATGGAGATCAAGGATGCTCACGGCAATTACATTCTGCCGGATAACCCAGTCTTCGATCCGATATATAAAGATATCGCTTCCCACAGCAGGACGCTGATCGCTCACGTAGCGGATCCGAGCTCAGCCTGGGAGCCGCCCAACCCGGCGTCTCCAGATTACTCGTACTATAAAGAAACTCCTCAATGGTATATGCACGATAAACCTCATCCGGCATCGAAGGAAGATATCCTTCGAGCACGTGATCACGTTCTCGAGCAGAACCCTCACCTCCGGGTAGTTGGTGCTCATTTGGGAAGCATGGAGGCCAACTTTAATCAACTAGGTGAGCATTTTGATCGCTATCCAAACTTTGCGGTCGATCTTGCAGGACGCATGCCGTACCTGATGTTGCAACCACGAGCGACAATCATCGCATTTATCACAAAGTACCAGGACAGATTGATCTACGCTACAGACATTGGCTTATCCCCGGTCGAAGATACGGGTAGCGTTGTGAAGGAGTCAGAATCCAGTTACGCGCGCGACTGGCGGTTTTTGGCTACCGGCGACATAGTTAGCTATAAGGGTCGGAATATAAGAGGACTAGCTCTGCCCGGCCCCATATTGCACAAGCTGTATCACGATAATGCGGTCAAGTGGTTCCCCGGGATTCTGGCTGGAGCCCGCTAGATGCGCATGGGATATCAAAGAATGCAATCGCGATGGCATGATTGCGCCGGCATCCGTGCCGTCGATTCGATGAGCTATTCATCGTGATTTGGCGGATCCGTAACGCGGCCATTGTCTTTGCGAAATCCGTAGGGGCAGTGGCGGCATCCCGACTGGCAGCAGTAGCCCCGCTTTAAGTGGTAGGCCGCCGTGAAGACTAGATAGGGCCCATCGAAGTAGGAGTCTTCGTCATCTGTTTCCATGGGATCGGCAGCATTTTGCGATACCGTCATTGGCGTCGTATTTGGGATAGAAGTGGAACGGATGCCTTATTCTGAGGCATCCGCGCAGGCGGACTGAAGAGATCAGGCTGCACTCGGTCCGGCCCCACTCGCGCCGTTCAGGCTGCGGCGTTGCCACTCCGTCATCGTCTTCCGCGCCAGCGACGGCACACCAAACAGGGCGCTCGCCAGCAGCGTGGTCGAGACCAGATCATTGCGATAGAACGGCAATCCAGCTGTGTAGGCAGCGGTCAATCCCGCCAGGGTATGGGGATAAAATGTGGATCCTACGCAACTGACAAAATTGCTAACTAGAAAAAACGACGTGGCTGAAGCTGCAGAGGCCGCCACAACTCGTCCTGCGCTCGCCTGTTGCCGCAAAATCGCCCAACCCAGCCAGCATGCACCCAGATACCAGGCCCACGTCACCAGGTAGAACTGCACGTGGAAAGGAAAGCCATAGGCAAATGCGGTCAGGTAATAATCTGATGCCGCGAGCACCAGAACCGGGAGTACGAACAGCGCGGGAGACCGACGAGCGCCGAAAAACAGCAACGAAGCGCCCACGGCGGTAAATCCCCACCATGGATGCGGCATCAAATGGGTGAAAGCACCTATCAAAACAACGAAATAACTGGTCATTCTGTCCTCTTGTGATAGCGTTCCGGACTACATCCCTGCTCCGGCATGAATTTCCATTCTTTCGGCTACGGCGTCTCCGGTCAAGGCATATTTGGTGGAATCAAAACAGTTTTCCGAGCTATCCAGCGGTTCTGGCCACAGTGCGCTTTGCGGGTTGAGTTTGCGGCGAGGGATCCTGAACTCTGAAGTGTCATTGAGTGCCAGAACAGGCTCTGATCATCGCCCATGTTTTCGACCGGGCGTTATTCCAGTCTAGGCCGCCGAGCGCTACTTCTGCACTCGGCTGCCCATCCGCATTTCATCCACCTTATCATTGGGCGCGATGGTCACAATCCCGCCTAGCGGATTGTCGCGACCGCCGTGCAGGAAGAGGGCGTCATACGCAAAGCGCAGGTCCTCGAACCGGACCTGCGTATAGCCCCGCCCATTTGGCAGAATGCCGAACACGCCTGACTCCTGGACGATTGGAAACTGCGACCAGTCGAGAAAAACTCGCCCCAGCCACGACCTTTTCGCGGCCGATGTCTGAGGCGTCTCGGGCTGCTTATAGTAGATATCCATCGGTGCCTGACTGAAGAAATCATCCGTTCGAGTGTTCAGAATCGCAGTCTGATAAAAGTCGGCCGTCTCGGCCACACCGAACCATTTGAAAACGTCTCCGGGATATGGGCTAACGGTCATTCTAGTGATGGCTTCGTTCCGATAGTTCTGCTGCGCCATCAAGTGAAGCGCGCGGTTATGTTCTGCCCATCGCCAGCAGCCCAGCGTCACGCCGATCAAGAGTGCAAGGATCGCCCACCCGCGCCCACGAAAAGTCGTGCGTTGAACGCCGATCTCCCGGTCCGCCAACCCCAGAATTGCCGGAACGAGCAACGCAGCCAGCAAGGCACCAAACAGCACCGGCTCGAAGATAAAGAAGATGTTTCCGGCATACCAGCGCGGGTTGAACGGGAAAAAGGGACGCAAGCCGTAATTGTTCGTCCAGTCGAGCAGCAGATGGCTCAAATCCGCGATCAACGCGAATACCCAGATGCAAACCCAGCGGACCGGCAAGTTTTTGCGGCCGTGCGCCGACAGCTCGCCCGCGCGCCGTGCACTTCGAGTTCGCCAGCGATGCCACAGCCAGATCGCGCCGGTAACAAGCAACGCCATGAAGGGCGCGCCCAGAAATGTATGCGTAATTCCGCGGTGATGTTCGAAACCCGCAACTGGCCCGCGCAGACTCCACGCCACATCGATGTCCGGCGCTTCGGCACCCAAAATCATCGCCAGTGTTGCGTAAGCAGTAGTGCGGTTGAACCCGGCGCGGCCCAGGCACGCACCCGTTAGAAAATGTGTGACCGGCTCCATTCAGTTTCAAAGCATACACGCCCGTCAGTAACCGAGGGCGTAGGCATCTGCGATCCCCGGCTGAGTAAAATGGATAAGGAGGATCCATGATTCGTTCCTACCGGGGCAAGCAGCCCGTTGTCCCTGCCTCCTGTTACATCGACTCGTCGGCCCAGGTCATCGGTGACGTCACGCTTGGCGAGCACTCAAGCATCTGGATGAACGCCGTGGTGCGGGGCGACGTCCACTCAATCCGGATAGGAGCGAACTCTAACGTGCAGGACTGCTCCGTGCTGCATGGAATGCGCCATCGTTATCCAGTCATCGTCGGCGACTGGGTGACGATTGGGCACAATGCCACCGTGCACGGTTGCGTCGTTGAAGACGCCTGTCTGATCGGCATGGGGGTGGTGATCCTCAATAACGCACGCATCGGCGAAGGCTCAATCATTGCGGCCGGCGCCGTGGTTCCGGAAAACACTATGGTTCCGCCGCGGACCTTGTGGGCTGGCGTTCCAGCGAAACAGCGCCGCGAGCTGACCGATGCGGATCGCGAGCTGATCCTGCAGTACGCCAGGAATTATCTTGACTACACGAAAATCTATCTGGAAGAGTAGCTGGTCGTTTTGACGAGCCGGCTGTCATTCGAAGCGGAGCGTAGTGAGCTTGATGAACCTGCGGTTCTCGCTCGTACAATAAAATCTCTGGAAAGGAAACAGGATGGCACATACAGTTTTTTGCGCCAAACACAAGGCGGAAATGGAAGGGCTGGACGAACCGCCCTTCGACAGCGAGTTTGGTAACAAGATATATAACAATGTTTCCAAGAAGGCCTGGGGTGAGTGGGTCGAGCATCAGAAGATGCTGTTGAATGAATACCGCCTTCAGCCCTGGACGCGCGAAGCGCAGGAGTTTCTCGTCGAGCAGATGGACCGCTTCTTTTTCGGCGAAGGCTCCGCCGTGCCCAAAGAGTTCGTTCCGCCCAGCAAGTAGAATCGCGCCAAAACTTTTCAGGGTCGGACGTCGGTGTAAACTGTGTCAGACCCCGCGTTCATTTTGAACGCGACCGTCGGGACGTGGCTCAGCCTGGTAGAGCACTCGCTTGGGGTGCGAGGGGTCGGCAGTTCAAATCTGCCCGTCCCGACCAGTTTTCCTGCATCTTCTCTGCGTAGATCATGGTCAGTCCGGTTCAGGCGCTAAACAAAATCTAAAATTGGCAGCGAAACGATTTATCATTCATCGAATTCCTGTAGACGGCGCGTTGTGAAAGTCAATGCAGGACGAGGAATGCACCATGGCCTGGGACGAGTCTTTTATCTGTGATATCTGCGGAAACACCAAGCTCGCCTCCAACCACTGGTGGCTGGTCTCGCTAGGAGATGTGTTCTGCTTTGAAGAAGGCCAACCTTCGCGCCACTTCACCCTGGTGCCCTGGGATGCGGGAGAATCGCGCAATCCAAAGATCCATCACATTTGCGGGGAAGGCTGCGCCACGAAAGCGCTGGAGCGCTTCATGTCTTCCGGGACCCTGTCTCAGGAAGTGTCGCGTGTGGCCAACCGGCCAAAACCACATCTAGTACCAGAAACCTTCAGCACCGCAGAGCCTCTCGGTAGTTCCTCTTCGCACCACACCTAACCGCCAGTTGAGCCGAGATACTCACCGCAGCTAGCGGCGGATGCTAAATAGGTTGCTCCGGAGCCGCGGTACCTGACCCTACATCACCATGGCCAGCTTCTCCAGCTCCGCCTGGATGCAATCAATCGAATGTCCAACACCTTCAAAACGTACCACCGCATCGCGCGCGCCCTGCCGCGACACTCCATAGCCGCGCCCGGCAAGGAAGCTGCTGATCAAATCCGCTGCCTGCCAGCTGTCTAAGCCGTTTTGCAGCAGTCCCTCGCGAAGTTCTTGTAGCTCCGGCATGGGAAACTTTTCCACGTGAGTTCGAAGATGCATGAAAGTTCTGTCCCCTCTCGATTGCGTTTCCTGGTGAACGTGGCAACATTTTCCACATCTAGTGAGACACACATCTGTCCTTATCTGTTGCTAGGGGTATCCGACAAACTATCATGTAGTTTTTGTGCTTACGCATCCGGATCCCACCTATTGCAACGCATGGCGGGTGTCTATAGATGTTTTTCGGCAATATTGGTGATTGCAACAGGACACTTTGGTTATCGATATGGGGGTACCGGTGGCTACACCGCCGCGCCCATCGCTGCAGCGTCTGGTGACGCTGCAGCCTTTCGCAACGGCCCTGCGGACTGGTAACCAACCCGATGCCTTCATGCAAAGGAGCCTCGCAGATTCTGCTCCGATACCGCGTAAAAATCTGCCCTATCTTAGATCGCGGAACGCACACGATCGACTCCGACCAAGCGTCAACCTCTCTGTATCCGGTACCATGATGATTGACCTCCATGCACACTCCGACTACCTCCCGCATATTGGACGGCAACGTCATAGGCGCCGCCATTCAAGCCGAAGTGGCCGATGAGGTGAAGCACTTGCACGCTAACGGAATCCGCCCCGGCCTGACTGTCGTACTGGTGGGCGATAATCCTGCCTCCCAGGTTTACGTCCGCAGCAAGGTAAGAACCAGCGCTGCGCTGGGCATCGTAAGCGAGCAAATCACGCCATCCGCTTCGACTACCACAGAAGACCTGCTTGCCCTGATCGCACAGCTCAATAATCGTGATGATGTAGACGGCATCCTCATCCAACTGCCGCTACCGACGCACGTAGATACAAAAAGACTGCTTGAGGCCGTGTCCCCCGAGAAAGATGTGGACGGATTTCATCCCATTAACGTGGGCCGCTTGCAGAGAGGTCAGCCGTCGCTGGCGCCCTGCACACCCGCTGGCATCATCGAGATGCTAAAACGCACTGGCATCCCTATCGCAGGCGATCACGCGGTGGTCGTCGGGCGCAGTGATATCGTTGGCAAACCGATGGCTATGCTGCTGCTATCGGAAAACGCCACTGTCACAATCTGCCACAGCAAAACTCGCGACCTCGCGGGCGTCTGCCGCACTGCAGACATTCTGGTCGCGGCGATCGGTAAACCAGGCATGATTACTCCAGAGATGGTGCGACCTGGAGCAGTGCTGATCGATGTTGGTATGAATCGCGTCACCTCCCAGACGGACTTTGATCGTTTCTTCACCGGCGATCAAAAACGGGAAGCGGCCTTCCAGAAAAACGGATCTGTACTTATGGGAGATATTGACCCGCACGCATTCGCACTTGCCAGCCATTACACGCCGGTTCCGGGCGGGGTCGGGCCTCTGACGATTGCGATGTTAATGGCGAATACCGTCCGCGCTGCCAGGATTCGTCGCGGGTTGCCTGCAAAATGATCGGTATCTCCCGTGTCTTGATTCTGCGACGCCGCCAACCTTGTTGATGGAGAAACAAATTCATGCTGCGCGTAGGACTCACCGGTGGACTTGCAAGCGGCAAGAGCACCGTCGCCCGCCTGTTTGCACAACACGGCGTTTACATTCTTGAAGCTGACATCATCGGCCGCGAGCTAATGCAACCTGGCCAGCATGTTTATGAAGAAGTGCTCGCGCACTTTCGGCAGTATCCGGACACTCCGCAGCTGGTTCTCTCGGACGGAACCATCGACCGTCCCGCGCTCGCAAAATATGTCTTCTCAACCGGTCGTCTGGACGAGCTAAGCCGCATCGTTCATCCCGCAGTCATTGCCGAGCAGGAGCGCCGAACGGAAGTCATTTTCAGCAAAGATTCGGACGCCATGGTAATGGTGGAGTCCGCTCTGATCTTTGAAGCGGACCGCTCCGGCACTGCACCCGGACTGCTTAGGCGTTTCGATAAGCTGGTTCTCGTGACCGCTCCGGAAGACATCCGGCTGGCAAGATTTATCGCCCGGGCAAGTGAGGGTCGAACCTTGTCGACGCAAGAGAAAGTCGCCATCGAGGAAGATGGTCGCAGGCGCATCGATCAGCAGATGAAGGATGAAGAGAGAGAGCCGTTCTGCGATTTCGTCATCGAAAATTCCGGCCCGATTGAAACCGTCGCAGCGCAAGTGCACCAAGTTCTTGCCGGCTTGCAAGCGTCGGTGCCTACAAGTTAAATAATTCCCGCAGCCGCTTGGTCTGCGCCCGACTCACCGGGATTTCGGTATGCCGCCGATCATCCATGCGCAGCTGGTAGCTCGACTTAAACCATGGCACTACTTCCTGGATGCGGTGGATATTCACCACAAAAGAACGGTGCGCCCGCCAGAAAAGCTCCGGATCCAGCAGGTCAAGCAGTTCTTCCAGAGTGCGGCAGTTGGAATGGCCTTCAATCGAGGGAGTCACGACGCTGATCGTGCCTTCTTCAATTGAGGCGAAGCAGATATCTCGCTGTTCCACCAGCAGCAATCTTCCTCCGACGCGCAGAACAACCTTAGGCGCTGGCTTGGCCGGAGCTTGCTGATGTTCCAGCAGCCGCACGAGCGCATTCAACCGCTCGTCCATTGCGTTCGATGCCACGCCAGCGACGTCGCGCGCAGCGATTGGATTGTTTGTGGGCACCGCCCCCGCGGCACCTGCATTGACGCCAGCATCAGCCAGCCTGTTCTTGATTTTTTCAAGCGTCTGCCGCACCCGCACTTCTTCAAAAGGCTTCAGTAGGTAATCCACAGCATTCACTTCAAACGCGCGCACAGCATATTTATCAAACGCGGTCGCGAAAACAATATTCGGCAGCGGTGTCTTACGGCCTTTTTCGAGCAGCTTTTTCAGTACCGCAAAGCCGTCCAGACCGGGCATCTGCACGTCCAGAAAAACCACATCCGGCTGATGAGTGCGAATCAACTCGACCGCTTCCACGCCGTTTTTCCCCTGTGCGACGATCTGCACACCGTCCGCGCGGCGTAATAGGTACTCAAGCTCCTCGCGTGCCAGTTGCTCGTCGTCGACAATTAGGGCGCGGATCGTCATAGCTTAGGACAACTCTACATCGAAGGAGAAGTATCGGGCGAAGCGGACGAAGTGAGTGCCGGATTCTTTTGCAGAAACCGAGCTCAGACTCCATAGGCGCGCAGACGCGCGGGTGAGTTGTCCTCCGCCAGGTCATGTCCACAATGGGTGCAGTAGAGATCGGAGGTACGAACACTCTCATGACAGATCCCGCAGTTCGGCAGCACCTTGTAAGCACATTGCGGACAGTAGTTGAAGTTGCTGTCCACATGTGTGCCGCAGCAAGCGCACTTGGAAAGCACCGGCTGCCGCAGGAGAAAGTAAATTACTGGTCCGATGCCGCCCTGCAGAACGATGCAAAGCAGGATCCACAGCCATTTGCCCATATTGCGGCGGGGCGCGTCCTCGCTGATGTACCCAATCATCAGCATGTAGACGGCGACCAACGCACCCCAGGAAGTGCCGAAGTAGATGTGCACGGCTAGAGGACTGTGATGGTGCTGATGCGTGACAAAAAAGAATAGATACTGGATGCCGACGAATGCGACAAACGCAAGCACGATCGACCAGCGAGGAATGAGCCTCAGCTCTTCGCTTACGGAAAACGGCGAATTGGAGTCGCTGCGGGCCATCAAGAGTTGACGCACTTTCCCGCGACACTAAATCAGATGTCGCTTGATTTACAAAACAATCTAGATCGGTCTATCGCGAATGTCACCAAAATAGCATCGGCAGGCTAAGGCCGAGTCGAGAATCGAGGGGTGCGGGCGCCCAGGCTTCGCTTTAGAGACGTCTGTGCATTCAATTCCCGGCCGCAACTGCTATCGAACCAGAGAATCCAACCGCGCACCGACGCGGTGATCGATCCGGCGGGCTCCGCGTCCTCCCCGCGTCCGCAGGCAGCCCAGCACCAATGCAACCAGGGTCACCGGGAACAACCAGCCAATCATATACATCGACTGGGTTTCAAAGTCCGTGAAATTCCAACCCTCTTCCAAATGAAATCCGCCCCACACTACGGGCGTCAAAACCAGCAGCAACAGGGAAAATCCAAGAATCGTCAGTCCGATGCCATGACGCATCCGCCGCCTCCTATCCGCCAGTTCGATCGCCTGCTCACGCACCCTGCGTTGCGTTCGGCATACCATCGCGCGGCCAGCAACCGCCCCAACTCCAAGCAATGCCGCCGCGAAATCGGTTTCCTGCAACCGAGTCCCGGATAGTTCCAATTCGCTTCCTGATTCCATCAAGGGCGCACCTCACGGCTGGTTCGGGCGCGGCTCAACTCAAGCACAGGTCGCAAGGCGTCCATGCCGCGATAGAGCCGCGACTTGACGGTTGAAAGAGGTGCGCTGCTCACCTGCGCGATCTCATCCAGCGACATCTCTTCGTGAAAACGCAGCACCAGCACTTCACGGTACAGCGGGTGGAGCGCCAGCAGCGCCTGCCCAACGCGTGCCGCCTCTTCCTGCGAATGAAAATGGTCAAAGGGGGAGGGCGTATCGGCGGCAATTTCCAACGGGCGCGCATTCTCCGGGTCCATGGCTTCATCCAGGCTGATTGTTCCGCGCTTCCGCGCCTGATCGAGCATCAGGTTCCTTGCGATGGCAAACATCCACGTATCAAAACGCGCACGCCCACTGTACTGCGCGCCACGCTCCAGCACCCTGAGCCATGTCTCCTGAAACAGGTCCTGAGATTGATCGCGGCTACCGGTCAGGAACAGGAGATAGCGAAACAGCCGGTGCTGATACAGCTCAATTAACTGCTCGAGCAGCTCGGGATCGTGCCGGCGCAGACGGGTGGCAATTTCGGCGTTCGCCGTCTGCGCGGTCTGGGTCTGGCTCAGCGTAGCTATCCGGGTGGCTGCCATGGTTTCACTGGTATTGACGCCAGCCTCCCTGAAAAAGACGCGCCCCGGAAAAAGATTCTCTTTCAGCCGCTTAAGCGTCAATACATCCTCCTGGCAGCTTCGCGCGTCTGCGGCGTCCAACATCTCGCTTGCACATGGGCCGTTTACGACAGCGGGGAAAACCTACGGCACGCAAAGGTACACTACTTATTATGCAACTGTTGTATGGATTGCACCCGGTCGAAGAGGCCATTCGTTCCGGCAACCGGCGTCTAGAGTCGGTGATCGTCGCCCGCCATCGCCAGGATGCACGCCTCCAATCCATCATCGACGCCTGTCGCACGGCTGGCATTCAAGTTCGTCTGGAACCGAAGGACCAGCTTACCCGGCTAGCCCGTACCGAGGCCCACCAGGGCATAGTCGCAGTCGTCGCTGAACGCGGCTATTCTTCCTTGAAAGAGCTGACCAAAGCGCGCGGCCAACATCTTTTTTTGTTGGCGCTCGATGGGGTCGAAGATCCACACAATCTTGGCGCATTGCTGCGCACCGCAGACGGAGCAGGGGTTGATGGAGTCATTCTGCCGGAGCGCCGCGCCGCCTCCGTCAATGCGACGGTTGTCAAGACTTCCGCTGGCGCTGCGGAACACGTACGCATCGCGCGCGTCACCAACATGGTGCGCGCGCTTGAAGAACTCAAGCGTGAAAACATCTGGTGCGTCGGCCTCGATGAACGCGGCACCGACAATTACGACAGCTTCGATTACCGTACAAACTGCGTCCTCGTGCTAGGCGGTGAAGGCGGTGGACTTCACGATCTAGCCCGTCGCACCTGCGACCACTTGCTTCGGATTCCCATGGCTGGCAAGGTCTCGTCGCTCAACGTCTCCGTCGCCGGCGCAATCGTTATGTATGAAGCAGCAAGACAGCGCCGAAGTGGCGCTGCAACTCCACAGGTCGCGCCGCAGCAAAAGGCGAATCGCCCGTTCAAAGGCCTGGGCTCATGAAGCGGCTAGGCTCTCTCGTATGGCTGATCGTGGCCAGCACCGCTCTGGCCCAGCAGCACGCGGCAAAAAATCAGAAGCAACAATCGCTACCCCCAAGCTACGGAGAGACTATCTTCTCCCGCAGCGACACCAGCCGCAACGCGGCAGAGAATCCAAAGGAGCCGATATCATCTGCGCGTGCAAAGGGACTGATCAGTGATGCGGAACGCATCGCTCTCACCTACAGCGCCTACAACTTTGAAGTCCATCTCGATCCAGCAAAGAATGCAATCGCAGTTCACGCACAATTAACCGCGCAGAACACCAGTGACAAGCCGCTCGCCCGAATCGCGCTCCAGCTTTCTTCCTCTCTCCAATGGTATTCAATTCACGTAAACGGCCAGGTGATGAAATTTGAACCTGAAACCATTGAGAGCGATATCGACCACACCGGCCGGCTTAGCGAGGCCGTGGTCCCGCTCAATGTGCCGCTCGCTGTCGGAGCCACCATTCACCTCGACGTGATCTACTCCGGCACTGTACAGCAATCCGCCGAGCGCCTGCTGCGACTCGGAGCACCCGAGAAAATCGCGGCCACTTCGGAGTGGGATCGCATCGCTCCCGATTTCACGGCACTGCGCGGTTTCGGCAATGTCATCTGGTTCCCTGTATCCACAGCCCCGGTTCTACTTGGCCAGGGTGCACAAATGTTTGATTCCGTCGGCAGATGGAAACTCCGAGAGTCCGTCGCCTTGGTCCAGATACACGTGCTCGTCGACTATGTGTTCGCCATCCCGACGGTTGCATTTCTCAATGGTTATGCCGTTCAGCCGGACAGGGCTCCACCGGCTGCCGCCGGCAAGGCCCACAGCGCCGCGCCAGAGGTGGCGTCGTTTACCTTGGGGCCCACAACTGTTGGTTTTTCCTCACTCAGTTTTTTTGTCATCAACTCGATCCCGCAGAAGTTTTCCGGACTCGACATTTACACGCTGCCCGGAAATGCGTCCTCGGCAGAGACATATCGAAAGATTACCGAGAAAGATCGGCCACTAATCGAGCAGTGGCTTGGCAAGGCACCAAAGCGCCCGGTGGTCCTTGTGGATCTGCCGGAACGTGGTGACCTGCCCTTCGAGCAGCGCAATATACTCTTTCTTCCCCTACAGGCGAATGCGGCGAGCGACACTGCCGGTCCGGTACTCGCGCACATGTTAAGCCACGCGTATTTCGTTTCACCCCGTCCATGGCTGGACGAAGGTGTCGCGCAGTTTATGACGCTGCTGTGGATCGAACAACGCGCCGGACGTGCGACTGCCATCGGCCAGATGGACTCGACCCGTGCCGCGCTCGCACTTGCGGAAACCAGCGATCCCGGTGTCGACCCTGGGCAGAGCCTCATTCATGCTTGGAGCGACATCTACTATCGGGACAAAGCCGCGGACGTGCTGTGGATGCTTCGCGACATTGCCGGCGATACCGCCTTTGCCGAAGCGATTCGAGCCTACAACCCGGAAAACGACCGCGAGCCCAGCTATTTTCAAGGCCTGCTCCATAGGGCCTCGGGCGAAGATCTGGAATGGTTTTTCGACGATTGGGTTTATCGCGACCGCGGCCTCCCGGACCTCCACATCGCCAGCGCGTACAGGCGTCCGTTATTGACGAAAAACAGCACAACACAAAATAGTCTGGTCTCTGTTGACGTACAGAATGATAGCTTCTGTTCGGCTGAAGTTCCTGTAATGGTCGAGTCGGCAACAACCAATCAGACGAAGCGACTGCTTATCGCCGCTCACAGTCGCGCTGCCCTGCGAGTGCTGGTCGACAGCGCACCGCACTCTGTGATCGTCAACGATGGCAGCGTGCCGGAAGTCCGCACCACTCGTCACGAAAAGCCCATCGTTTCCGCTCAATAACAGAAAAATCAGGGTCGCTGTTCTATCGCGGTGCGCGCAATCACAGCATTGCGATTCCACAGTCGATCGGTTAACTGCCGCGGCAACTTCGACCCACTCAAGTGCAGAACCAGCCATGCCGCCCCGATCCACGCGGCTGTCCCGGAGGCCAGTAGCACAAGGTCGTGCGGAAACGTTCCGGCTAACGGGAGCGACCGCACCACCCCATACAGGACCCCAAACGAAATTACAGCCGCCCCCAGGGAACGCGCCAACTCCGCGTACTCCAGGCCGCCCCAACCCACCAGCCCTTGAACTTGCAGCAGCCAGGCCAGCGCCAGGGTCTGCAGGATAATGCCGCAGTCCGACGCAATCACCAACCCAACGACACCGAAGCGGTGGAACAGCAACCAGTACAGCGGTATCGAAGCCGCTGTTATGCCTGTACTGGCGATCATTGGGGTAAACGTGTTTCCGGCAGCATAGAATGCGCGGGCATAAATAGCTTGCGCGGACCAGAAGCAAAGCGAGCCGGCGAATAAGGTGAAATAGAGTGCTGTGGGGCCGACATCGGTATGGTGAAACGATCCCCCCCGCAACACGAAATCGATTGCAGGTCGCGCCAGCCCAATCATCCACGCCGAGAGCAAAAATGCAAAGGCGAAAATGCGTGTGACAATCCGATTTACGGAAGAAGCGAATTCGCGTCGCTTTCCCTTTCCGATCAATGCAGCGAAGAAAGGCATCGAAGCTGCACCGGCAGCCTGCCCCAGAATGGCCATCGGCGTAGTGAACAGCGTCTTGGCGTAATTCAATTTGGCGATTTCGCCTCTGCCTCCGGACGCAAAGTAGTTCAGGATCCAGTTATCTGCCGTTACAAGCGAGACGCCGATCATTAGCGGAATGGACATCCGCACCCACTCCCGTAGTCCGGGATTCGACCAATCCAATGAGAAACGAAGCCGCAAACCCACCCGATGTGCCGCGACATAATTCAGGAGCAGCGGTCCGGCGATGGCACCTGCCAGCGCGCCTACGGCCAGTGAAGAGACTCCCAGAGATTTATGCAGCAGGATGCCGCCCAGGATGATACCCAGGCTATAAATCAAGGGCGTAACGGCCTGCCAGGCAAATTGCTTTCGGACCAGCAACACTGCGCTCAGTACGCCTCCCGCGAAGAAGCACAGTTGCGCGGGGAGTACGATCCGCGTCATATGGGTGCATAGCTCTGCTGTTCGGGCGTCAAATTTATGTAAGAAGATTTGTACGTACAACGGTGCAAACACTTCTCCCAGGACGATGGCGCTTCCCAGAACCAGCAGCATCACGCTGAGGATGACCGAAAGTGCCTCTTCACCGTCGTGCTCGCGGCCTTGTTCCCGATAGCGGCTCAGGATCGTAATGAAAGTAATGGATGCCGCTCCGCCCGCCAGCAGGTACGTCAACATGTCGGGGAGTTGAAAGGCAGCGGTGTAAGCGTCCGTCAACCAGCCGGCGCCGAATAAATATGCGATGACCTTGACCCGCACCAATCCGATGATGCGGGATAACAGCGTGGAAGTCATGAGCAACAGCATTGCGGAGAACGCGGTGTATTCATGGGAGAGCCGTAGCCATTTCGGACGTCGACTCCCTGCCGCGAGGTGCCCTCCGTTCGATTCTTGTTTCAAGCTCGGCGATATCTGTTTTTTTTCCATGGGTTCTCTGCGTCTGATTCTATCGAGGCCGGTTGAGTGATAGAACAGAAACATCGAAGGTCGAACCCATATGCAAAGCCACTTCCGCTATCTCGCATTCCTCGCGTGCGCGGCATTCACTATCAGTGTCGGCGCCCAGATTGTCACCACGCAGCGCCGCATTCACCCCGGCAACGGCCCTAACGGCGTCCCACAGGTGACTTTCTTTGTCCATCGCCTGGGTACCGACCACGCCGAAGGCATCTCAACGCTGGATATGAACGGCGATGGCCGCCCAGACATTCTCAGCGGCTCGTACTGGTACGAAAATCCTGGTCCGCTAGGCGGTGAGTGGAAGCGGCACCAGTACCGGACTGTCGGTATTCTCGGGGAATTTGTTTCCGACTCCGGCGAGTGGATTGTGGACGTGAACCATGATGGCGCACCGGACGTCGTCACCACCGGCTGGATGTTGAACGGCCTCTGGTGGTATGAAAATCCGAAACGGCCGAATGTCATGTGGAAACGCCACTTCATCACTGACAGCTATGACACTGAAGGCGGCTGGATGGCTGATATAAACGGGGACGGCAAACCTGACATCGTTCTCGCCCACTATAATCACTCCGGCGTTCTTTGGGTGGACTTCTCCGGTGCACAACCGGTCGTTCATCACGTCGGCGGAAAAGCGCAGGATGGGCACGGCATCGGAATCGCCGATGTGGACGGCGACGGCAAAGCCGACATTCTTACCCCCTACGGCTGGTTTCGGCAGATCGATGCCAATCGTGACCAATGGGAATGGCACGAAGACTGGGATCTCGGAGACGCCGGCTTTCCGATCATCGGATATGACGTCAACGACGATGGCAAGATGGACATCATTTATGGCCAGGGTCACAGCTACGGTCTCTATTGGTTGGAGCAGCAGGGCAGTGGCGGGAATCGCCACTGGGTACGCCATGTCATCGACGAATCCTATTCACAAATCCACGCGCTCAGATTGGTCGATCTCGACGGCGACGGTCAACCCGAATTGCTGACCGGCAAACGGTATCGCGGACACTCCGGACACGATCCCGGCTCCTATGACCCATTGGTCGTCTACTACTACAAAATCGATCGCAAGACAGCCCGCTTCACCCGCTACGCTATCTCCGTCAACGGAACTGCAGGTGCCGGAACGCAGTTCATCACGGAAGATTTCGACGGCGATGGTGATATCGACATCGCCACAGCCGGTAAAACGGGCGTTCACTTTTTTGAAAACCTGGCTAACGATAAGATTCCGAGAAGCCAACGCGAGAAGGAAACCCTGCTGAACAAGAATTGGCCATTTCCGGGGGAGGGCAAGACTATTCAGCAGGAGGATGGCCCGAAAAACCAGCCCACCCGCACGCGGTGAAACAGCCGCAACTTTTTACGGAAAGAAGCATTCGCCCATGAAGATGAGTTTTCGTTGGTATGGCCCGTCCGATCCAGTCTCGCTGCAATATATTCGACAGGTTCCGGGCATGCATGGCATCGTCTCCGCCCTTTACGATGTGGGAATCGGAAATGTCTGGCCACTGGACAAAATCTGCTCGCTGAAAAGTGAAATCGAATCCCACGGACTCGCTTTTGAAGTGGTCGAGAGCGTCCCGGTACACGAAGACATCAAGCTCGGCAAATCCAGTCGCGACCAGTTCATCGCGAACTACTGCCAGACGCTTCGCCACCTCTCATCGGCCGGAATAAAAGTGGTCTGCTACAACTTCATGACGGTCTTTGACTGGATGCGTACCAGCCTCGACCGAAAGCTACCGGACGGTTCCTCCTGCCTCGCATTCGAGGTCGATGTTGCGTCCAGCGTGGACCTTTCAGAAGGAATTAACCTGCCCGGCTGGGACAAGCAGTACACGCGGGAAGAGTTGCGCAGCCTGCAAAAAGAATACTCGCTCGTCAGCGAGGACCAGCTCCGCGCCAACCTGGAATATTTTCTCAAACGAGTAGTTCCCGTAGCGGCCGAAGTGGATATCAAGATGGCCATCCATCCCGACGACCCGCCGAGATCCATCTTCGGCCTGCCGCGGGTGGTGAAGAATCGCGACGACCTCCGGCGCATTCTTGACATGGTTGATGCTCCCGCGAATGGATTGACGCTGTGTTCTGGCGCGCTCGGCTCCGATATAAACAACGATGTTGCCGCCATGGTCCGCGAATTCGGAGCTGAGAAGCGCATTCATTTCGCCCATATGCGAAATATAAGAGTGGACGAGCGGGGAAATTTCAACGAAACTGCTCATCTCTCTTGCACTGGCTCGCTCGATATGGCGGCAATCGTCCGCGCATATAACGATGTAGGTTTCGAAGGTTATGTGCGGCCCGACCATGGACGCATGATCTGGGGAGAACGGGGCAATCCAGGGTATGGTCTGTTCGACCGTGCCCTTGGTGCGGTCTATCTCAACGGCCTTTGGGAAGCAATGCAGAAATCTACAGCACACTGATTCGCTCAAAGGCATCAAGCCGGCGCCGGGTTGATCAACTATCATCGGCTTGCCCGCTTTTTGGCAAGTTTTCTCATATTCCAGAAATATTTACCTTGACAGTCGTTCAAATGTAAGCGGATACTCGCTCCCATCTCAGGTTGGTGTCTTCCGCTGTTTTCAAAGAATCCTAATTAGACGATTCAGCGGGAGGGAACCGGAACGGGTAGGCGCTATGAGTCGGAAGATTGGGTCGAAGGATGTTTCGTTGGTGTGTGCGATGTTGGCGGTGGTGTGGATGTTCACCGCGGGAGTATCGCAGGCGGCGGGGCAGGCGTGCGGGGGGCAGAACTGGGCCGGGAGCACGGCGAACATCTGGGCGGCTACGGTGAGCGACACGGTGATGCTGAACAACGATCCGGCGACGAATAAGCCGACGATTCCGACGATGCTGTACGACGGGACCTATAGTCCGTGGGGGTATTCGCAGCGTCCGCAGCCGATCACGCAGTTGAATACGAACTGGTCCTGCCCTTCAGGATCGCCGGTGATTTCAATCGCCGGGTCGGGGCGTGAAACTGTTGCTTTCCAGATCTTCATAACGGCGCCGGCGGCTACTTCGCTGACCAGCGTTTCGGTGGGGATTACATCTCTGACGGGTCCGGGCACTTTGACATCGGATAATACGGGCACGTCGAATGTGACGCGGTATCTGGAGGGCTATGTTCCTTACAGCTGTACCGGGGCACAGGCGATTGGCTGCGTGCAGGCCTCGGGGAGCATCCCGGATCCTCTGATTCCGTTTTACGATCCGTACGATTCGGGGAACCCGGCGGTGGCGACGCCGTTTAATGTGCAGCAGGGAACGACGCAGGGGGTGTGGGTAGATATTTCGATTCCGGCCAACCAGGCAGCGGGAACGTATAACGGAACGGTGACGGTCAGCGGCAACGGGATCGGCACCCAGACGATACCTCTGAAGGTAACGGTGTGGAGCGGCAATTTGCCGGCGTTTGATGCCGGCTCGATCAACTCCAGCTATGCCGACATGCTGAAGGTGTGGCTGCCGTTTTATGAAAACAATCTGGATCAGGGCGAAGGAGTTTCGGGGACCGACATTCCGATCTTTCAGAAGTACCAGGTCATGGCCCACAACTATGACATCGATATGCAGTTCGATCCCATAGCTCCGGCGATCAATGGTTCCTACCCATCGCCGAATCCGACCAGCTTTACCACCAACGGGACGACGAGCACGATTGACTGGACGGCCTACGATGCGATGTTCGGGGCGTCGCTGACGCCGGGCGGATTGTTCGCGGATGGCACGGCGATGCGGGTGCTCGATTCCCCGATTGCCAATGGCGGCGCCGGCGCGTGGACGTATCCTCCGGGATACAGCTGGTGCATGTATAACTGCGGCAACGCGCCGCTGATGCCGGCCGGGCTGGTGTCGCTGACGCAGAACTATGCGACCCAGATCTCGCAGCATTTTTCCGCCAACCACAGCAGCAAGGGCTGGGCGGTTCCGGACCTGTTGAGCTATACGTTTGACGAGAACTACAACGTCCATAGCTACCAGCTGGGCGATCAGCCTCTGGTCTATCAGATCATTTCGCAGGTAGACCAGGCCATCAATGCGTCCAATAGCTCGTTGTCCTCGACATGGGCAGCCTCGACGGCGCCGATTCGTACACTTATGACGGACGAGCCGGCCTGCATGGAGTCTGGCGACACCACGTACTACACCAATGCGGCGTGCGCGGATCACCTGAATCTTTCCTACCCTGGCGGCGCGCAGGCGACCGCGGGTTACACCACTTCGTGGGTGACGGCGTGGTCGCCGAACCCGTCGATTTATATGACCGGCCAGCCGGGACCGGGGCTGTCCTACGGGGTGGACCCGACGATTATCGCAGGCACGGGGTATCAGTACACGCTGGACCTGACGCAGGGCGTACCCGCGCTGTCGACCGCGCCGGCGCCGATCGAGCGATGGAGCTATAACAATGGCGGTGGCGGTTCTGGCGGCATGGGCCGACGGGCCACGTACTGGGAGGCTTACAAGTACGGGCAGGATGAGACGATTGCGAGCGTCGGGGATCCGAATCCGGCAGCGCCGTCTCCGGGCGGACTCTGGTCATGGATCGGCAACTTCTGGGGCGGTTACAACGGAACGGCGAATGCCAGCACCTGCAACAGCCTGTCTCCGTATACCCAGAATGGCAGCGACCAGGGTGACTCCTATTTCTTCCCGGGCAATGAACTGGGCTGCTATTACACGGCGAACCCGGTGGGCCAGACGGTTCTGACAGCGAGTCCGGCGGTGAATACGAGCTGCACATCGAACGGCTTCAGCGTGTGCAACGGCATCAGCGGGCCGGTAGCAACGAGAGAGCTGGAGCAATGGCGGCGTGGATATGAAGATTATGAGTATCTGTACCTTTATGGAAAGCAGGCGGGCAGAGCGGCGGCCGAGGCGGTGGTGGCATCGATCGCGGCCGAAGGAATGTCGGACTGGGAGGGCTATGACTGGGAAAACATCGATGGGGCCTGGTACGAGTATGGCGTCACCCCGGTAGGGACCGCTTACAGCGGGAACTGCACGTACTCCAGTCCGATCAACTCCCCGATCTTCGGCAACCTTGCCAATGGGTTGCCGTACGGACCGACCGGGCAGGGTTCTTCCGGGTCGGCTCTGAACTACAACGGCTGCGAGCCGTTGTATTCCCCGGATCCTGCCACGTATGAAGCTGCGCGTCTCAAGTTGGCGCAGGCGTTGGGTTTTGCGCCGGCCACAACTCCGTCGGTGACCAGCCTGAGTCCGTCGAGCGGCCTGAATACAGGCGGGACGTCCGTGCAGATTACCGGAACCAACTTCACGGGGGCCACGGCGGTGCAGTTTGGCGGAGTGGCGGCGGCCAGCTTTTCGGTCAACTCGTCGACCAGTATCACCGCGGTGACGCCGGCGGGCAACGGGACGGTGGCGGTGCAGGTCTTTGGGCCGGCGGGGGGCAGCGAGCCGAGCAGCGGCGATCTGTATACCTATGTTTCGCCAGTGACGGTGACGGGACTAAGTCCGTCGCAGGGTGTGGCGGTGGGGGGAAATTCGGTCAACATTACAGGAACGTATTTTGCCGCGGGTGCGACAGTGCTGTTCGGCACCAAGGCGGCGACCAACGTTGTCGTCAACTCGGCAAGCAGCATTACGGCGACGGCGCCATCGGGATCGAATCAGGTCTACGTGACGGTGACGACATCGCAGGGCACGAGTGCGACCGGCAGCGCCAATCTTTATACGTATGAGGCGCCACCGGCGGTCACGAGCGTGAGCCCGAACAGCGGGCCGATCGCGGGGGGAACTTCGGTGACCCTGGGCGGCTCCGGCTTCGTCACCGGCATGACGGTGGATTTCGGCAGCAATGCGGCCACCGGTGTGACGGTGAACTCTTCGAGCAGCGCGACGGTGACTTCGCCGGCAGGTTCTTCAAACAGCGGCGGCGTGGTGGATGTGACGGTATCGACGACGAATGGGACCAGCACCATCAACGGCGGGGACCAGTTTACCTATACGTCGCCGGTAACGGTGACGGCTCTCAGCGTGCATACGGGTCCACCCGCGGGCGGGACGCAGGTCATCATTACCGGAACCGACTTCACGGGAGCAACGGCGGTGAAGTTCGGCGGCAACCCGGCCAGCTACACAGTGAACTCCTCGACGCAGATCACGGCGACTTCGCCGGCGGGCGGCGGCACGGTGGACGTCACGGTGACGACGTCGCCTTACAGCAGTTCGCCTGCGAGAGCCGATCAGTTCTCCTATAGCTCGGCGGTGGCGAACGGGACGTTTGCAACTCTGCCGACGACGAACGTGGGGTCGGCTTCTTCCTCGCAGAATGTGTCGGTGACCTTGCAGTCGGCGACGGCGATCAGCAGCATCACGGTACCCAAGGCGCAGAACGGCGTCCAGGAATTTACGGTGGGGACGGTGAGCGGCTGCAGCATCGGCGGCACTGTCAATGCGGCCAACACGGTCTGCACGGTGCCGATCACCTTCCACCCGCAATACCCTGGGGTTCGCATGGGCGCCCTGGATATCAATAATGCGGGGACGGTGGTTGGAACCGCGGGACTGGCCGGCATCGGTCAGGGACCGCAGGTGGAAGTAATGCCGGGAGCGTTGGCGATGGCCATCGGAGGCGGTGTTTCCGGGGTCACGGCCACTCCGCAATCGGTGACCACGGCGGCACTCAGCGTCTCGAACAACGGCTCGGCAACGGCCATGGATGGCGCGGGGAATCTGTATATCGCCGACGACATCAACTGCATGGCGTACAAGGTGACGGCGGCAACCAACCAGATCGTGGCCATCGCCGGAAACTATAACTTCTCAAGCGGCGCGGTCACTCCCAGCACGACTCCGGAACCGGCGCTCGGCTCGAACACCTGCCCGCAGGGGATCGCGGTCGATGGGGCGGGGAACGTCTACATCATCGATGTGAACACGAACGACGGCAGTTACCCGAATGAGGTGGAGGAAGTCTCGGCAGCAACCGGGCAGATCTTCGTGATGGCCGGGGGCGGCGCGGCGGCTCCCAGCACGACACCGCAGGCGGCTACCAGTGTTGCTCTGGATGCGGTCAACAGCCTGGCGACGGATACAGCCGGGAACCTCTACATCGCTGACTTCTACCACAACCTGGTAGAGAAGGTGACCCCGGCCGGGCAGCTGGCGATCTTCGCCGGCGGCGGCAGCACACCGGTCAGCACCACACCGCAGCCGGCCACCAGCGCACAGCTGAATGGACCGACGGGCATGGTCATGGATGCATCGGGCAACTTCTTTATCTCCGACCAGAACATCGGCGTGATCGAGAGGGTGAACTCTTCGGGCCAGATCGTTTCGGTGGCGGGCGGCGGCGGCAATCCGCCGAGCACGACTCCGCAGACGGCGCTCAGCGTGGCCATCAGCAATCCAGCAGGCCTGGCGGTCGATGGAGCCGGCGATCTTTACATCGCCGACTACTCCAACCAGGTAGTCGACCAGGTGAACCTGGCCGGACAGCTTGTGGTGGTCGCCGGCAGCGGCGGCACCGTTCCGACCGCAACTTCTGAATCCTCGACGAGCGCGCAGCTCGGCCTGATCGAAGGCGTGGAAGTGGATGGGGCAGGCAACATCTACATCGCCGACGGCCAGAATATCGGCGGCGGCGACAACATGGTGGAGAAGGTGAGCGCGGCCGGACAGCCGTTGAGCTTCCCCTTCACCAACGTGGGATCGACCAGCGTACCGCAGTCGATCAAGCTGGCCAACATCGGCAACCAGTCGCTGACTCTCTCCAGCCTGAGTGCGACGACGGACTTCCCGTTGCAATCCGGCGGCACCTGCGCGCTGACACCGACCAGCGGACAAAGCCTGGCGGTCAGCACCACCTGCAGCCTGTCATATGCCTTCCATCCGACAACGGGCGGGGTGCTGAACGAGAGCGCCACACTCACCGATAACAACCTGAACGTAAGCGGTGCGCATCAAGGGATCGCGTTGACCGGAACAGGCGTGGGTGGAACCAACCCGCAGCTGACCTCGATCAACCCGCCGAGCGGCGGGAACGGCACCTCGGTGACGGTGACCGGAACCAACCTGAGCGGCGCGACCACGATGACGTTCGGCGCGACGCCGGTGACGCCCAGCTCCAGCACTTCGACCACCGTGACGGCAACAGCTCCTTCCGGCAGCGGCACGGTGAACGTCACCGTGACCACATCGAATGGCACCAGCAACGCGGAATCGTTCACCTATACCTCCACCCCTGCGGCCACGCCCACCTTCAGCCCGGCAGCGGGAACCTATACCTCGACACAAACGGTGACCATCAGCGACTCCACTTCCGGGGCGACGATCTACTACACCACCAACGGCACAACGCCGACTACGTCGTCCACTGTCTACTCCGCTCCGATCAGCGTTTCGACCACCGAGACCGTCGAAGCCATCGCTACCGCCTCCGGCTATACCACCAGCCCCGTCGGCTCCGCCGCTTACACCATCACAGTCAACAGTCTGCCCAGCGGATGGTCGGATTCCGACATCGGCTCGCCCGCGATTGCCGGTAGCGGCAATTACAGCGGTTCCACCTACACTGTGAAGGGTGGCGGCGCGGACATCTGGGGAACCAGCGACCAGTTCAACTATGCCGAAACAGCGCCTAACGGCGATGTGACCATCACAGCTCGTGTAGTTTCGCAACAGAACACCAATGGATGGGCCAAATCAGGCGTCATGATTCGCGATACTGCGGCTGCCGATTCAGCGTATGTCTACGTATATGTCACGCCAGGCGAGGGCGATGGCCTGCAGTACCGTGCGTCCACAGGAGCCGAGGCGGCCTATCCCGCAGGCGGCGGGGGCCAAGTTGCTCCTTACTGGGTGCGCCTGGTACGCTCGGGCTCAACCTTCACCGGGTCGATTTCCCCAGATGGCACCACATGGACATCGCTCGGCAGCGTAACTGCAACGATCGGAACCAACGCGCTCGTCGGCCTGGCCGTTACTGCGCACGATAACAGCCAACTTAATACCAGCACATTCGACAACGTCAGCATCACCGCCACCATTCCACCTCAGACTGTCAACTATCCCCTGACAGATGCCTTCAGCGGATCCGGCGCTCTGTCCACGAGCTGGACCAATACAACAGAAACATCAGACTTTAACGGAACGCTGGTCCAAAGCGGCGGTCAAGCAGTCCCGTCCACTACGGGGACTGTCGGATTGGCAACATACACTGGCGCCACATTCACCAACGATCAGCTTTCACAGACCACATACCTTGCAAATTCACCCACCGGCAACAACAACACGGGTCCATGCGTCCGCACGGATACAAACGGCGACGGCTACTGCTACTTCCCGCAGAACGGCCAAGTCTGGTCCATGAAGCAAGGGGCTACGGTGGTGAACGGCGTTCCAGGCACGGTTATCATCCACTGGCAAACCTGCCCGGTCGCCACAAGCGGAGACACAGTTCAGATCAGCGCCGTCGGAACAACCATCACTTGCAAAGACGTCACCACCGGCGGCTCCGCTTCTGTCGTTGATTCGTCGATTACAACCGGGAACCCCGGGATCATGATCGATCAGAGAGGGCCGAGCGGCTACGGCCTAGGCTCCTTCCAGGCCGACTGCGTACCAAGCTGCGGTAGCTCGGCCGGAGATGTTGTCGCCATCAATTCTGGAGGGTCAGCCTCAGGCAGCTTTGCCGCCGATGAGGATGCCAGCGGAGGTGGGGCGGCTACCTACGCCAACACCATCGATACGTCAGCAGTTGCAAACCCAGCTCCCGTTGCGGTGTATCAAACCGAACGGTACGGCGTCGCTACCTACACCATCCCTGGGCTCACTTCTGGCAAGAATTACATCGTGCGTCTGCATTTCGCAGAGATCTATTGGACGCAGGCAGGGCAACGCATCTTTAACGTAAGCATCAACGGAACTGCCGTGCTGTCGAATTTCGACATCATTGCTACTGCCGGTGCAGCCAACAAAGCAATCGTAGAAACTTTCGCGGCCACAGCCAACTCCAGCGGCCAGATCGTCATCGCGCTTACAAATGGCTCGGCCGATCAAGGGAAAATCAGCGGCATAGAGGTGCAATAAACAGCAGAGCCGATTGCCCCTCTGTTTGTGCGATAACGGCGACCTTTGGGTCGCCGTTATCGCGAGGAGCAAGTCTAAATGAAATTGCGCGCTATACGAAGCTCTTGCACCGTTTACCCGTTTGCGGTGGTTCTCGGGAAATGATGCTAAATTTAAAATATGCTTATCGGTTCTGAGCACTTATGAAAAAAAATAGTCCTGGAGAAATCAAGGTAGGACTTAGAGAGATCGCATCTGCAGCGCAGGTCAGTATAGCTACAGTCTCCCGGGTTCTGAATGGAAACAATCGTGTCGACCCCGCCATTCAAAAAACTGTGTTAGATGCAGCGGAAGGTCTAGGCGTCGACCTTTCTCAGCGCAATAAAACGAAAGCGCTGGCCTTTCTCCTGAGTAACCGCGCAATGCTGCATGCATTCCATTCGCGGATATTGCTGGGTGCAGAGGCATGTTGTGCCGCGCATGGATGGGACATGATTTTTTTGTCCTTTAGTTATTCGCCGACCGCGAATTGGAAAGAACTCCAGTTACCTAAAGTCGTCCAACGCCATGATCTGGTGCGGGCAATTATTGTGGCCGGAAAGAACTCCTCGAATTTATTGGAACTGTTGAACAATAGAGGAATTGCTTATGTTGTTCTTGGGAATAATATTGTAGGTGAGGCCCATGATTTCAAGGGCGATGCCGTGTTCTCCGATGATATTCAGGGCGGCCGCGATATGACCAAATATCTCATCGGCCTCGGTCATCGGGCTATCTGGTTTGTAGGCAACATTCGTTTACCATGGTTTGCCAGATGCTATGAGGGTTACCGCCAGGCTATGGAGGGCGCGAACTTGACTCCGCGCCACAGCAGCATCGATTCTGAAGATGAGACTGAAAGCGGATATATCGGCACCAAATCTCTTCTTGCACGTGGGGAACCCGTCACAGCAATTCTGGCTGGAAACGATCAAACGGCCCACGGCGTTTACAAAGGATTGCTCTACACAGGCTTACGCGTTCCGGTGGACATCAGTGTTGCGGGTTGCGACGATACGGTCGGGGAGCTGCTCTACCCAGGGCTGACTACAACGCGAGAATTCCCGGAGCATTTGGGGAAAAAGATGGTGGAGCTGGTACTGAATCGAATTGCGAACCCCAGCCTTAGCCAACAGCGCGAAACCATTCCGACGGAACTGGTCAAACGAGAATCGTGCCGCCCCCTTCATTTGCCAATACAAGATGGTAAAAAGGCGAGTCAACTTTTACCTTTGTAGGCGACATTGGGATATCCGGCGAAGCTCGAAGGATAAATATTTTTCCATGTTCCTACCTTTATCTTATTGAGAAGGAATGATTTGCATTTAATATAGTGCAGTTTAATGGCTTGACACACCACTTTACGTAGGGCGAACATAAGGCGAAGAGATTCGCCTATGTCGAATGCATCTGCACTCCGATTTCAGATAGAAAATGCTCTTGCCAACCGCATTCCTTCAGCTTTAACGCCTGCATCCCCTGTCATTCGTTCTGTCGCCGCCACAGGCATTCAGAATATAGATGAGCTGCTAGGAGGTGGCCTACCGCTAGGGGCCATCACAGAAGTTGTAGGCCCTGAGTGCTCGGGTCGTACATCCTTCGCTCTTTCGTATATCGCCCGCATGACGCAAGCCACAAAGGTATGCGCCTGGGTCGATGTCATGGATGATTTTCATCCTGAATCTGCATCGGCAATCGGTGTTTGTCTACCGTGGCTCCTTTGGGCGCGATGCGGAGCTCTATCTGTAAAGGATGAAGAGGGATCTATCCAAAGCAGTTTTACTCTTCCTGAAATCTGTTTCGTTCCACCATTAGTCAAGAAAGGTTTGCATGGCGGTGGTTTCGGATCTCATCCGCGTAGTGAGGCGAAAGGGCTCTCGCATGCTGTAGGTGATTTTTTAAAACCGCAGAGAATGGATCCGCTATGTGCAGAACACCAACGCAAAACCAGATCTGAGAAAGAACCTTGTGAACCTAATACTTTATTCAAACAACCAAAGCAAAATTTTTCAACAATAGCACATAAGCCATGGGCCAGGATTGGGCAAGCACTTCGCGTGACTGACCTGCTCCTGCAAACCGGCGGATTCAGCGCGATTGTTCTAGACATGGGGAGTATCTCCCCGGAATATGCATCGCGTGTGCCATTGGCGACATGGTTTCGGTATCGGGCAGCAGCAGAACGATCGCAAGCCAGCCTTCTATTGCTGACTCAGCACGCTTGCTCAAAAAGTAGCGCGGAGCTTGTTCTCCGTTCGCAGTCACGAAGCCAATTCCAAAGGGAAGATAAAGTATTTTCCGGTATGGAATATGATTTTGTAGTTTATCGGCGGCGATTTTCTCAGGCTGTCACGAACGTTATTCCGCTTAGAAAGCCACCGCAAAGAAGCAAAACAGCAAACTGGCATCCTCGAACCTCATGGGCAGGTTGCCGATGAATACTCAAACAGAATTGTATGTATGTCTCTATGCAAAAGAATTTCCTGCGCAAGCACTATTGCGTTTACGCCCTGAGTTACGTAATAAGCCATTCGCCGTTATGGAAGGCAAGCCACCTGTACAGCAGGTATGTTCGCTAAATTCAGAATCTCGAAATCTCGGAGTAAGTTCGGGTATGACGCGGGTAGAAGTAGATACTTTTTCTTCCGTTATGCTGTTGTCCCGTTCGCGGGCAGAAGAATCCGGGGCGAAGGCAGCGTTGCTTCAATGCGCGGGTATGTTTTCGCCGCGGGTAGAAGACCGCAGTACCGACAAAGATTTTCTGTGCGTGATCGATATTGAAGGAACTGAAAAGCTGTTTGGTCCGCCATTGATGCTGGCACAGACCTTATTACACCGCGCAAAATCTCTGGGTGTTTCAGCATCCGCAGCCGTAAGCTTCAACTTCCATGCCGCAATTTGTATGGCGCGTGGGATGTCAGCACAAAATGTAGTAGTAGTTGCCTCTGGTGAGGAGAGCCAAGCGCTAGCTTCATTGCCCCTTACAGTTTGTGATCTCCCGGCTGAATATGCGGATACTTTTTCAAGTTGGGGGATTCGCACACTTGGCACGCTGGCAGCACTTCCTGAGATGGAACTGATTGCGCGCATGGGGCAAGAAGGCAAACGTCTACGCCAGCTGGCTTGCGGCAAGCTGCCTCACCTGATGGTTCCTGTCGAACCCAAACTCAAGCTTGAAGAGAGTATGGAACTAGATACACCAGTGGAGCTGCTTGATTCATTACTCTTCGTTATTGGCGTGATGCTAGATCAGCTTGTTGCGCGTGCTAACGGTCGCATGGTGGCGCTCGCGGCTGTCACGATTACGTGTTTTCTGGACAATAAGACTGCACATACTCGCACAGTAAGATCGGCACTCCCAACTAATAATCGCCAGTTATGGATAAAGCTGCTTCACCTGGACTTAGAAACGCATCCGCCCCTGACACTTATACTTTCACTTACCCTTAGTGCAGAGCCGGGCAGCACCAGCAAAGTGCAGCTTGGACTGTTCTCTCCACAATTTCCAGAGCCAAAGCGGCTGGATGTAACACTTGCGCGGATCCGTGCCATTGTTGGAAAAGATAATGTTGGACAGGCCGTGCTCAAGGATACTCATCATCCAGACAGCTTTCATGTGGAGCCTTTTATCATTCCATCCGGGACAGCTACACCTGTAGCATCCAGCCGGTCTATCGTTGCAATGCGTCGGCTTCGTCCAGCAGTAACTATTGTATCAATCACGCTATCCGACCAGAAGCCTGTTTCGTTCTTCTTTAAAGAAAAGCTATATAGAGTCGAATGCGCCTATGGGCCGTGGAAAGCTAGTGGGGACTGGTGGAATCCGACACTTTGGCAACATGAGCAGTGGGATGTGGTTGTACTATCCGATGACGGAATACAGCTGTGCTGCTGCCTGGTCCGGGACCTGATACAAAACTCCTGGCATATAGTGGCACTCTATGACTGAGCGCTTTGTTGAACTTCATGCCGCAAGTGCATTCAGCTTTCTTGAGGGCGCTTCCCAGCCGGAAAATCTCATTGAGCGAGCCGTGGAGCTAGAAATGCCCGCTATGGCTCTGCTCGATCGCAATGGTGTTTATGGAGCGGCACGGTTTCATACCAGCGCAAAGCGAAATGATATTCGCGCTCATATTGGCGCCGAGATCTCGGTATCAAGTTTCATTCCACGTCTTACCCCTCCTGCATGGCTTCTGCATCAACACATTACCGAACCAGCCCGTCTGCCTTTACTTTGCGAATCGCGTGAAGGATATCAGAACCTATGCCAGCTCTTGACACAGTTCAAAATGCGAGAGAAGACGAAAGGAGAGGGTGCTGCCACCACAGATGATCTCCGGCAGTATGCATCGGGCATAATCTGCCTAACAGGAGGGGACGAAGGGCCACTGGCTGCGGCTTTGGTGCATGGCGGAGAGGAAGCAGGCCGGGAAACAGTGGAACAGCTAATCCATATTTTCGGGCGCAAAAATGTTTATGTCGAATTACAACGGCATAACGAACGCGAAGAAGAATGGCGCAATCAGACTGCATTTCGAATTGCACAATCCTTGAAACTTCCTGTCTTGGCTACAAATGGCGTCCGTTATTCCTCTGCGTATGATCGAGAAATTGTCGACATTTTCACAGCGATTCGCCATCACATGGACCTGGATCATGCTGGGCGGCTGCTTGCTATGAATAGCCAGCGACATTTGCGTTCAGCGAAGGAAATGGCAGCTCTATTTCGAGACATACCAGCGTCCGTTGAAAATACAGTAGAGCTGTCTTCGCGTCTCCAATTTAAGCTTAATGACCTTGGTTATGAGTTTCCACATTATCCCGTTCCCGATGATGAGACGATGGCCACTTTTCTTAAAAAGAGAGTAGCCGAAGGAGTCATCAAACGTTACGGTCCGAAGAAGAACAAAGGTTTGTTAGAGAGGGCTAAAAGGCAAACCGAACATGAACTGGCTCTGATTGAGACGCTTGGCTTTGCAGGCTATTTCTTAATCGTCTGGGATATAGTTCGCTTCTGCAAAATCAATGACATTATGATTCAGGGCCGGGGCAGTGCAGCTAACTCCGCTGTGTGTTATGCCCTTGAGATTACTGCCATTGATCCCGTCGGCATGGATCTTCTGTTTGAACGATTTCTGAGCGAGAACCGAGGAGAGTGGCCGGATATTGATCTTGATTTGCCATCGGATGATAAACGGGAGCAGGCCATTCAATATGTCTATCGTCGTTATGGAGAGCTAGGTGCAGCCATGACGGCAAATGTCATTACCTACCGCGGTAAGTCAGCGGCTCGTGAGGTCGGCAAGGCTCTAGGTTTTGATGAGGAGTCGCTGGGACGACTATCCGGCCTGGTTGGTCAATGGGAATGGCGAAATAAGAACGAGACGATGGCACATTCCTTCCATCATGCCGGTTTCGATATTCACCATCCACGCATTGCTAAATACATCGAACTTTGTACGCGAATCCAGGATATTCCCCGTCACCTTGGTCAACATTCAGGTGGAATGGTCATATGCAAAGGGAAGTTGAATTGTATTGTTCCCCTGGAGCGCGCCTCCATGCCGGGTAGAACCGTGGTTCAGTGGGATAAAGAAGATTGCGCTGATCTTGGCATTATTAAAGTGGATTTACTCGGTCTTGGCATGATGGCAGTACTGCAGGATTGCCAGGAGCTGATTTCAAAACATTACGGCGAAACGGTGGATCTTGCTCAGTTGCCTGAAGATGACCCCGAAGTTTACAGAGTTCTTCGACGCGCTGACACCGTCGGCATGTTTCAAATCGAAAGCCGAGCGCAGATGGCCTCGTTGCCTAGAAATAATCCAAAAGAGTTCTATGACCTGATAGTGCAGGTAGCTATAATCCGGCCTGGTCCGATTGTAGGCAACATGATGAACCCTTATATGCGGAGGCGACAAAATAAGGAAAAGGTCACCTATCCACATCCCTCTTTAGAGCCAGTTCTTAAGCGGACGCTGGGTGTTCCTCTTTTTCAAGAACAATTGCTACGCATGGCAATGGCCGTTGCAAATTTTTCTGGCGCAGAGGCGGAGGAACTGCGCCGTGCGGTGGGTATGCGGCGCTCCTGGGAACGGATGAAGACTCTGGAAGTAAAACTTCGAAAGGGTATGACAGCGAATGGAATTGATATTCCAGTTCAAGACAATATTGTTGAGAACATCAGTTCGTTTGCCTTGTATGGATTTCCAGAATCTCATGCTGCAAGCTTTGCTCTTCTCGCGTATGCTTCTGCCTATTTCAAGGTGAAATATCTTGGCGCTTTCACCTGTGCAATCTTGAACAATCAGCCGATGGGATTTTACATGCCAGCAGTGTTGGTTAAAGATGCGCAACGGCATGGACTGCGAATCAAGCCTATCGATATACATACATCAGATTGGACCTGCACCATTGAGCAGGAAAAAGACAAGACACTTTCTGTACGCCTGGGTCTGAACTATGCCCGTGGTCTGCGGAGTCAATCTGCCCAGGCAATCGTCGAATCACGCACTCAAAATGGCCCTTTCTGCTCAGCAGAAGATCTGGCTCAACGAGTTTCAGCACTTAATAAAAGAGAGCTTATATTGTTAGCACAAATCGGCGCTTTGAACCATCTGAATGGGATTGCCCATCGCCGGGATGCACTCTGGCAGGTTGAAAGGGCTAGCAAACTGGAGGGGCCACTTCTCCGGCAAAATCGTGAGTGTTTGCAGAACCTCGAAATGCGGCCTCTTCAGCAGATGAATACAGATGAGCGACTCGTTGCGGATTATGCCGGGACCGGCCTCACTGTGGGTAAACACCCGATGCACTATCGTCGAAGGGAATTGCAATTGCAAGGGGTGCTCTCAGCGGCTGATTTGCAGACCCGCAAAGACGGAGAATGGGTTCGCATGGCAGGCTGCATCATCGCACGGCAACGTCCTGGAACTGCAAAAGGATTTATTTTTCTTTCAGTCGAAGACGAGACCGGCATCGCGAACGTTATTGTTACACCTGATCTTTATGAGCGAGATCGCTTGCTCGTCACGCGCAGCAAATTCATTTGGGCAGAAGGACGGCTGCAAAACCAGGATGGTGTGATTCATATAAAGGCAATTCACATGGCTGAGCTCTCTGACAAGGCACTGAAACTGAGGTCGCATGACTTTCATTAACGCTGGGTAGGAGCTTTCCCACAAGACACACCGACCGCCGCCGTACTCTGGATGCCCGAGTATTTCCTACAAACTGATCTTCCAGGATCAGGTGATCGCTGAGAAGCTGTCGCGCATAAAGGCAAAGTCTTGGAACATCGGGCGTTCCCAGCCACCCCTTCTGCTCAACTGTTTTAAATCGGCCACAACACTCCAACTCGATTCCCTGCCGCCCAGCACTCGATCGGAAGATGTCCGTCGGGGATCGCGGGAGCGGAAGAAACACAGGTCATCGTACACTGGTCAGGAGCTGTTGCATCCGGAGGGATGTGTGAGTGGTTGAAACAGGCGGTCTTGAAAACCGCTTTACCCGCAAGGGTAACGGGGGTTCGAATCCCTCTCCCTCCGCCATCTAGTCACTTATATCTAAGTGATAAATAGAAGATGCCGCAAAACCATCAGTTTCCGGGCACTATTCGCGATTCTCTAGGTTCGAAAGGGACTAGAGACGCCTGCGATTTGGGATCTCCGCGCTTTTTCGACCCGAAATCTCTGGCAGCAATTCGAGTAGTCCCTTTCCGCGAAGAAAGAAAATCAGGGAAGCCTCTTCATGAGATGGGCGGAATGGAGATTGCAGAGGTCCACCTCATCAGCAATTGCCAAATCGAATGCTGAGCGATTGCCGCCGCCATCAATGATCAGCCAGCCGTCGGAAAGCAGGAAATAGCCACTTCATAAATCGGCGCACGGGCATGACGCCGCCGCAATTCTATATCGACGCCTATATCCGACAGGCCATTCACATCGAGAAGGGCAGAGTCCACCACCTTCCTTCTGAAATCGAGCCCCGATCATACGTGCCGGGCGGAACTCCAAGCAAATCCCGGAATTGGTCGTAGGACATGGTCTCCACGCAGTGCTCCCGGTTTGCGCGAAGGCACACCAGTTCATAAAGCGCAATCGCATATTTGCTACTCATTGCATTAGGCGACCTCGCGCCGAATGCGTCCCCAGCGGTTCGATTTGGCGAGCACGACACGCAAGCGCTTTGGAATTCCGAACTGAACCGGGCCGCCTTATGACAAAAGAGCAACTGGAGGACAGCCATCGGTTGGGGCTTTCCCATAGAGGAAACCGTCGCCAGGCTTCCCGAACTCAGTGAAAAGGCCCGCGAGCGTGTCCTGGTCAGGGAGGAAGGATATTCTTCACGTCGAAGCCAACGGTGACGGGACCATTCTGAGGACGCTCCTCCAGTGTGACGGTCAGGTCGCTGAAAGAGAAGCTGGTATAGGAGAGCCCAAAGCCGAATGGAAATAGCGGTTTCACTTGGCTCTTGTCGTAATATCGGTAGCCAAGAAAAATGCCTTCGGCATATTTCACATTTCTGGTACCGGGCGCCTCATGATAATTTTTATAGGTTGGGTTGTCTTCCAATTTTCGCTCCCAACTCATCGGCAGCTTACCGGACGGAACAACGTCCCCGAAGAGAATCCCGGCCAACGCATTGCCTGCCTGCTGGCCCGCATACCAGGTGTGCAACAGAACCGGTACTTTATCGATCCAATCCCGCGTAGCAACGCTGCCGCCAGCAGTGAGGATGACAACCGTATACGGATTGACGGCGGCCACTGCGTCGATCAACTCCTCTTGCCCGAATGGCAGTTTATATGTCCGGTCGAGGCCTTCGCCTTCTGTGTCCGGACCGAAGCCAACCGAGACAACTGCAACATCCGCCATCTTTGCTAGCCGAATCGCCTCGGGATCGAGGAGCTGGTCTTCCTCGATTATCCCCAGCCCGGCTGTCTTCTGCTCCGTCATCGGCCAATACATGAATTGTATTTTTGCCGGCTTGCCAGCCTCCAGCGTCACCACGGTAGACTTCGGCGCCTGTCCGTTTTGATGTTTGGGAACTTCGAGTATTTGCTTGCCGTTGAACAGCAGCCTGTAGCTGTCTTCTCCAACTGTCGCCGCGACTACGCGGTAAACTCCGGACATTTTGGGCAAGTAGTAGCCATTCCACTCGACGCGCCGGTATCCCGGGTTCCAGTCTTCACCCCCCGAATTCTTCCAGCTATCCAATTGGTCGTCCTCTCCGGAAGAGGTCTGCCCGTTGGTGGCGTCGATGTATTCGGTTCGCGCCAGGCCCGCAGCTTTGCAGTCCGGATCGGCGCACCAGTTAGTTTCCGAAAAAATGCTTTCGGGAGTTTTGATTCCCGAATTCCAATACACCTCAATATTTCTCGGATGTAGCGCGTTGCTCAGACCGGTCATAAAGCTTACGGGTGCAAACGCCGTCACTTGAGAACTGCCTCCACCGCCAGGAACAGCCGGATACGCATCCGGCCCGAGAACAGCCATCGAATGGATATTGTTCGAATTCAACGGCAGCAGATTCCCTCCATTTTTCAGCAGGACGGCACCCTCTTCGGCAGACTGGAGCGCGACAGCGTTGCTCCGCTGATTAAACAGCGGGATACTTAAATCCGTTGAATCGTCGACGAAAAATCCGAATTGCATCGCTGTCCGCAGAATCCGACGGACCTTCTCGTCGATTTGGGCCTCGGACACCTTGCCATTCTGGATAGCCGGTATCAGTGTTTTAGCCGTCATGAATTCCGCATTGCCCATTTCAAGATCAAGTCCACCATTGGCAGCCGCCACACCGTCGTAGGTGCCACCCCAGTCCGACATCACGATTCCGCGAAATCCCCATTCTTTTCTGAGCACCTGGTTATTGAGGAAGCCGTTCTGTGAGGCGTGTTCGCCGTTGATCAGATTGTAAGAATCCATGACCGCGCCAACATGGCCCTGTTTGACGGCAGCTTCAAACGCGGGCAGATAGATTTCCCTCAGCGTGCGCTCGTCGACGATCGAGTTCTCGCGGTGCCGGTCATACTCGGAGTTATTCGCAGCGTAGTGCTTTACGGTAGCAATCACTCCCTGACTCTGCACGCCTTCGATGTAGTCAACCGCGATTTGCCCGGCCAGATAAGGGTCTTCCCCGAAATACTCAAAGTTGCGGCCATTCATCGGAGCGCGATAGATATTCACGCCCGGTCCAAGGAGAAAACTCACGCCACGCGCGCGGGCATCTTCGCCGAGCATGATCCCAACCCGCTGCGCCAGATCTGTGTCCCAGCTGGCCGCCAAGCCTATGCCGGCCGCGTAAGCCGTCGAGGGCCCCCATGTACGCACGCCCATGGGCCCGTCCGACATCCTGAGCGATGGCAGGCCGATATATGGCTCGCTGCGAATCGACATTCCGGGAGCGCCGCCGAGCAACGCTATCTTCTCCGCCAGGGTCAGTTTCCTGACCTTGGCATCGATCTTCTGTTCCATTGCTGGCGTAATCGGCTGAGGACCGTGTCCAATGTGCCGTTGTGCCAGAATTTCTGTCACCGCGAGTAAAAGCGCAGCTGGCAGCAGGAACCACTTGGATCGAAAGATCTTGTTTCTCATTTTTGAACGCTGCTTCTATTTACAACCTGAATTCGAGGTGTGAACCGGCTCCGGCCCGATGTCTGGTCGAGCCCTGAATCAGTGGACTGACCCTCGTGGAGGTTACCCTTGCCCAAATGAACTCGAGCTGGGCTTGGATCGAATCGTTATTATAGAAGAAAACTCTTGACAATCTCCGTAAATAAGCTGTAAACAGCTTACAACAAACGATTCAATGACACATGGTCTTCAATAATCAAGGCTTGGATGTTTGTAGAGAGTTTGCTTGGAGCTTTCGGTGAGCGCAATTTTTAGGGAGTGACCTTTATGAACCGATTTATCAGGCCAGTTTTGACGTTGAGTATTTGTGCAGCCGTCCTTTTGACCACGATGGCAGCCTGGGCGAGTATCACTGGAAGCATTTCCGGAGTTGCCTCCGATCCCACCGGCGCCGTGGTTGCGGGTGTGACTGCTGTCGCGGTGAATGAAGCGACCGGCGTGCAAAGCACGACGATTACCGACGCCAAAGGGTTCTACAGTTTCCCTACTCTTGCGATCGGCAAGTACGACGTCACCTTTACGCACCAGGGATTCCGGGATTTTCGAGAAACGGCAGTTACCATCGACGTCAACTCCGCCGTTCGTGTCGACGTGAAGCTGGAAGTTGGTGCGGTGACCAATACCATCACAGTGAAGAGCGACACGCTGCACGTAGAAACAGAGAGCAGCCAGATGGGCATGGTGATTCAAGGCTCCAAGATGGTTGCCTTGCCGCTCAATGGGCGCTCGTACCTCAGTCTGATACCTCTCCAGCCTGGCGTTTCTCCCGTCCCCTATTCCAGTACGAACGGTTATACTGCGTCCCCTGGAGTCTCTGGCAATTTAAACGCGGGAACATGGACTATCAATGGCGGGCGGCCCGGGTCGAACGGATATATGGTGAATGGCGCAGATGCGCAGGAAGGCGCGCAGAGCGTTGCCGCGCTGGTCCCCAACCTGGATTCGATCGCGCAGTTTCGCATCATCACGAATAACTTCAACGCAGAATATGGAAACTACAGCGGTGGCCAGGTCAATGTAGTCACAAAATCCGGGACTAACCAGTTTCACGGAGATGCTTTCGAGTTTCTACGCAACACGGACCTGGATGCGAAAAGTTATTACAATTCGACACGCGGACCGTATAAGCAGAACATATTCGGCGGCACCTTTGGCGGACCACTGAAAAGAGACAAGACCTTCTTTTTTGTCGATTACCAGGGAACAAGACAACAAATCGGACAGAGTCAAACCGTTTCAGTACCTTCCCTGGCGGACCGCACGGGAAACCTGATAGATCAAGCGTCGGCTTTCGCGGCATCCGATCCGAACAACCCAGGCAGTCCTGGCGCGGGCGTAGTCGGAACTTATTGGGCCGGACTACTTTCCCAAAGGCTGGGATACGCCGTGACGCAGGGTGAGCCGTATTACACACCGGGATGCGCCACCACAACCGTATGCGTCTTCCCCAACGCCGTAATTCCTCAAAGCGCCTGGGACCCGGTTGCCCTGAATACGCTGAAGTACATCCCTGTGCCTAATACGGTTTTGAACGGAACGCCGCTCTACGAGACTTCGGCCTTCCCGTCCACCGTAACGGATGACAAAGGCGGCCTGCGGGTGGATATGAATACTCGGTACGGCGCATTGTTTGGATACTACTTCCGCGATAAATACAATTATGTAAATCCGTATAACAGCGTGAATATCCCTGGCTGGGCGCAAGGCTTTCCCGGCATTACGGAGATGGCGAATGTGGGCCTGACGACGACTTTCGGCAATTCCATGGTCAACGATATTCGTCTGGTTTATCTGCGGGACTCGATCGCTGGAGGAGTTGGAATACAAGGTGAAGGCACGAAACTTTCTTCTTTGGGTTTCAACACGCCGTGGAACAACACAGGCGGACTGGCGGCGGTTGATCCTAAGCAGGAAGGCGTGCCGTTGATCGTTGCAAACAACTGGGCGTTCGGCGCGAGTGCGGGTGCGCAGTATCAGGCGAACAACACGTTTCAGATCATCGACAATGTCACCAAGATTGTTGGGACGCACAGTATGCAGTTCGGTGCGGACCTACACTATGACCAGATCAATGAACTCTATGCGGCCGGAATTAATAACGGCTTCTTCGACTTTAACGGTCAAGAGACCGGCCTCGATTTCGCGGATTACCTGCTGGGCGCCGTCACTGCTTTTTACCAAGGAGGACCCACTCGTCTGGATTCCCGCAGTAAATATATCGGGGTCTATGCGCAGGACAGTTGGCGCGCATTGCCCACGCTGACCTTGAATTATGGCCTGCGCTGGGAATACGACACGCCGTGGTATGACACGCAAAACAAACTCACAACACTCATTCCAGGGGAGCAGTCGCTATCATTTCCCGGCGCGCCCCTCGGACTGGTTGTTCCCGGTGACCCGGGAGTGCCAAAGACTCTGTCGAAAGTGCAGTATCTCCACTTTGCTCCGCGGGTAGGACTGGTGTACGCGCCGGACGTTACCGATGGGTTGCTGGGAAAGGTGCTTGGTGGTCCCGGCAAATTCAGCATTCGTACTGGATATGGCCTCTTTTACCAGTCTTTCGCCGATGTCGAAGAATTCGGCAATGCCGGCGGCGCGCCGTATGGAGAATTCTGGGGCAGCCCCGTTCCACCATTGTTCAATTCTCCTTATATAGATCGCGCCACGGGGCATTTTGAAGGCATTAAATTTCCCTTCACGTTTCCTCCGCCCAACGTGTCCCCATCCAATCCGGACACAACCTATAACTGGGCCCAGGCTGAGCCGCTATCCTCAAAATATTTTTATCCGGGCAACGTCTTACCCTACGTGCAGGAATGGGAGTTAGGACTGCAACGGCAATTGGGCACCCAGACAGTGTTAAGCGTCGCTTACGTGGGTACGGTTGGCCGGCATTTGATGACTCTGGAAGAAGCGAATCCAGGGAACCAGGCTCTCTGCCTCCATTTGCATGATCCTGCCAACCTGGCTCCCGGCCAATCCCCTTGCGGGCCAGGAGGAGAGAATGGCACATATATCACGTCCAGCGGTCAGACGATCAATGGCACGCGTCAACCGTTCGGGTCCACGAATTTCAGCAGCAATACCTACGAGATTAGTGCAGCCAGCAACAGCTACAACTCCCTGCAAGTCAGTCTCCAGCACCAGGAAAGGTACGCGGATTTTCTGATTTCCTACACCAAGGCAAAGGCAATTGGCAACAGTTCGGACGACTTTGACAACACCAATCCAATCAATCCAGAATTGAGCCGCGGTTTGAATCTAGCCAACGTTCCAGATTATCTGGCGGTAAGTTATACAGTCCAGCTGCCCTTCTACATGGTCGCCGGCAAGGGGGCGGTGGCGAGGCGGTTCACGGCTGGATGGGCGCTGAACGGAATTTCGACGTTCCAAACCGGCTCACCGGTTCAGATTAAAGAAACCGATGACCGATCGCTTGCCGGCGCCAATGGCACCATCATCGATGAGCCGAACTTTGCCAACAACGGCAGCCCACTGTTTCTGGACAAAAATCCTCGCCACTGCCGAATGAACCCTACGAGTTGTCAACCGTACTTTAACCCGAATTTCTTTACCGCCGAGCCTCTGGGCCAGTTTGGAAACTCCCCGCCGGAATTCTTTGTGGGTCCTGGGTCGCAGAACTGGGACATGGCGTTAGTGAAGGACACAGAACTTCATACAACAACAAGCCTGCAAATCCGGGCTGAAGCATACAACGTCTTCAACCATGCAAACTTTGGCAACCCGAACGGAAACTTCAATTCGGGCCCGGGTAACTTCGGATACGTCAATTCCGCGGGACCAGGTCGCGTTATGCAGGTCGCTATGAAGTTGTTGTTCTAAGAACCCATTCTTGATGGATCTCTTGATCCCGGTAGTGGAGCGAAGGACCTCTCGGCTTCAACCAGCCGAGAGGTCCTTCGCTTTGATTCAGCACAGAGTCGACCAATGTATGTGGAGGAGTTCCGCATGAACAAAACCAGGCTGGCGCTTGCCTTGGCAATGCTTATCCTAGTAACAGTCAGTTCGCTGGCGGCCCAGGATGTTGCAGCCGACAAGGATGGCAATGGACGGCGGAACGAGGAGCGCTTAAGCTTTCAATCCAACGCGCCGTGGTCGCCGCGCATCAATTTAAACGCGGACGTCGCCATGGTTTATGGCATCGGTCCTTCGCTTGTTCCCAATCTGGAGTCATGGCGTCAGCACGGCTACAAAGTCCAAGTTATGACAGGCGTAGCGTGGGGCGCATATCAGGATTATCTGGATGGCAAATTCGATGGACATTACCACTGGGACGAGGCGCAACAGTATAAGAATGGACGCTTGTCTCTCCATGGCGACATGGCCCGCATCACCCCCTATATGTCGCCGAATGAGGCTTACGGGCGCTTTCTTTCGGCGCGCGTCAAGCAAGCACTGGATGCGGGCGCCGAGGCTATCTATCTAGAAGAACCGGAATACTACGCGGATACCGGATGGTCGGAGAATTTCCGGCGTGAGTGGAAGGCATTTTACGGGGAACCCTGGCGCGCGCCAGACTCATCGCCCGACGCACAATACCGTGCCTCGAAGCTGAAGTACTACCTTTATCGAAGAACGCTGGGCCAGGTATTCGACTCCGTCAAACTATACGGCCAAGAGCATAAAACTATAATTCCCTCGTATGTTGCTACACATTCTGTCATCAACTATGCCCATTGGACAATCGTGAGCCCGGAATCTTCTTTGATCAATGTAGGAGCGGACGGTTATATAGCACAGGTATGGACCGGTACAGCAAGGACGCCGAATGTTTATGAAGGACGCCGCAAGGAACGCACGTTCACGACGGCATTCCTCGAATACGGAGCCATGCAAAATCTGGTGCGCGCTTCAGGACGTCGCGTATGGTATTTGAACGATCCTGTGGAAGACAACCCGAAACACACCTGGCAAGACTACCGGACAAACTGGGAAAGCACACTGACGGCCTCACTGCTGAACTCAGAGGTGTGGCGCTTTGAGATCATGCCGTGGCCGAATCGCGTCTTCCATGACAAGTATCCGACGAACTCTGACCGCGTTGGGCACGCGACGCCGAAGAGTGTGGAGAAAGTCGGAATTCCCCAGGCATATGCAACCGAATTACAAACTGTGATCAGCGCGCTAGGCGACATGAAGCAATCGGATGTCCGCTGGGAATATTCCGGAACGCAAGATGTTGGAGTGCTTATCTCCGATACGATGATGTTCGAGCGCGCCGACCCTACCCCTTCCGACTTGAATCTTGGATCGTTCTATGGATTGGCGCTCCCTCTGCTCAAACGCGGTATACCGGTCGAACCGGTGCAGATCGAGAGCGCTACGGCACCAGGTTTCCTGGGCCGATATAAGCTGCTGCTACTGACCTATGAGGGTCAGAAGCCACCCACGCCGGCGTTTCATGATGCCCTGGCAAGATGGGTGCGTGCCGGGGGTGCGCTCATCGTCGTGGACAACGATCGCGATCCTTACAATGCCGTTCGCGAATGGTGGAACACGGCACCCTATTCCTATAGAACTCCGCGCCAGCATCTTTTCGATAAGCTGGGTATTCCTAAAGATGCAAGTGGAATTTATAGGGTTGGGAATGGGATAGTGGCGTCCGCGCGGCTATCGCCGGCTGCTTTAACCTATAAAAAAAGTGGCGGGGCGACCATTCGGAAGCTCGTGCGCCAGGCAACATCCGCGATCAATATGCAATGGAAAGAAACCAATGCCTTGGTATTACGACGCGGCCCCTACATTGTAGCGGCCGGTCTCGGTGAGTCTGTCCCTAACGCCAAACCCTATGTTTTGCATGGACATTTTATCGACCTCTTCAATTCCGATCTTCCGATTCTTGACACTATAAGTCTGACTCCTGGGAGACATATTCTGTTGCTCGATCTAGACGCCACGCCTGCCAGCATCTCACCGACTGTGGTTGCAGCTGCTTGTAGAATCCGCGACGAACACACAAGCGCGGATAAGTTCAACTTTCTTGCCGATGGCATTGCGGAGACAAATGCAGTCATCCGTGTACGCACAGAGCGCAAACCGAGACGTGTGCTTGTCGGAGGCAAACCGCTCAGCCGCGAGGGTTACGAAATGGATCGAGACACACTGCGGATGCGCTTTCCAAACTCCGCTCATCCTTTACCGGTCGAGATCGACTTCGCACGCTAGAGCAACTCAAAATTATCGATTCTCTAATTACTGCGTTGTCTGTCCGAACTGGATGGCGGCGTTTCTCCAGTCGGCCATACGCCGGGCTTCGCCGCCATGCTCAATACCAGGCGGCCACCCCGCAGAATGTCCTCATGTCGGAGCCATGCTCTGTCAAACCGCTTACCGTTCAAAGTGGCCGCCACCACATATTGATTTGCAGCAGACACATTCCTCGCCTCGATCACGAACGTCTTACCGTTGGCCAGATGCAGCGTCACTTCCGGAATCGCCGGGCTCCCGATCAGATACACGTCCTGGCCCGCATTTGGATAGATCCCCATCACGCCAAAGGCGTACCACGACGACATAGCTCCAGAATCGTCATTCCCCGGCAGACCTTTACGGCCAGTATGAAAGTTCTTTGCAACGATCTGCCGGACGCGTTCCGCTGTCTTATCCTGCCTTCCCGCCCAAATATAAAGATAAGGACTTAGGAAGCCCGGCTCATTGCCGACATCGTACCGTCCGGGCACATCGAAAAATGCATCCAGACGACTGACAAAGCGCTGCCTTCCGCCGGACTCCTGGATCAGACCTGCTACATCCTGCGGGACAAATAGTGAATAGGTCCAGGAATTTCCTTCGTAGAATGTATCGCCGCCCCAGGTGCAACTCTGCATAGCGGTAAAATCTTTTTTCCAACTGCCATCTCTATGCCGAGGCCGGATAAAGCCCTTGACTCCGCCCGCCTCAAAATCCGCATCCCACAGGTTCTTCCAATTGCCCGATCTTTTCAGGTATTTTCGGTATTCTGCTTCATGCCCCAAACCCTGCGCCACCAGCGCGATCTCAAAATCGTCCGCGGCATACTCCATCTGCTTGGAACCCGGCCGGTCCGTACCTTCGATGGAGACATATCCCAATTTTTTCCAGTCATCCAATCCACTGCGCCCTTCCTTCAGCGGATTGGCCGGAGAGATCTCAGCGTCTTTCAGCAGGCCCTGGTACGCCTCGTTCCAGTCAATACCCGCTAGATGCTTCACATAAGCGTCGCCAATCAGCATATCGGCATCACTTCCACCCTGCGTGCGGCCGGTGAAATTTCCGCTCCTTGCATCCGGGAGCCATCCCTCGTGACGATAAATATCCACCAGTGCTCGTACAATTTCGGTCTGCCGTTGCGGCGCAATCAGAGTAAACAATGGAGCAGAGGTTCGAAACGTGTCCCAAATGGCATAGAAATCGTCATAGTACGGTTCCTGATTTGATCCTTTCGATTGCCATAATGGATTCTCCCCGGTGCGATCCACTGGCATCAGCATGGCGTGATAAACCGCGGTGTAGAACATTTGCTCCTGTTCGGCCATCGCCCCTTTCAGTTCGACAGCACCCAGCGCCTGGTTCCATGCCGAAACTGCGGCAGCACGCACGCGGTCGAAATCAAAATCCGGAATTTCGCTGGTCACGTTGCGCTTTGCCTGGTTCACACTTACAAAGGAGATACCCACCTTCAACTGCACTTGCTGCCCTTGCCGGGTGGAGAAGGATAGCCATGCGCCCGTCTTGCTGCCGACTTCCGGCTGCTGTATTTTCGTGCCGGGATACAGGTGATCATCCCGCCACGTTCCCCATTTCTCTGCAGGCCTGTCACTGACTGCATAAAAATACACCGTGTAGGAGTTGGTCTGCTTGTTCCAGCCGCCGGTCACACTGCTCGATCCGCTCACTTCGGTCGGCGAAACCACCGTTATCTGCGAAGCCGTAATGAACTGGCCTTCTCCGGCTTTACTGATCCAGCTGAGGCAGTGCCCGGCATCGATCAGGATGTTGGCTTGTCGCGCCGCTGGATACGTGAACCGATAAAGCGCCGCGCGCCGCGCCGCGGTAATCTCCGCGTCGATCCGATAGCGTTGCAGCCGCACGCGGTAATACCCAATCGCTCCTCGCTCCTCTTTCCGATCGGAACCGTACCCACGCGCCCTCGGCGCTCCAATCGTTGGCTGCACTAAAATGTTGCCGTACTTCGGGCCGCCGCCCGTCCCACTCACATGCGTCTGGCTGAATCCGTTGATTTTCCCCGTTGGCTCCCAGCCAGAATTGGCCTGGTTTGCTCCCACATCCGGACCGGGCTTGACCATGGCGAATGGCAGCGAAGGGCCAGGAATGGTATTGCCGCCGCCATCAATTCCCAGGAAGGGATCCACATGCTTCGCCACCTGCGCGTTGACCATAACCCCCAAAGCAAATACTGCTACGGAAACGGCCCAACTTAATTGTGTTTTTCCGTGCTGTGCGGACATTCAAAACTCCCATTCAACGGTATATCCGGCCAGAGCATTTCTGGCTTTATTGACGTCGTCTGCCAGGAACAGTTTGTCATTCTCAGCGAAACATGGCGCCCCGTGCCTTGCTTTTGAGACATGGCTTTATGCAGACGAGCCATAACGGTGTTGAGATTGGAGTGGAACCTGCTTTTTGGTGTTCGGCTACAGACTTTTGCTTTTGCGCGGTATTCCGGCTTCAGAAACAGGCACTGCGACAAAGCCGAAATCGCTCTAAAAACCCATCGCCACACAGATTGCCGCGATATCTCCGATTTCTTCTCCCAATGCAGCTGGCACAATCCTGCAAGCCCTGGCTGCAGGTCCCAGCGCTTCTCTCTCCATAGCAATCCGCGCGGGCGCCAAAAGGCTTTCCCCGAAGCGCATGGCAAGTCCTCCGATGACGATCACTTCTGGATTCAGCAGATCCACAAGAATCGCAAGCACCTCGCCCAAACGGGTCCCCGTGCCATCGACAATCCGCTTCGCTACCCCGTCCCCTTGCCGCGCAGCGTTTGCAACGTCCTTCGCGGTAAGGGTTCCGTTCGTTTGGAAATGTGCAGCTAGCGCAGTAGCTTCGCCGTTCTCGATTGCAGCGGCAACTTCTTGACATGCGGCCTGGGCCATCCCACCTCCGCTCGCCCAGCCTTCTACGGAACCTGCTTTGTTGTACCCGATCGGTCCCGAACTAGTCAGACGGACATGCCCGATTTCGCCCGCCATGTCGGACGCTCCGTGATACAAGCGACCGTCCACGATGATACCCCCACCCAACCCCGTTCCCATTGTCAGGAATATCATGTGCTGCGTGCCCTGCCCAGCTCCAAACCGATGCTCGGCGACGGCGCCCGCGTTAGCGTCGTTTTCCAGCCTGCAAGGAATATCGAATTCCCGCTGCAGGATGGAGAGTATGGGCACATCCACCCATGTCGGTAAATTCGGGGGCGTTTGAATCACCCCGGTGATGCGGTCCAACGGACCTCCGCAACTGACGCCAATGGCTTGCAGTTCTCCCGGGCGAATACTGTGTTCGCGGATGATCTGGTGAATAGTTTTCAGCATCAAATCGATGGCTCGATCGGGACCCTGCTCGGGCAACGTAGGAAATGCGACTCGCGCAAGAACCACGGGTGGTTGCGAGCAAAGGACAATGGCTGTTTTTGTGCCGCCGATGTCCACACCAATCCAGGTTTTGTTCCCCGCATGCCGGGGAGTCTCTTTATCATTCATATGCTGCTCTCCCTACCATCGAAACGATCAAGACATACAGAAAACAAAACGCGGGAATAGCCATTGCGATTTGCAGGCCAAGGTGGTCTGCGGTCAAGCCCATCAGCGGAGGAATAATCGCGCCCCCAATCGATGCTGTAATCAACAATCCAGAAATGGCGCCTTGCGATTGGTTGAAGGTGTGGATGGCGCCACTGAACAGGAGTGTGATCAACACCGACGTAAAAAAGCCGCAGACCACAAATCCGATGGCTGCCAATTTCAGGGGGGCGAAGATGGCAAGGACCAAAAAGGTAAGTGCGCCGATCGCATAGACCCGAAGCATGGAACGCGCTCCCATCTTTTTAATACCGGGACCACTCGTGAGACGGCCAAGCGCCTGTGCCCCCCAAAATAACGACACAGTAAGAACAGGAAGGGCGGGCAGGTGGCGCAGGAAGAAATTCTGGCTGGTCGCAGTAGCCTGTTCCACTCCTAAACCGTGGACCTGCTGGAAAAACTTTACAATCCAGGATGCAGTCCCGACTTCCGCCCCGACGTAAAAGAAAACTGCTAGGAAATAGGTGATCGCGATGGGATGGCCAAGCAGTTTGACGATCTCTCGCAGCCGGAGTTTTTCCTTCGCTGTCTTCAATTGCTCCGGGAAACTGGCGACTGCCAGCAAAATCATTAAGACGGCGCACAGCACGGCGTAGCCAGCATAGAGGCGCTGCCAAGGCTGACCATGTGCCTGTAGAGCTGAGAGACAGAAAGGTCCGGAAAACGCTCCAATTCCGCAAAAGCCAATCGTCAGTGTTAGATTTCGATGATAATTCTCACGCCGGTCCAGCAGCGCGATGAGAGGATTGCCTGCCGTCTGCAGCAGGGCAATTCCAGCCCCGATAACAAATGCCAGAAGAGTTATCGCCTCATAGCCGTTCGCCCAGGGAATGGCCCCACAACCGACGCCCATAAGAAATACACCGCAAAGTACAACCGGTTTCGAACCGATTCGATCCGCCGCTAGTCCAGCCGGGATCGAGCACACCCCGAAAGATATGTAGAATGCAAATGCCAGTAGCCCGCCGGCGAACAGGCTCAGATGGTACTGCTTGATCAGGACCGGGATAACCACTCCCACTACATTCAGGACGATCCCAAACGTAAAATAGGCCGCAAAGAATATCCATAGCAGCCGGCTCGGTCTTCCGCTGACACCGCCCGCTACTGCGATTCCCTCCCGATCAGCCTTCACAGAAGTACACCTCGCGTGTCTTTTTACCACTGAAGCAACGCGATGACCGGAACCTGCCATAAGCTACAAGCAAATTCTGCGTTCATGGCATAAGGGAGAAAATAATTCGTAACGTTATTATCAGGCGGATGTAGGATATCAAACCACGCGGAGTCGCATTGTTCACCATTGCCCGTCGGATCGCTTATGTTCCGGCTAATGCGCTGGTTCAAAATGACCCCTCATATTTCCCCATGCATCTGCGTCCCGGTCCCCACGACTTCTCGTGTTGTCAAATATGCGGCCACATAATCGCGCACTCCATCTTCGAGTGGAGTGAATGGGGTTGTATACCCAGCCCGGCGCAACTTCGCCATGGACGCTTGGGTAAAGTATTGATACTTGCCTCGAAGCATCTCGGGCATTTCAATCAATTCGATCTGCGAAGGAACGTCCAACGCACGGAAGACTGCGCTCACCAGGTCTTTCCATGTACGCGCATGCCCGGTTCCACAATTAAATAGGCCACCAATATCGCGATGTTCCAGGAAATACAATGTGACCGCGACGGCGTCTTTCACATAGATGAAGTCGCGCATCTGTTCACCATCCGCGTAGTCGGGGCGGTAGGATTTAAATAACTGCACTTTCCCGTCTCTTTTAATCTGTTCATAGGATTTGCTGACCATCGAACGCATGTCGCCCTTATGGTCTTCATGCGGGCCATAGACGTTGAAGTATTTCAAGCCGGCAATACGGTCAAATAGGTTGTGTTTCTGTGCCCACGTATCGAAGATGTGCTTCGAATATCCATACATATTCAGAGGCCTTAAAGCCGCCAGGGCTGTCTGCTCGTCGCTATAGCCATCGCTTCCATCCCCGTAGGTGGCAGCACTCGATGCGTAGATAAATCGCGTGTTGTGCTTCAGGCTCCACTCACATACTGTCCGGGTGTAGTGGTAGTTATTCCGCAGAAGAAAATCTGCATCCCGCTCTGTAGTTGCGCTGCTGGCTCCCAGATGGATGATAGCGTCCAGGTCAACGATTTTTCCAGCCTCCATACTCGCCAGAAAGTACTTAGGCTCCAGGATGTCCTCATACCGCAAGCCAAGCAAGTTACGCCACTTGTCATCGTGGCCCATGCTGTCGACCAGGATCAAATCGTCACAGCCACGCGCGTTTAATTCCGCAACCACATTGCGTCCGATAAATCCGCCCGCCCCCGTTACTACAATCCGTTTAGTCACGGGCTCTCTCTTCGCTGCCATAACTTCTTAATATCCGCTCAATGGTATTGGTCGTCGAGCGGCCCTCAACCATATCGGCAAGCACCACTTTGCCGCCATTTGCTTCCACGATTTCGCGACCGCTAACGTAATGCGCCCAATCGCGGCCCTTCACCAGAACCTGCGGCAATATTTTGGCGATGATGTCTTTCGGTTCCTTATCGTTAAAAATGACTACGAAATCCACGGCCCGCAGCGACCCAAGTACAAATGCGCGGTCCTCCTCGGAGTTGATAGGCCGGTCATTGCCTTTATTCGCTCTTACGGAAGCATCCGTATTCAAGCCAACCACCAGCGCGTCTCCTTGATTGCGAGCAAATGTGAGATAGCTAACATGGCCGCGGTGCAGGATGTCAAAGCACCCATTTGTAAAGACGAGCCGTTTGCCGCATGCAACCAGTTTGTCGCGCTCGGCACGCATTTCTTCAACATTTAGAATCTTTGGATTGCCGATTTCCATCATGCTCCTTTCGGTCAGTTTTCTTGTAGACAGCTATCCAAGCCGCATTGCCTTCAATAATGCTGGAAGCTGACTGAAATCAGAGATAACCAAGTTTGCTCCGGCTCGAACCAGACGAGAGCGTTTCGCCTGGTTCCATCCAAACCTGCGGACCTCGTCACTCGCCACACCGACACAGAAGCCTCCGCGTTTCCTCGTCTCCCGAATTTCCACTGGCCCGTCGCCAAACGTCGCAAACTGGTGACCGGCAAGATTGTAGTCACGGATTATCCGGTCCAAAACCATCTTTTTTGCCTCCACTTTAATATCTCCAACGGCGCCAAATATTCTGCCTTCAAATAGGTCCGCGTATCCCATCGCTTTTGCCTCTGCGATTACATCCTCTTCATCCGTACCGCTTGCCAAATATAGCTTCACGCCACGCCGGTGCAGTTCCCGCAACAGCAGCGCTGCATTCTTAATCTGGAAATCCATCGGGTCGAGTTCGCCGGACTCCAGTTTTTCCAAACGCAGAGCGACCATCTTTAGAAGTTCACGGTTAAACACCTGCTTATAACCATGCTCATCCAATATCTGGTCCTCACGGGAGAAACCCGCCTGCCGCACCAAATCCACCAAACCCTTCATCTGGACCAATGTCTGGACTCCAGTCGTGCGGTCGATAAATCTGCGGACTTCATTCGTCACCTTCGCGAATAGCGTGGCATCGGCGGTCTTGTATCGAGGACCCAGTACCGCATGCACCATCATCGGCTCCATGATTTTTTCCCATCCCTCCCGGAGCGTGGAGAGCGTGCCATCATGGTCAAAGATGCAATGCTGTATCTGGAGGTCGCTGGGTAATTCGCCGATCTGTTCGATCTCCGTCCCCTCCAGGTATCGGGCTAGATGGGGCATGTCTGCCAGCTCCGGCTCGAAAATATAATCCGGTTCACAGCCCACGGCAAAAATCTCCGCTGGGGTGGCCGTGCCTGTTGTCTGGAGCTTTCGTACTGTGATCATCGCCGCTATGTTTGCCAGCTTGGCGGCAATCAGCGGATCCTGCCCACTGCCAAGCACAGCCGCAATTATGGACACCACCGTATCGCCCGCGCCGACCGGGTCCGTATTCTCCACAATCTCGATTCCCGGGACTTCATGGACCACTTCCGCGTCCGCGACAATGATGCCCTTCTCACCTCGCGTTAAGAATGCCGCTTTTCCCGTCTTCTGCGAAATACGACGAACACAATCTTTAGCCCTCTCTGCCGAAAAAGTATCCTCCATAGGATCGCCCAGGAACCGTGCCGCTTCCTGCACATTCAACTTCAGTACAGCGCCGCGGTACAGATCAGGCCGATGCCGTGCATCCACAACAAAGTGCGTGTTCTGGTGTCTGGCTATTGCGTCATTGATTCGCTCAATGACCGCCAGACTACTGACACCGCGTGGTATCTGTTGATTCAGAACTACGACGTCGTTTTCCGATGCGGCTTTCTCCAGGGCTACGATCAATGCATCAATGGTTGCCTGCGTCAGCACATTGAACGCACCGAAATCAATTCGGCTTTCCTCCTTATCTCTAGAGCAGGGCTTGGCATAGACCATCGTCTGCCATTGCTCATCCACTACCATCCCATCCCGAATATCTGCGCCGCGCTCATGCAGTAGACGCAATAGTTCTCTGCCAAAACAATCTGTGCCCACTACGCCAATGGCTTGTACCCGCTCAACACCCAGGTCAATCAGGTTGGCTACCACGTTGCCGGCGCCGCCCAGACTGTATCGCTGGCTGCGGACTTGTTGGACCGGCAATCCGGTCTCTACTGAGAACTCCGTCCTGTCCGTTTCCAGCAACCAATACCCATCCAGACAAAAGTCTCCCAATACTGCCACCCGAAGTTTGGACAGTGGAGCAAGAGCAAGTTCGAGCCAGGATGATTTCATCGAAGCAGATAACATATCGTCCCATTCAGTCGAGATAGGTTGCACTCAGTCCATCACTGCCCGCTATGAACCGCTGCTACCTGCCTGGGCTTGCTTGTTGTCAAGCCCAAGAAAGTCCTCGCATCCGCACGCAGAAATTGAAAGGGAAGAGTTCGCTGGCTCATCGTAGAGGATGATAGCGTCGCCTTCCACTTCGGCGTTTTGGATGGATTCCATTCCAGCAGGAATTACAAAAAGGAACATCAAGTACCGTGCCGTTCTTTTTCCGTGCGCAGGAACGACACACCACGTAGGCGTATCGAATATGTTTCCTCTGCGAATCGTTTCGGCGCTTCCTACTGGGAAAGGTGTTGTGCCAAATTCCATACCGCGAGCTTGCGTATTGCCATTCCACGGCTTGTCCAGCCGCGTACAGTTCTCCTCCCAGATTGACATCCATGGAAAGTCATCCTGGCGGAAACAATACCCTACACCCAGGCGCAATTTCCAGTTCATTGCCAATACAAATTCTGTTTTGCGCCTTGTATCCAATTGCACTGCGGCACTAAAACCAAGGCCTTTCGCAGAGAAGGGACGCCTCAGATCCACAGTGACCCCAGCGGCGCATTCACGGGGAGCATGCGGCCATGAAAATTCCTGATCGACCGCCAGCAACGAACCGCCTTCATATTCCAGCGGCGACGTTAACCCGCGTGTGGCCGAAGCTACCAAAGAACTCTCCGCTGGATTCAAGAAAGGTGGAGCGAACGTCGCATGCTGCACCCACTGACAGGGATGATACGTGTCACCTTCATTCTTGACGGTTTCTTCCACGTACAGGACACTTTCCTGGCTCGATAGATGTATTTTCCGTTCAAACTCAAGTTGCGCAACAGGCAACTTCACGTTCCATTGGCACGCCGCACTGTCTCTATCAAAAGCTCCGTGCACGTTCCAACGCTTTGCGCCTGCCTCGCCATGGATTGGTAGCCCGGCTTCGGCGTCCTCCGGCGAGGGAGCGCCAAAATAATCCAGGCATAGAGCATGTCCAGTGAAACCCGCCGTCTGCGATAGCTCCTCTAGACGATTCGAACCCGCAGTTATCCATGGCGCCTCCCAAAGCACGTTCTCAGATGGAAATCCACTTTGTTCTAAAAACCGGAACTCGGCCAGATGGCCGCCATCCGTCAAGGCAATCAATTCCACAAGCCCGTTTGTCAGTCGCGTGGCATCGCGCCCCTTCCAATGGATGGGTTCTGTCTCCAGCGCGGCAGATCTTCCGATCGAAGTCAGTTTCATCGGGCTACTCCTCATCGCGATCGCCACTACTTCTCATCGTGCGGATAATCGATCCGGACCGTCATAATCGAATAGGGATGAACTGGCACAGTGATTTCGTCCGGGCCCGCGAAATGCAACGGAGCTCCTTCTGGCTTTTCCATTAAATTGGTCACGGTTGCGGATCTCGCTCCTGGAGGAACATGAATCTCCACATTACTGTCCTTTCCTGCCCATTCATAGAAGCGCAGGATGATCCCGTTTGCATCTTCCGCTTTCTTAACCGCGGTAAGGACTACGTTATTGTCTTTTAGCTCAATAAAGGAATGCTCCAACGGCAATGTTCCTATGTGCGGCTCCACCTGCATCGCTTTGAGCTTGTAGTTATAGTTATAGCCATGCCGAACCGTAAGAGCTGTCTCCCAATCGCCGCCATGTGGATAGAGGGCATAGCTAAAATGGTGGTGTCCGCGATCGGCGTTCGGGTCGGGTTCCACCGGTGATCGCAAAAGGGTAAGCCGCAGCAAATTGTCCTTGCAGTCGTATCCATACTTCGATTCGTTAATTAGTGAGAAACCATGGTTCCCATCGCTAAGGTCAGCCCAGCGCAATGCAGAAACTTCAAACTTCGCTTGTTCCCAGCTGTTATTTCGCGTGGTAGGCCGCTCGATAGTTCCATAAGGAATCTCGTAGGTCGCCATGTTGCTCGACGCCGCCAACGGGAAGGCCACCTTGAGTAATACGTGTGTTTCATGCCAATCAATATCGTTCACTACATTGACCTGATCGGAGCCGGCGTAAAGCTCAATGTCCTGCACAAACTTCGAGTTATGCCATGTCCGCGACACCCGAATCGCCCCACGGAGCGGTCCCTTCTCGATCAGTTCTACGGAATCTGCCTGAGTAAGAGGGGTAAAGTGGTCCAGGGTTCCCGGATCAATATTCCACGCATCATCGGCCTGTGGTGTGTCTTTGAATACCTCCAACTGGTTTCCGCACGCCCCCGGCGCCAGTGTCTCGAAGTGATCTCTCTTGTTATAAAGACTGGTAATGCAGCCGGTGTGGGCATCGACAACAACCTTAAGGGTTGCGTTCTCAAGCGTCATTCCGCCTACCTTGAGATCGCTTGCAAAGGCTCGCGTACCGGGCACTACGTGCAACATTTGATAACCGAGCGACGGAACATCCTCAACCTCAACTAACAGATGGTAGATGTTCGTCTGGCTACCACTTGACAATATTTCTGAGGGCAAAACGCGGTCCTTTGCATCCAGCACGGAAACTCCATCGGTTGCTGCCGTCGGCATCTGCACCTCGATTTTCACCAAGCCGGAGCGTTGCCACCCGAGCGGATTAAAAACCAGAACCGGCACAGATCCCGCCGCACCCGTGTTTATGCGGGTTTGAAGGGCATGGAGGGCCTTCGAAGATGCCTCATCTGTCGCCCAACGCACCTGGTCGTAGTCGTGCTGTGCATCCTTATAAATGACGCCAATGCCCGAGCCTGCGGCAAGGTCATGGAACTCATTGAAGAGGACCTTTTTCCATGCGTCATTCAACTCCGTAACGGGATATGGCTGGCCGTCCAGCCAGGCGAGGGAGGAATACTTTTCTGCATTCAACATCCACTCCTCGCTGTCGCGCATATTCTGCTTGTGCCTGGCCTGCGTTGTGTATGTGCCGCGATGGTGCTCGAAATACAATTCGTCTTTCCATGTTGGAATCGTTACTTCACCCCGCGGCGGCTTAGGCAGCGCTCCAGCACCTTTTGCCATGGCCGCATAGTTCCATAACGGGGAGTTCGGCGAAATCTTCGTTTCGATATTGCTGAAGTAGGTCTGCGCGGTACCGAACTTCATCTTAGGAAGCACTTTGCCAGGTTGCATCCAATACACACCCTGGTCGAGGACCGCGCGGGTCGGCCCGCCTCCGTGATCGCCAACTCCGTACAAATCCATCATCTCGAGCATCCCGGGGGTCAACGTTCTCGCTTTAACAAGATCATTCGAAAGCCGTACGGGGTTCAGGTCCTCGTTCGCGTAGCTGTGTGGGAAGTAAGTGAGCACCTTGCTTCCATCTGGGGATTCCCACCAGAAAAGCTTAAGTGGAAGTGGATTCGTTTCGTTCCAGGCCAGCTTTTGCGTTACAAAATAGTCCATACCGGACTTCTTATAGATTTGTGGAAGTTGCCAGTTATACCCAAACGAGTCTGGATTCCAACCAATCCGCGTCGTCACGCCGTATAGCTGTTTCAGAGTCCGTTGACCGATCAACAACTGCCGCACTTGCGATTCTCCGCTAGGCATATTCAGGTCTGGCTCAACCCACATACCGCCGACAACTTCCCAGCGCCCTTCTTTGATGCGTTGCTTGATTTCCGCATTCATGTCAGGATACTTTTCGGCCATCCACTCGTTATACTGCAAGGCGGACTGCGTGTATGTGTAGGTCGGATACTCATCCATCAGTTGGAGTGCGGTGCCGAAGGTGCGTTTGACCACATCTACCGTTTCTGTCCAGGGCCATAGCCACGCGGCATCGATGTGGGAATTTCCGGTAAGGTGAAATGTCGCTGTCTGTAAGGTGGGCTTGAGCGTTTCTAAATCCTGTTGCGATTGACGCAGCGAGCTATCGAACTTCTGCTGTTCGTTTGCGCCCAAAGCTTGCAGGTCCACATCCCCGATGGATTTCTCCAAGGCTGCCCTCTCAGCGGGCACATCCTTCGCCAGGCCGGGAATTAAGAGCGCCGCCGACACAAACTGGGTATACATGTCCTCGGGACTTGGGCGGTTGGCCGCTGCATCTATCTGTAGCCTTGTGTCCGGCAGCCACTTGGGCTCGTCGGTTTTCCCAATTCTGACTGCAACCAGCACCTTATCGCCGGGCTTTGCAGAATTGAAAAGAATGATTGGCTCAAGATCCTCGCCACCAGCAACGCGTTGGCCGTTGAAGTACACGGTGACGTCACTATTTTTCCAGGACTTGATCCATATGCGGGATCCGGTCAGGTCATAACCGTACAAAGACTTCGGTACCTCAATCCATGTCCGGAGCCAGACGGTATCTGTCGTGGTGGTTTGGTATGGAGCTTGAATGAGTCGCCAGGATGAATCATTGAGATTCTCCGATTCCCCATGCGCCAGATCACCTATGTGAAATCTCCAATCTATGATAGGGATTGAACTTAACTTGGACAGCCGCTCGAGTACCACCTGCGAATGGCTCGATAATGCTTTTAAGGCGTCTGCGGTTTGCTGACCGGCAAAGTTATCGGCTGCCACCGCGCGTGGTGTTTGTTGCGCATTCGTGTTTGAACAAAGAAGAAGAACGAAGAATATTGCTACTGCGCGGGCAAGCATTTTGCGGGCTGACTGGATAATCACGGGGCTTGCTCCTGAGAAATTTTTGAACTGAAAAAGAATGTCGCCTCGACCCTGACACTCCCTCTAAATATCGACGGCATCTCGAGGCTTCAAAACATGCATTGCTATTTCTAGCCCGACAAACTGGTTAACTAGACATGGATGGCGGGGCTGCTGTCGGCGCGCTACCCCAACCCTTGTTTGGCTTCGGACCCATGTGGAATACTAGCTTTCCGCCGTTTACTATGGCGGAATGCGAAAACCACGGTTGATTCAGGGGTTCCCCATTCAGCGTGGCGGATTGGATATACATATTTTCTTCGGAATTGTCGTGAGCTATGATCGTGAAGTCTTTTCCATTTCCCATATGGATCTTTACTTCATCGAAGATTGGGCTTCCTATCACGTACTCGGCCCTGGCAGGATCCACCGTATAGAAACCCATCGCGCTCATTACATACCACGAACAATTCTCTCCCTTATCGTCCATTCCAGCCAGACCCAGGCCAGCTTTGTCACTTCCATACATTAATCGCATGATCTTACGTACTACTTCCTGGGTTTTCCATGGAGCTCCGGCCCAATTATAAAGATAAGGAACCTGATGATCAGGCTCATTTCCATGGCAATATTGTCCAATCATCCCTGTTACATCTCGCGCAATACCTTTCGGTTTATATGGAAGCGTAAAGAAGTCGTCCAGACGTTTTACGAATCCCTCGCGACCTCCCATCAAATTGATCAATCCTTGCACGTCATGGGGCACAAACCATGTGGTCTGCCAGGAATTGGATTCCTTATACATAAAGTTGTAATAGGGTTCCGTCGGGTAGAACGGATCGATCCATGCACCATCCTTTTTACGCCCCCGCATAAAACCAGTGGAAGCATCCCAGACATTCTTGTAATTGCTGGCGCGAGCTAAAAACATCCGAGCATCATCGTCTTTGCCTAACTTCCTGGCATAAACCGCGAGACAATAGTCGTCATAGCAATATTCCAGTGTCTTTGAAACCCCCGCGTTACCGCCATCGTAAGGGGGACTGGGGTGCTCAACCACGACATCATGGATCCAGCCCTTTTCCAGATATTCAGTCAGATTGTCTCTCGGGCCTTTAAGATCGGTCGCATTCTTGTAGAGGTACCTGTATACATTTTCATAATCAAAACTGAGTCCGCGGCGCCAATCACCCAGGTACATAGCGACAGCATGGTCACCATGGAAGGAAGTTCCCATCCATCCTGACTCCTTTGCCATGTCTAGCTGAGAACGGAGAACGTTTAGCTTTAACTCAGGCTCTAGAAGAGTCAGTAGCACAACTTGATTCCTCCCTGTGTCCCAGTACGGCACAAGGTCGTATCGATCGTGGTCCCCAACTCGCGACTGTCCATCCAGACCTATGAATTCTTCGCCTTTTGTGGCGACTATCGTCGGACTCGCAAATACATGATAAAAGGACGAATAAAATATAGTCCGTTGCTTCTCTGTGCCGCCTTTTACTTCGATAGCAGCTAGTATCTTGCTCCAGGCCTCATCTGCATTTGTTTTCAGCGTTTGAAATTCCCAACCTGGGTTTTCGGCATCTATTGTCTTCTGCGCTTGATCGAAACTGCCGCCAGCCGCCACTTTTATAAGAATCTTCTCCGCTTCTTCCGTCTCATAACTCAGATAGCAACCCGTGTAAGTTCCAGTTTCAGATCGACTATCGGGACTTACCTTATCCATTCCAAGAAGAAACCACCCAGAACCGACCATCCCAGGCGCTGGAGGGTCTCTATGAAATGTCCCAAAAGCCTTGAATGGCTTTGAAAAGTGGAGAACAAAATAAAGTTTCCCATTTTGTGTCCGGCCTCGAACGATTCGATCTCCTATGATTTCCAGAGTCGAATCTTTATTAGGACCTAGGTCGAGCAAAATCGTGGCGCGATCTGTTTGTGGAAAGGCGAATTGATATAGGCCCGTGAGTGCTGTCGCTGTTAGATCGACCTGTATTTTATGGTCTTGCAAATAGACCGAATAGTGGCCCGGGGTTGATCTTTCACTCGCCTTCTCGTATAGAGAGGCATATCGAACACGGTCAGGCGGAGTCGTCCAGTCGCCGACCAGCGGCATTAAAAGCATATCTTCTACCATGCACGAGAAACCAGCCATAGTTCGGCGTGGATAGGTGTAGGAGTACAGGTTTCCGTGAGGGTACGCTAAGCTAATGTCTTTATTAACTGGACTGATGTCGATCCCATGAGGAAGGGCTGCTCCCGGACATACCATGCCGGTATAGAGTTCCTCGCCGTAAGGCGGTGCGTTCCCAATCAGCTCCCTGTCATCCAGCGATGCCGTGCCGAATAGCACGTTCACATAATCAACAGGCTTTTTGTTCGAAACAGAATGATTATCCAGATCCTGCCTAGTATCTCCCTTGGGAGCATTCCTAGTTGGCACGTCCGGGCGGGTCGCTGATTCACCCAGGCTCAAGTGGTTCGCAGAAATGAAGCTAGTTGCCGCCGCCCCCATACTTACTTTAATGAGTCCGCGTCGCGATATTTTCTTACCCTTTGTCATGATTATCCTGGCTGCTGTGCATGCCTACTTGCCGACGATGAAGTCAGCGGTGAGCGGCGTGTTCTCCGCAGAATCTCCGACGCAGGCGACAACTCGGCATTCCTATTGATATCCAATGGGCTTTCAAGAAGACCTCAAATCTGCGAAGCAACTTTCTTTCAATCTCGTGCAAGTTGGGATCCGGTATAGATATCAGGCCAAAACTTCTCTTGGTTGCAATGCAGTTCCGAAGACCCGATACGGGCAACCGGCACCAAGTTTAAACTTTTCTCGAACCGTTATGATCACTTCCCAATGGCGGTGCTGATTTCCTCACCGGTCCTTTCGACTGTGAGGAGCGCAAAAAATCAGACTTTTATGGTGCCGAAGACAGAATCTACTACCTCGGGAACTCGCATGTCAAATACTTATCGAAACGATATTATCGAATATTAAATATGTCTCAACACCCGCCTCCTTCAGAATCCATGCGGGTTTGCCATTCAGCTATGGTCTACAATGAGCTTTGAAATCCAGTAAGTGGTGCATCAAATGGATATTATGAGCGGATTAATTGGGACTGGGGCGGCAATGGTTTTTGCTGGATCGCACTGCATGGTCCGCCCGATATCCCGTAAATTCAGGGAAACGCGATAGCCATGGCCAAACAGAATGCCTACACAATGCGCGACGTGGCCAGGCTTGCCGGGGTATCCATTTCCACGGTCTCGGCGGTCGTAAATAACAAGGGCATCGTCGGGGCTGAATTGACCGCTGTGGTTCAAAAGGCAATCGCGACCATGAACTTCTCCCCCCATGCAGGAGCACGGGGACTGCGGATGGGACGAACCCACGTTATCGGGTTGGTGGTTCAGGACATTACGAACCCTTTTTTTGTGGACGCATTACGTGGCGTCGAGGATGAAGCGATCAAGCACGGCTACGAAGTGCTCGTCTGCAACTCCAACGATCAACCGGACCTCGAACTGCGGCATTTGAATGCTTTGCATATGAAACGTGTCGATGGAGTTCTTTTAGCACCCTCCGACTCGTATGCTGCGCGCGAGACATTAGCTCGGGATCGTGCTCCCATTGTTTTCATCGACTGTGTCCCAATGAAAGCTGACGTGAATTGCGTCGTTACGGACAACTTCGATGCCTGCTACAACGCGATCCGGTACTTGATCGGTTTGGGCCATCAGAGAATTGCAGTCATATGCGGAAGGATGGTCCACTCCACCAGTATCGATCGTGTTGACGGATGCCGAAAGGCGGCGCAGGAAATGAACCTTCCCATCCGGGAACAGTTCCTGCGTCAGGGTGATTCTCACATCGAGAGCGGTTATCGCATAGGCCTCGAGATGTTTCAATCGTCCGATCCGCCGACGGCAATCTTCACGTTGAACAATCGCATGGCGCTGGGGATTCTGCGCGCTTTAAGAGAACTGAAAATTCCGTGCCCTGAGCGGGTCAGCCTGATGAGTTTCGATGATGCAGATTGGGCAGAAGTTTTCAATCCCAGTCTTACCACGATCGGACAACCTACATATGAAATCGGCAAAGCAGCGGTAGGTTTGCTGCTGCAGTCCATTCAATCCTCTAAAGAGGGAGTCGATCTTGAACCCCGGCATATAGTCCTGAAATCAACACTCCACCTCCGGGGGTCGACGGCACCGGCGATGTTGATCTAGTATCATGCGGACGCGGAAGCAGAAGAGAAACAGCTGCAGGTCCGCTCGCGGTCATCTCTGGTTTAGTGTTATCCGAAGAACGTACTGCGGGTACCGAAGGCTCAGAATAAAGGTTCATATTCGAGGTTGGCGATTTCAATTCTGTCAAAAGGATTGCTACACCGAATCATGAAAATATTCCGGATTGTACGTCTGTTTACTATCTCCTTCGTCGCTATTGGAATCCTCGCGTGTACGGCTCTGAGCCCTGTTGCGCGCTGTGCGGAGACAAAGCCGAGTTCGGCTCCGATTCACCTCTCGTGCGAGTCGCTGCAGAATCCTCTGGGAATCGATATCGCCAAACCGCGCCTATCGTGGTGGATGCCGGCCGCCGGGCGTGGGGTTCACCAGAGCGCGTATGAAATTCTCGTGTCGACCAGGCCGGATTTTCCAGCGGAGACGAGGCCGGATGTTTGGGACAGCGGCCGTGTCGACTCCGATCAATCCGTCAATGTTATGTATGACGGCCCTACGCTCCACACTGCGCAACGATATTATTGGCGCGTGCGGGTTTGGAATCAAAGTGGCGCCGAATCCGATGTGAGCGAGCCTGCGTGGTGGGAAATGGGCTTGCTTTCTCCGCAGGACTGGCATGCCAAATGGATCGCAAATGACTCCAGATCGGATCGCGAGGACCGCCGAGCGTCGCCCGCATGGATCTGGAGGCGGGCAGAGGTTCGACTCGGTCATTTCAACGCTGGGAAACACCAGTTCCGATTGAATTTTGATCTGTCGGAAGTGCCTGAAGACGCCACACTGCTGATCACCGGAAAAGATACAGTCAGCGCCTGGGTCAATGGAACCTCAGTGCTTCAGGCGAAAACCTTACCTACATGGCTATATCCATGGGGAACATTTCAAGAAGTTCCTGTAAGGAAGTTCCTGCAAAAAGGAAAAAATGTTCTCGCGGCGGAGGTGCCGGTTGCCGAGGCCGGTCCAGACGGCTCGGCTGGTTTCATGGCGCTTCTACGAGTGCGCAAGAAGGATGGCACCACACAACGTTTTGTCAGCGGACCTGGCTGGAAGACGGCATATGGTGAGACCGGCGATTGGATCTCCCCCAGCTTCAATGATGCCTCCTGGCCACAGGCTGTGGCGACCGCCCAAATCGGACAGGATCCATTGGGAACTCCCTGGCCACCTGAGCCAGCGAGTTTGCTGCGACATACCTTTTCCATCTCCAAACAGGTGCGGTCGGCACGTCTTTATGCCACCTCTCTTGGGAGTTATCAACTGCACCTGAACGGTCGACGTGTGGGCGACCAGATCCTGGCACCCGGCTGGACGGACTATCAAAAACAGATTGTCTATCAGACGTACGACGTAACTTCCGAGCTCCAACAAGGGAACAACACTATCGGCGCACTGCTTGGGGATGGCTGGTATGCAACGGGATTATTCACCATGCAACGAAGGTTCAGCTATGGGCCTCCTCCCATTCGGTTCCTGGCCCAACTGGAAATCACATACACAGACGGGACACAGGACATAATCGTGACGGATCGTTCCTGGAAGACGACGCAGTCCGCTGTGATGGCGTCCGAAATCTACAATGGCGAAATCTACGATGCCCGGCTGGAAAAGGCCGGCTGGGACCAGTCCTCGTTTTCCGACATCGACTGGAGTCCAGTGAATGTGGAGCCTGCCACTCAGGCATCTCTAACCGCGCAGAATTTCCAACCTATTCGTATTGAAAGAACGCTGGAGCCCATCGGCGTTATGAATCCAAAGCCTGGAGTGTACGTGTTCGACATGGGGCAGAACATGGTGGGATGGGCTCGTCTCCATGTACATGGACCACGTGGGACTCGGGTCACAATGCGCTTCGGTGAGGTGCTCGATGATAAGGGGCAATTCTACCGGGAAAACATGCGAACCGCGAAAGAGGCCGACAGCTATACTTTGAGCGGCAATGGCGCGGAGACCTTTCAACCGCACTTCACTTATCATGGCTTCCGGTATGTGGAAGTTACCGGGTATCCCGGAAAACCGGAGCGCAATGCCATCGAGGGCCTGGTCTTCCATACCGATGCTCCAACATCAATCGAATTCCACTCGGGAAATTCGACGGTCAATCAACTGTGGAGCAACATTCTTTGGGGGCAGCGGGGCAATTTTGAGAGTGTGCCCACGGATTGTCCTCAGCGGGATGAACGGCTGGGATGGATGGGGGATGCGCAGGTCTTCTGGCGAACAGCAACCTACAATGCGAATCTCGACGCCTTCTCGCACAAATTCGCGAGGGACATTCGCGAAGCACAATCGGACCATGGCGAATATCCCGATTTTTCTCCTCGCGTTGGCATCACTGGAGTCAGTACAGCGGGCTGGGCGGATGCCGGAATCATCATTCCCTGGACCACTTACACTCAGTATGGCGATAAAAGCATCCTCGCAGAGAACTGGTCTGCCATGCAGAAGTGGATGGATCACCTGAAAGCAGCAAACCCTGATTATCTTTGGCTCCATGCGAGAGGCGGCGACTATGGCGACTGGCTGGCGATCGGCAGCGTAACGCCGAAGGATCTGATCGCAACCGCATACTGGGCTTACGACGCATCCCTGATGAGCCAAATGGCTACCGCGCTCGGCAAGACACAGGACGCTGAGGACTACCAGCATCTCTTCACTCAGGTTCGCGATGCGTTCGATCGCGCCTATGTCAAAGCGGACGGTACAGTTGGCAATGGCAGCCAGACTAGCTATGTGCTCGCCCTCCACATGCAACTACTGCCGCCGCAACTGCGGCCCCAGGCTGCTGCCAAATTGGTTGCTGATATCGAGGCACACCAGTGGCATCTGACCACCGGCTTCCTGGGCACTCCATACATCCTGATTGAACTTAGTAAAAGCGGTTACAACAACGTCGCTTACCGGCTCCTTACAAGTACATCCTATCCGTCGTGGGGATATATGGTGGAGCACGGCGCCACAACGATGTGGGAGCGTTGGAACGGAAATCTGATGCTGGACGATCCCGGCATGAATTCGTTCAACCACTACGCATACGGTGCGGTCGCCGCATGGCTCTATCGATATGTCGCCGGTATCGATGAGGACCCAAACTATCCTGGCTTCCAGCACATTCTTCTGCACCCTCAGTTTAATGCCGCCCTGGGAGATGCCGATGCGACCTACCAGTCTTCCTACGGCCCTATCACCTCAGCGTGGAAATATACCGCCAACACGATTGCCTGGAATGTCGTCATCCCTCCAAACACCACAGCATGGCTGCAATTCCCTCCGGTAAAAGCAGCAGCCATCCTGGAGGATGGTAAACCGTTAAGCGCGATCTCTGCTGCCAGTTTCATAAGCAGCCACAATGGCAGCTCTTCCTATCAAGTTGGATCTGGAACGTACAGCTTTACGATTCAACAGTAATACGATCTGTATTGGATCGAAGGGCGGCCAAATAGCAGGGCCCGGCGGGATGGGGTATGGAGGGTCCTGCAGGAGCACGCCGGAGTGTGGGCTCACGGCGCAAAAAATGGTTTCCAAGATGCAGTTGCCTTTCTGAGATGGTGTGGGCCGCTGACTTTTGGAACGGAGTCACTCTATCTTCGAATCGTTTTTATCAACTAAATACTTGACAATTCTCTCGATAGAGCTGTAAATACCCTGCGATAAACGATTCAATGAATTTTTGCACTGAATTCATTCTGGAAGTCTGCATGAACGTTCGTCAACATCTTTCGATGGGCGTAATTCAGGGCAGTGCATAAGGGAGCGACCTTTATGAATCGATCTATTAGGCCAGTTTTCATGTTCTGTATTGGTGCAGCCGTCCTCTTGGTAACAATGGCTGCCTGGGCGAGCATTACGGGCACCATCTCCGGAGTTGTGTCCGATCCGACCGGTGCCGTCGTTCCGGGCGTGACCGCAGTCGCCACCAATGAGGCCACCGGGGTCCAAAGCACGACCGTTACTGACGCCAAGGGCTTCTACAGTTTCCCCGCTCTCGCAGTCGGGAAATACGATGTCGTCTTCAGTAAGCAGGGTTTTCGAGATTTTCGAGACAACGGGATCAAGATCGACGTCAACTCCGCCGTCCGCGTCGACGTCAAGCTGGAAGTTGGCGCTGTGACGAATACCATCGCAGTGAATAGTGACACCTTGCAAGTGGAAACCGAGAGCAGTCAGATGGGGATGGTGATTGAAGGTTCCAAGATAGTCGAGATGCCACTCAATGGACGTTCGTACCTCGGGCTGCTCGCTCTTCAGCCTGGGGTTTCGCCTATCACGGGTTATTCCAGCACGAATGGCTACAGTGCGTCCCCAGGAGTCTCAGGCGATTTGAATCCGGGAACGGAGTCTATCAATGGCGGACGGCCAGGGTCCAATGGATACATGGTGAACGGAGCCGATGCCGAAGAAGGCGTGCAGAACGTCGCCGCAATCATCCCCAACCTGGACTCGATCGGGCAGTTTCGCATCATCACCAATAACTTCAACGCGGAGTACGGAAACTTCAGCGGCGGCCAGATCAACGTGGTCACAAAATCCGGGGCCAACCAATATCACGGAGACGCCTTCGAATTTCTGCGAAATACGGACCTGGATGCCAGAAATTACTATGCGCCTACAAGGGGTCAGCTGAAGCAGAACCAGTTTGGCGGGACGTTTGGCGGACCGATTAAGAAAGACAAGGTGTTCTTTTTTGGAGACTACCAAGGCACACGGCGAATTCAAGGCTTAACGCAAAACTTTCCCGTACCTTCCGATGCCGACCGCACTGGAAACTTGATAGATCAGGCGGCCTCATTGATTAACTCGGATCCGGCAAATGGTGGCCAGGGTGTGGTTGGACCGTATTGGGCGAGTCTGCTTTCCCAGAGACTGGGATATACCGTAACCCCAGGCGAGCCCTACTACTCAACCGGATGCACAGATTCCGCCAAATGCGTCTTCCCCAACGCCGTGATTCCTCAGAACGCCTGGGACCCGGTAGCAGTGAAAACGCTGCATTACATCCCTATGGCGAACACCATCACAAACGGCGTCCCTTACTACGCGACTTCGGCCTTTAATGGAACTCTAACGGACAACAAAGGCGCAATCCGCGTGGATTGGAACACCCGGTACGGCGCTCTGTTTGGCTATTACTTTATTGACGACTACCACCTTCTGAATCCGTATGGAACAACCATTCCCGGTTTTGCTCAGGCAACTCAGGGGCGTTCTCAAATGGTGAACCTCGGCTTGACGACGACCTTCGGCAACTCTTTGGTCAATGACATTCGTCTGGTGTATCTGCGAAACGTGAACGAAGCTGCAGTCGGCGTCGGCGGTATGGGTGTCACACTTGCCTCTCTCGGGTTCAACACGCCATGGAACGACACGGGCGGAATCTCCAGCCTGGATCCTGCACAGGTAGGGGTTCCGCTCTTCGCATTTAATAATTACGTTTTTGGCGCAACAGCAGGCGCAGGGTTCCAGTTCAACAACACGTTTCAGATCATCGACAACGTAACGAAAATCGTTGGAACGCATACCCTGCAATTTGGCGCCGACGCCCACTACGACCAGATCATTGCGCACGGCGGCGGTATCGTAAATGGATTTTTTGGCTTTAACGGTAACGAAACCGGCCTTGATTTTGCGGATTACCTGTTGGGCGCTGTCGCTAACGGCGGCTTCGCCCAGTCAACCACTGCCAATCTAGACTCGCGTACGAAATACCTTGGAGTTTATGCGCAGGACAGTTGGCGCGCATTGCCTACGTTGACTCTGAATTATGGTCTGCGCTGGGAATATGACACGCCATGGTATGACGCCCAAAACAGATTGGAAACGCTCATTCCAGGGGAACAATCCAAGGCCTTTCCCACCGCGCCTTTAGGGCTTGTCGTTCCCGGCGACCCAGGAGTGCCGCGTACCTTGTCGAAGATACAGTACCTGCACTTTGCTCCAAGATTTGGGCTGGTCTATGCGCCCGATGTTTCCGACGGGTGGCTAAGAAAGATCATCGGAGGTCCCGGCAAATTCAGTATTCGCACCGGATACGGCCTTTTTTACCAGTCCTTCGCAGATGTCCAGACTTTCAGCAATTCCGGGGATGCACCGTATGGACAAGGGTTTGGAAGCCCTGTGCCGGACATACTCAATTCGCCTTACATCGATCGCGCGACCGGGCATTTTGAAGGAATCAAATTTCCCTTCATCCCGCCCCCATCAAATGTTTCACCATCCAACCCGGATTCGAACTTTAACTGGGCCGGCGCCGAGCCGCTTTCCAATCGCTATTTCTATTCCGGGAACGTCCTGCCGTATGTGCAGGAATGGGAGTTGTCACTGCAGCGGCAGCTAGGAACAAGCACTGTGTTGAGCGTGAGCTATGTGGGCACCGTCGGTCGGCACCTTATGACTCTTGAGGAAGCGAATCCGGGGAATCAGGCCCTCTGCCTGCAGTTGAGCGACCCTGCAAACGTGGCTCCCGGCACACAGACCTGCGGGCCAGGATTGGAGAACGCTACGTTCACCACAGCGGGTGGACAGATCGTCAACGGAACGCGCTCTCCGTTCGGTTCAACAAATTTCGGCAGCAATACCTACATGATCACCGCGTCCAGCTCAAACTACAACTCCTTGCAGGTAAGCCTCCAACACCAGGAAAAATACACGAATTTTCTCGTTTCTTACACAAAGGCGAAGGCCCTTGGCAACAGTTCGGACGACTTCGATAACACGAATCCCATTAATCCGAAATTGAGCTACGGTTTGTCGTTGGCGAACGTCCCCAACGATTTGACGATCAGTTATACCGTCCAATTACCCTTCAATAATTTCCTCGGCAACGGCGCTGTGGCCAGGCGTTTCACGGCTGGGTGGGCGCTTTCCGGCATCACAACATTCGCCAGTGGTGCCCCGGTCCAGATCAAAGAATCCGATGACCGCTCTCTTGCCGGAGCCAACGGGACCATTATCGATGAGCCGAGTTTTGCCAACAATGGCTCTCACCTCTTCGTGGATAAAAATCCTCGTCATGGCAATCCATACTTCAACCCAAACTACTTTACTCTTGAGCCGCTGGGGCAATTCGGAAATGTACCGCCCGAATTCTTTACAGGTCCAGGCACGAACAACACCGACCTGGCCTTGTTGAAGGACACGGAAATTCACGGGATGATGAAGCTGCAGTTCCGCGCCGAGGCCTACAACGTTTTTAACCATACCCAGTTCGGCAACCCGGATGGAAACATTAATGATACCGGCCAGTTCGGATTCATACATTCGGCGGGAGATCCTCGCATCATGCAGGTTGCATTAAAACTTTTGTTCTAGCGCGTCCCTTAAGAAAGTGTCCTCCTCAGGCCTGCCATATAGATCTGCGATCTGCTGGAATCCTCCAGCAGATCGCAAAATAGAGTGAAGGAGAAATAGATTGCAATCGGACCCTTTCCTGGGAATGGATCGCGCGAAAACTGGAGATGCAATTGGCTCTCATGGAAAGAAAGAGTCGCTCAAGGCTGCTACTACGAATCACATTTCATTCTCGACCCGTCCGCGGAAGGTCGCGTTTTGTCTTTTGTCATTTGTACTACTTTTCCTTGGCGCCTCTTCATCGTCTGCAGCCGTCAAATCAACGGCTCTTGACGCGTATGTACATGCTCCGGATAACCACTACCACTATGAACTTATTCAGGAGACACGCCACACCGGGTATACGCTGTATCTCCTGCATATGACATCGCAGAAATGGCGTAAGTCCAGTGACGTGAATCGCACATTATGGCAGCACTGGGTCACTATTTACAAACCGTCAAAAGTTACAAGCACTACGGGAATGTTACTCATTACCGGATATTCCAATGATGGTCACCGCCCAGACCCAGATGTAGATCCAATGCTGGCATCGCTCGCGACTCTATCGCACTCCGTTGTGTCCGAAGTGTTTGATGTTCCAAACCAGCCACTTACCTTTACAAACGATGCGCATGGCCCACGAGGCGAAGATGAAATCATCGCCTACACGTGGAAGAAATATCTCGAAACTGGAGATGCGACCTGGCTGGCACGCTTGCCTATGACTAAGGCGGCGGTCCGGGCAATGGATACGGTGACATCTTTTATGGCTACTCCGAAAGGTGGAAGTCTGGCGGTCAATCAGTTTGTTGTAGCCGGCGCTTCCAAGCGTGGATGGACAACCTGGATTACAGCGGCTGTCGATCATCGGGTTGTAGCGATCATTCCGATGGTCATCGATCTTCTGAATGTTATCCCCTCTTTTAACCATCATTATCGATGTTACGGATTCTGGTCTCCCGCAGTGAAGGATTATTGGGATTTGGGATTGATGGACCAGCTAAACACACCTGGTTACCGGAAAATGATGTCCATCGTCGATCCATTTTCGTATCGCAAGCGGTATACGATGCCGAAGCTGATCATCAACGCAGCTGGGGATCCGTTCTTTGTGCCGGATTCATCGAGATTCTACTTTAATCAGCTTCCAGGCGAAAAGTATCTCCGATATATGCCGAATGCAGATCACTCGCTGGATGGTACGGACGTTGATGAAAATGTCACTGCGTTCTATCTGTCAATAATTGATAACTTGAAACGCCCGCAATTCCGATGGAAGTTTGAGCATAATGGCGACATCCTCGTAACCACGAAAGATAAGCCGCTTGCCGTGAACCTCTGGCAAGCCACGAATCCGGTTCACCGTGATTTTCGCGTGCAGTGGGTCGGGCCACTTTATAAAAGCAGCGTGCTCAATCCTGCGAAACCCGGCGTCTATGTAGCTCATGTGATAATGCCCAAAAAGGGATGGACGGCATTTTTTGTTGAATTGACTTTTCAAGGCCCTAAGGATTATCCATTCCACTTTACAACTGCCGTGCGGGTGGTTCCCGATACAGACCCGTATTCGGCTCCGTTACCCGGGGAAACAAAACTTGGGACCGACCCATTAATCAGTAAACAGTAAGGCACATAGAGGTTTTTCAGTGGCTAGACGACCAGTGAAGGCCGAACCATAAGATCTATGTTTGATTCTAATGCAAGAACCCTCCGGGCCGGGATACTGGGCAAGGAAAGCAGCAGGTCATAAGCTAACGCAACCACCTCTACCCGTACTGAAGAACGTTGCTTTCATGCAGAGGTTCAAAATGCCGGATGAGAATAGGACTGGCACCCCCAATGGGAACGGGAAAACTCGTTCGGATGGGGAGAGCCGACTTGGAAGCTCAGCGCCGAGTCGTTCCAAGGAATCGAAGTTCTGAGTTCAGCCCCCCGGGATCCAATGTTGGCGGATGAACTCTCTGGCCGCGTCGTTATTTGTGAGCTATTGAACTCGTTTCCTTCGATTGTTTTTCCGAATCCGCTCAGAATGCACAGACGTATCAAATTTGGAATTAGGCCTATGCTGTATTCGATTCTCAGGCGCCAATTTATCTACCCTCGCGGTTCTGCTATCTGTACGAATACGGCGTGCCGCAACTTGTTCAACATCGAACGTGCGGGACAACAAATGTTGTAGCTCCGAATACTCACTTCATCATCGCCAGCGAGATTACTGGCAAGAACGGGGAAAGAAACTCAGAAAGAAAAGAGTCTCCCAAAAAACAAAAATCAAGAAGACGTCGCGAAGCTAATACAACAATTAATACCTAGCAGTAACCACGTTTTCACAAGCACGCCCACTCCTCACGACATCTGAACGGTGTTCCCTTTCGGCCACTTAGAATATCTGCGGGATCAGCTTCATGGCTAACCAGATCCAAATCCGCAAGGAAATCACCGGCTGCCTCGTCCACAGTTCTCCCCGTTCCAAACACCTCCGAGCCGCTCATTTCAAGCCAGACAAATCCACTCCGTCGGGTAATGGTGATGATGGCGTTTTGCTGCGCTGCATAATCTTTCACCTGGCCCAGCGGTGCCCGGGATTGAGCAAAGGCGAAAGAACTGACGAAACAGAGCAGAATCACCTTTTTCATTTCGATTTTCCTTCCACGGAGAGAATCATTTTCCCTCGCATTGGATCCCATAGATGCATTCGATCGACACCGGGGTGGCTGAGTAACTGGCCAGAATGTCTCCGCAAACGACCAAGTAGGGGTTTTGCATCTCTTGAATAATTTTTTGCATATCTTGTGCCCTTTTTTATAAGCCTGACCCACTGCCGCTCGGCAAGCTTGGAGTTGATTGAGCCGGTTTATATATCGTGAGGTCATATGTTCGCCCGCGAACTACACTTTTCAATTGTCGCGCTAGTAACAGTTTTAGCTAGAGGCAAAACAGCGTCTGAAACTCAATCCTGGCGATGGTTTTCTTTGTGATCTTTATGCTGTTGTACATGGTCTTTCATTCTGTGACGGAAGCATTGGTGCTTATATTTCCGACCATCTATGCGATGACCGGCGGACTCCTATTGCAGTCAATACGTCACTACAACTTCGGCGTCGCCGTTCGGAGGGCTACATCGCGCTCTTTGATGTATACCTTCGATGACTTTTTCCAAGCCGACGGTAGGGAAGGGCTTGGGCATGAGGTTTGTCCATCGGAGTTTATGCTGCCAACTTGCGGCCCATTCAAACTTCACTACCAGATCACGAACCCTCGCTGGCCCTGAACGTCATCGAATCCTGAAATATTGTCTGTCTTGCGGAACGGCAACCCCGTTCCACCTGCTGTTGCCCATCCATTCGGATTGGCATATCGACAATTGTTATCGATATAAGCTGAACATTCTATTTGACACCTGATTGAAGGTGGCTTTTAATTTCCCACCGGTACACTTCGCCATCAAAGCCGTTTGAAAGTTTAGGATGATTCAACATGTGAAACCTTCCGATGCTGCGCCAGAGTGGCGAAGTTGGTATGCCCACTTTGAACCATGGAACCGACTTTCGAGAGGGGATGGCCAAATAAAACTGTTCTGACCGTCCGCCTAGGGACATGGGTAGCAGGCTAGCTGTGGTTGCGTTGAGGAGCACAGGATTACATTCAGGACGCTCGCATATTCGGATAAAGCGTCAGAATGCCCTCTTCATTCAACTTCTGCTGGCAGGCCCATCGGACCGGGTAACGCATTCCTTTAACTTCGATCTCCGCTTTCAGGCGAAGTCCCTGCCACTTTGTACCTTTCGGCAACACAAACTGCGCCTGGCGAAGCTTGCCCGGAATCGGATAGCCAGCGTCTAAGCAGCCGCTTTGCAACATCGTTCCATCGGGAGCTTCCACCGTCACGCGCAGCACCCCCGGAACGCCGGCAATGCCGTCATTGGCGAATCCGATAATCAGGCCGAGATAGCTGTCATCTTCATAACTCCAGATGAATGACGGCCGGACGCGATAGCCAATCCGGCGGTTGATTCGATCGAACGATGCTGGAAACGCCCGATAATAGCTTGTCAGATTTTCTGCGCTGATGTCGTGAAAGTTCCATAGTGACCAATAATTCACGCCGACGTCGATGACGTGCGCGATGATGTTGTCCACCGGGGAAATCCCCTCATGCAAAGGGAGCGACTGGGGCGGCTTGCCCGGTATCCCTTGTTCGAGCACCGCCGCAATCCACGGCGGCCGGTTGCTCAACGCCTCAATCTGTTCGTTCTCGATGAAGATGGTATCGCTCCGGATCCAATTGTTGCTGCGTACAGTCTCATCGAGGATCGCGGAATTTCCGACGCGGCTGAAATCCGGCTGGGTGTTCGTCGCCAACGGAATTTTGGTGAAGTTTTCCATTTGCACGTGAAGCATGTTCATCCAGGTCCGCTCCGCCGTTTCAAAATCCGGGAAAGGATTGTTGATGAACGGCCAGGTGTGACCTTCGCCCCAAAAGCCATACATGAACGTGTCGATGAACTCGATCGAACCGGTGCCATTGAATTCCGCCGCCAGCAAGCTGACGAGCTCGCGGAACGCCTGCTGAAAAAATGGATTGTCATACCGTGGCTGAAAATTGGCGTGCGGATGCTGTTTCCACTCGCCCACCAGCTTGACTATGGGGACCTTCGCCAGCACGAAGTCCGGCAGCGCTGGTGCGGGAAAGTAATCGGGAGCATCCATCTGCACCCGAAAAGCTACCCGCTTATTATTCTTCTTCGCTAACTCAAAGGTCAGTTTTAAATAATCGGGAAAATTGAGACGCCCCGGACGCGATTGAATTTCTCTCCACGTTGGCCGAACATAAACAACCTGCCCCAGCGGAAATCGAATCAGGTCTTCTATTGCCTGCGGGATATTGTTGGATTTGATCTCCGCCGTACCCATGTCCGCGGTAACGTAGGTGAGCAACCCCATACCGTAATTTGGCACGGGCTGTTCCGACGGAGTTGTCGTCATCACAACTTCATCGCTGGGAATCACGGCGTCCGGCGGATACTGTGGGAAGGGACCCTGGTTCAGGCGATCCGTCACTTGCGGCCCGGAGCCGTAATCGTATTTGCCCCAATTGTGTGCGGGCACGATTCCCTGGGCTCCCGACGTCCCGACACTTGCCGCCGCAATCGCCGCCGCACCGCCGCTCTTCAAAAAACTTCTGCGATCCATTGAAATTTTTCCTCCCCGGCGGTCACACCGGCAATGTTATGGGTGTGATGGCACCAGATATCGATCGTCCCGCTCTGTACGCGAAGGTGACCATCGAGGTCTTGCCTCCGACCACGGACGCTCCAATATCCGCACCAGCCCTGCGCGGAGTTGAAGAATCAATAGACGCAAGACACGCTCAACACAACCCACCCGGAACCATGCGAGCTCCCGGGTTCCGTTGATTTCGCTCAGGACTTCGCTCCACGCTTGCGAGGTGCAGAGAGCTTCGCAAAAGGGTGCAGTCCGGACGAGTATGACTTCAATAGGGTTTCAACTAAGGACCCATTCGAGGGAACACAAGCTGCGAGGCGAAAGGACAGTGCGGAATGGTAGAGAGAATACATATGCAGAGCCGCAATCTCCGGATCAACAGCACTTGAGATCTCCCCGTTCTGTTGCGATCGCTCTACTCGTTCGCGAAGGGCCTTCATCATCACCGAGGTTTGCTCGTCCAATTGGGCTCGTATGCGGCCCTGGTGGAATAGGAATTCGCGAATGTAAATCCGAGAGAGTTTGATATCACGCTCGTACAAAGAGAGAAGCTGACTAAAGTATTTCTCCACGGAAGCAATCAGATCTTTATTCCCTTTTAAATGACGTTCAGCGCTGATTAACTCGTCTCCAATCGCTTCATGGAAGGCAATAAGGAGCAACTCACTCTTATCCGCTACATAGAGAAATAAGGTCCCAACTGCGACGTCTGCTGCGTCTGCTATTTGCTGCACGGTGGTTTGATCGAATCCGCGCGATGAGAACAGGCTTCTGCTTGCCTCAAGGATCCGCTTCCGCTTGTCGACCTTAGCGCGCTCACGTCTAGAGGCATGAACGTGATCCGGTGATATTGTGAGTCTAGTCATTTATGAGTACACTCAGTCTAGTGCAACGGGTGGACCACTCATCGTTTAATTCTAGGGGAATAACGATGCGTTTTTCGAGAGTGTGGTTTTCGATTGCCGGTTGGTGGGGAATTGTGTCTTTGACACCTCTTTTGTTTTTCTACGATTTGATCGGCTCGAAAAATCCACCTCCGATCACGCATCCCGAGTACTATTACGGGTTTTTGTGCGTCGCGCTCGCTTGGCAAATAGCTTTTCTGTTGATCGCTCGAGAACCGGTTAAGTATCGCATCATGATGCTGCCTGCGATGGTTGAAAAGTTCAGCTACGCCCTTGGCTGTTTTGTGTTGGCGGCGAAACACATGGCGGCTGGAGCCACTGCGGTTTTCGGTGGGTTGGACTTCCTGTTCGGAGTAGGGTTTTTCATCGCCTGGAGAGCAACGAAGGCGTCGCGAAGTGTTCAGTAATGGGCTCCGAACGGGTCCGAATGTATAGGGCGCGCCGCACAGCAGGACAAGCAAGGACGATGCAGGTTATTTGTAGCTGTTTGGGTTGAAACACCCGAAAGGATCTGAGATGAAAATCTTTCTAACCGGTGCTACCGGGGCTATAGGGCGACGACTTCTCCCTCTATTGATCAGAGACGGACATAAAGTTTTCGCATCGACTCGATCGTCAGCCAAGATGCAGGACCTTAAAAGTGAGGGCGCCCATCCATTGGTAGTCGATGTACTGGACGACGTAGAAATTCGTCGAGCAGTAGTTTCCGTACAGCCCGACGCGGTAATTCATGAGTTGACCGCATTGTCACATGTAAAAAGCTACCGGCATCTCGACCGATCACTCGCCGAGACGAACCTGCTGCGTACGCGCGGTCTCGACAACTTAATCGCTGCAGCTATCGAGGCGAGAGCGAGCCGATTTATCGCACAAAGTTTCGGAGGCTGGCCGAATGGTCGGGGTGGTCCACGTATAAAGTCGGAACACGAGCCCCTTGATGATTCGCCATTGCCCTCAATGATCGAGTCGCTCGCCGCGATAAAGCACATCGAAACAACGGTGCCATCGATCCCGCGGATGACAGGCATCGTGCTGCGTTATGGGCAGTTGTATGGTCCTGGTTCAGGGTTCTCGCTCCGCGGAGCTATGGTGAGCCTGGTGGAAAGACGATCGTTCCCTCTGATAGGTGGCGGCGGCGGCATATGGTCATTTATTCACGTTGATGACGCTGCATCCGCGACAGTGGCTTCGCTATCCAGAGGCGGAGCTGGCATATACAACATCGTTGACGACGAGCCGTCTGAGGTTTCGAACTGGCTTCCTTTCCTCGCAAAATTGATAGGAGCGAAGCGACCGTATCCGATTCCGAAATGGCTTGGGCCCCTCCTGGCGGGTGACGCGGTCACGATGCAGATGACGGAAATTCGTGGCTTGTCCAATCGCAAAGCCAAAGATGTTTTGGGCTGGCAGCCAAAACATACCACTTGGAGAACCGGCTTTCGGGAGATCCAGCAATCTATCCATTAGCTATTTCGTGATCATGCCGGAGGCACGTCGTACCGTGTATCGCGTGAAAGAAATTCGAACGATAGGAGCGTATGCAATTCAACCGAAATCCAATGTGGCTCAAATCAGCCATAAACACAATCAGAAGCCCAGGAGAAGCTGCCAGCAGAAGACTTAAGAACACCCATCATGGCGGCATAGAGCAGAACTAAATTTGCTGGCGAAGGTGGCTCACTTAATCTGCAAATGCAATTTCGAGAGCCAACGAATTGTCTCTCCCGATGCGAAACGGCGGTAGCAGTCGAGGGGCACAGCTGTTTTTCAGTTTTCTCTCAGGCGCAAATTCGACCCAAGCAAGAAGCCGAGACGAGATTGCAGACGACTCCGACAAGTGGCCACTGAAAGTTGGATCACGCTGAAGAATCTCAGGTAATTCTGTCCTGAGGAAAGCCCCACGCTTTTCAGGGGTGGGTCTTGTCGTCCGCCGAGTTGTCAGAAACTATAGCGTGCGGCGAACTGGAACTGCCGAGGCGTATTGGCGGCGGCGGTGATCTGGCCGAAGCCGGCCATGACCGCAGGGTTTGTTGCGGCCTGCGGATTCCAGAACACCGAAGGATAGCCTAGCTGCACGGAATTGGTTACGTTGAAGGCTGCGACCTCAAGACGCAGGGCGTTTCCACGCGGCAGGGCAAAGTTCTTGTAGACGGAAGCATCCAGATTGCGCGCGCCTGCCGTGCGCACGTTCGAGAGGTAAGCGGGAGCGGTTCCGGGTTGAAACTGACTATTGGGCTGCGAGAAGCAGGTGTAGTTGAACCACTGCGCAGCCGTGTGGGAAGCATGTGCAGAGGGATCGCAGCTAAGGTCCACACGCTGGTTGAAGTAGGGATCTCCAGTACCGACGGGCGAGGCAATGGGAACGCCATCGCTAAGATACAGCACGCTGTTGATGCTCCAGCCGCCGAGCAAGGTGTTGGCCGCGCCGTTCAGGTTCACGGCGCGGCCGTTGCCGATGGGCAGGTCGTAGGAGGCTTGCCAGTTGAACTGCAGCCGGACGGACTGAGGGCTTTCGGAATGCTCCAGGTTCAGGTTGCGCCAATCCTGCGGGGCGCCCACGTGGTAACCGACAAATCCCAGCGGGGTAACGCTGTCGTCGGTCATGATCTTGCCCCACGTAAAGCTGGCAAGCGTGGTGAAGTGATGGCTCATGTGCTTCTCGATCTTGGTCTGCAGGGAGCTGTACTCGGAGTCGGCAGCGCCCAAGCCGTTGATCGAAACCCCACCGCCGAAGCCGCCGCTGTTGAACTGTGGATAGGGCTCGAGTGCAAGCCATAGAGGAATGGTTGCCGCACCGGCGTATGGGTTGCTGGCCGGATAGATGTTTGCAAACTTGTTAGGGACCATGACGCAGCCCGGTCCGCCGGTGACGCAAAGGCTCGCGCCGTATTTCTGGATTGTCTGGAGCGGAAGCTGATTCAAGTCTTCGGCTCCCAGCGGGAGGAACAATCCCCGGCTTCCCACGTACGCGAGGCTGAAGACCGTGTTGCCCGGCAAGCTTTCCTCGATTCCGAGATTGAAGTTATAGGCGGTCGGCGTACGTGGCGAATGGAACACTGTGGCCAGGCCAACACCGATGTTTGTAGCCGGTCCCTGGGAGTTTCCAACAGGCTGAACTACGCCGGCAGGAAACGGATTGCTCAAGGGGTTCAGCAGGACCGTGTTGCCGTCCGAGTTGTACTGCGTCGCGTTCCACGTTGTCGAACTGCTGAAACCATCTGCATCGAAGGTAGGGCTTGCCACCATCTCCGTGGTGGGGCCGTAGTAGATGCCGGCGCCTCCGCGTATGACAAAGTTCTCCCGTGGCTGATAGGCGAAGGCGAGGCGAGGCGCGAAATCCTTCATGTTCGTGGTGTATGGACTGCGAGCGCCGGGAGTCACGAAGCGCTCCCCGCCTGTCAGGGCGACGCCGCTCACCGTGTAGTTCACGTTGGGATCGAAGTACTCCAGCCGGTTGTGGCGCTCGGTTCGTCCTCCGAAAATCTCCCAGCGCAGTCCCATGTCCACCGTCAACTTGGGAGTGACCTGAAACTTGTCCTGAACGAAAGCGGAGTAGTACGGGCTTGCCTCAGCAGCGTACACGTCCTTGGTGAAGTTGCCCGATTCGCCGCCCGGAGGGGTGCCCATGCCGAGCAGGAAGGAGGCGAAATCACTGCCGTCTCCGGCAAACGTTGTGGAGCTTGTCGCCGTGTTATCGAACGCGTACGTACCGGCTGGCGCCGGCGGCTGTCCGACGTTCATAAACAGCTTCTGATATTCAAAACCGGCGGTGATCTCATGACGCCCGGTTACTTTTGTCAGTGATACAGTTACATCGCTGTTTTCGCTGGCATATAAAAAGGTATCGTAGTTGCCTGTTCCGCCAATGGTGGCGGTGTCTGAGAATGTAATGACGGGAATCTGTTTAAAGAGGACCTGGTCTGCGAGCGACTGCGGAAACCCGAGTGAAGTGATGTTGAAGTTGTCCTGACGCGGGTCGCCGGTCTGGTACTCGTGGTGGCGCGTAAAGGAGTACCGCAGCTGCAGCATGGAAGTCGGACTGATCGTGTAGTTCTCGCCCAGGAGAATGTTGAAGGCATGGGTGACGTTCACGAAGTACAGCGGGTCGTACCCGTTGCTGGCCCCGTAAAGATCGGCGTTCCCGAAATCAAGGTGTTGATATGAAGTCCTGCCGAAGATGCGGTTCTTCTGGTTCGGAGCGAAATCCACTCGGCCATCAAACTTTTGCGCGGTGAGGGGATCAAGCCCCGAACCGGTGTAGTTGTTGACGTGGTAGGGACCCTCGCCGGGCTGGTTTGGCGTTGGGAAATGTTGCGTGAAGTTCAGCGCGACTTTATCCAGATCGCCCTCAGGAATTTTGTTGCCGGTAAAGGCCTGCCGGGTGCCGTCTGGATTGTCGGGAACCAGCGGGTTGTAGATGGTGAAGCTGTCGCCGGAGAAGTTCCCCATCCTCTCCGCCGCGGTGGGAACGGTGAAGTATCCATTCTCGAGCTGCTGCTGCTGCGTACCTTCATAGTCGGCAAAGAAAAAAAGCTTATCGTGAAGGATGGGGCCGCTGATAGACCCCCCTTCCTGATAGCGGTGGAAGTCGAGCGGCGGCGCGCCGGGGTTGGACTGCTTGTAAAAGTAATCGTTTGCCGCGAATGCGTTGGGGCGGAGATAGACGAAAGCGTCGCCGTGGAATCGGTTGGATCCGGACTTGGTCACAAGGCTGATCACGCCGGATGCGCCGCTGGTATACGTGGCAGGAGTGTTCTGCGTCTCGACGCGCAACTCTTCCACGCCGTCCTCCGGAACCTGGAAGGCAGGGATGATGGCGGCGATATTGTTCTCCGCAACACCGATCGGGCTGCCGTCCACCATGTAGTAAACGCTGCCCTGGATGGCTCCATTGAATGTGTACGCCGAGACGTCGATAAGCGAACGCGCGTTGTTGATGGACGGGGTGTCGGACGAGTTCGGTGAGCCGTTCGCCGGCGCAACGCCGGTGCTCAACTGCACGAGCTGGTAGACGTCGCGCGTGACCAGCGGGACACGATCGATTGTGTTTGCTGAGATCAGCTGGCCGACCGTTGAGTTCTCCGAACCCACGAGCGACTGCGACTCGTCCACCGTGATCGATTGGCTGACCGTGCCGATGTGGAGGGTGACGTTGATCTTGCTCGTCTGATCGACCGTGACGTGGACATTCTTCTGAACGGCGGTATCGAAGCCCTCCCGGCTCACTGTGATATTGTAGGTGCCGGTTGCAACCGAGATAAACGAGTAAAGACCGGCGGCCGTAGAAACAGTATCCAATTCAGTTCCCTTGGCTTGGTCGCGGGCCTTTACCGTGGCCCCAGGCACAATTGCGCCGGAAGGATCGGTCACGGTGCCGCTAATGCTGCCCCTGCCTGCCTGCGCGCCGGCCGGCAAAGTACAAAGGCCGAGAAGGCCTAGAAGGCTGATCGTAAACAGCTTCCGAGTGAGAGCGAAAACGTCCGCGTTGCTAAAATCCATACCGTGCCTCCAAATTTGTGTTGCGAATCATTCAATCGTTTTAATAAACAGCAAATCATAGGGATTCCTCAGTGGCGTGTCAAGGAGCATTTCCAGGCCGGACGTTATCCAGGGGCGATGGACAAACCTGAGCAGAGGGAGTCAAGTGGCAGCAACAGAACGATGCGATGGTTGATGCGTTCGCTGAGCGCGGCGGCGATTTGGCCTTTGCACAGAAGTGGATCGGTAATTCTGGATGAACAACCGACCCGGAGCGACGAATCAGAACAAATTCGCTGCTGAAACATTTACCGGCAACTCGAAACGTAGATAAATCTTACGGTTAACCCTCTTGAGAGGTTCGCTGAACTTCCCAATCCAACGGGAACCCAGTCAGCAGTTTTCGTACAGTTAGGTCCGGCGGTTGTTGCCCCTTTACGATTTGCTCGACCAAATAGGCTAGGAGCGGAATCATCAATTCGCGACGATTTGCTACTAGAAATCCTGCCCGGACTGGCTTCCTCTCGGTTTGTCTTCCCTCGTCGTATGCCATGCGGTAATGAAAGGAAGTAATGCAGCCGACCACGACAGCTCAACGGAGTTTGCCCGGCAAGTCCTTCCGGCTCATTTCCCTCGATGTAATGCGCGGCATCACGATTGCTTTCATGATTCTCGTTAACAATAACGGAGATGAGCAGCATTCTTATTCCCCGTTGAAGCACGCGATGTGGAACGGATGGACAGCTACAGACCTGATTTTTCCGACTTTTCTTTTTTTGGTGGGCATTTCCATTGTGCTTTCGTTCGAGTCACGCATGGCCCGAGGCGCCTCGAAGAGAGCCCTTTTTTTTCATACATTACGTAGATCGGCAGTCTTGTTCCTGCTCGGACTGGTGGTGAATGGATTTCCCTATTTCCACTGGGGCACGCTGCGAATTTACGGTGTCCTCCAGCGTATTGCTATCTGTTTTTTCCTGGCTAGCGCACTCTATTTGTGGGATCGGCGAGGCGGCAGTAAGGTCGCGATCGTTGTCATCGCGCTGGTAGGTTATTGGATACTTTTGCGATGGGTTCCGGTGCCGGGGTTTGGAATGCCCGGTAGAGATATGCCGCTCTTTGATCCACGGGCGAACCTCGGCGCGTATCTCGATCGTCGCATTTTTCCAGGACGACTCTACGTAGGCATTCGAGATCCGGAAGGACTGCTGAGTACTCTGCCCGCACTCGGAACAACATTGCTTGGCGTCCTGACAGGGATATGGCTTCGGTCGAAGCGCAGTGCCTCACAGACAGCGCTCTGGATGATGGTGGCTGGCATTGCCGGTATTGGGCTCGGGTTGGTCTGGAATCTGTGGTTTCCCATCAACAAGAACTTGTGGACCAGTTCTTATGTATTGTTTGCCGCAGGCTGCAGCATCGTAGGCCTGGCGATTTGTTATTGGGCTGTCGAAATCAAGCAGTGGAAACGCGGATGGACATACTTCTGGCTGGCCTTTGGGACAAATGCGATCACGGTCTATGTACTGTCTGAGTTGCTCAGTGCTACATTAAGCGCAATCCAGGTGAATATTGGCGCGGCGAGACTCAGCCTTCAGCGATATCTATTTCTGAGAGTATTCGCGTCCGTCCATGATTTTGCGATTGCCTCCTTGCTGTACTCGATCTGTTTTGTTCTGGTCTGCTTTGTGCCCATCGCGATTTTGTACCACAAGAAGATAATCATTAAGGTGTGAGGGTGCCGGGCCCGATCTTTTGTACCAGCTGGATTGTTAGTGTCGCAGAGAGTGAAGCGCCTATTTTTTATACCAAGGTCAGAGTTAGTTTCCGGCCGGTTTAGGTTGCAGCGCACTCGTTCGGCGTCCTGTCATCGCGAGATGCGTGAGGTCAACTTGCATAGTATTCCTGCCTGCAGGCTTCGGTCACTTGTCTCTCCTCCAATCATGTCCATGAAACCAATGGAATCACGATTCGCTAGATGACCCGGGATGAGCGGAGCGCCGAAGCTCGCCTGTGTAGGTACGGACAGTGGGCTTCGGCGAGAGGGTTCGGCCGGTCGGCCTATTGGCGCATCCAGTTCAATCGCCGCAACGTGGGCTGAAACGGAGAGTGGCTTGCCCATGGATCCTCAGCGGGAACTTGAATTTCTGCCACTGAATCAACTGGGCGCCAAGCCTGATATCCCGAGCTTTGCTCCCACTGGCAAACACAAATGTCCATATCAGGGAAATTCGGTCCCTGATATGGGATGATAATTCCCTGTTAAGTTGAACACTAAGAATTGGGATGGTCGCAACTTGCGTGGATTCGGTAGGATAGCTAGACTTACAGAGAAGATTGTGAGAGGAATTCGCGAATTTCCCTGTTAATTTCCCTGTTAACAGGGAATTCGTTCTGGAGACGGGCTGGCCGCAGACTACCCCCACCGCCATCTAGACGCGGATTACATGCGCAGGTTCCACGCGTAGAATTTTTTCGCTAGTGTGTTCAAACAACGCATAAAGCTATCAGGTGGATCGGAGTCTAAGCATTTTGGCGTGACTATTAAAGGCAGCCATATAGCATATGATTTTGGAGACCGACCAATGAAATCTTGGGCAAGGTGCAAGCGTGCAGCAAACGGATGTTTGTGCACTTTTGCAATCCTTGCCGCTGTTTGCTGCAAATCGTCGCCAAAAATTAAGCAGTCTACCAGCCCCCTGAAACCAATCAATGTGGTGTTCATTACCCTGGATACGGTGCGGGCAGATCACCTGCATTGCTACGGAAGCGACAAAATTCAAACACCGACAATTGATCGCCTTGCCGCTCGAGGGGTCTTGTTTGAAAAAGCGGTGACACAGGCGCCTCTCACGCTTCCCTCCCATGCCAGTATGTTTACCGGAACCAATCCGAACGTCCACCACGTCCGCGACACAGGCGGTTTTGCGCTGCAATCTTCTTCCGTTACACTGGCAAAAATTTTGCAGAACCAGGGGTGGAACACCGCGGCATTCATCAGTGCCTTTGTATTCAAGCGCGTCATTGGTTTTAACCAGGGGTTTTCTGTTTATGACGATCGAATGCCTGGAGGTCCAAGTGGTGAATCCGCTCAGCGCCCCGCCAGTATTACCGTCGACCACGCTCTTGAATGGTTGAACACTCAATCTACGCGGCCATTCCTTGTATGGCTGCATTTCTACGACGCTCATCAACCATTCGTCCTGCCGCCGGAACAATTTCGCGAACAGTATCCAGGAAATACCTATGACGCGGAAATCGCATATATAGACCAGCAGCTCGGCCGCTTTGTGGACGCGTTAAACAAGAAAACCCCCGCGGGCAAGACTCTGATCGTAGTGCTCTCTGACCACGGCGAGGACCTCGGGCAGCATGGGGAATATCATCATGGGATTTTCCTCTATGACAACACCGTACGGATCGCGTGGATCATGGCCGGTCCGGGCGTCCCCGCCGGACTTCGCGTCCCGCAGCAGGCGAGGACAATCGATGTACTTCCCACCGTTCTGGATCTGCTCGGAGGCAAGGCATCTCCCGTCGTGCAGGGAACCAGCATGGTGCCCGCCTTTTCCGGGAAACAGGTACCCAGCACATACTCCTACGAAGAGACCTTATTCCCAAAGTTCATGATGAACTGGGCCGCGCTACGCGGAATTCATACCGCCGATTGGATGTATGTGCACGCACCGAAACCTGAACTTTATGATCTTCATAAAGATCCAGGCGAATTGCATAATGTGATCGATGCCCATCCCCGGGAATATCGTGAGCTGGAGAGACAACTGAACCTTCTGAGTCAGACGGAGAGTAATAAGTCCGAGAAGGTCGTCTCTAACCAGATGGACCAGCAAACCACGGAACGGCTCAGGTCTTTGGGTTATGCAGGCGGGACCTCCCGGGAGGAAATAGAACTAGACACCACGACAGGTGCCGATCCCAAGGACCGCCTCGACATACTAAAACTTATGCACATGGCGAATGATCCTCCGCCTGGCGAACTGCCTTCGTCGCGCCGAATAGAGCTGCTCAAAGAAGCACTCGCAAAAGATCCAACAAATCCGTCGATTTACTACAGCCTTAGCGATGAATATGAGAAAAATGGCCAACCCGAGGAAAACCTGCGGCTTTGTCTGGATGCCTTCCACCATGGGATAAAAGGAGCAATAATCCTTTCCCGCTTGGGAAATTTATATCTGAGTAAGGGCGATATGCAGCAAGCGATTGCCTATTATGGGCAGGAGCTACAAATCGATCCGGTTTCAGTAGAGGCCCGGAACGGCCTGGCGACCGCGTATTCTCACAGCGGCCGCCTCGAAGAAGCACAGCGCGAGTTTCAAAGGGTGCTGGCGATTCAGCAATACATTCCCGCCTACAATGGGCTGGGGCTCGTCGCTGTGAGACAGCATAATCTCATAAATGCCCGCAAGAATTTCGAGCGCGCCATTCTACTTGACCCGGATTATGTCCCAGCCCAGTTGAACCTTGGCGTTCTTTGCATGCAGACCGGGGACGTTCCTTGCGCCAGGGCCGCCTTCCAGGCCTTCCTCGCCCACGCGTCCTCGGCACAATATCAAGAAATGATTCCCAAGGTACACAACGCGCTGAATACGGTTCTTGCTCAAAGATAGCAACCGCGCTCCGACCCCAACTTCATCAATGATCCCCATACAGAGAATTTGGGTGTACAAAAAGACGGCCCGCACATTGTGCAGGCCGTCAAGAATTGCAACGGAACCAACCTTAAAAGATGAACTTAGCCTGTAGTTGGATCAAGCGCGGCAAGCTGCCACTCAATGGATGGCTGATGATGCCATGATTGTTCGGAAGCGCAAGGTTCTGATGGTTATAGACGTTGAACACCTGAGCCTCAATATCTAGGTTTGTACCTCTCCCCAGTGGCGTAAGTTTGTAGACGGTTGCGTCCAGCTCATTGAAACCGGGGCCTGTCATGTAGTTGCTTGGAATATTGTTCCGGTAATCCCCTTGAAGCGCGTCTGTCAGGGTATAGGTCTCCCCGGCGTAAGGCGCGCCCTGGGTAGGATCGTAGACGCTGGCGTCAAACCATTGTTGACGCGTTCGCTTGCCTTCGGGCAGAATTCCGGTCTTGCCGGGGGAGAGCACAATCCCCGTCCCTGTGCCCGAGACCGTGTTCGATCCGAATTGACTGTAGTACGGCGAGAAGTAGAACCCGCTGTGCCACAGGAAGAAGGGCGAGATGTTATACCCGCTCACCAGCGCGTTCTTAGCGCCATGCGCGTTGCCAAGGTATTTCTTACCCCGGCCGAATGGCAGTTCGTAATGTGCGTTGAAGCTGAACGTCTTGGTGGGAAGGGTGGGATCGGGAGCGTAGACGGAGCGCAGTCGCCGTGCCTTCGACTCCCCAGAGGTTAGAGGAGCGGAAAGGCTGTACCCCGGAGTCAATGCAGCCGGAGTAATGGTCTGCGCTTGCCCGATTCCGAGCAATGGTTGTTCGGAAGTGGTCAGTGTCCGTTGCCACGTGAAATAGGACTGCAGCAACAGCCCGCTGCCAAAGGTGTGCTGCACCTGTGCCTGGAGTTCGTTGGTGTTGGAATAACCGTCATATCCGTACAGTTCTTGATTGCCGCCACCCGAAGTCCCAAAAACAGGATAGGCTCGCTGGAATTCCGCGTTGCCGGCTTCGCACTGCGCGACGTCTGTGGTGCCGGATGTGGCGCAGCTTTCGCGGGGAACGGTGGCATTGATGGGGTCGAACGTAAACTGGTGATATGCGTGATTTCCGATATAGCTGATCTGGAGACCAATCTGGTTGGGTAATTCCCGCGCCAGCGTTACGTTGTACTCCTGCACAGCCTGTGCCTTGTAGTTGGGGTCCAGCGGAGCGATGCCAAAACCGCCTCCCTGCGAGATGGCCACATTACTGGTGTTCAGCACGTATCCGGGATCTCCGATCATATACTTGTTATATGGCTGGGGTCCGCCGAACTGGGGCTGGGCATACGGGAATTCCAGTTCCGCGGCTGCGGAATTTGGAATCGTTCCATCCGGCAGTTCTCCAACTCCCAGAACCGCGCTATAGCTGAACGGAGGATTTTTGCGAGATGCCTGCTGGAACATCTGCAAGGGGATCGACCATTGATAAATGCCCCAGCCACCGCGCAGAACGGTGTTGCTGTCTATCTGGTACGCAAATCCCACGCGCGGCTGAAAGTTGTTCTTCGGCATGTTCCACAGGCTCAGCGGGTAATGGGCCGCCGCAGCAGACTCGATCGGCAAACCCGCCGCTACGAAGGAATTGAACACATCTTGCGAGATGCCCTTAGGCAAAGATCCACTGCCTGCGTAGACCACCATGCCTCCCGGAACATTCGGGTCGAAGGTGGACTCCGCCCCACCGGCGTCGGCGAACGGTGTCCAGTAGGCATACCGCAGACCCAGGTTCAGGGTCAGCTTCTGCGACACTCTCCAGTCATCCTGCGCATACGCGTCGTACTCCGTTTGCCGGGTGTGGAATTTTGGATAGATGTTCTGCTGCAGCCCCCCGCCCAGTCCGAGCAGGAAGTCGGCGAACGCGGAACCGGTATCTTTGACGGACTGATTGTAGGTGCCTTTGGCGACCGCCGCAGGATCCTGAAGGGCGGTGTAGTTGCCGCCGCTGGAGGAGTAATTGCCGCCTGGCTGTCCCACTTCGGAGGTGGTCAGGCGATAGTTGGCGAAATCAAATCCGAACATCAGTTGGTGGTTGCCGCGATTGTAGGAGAAGGTGTCGGAGGCGTTCAGTGTCTGGTCCGGGTAATCCTTCGGGTTGTCGCGATCGATGCCATAAAAGTAGCTGTCATAGGTTCCATACCAATAGAAGCCCGGCCATGCGACAGTGTCGGAATAGGTGGGCAGACCTAGGGTTGATGTGATCGGAGGACTAATGGGCTTCGGGCCGGTGTAGTTGTGGTCATATTGGATGCCGGCACGCGCGACGTTGATCGCATGCGGCCCGATCACCTGCGTGAAGGTTATGGCGCCGTTATGCCCGCCGCTCACCGTCACGTTCGGGTTCAAAATGTAGTACGTGCTCTTTTGCAGCAGGTCATTCCGGCTGGTGTAGGTGTACCGCATAGCCAGGCGGTTCGGCCCGAACAGTTGATCCACCTTCGCCGTGTACATGGTCTGTTTGTGAGTAGAAGCTTCGTTCACCGGTTGATAATTGGAAACGCCTTTCCAATACGGCACATTCAGATTCTCAGCAGGTAAATAGGATAGGATCTTCTGCGTTATCGAGTTCAGGCGATTGGGCGGAATGATATTGCCTGGAAATGGCGTACGCGTGAACGGGGGCCCGGTTGTAGAGGTAGTTAACGGATCATAGATGGTGATCGGAGCTCCGTTCGCATCCACCAATGTCGAAAGATTCCCTCCCCGCAAAGCAACCGGCGGAAGCAGGAAACTGGCCTCCGCCGCGGCCGTCTCTCGAATGCCTTCGTAATCGAAGAAAAAGAAAGTCTTGTCGCGGCCGTTATAGATCTTCGGGAGCCACACGGGACCGCCGATCTGCCCACCATACTCATTGTGGTTTAAAGAATTCAGGGTCGGCCCGGAGAAAGCCGTCTTCGCTCTCAGTATGTTGTTCTGGTTCAACTCGAACACTTGGCCATGGAAGTTGTTGGTGCCGCTTTTGGTCACCAGCTCCACCAGGCCGGGGCGGCCATATTGTGCGTTGCCGTTCGAGGTAATGATCTTAACCTCTTGAAAGGTCGGGATTGGTTGCGGCGCATTTTGCAGCTCGTTCGTGAACCGGTTCGTCATGGTCTGCCCGTCCACAAGGTAGTCAAGCGAACCGCCGGGCACGCCGTTCACGCGTGTGTATCCTCCGCCCGACCCGCCGTAGTTGCCCGCGACCACGCCTGGGCTGAAGGCCAGAACATTAAGAATGCTTCGGTTCTGAACCGGGATCGTCTCGATCGTCGTCGCATTCTTCACGTCGGAAAGGGTCGGATTCACCCGATCGATCACCGGCGTGACATCGCGCACGGTCACTTGCGTCGACACACTTGCAGCCGTCAGCCGGGGATTGACCTCAGCGTCTTGCGAAACCCGTAGTGTGAGCACACCGATCCACTGTGCAAAACCTTGTACCGTCACCGACACCTTGTAATTCGCAGGATTCAGGTTGGTGAAGTTGTAGAAACCATCGGCTTTAGACGTCGTGGTGAGTTGCTGGTTGGTCCCGACGTTAGTCAATGTAACTGTCGCGCCAGGCACGACCGCCCCGCTGACATCCTGGACCGTACCTTTGATTGTTGAGTTGGAATTTTGGGCGAAGATTGCCACTGTGAAGATGCTGCACAGCAACAAAACGCATAGTTTCATGAACTTGGACGTCATTGGGAGCTCCTATTTATTCGAACAATCAGAGCAAGTGAGAATAAATTTGATCGGAGGCAGGCTCTTTTGGGGTTGAAAACCCGGCCTAAACCGCTATAGTGCCCAGCGTGTTGCACATTAAGGTATCACGTAATCAAACGATGTCAAGAGAAACGTTTCTCAGCATGTTTTCTCTGCATAAGACAGTAAATGTCGGTTTTGTGTCCGGCAAACTTACTCGGGTTGATATGACCTGATAAAACCGCCTATCGCTGGAAGCGTGCTCCCTTCCACCTGAAACTACTGAGGACCAGAACGTCAGTTACACTCCGTTACGATCCCCACTAGTTTGGCGTGATCTCTCAGCGAGCAAACATCTGGTCCTGACATCTCGAGACAACTCACTGGCCGCTTGTCAAACAAAAAAATGTCATAACAGGGAAATGTCATTCCCTGATACCGGAGTGATAGTGCCCTGTTCGGTTGCGCAAGAATATTGGCACGCGTGACGGCAACTGCCATAGATTAGGCAGGATAGTGGAGTCTGGAGTGCAAATTTTCAGCGCCAAGCGGGTGTCGTCCGACATTCGCCCATTCGAACGTCCCTGGATCAATAAGATCCAAGTGACCGACTCCAGACACTAACGCGATGCTGACAGAAGCAGCCATAGTCGCCGCAGCAATGCGGGCAGGCGCGGTGGTCACCCACGCATCGCACCTATTCAAAGAGTAACGAGAGCAAATGTCGCGAAGCAACGATGTTGGTGCCCATGCCTCAGCGAGGACATGGGGCTCAAACTCGATGTCTGTGTGGCCTGTTTGAGGCCGTTGCTTCTGGAACAAGCAGTTTGGAATCCTGGGCGCCCTCGGATAATTGTCACATCATGCTTTCACGGCCTATATACCGTCATAGCGTGAATATCCGCGTTCCGCCCAGTTGTCAATTGGCTCTTTCTCCACATAGGTGATCCGAGTTACAGCTTTCACGTTCTTCAGCCCCAGTTTCACCGGAGCGAACTAATAACAGTAGCGGCTTACAAGTTCCGCCCGCGTGGCAGGTGCGAAGGTTCAGAGAAAACACACTGTGAGGCGTACAATTTTGGAACTGAGGGAACCAGGAGTGAATCCCATTGGGCACCTGTTATCCGAAACTCACGACACCCAAAACGATGGTTCTATCCAAACTGATTCATCTTGGCTGGACGATGTCACTGTGTCTTGCAGGAGCCATGCTGGCGACGGTGGTTGGCTGTCGCGACAGGCATCCGGGTGCGACGACTGCGACGAATGCGCAGCAGCTTGATTTCAACCAGGATGTGCAGCCGATTCTGGCCAGCAATTGTTTCAGTTGTCATGGCCCGGATCCGGAAATGCGCAAGGCTGGACTGCGGCTGGACCTTAGGGAATCGGCGTTCGCCAAACGGCCGGGACACCCCGATGCGATTATCCCCGGACACCCGGAGCGAAGCGAACTCATCAAGCGGATCAGCTCCAAGGACCCTCACTACTTGATGCCGCAGTCGCCTCAAGGCGAGGCGAAACCGATGAAGGCTGCGGACATTGCAATCCTCAGGGAATGGATAAAGGAGGGCGCAGTCTATCGTCCGCACTGGGCATTTGAAAAACCAGTCAAGCCGCCACTGCCTCCAGTCCAGAGCAGTAAGTGGGTCAGGACGCCGATCGACACGTTTGTCCTTGCCCGTCTCAACAAAGAGGGGTTGCATCCCTCTCCGGAAGCGGACAAGGACACGTTGATTCGGCGCGTGACACTCGACCTGACCGGCTTGCTGCCCACCCCCGCGGAAGTCACGGCGTTTCAAAACGATAACTCGCCACAAGCCTATGAACACGTGGTGGACCGGCTGCTCGCCAGCAAGAGTTATGGAGAAGCGCGGGCGCGTTACTGGATGGATTACGCGCGCTATGCCGACACATATGGGCTTCACTACGACAACAGCCGGGATATCTGGCCCTATCGCGACTATGTGATTCGCTCGTTCAACAGCAACAAGCCCTTTGATCGGTTTGCAATGGAGCAGATTGCCGGAGACCTTCTGCCGGCCAAAAATCTGGACCCACTGATCGCGAGCGGGTATGTCCGCCTGGGAGTGAGCAGCAACGAAGGTGGAACCATTCCTGAAGAACTTCGCGTCAATATGGCGAGGGAGCGCACCGAGGCTTACGGGGCCACCTTCATGGGCCTCACCGTGGGTTGCGCCGTCTGTCACGATCACAAATACGATCCCACCACACAGAAGGACTTCTACTCGCTGAGTGCCTTCTTCAACAACATCGATGAGCTGCCTTTCAATGGAGATAGGCCGGTCTGGGCGCCGGTTGCCCGAGTTCCCAAGCCGCAGAATACGGAAGCGTACGACCGGGTACTGGCGAGGCGATCCGAGCTTGCCGGTCAACTGAACGCGGCGCGGTTGCAGAAGCGCGACTTGGCAGAGCGGTGGCTTGCGTCCAGGCAGAATCCTCCCGAGGCTGTCTCGGCCGATAAGCTGATGCTTCGCCTGCGTCTGGATGAAGGCGGTGGCGAGGTGCTGAAGAACAGCGCGCCGAATGCCCACCCGGCGAGTTTCCCCATCGGCAAATCAAAGCCGCAATGGGGCGAGACTACCTGGCTGTGGCCCGACTTCCGCATCGATGCCAGCACACATATCATGCTGGGGCAGACCGGTGATGAGGATTGGAACCAGGCGTTCTCCCTCGGTGGATGGTTCATGTTGCGGGCGGCGCCGAACTATACGGTAGAGAGCACTTCTGGCGCTCTGATATCGAAGATGGATACGACCCAGCATAACCGGGGCTGGGATCTTTCCGTCGAGAAGGGGATCGTCAGTGTCGATCTGGTAAATGAATCGCCTAAGGAGGAGGCGAAGCCCAAGAAGGCAGCAGCGAAGAAGGAAGTTCCGATAAAGGAGCCGTTCCATTACCCAACCCCGACAGACTTGACGGCCAAGGATCTGGCGCCGAACAAGCCGCCGCCCAAGAAGGAAGCTCACAAAAAGGAAGTTGCCGAAAAGAAAGACGCCAAAAAGCCGCCTATCAAGATAGTCAAAGACACGACGCCGGTGGTCGCGATCAAGGTTTCAACCGTCGATCCTCTGCCTCTCGATGGTAAGTGGAGACATGTGTCGTTCACCTACGACGGCTCCGGCAAAGCATCGGGAATCAAAATATATGTGAATGGCGCGGCGGTGGCCACCCGCGTGGTCTTCGATGCGCTTGGCCGCTCGACCATACGGACGCAGGCCCCCATGCAGCTTGGATGGAGATATCCCGACGCGACTCCGGCGCAGGACACCCGATATCAGGATGTCCGGCTCTATGCCCGCGCACTGACGCCGGAAGAAGCGAAGCGTCTGCCGTATGAAGACTATGTCGCGGAGATAACGAGCAAGCCGCAAGCGAAATGGAATCAGGACCAATGGCACGTGGTAAGCGAGTTTTACCTCAACGACGTCGATACGAATTACAGGGCAATCCAGAGTCAGATCGACCAGCTCGACGCTCAGCTCGTTAAGCTCTCTGAGGGAGGCCCGCTGACGCTTGTCGCCTGGGAGAAGCCCTCCATTGCCTATGCGGACATACTGACGCGCGGAGTCTACACCGCGCGCACCGAGAGAGTGGAAGCGAACACACCCCACTATCTTCCGCCATTGCCTCCCGGCATGCCTCACAACCGGCTCGCTCTGGCGAAGTGGACGGTCAGCGCGGAAAATCCGTTGACGGCGCGCGTCACCGTGAACCGGATGTGGAACGAATTGTTTGGGGCTGGGCTGGTGGAGACGACGGAAGACTTCGGCATCATGGGCCAACGGCCTTCGAACCCCGAGCTGCTGGACTGGTTGGCGGTCGAGTTTCGCGCGAGCGGATGGGACATGAAGCACATGTACAAGTTGATGGCAATGTCGGCGACGTATCGGCAGAGTGCGAAGTCCACGCCGGAGCAGCTTGCGAAAGATCCGAAGAACCTGCTGCTCTCCCATGGACCAAGGTTCCGCATGGATGCTGAAATGCTGCGGGATGTCGCGCTGCAGTCGGGAGGTCTGCTTGAGGACAAGATCGGCGGCCCTAGCGTGAAGCCGTATCAGCCTGCAAATGTTTGGGAGCAGGTGAGCATTGGGGGAAGCGACACATTGGCGTATGTACAGCAGCATGGTGATGCACTCTACCGGCGCAGCATGTACACCTACTGGAAACGTATGGCGATGATGCCGGATATGGAGGCCTTCGATGCGCCGATGCGGGATGCGGTGTGCACGCGGCGACAGCGGACGGACACGCCGCTGCAGGCGCTGGTGACCATGAACGATGTGCAGTGGGTCGAAGCCGCGCGAGCGCTGGCCCAGCGGGTGATCGAGACGGGCGGGAAACAGCCGGAGCAACGCATTCGGCTGATGAGTGACATCCTTCTCTCGCATGATCCTCCGCCGCAGATGGCATCGGTGCTGGAGGGTTCGCTGACGCAGATGGAAAAGCATTATGCGGCAGATCCCAGGGCGGCGCATAAACTGATCGAAGTGGGCGAAAAGAAAAGCGATGCGTCGATTCCGGCGCCAGAATTGGCTGCCTGGACGATGCTGGCGAGCGAGATGCTGAACCTGGACGAGACAGTGACGAAGTAGTCGAGGGAGACGTTATGAAGCAACACCCGCTGTGTACCGATACTGAGCACGCGCCGAGCGTAATGGATCTGCCCATCCCGGCGGGATTGAAACAGGAGTGGGCTGTGCTGGAGACGCGCCGCCGCTTTCTAGGGCGCGGGGGCAAGGTGCTGGGATGGGCGGCGCTGGCTAGCCTGCTGGGCGATCGGGAGCTGAGCCGCGTTGCGCAGGCGGCGAGTACGCAAAATGCGCCCGCGGCGGCAGCAGCAGGAGATTCGAAGCTGCCTTATTTTGCCCCCAAGGCGAAGCGCGCAATTTACCTGTTCATGTCGGGCGGGCCGCCACAGATGGACCTGCTGGATTACAAGCCAAACCTCGCTGCCCTCTATGACAAAGACATTCCTGACTCGGTGCGGGGCGCACAGCAGTTGACGGGTATGACCGCCGGCCAGGCGCGGTTTCCGATCGCCCCCTCGCACTGGGCGTTCCAGCGGTATGGCAAGTCGGGGACATGGGTCAGCGATCTACTCCCGTATACGGCGCGGATGGTCGATGACCTGACGATCATCAAAACGACGAACACGGACGCGATCAATCACGAGCCGGCGATCATGCTGATGAATACGGGAAACATGAACGCAGGCAAGCCTTGCCTGGGTTCATGGCTTTCTTACGGTCTGGGCAGCATGAACGACAACCTTCCGACATTCATGGTGCTGCAGACAAAGGTGAACGCGAAGGAGAACAACCAGCCGGTGTCGTCGCGGCTATGGAGCAGTGGCTTTCTTTCCTCGGAGTACGCCGGCGTGGGATTGCGTTCCGCGGGCGATCCAGTGCTCTATCTAACCGACCCGAACGGGGTCGACCGCGAGGTGCGCCGCAAGATGCTCGATGCGGTGAATGCCATCAATCAGCAGACCTTCCAGGAACTGGGCGATCCGGAAACGAATTCACGAATCTCGCAGTATGAAATGGCCTATAGGATGCAGGCCTCGGTGCCGGAGCTTGCCGACTTAAGCAAGGAGCCGCAGTCCACCTGGGACCTCTATGGCCCGGAAGCGAAGGAGCCGGGAACGTTTGCCTATAACTGCCTGATGGCCCGGCGAATGGCGGAACGCGACGTCCGCTTTACCCAGGTGTACAAGCGCGGATGGGACGTACATGGCGATGTGACCGGGATACTCCCCATTCTTTGCCGGGAGACAGATCGCGGATGTTATGCGCTGGTTACCGACCTGAAGCAACGAGGATTGCTCGACGATACGCTGGTGATCTGGGCGGGCGAGTTTGGGCGCACTGTCTATAGTCAGGGCGGGCTGACGCATGAAAATTATGGGCGCGACCATCATCCGCGTTGCTTTACGACATGGATGGCTGGGGGCGGCGTGCGGCCGGGGATCACATACGGGGAAACCGATGAGTACAGCTATAACGTCGTCAAGGACCCGGTGCCGGTTCGCGATTTCAATGCGACAATCCTGCACTGCCTGGGGATCGACCATAACAAACTGACCTATAAGATCCAAGGGCTCGATCAAAAGCTGACTGGGACAACGCCTGCAAGCGTCGTGCCCGGACTGCTCGCGTGAAGACTGGAAAAATCGCCGCTTTGTTTTCTGACACACTGCTTCCAAAGAGCAAGTTGACCCGCGCAGCGTGGGTCGCCGCTATGGCGATAAGCCTGGTGCTGCTGTTGCTGCCCTGGCTTTTCAAGCTGGACGGAAAGCAACATGCCGATTGGCAGCAGTTTCTCGGGCGCTTTCATCCCCTCGTCGTGCATCTTCCCATCGGGCTACTCCTGCTGGTTCCAGTCCTCGAGATTGCGGGAGCCCGCCAGCCGGCGTTGCGTCATGCCGCTGGATTTGTACTGGGCCTGGGATTCATTGGTTGTCTGAGCGCAGTGACGCTGGGATATCTGCTGGCCTACGGCAGCGGAGATGCCGGCCCCGGCGTGACGCGGCACATGTGGGGAGGTATTACGCTGACCATCGGCGTGCTCCTGTGTTTGCTCGCGCGGCCCTGGTGGACGTCGGGATCTTTCTCACGGCCATACCCGGTGCTGCTGACCTGTGTGCTGCTGTTGCTGTCGTGGGCGGCGCATCAGGGCGGCTCGTTGACGCATGGAAGCAACTATCTCACCAAATATATGCCGGTGCCGATGAAGCGCTTTCTTGTCCTTGGAAACGTTCAGGCCAAGGCGGTGCCGGGCTCGTTCTATGCCAGACATATCGACCCCATTTTTGATGCGAATTGTGTGACGTGTCATGGCGAGGGGAAAGTGAAAGGCGGATTGAGGCTCGACTCCTACGCTTCGCTCATGGAAGGCGGGCACGATGGGTCGGTGATCGTTCCCGGCAAGCCCGAACAGAGTCTTCTGTTGAAAAGAGTGACGCTTCCGCCGGACCAGAAACACTTTATGCCGGCGGAAGGGAAGCCGCCTTTGAAGCCGGAGGAGATCGCCTGGATTCGAGCATGGGTGCTTGACGGAGCTTCGCCGGCGGCCAGAACAGTGGCGGGCGTCTCAATTCGGGAGGAGACAGAAGTGCCGCTGGTTCCAGTGGGAGACTACAGCGGATCGATGCCTGAAATACGGAAGATGGCAAACCGGCAGGGAGCCAAACTGACCCCCGTCTCAAGTAAGGCCTCCGATGGATTGATACTCAATACGGAGGATGTGGCGGGAACCTTTGGCGACGCGCAGCTTGCACAGTTCCAGAAATTTGCGCCTTACATCGTGGAAGCGGAATTGGGAGGCACGGCGGTGACGAATGCAAGCTTCGATACGCTGGGTAAGTTTACACATTTGCGCGCTCTCCATCTGGAAAGAACGGCCGTAACCGGAGATGGACTCGCTAAATTGGCTCCGCTGTCGCAGTTGACTTATCTGAATCTAAGTGGGACGAAAGTAACAAAGGCAGCCTTGGCTCCGCTACATTCAATGAAGAATCTGCACCACGTTTATCTTTACAACACGCCCGCGCAACCCGCGCCTGTCGCGGAGCCGACGCATGCCGTCGCAAGGAATGTGCCATGAGCCGGACACGGAATCAACCTGCAGCAGGAGCTTTCGACAGACGGCATTTTTGCGCTGCTACGGGAGCCACTGTGCTCGCGGCTCTCGCAGGAAAGGGTGCGGAAGCGGAGGCGTGCCACCCGGGTGAAAGCTCAGCCGGAATCGCGATGCAGACAGGGAACGGGCAGTGGACCTACCAGGTTGTGCCGGGATGGGGACAACTACCCTCCGGGACTGTTTTCGGAGGCACTCACGGTGGCATTGCTACCGACAAAGCCGGGCATATTTACGTCAGCACGCAGAGCGAGACAGGGATTCTCGTGTATGGCCCCGATGGACATCTGTTGAAAACGATTGCCGCCGAATATCCTGAGGTTCACTCCATGTTCTATACCCAGGAGGACGGGGTCGAGTACCTTTACACGACAGTGCAGAAGGGGACGCCGAAGGAGAACTGGCTCTTTGTCAAGATGAAGACGGACGGCACGGTCGTGCAGAAAATTACCGCTCCGCCGGAGGCCGGTTTCAAAGCGCCAAACGAGTGGCGGCTGACAGCTGCCGTACCGGGGCCGGATGGCAACATATTCATAGCCAATGGCTATGGGGACTCGCGTCTCTTCAGGTTCGATAAGAATGGTGAGTACCGGGCGAGCTATGCCGGCAAGGGTACCTCCAATGGTTTATTCGACTGCAGCCACGGTTTGTCGGTCGATACGCGTTATGACCAGCCGCTACTGCTGATTTGCGACCGTGAAAATCGTCGGCTGGTTCATTTCGACTTCGACGGAAAGTTCGTGCAGACCGTCACATTTCATCTGCGGCGCCCATGTCAGGTAAGCTTCTTTGGAGACTATGCGGTGGTTTCTGAATTGGAAGGACGCGTGACCATCCTCGATAGGGACAACGTTCCAGTGGCTTTTCTCGGAGACAATCCACAGAAAGCTCAGTGGGCGAACTACGGCGTTCCGCCACGCGAGGTCGCTCCTCGGTCGTTCTCCGCAGCCCATGGATGTTACATCGACAAGAACGCCAATATCTATGTTTCCGACTGGAATCAGATTGGCCGTGTGACGAAACTCGTTAGGATAAGCGCCTGAACCATCTTCAAGCCATTGTTGGGAACAATCCACAGGAGTGCCATGACCTTTAAGCCAAATCGCCGCAGCTTCATCATCGCTGGCGGACTTACCGCCCTCGCCTCAACCAGAGTGCTGGGTGCGAACGACACCCTTCGCGTCGGAGTCATAGGAGCCGGCGAGCGGATGGACAGCCTTCTCGATTGTGCCGCTAAGGCTGGTCCGGTTCAGATCGTAGCCGTCAGCGACGTTTATGCACCCCGCCGCGATGCGGTCAAAGTGCTCTCCAACGGCCTCGCTACCACCCACGTCGATTATCACGAAGTGCTAGACAAGGATATCGATGCCGTACTCATCGCCGCCCCGGACCACTGGCACGTCCGCATGGCCGTCGCTGCTCTGGCAGCCGGCAAAGATGTTTATCTGGAAAAGCCGGTCACCCACACCATCGAGGAAGGCGCCACGCTCTCGCACGCGGTCCGGTCCGGCAAGCAGATTCTGCAGTGCGGCATGCAGCAGCGCAGTTGGGCTCACTTTCGCGATGCAGTCGATTTAATCCAGGGAGGCGGCCTCGGAAGAATTACCCAGGTGCGCACCTACTGGTGGCAGAATTATCAGCGCGACTGGGCGCCAAAGCCTGTCGACACGCAGGCCCTCGACTGGAAGCTTTGGCTCGGGTCAGCTCCCGATCAGCCGTTTAGCGAAGAAAAGTTTTATCACTGGCGCTGGTTCTGGAATTTTGGCGGCGGCGCCATGACCGATCTATTTGCCCACTGGATCGATGTAGTGCATTGGGCCATGAAGTCCGACACTCCGCGCGAGGCGCAAATGCTCGCGGACAAATACACATTCAAGCAATGGGATTGTCCAGATACCATCCAGGCGGCTTTCCGCTATCCCGGGTTCGATGTAGTGTACGAGGGCATGATGAGCTCCTCCATCGACGACGGCGGCCTTGAATTTCGCGGGACGGAGGCAACGCTGAAGATCGACCGTAGCGGATTTGGTCTCTATCGCGAGGACGTACAACGCAGCCAGAATCCCGTTCTAAAGGAAGAAAGCTTCCGCGATGGAACGATTGCCCACATGCAGAACTTCTTCGAGTGTGTCAGGAGCCGCAAAGAGCCGAATGCGCCAGTGGAAGCCGGGATCGCCTGCGCTCGCGCCGGCCAGATCGCCAATCTCGCCTACCGCCACACGGGTCAGATTGCATGGCCGCCGAGGATCTCGGCCGGAGTGTAGCCGAGCCTCTAAGCGGTTACGATCACGGCTCGGCGCTTGAGCGACGCAAGCCTCTTAGCCATTTTGTTGTTCAAGTACGGCAATCGGCTGCCCGTAAAAGCAGGAGTTCTATCCAACGGCAACTCGGGACCGTGACTAAATCACGAAGCTAGCCATTCAAGTCCGTACTTCTCCGGCCTGCACGGGGAAGTACCTTTGCGAGTTGACTTCACCTGAGAATCTTGAGGACCTTTCTACCCTGTATCAAACGTAGGCGATGCCCTCTGGACTGTATTGACAGGGACTTCTAAACTTTTCTTACAGAGGGCCCTTTTCCGGTCCGTATACTTGGTTCCCGATAGACTCGTCGGGCTCAAACAGCAAAAGGAGAGAAAGCATGTCGACCGAAGCGAAGTGCCCATTCCATCATGCCGCCGGTGAAGGCACATCGAACCGTGATTGGTGGCCGAGCCGATTGAACCTTAATATCCTGCACCAGCACTCCCCACTGTCCGATCCCATGGACAGGGAATTCAACTATGCCGAGGCGTTCAAGAGCCTCGATCTCGCAGCCGTGAAGAAGGACCTCCTCGCGCTGATGACTGACTCGCAGGACTGGTGGCCGGCGGACTTCGGCCATTACGGGCCTTTATTCATCCGCATGGCGTGGCACAGCGCAGGAACCTACCGCACTGGCGATGGCCGTGGAGGCGGCGGATCCGGCCAGCAGCGCTTCGCTCCTCTTAATAGCTGGCCCGACAACGTCAGCCTCGACAAAGCACGCCGCCTGCTTTGGCCGATTAAGCAAAAGTATGGCGACAAAATTTCATGGGCCGATCTGATCATTCTTACCGGTAATGTCGCGTTGGAGTCGATGGGCTTTGAGACTTTCGGCTTCGGCGGCGGCCGTAAAGATGTCTGGGAGCCGGATGAGGATGTCTACTGGGGAAACGAGACGACATGGCTGGGCGGCGACCATCGCTACGGCAAGGGACTCTCCGGCGAAGGCGTGATTACTGCCGATGTGGACCTCCATGGTAGCGAGAAAGATCGCACCGGCGCTGGCAGCAAAGAAAGAAATCTGGAGAATCCCCTAGCTGCAGTGCAGATGGGCCTGATCTACGTAAACCCTGAAGGCCCGGATGGCTACCCCGACCCAATCGCTGCAGCCCATGATATCCGCGAAACCTTCGGGCGCATGGCTATGAACGACGAAGAAACCGTCGCGCTGATCGCGGGCGGCCACACCTTTGGCAAGACTCACGGCGCTGCTCCACCGTCCAATGTGGGGCGTGAACCCGAAGCGGCCGGCATTGAGGATCAGGGCCTCGGCTGGAAGAACAGTTTCGGTACCGGTAAGGGAGGCGACACGATCACGAGCGGACTGGAAGTCATCTGGACGACTAAGCCGACGAAGTGGAGTCACGACTACTTTGAACACCTGTTTCGCTACGAATGGGAGCTGACCAAGAGTCCGGCCGGAGCGAATCAGTGGAAGCCCAAGGGGAATGCGGGTGCAGGTACTGTGCCGGATCCACACGACCCGGCGAAGCGTCGCGCGCCCTCCATGCTCACTACGGATCTCGCCCTGCGCCTCGATCCTGCCTATGAAAAGGTTTCGAGGCGCTTCTATGAAAACCCGGACCAGTTCGCCGATGCCTTCGCCCGTGCGTGGTTCAAGTTGACCCACCGCGACATGGGTCCGCGCGAGCGCTATCTTGGTCCGGAAGTTCCCACCGAAGAGCTCATCTGGCAGGATCCCATCCCCGCAGTCGATCACAAATTAATCGACGAGCAGGATATTACCGCACTCAAAAGCAAGATTCTGTCTTCAGGTTTGTCGATATCCGAGCTGGTTTCCACCGCCTGGGCATCGGCGTCCAGTTTCCGCGGGTCTGACAAGCGAGGCGGCGCGAACGGCGCCCGTATCCGTCTGGCACCACAGAAGGACTGGGAAGCCAACCAGCCGGAGCAACTCGCGAAGGTACTCGAGAAGCTCGAAGGTATCCAGAGCGAATTCAACGGCAAGCAGTCCGGCGGGAAGAAGGTTTCACTCGCCGATTTAATTGTCCTGGCCGGCTGTGCAGGTGTCGAGCAGGCGGCGAAGAATGCAGGCCACAGTGTAAAGGTACCCTTTCGACCGGGACGCATGGATGCCTCGCAGGAGCAAACCGATGTGGATTCCTTCGCCGTGCTCGAACCGATCGCTGACGGCTTCCGCAACTACCTGAAGCGCGAATACAGCATACCGGCCGAGGCGTTGCTGATCGACAAAGCCCAATTACTGACGCTGACCGCGCCCGAGTTAGCTGCGCTGGTCGGCGGCTTGCGCGTACTGAATGCCAATGTCGGACGGGCAAAGCATGGCGTCTTTACCAATCGGCCCGAGGCTCTGACCAATGACTTCTTTGTCAACTTGCTCGATATGAGCACAGAATGGAAGGCGATCTCCCCGGCGGAGGACGTGTTTGAAGGGCGCGCTCGAAAAACTGGTGAACTTAGGTGGACCGGCACACGTGTCGATCTCATCTTTGGTTCGAATGCCCAGCTCAGGGCAGTGGCCGAAGTCTACGGAAGTTCGGACGCGGAGGAGAAATTCGTCCAGCATTTCGTCGTGGCTTGGGACAAGGTGATGAACTTGGATCGTTTCGACCGGCATAACTAGCCAAGTAGCCCTTTCGATTTACTGTTCGAACCTTGGCTGAACGCCGAGTGAATCCGGACCAGGTTGAGGTTCGAGCAGTTTAAGTTCTGGAAGACCGATAACGGGATATTGCTTACTGCCAACCGCGTTTGCGGGCAATGTCAAACCATGCTCGAAGAGCAAACTTTGCTAGAACAGGCGGCCAGCTTCACAAATCTTTTGTCATTTTGCGGTTAGTAGGAAACCTGAGATAGAGTGCGGTTAGGAAGGGACTACACACAGATCGCTAGCTAGCCTGCCAGATCATCCATGAATTTGTCCGATTAACTGCACAGCGTACCAAGTCAAAGTTGGTTCTCGACTACTTTTTGCAGATCATCCGGAAGTGTATCGACAATCCCCTGGAAGTCTCCGGTAAGGCAAGCTCTTAGATCAGTCTTGAATTCGTCATATCGAAGTGGCGCAATTGCGCGCTTCTCGGTAGCTTGTTTCAAAGCAGCCTGACAATCGCTAATGATAAATGATGAGGATTTCTTGCCGTCCCGTTTAAAAATGAAGGTGGCACGGTTGAGATAAGCATAAGGCAGAACATGGACGGTATCGTCCACAGCTAGTTCTTTGGCCGAATCCACAAGTTGTGTGAGTTCCATTACGGCATCGTTAAGACGTCCTATGTTGAAGTAGCACCAGGAGATTCCGAATAGCGAACGTGCGTCTCCGGGCTTGCCTTTGAGGCACGCCGCATAATCAACAGACGCCTCGTCCCACGTAACAGGGGAGTCGGGAGAAACCATGGTGGCGAGAGCGGCACGATCGCGATAGGAGGTATAGTTTTCCGGGTCGATCATCACCGCCTTGGTGAAATAGAAGCGGGCCTTGTCAGCCAGTTCGGGGTTTCTCGGTGATCCTTGGCGATAGAGCGCTCCATAGAACCGTCCAAGTCCCTGATGGAGCTCAGAAAGTTTGGGTCGGAGAGAACTCTGATTATCAGCGAGATAAAGATTGAGCCCGGCAACGGTCATCTCGTCATACTTTATTTGCTGAAGAATTTGCGACGGAATTTTTTCGCTCGTATCGTGCCACCGATTAGGAATGCGTCCTCGCAATTGAACGAGCAATGCGTTGAGGGACTGATTGAGGTCCGACATGATCGGAATCGCGGAGGCAATATCTTTTTGCAATGCATCTAGCTCCCGCTTGGCTCTGTCTGCGTCGGCTTTAGCATCAGCGCGGGCGTTCTTCACGCTGATATAAGAGCCGACGGTGGCGATCAGGCCGTAGAACACACCCGCACCTGCCACTATCTCGATGATTTTTTCAACAGCGTCGGCTCTCTGATCAAAGCGCGCTTCTGCTTCCCGAATATCCTGTAGGGTAGGTATCCGATCGGTTGATGCAGTCGTCTGGCAAGCCGCCCCAGCTCCCATTGCCAGGAAACAGGAAAAAAGTAGAACTACACTTCGGTTCGAAATCGATCGCCTGATGGATTTCATGTCGGACCTCCCAATCAAGCAAAGAGCTTCAATCAACAAAACACAACTGTATCTCCTTGCCTCTCACCCAATAAGTGGGAAGTATAGCGCAATGTAGTTGCATTCCATAAGCTCTAGCTTCTAAGCCAGTAAGACTCTTCTCAGGTTCCGAATACAAGGCTGGAGCGCGGCAATGTATTCAGCTGTTCTAGCTGAAGACCTACGCTTTCGCGAGAGGCTGATAATGACTCTGAATGTCTAACTCATCACAATGGCCTAAGTGGCTCGAGCCGCCGCTCTGGTCAAGCGAACAGTCGGCTAGAATAGAAAAAGTACTCGGTTCACATTGACCTTGAAACCATAAACAATTCAGCCAACCCCTCTCACCCCAGTACTTGGCGGGTTAAGATCAGGTAAGACCGCCAATCCCTGACATCTGACAGGACTTCACGTTATGAGCCTTTCCCGGTTTATCTGGTCTGTTGCCGACCTGCTGTGCGACGGCTTCACGCAGTCGAGACGCGGCGAAGTCGTCCCGCTATTCACTCTTCTGTGCCGCGTGGGCTGCTTTCATGCCTAAGACGACGTTCGACCTTGGTGCGTCGGCCTATGCCGAGATGATTAAGAACGGCTTCCATCCGGATTTTCCTGCGGGCAGTGATGCCCAAATTGCTGGGATTCGCGCGGCGGCGGATGCGCGCGCCCAGTCGGACGAGCCACCTGATGCGAAGTCACGCGATCTGCGGGGACTGTGCTGGTCTTCGATCGATAACGACACTTCTCGGGATCTCGACCAGGCGGAGTGGGCCGAGCGGCTGACCGCGGGCGGCCTTGATCCCGGGTCCAACGGCGGTGGGATTCGGGTGCGGGTGGCGGTCGCGAATGTGGCCGCCGTCGTGGGCAAGGGTTCGCCGATCGACCGCCATGCCTCGGACCAGACGAAGACGGTGTATACGGCAACGCGGAACTTTCCCATGCTGCCCAACCAGCTTTCGACCGACCTGACTTCGTTGAACCAGAATGAAGATCGCGGGGCCGTGGTGACAGAGTACGTCGTCGATGCGCACGGCGGCTTGAGCGGGCATAGCATTTATCGCGCGGTAGTGCATAACCGCGCGCAACTGGCATATAGCCGGGTAGGGCCGTGGCTTGATGGCAAAAATCCCTTGGATGTCAAAATCGGAGGGTCCGTGGAGTTGCAGGCGCAATTGCGGCTGCAGGACGAGGCGGCGCAGGCGATGCGGGCGCATAGGGTGGCCGAGGGAGCGCTGGAGTTTCGCCGGATTGAAGCGGACCCCGTGGTGATAGATGGAGAGATCAAGGCGATCCACGAAGTTGTGCATAATCGCGCGACCGAGCTGATTGAAGAATTAATGATCGGCGCGAACGAGACGATGGCGGAGACACTACGCAATAGAGGTCGGAGCTGCATTCGGCGAATTGTGCGGTCGCCGGAGCGGTGGGACCGGATTGTAGAACTGGCGGGACGCTACGGAACACAGCTGCCTGCAGAGGCGAATTCGCAGGCGCTGAACCTGTTTTTACAGGCGCAGATGAAGAAAGACCCGGTGCATTACCCGGACCTTTCCTTGGCAGTCATCAAGCTGATGGGACCCGGGGAGTACGTGGTGATTGAGGGCGACAGCACAGACCCATCGGGGCACTTTGGTCTGGCGGCACGCGACTATGCGCACTCGACGGCTCCGAACCGCCGGTTTGCAGACCTCGTGACGCAAAGGTTGATTGAGGCGATGATCGATGAGCTGCCTGCTCCATATACCGATGACGAGTTGCGCTCAATTGCGGTGCAATGCAATGTGCGGGAGAAAGCCGGGCGGAAGGTCGAGCGCACCATGCGAAAGCGGGTGGCGGCGGTGGCGCTGGCGGATGACATTGGGCAAAAATTTCGGGGCGTCGTTACCGGAGCGAGCGAGAAGGGGACGTATGTACGCGTGTTCGATCCGCCGGTGGAGGGTCGTGTGATCAAGGGCGAGGAGGGACTGGACGTGGGCGACACTGTGGATGTCAAGCTGCTGCATACGAACCCGCAGATGGCTTTCATCGATTTTGAACGAGCTTAAGTCAAAAGCCGGAACACCAGATCATCTCCGATTTTTTGTGCATGGAATACTGCGCATATTACGTCGAACGAAAGTTTGAGAATCCATGAGATTGCGCCGAATTAGCTTTCATCGAAGAGGGCAGCCCCACGGACCCTCGTCGCCCCAGCAATGGAACCACGTACGAAGCCGGTTCATTGACTTGCCCGTCGGGTGAGTCTAGTCTGACTTCGATGCAAAGAAGAGATTTCGTCAAAGCGCTAGTGGCTGTTCCGATGGCCGTTAAAGCCATGTTCGGGCAAACCACAACTGCTCCTTATGGAGAGAAGACATCCGCTCCTCAATCTTCTTCTCCGGCAGCAGTTCCGCCCACGCCGGAGAATGCGCCTAAGCTCGTCGAGCATTTAGAGACTTTCAATTTTCGGACTCAGCCGATCGCCGCCACCGTTCCCGATGCAGTTGCCAAGACGGAACAGCATTTTTTTGATGATGGTCAAATGGCGGCGCTACGGAAGTTGGGGGACATTCTGCTACCCCAGCTCAATGGATATCCCGGATCAACGCAAGCAGGCGCTCCGGAGTTCATCGATTTCCTGATTAGCGTCTCGCCAGCCGACAGGCAGAACATGTATCGGTCCGGACTGGATCGGCTGAATACGGATGCGGAGAAACAGTTCGAGATTCCTTTTAGCAAGGTGAACGCGGAGCAGGCAGACAAGCTGATCCGACCCTGGCTTCGACCATGGATGGCCGATCATCCGCCGGTGGAGCCGTTTGCTCATTTCATCAATGTCGCGCATGAAGACATTCGAACTGCGACGATGAATTCTCAGGCATGGAGTATCGCAGCTACATCCGCGGGTGAGCGGGAACCTGGGATCGGCTTGTACTGGTCTCCGATCGATCCCGACATTCAGATGTACGTATAGAGAAGGGGAGCTAGGTTCCGAATGCCGGAAGCAAAAGTCGATGTACTGATTATCGGCTCCGGCCACTCCGGTGGAATGGTAGCCAAGGTTCTGACGGAGAAAGGCATTTCTTGCCTGATGCTGAACGCCGGTCCAGTGGTTGATTTTCAGAAGGACCGTGAACTCAAGCCTGCTTATCAGCTGCCCTATCGAGGCTTCAAGATGCCGGGGCGGTTGCCGCATGTCTTTCAGGCAAACGAGTTTAATGCCAATACATGGGTGGATGAAAAAGAAGCTCCGTACACTTACGAGGAGAAAAAACCCTATAACTGGGTGCGGGTGCGACTCTTCGGTGGACGGTCTCTGTTCTGGGCTCGTCAGTCCTTTCGCCTGAGCGATTACGAATTCAAGGCCAAAGACCACGATGGTTTTGGCGAGAACTGGCCTATTAGCCTGGCCGATCTGGCTCCCTATTATTCACGCGTTGAGGAAATCTTCCGTGTCAGCGGGCATGCCGATGGGCTGCCGCAATATCCGGACGGCAATTTCGTGGTGGATGATTCTCCGTGGTCGGCGTCGATGCTGCGTTTCATTGCGGCTGGCAAAAAGCTGAATGTTCCGGTCTGCAAGGCCCGCAGCGCAATGGGCCGCGACGGCCTGGCCAGCTCTATTAACCTTCTTCTACCTGACGCATTTGCCACCGGTAAACTGACGGCAGTCCCGAATGCGGTCGTGCGTGAACTTACCATAGACAAGAATTCCGGTCTGGTAAACGGGGCGCTCTTCGTCGATCGCCATTCTCGTAGAGAGATGTCGGTGCAGGCGCGCGTAGTTGTCCTGGCGGCGGGATGCCTGGAAAGCACACGCCTGCTGCTGAATTCCGGACTGTCAAATTCCAGCGGCGTTCTGGGGCATTATCTAACCGACAGCCTGTACGGCCCCGGCCTGGTTTGCTCTGTACCGGAGGCACGCGATGGTAAATCGACGCACGAACTGATCGGCGGGGACGCACTTATACCGCGCTTCCGCAACATAGATACCAAAGCGAAAAACTTCATTCGCGGTTATGCCCTGAATGTATGGGGAAGCGGCGGCGGCATGGATGCCAGGCACTTTGCGGATTATGGGGCTGCCCTGCAAAAGAAACTGGACAGCTATGCCGGCAGCAGCTTTACGATGAGCCTGATGGGCGAGGTGCTACCGTACTACGAGCATCATGTCAGCATTAACAAAAGTGTGGTGGATGCATGGGGCATCCCCGTCTTGCACGTAGACACGCGTTACACTGAAAACGAAATGAATATGGCGCGAGATGCGGTCGATACTGGTGTTGCCATGGCGGAAGCCGCCGGGTTCGAGGTCCTTTCCAAGAACTACACTCCAAACCCGCCAGGCTATAGCATTCATGAGGTCGGGACGTGCCGAATGGGCGACGATCCGAGGACCAGCGTTCTGAACAAGTGGAACCAGAGCCACGACATTAGGAATTTGTTTGTGGTGGACGGTAGCAGCTTCGTCAGCGCCGGATGGCAGAACCCTACCATGACAATCCTGGCGCTTTCCATGCGTGCAGCCGAACATTTGGCAGAGCAGATGCGGCGAGGGAACGTTTAAGGATGCGGAGATTCTGGGTGATGCTAGGGCTGGCGCTGACCGCCTTCTGGCTGCACTCGCCGTTTCAGGTTTCCGCGAGTGTCAACGCTCCCGCACAGAATTCCACGTCGGCTCCGAAGGCGGGCTCGACACCACAAACCGACGCTCCTGGAATAGGGAGCACCACGTTGCAGGATGGAGTGCCAGTCCCCGCGCGGGGGATCGTGCAGCCCGTTCCGTTCAGCCATAAGCAACACGCAGGCACCCTGAAGTTGCCGTGCGAATTCTGTCATACCCCCTCACGCTCCGGCGAAACGCTGGTAATTCCTCGAGCTACATTTTGCATGCAGTGCCATCAGACGATGGATACCGACAATCCGGGTGTGCAGAAGCTCGCGGGATACGCTAAATCCGATTCGGTAATTCCATGGGTGCGCGTGTATCAACTACCTTCTTTTGTTTCGTTCAGCCATAAAACCCATCTGCTGCACGGCGCCACCTGCAGGCAATGTCACGGCCCGGTCGAGGAACGAGTACAGCTTTACAAAGAAACAGACATTTCGATGGCCGGGTGCGTAAACTGCCACCGAACGACAAAGGCCAGCACCGAGTGCGAAACCTGTCATTCGCTGGACCGCTGACCGTCGCTTGGAAAGAAGCGAGAATGCGTTCGGTTTATCCAACACGTTTGCGCACGAATAGGAGTTTGCGTGAGACTTCCGAGTATTTTTCTTTCTGTGGCAGTGGTACTCTGCCTGCTGTCTCCACTGGCCAATGCCGAAGATAAAGGTGCCGCTCTGTTCCAATCGAATTGCCTGATGTGTCATGGCGCAGACGGAAAAGGAACGCCTACAGGCAAGGCAATGAACGTAGTCGACTTTCACGATCAAGGCGCCATAAAGATGAGCGATGCCGAGCTGGCCGCAATTGTCAGCAAAGGAAAAAACAACATGCCTGCCTTCGGCAGCAGGTTAACTCCACCCGAAATTGAAAGTCTGGTTTCGTATATCCGTAAACTCCAGCGGTGATTCAAAGCTCTAAGATAGTACGTGCGCGGCTGATTAAGAGGAAGCCCTATGACGATAAATACAAGAAGAGATTTTCTTAAAGGTGGCACTGCTGCTCTAATCTATGGCTCGGCTTCCGTCTACGGCAGCAAACTCGCTGCGGAAGACAACACGAGAACAAAGTACCTCGACCTGCCACTGGGTTTAGAGCTCTACTCGGTTCGGGAGATGTTGCCGACCAACTACGAAGGCACCCTAAGGCAGATTGCGGCGCTGGGTTACCGCGAAGTAGAAGCGGCAGGATTTTATAGCTATAGTGCCGGTGAGGTGAAGCGAGCGATGCAGCAGGCGAATCTCCGCTGCGTTGGTTCGCACTATTCCTACGACGATCTTCATACGAAGCTCGATCAGATCCTTGCATTCAGCAAGGAAGTTGGACTCGAGTACATCGTCTGCCCAGGGCCGGGCCGCAAAGACCCATCGCACTACCACGGTAGACCCGGTGTCTTTACGCTGGAAGATTGGCGTTGGAATGCGGAACAGTTCAACAAAATCGGAGAAAGCGTCCATGCCGCCGGCTTGAAATTCGGATATCACAATCACACGAGAGAATTCAAGAAACAGGATGGTGTGACACCTTACGACGAACTCATGCGTTTGACCGATCCTTCCAAAGTCACCATGGAAATGGATTGTGGATGGGTAATCGTGGGTGGTGGGAATCCAGTCGAGTTGTTGCGGCGCTACCCGACGCGCATCTCCATGCTGCACGTTAAAGACTTCAAGTGGACCAAGAGTTCGGATCCCGAGTCATCCCCGCCGCCCGCCGCGGAACTAGGTAGAGGTGTCATCGATTACGGTCCAATTTTCGAGGCAGCTGCCCAAACCGGACACATCAAGCATTGTTTTGTGGAACAAGAGGAGTTCGACATTCCGGCATTTCAATCACTGAAGATCGACGCGGACTACATGCGTAAGTTTCACGCCTGAGTAATTTCAAAATCCCCACGCACAGTATGACGTACCGATCCTAAGCGTGATCAACGCCCCGGTTCGGGGCAGATTCTGTTGTGCGGTGCGGAGCAATAGCAAGCACCCTTGTGTCGAACCATTGTGATCAGTATTTGCTCAACTGGACGGATTGAATGAAGCAAATCGTACTGGAATCACCGGGGAATTTTGTAGAACGGGAACGCCCAATTCCCCCTATATCCGAGGGGCACGCGCTGGTCCGCATGGAGAAGGTAGGCGTATGCGGGAGCGATTTCCACGCGTTTGCCGGGCGCCAGCCAATCTACACCTACCCACGAATTATGGGTCATGAACTCTCGGGGGTAGTTGTGGAAGTGCCCGTCAACGATTATGCAATCCATTCAGGAGATCGTTGCGCTATCGAACCCTACATGAGCTGCGGAAAATGCCGGGCATGCGCAATGGGTCGGAACAATTGCTGCGAAAGCATTCGGGTCTTCGGAATCCATGTGGATGGGGGCATGCAGGAATACCTTTCGGTGCCAGTCGGCTTGTTGCACAGATCCGATCGACTGTCGCTCGACCAGCTGGCGCTGGTGGAAACGCTTGGCATCGGCGCCCATGCAGTAAAGCGCAGTGGCTTGCAATCGGGTCAGGAGGCCTTCATTGTTGGTGCTGGACCGATCGGAATTGCGGTGGCGCAGTTTGCTTCCGCGCTGGGCGCTAAGGTCCATGTCATCGAGAAGAGCGAGTGGCGTAGAGCATTTGTGGAACAGATGGGGTACTCCTCATCATCTGCAGCAGGGCGGCAGGCCGACATCGTATTCGATGCCACAGGGAATGCCAGTGCGATGAGTAGTAGTTTGACTCTAGTGGCGACGGGAGGATCACTGGTCTATGTTGGGCTCACACACGATCAGGTGTGTCTCGACGATGTATCGTTTCATCGTAAAGAGGCGACTCTGCTTGCCAGCCGTAACAGCGTGGGAATGTTTCCGCAGATTATAAGATTGATCGAAGAAGGTAAGATCGACACTTCCCGCTGGATTACCGATCGCCTGAGGCTTTCAGAAGTCATTTCCCAATTTCAATATCTGCCGACCCGCCAGAGCCTTATTAAGACCATCGTAGACGTGAACCAATCGACTTAGAGGGTCCCGTGGGCTGCTCGTGCGATCGCATCTCACTCTTCAATCTTTGCCCCTTCGCGGAACCGGTTCGGCACGGCTTTCTTAAGCTCGGAAGAAAGGGGCAGATTACGATGGTCAGCGGTAGCTCCATTCCTTGTTCAGCACTGGCTCCAAAATCTCCCGAACTTCTGCCAGTAGATTCACATCGTATGGTTTCTCGTGGATTTTTACGTTCTCCCGCACTGTTTCAGGACTTGCGGTACTGAACAGAGTCGTGGGTATCTCCGGATTTTGACTGGAAAATTGCAACGCGAGTTGGCTTATCGAAGTTCCCTGGCTTCGGCAGAATTTGGCAGCCGTCTGGAAAAGGCCTCGCTCTTCGGCATTGGCAGGATGCCATGCTGCTGGTCCTTTTTCGGTCAGCAGGCCGGATCCGAACGGCGATCCATTCACGATGCCTATTCCCTTCTGCTTTGCCATGGGCAGCAGATCAAGCAGCTGGGTATCGTTCAGACAATAGTGGTTGTGAACCAGCGCCGCATCGATGTCGAAGAATTCAAAAACTCGCTTCCACAAATCCATCGGATAGATGCCAAAGCCCACACTGCCAATCCGGCCCTCTTGCTTCAGTTCCTGAACCGCTTCATACCCCTCACTCAACGCCCACTCTGTGTGTTTTCGTTTCTGGTACTCAATGTCGTGAATGTGAATGATGTCGAAATACTCTACTCCCAATCGTTCGGCGCTCTCATCCACCGAAACCCGGATGCGCGCCCGTGAGTAATCCAGCGTATCGTTGCCATAAATGTTTGGGTCTGTGTATTTGCCGACCTTCGTTGAAAGATAGTAACGATCGCGAGGGACACCTCGCAGAGCTTTACCCAGAACAGTCTCCGAGCGCGTGCCTCCATAGGCCGGCGCAACATCGAAGAAGTTGATACCGCAATCAAGCGCGGCATGAACTGCTGCGATCGCCTCCGTTTCATCCACAGGGTAGAACACTCCCCCGAGCGCCGACCCTCCGAAGCTGAGCCGCGATACTCGCAATCCGGTTTTGCCGAGTGTGTTGTACTGCATTGAGATACACCTGTCTGAGTAGACTAATACCTTGTCATAGAATTGCCGATGGCCAGCACCAGATGATCGCGGTGAGAAGCCACTCCTGCCATGGAACCAGGACTGCCCGCTTGCAAGATGTGGGAGATCGCCGGCAATTGGCTAGGAACGCAAGAAAATATCCGACCGCGGTGCTAATCCTATGATCGTAGCGAAGCACACCAACATTCCGGACATGACGATGAAGAGGAAAGAATCAGGAACAGCTCGATCACCTGAGTTGCCAATCGCACAGTGTCTCGCTCACAAGCGCGCATTGTCACACGAAGTAAATATGGTTGGATCGGATATGTGTGGACAGATGCTTTCCCCAGCCGACCACTTTCGTTGACTTTGGTTGACGACGACGCCTCAGCAGCGATGCTTCAATGCGGCTGATTCTCCTTCCGCGGCTCAGGACGAGCCTGCGGCTCAGGACGAGCCTGCGGTTGGGGACGAGCCTGCGGCTGGGGGCGCGGTTGCGGCTGAGGGCGAGCCTCTGGCCTTGGTTGAGGGCGCGGTTGCGGCTGAGGACGAGCCTCTGGCCTTGGCTGAGGACGCGGCTGCGGCTGAGGACGAGCCTCTGGCCTTGGCTGAGGACGCGGCTGCGGCTGAGAACGCGCCTCTGGTCTTGGTTGCGGACGAGCCTCTTGTACAGGTCGAGTCTGCTGCATGGGGCGAGCCTCCTGCGGCGGCCGCGACTGCGGTCTTGGTTGTACCGGGCGCGCCTCCTGTTGCGGGCGCACTTGCTGTTCTGGACGAGCTTGCTGTTGTGGCCGGGTCGGACTCGGGCGCGACTCGGTAGAGGGCCGGAACGTCTCGTTCGGGCGAGTTCCAGCCGGACGGTTTTCAGTCGGCCGAGTGGTCCCAGGTTGATTGAAGCCAGGCCTTGCTGCACCCGGCGTTGGGGCGCCGGGACGCGTCGCTCCCGGCCTCATCCCATTAGGCTGCATTCCATTTGGCCGCGCCCCGTTCGGCCTCGACCCATTCGCACGGGGCTGAATTGCGGGCGGCCGGGCAGCGGGAGTTTTGTAGGCCGTCGGCAGCGGTTTCGCTACCGCGACCATAGCCGGACGCCCATGATTCACGTTGGCAAACTGCTGCCGGTTGGAGGCAGCGGAGCGTGCATGCTGAACCTGTACCGGCAAAGGCGCCAAACGCCGTTCGCGTACCGCCACATTTTCCGAAGCTATAGGCCTCGCATTAATTCCGCCGCGCCCGCCGTTATAGCTGACGCGATTTCGGCCGCCGCGATCCTGTACCGGGCGATCGTAAACGTTGTGGACATATTGTGTATTTACGTTGGTAACTGAGCGGTTATAGCGGAATCTGTCGTGATCCCAATATCCTCCGTAATAGCCGCGACCGGTATATCCAAACCCGTAGTCCACGCCCCCGTAAAACCCGATGTAGGGGCCCCAGTAGCCGCGGTGGAAACGGTAATAGCCGTTATCCCAGCCCCAATACCCGGGAGTCCAGAGCGCGTCAACGAACGGGGCCAACACCCAGGCGCCAGGCACCCAGTAATATCCCTGGGGAGACCAGTACCAGTAGCCGGGCGTCCAGATGTAGTCGTCGCCCGGACAAGGCGGCTGTTCATAAACGGGAAGCTCCGGCGGCGGCTCGGCAGCCTGCACGTTGTCATCGTATCCCTGGTCGTCGTAGGCAGGGGACTGGTCGTAATTCTGATCTCCCTGGTCCTGATACTGCTGACCGTCCTGTGCATAGGGCGGCGGCGGCGCTTGCTGATCCGAATAAGACTGCGCCTCCTGTGGCTGCGCTGGCGCATAGTTCTGCGCCTGGTCCTGGCCGCTTGCCGGCGCCAGATTGCCGTTGGCTGGATCTGCTGGCTGCGACTGCGCGCTCGAAGAATCCGAATTCTGAGCCTGGCCCTGGTGATGACAGCCGGCCAAAACCAGCACGACTGCGAGTGCGGACCCCGAAAGCATCCCGTATCTTCCCATCGTTCTCATTGATGTCTCTCCCCGATCAATCTAAGATGCGCAGAAACGTCCGCACGATAACGGCCGGTTCAGAAAGAATTCAAAATAGGTTCGCATACCACGGCGCCTGGGATCAGGCTATCCCGCCATGACGTACAATACCAATAAAATCTATGGAGCTTCTGCTCAACCTTACATGGCTGTTCATCGCTTCCGTTCTTGGGGTGCTTCTACTGGCATCCAGATCGAAGCGAGAGGCCGTGTCAGAGAAGTGTGTCTATACACGATCGACCGCCTGGATTTGCTATGTGATCCTCATCGCATTGCTTCTGCCCGCTATTTCCATGACCGATGACTTGATGGCCATGGTTGCGCCCATGGACGGCGAGCAGATCATGCGGCGTTATGAAGTCTCCGCGGCTGTCCAGCATCACCCGCGCTTCCACATAGCCATCGTTCAGATGGCGCGCCACGCGTGGGACGTTCCTCTTGCGATTACCGCCAATCTGGAATCCATTCCCGGTCTGAAGGCTTTCGTGCCTCCGCCCCGCCGGCTTGCACAAGATCGCGCTCCTCCTGCGATCGCCCGGATTGCCTGCTGACAACTTTTAACGCTTTCCTTACAAGTTCTTTACCACTCCCGGCAATAAGCTCGTGGTAAGACGCAACAGGAATGCGTTGTGCGGGCCCGCAGTCATACGGCTGGCCGGTTTCTTTTCAGGTTCGCAGGGACTCACAAATGAAGCACTCCCGAACAATAGGTCTGGGGGTTTGCGTTTTGTTGGCGCTATGGGGCTGCGCGTCGGCCCAGACGACCTCCGCCTCGCCGCCCCCACCGCCGCTTACCTTGCAGCAGGCGGTCGCGCTTGCCCGTAGCCGTAATCCTGCCTTGCTGGCGGCGGCGCAAAATCTTGAATCCACCCGCGCTGGAGAAATTACCGCCAGCCTGCGGCTAAACCCCGCGTTGGCCGTCAGCGGCTCGGATGTAACGTTGCCCGCCAACAATCCAGCCAGCCCCTATTCCTACGCCGTCGACGTGTCGCGAATGTTCGAGCGCGGCCAGAAACGGCGCTGGCGGCTCGACAGCGCGCGCGCAACCACTAAAGTTACCGAGAGCCAGTATCACGATCTGGAGCGTCAGACCGTGCTGAATGTCGAGCAGGCTTTTACGAACATGCTGCTGGCCAAAGGCGCGCTCGACCTGGCCAATAAGAATCTAGCCAGCTATCGCAAAACGGTGGACTTGAGCCGCATTCGCTTCGATGCGGGGGCGATCAGCCAGACCGACTTCGAGCGCATCGATCTCCAGCTGGCGAGCTTCGAGTCGGACTATTCGAATGCCCAGGTCAATCTGGTCCAGAACAGCGATCAGTTGCAGCAGTTACTGGGGGCGACCGAGCCGAGCCGCAGCTTCGATATCGCCGGAACGCTGAATCCTCCGAAACTGAACATTTCTCTTTCGGGCCTGGAACAAAAGGCGCTGACGGCGCGACCCGACTACCTCGCCGCACAAGAACAAATACAGGTGGCGGCTGCCAACATCAGGCTGGCGGATGCGAACGGCACCGCCGATCCGACGCTCGACGCCGGATATAACCGAAGCGGCAATTACAACTCCTTCGGATTCAACGTCAGTATTCCGCTGCGCATTTTCGACCGCAATCAAGGAGAAAAGCAGGCGACGCGGTTCACTGCCGAAGCCAATCGCTTTTCCGAGATCGCCGCACGCAGCCAGGTCTTCTCTGACGTCGACCAGGCGTGGACCGCCTATCAGTCTGCTCAGACGTTGGCCGACCGCTACAACACGCATTATCTGGTCGAGGCGGGACACGTGGTGAACAACCTCGAATTTGGATATCGCCACGGCAGCACCACCTTGCTCGACTATCTGGACGCGCTGCACGAGTACCGGCAGACAAATCTAAACGCACTGAATGCGAATGCGCAGGTGTGGCTGAGTATTCATCAACTCAGCTTCGCGACCGCAACGGAGATGCTCCCATGAAGAACCTTAGGCGATCGCTGGCTGCTATGTCCTTGAGCTTTTGCGCTCTAGGTTGCAGCCTCGCATGACGCTGCCAGTGCGCCCCCTCCGGCGGCGAAAACAATTGTGCAGACCGTCACCGTCCACCAACAGAAGGTGGTCGACCGGTTAAACATTCCGGCGCGGGTCACGGCAAACCCCACCCGGGTGGTCCAGATTTTCCCTCCGCTCAGCGGTCGCATTGTGCGCTTCTCTGTGTTGCCGGGCCAGGTGGTCCAGGCTGGCCAGGTGATCGCGGTCCTCCAAAGTGGAAACATTGCCCAGGCTCGATCCGACTATGAAAAGGCAAAAATCCAGGTGATCCTCTCCGACGCAGCTTTGAAGCGCGGCAAGCTGCTGTTGCAACATGAAGTGTTGGCAAAGGCCGACTACGAGCAGCTGGTTGCGGCAGATGAGGCCGCGCACTCGGAGCAGGCCCGCACACTGCAGGTCATCCACGAACTCGGATTTTCGGAGAACAACAACAGCGATCAGGCGCCCATCCGCACCCCCATCAGCGGCGTCGTGCTCGACACCGGCGGAGCCGCGGGGGAGATGCAACGATCGCTCGATAACGCGACCCCGCTGGCCACAGTCGCGAACCTGACCCAGGTCTGGATCGTCGGCGACGCATATCAGAGCGATCTGGCAAGTATTCAGGTGGGCCGTCCGGTCACTGTCACCATCCCTTCCTACCCGGGGCTTTCGATCCCCGGCAAGATAGACAATCTGTCGCAATCGCTCGACCCGAACACGCTCGCGGTAAAGGTGCGGGTGGTTGTGCCGAATCCCGGATTGAAGCTGAAGCCGCAGATGTTTGCGACCATATCCGTCGATCGCTCCGCGGTACAGGGATTTCTGGTTCCTTCCTCTGCCATCGTCCATGAGAACAATGCCGACTCGGTTTTTATCCAGACCTCACCCGGCCAGTACGAGAGGCGAGGTGTAAAGGTCGGGCAGATGCAGCAGGAGAATGTCGTGGTGCTCGATGGACTGCACGATGGCGATCAGGTAGTCACCCTGGGTGCGGCGCTGCTGCGCGCGCCCGCGGGGGAGTGACATGGGCGGACTGATCCGGAGACTGATCGAATATCGCGCCATCGTCCTCGTCATTTTCGTCGCCTCGCTTTTAATCGGCGGTTACGCCTATACCAGGCTCGACATCGAGGCCTATCCCGATCCATCACCGCCGCTCATCGAGATCATCACTCAGAACCCATCCTGGTCTGCCGAAGAGATGGAACAGCAGGTCACGATTCCGGTCGAGAACGCCATCTATGGCTCACCGCACCTTGAGCAGGTGCGCTCTACCAGCATCTTCGGGCTGAGCGACGTGAAGCTGTATTTCAGCTTCGACAGCGATTATTTCCGCGACCGCGAGGAGGTGCTGTACCACTTACAAACCCTGGCGTTGCCGAACAATCTACAGCCGCAGCTGTCACCCTGGTCGCCCATTGGCGAGATCTATCGCTACATTCTTACCGGGCCCGGATATTCGTTGAACGAAATAAAAGCCACCCAGGACTGGCTGGTCACGCGGGAACTGAAGCAGGTGCCCGGCATCATCGATGTGACCACGTTCGGCGGAACAACCCGTCAGTACCAGGTGATTGTCGATCCCAACGCATTGCGTGCGCGCAATGTGACCCTGACCCAGGTAATCACCGCAATCCAGAACAGCAATGCGAATGTAGGCGGCGATTATCTGACACTAGGCGCGCAAAGCGTAAACGTGCGCTCCCTGGGACTGCTCAAAAACATCGATGATATCGCTGCCATTGTTGTCGCAGAGAAAAATAATGTTCCGGTGCTGGTCCGCGATGTGGCGCAGGTAAAGGAAGGCTATCAGCCGCCGCTGGGTCGAGTGGGGCGGAATAACGATAACAATGTGGTCGAAGGGATCGTCCTGCTGCAGAAGAACGAACAATCCCTGCCGGCATTGCACGCGCTGAAGCTGAAGGTATCGCAGTTGAACCACGGCAACCTGCTGCCGCCTGGCATGCGGATCACGCCGTACTACGACCGCACGAAATTGATCAACGTCACCACAGATACCGTGAAGCACATCATCGCGACCGGACTTCTGCTGGTCACGTTCGTGCTGTTTATCACGATTGGAGATTTTCGCACGACACTGCTCGCTGTCCTCACCATCCCCTTTGCCGTGCTTTTCGCATTGACGCTGATGGTGATGACCGGGCATTCCGCCAATTTAATCTCCATCGGCGCCATCGACTTTGGAATTCTGGTCGATGCTTCGATCGTTGTACTTGAAAATGTGTATCGAAGACTTTCCCGCAGGATGGAAGAGGAGAGCACCGCCGATTTGATTGTCGAAGGTGTGACCCAGAGCGCCAAGCCGGTCATTTACGCCACCATCATTATTCTGATCTCTTTCATCCCTCTGTTTACCATGCAGGGAGTACCGGGAAAAATCTTCGCTCCCATGTCCATGACTTACGGATTCGCGCTCATCGGGGCGCTGATCTATGCGGTTATTTTTGCGCCGGTGCTTGGATTCCTCACCGCGTCCAAGGAGCGGACGACAGGCAAGGAAACCTGGTTGATCCGGAACATCCTGCGGGTCTATGAACCGGCGCTGAAGCTGGCGTTGAAATACTCGCGACTGGCGTGGGCTGGCGCCATTCTGCTGCTGCTGTTGACTGCCTTCCTATTTCATTTCATCGGCGGGGAATTCATGCCCGCTCTCGAAGAAGGGAATCTCTGGATTCGCGCCACTCTGCCGCAGGATATTTCCTTTCCACAGGCCGTGGCTGTCGCCGATTCAATGCGCGCAACGCTGGGTAAGTTTCCCGAGGTGACGCAGACTGTCTCCCAGGTGGGCCGTCCCGACGATGGCACCGATGTCACTACGTTCAATAACGTTGAGGTTTACACAGGTCTGAAACCGGTAGGCCAATGGCCCTCAAACTTGCATGGCAGTAAGGACAAGTTGATCGAGCAGATGCAGAACAGGTTGGCGAAATATCCCGGCGTGGTGCTCGGCTTCTCGCAAAACATCCAGGACAACGTCGAGGAGGCGATGTCGGGAGTCAAAGGGGAAAATTCGCTCAAGCTCTTCGGCAACGACTTCGACGTGTTGTCAAGATTGTCCGATCAGATTCTTGGAGTGATGCAATCGGTCCCCGGGGTGCAGGACGCCGGCATCTTCAAAGTTGGCGGGCAGCCGAATTTGATTATCCAGATCGATCGCGCCAAGGCTGCGCGGTATGGCCTGGCCGCACAGGACATCAACGCCGCCGTACAGGCTGCGGTTGGCGGAGCGACCGTGACGCAGATGATTCTTGGAGATCGCCGTTTCGATCTGGTTGTGCGCTTTCCGCTCGCCGACAGAAATAATCCAAGTGTGATTCGCAACATCATGCTGCCTACCCCGGATGGAAATACGGTTCCGCTGGGAGAAGTCGCCGATGTCAGCGTTCGCGATGGTGCCTTTGCAATTTACCGCGAGGGCGGTCGGCGTTACGTTCCCATTAAATTCAGCGTTCGCGGACGCGATCTTCAAAGCACGATTCGCGATCTTCAAAGCCGGCTGGAGCAGCAGGTAAAAATGCCGCCAGGATATGAATACACCTGGGCCGGCGAATTCGACAGTCTGCAGAAGGAGCTTCACCGCCTCTCCTTTATTGTGCCGATCAGCTTACTGATGATTCTTGGTTTGCTCTATATATTGTTCCTTTCGATTCGCGATGCGCTGATCGTCATGGCCGTTATTCCATTCGGGATGGTCGGGGGTGCCTTTTCCCTCCTGCTTACGCATACGCCATTCAGCATTTCGGCGGCGGTTGGATTCACCTCCGTTCTCGGATTGAATACGCTAGGCGCCGTGGTATTTCTGCGTGGCGTGCGCCATTCGCAACATGAACTTGGAGAAGAGGCTGGACTGCTGCGCGGATGCCTTGAAGAAACCCGGCCCATAGTTATGGCCTGCATGTGCGCCGCGCTTGGGTTGCTGCCCGCCGCATTGTCGAATGGAATCGGCGCGCAGGCACAACAGCCGTTGGCTCGCGTTGTCGTCGGCGGCATGGCGACGACGCTGCTTGCCGTGCTGTTCATCACGCCGCTGCTGGCGCGACACCTGCCCGGTGACGCGCATTCGGACCGTCGAGATGACGAACTGGATACCAGGGGTATTTCCTAGGCGTCAGACTGGCGCAATACTTGTCTAAGAAGAGAGCGATCGCTTGCGCAGCAGTCAGACCGGCCCTCGTGCGGCTAGATAGTTAGTTTTGTAAACTAACTATTTTACGCACCTCGAGAACCCTGTTTGGGCAAAGAAAATGTGCTGGATCGCCTTATTCTACGCGGGTCCGCGAAGCAGGCGGTATGCTGGAGAGAAGTATTCGTCGGTGTTCTGTTTTTGTGAACCCGGCCGTACGCGATCGCGCTCCAATACTACGTGATGGTTCCAGCCCGCACCCACAGTCCGTCCTTCTCCGGCACACTCGCCAGCGCCAAGAAAACAATGGTGTTAAGCGAGATCCTGCACCTTGCCCTGGACAGCTTTCGTGCCAACAAAGTGCGATTCGCGTTAACAGCGCTCGGCATGGTGATGGGCTCCGCCTCTGTCATTCTCGTGGTCACCATCGGACTTACCGGTAAGCAGTATGCAATCAACTACATACAGGGCATCGGCGCCAACATGATCACCGCCGATTATGGCGGCGGCCCCGGCAGCGATGACTATCTCACAAAGGACGATTTAACAGTCGTAGACGAGCAGGTGCCCGACGTTACCGCCTCTTCGCCGATGCTGCAGATGCACAATCCCATAAGCTTCGGTGGAACCTTGAAAGATGTTTTGGTTCTCGGAGTTTCTCCGCAATATAAAGATATTCGCAATCTGGTGGTCCTCTCTGGGCGGTTTTTCGACCAACAGGATGCGATAAGCCATTCCAAAGTCGCCGTCGTCACCGTGCCATTCGCCAAAAATCTTTTTGGCAGCGCTGACGCGGCGCTCAATCAGAGCTTTTCCATTAAGGGCATTCCCTTCACGATCATCGGCACCTTCAAGGAACGTGTCGATACCTACGGCGAAATGGAAATCGCCAAGCAGACCATTCTGATTCCATACCCGGTGGCGCGATATTTCACAGGCACCGATGCCGTGAAGACGCTGTTCTTTTCCGTGCGCGATTTCAACGATGTGCCGCTGGCGAGGAATGAAATCGCCCGTGCGATACAGTCGCGACACCGGGCAAACTCGGTCTACGACGTGACCGAAAACGCAGCGCTGCTGACTACGGTCGTGCAAATTGCGAATATTCTGACACTCGTGCTCCTGCTGGTCTCCGCTGTCACGCTTGCTGTCAGCGGCGTCGGCATCATGAACATCATGCTCGCGACGGTGCGGTCGCGGATTCGAGAAATTGGGATTCGCAAGGCAGTGGGCGCAACTTATCGCGAAATACAACTGCAATTTCTCACGGAAGCAGTTCTAATCTCTTTGAGCGGCGGGATTGTCGGAACGATTCTGGGATTGGCGATTCCGCTCTCCGCCCGCTTCTTCCTTCCCGCGGACATGATTCCCATTTCTCCCTGGTCGGTAGTCATTTCCCTTGGCACGGCGACGATGGTGGGCATTCTATTCGGAACTCTTCCCGCAACACGCGCCGCGCAAATGGATCCGGTCGAGGCGTTGAAGTATGAGTAATCTCAAACGGGTTTAAGCGTTACCGCCGGTTCAGCACTCCCCGAGCGAGGCAATCATTTCGCGGGCAGCGTTCCTTCCATCTCGAATCAGGTCCGGCAAGCCCACCCCGCGATAAGCGTTCCCAACCATCCGCAGATGCGGAAGCCGCGCCGCGCGTTTGCCGAGTTCTTGAATGCGGTCGACATGCCCGACGGCATAGAGCGGCAAAGAGTTCGGCCACCGGCGCACGACCGCGATCACCGGCTCTGGCAGCTTGCCCAGAATTCTTTCGAGCGCCCTATGTGCGCAAGCGCAGAGGGTTGCATTCTCCTCCTGCAGCAATGCGGCAACAGACGCACCGCCGAAAAACGCGCGCAACAGCATCGCGCCCGTGGGAACGCGATGCGGAAACTTTTGATCGGCGAAGGTGCAGGCGAGCAGTCCCCGCTGCGCAATCAGTGCTGCATCATCGCCCTGCGGACCTGCCTCATCATGACCGCGCTGTGGAACAAGGAATCCGAAACCACGCGGAATTTGCAACGACCTCGACTGCTCCCGCGAAAACGCAAATGCGACCACGATGGCGGAAGAGGATTCTCGCGGCAATAAATCCGCCATGCCCGGATCGAGTGGAGCGAGCATGGCGGCGGTCGGGTTTGCTGGCGTCGCCATCAACACCGAATCGAACGTCTCCCGAGTTTCCTGGTTCGTTCCGTGAACGCGCCAGGAGCTGTCCACTAACTCAATCGCATTTACGGCAAAGCCTCGACGTATGGACTGCGGGGGAATCTTCAACTCCATCGACGTAATCAATCCAGACACGCCATTGCGCAACGTGGTGAAAATTGGCGCATTCAATGCGCCGGCCTGTTTGCGTTTCTGCATGCCGAGGATCAGGCTGCCATGCTCACGTTCTAGCGCAATGTAGGCCGGCAGTACTGCACGCGCGCTCAACCTCGCGATGTCCCCGCCCAACACTCCCGCGAGCAGTGGCGCGGCAATGGTGTCAGCAATCTCCGCGCCGAAATGGCGAATCACAAAGTCGCGTACCGACTCGTCGCGCGCAGGCTCTGAGCTATCGAGCGCAGCAGCTTTCAGTTCTGCGGCCCGCTCCGGCTCGCGCTGGTAATCGAGCTTCGCCTGTTCGCTGAACAACGGTGAGTTGAGAACACTGGTCCACTCGACCGGCACCATCATGCGCATGCCGTCAGGTAGAGCTTGCAGCGCGCCGCGTTCAGCGAGATAGGTTGTGCGACGCTCGTCCTGCGAAAAAATAATTTCAGATTCCAGCCCCAGCTCTATCGCGAGTTCGCGGGCCCAGGGCTTTTCTGTGACCCAGCTGTCCGGCCCACATTCGATGATGAACTCACCGTGGCGTTCCGTTTCCACAATGCCGCCGAGACGGTGCGTCGCCTCAAATAAGGTAAATTCGACCGAAGCCCCGCCCTGTTGTTGCCGCGCGATTTCGTATGCAGCGGAAAGTCCGGCGATTCCTCCGCCAACAATGGCGATGCGTTTCATGCCGGCGTCGAAACCGGCACGGGCGGAGCAGCATTGAGCTGCGTCAGCCCTCGAGACGCGAGATTCGCAAGCGCTTCGATCAGCAACGGCGAGGCATTCAGCGACTCAGGCCGGAACAATTTCAAATTCAGCTCGCGTGCGAGTTTTTGAAACGCGATATCGATGTCATAGAGAATTTCGACGTGATCGCACAGGAAACCGATGGGCTGCACAACCACTCCGCGATGGCCTTCCTTATGCAGGGCCTGGAGAGTTTCTTCCACTGTCGGGCCAATCCACGGTCCGCCGGAGGCACCCTGGCTCTGAAATGCGAAATACCAATTCTGCGCGGTCAGGCCATCGGGCGCCAGGCGTTCCGCGACCAAAGATGCAGTTTGCTTGGATTGAATTGCATAAGGATCTGGATCCTGAGAAGTATTCCTGGGGAGAGCGTAGGAACGCTCTGGATCGGTAGGACGCACCGGAGCGGTAGAAGTGGGGGCAGACGTTGAGTGTTGCGCTGAGGGCACTGATCCCTCTGTGGTCTGTACCAGGACTGTGCGGCAAGGAACGCTATGGGCGGTAAAAACCACGGGCACTTCTTCGCCCATTTCCCGACATGCGTGCAACCACACCGGCCGCAGTCGTTGCGCGAATCCTTCCACCAGAAGCGGATGATCGGCCCAGTCATCTACGAAGTAAAAACGGAGCGCAGCGCCGGCCGCCGCATAGGCAGCGCGGCGATATAGTCCCACGCTGGTGCGGGAATTCTGCGGAGCCATGCAGATAGCGACCGCGTCGGTGACACCATCAGAACGCATCCTGCCGATACTCTCCGCAATGTAGGGCTTCCAGTTTCGCATCCCCACATAGACCGGCAGATCGAGACTTTTCTGAAGCAATTCTGCTTCTCGGTTAGTCCAGTCGGTCAGAGGGCTTCTGCCGATCTGTGCGTACCTGTGCTGGATTTCTTCAATGACCGGCCGTGGGAGAGATCGTCCGCTCACTACATTTTTCAGGTATTCAGGAATTTCCTCGATCGTCTCCGGCGTGCCATGCGCCAGCAGCAACACGGCAAATTTCCGGTCCGCAGAACTTTGCAAAGAACCGGCATCGATCATTGCTGCTCCGCCTTCATCTGAGTGGAAATCTCTCGCACCCAGCGAACGACCTGCTGAACATTTTCAACCGGCGTTCCAGGAACAATGCCGTGGCCGAGATTGAAGATGTGCCCGGACCGTCCGCCTGCCTGCCGCAAAACTTCTTCCACCCGAGCGCGCAACAGCGCCTCCGGCGCGAACAGCGCGATGGGATCGAGATTGCCCTGCACAGCGCAACTCGCGCCAACGGCTTGGCGCCCGAGGTCGAGTGGAATCCGCCAATCAAGTCCGATTACGTCCGCGCCGGTCTCGGCCATGGCGGGCAATAGTGTTGCCGTATCGACGCCGAAATAAATCACGGGCACGCCGAACGCCTGCACCTGTCGTATCAGCGACTGTGTGACCGGCAGCACGTACTCGCGGTAATCCGTGACAGACAGTGCACCGGCCCAGCTGTCGAAGATCTGGATGACATCCGCGCCCGCCTCGATCTGCTGGCTCGCAAATTCGGCGAGCACTGTTGCCAGCTTTTGCATCAGGGCCTGCCAGGCCGCCGGGTCGGAGTACATCAGGCGTTTGGTTTCGACGTAGTTGCGCGATCCGCCGCCTTCGATCATGTAGCTGGCCAGGGTGAATGGTGCGCCACAAAAGCCGATCATCGCCATGCGATCGCCGAAGTGTTTCTGCACGCGGCTGATCGCCTCGGCAACGTAGCCGAGATCGGCGGTGCGGTCGGTGCGCAGCGCTGCGATGTTTTCCGCGGTGCGAATAGGACACTCGACTACCGGTCCCTCACCGGACTCAAACGTAAAGTTGAGTCCCAACGGTTCGAGCGGCAAAAGAAGATCGGCGAAAATAATGGCCGCATCCACATCCAGCTTCTCCGCCGCCGTGATCGTCACTTCTGCCGCCAGCTCCGGCGATTTGCATATCTCGAGCAGCGAGTGCGATCGCCGGACGGCCTGGTATTCCGGCATATAGCGGCCTGCCTGCCGCAGAAACCAGACCGGGGTTTGGTCCACCGGCTGGCGCAGACACGCGCGCAGGAAACGGCTGGCGCCTGTCATCGGCGCTGCCACTCGCGTGGAAGCATCGGTCTCGCTGCAGGAGTGGATGGCGGTCTTCAATCTGTGCCCAGAATACTCAACAGAATCGTCCTCAAAACTAAAAGACTAGCATCCCGCGGCGTGTCAGTTCAGGGCGCGACATGGGCGTTTTGAAGCAATGGAACCCGTGCATACGGTGGGAAGACACTGGATTGCCGCTTGCCTCGGGAGGAGCTTGCATTTGACCCTGCAAAAATGCGGGTGCTACCGTAGAGGGTTCTCGACCGCCAGCCATGCAAGGACCGATTGTCATGTCCATTTCATCCCAAATTCCGACCGTCGCTCCAGCTTTGCGCAAGACCCCGTTGAACGCAACCCATCGCCAGAGCAAGGCGAAGATGGTGGACTTTGGAGGTTGGGACATGCCGGTCGAATACTCCGGCCTGATCGCCGAGCACATGGCCGTGCGTACCCGCGTGGGCCTGTTTGATGTGAGCCACATGGGGGAGATTCAACTGCGCGGCCCGGAGGCGCTCGAAGCCGTCCAACTGGTTTCGATGAATGATGCGTCCGCGCTGGGCGAAGGCCAGGCGCAGTACTCGGCTCTGTTGACGCCGGAAGGAACCTTCATCGACGACATCCTGGTTTATAAGTTCAGCCCGAACGATTATCTCCTGGTGGTCAATGCGGGTACGCGTGCGAAGGATTTTGCCTGGATCAAGAAACATACGCAGCGTTTCCATTGTCACGTCAGCGATTACAGCGACTACTATTCGCAATTGGCGATCCAGGGACCGCAGGCACTTGCGACACTGAAGAAGCTGACCAGCCTCGATCTTGCGCAGATCAAGAATTATCGATCTGTCTGGGGTCAGATTGCAGGTCTCCACAACGTGCTGATTTCCCGCACGGGCTATACGGGCGAGGATGGATTCGAAATCTACATTCCTTCCGATGAAGCGTCCACGGTACGTGTGTGGAATGAAATCCTTGAAGCAGGACGAGAGTTCGACATCTTGCCGTGTGGCTTGGGCGCGCGGAATACACTGCGGCTGGAGGCCTCGATGCCGCTTTATGGGCACGAGATCACAGAGGAGACGAATGTCTTCGAAGCAGGCCTTGAGCGTTTTTGCAAGCTCGACAAGCCGGAGTTTCTCGGGCAGGCGGCTCTCCAGAAAGTCGAGCAGAGCGGCGGCACGCGAAGGAAACTGGTGGGTCTGGAAATGATCGAACGGGGCATTGCGCGCGATGGCTATTCCGTTTGCTCGGTTGACGGCGAGGAGATCGGACAGGTCACCAGCGGCTCGCCAGCGCCATTCCTTAAAAAGAACATCGCCCTGGCTTATGTGCCGCGAGCGCAAAGCGAAGTCGGCACGGACCTCGCGGTGAAGATTCGCACACAGGATGTGCGCGCCCGGATTGTCGCCCAGCCTTTTTATCGCCGTCCGAAAAAGCAGCCGTGAAGCTTCATCGAATGCCAATCTTCTCGACGGGCGGCCATTCCAGGCTTCTACCATCCCGAGCGACATACAATAGAAGAGGAACAACTCTATGACCTATCCTGCCCATTACCGTTACACGCGCGAGCATGAATGGATTGATGTCCACGGCATCGTTGGCACTGTTGGCATCACAGACTATGCCCAGAATTCGCTCGGGGACATTGTGTTCGTCGATACTCCGGCGGTTGGCGCGACGGTGGAACAGGGAAAAGTCTTTGGCAGCGTCGAATCCGTGAAGGCGGTTTCAGATTTGTACTCGCCGGTGAGTGGATTGGTGACTGCGGTGAACGAAGAGCTGGTCACCGCGCCCGAAAAGATCAACACGAGCGCGCACGATGCATGGATCATCAAGTTGCAGCTATCCAATCCGTCGCAGGCCAGCGCACTGATGAGCGCTGAGGATTACCAGAAGTTCGTCTCGGAAGAAGCCGGCAACTAGAGCTTCCGGAAGCATTGCCGGTTCCGGAAATCGATGTTTGAAACCAGGAAAATTGAACCATGCGTTATTTGCCTAAGTCCCCAGCCGACCGTGCCGACATGCTCAATGAAATCGGCGTCGAGTCGATCGGCGAACTCTTTTCCTCGATTCCTGCGGAGTACCGGCTTACCCGCGACCTGGATATTCCCAGGCAGATGGGCGAGCAGGAAATTGTGGAGTTTTTCCGCAATGCTGCCGAGCACAATGCGGATGGATATGCCAGCTTCCTTGGTGCGGGCGCGTACCGGCATTATCGTCCCGTGGTAATCGACGCTCTCGTGCAGCGTGGGGAATTCCTCACCTCCTACACCCCGTATCAGGCGGAGATTTCGCAGGGCACGCTCCAGGCCATCTTTGAATTCCAAACAATGATCTGCGAGCTGACCGGCATGGAAATTGCCAACGCGTCGATGTACGACGGCTCGACTGGCTCCGCCGAGGCTGTAATGATGGCCGCCCGCGTCACCGGGCGCAGTCATGTTGTGGTGGCGAACACCGTTCACCCCGAGTACCGCGAAGTACTCAGGACCTATGCGCAGCATCAGGGTCTGCCAAAGCGGCTTGTCGGCTACGATGCCGATGGTCGTGTCGACCTGAAGGAACTCGAAGCGGCCATTACCGACCAGACCGCGTGTGTGCTGATTCAATCGCCGAATTTCTTCGGCGTAATCGAGGACGTCGCCGCAATCGCTGAGCTGGCTCATTCGAAAGGTGCGCTGCTCATCGTGTCGATCGCGGAAGCGCTCTCTCTCGGAATTGTGCGGCCTCCCAGCGAGGCCGATATCGTATCGCTCGAAGCGCAGTCTCTGGGCGTTCCGGTAGGGTTCGGCGGTCCCTATTGCGGAGTGCTGGCGTGCAAGGAAAAGTTTATTCGCCAAATGCCAGGACGCCTTACCGGCGCAACTGTGGATAAGCAGGGCCGCCGCGGATTTGTGCTGACCCTCTCGACGCGCGAGCAACATATTCGCCGCGAGAAGGCGACCTCGAATATCTGCACCAACCAGGCGCTGGTTGCGCTAATGACCTGCATCTACCTCACCATTTACGGACGCGCTGGAATGCGCGAGCTGGCGGAACAGAATCTGGCCAAGGCGCATTATGCTGCGCAAGCCCTGGCCGGAACTCCGGGAAGCCAATTGCTTTTTGCCAAATCACCTCGCTTCAATGAGTTTGTTTTGTCGACCACGGAAACGCCCGACGCGGTGAACGCGCGCTTGCTGCAAGAGAAGATCATCGGCGGATTGTCGTTGGCAAAGTGGTATCCAGAATTACCGAATGCGTCGCTATGGTGCGCAACCGAGCAGAATTCGCGCGAGCAGATCGACGCGGCAGTTACAGTGCTTCGAGGCCAGTCTGTGGAGAAGAACGCATCCACGCTGGCGTATGCATGAGAAGTTGAGGACGGAATGGCGACAGAAATACTGGCGGGATCGGATGCGAACTCCAAAATCGAGACGAGACCCTTCGTGGGCGAGCGGCACAAAGTCTCAAGCCACATCAGCCAGAATGAAGGGTTGATCTTCGAGAAATCCTCGCCCGGGAAAAAGGCATATCGGCTCTCGCAACTGGATGTTCCTACCGTTGACGCAAAGTCGCTGCTGGGGCGTGCATGGCGTCAGGACCTGGGGCTCTTGCCGGAGGTGAGCGAAATTGAAATCATCCGCCACTTCACGCGTCTCTCAACCTGGAATTACGCAATCGACCTGGGGATGTATCCGCTGGGCAGTTGCACGATGAAGTACAACCCGCGTGTGAATGAATTCGTCGCACGGCTCGCCGGCCTCGCCGAGGCGCATCCTTACCAGCCGGAGGCGATTGTGCAAGGCGCGATGCGCGTGATGTGGATGTTGCAGGAGTGCCTGAAAGAGATCACCGGCATGGATGCCATCACACTGCAACCGGCGGCCGGCGCGCACGGCGAGTTTACCGGGATTCTGCTGGTTCGCGCGTATCATGCGTCACAAGGCAATCCGCGCAAGAAGATCCTCATCCCAGACTCGGCGCACGGAACCAACCCTGCCACTGCCGCGATCTGCGGTTACCAGGTGCAGAATCTGAAATCAAACAGTCAGGGCATGGTGGATCTCGCCGAGCTGGAGCAGTTGGTCGATGAAGAAACCGCAGCGCTGATGTTGACCAATCCTTCGACCATCGGAGTGTTTGAAAGCGAAATCCATAAAATCGCGGACGTCCTGCATGCCAAAGGCGCGCTGCTCTACATGGACGGCGCGAACATGAATGCGCTGGTCGGGAAAACGCGGCCCGGTGATTTCGGCGTCGATGTCATGCACCTGAATCTGCATAAGACATTTTCTACGCCGCACGGCGGCGGTGGTCCCGGATCGGGACCGGTGTGCTGCAAAGAAATGCTGAGGCCTTTTCTGCCGACGCCGATCTTGACGAAGAAATCCGACGGCACGCTGACATTCAGCTACGACAATCCGCGCTCTGTCGGCCGCGTGCGCATGTTCTATGGCAACTATGGCATGTTTGTCCGCGCCCTTGCATACATTCTGGCGAATGGGCCGGACGGACTGCGCCAGACCACTGAAGACGCTGTGCTGAATGCCAACTATATCCGCAAGAAACTGGAAGATGTTTACGATCTTCCATACAAGACTGCCACCTTGCATGAGGTTGTATTCAGCGACCGCCGACAGGCCCGCAATGGTGTAAAAACAGGCGACATTGCCAAGCGCCTCATCGATTATGGCTTCCATCCCTATACAACTTCGTTTCCGATGATCGTCGCGGGCGCGCTGATGATTGAGCCGACCGAGAGCGAGTCGAAAGAAGAGCTTGACCAGTTCATCGACGCGATGCGCCAAATTGCGCGCGAGGCGGAGGAAAATCGCGCGGTGATTCTAAGCGCGCCGAACGCAACCCGGGTCTCGCGCATGGATGAGACAGCCGCGGCGCGGAAACCAATGCTCCGATGGAAGCCCGAAACAGGGTCCGCTGACGTTGTCCGCTCGAGTACCGAGGAAGCATTGGTTCCGGCTACGCAGGCTGAGGAATATTAGCCTAGTGGGAGTATCTAGGAATGCGCGTGAGAAATTGGTTCAGCGAGTGGCCAGATGACCGTTAGCTCATCTGCGAGCAATCGACTTTCAGAAGCGGCGAGGGCTCGGACTACATCCCCTTGCGCTGTATAGTAGGTAGAGAGCGCCCGTAGCTCAGATGGATAGAGCGAACGCCTCCGAAGCGTTAGGTCGCAAGTTCGAATCTTGCCGGGCGCACCACTCCCACTCCATCTCCGGTGCAGAAGCGAAACACTGACTCGAGGCCTGTTGCGCATGAAACACGTGCCTTGAAAGATGGCAAGAGGAGGCCACGGGAAATCGCCGCTGCGGCTGAGGTAAGCGTACTTACGGGCTCAAGAGCTTTGAATGGAAACATCCGAGTTCATCTCCTATGCCTAAGGACGTGCTCCCCGCGGCCGCAGATCTTGACAACGACTTATCCCAGCTCAACAAGACTCGCGGCGCATAACTGGGAACTGATAATCAGTCTCGAACTACTCTTCCAGACCCCGGAGATGAATTACATTCACTGAATCTGGTGCTATGTCGGGATATTGCGCGGCATCATTCTGGCCGGATCGGGCAAGTAGTTACTTCCGTAGTTTTCGCATGGAGGGACATATGATCACCAGAAGGACCTTTTTTAACTGCATGGCAGGCTCCATGGCTGCCCAAGCCTTGCGCGCATCCGGGCAGCCATCAACAACGAACGCGGGCAGACCGGTTGACACTTTGCCAGGCACTGGAAAGAATCGCAGACTAAAAGTAGTGTTTGTGGGCGCGCATGTCGACGATTGGGTCTTCTGTGTCGGCACCCTGGCACGTTATGCGCGTGAAGGCCACGAGCTTGTAGTTCTCTCTTTCACGCCGGGGGACTCGCAGGGCCTATCCGAGGTGTTTCACATGCCGGTCGATAAACTCGCAGCGTTACGGACCAATGACGGAATCAAAGGAACCAAACTGCTCGGCGCGCAATTCAAAATCCTGGATCAGCACAATCAGAAGATGCACGTCGATGCCGAGTCGTACATCGCATTTGACAAGACCTTGGCAGCTGAAAAGCCGGATGTCGTCTTCGGCCTGTGGCCCCTGCAATATCATCCCGATCACCGTGCTGCCGGTAACCTAGCGTTTAATGCGTGGCTGCAGAGCGGAGTGAAATTTGATTTTTATTTCTGCGAAACTTTCCCCGGAGGCGAGTCGTCGTCCCAGCAGTTCGCGCCCAATCGCTGGGTGGATGTTGAATCAGTTTTAGATTTGAGCCGGGTAGCGGTAATGGCCAACAGCTTGGAGGGGAAGAGCTTGTGGGCCGATTACGAGATGTGCACCAAATTTCGCGGCAGAGAGTACGGATGCCAATATGCTGAAGCATTTGTCCGAATTGTCACCGTGGGTTCTGAGAAGGCCCTGGAAAGACCGGAACCGGGACTATGGTATTCGGGATTGGACCTTGCCAACGACGAGTAGCCAACGCTCACGATCCCATGTTTCTGTTGGGAATTTATGGGAGACTGCCGGCAGTTTCAGACTTTGTGCAAATTGCTGATTTAAATGGTTGCGGGGGCAGGATTTGAACCTGCGACCTTTGGGTTATGAGCCCAACGAGCTACCGGGCTGCTCCACCCCGCATATTCATGATAGCTGGAGCGGGGAACTGGGTCAAACCTGGCGATAGCCCCATCAAAATCCGGGTTTTGGATCAAGCACCATATTTCCGGAACGATCATCGCCTGCCACCGTATCCCATTCCGGGGTAAGGTCGCGGCTCCGGATTGTAGGGTTGGACGCTCATCAGGGTTTCCAGAATTTCCCGTTCTTCATCTGAGAATTGAGTCCGGAATTGCGGGGAGTTGAGGATCTCCTCACGCTGGCCAGGAGGCAACTGACTCAAATCCAGGAAAGCTCTGTGCATCATCCGTCGCCTATCTGCCGGCATTTGCGTAAGGCGCTGCATCGTGCTCCGGACTCGCTGTCTTCGCTCGGGCGACAATCTCTCCAACGCCTCCATCCACTGGAGCGTGCGTTCCCGCTTCTGCGGCGGCATGGAATCCAACTGGCGCAAACGGATTAAAAGCCTCTGCTGTTCCGACGGTGGAAGGCGATTGAAACCAGGTTCGCTGCGCAGAGCGCGTTCCTGTGCCCAGGGGGGCAGGTACTGGTGTTGACGGAACCACTGCGGCAAATGTTCCTGACTTTGCTGCTGTTGACGAGTTATGCCCGGTGAGCCAAATCCAGGATGCCCGTATCGTTGAGGACCCTGCTGTGGCCATGAAGCGTCGACCCATGTCCGACCAGCTTGCGAAGGATGAATCGGCGGCGGCGCCCAGGCGAGCCCGGTTGTCGACATCAACAGGCAACCGAGGGCGGCAAAAATGACTTTCTTCATTTGAACGCAGAAGCTGAACGAAGCTCGTCCGGCACATCGCGGGATCACCCGGGCGTGGTCCGTGTTACGAACTCCATCAGACTTCCCCATCTGCCCACTCGCAACCCGAAGTTAAGGAAACTTTGCGCCATATGATTGTGGTCTGAAAAACCCATCTTCCGCCGTATCGCCTGGCTTGCAACTCTCGACTCAGTTCGTTGCACTGCCAGAGCCTTGGTGTACCGCCGGATCTGTATCGTCAAATGCAGTTAGTTGCTGCAAAGTTTGGGCATTTCGGTCGAAGAGTTCCAAATCATTCACCGTGGCCGAAACGGTCTGCCGTGCAGGTTGTGGCCTGTTCAGGAACACAAAGCCCTCGTACGATCCGGCACCCACCATCAGCAGCAAAGCAAAAGCACCCGCAATCGCGGGACGCAAGTGCAGGTTATTACCAAAAAGAACGCGGGTCCGAAACTGCTCCATCCATCCAGGCAATCTGGAACTTTTCTCTTCCCGTAGACGTGCCGCCATTCGAGTGTCAAAATATGGGCTCGGTTCTGGAGCTTCCCATTCGTCCAGCAACTGCATCGTCGCCTGCAACTCTCTCCAGTGCTGCTGGCAACTGGCGCAGCTGGCAAGGTGCTGTTGTGCTTCTACGGGTATACCCGCAGACCTCGGCGCGTGGGCAGACACGCGCTCCGACTCCAAAAGCATGTCCGGCCAAAATTCCTGAAATCTACTGCATGTCATTGCCGTCATCTCCTTGCTATCAATCTTACTTAAGCAAACTCTTTTAGCCGGTCACGCAGTGTCTGATAGGCCCGAAACAGAAGCGATTTGGTTGCCGACTCACTCAATTTCAGTACGGCGCCAATCTGCTTGTAATCCATGTCCTGATACTTATGCATCAGCACGGCCATCCTTTGTCGTTCCGGCAGCGCCGTTACGTGCTCCCGGATGCGGCGCATTCGCTCATCGCGGAGCATGTCCTGTTCAGCCAGAGGTCGAAGATCGGCCACATCTGGTCTGGTGCCGGTCTCTTCGTCCGCCTGATCCAGGTAAACGTTCGACGATGCTCGCTCGAGTTTGGTGTCTCGTGCGTTGTTGATCGCCATATTCGCCGCAATGCGGTAGAGCCACGTGGTAAACCGGGCCTCCGCACGATAGCTTCCTCTCGCCCGGTAAACCCGCAGGAAAACTTCCTGCGCCAACTCTTCAGCAATCGCCTGGTTGTGGACCATGCGGTACATAAAGCTGATGATGGGCCGTCGATATTTGGCGACCAGGAATTCAAAGCAGGTGTCGTCGCCGGCGCCGGCCCGCTGCATAATCTCCGCGTCGGTCATCTGACCGAGATCACTAGTCATGCCACCCAGGAACGGCGGCATAACCTGGCTCGCTGGTTTTCGATCTCCCGGAACTCGTTCCAGTGCAATCGTGCCCATATCTTCTGGGACACGCTCCTCAGCCAAAAGTTGCGCTTCCGGGTTCGAAATGGGCGCAAAGTCCTCGTCGCCGGGTTCAAGCGCAATGTTTTCCGGCGCGATGTCAAAGTTCGCGTCGCCCGGGGGAGTGTCCTCAGTACGATTGTGGGCGCCCCGGCCTTCCATTTCCTGCCGGATTTCCTCGCCCAACTGACCCTCAAGGTCCTCCTCTAACGATTCGGCATGGAGCTCTGGAGCGTCGTCCGAGAGCCCTTCCTCAGGCGTCTTTCGTGCTGCGTCGCGTCGAGGGTTGCCGTTGCTGCCCGTCATCGTGGTGCTCGGATTCTAGCGTATACTGGGTCGCGGGAGCATACAGCGATTGTGTCTTCCACCTGCCGCCGATCGGCTGCAGCTCGTATCATCTTAGCGCAGACCTCATCCGGTTAGCGCAACCCTGACTGGGCGCTTAACTCAGCGGTAGAGTGCCACCTTCACACGGTGGAAGTCGCAGGTTCGAATCCTGCAGCGCCCACCATGCGATAGTTTGAGTGTCCGTCGACAATAGTCGACTCCCTGCGCGCACGTGTTCGGTGCCGGTGCAAGGCGCATTCTGGTAATTCGGACTAACCTGTCGCGGGTATCCTTTACCCTAGAGATCGCCGAAACTGAGGATATCGCATGACCTTTCCCCCTTCGCTGGTCAACACTCTCAACAGCTTCGAAGTGCAGTTACCCTCCGTTGCCGGCTTGCCACAACCGATCACCGGTCGATCGATAGCTCACTTCTTTTATGCCATCCTGTGTGCCTGGCTGTTACTCGTAAGTTTTACGGGTTGGGGAAGAGCTACTGGAAGGTTGCTTCAGCTGAGGCGTTTGCCCGTGTCGGTCGCCTGTTCGCTTGGAATTGCAACTGTCCTCTTCCTCGGTGGGCTGCTTAATATATCCCATGCAATCTATCCCGAAGTTTTGTTTGCTCTGGTGGTTTTCGGATTACTTTCGTATGTCCTGCTGCGCAACGATGTCGCGGACGCCTACCGATGGAGCGAGCTCTGGAACCGCAGTCCGCGATGGGCGAAGCTGCTTTTAATTTTGGCGCTTGTGACCCTAGCTTTGCGTCTCGCAGGAACGGTCCGCATGGCCACTTTCAATTCTTTCGACGACGGTCCGGCATACATGGTGTTTCCGCAGAAAATGTTGGCGGCACATCATTTTGCATTCGATCCTTTCAGCGATCGTCGCGTAATTTCCAGCCTCGGAGGAGGCTATCTGCTGCAGTCAATCCTGATCGCCGCCACCTCGCTGGCGCATATCGGAATGGCTGACCGAACACTTGGGCTGTTGTTATTGTTCCCGGCAATTCTGGATCTTGGAATCGCCTTCGAGCTGTCGCCCGTATTGATTGCGGCGCTGGGGTGGGTCGTGTTTATGGTCCCCCAGGAGACCTGGAACCTGACCTACATCGTCCTGCCGATCCCGCTATTTCTATCCGTTCTCTGGGTGATCTTTCAGGCGTCTGAACCAAGTGAACTAGAGATATGGCGATCAGCGGCGATTGCGGGCGCCGTCGGCGGCGCGATTTTGCTGCTGAAGTCATCATTTCTTCCTTACCTGGGCTCGTTAATCATCGTGTCCTTTGTGCTGCTTGCCTGGACAAGACGAAAGGGCGCCATCCAGTTTCCTGTGATAGAGGGGCTGGCATGCCTGCTGATCATGGCTCCCTGGATGATCTCCATGAAACATGACAGTGGCACTTACCTGTTCCCCGTGCTCGGACACGGAGTGGATTATTCGAGCTATGGTCTCTTCGAGGGCATGTCGAGATTCACCAGTACCCGTGCCGTGCTGCGCAGCTTTGTACAAGGGTCGGCGTTACTTTTCCTTGCCGGTGTTCAATACTTGGCAGGGTTGAATGACCGCAGATCGAGGCTCAGCTTTTTCGTCCTGATAGCCGCCGCAATTTCGATCACCGTGTTCAATTACTCGAGCGGAGGCGACTATATCTGGCGCTATAACTTCGCGCAGTTCTTCACCGCCGTAATTCTTTTTGCGGCATCCGGTGCCGCCGCATTCTCGACCGGTCCAGCGGCCGGCAAGAGCCGAGTTCCTGCTGTTCTGGCAATGCTTTCTTTGATCGGTTGTATTTTCTATTACGACGTGGGTGGTGGCTCACTCTCCTCATTTTCCCAAATTGGAGAGGACTTCGCGCAATATCGATGTGCTGTGCGCGCCAGCTTAAGCGGACAAACGCTTGCCACACCCGCAATGGTTGCGGAATATCAAGCCGCCGAACGATCCATTCCAGTCGGCGCAACAGCGCTTGAAAGTTTAAGCCGCCCTTTTCTTTTTGACTATCGCGCCGGCAGAACGATCCTGCTGGCGGACTGGGCAGGAGGCGCCGGCCCTCGTCCTGGTTGGGACTTTGATGATGGCGCTCAAGGCACCGCAAAGTATCTACTAGGCCAGAATGTCCACTATGTGGTGTACGACTATCACAGCGTCGACTCAGTGCAATTCTGCCGCACATTTACCAATTTGCAGCACTATTCAGAGCTGGACCATAGGTTGGAGCTTCTTGCAATCCTGGCCCATCACCAGTTCGACCAGCTGCGGGCAACTCATAAGTCCATCTATGACGATGGGAAGCTTGCTGTAATCGACTTAAAGACTGCAACGCCTACTCTGCATCCCCTGCTTTCCGACTGGACGCTGCACACCAGCGAGACAGCAATGTGCTCTCAGATCGCCCAAGATTATATGACGATACCTGCGGCTGCCCGGCATAGGGAGAACTTCCGATGCGAATAGGTATGGTGCTGGGACGCCTTGATTCAGCACCGTTAGAACTCGAGGAAGAACAATGATGGCCCCTGCGAGTTCTTTTATTCGACAATTGCTCGATTCTGTAACTCCCGTATATCCATCGGTAACCGGTCTACGGCAACCTATATCTGCCAGATCTCTGGCAAATCTCTTTTATGCTCTCGGCTGGATATGGATATTGCTGATCTCCTTTGCCGGTTGGGGAAGACGTGCAGCAAAGCTATTGGCGGTCCAGCGTTTACCCGCTTCCGTTGCCTGCTCGCTCGGGATCGCAGTCACAATCCTGCTCGGTGGACTGCTGAATCTGGCACATGCGATCTATGTCGCAGTAATTTTTGCGCTTGTCACGATCGGAGTGTTGTTTTACTTCCTGCAGCGTAGGAGCCGTCCGCAGGAATATCGATGGAGACGCTTCTGGAGCCAGGCTCCTCCAGCGGCTCGCCTGTTGCTGATGGCCACTTTTCTGGTTCTCATCTTGCGTGTTGCTGGAACGGTTCGTCTGGGTCTAGCGAACAGCCTTGACGACGGGACGGCTTATCTCGCCTTCCCTCACAAGATGATGGAGTTACATACGTTCGCGCCCGACATTTTTAGCGAGCGGCGGGTTACGACCAGCCTCGGCGGTGGCTATCTTCTTCAAGCATTTGTCATCTCGGCCACATCGCTCGCGAACATTGCAATGGCGGACCGAGCACTCGGCTTAATCCTCCTAGCTGGAATTCTGTTCGATCTTGGAATCCTGTTTGAACTTTCCATCTTCCAGGTTGCCTGGCTGGAATTGCTGGCTTTTATTGTTCCCCAGGAAGCAATGAATCTGACATTCATCGTCCTGCCCGTCTCCATGCTGCTCGGGATGGCCTGGATGATGTGGCGATCTCTGAATGCAGTGGGCTCTGAACCGTTGAAATACGCGGTTCTTGCCGGAGTGTTGGGTGGGGCGACTATATCCCTGAAATCCACTTACCTGCCGTGTGTTGGCGCTCTAATGCTCATCCCGTACATACTTGTACTTGGAAGAGAGAGGCGTAACCGGACCTTCCAACTACCCGTATTGGCTGCTCTTGGCGCACTGATTGTACTTTTCGCATGGATGGTCGCCATGAAGTTAACCAGCGGCACCTATCTGTTTCCGGTGCTTGGTCATGGAGTCGACTATTCAAGCTATCGGCTGTTTCCAGCAGCCGAGAAGTTTGGCTCGATGCGAAGGCTCGCCAAAATATTCATACAGGGAGCGGCGTTGGTGGTGCTCGCGGGCATTCAAGTCTTGGCAAGTAGGAGTAGGCAACAGAAAAGTAGCAAAGAACTCACTGGAGATTCGCGTAGCCTCCGATTATTATTCAGCGCAGGCGTTCTCATCGCCTCGGCGATTGCAATTACAGCCATCAACTATGCAAGTGGTGGTGATTCGATCTGGCGCTATAATTTCCCGCAATTCTTTAGCGCCGCGCTTGTGTACTACATTGTCGCGGCGTCTATCTTAGCCTCAGGCGATAAGTCTGCCGCTAATTCCGCCACGAACCACGCCGCATTCATCGTCGGCGTTATTTCTCTCGTTGCTATGGTCTTTTATTATGACGCCGCCGGAAAAGATCCAACACCCTTCCGCGAAGTTGCCATGGCCTGGGGAGACTATCTGCCTTCTCTGCGTGCCAGCCTGAGTGGACAACAATTGGAGAACCCTCGAATAGTTGCCGAATATCGCGCGGTGCAAAGGGCACTCCCCGACGGCGACGTCGCCCTGGAAAATACAGCCTATTCTTTCCTGTTTAACTATCGGCGCCGGAAGATTTACATTGCAGATTGGCCGGGCGCCGCCAGCCCCGCTCCTGGCTGGCCGTTTCGCAGCAGCAATATGTCCATTGCAGATTACCTGAAGAACAATTCAATTCACTACCTCATCTATGACTACGGATATGCCCGCTGGACGGATTTTGAGGGCTGTAAAGCACTGGAAGGTGGTAACTTGAATTCGGAATGGCTGAAGCAGCAGTGGTGGCTTTCAATCCTCTCGCACCATCAGTTCGATCGTCTTCGCGCCGGCTATCGGTCGGTATATGACGACGGAAATATCATTGTCATAGATCTCGATCATTCCCTGCCAGACGCTGCCACGGCGCCCGCGCGTTGGACACTCGACACGGACAAGGATGAGATGTGTTCGGCCGTTACATCTCGATATCTTGCGAATCCTTTGCCCGCGAAGTTCCAGTGATAATCAAGGCTGTTGTATCAGTGATGCGCCGGTCATGTCTTTCGGCTGCTGCAGATGTAAAAGGTCAAGCACGGTGGGAGAAATATCGCGCAGCGAGCCGCCATTTCTCATGCCCAGTTTTCGCGCCAGTTCTGTCACTAAAATGAACGGAACCGGGTTTGTCGTGTGGGCGGTATGCGGTCCGCCGGCAGCGGGATCGACCATCATCTCGGCGTTGCCATGGTCTGCCGTGACCAGCATGGAACCTCCGTGCTGCCGGATCGCTTGGTAAATTCTTCCGAGGCACGCATCCACTGTCTCCACGCCTCGAATCGTAGGCCCAATCTTGCCGGAGTGTCCGACCATGTCCGCATTCGCGAAATTCACTACGATCACATCGAACGCCGTGTCCGCGACAGCCTTCGATACGACCTCCGCAATTCCAGCGGCACTCATCTCGGGAGCCAGATCGTAGGTCGCAACTTTCTGCGAGGGGACGAGGATGCGATCTTCACCGGGGAATGGCTTCTCAATTCCTCCATTAAAAAAGTAGGTGACGTGCGCGTATTTCTCCGTCTCTGCCACACGCAGATTTCGCAAATTAGCCTGCGCCATCAGGTTCGCCAGCAAATTGTCCATCGATTCCGGCGGCACAACCACTGGGAGCGTGAACAGTTTGTCATACTGAGTCATGCAGATGTACTGCAGGTCGTTCGGCACAATATCGCGCGGAATCACTGCATCCAGGTCGTCTGCGCCTGGAAGATCACGACCGGCATGCGCGGTAAGTCCGCTGTTGCGCGCCAGCACGCGAGTAATCTGACGCGCGCGATCCGCCCGGTAATTGAAGCAGATGCAGACATCTTCATCTGCAATTGTCCCGACAGGCTTTCCCCTACTATCCGCACAGGCGAAGGGTATGACGAATTCATCCGAAATCTCGTTGTTATACGACTCGCGCAAGCGTGCGACTGGGTCGGCATGAAGGCCGCCTTCACCATAGCCTTTCACCATCGCCGTCGAACGCCATCCGTTCCCGTTCCCACCGGCGATCGCGATCCATAGCATAGTAACGTCCGGAAACCGAAGCGATCGCACCCACCCCGTGCTCTCGCATCTGCTGTTGTAACTGCTCCAGGTATCCTGCGCCGCTAGTTGGCAGAGTGTCGCGTCCGTCGAGGAAGGCATGTACAAACAACTGCGAAATCTGCTGCTGCCTGGCAAGTTTGAGCAATGCATACAAATGTCGTTGGTGGGAGTGCACGCCGCCGTCGGAGACCAGCCCCAGCAAATGCACGTGCCGACCTCGCACAGCGGCCGCACGCATCCCTCCAACCAGCACTGGATCCCGGAAAAAACTGCCGTCTGCGATCGCATCATCGATGCGAGTTATGTCCATGTGAACCACGCGTCCGGCGCCGATGTTTAGGTGGCCAACTTCGCTATTGCCCATTTGCCCATCGGGTAAGCCGACAAAATGGTCCGAAGCATGCAACAGAGTGTTCGGAAATTCACTCAGCAGGCGATCGTAGTTTGGCTTCCGCGCCTGCGCGATGGCGTTCGCGTCAATCTCCGCGCGATATCCCCACCCATCAAGGATGGTCAGAACGAGCGGCTTGTTATTTGCCATGAGTTTCCTATATTAAAGCGAGTGCCCACGCGTCGATTTAGAACGTGAGTTCGTTGAACTATTCGCCGAAATTGACAGACTCGAGACCGAGAAACTTGGCGGCCTGCCCTAGCTCTTCTTCGATGCGCAGCAGCTGGTTGTACTTCGCGATGCGGTCCGTGCGCGATGCCGAGCCGGTCTTAATCTGTCCAGCGCCTGTGCCCACCGCCAGATCGGCAATGAAAGTGTCTTCTGTCTCGCCGCTGCGATGCGAAATAATCGAGGTGTATCCATAACGCCGCGCCAGATCGACTGCTTCCAGCGTTTCGCTGACCGTGCCGATCTGGTTCACTTTGATCAGGATCGAATTCGCCACGCCTTCGTCGATGCCGCGCTGCAAAATTTCCGAGTTGGTCACGAACAAATCGTCCCCGACTAGCTGCACATGATCGCCTAACGCTGCCGTCAGGTGAGCCCAACCTTCCCAGTCATTTTCGGCGAGGCCGTCTTCGAGAGACACGATAGGATATTGCCGGATCCAGCTTTCCCAGAAGCGAGTCATCTCCTCGCTCGAGTACTCGCTCTTATCGGACTTTTTGAAAACATACCTGTTCTTGTCTGCATCAAAGAACTCGCTGGCTGCCGGATCGAGCGCCAGGAAGATGTCCTCGCCGGGCTTGTAGCCGGCCTGCGTAATAGCTTCCAGGATCACTTCTATGGCTTCCGTGTTGGACTTCAGTGATGGAGCAAATCCGCCCTCGTCACCGACGGCCGTGTTGTAGCCCTTCTTCTTCAGCACGCCCTTCAGTGTGTGAAAGACCTCCACGCCCCAGCGCAGGGCATCAGAAAAGCTTTCCGCGCCTGCGGGCATAATCATGAATTCCTGAAAGTCAACGTTGTTGTCTGCATGTGCGCCGCCGTTCAGAATGTTCATCATCGGCGTGGGCAGCGTGCAGGCATTTACACCGCCCAGATATCGATAAAGCGGCATGCGCAACTCATTCGCAACCGCTCGCGCGGAAGCCATCGAAACCGCCAGAATCGCGTTCGCGCCGAGACGAGCTTTATTGGGCGTTCCGTCGAGCGCGACCATCGTCTGATCGATGAGCCGTTGATTGCTCGCGTCCATTCCCGTCAACTCCGGTCCCAGCACGCTTTCGACATTTTCAACCGCCTGCAGCACGCCCTTGCCAAGGTAATGCTCTGGGTCACCATCGCGCAGTTCAACTGCCTCATGCTCGCCCGTGGAGGCGCCGCTTGGCACCGCAGCCCGGCCGATTGCACCGCTCGCCAGAATCACATCGGCTTCGACAGTAGGATTGCCGCGGGAATCCAGAATTTCGCGTGCACGGATAGAGGCAATTTCAGTCATATCACTCCTGATTATTTTGTGTTGTAGCCTGTCGTCAAGACGAGGACGGCGGTCCACCGGGATCGAAGTTCCTCCGGCTGCCTGAATGAACTTAATTAATTCTGGCATGCTTCTCAATCGCGTTTTCTGCAGTTGCGTCGATTGTAACAAAGCTGCGCAGCGCCTCTGTGCGACTCAAAGCGGCCTCATCGGTGCACGTCACTCCGAACGCGAGCCAGCGGAATCGATTAGCAACCCAAAGGCGAGTCGAACGGAAAGCCGCGGTTTGCCCGCCCTCGAGCCCATAACTACACAGATACCTCAGGCGCGCATCCGTTGATGTTGTAGTAAACACTCAATACACTTTAGAAGTCATAGATATCAGGTCGAAGAGCAAAACAAAATATTTCGTTTTACGTTCAAGTGAGACGAGACGCTTTCCTGCTTAACTCGACCGAAAATGCCGACGATTCGGAAAATCAAGAGGTGGGTACGATGAAATTCCTAACTGCTGCGAGTCTGGCTGCTGTAATGATCACCGCGACCGCGTTGGCCCAAAACACTAAGCCAAGCCCCTATCAGGGTGTGGCACATCCACCGGACGATGCAATTGTGACCAACGATTTGGGATCGAACAATCCCACTTCAGAGAGCACGGTCCGTGCGAGTTCTGCCGATTCCGCAGGTTTGTCCGTCAGCCAGCCGGCCGCTCATATGGAGGCTCCCCCGACATCTCCAGATGATCGCGACTACGTCGAACACCCCGGCCTGGTAAGCAGGCCGCCCGCTGCAGCGGATAGCTACGACGCAGATGCCGACATCGTCACAAGCGTTCCCTCCGGACCCAATCAGTTGCCGGAAGGAACGACCCTGACAGTCTCGCTCGACCAGCAGCTTTCGACAGCCACCACGCAGCCGGGGGCAATATTCAGCGCTCGCGTTGTGCAGCCTGTGATGAAGAACGGGCGCGTTGTCATTCCCGTGGGTGCGACCGTTACGGGACGCATAACATCCGTCAGTTCTGGCCGACGCATCACAGGCGGCGCTTCGATTCGCCTGCGGCCGGACGAGGTCGTGCTACCAGACGGGACACGTTATTTTCTGCACGCCGAAGTCTATGATCTCGGAAAATTCAATAAGGTAAAGCCCGATGCTGAAGGCAACGTGGTCAGCGTGGCACACGGCAAGCGCACGCTCGCGGAAGCCGGCCTGTTTGGCGGGGGAGCTGCGGCTGCGGGCGTGATGATCGCCGGCGGCCCGGTCGGTCTTGTGGCCGGTGGAGCGGCTGCGGGTTACGTTGGCGCGCACTGGTTGCTCGAGAGCCACCAGGCGGTTCTGCCGAAGAATTCCGAGGTAGTCTTCGGCCTCACACAGCCCATGTCGCTCGTGTCCTTCCACGAATAATGTTCTTGAAGTCAGTCGAGCAGCCATTCTAGACAGCGAAGAATCCAGAGGGTGATGGCGCCGTTAGAGCGCGAACTCTCTGGATTTTTATTTCCACTGCGCGTGGCCAGCCAGAGCGAATCCAGATATGCACTTTCTGGCAGCGCAAGAATTCGCGTTTAGAACGATCGCACTGGATGCAGCAACGCCAAACCAGTATCTAGGGCTTCGGCGCATGCGCGGTCGATTGGTAGATCCGTGCGCAGGGCTGCCCCGTGCTGCAGATTACGAATAGAAGTTCAAGGTTCTGGGGATGCTTGCGAACCGCCTCTGCGACCGGGTCGCCTTCGAGCACCACAACAAAATCCGCGGCTCCAGCTGGATTGTTGAGCGCCTTCTGCCACATCGGATAGTCGCCTTCATTGATCGTCCGCCGCAAGGACATCCCAATCTGCTCAAGCGCGCCCACATGCGCCGAGGTATACATCAACAGCGTCGCCTGCGTCGGAAGCAGGATTAGTTTGGACGCCAATGCCCTCTCAAATGGAATCCGCGTTGCGGAATTTGCCTTTGCCTCCTGCAACACTAGCGGAGTCCGTAGCAGCAGAAGTAAATTCCCGGCGACGATCAACGCGACAGCAAAACCCACAACCGTACGCTTCCAATTACCACGCTTGCGAATGATTGCCTGCGCGGCGAAGGCTGGGAACAGCGCGAAGGCCGGCAGCAGTTCCATCCCATATCGTGTGTTGTAAAAGGAATTCGGGAACCACACCGGGATGAAGACCGGTACGGAGCCGTAGGCCACGGAATAAGCGTAGAAGGGAATTGGCATCCATAGCAGCAGCACTGCTGGAACGGCGCGGCCTCTGTAACGCATCAAAGCACAGGCCGTTCCTGCTGCGGCCATCAGCAGCAGCCATCGCCCGCAACGCAGCGGAGCAGCCGTCATCTTCGCCGACTTCACGTAATAGAGCAGCGCCCACCACAGATGGTGCCAGCCCGGATAGGGCAGCGAACCGGGCTTGGTCGTGCGCTCCGCGATTGCCTTCGCGGAATAAGGGCCTCGTAGAAAATCAAGTGGATCGCCGTAAAAGCGCCAGTTATACCAGAGCCAACTGAGGGGCGCGGCCGCCAGCAGCAGTGTGCACCCAGCGAAGGCCCGCGCGTTTTCCGCCGTGCGCCACCATCCGTGCCGGAAAGTCCAGTACGTGATCATCATCCAGGACAGGGTGCCGAGAATCCATCCGTCGTACCGAGTAAAGACGGCAGCGACCAACACCAGCGTAAGCTTCCATAGCGCAGCGCGCGCCGTATTGTTCTCTTGCCGCCGCACAGCCGACTCGAATGTCGTCAGATGCACCACGCTCCACACCATCAGCGCCAGGAACAATGGCTCCGTCATTGCCGTGACGGACATGTAGAGCAGCCCGGGATTCAGCGCCAGCGCCAGGAAAACCAACCCGGCGAGCGCAGTGCTCATCCACCCTCGTGCGAGCCGGTAAATGCCGGCACACATGAAAATGTAGCTGGCCATAGAAGGCAGGGATCCAGCCACGCCGCTCTGCCACCACATTGTCCGTTGCACAAACGGCAGCAACAAAAGATGGGGAAGCGGCAGCCACACCGAACCGAGTTGGCGGAAGCCGGGAGTGAGCGAGTCGAATACGCGGCGCGCAATGTTCAGATGCGCAACAGCATCTCCGTACAGCAGCAGAAGATTGTGCCGTCCACAATAGACCAGGGAAGCCGTGACCAGCAGAATAGAGACAGCCACGACCAATTGCGTCTCTTCGCGAAGCGAATTCGCTGCTGGGACCGGCGTCGTCCGCTTCTCGCCCGTCCTTCCACGCGATCTATTCGCCGTCAAGGTGCGAAAGCTCCCGGAAAAGCGCGAAGCGTTTGTCGATTTCTTCCCGTGTGAGTTGCCGGATGCGTTCCGTGCCGAAGCGCTCGACAGCGAACGATCCCATCACACCGCCATAAAACATCGCCCGCTTGAAAACCCTGGGCGTCAATTCCGGTTGCGAAGCAAGATAGCCGAAAAATCCTCCGGCAAAGGAATCTCCTGCGCCGGTCGGATCGACCACCTCGGCCAGCGGCAGCGCAGGCGCATGGAAAAACGGCTGAGTGAAATGACCAGCGAAAGAATGCTCGCTGAAAAATGCCGTTGCGCCATACTCTCCCTGCTTTACGATCAGCGTCTTCGGGCCCATTTCCATCACGCGTTTCGCAGCCAGTACTAGGTTCGTCTCATTGGCCAGCAACTTCGCTTCTCCATCGTTGATCAGCAGCGCGTCCAGATCCCGTAGCACGTTTTTCAGGTTCTCCCGGTGGCCGGTAATCCAATAGTTCATCGTGTCGCCGCAAACCATCCGCACGCGAGGCATCTGCTTGCGGACCTGCTGCTGCAGCACCGGATCGATATTGGCCAAAAAAAGAAATTCGCTATCGCGGTAGGCTTCAGGAATTTTTGGCTGAAACCGCTCGAAGACGTTCAGGTCCGTGCGCAACGTGTGCGCCTCGTTCAGGTTTTCGCGATACTCCCCGGTCCAGTGGAAACACTTGCCGCCGGTGCGCTCAATGCCCTGGATGTCGATGCCGCGCGCATGAAATACCGCTTCATGCTCCGGCAGAAAATCCTCTCCCACCACCCCAATCACGCGAACATCCGTAAAGAAGCTCGCGGCAAGTGCGAAATGCGTCGCAGCTCCACCCAGGCAACGATCGACCGTACCGTGGGGGGTCGAGATACTGTCAAATGCAACTGAGCCGACAACAAGAATAGACATCTGTGTTCCTCAAATGAGTTGTTCTGAACGAAGCGCGGCGACGCCCATTATCAATAGAATCACGCGCCACCGCATTACAATCTCAGCAGCTATTCGCCTGGTTGCAGGTATTTATCGAGCAGCAAGCGTAGTTTCAGCCTCGTCGCCTGGGAAATAACAGATGGCCGGGTGAGAATCGCATCCTTTAATGCTGATTGGCAACGGCAGTTTCTCTTCGCCGGAAGCGCCGCGACCGCCGCGTCGAGCACTTTCAGCGCAGCCGCATTGTTCTGGGTCAGCACCGCGACGATCTGGTCGGTAGTCACGGAGTCATGACCGGGGTGCCAGCAATCGTAGTCAGTTACCATGGCCAGCGTGCCGTAACAAATCTCGGCCTCCCGTGCCAGTTTCGCCTCCTGCAGGTTCGTCATCCCGATCACGTCCGCGCCCCAGGAGCGATAGAGGTTCGACTCCGCGCGCGTTGAAAACTGCGGACCTTCCATGCACACGTACGTTCCGCCGCGGCTCGCCTCCACATCTTTGCTGCCGCAAGCACCCATCATTGCGGTCCCAACCTCAGAGCAGACCGGATCGGCCATCGAGACATGCGCTACGATGTCCGGTCCAAAGAACGTGCTGCGCCGCGCATACGTGCGATCAATGAACTGGTCCGGCACCACGAATGTCCCCGGCCTGTGTTCTTCTTTTAGTGAGCCCACTGCGGAAATGGAAAGAATGGCGCTCACGCCTATTTGCTTCATAGCGTAAATGTTCGCGCGAAAATTAATATCGGAAGGAAGAATCGCGTGGCCGCGCCCATGTCGGGCCAGAAACGCCACCCTGCGTCCGGCCAGGTCTCCCAGCGTCAGCCAGTCGGAGGGTTCTCCAAACGGCGTGCTTATCTGCTCCTCGCGAACATTCGTGAATCCCGGCATATGGTATAAACCGCTGCCGCCAATAATGCCAATTTCAGCGCGAAACATCCGTGGGTGCTCCTTCGTCAAGAAAAAAATCCTTATTTGTTGATGAGATTGTCATTCCGAGCGGCGCGTACCGAAGTCGAGGAACCTGCTGTTTTCCCGCCAGCGCAAGATCGCTCGCTTTGTTCAGAATGACACGAGTATATCGCGCCCGCGACCTGCCGATCGCCGCAAGCGAAGCAACAGATGGGGACATCCAATTGCGTAGCTTAGCCGTCAGTTCCCTCCGCGGTACCGGCGGAGTCGAATCAACAAGCACGCTTCGGGAACTATCGTTAATGCTGCCCATCATCACCAGTTGCAGCTTTCGCGCCAGGTCTAGGGGAAAGCTTTCACTGACGAAAGCCGTTCGTCCGGACACGACCAACAGAACCGGGCCTTCCGGAGTGTCCCAGATACGTGTCATTACGCTGGTCCAATCAGCGCCGCTATCTGGCTGTGCAACCGCGTGCTCGTATTTGCGTGGAATTTCCTGTGCATAGATCGTCGCGAAGGAGCGTGCCGCTTCGGGGGTACCCCACCGCGATAAATACAGCAGCGCGAGTGATCCGAGCGACTCCCGCTCGACATCCGTCTTCGCAGCTTTCTTTTGCGCTGTGTAATAGATGCCGCCGCGCCATGCCGGTGCCAGTGCGTTCGCCGCAGCCGGCCCGCCAAACAGCTCCGCCATCAGCTTTACGTCGAACTCGCCCATCACGCCCACGTCATACGGCTGGTACTGTGGGTCAATCAGCGGGTGAATGTCCGGCATCTGCAGCAGCGGAACGGCATCGTGATCCAGATAAATTTTCGGCGTCATGATTTCATACGTCGAAGACGGCGGATGATCCAGCATCCCGGCGAATGCGGCCTGCTTGCCCTTCGCAGTAAGCACCGCCCGCACAAAATTCAGGCCATCTACATAAGGAAATAGCAGAGAGCGCTGCAGCAGCAGAGGAGCGTTCGCGAGCGTCGGCGAATCCGAACTGTCACTCATCGCCTCGTTCATCTTGTCTGCAAGCTCGGGCGCTGTGAGCAGGCTCTTCCCCATGGGCGCGAGCGTGTAGTCGATGAAGACTGCCATAGCCTGTCCTTCAACTACCGCGTCGCGGGCTGTGTCCTGTTCGTCAGTGGCAATGTGCTGGTTGTCCTGGCGCACATTCTTTGCAATCGAAAGATCGCTCTGCTGGTCCCACTTTTCAAGATGAATGTGCTGGTCCTGCAGAGCGTGCGTCAGCTCATGTGCCAGCACCGGCTTCTGCTCCTCCGGCGGAATCCAGTCGAGCAGATTCACCGTCTTCGTCTTGTCGTTGTAGTACCCGGCGATTTGCTCGCGCAACAGCTTGACCATAAATGGCTGCAGCTGAAAATCGCGGTCGAGCAGGCCGAATTTCTTCAGCACCAGTTCGCTGCGCTCCAGCCGCTTGGCGTCCCGATCATTGTGCAATTGCTCCTTCAGATAATGCTCGACCTCGTCCCGCGTGACCAGCTCACGCTTGACAGAACGCAGAATAGGAAGCCCGGTGTCCTCACTATCGAACTTCAGGATGGCATCGACGGAGCCAAAAAGTTCCTTCGCCTGTTGCGGCGTAATTCGCGTCGGCTGGGTAGCGGTGGCAGGACCGGATGGCGCGCTCTCTGACGTATGCGGTGGGGGTTGCCTGGTCGTCGTCTGCGCCTGCAGCGGGACAAACAGCGCGAGTACGCAGGCAATCAGCGCCGGCAGGTTTCGCGATCCGCGCCCGGCCTGCGCCGATCCGATGTTTTTGCTACAGAATCCACTTCGCCTCAAAAGCCGGCTCCCCTCGCTGTGACCGCTATAATTTTGAGTGTACCTTTGCGGCGAAAGCCCCACCGTCTTCTATGAGCGATCCCACAAACAATCCAGCGGTTGACAACGCTCTGCCGACTTCGCTCGCCACAAAGCTAGAAAATGCTACGACCCCGCTCGTCGAACATCGTGGCGCTCAGACCATCCAAGTATTCTCCAGCGCTCCTGAAGAGTTGGACGCCATGCTTCGCCACGCAGGCGTTTACGATCTGGGCTGGCGAGCATTTCTCCGCTGCGCCGGAAGAGACCGCGTCCGCTGGCTCAACGGCATGGTCACAAATTCCATCAAGGAGCTCGCGGAAAACGAGGGCTGCTATGCGTTCGTTTTGAATGCGCAAGGCCGCATTCAGGGAGACCTCGACATCTATCGCCGGTCCGGCGATCCGGATGCACTGTGGCTCGCGACCGACCGAGCGCAGATCGAACCGCTGCTGGCCTTTGTCCGGCGCTACATCATCATGGATCAGGTCACGCTCGATCCCGAGGATGCATTGACCTCAATCGGAATCGCCGGCCCAGACGCAGCGGAATATCTCCGCGCAGCCGGACTTCTATCCGAGGAACTATCGCCCATGCATAGCAGCGAAGCGCTCTGGCAGGGACACCGGGCTATCATTGTGTCCGCGTACAGTCCACTTGTTCCGCGTTACGAAGTCTGGATCGAATCGCACGCTGCGGTCGAATTATGGAAGGCTCTAACAACTGGCGGCGCCGTTCCGTGTGGCGCGAACGCGGTCGAGCAGTTGCGCATCATCGAAGGCACACCCGCCTACGGCATGGATATCGGAGATCGCGATCTGCCGCAGGAAACCAATCAGCTACGTGCGCTGAATTTCAACAAAGGCTGCTACCTCGGTCAGGAGATAGTCGAGCGCATTCGCTCACGCGGCAGCGTCCATCGCACGTTTAGCGGTTTTGTTCTTACAGGCGAACCGCCCGCCTCGAAAACACCTGTGCTCTCCGGCGACAAAGTTGTCGGCGAACTTACCAGCATCGCCCGCATTTCAATTTCGGAAGCAGGCGAGCGACCGCTGGCGTTGGGTTTCGTTCGCCGAGAAGCGTTGGAGTCGAAAAATGCATTAACCGCCAATGGAACTCTCGTAGAATCATGCGCGCTCCCATTTCAGTTCAGCCGTGTGGCGGTCCAGCCGTGAAGTTGCCGCGCCCGATACCAAATTGCAAGAAGAAATGAGTCTTCCTATGCCAGAGAAAGAACCGCAGGTTACATTTACCGACCGCCGCAAAATCTCCTCGGACGGAGAAATTCGTCCCCAGGCCGCAGCGGAGGAAGAAGCGAATCGACGTCAACAGGAACAGCGCGAAGCCGCGAGCAGGCAGTCGCAGCCCCCCTCTGCTCCACAGGATTCTCCCGCCAGAGGTGAGACGGACCGTACTCCTCAACACGCCGAGGTGGGCGCCTCCGATGCAGGCGCGCAAGAAGAGGAAATGCCAGGCCCAACCGCCCAGGAGTCGGCAGAATCGAACGCCGCCTACCGTCAGACCACCGCGCAGCTCGATGAGTTGCTGCGGGCCAAAGCTCCGGAGTCCGCACAGCTCGGGCCAGCCTCCTTCGAGCATTTGGTGCAGTCGATGTACATGACCGCAATGATGGCTCTTGGCGCCGGGACGCAGCCGGGTGAGAAGCCGCGCATCGACATCATGGGCGCGCGCCAAACCATCGACCTTCTTGGCGTGTTGGGAGAGAAGACCAAGGGCAATCTCTCGGCCGACGAGCAACGGTTACTCGAAAGCGCGTTGTTCGAATTGCGCATGATGTTCCTCGAGATCACCAACGCCATAGCCCGCAACGCTGCCAATCCAGCGCAACCGCCACCGTCCTCGAAGCGGAAGTAAGCGGCAGAAAAATTGAATGTCCCTATCTCTCGGTTGGGGCATGGGCTAAACCTGCTTTTCGGAAAAATCATGCGCGCAGAAATCATCTTTTTAGGCAGCGGAACTTCGATGGGCGTCCCCACCTTGGGGTGCGGCTGCTCTGTTTGCATTTCCAGCGATCCCCGCGATCGGCGCACCCGGCCTTCGGTGATAATCCAGTATCGAGATAGCAAAATGGAACGCACGGTCCTGATCGATTCGGGCCCCGATTTCCGTCAGCAGGCTCTCCGCGAAAATATCACCCGCATCGATGCTGTCCTTTACACCCACGCACACGCCGACCACATCCTCGGTCTTGACGATCTGCGTCCGCTCAGCTTCAAGGGTGTGAAAAAGATTCCGCTCTACGCGGATCGTGCCACCGAAAACGTACTCCGGGCGATCTTCGATTACACCTTCTCCGATGCCAGCACATATCCCAACAAGGCGCGAGTCGAACTCCATTCGCTGGAGCCACACACATGCTTGTTCGGCGCGAACTTCACTACCGTGCCTCTGCTGCATGGTGAACTGCAAACGGCTGGCTTTCGCTTCGGCAGCGCCGCCTACTTGACAGATATGAGCGATATTCCGGAAGCAAGTTTCGCCCTGCTTGAAAATCTGGATGTGCTGGTGCTCGATGCACTGCGCCGCACGCCGCACCCGAGTCATTCAAATCTCGAAACATCCTTGAAGTTCGTCGAGAAGATTCGCCCGCGCTACGCCTACTTCACTCACATGTCCCATGACCTGGGCCACGCAGAAACCGAAAGCGAGCTTTCCCCAAACATCCGCCTCGCCTATGACGGCCTGCGCGTTCCATTCGAGCTATAACTATGCAGGTCTTTCGCTCCATCGAGGAGATCCCCGCGAACTACGGTCGGTCCGTAGTTACCATTGGAAATTTCGATGGCGTGCATCGCGGACACCGCGCCGTCATCGCGGAGGTGGTCGAACGCGCTCGCGCCCTCAACGCGCATTCCGTTGCCGTCACTTTCGAGCCGCACCCGGCGCGTGTGTTGCGTCCGCAAGTGCCAACTCGACTGATCACACAACTTGAGCAAAAGCTGGAGCTGCTGTCTGAAACGGGCATCGACGCCGTCCTCGTACTGCCATTTACCCACGCTCTCTCCCGGCTCACCGCCCGGGAGTTCGCGCGCAGAATTCTTTCCGAGGGGCTTGGAGCCGTCGAGGTCCAGGAAGGCGAAAATTTTCGCTTTGGAGCGGATGCTCGAGCCGACGTCAATGATCTCGCATCCTTGGGAAGGGAACTCGGATTTGACGCCCGGGTGCATCACCCGACAGTGTGGCGGGGAACAGCGGTTTCAAGCAGCGGCATTCGCACAGCTATTGCCGAGGGAGACATGCGTACGGCCCGGCAACTCCTCGGCCGTCCTTTTGAGATTCTCTCGACGCCCACCGTCGGGCGCGGGTACGGCTCGCGCTATACCGTCCCCACCATCAATCTTGCGCCGTATCCGGAGCTGGTGCCGGCGAACGGCGTTTACATCACCTGCTTGGAGGTGAACGGTGAAATGTTCCAGGCGGTCACAAACGTCGGCAACCGGCCCACGTTCGGAGAGAATTCTTTCGCGATTGAAAGCCACATCCTCAACTTCCACCCAATCGCACTCGATGAGCAAACTCAGGTGCGTTTGCGTTTCCTTGAGCGGCTTCGCGCCGAAATCGAGTGGCCATCCCCGCAAGCACTCCAACAGCAAATCGGGCGCGATATCCTTCGCGCCCGACACTATTTCAGTTTGTACGCCGCTGTTGCACAGGTCCGAACGGACAGGTGACGGAACTGAGCCAGCCAATCCAACCATTTCAAACGAAACCGGTGATAGCTAAGGATCCAGAGAGCTTATCCCCGAATGCCTCTATGCACCTTACGCCGCTTGCGATAGGGGAGCAGTCTCTAAGCTGCGTTCTTCGCTTCCTGGTTCACTGAGGTGGAAATCCGCGTCAGTTTTTCATCCGCGGCTTTTTCTTCCGACAACGTCTGCTCCAGTAGTTTTACCATCTCCGGCTTGCCCACCAGCTGCGCCAGGGTCCGTACCGTACCGTACCCCGCCATTTCATAATGCTCCACCCGCTGTGCCGCGGAAATAAGACCGGCGTCACGCACCGCGCCCTTCTCCAGTTCTGTCATCATTTCCGAACCCTCTAGCAGCAGGCCCTTCATGCCTTCGCAGGTCTTGCCGGTTCCGCGCTTGCCGAGAATTTCGAAAATCTTCTCCAGCCGCTCAACGTGACCTTTGGTTTCTTCCAAATGGCTCGTAAATGCCTGGCTCAACTCTGGCGTTGACGACGCCTTTGCCATCCTCGGCAATGCTTTTGTGATCTGTTTTTCCGCGGAATACAAATCCTTCAACTCATCCAGAAAAAGATCTTCGATTGTTTCGACACTCATGGCACACACCTCGAATACTGCGTAAGTTAACTGCTTGCAGATTGAGATGCAGGTTTCAGGCATGCCGCAGAATGGTCTTCATTTGCGGAGAGGCACACCCAGTGCTTTTTCGAATTGTGATTCAATCAGCCCGTAGCATTCGCAGCAACCCTCTTCCAGCCCCTTCGAATTCAGGACAGTAAGCGTGCCTCGCTCGTAGCGAATCAAACCGGCTTTCTTAAGGGTGCTTGCTGCGATCGAAATGCTGGGCCGATGCACTCCCAGCATGTAGGAGAGGAATTCCTGCCGCATAGGGAATGTGTCGCCCGTCACGCGGTTTTGCACCATTTTCAGCCAGCGGCAGAGCCGTTCATCGATATGGTGAATGCGATTGCACGCCGCCGTCACCGCCGTCAAAGTAAGGAAAGCGTCCACATAACTTGCAATCCTGTTGTTCAACGGCCGCCCATCGCTCACCACCTCGTCCATGAACACCGTGCGCTTCATGCGATGCGCTTTTCCCGGCACCTGCACAAATATGTGTACCGACGACACGGTCTGCTGCAGCCATGCCTGGACGCCGACCAGCCCCTCTCGGCCGATAATCCCGGTTTCCACCGAAGAACCATCGCTCATGGACTGCACGATGGAAGCTACTGCATCGATCGGAAAATAGACGTATGAGATTGTCTGGTGGGTTTCAGCGAGAGTCTGCCGCAGCGTCAGGTCGACCACTTCGAGATGGGTTTCAAGCCGGCTCCGCTCTGCTGCCGGAAGACCTGCCAGTAGTAAGTTCATGAAAATGTCCCTTCCAGCTTCGAAGAGACATCAGGTATGCAGAGAATGTTGAAGGAGGGTGATAACCCGATCATGATGATCGAAGAACCTCGGGACATCGACCAGCCCAATGGCGCTTTAAAGCCTAGTAACAAGTTTCACGCTTACGAACGCTCCTGTATGTAAGCTACAAGACATTGCGGCGCAGCTGTGAGACTACGCTCTTTTCTCGTTTGCCATCGTCAATGTCGCTGTTTTTCGTGGTATGAACAAACTGGTGTTGGCTGCGATCTGCACATGGCAGGTTCTGGATTCGCGTTATGATATTCGGTGGCGTTCTTCGTCTATCACAGCAGCAGCGGAGAGACAGACCTGCCAGGGAGAGAATAACGTGGAAAATTCGATCCTGGCAGCACTGCCGCCAGCCGAGCTGGAACGTTTACTTCCATTCTTGGATCCCGTTGAACTGGCAATCAATGATTCGTTAATTGAGCCGGATCAGCCGATCCCGTTTGTCTACTTTCCTCTCGATATGGTGGCCTCCATACAGGCCATCCGCGTCGGCTCAGCGGAGACCGGCATTATCGGCTACGAAGGGTGTGTTGGTGTACCCGTCTGGCTGCGGCAGCAATCTTCCCCCACCCGCACATTTGTGCAAGGGGCTGGCAGTGCGCTGCGTGTGCCTACGGAGGTCTTCCGCCGCGAGATCGGCCGCACTTCATCTCCGCTCAACGGGCTTATGGCGGACTATACTCACTCACTTCTCACGATGACTTCCTACAGCGTGGTCTGCCATAAAACTCACCCGCTGCAGGCTCGGCTTTGTCGCTGGCTCAAGATGATGCAGAACCGCATTCGCAAGCGGGAATTCGTCATGAAACAGGAATTTCTCGCCTACATGCTGGGAGTATCGCGGCCAACAGTTTCAATGGCGGCAAACGCACTCCAGGCGCTTGGCTGGATCCAATACAGCCGCGCCCACCTGACCATTGTTAAGCCCGCGGCCCTGGAGAAGGGCGCCTGCGACTGCCTGAACCTGATCGAGTCACTGTTTCAATCCAAGCGACACTTGACTGCTTTGCAGGATTATCCAAGCGCATGATAGCGCCTATCTGCCGAGCGCCTGGTCAACATGAAAACAGGCCATCTAGCGTAGCGCTAAGGAAACTGGTCACGGTGTGGTAATTCGCTAACTCAACGCATGAACTGTGTCAGTCCGCCTGCGTCGCAGCGAAGTGGAAAGATGGTTTCAGGCGCACATATTGGCGGAGCCATTAGCTTCTGACGACTCAGTCAACCGCCGAACCAGACGAACCAAAGCCGCTGGCCCATCCAGTCCTTCCAGGGTAGCGTCAAAATCGGAGAAAGCGATCCTGGGCGAGTCGGGCCCAAGCATCAGCAGCAATTTCTGCCCCGGATTGTGTTGGCGGAGCGGCGCCGCGATATCGACGATGTCCCGCGAGTCAAGCGTATTGCTGAACACCACCAGCGAGTAAGCCGCAGCCCCATCGTCCACCATGCCTTTTGCTTCTTTCGGCGTAATGGCGCGCACATGGAAACCCGCCTGCTTCAGTACCTCATCGGTGTACACACGCGCCGAGGGATCGGGTCCGATCAATAGAACTTCCGCTGACATGCTATGGTCTCTCCCTGGCAGCTTTTTTGGTAGAGAGGTTCTACTCTCATTACCTTGAACGTGGCGGTCCATCAGCATTCTCCGTTTGAATTTGTACGGAAACCACCGCTGACATCAACGCATTCTCGCTCGTGGGGGGGGGGCGAACATAATCGCTCTGTCAACGCTCCATCATCATGAACCTTCGCGACGTGTTACTTCTGTCACATAGCGAACATAGTTTGGACAATTCGAGCAGACTTTTCCACATTTAGGGAGGGGAACACATTGAAGCCACAAGTAGCTGACTTGTAAGCGGTTTCGGCTCGATCCATCTGCTCGTCGAATAAATTTGGAGGGCCTTTTCGCGTCGGCCCCGCTGTTTACCGGATTGTAAACAGGAGGCACCTCACCGGCTTACTGACGGCAGCGGGAGGGCCGCCACGGCGGCAGGTCGCGGAGCAATCGCCGGCTGCTCGCCAGGGAAGGTCTCCTCAGGCCGGGTGGCGATCGCAGCTTGCATGAAACTGGTCCAGATGGGTAAGGCCACCCGTGCTCCGGTTTCCTTTTCTCCAAGGCTCTGCCGATCGTCGTAGCCCGCCCAAACGCCGCAGGTTACCGATGGCGAAAAGCCGAGAAACCATGCGTCTGTAAAGTCGCTGGTGGTGCCGGTTTTGCCGCCCAACGGATGATGCAATTGGCCAGCCGCTGCTCCCGTCCCCTGGCGAACGACTGCTTCAAATAACTGCATCATTTTTCGCGCCGTCTTCGGATCCGTGGACACGTGGACGTCGGGCGCGTCGTCCCACAGCAGCTCGCCGTCTGCCGTCGAAACCTTGCGCAGGAAATGCGGCGTCAGCCGGATGCCATCATTGGGAAAGCTGCTGTAGGCCGCCACTTGCTCGTATAGGCTGACCTCCGCCGCTCCTAGCGCAATTGGCAGAAACGCGGGAATCTGTGTCGTGATGCCAAACCGATGGGCCGTTGCGATTACCTTTCGAATACCGACATGGTCGGCAATTTTCAGCGCAGGAATGTTCAGCGATTCGGCGAACGCCTGCAGCAGCGTCACATTGCCGTTGAAGCGCTTCTCGTAGTCATGCGGGGTGTAGGGCCCGGACGCGGTGCGGAAGGTGGCCGGCGCGTCCAGCACCGTTGTCTCCGGCGTGTCGCCCGCTTCCATAGCCGTCGTGTAGACATACGCCTTGAAGGAGGAGCCGGTCTGTCGCTGCGCCTGCGTGGCACGGTCGTATTGCGACAGATTGAAGTCGCGGCCACCGACCATGGCCAGCACATCGCCGCTTGCATTGTCGACCGCCATCAGCGAGGCCTGCGCGCCTGTGTCCTGTTCGAGTGCGGCGTGTAAGATTCGACAGCATTCTGTCACGTTGACAGGCTGTCCATCGGTCAGGCTGTCGACCGGGGGCGAGATTCGCACATAAACGATATCGCCGACGCGCAGAAAATCCGACGCCAGCTTGTTCTTCGTCCAGGCCCAGTCCTCAGGAGCGAGAATGGCTTCCCGTTTCTCTCCCACCCGGACCGTCACTTCATAGGGCAGAACCTCGGTCACAACCGCATGCAGATAGGTGCCCGATGTCGCCGCGGCACTCCAGTCCGGATGGCGGAACGCATCGACGGAGCTGCCGGCCGCGATGACGTTCAGCAGCCCGCCGCGCCACCCGCGCCGGCGCTCATACGCAGCCAGGCCATCAAGCACCGCCTGGTTCGCAGCCTGCTGCAGTTTCAAGTCGAGCGTGGTATCGACCCGCAGCCCGGATTGGTGCACCATTTCGGCCCCGAACCTCTGGTCGAGCTCCCGGCGCACCTCCTCGACAAACCAGGGAGCGACAGTATTCGCCGGCGCTTCGATTTTTAGCCCCAGCGGACTCGCCTTGGCGTCCGTGGCCTGTTCAGCGGTGATCACGCCATCCTCCAGCATGGAATTTATAACGCGGTTGCGGCGTCCAAGCGCTCGTTCCGGATGCGTGACCGGCGAATAGAAAGAGGGCCCCCTCGGCAGGGAAGCCAGCAGCGCCGCCTCTGGCAGGGTGAGGTCCTGCGCAGGTTTGCTGAAGTAGTATTCGGATCCCGCCTCGAACCCGTAAACTCCTTGCCCCAGGTAGATCTGGTTGGCGTAGAGAGTAAAAATCTGCTCCTTCGTAAAGTTCCGCTCAATCTGTATCGAAAGAAGCACTTCCTGCAGCTTGCGTCGGAAGGAGCGCTCCGGGGAGAGAAATAGATTCCTCGCCAACTGCATCGTCAGCGTCGATGCCCCCTGGGCGCGGCGGTCCGCAGTCAAATCGCGATAGGCCGCTCCTGCCACCCGGAACAGGTTGACGCCCCAGTGGCTTTCAAAATTCTTGTCTTCAATCGAAATCACTGCGTTGCGTAGTACCGGGGGGATATCGTCATACCGGACCACAATGCGCCGCTCCAGCGCGAACGATCCGATTTCCGTCCCGTGTGCGTCGTAGAGCACGGTTGTGGTATTCGGGCGGTAGCGCTCCAGCTCCTCGATCTGAGGAAGATCGACGGTATAGATCAGCAGCAGCCCGCCGAGCGAGCCGAACATGGCGGCTACAACGGCCAGTATTAGGAATGCGGCCGATCCCGCCAGTTTCTTTCGCCGAACAATCGGCGGCCGAAAGCCCTCGTGCCTGCTCTCTCGACGCGGCGCGAGGAATGGTCGGTTTGCAGAAGAATGCGGGGGCGTAAAGGTCAAGGACAGTCCTGATGGCGCACCATTCGCTGGACGCCGACGTACTTATCCTAATGGGAGACGGGATGACTGCCTAAACGAAAAGATCCGCCAGAGGCTCTTCGCGAGAATTCGCTGTGGCGGAAGTGCCGATGAATCGATTTGTGGCTAAGCGGCCTTAGACTGCTTCAACAGATTAAGCGCCTTGTTCAACTGGTCGTCCGGCTGGGATGTGGGCGTTGGTTTCGCGGTTTTCGCCGATCCGGGAGCAGTCGGCTTGGTCACTGTCCCGGCGCTCACCGGTGGCGCTACCAATCCGAATCCATTGTTTTCCGCGACGGCAACATTTGGGACCACCGCGTTGTCTTGGATGATATTTCCATTCGGTGCGTGGTATTTCGCGACCGAAAGAAACATCAGGGCACCGTCTGCAAAGGGTATCTGCTTCTGCACCGAACCAGAACCGAACGTCCGATCGCCAACCAGCTGCGCCCGGTTGTTGTCCTTGAGAGCCGCCGCTACAATCTCCGCCGGTCCCGACGTTCCGTGATTCACCAACACCATCAGCGGAGCATCCGTCACCACATTTTTTCCGTCCGCGGTCCACGTTTGTTTCGGATATTTCTGTCCTTCCAGCGTAGCGATCGTGCCCGTCTTCAAGAATCCATTCGTCAGCCGCACGGCCGAATTCATATCGCCATCGGCAACATCGCGCAAATCGAGCAGAATTTTTTGTTTCCCACCCTTCTCCGCCTGCGCAACCCGCGCCAGGACTTCATCCACGCGCTGCTGCTGGAGATCGTAAGGCTTTAGATAAAGAATGCTGCTGTTCTCATACTCGTCCGTGTGGAGCGAAGGGTATTCCGCGAGGCTCCGCGTAAGGGTCATCTTGTCTGGCGTGGCGCTGGTCGGCTCGATGACGGAGAAGGTAACTGTCGATCCGGGCTCGCCCTCGAGCGCCAGTTGGATCATCTGCAACGGCATCACCCGCGTGCCTTGATTACCGATGGTCTCGATCACATCGCCATCGACGATGCCCGCTTTGTCGGCCGGGCTGCCGGGCACAACCGACACGACGGTCGCGTAGCCATAGCGCTTGGAAATATCGACGCCGATCTGCGCCTGCCTCTGGCCTTTGCCTGCATTCTGGCGCGCCTGGTAAATCTTCGCTTCGGCAGACGTCAGATACCCGGAATCCGGATCGAGTCCTTCGAGCAGCCCGTGCAAAGCACCCGTGGTCACGTCAGTAATATTCGGCGTGACGACGTAGTCGTTCTGAATATGCTGCAGCACCTCGCTATAGACCTCGATCTGCTGATAGGCGCTCGCATCCGTGCCTGCGCGGACGCCGCCGGGCAAAATGCCGCCAAGAAACACAAACACAATCAGCAACACCGAAATTCCAAGAAGGGAGAGCTTTAGGGCTTTAGGCATACGAATATTGGGGAGCGCAGAAGAATGGGCAACTCTCTGGCAACAGTGTACAGCTTTTCGCCCATTCGCTGAACAGGAGACGCATCAACCGGCTCCAGGCGAACGCCGAGGGAATGGCCTTCTTTTTCCGAAATGGGGAGCGTATTCTTGGGCGTGTAAAGCAGATACTCAGACCAGAGGTCCCGAGTCATGACGACCGCCTGTTCCCTTCCGGCAATGTATTCCTGTGGACACAAGCTGGATGACAGCGACTCCGCCGTTGGATTATTGGATTCGCCCTGCGATGCGTCCTCCAGCCGCGAACAGTTGCAGCACTACATGGCGCAGGACGGATATCTGTTTCTTCGCGGTTGCTTGGACAAGGACGAAGTGCTGAACGCCAGACGGAATATCCTTACGCAACTCGCCGCCGAAGGGCAGCTCGATCCCTCAGCACCACTGATGTACGGTAGGCCGAAGCCCGGAATCAAGTTGTACTTCCAACCGGAGCTGGCGCAGAAAAACAATCCTCCGCTGCAGGACTTGCTCTATCGTCCGCAGGGAAGATTGATGCAGTTTTTCTCCTCATTCCTGGGCGGGGAAGTCCGCCATTTCGATTTCACCTGGCTTCGCTGTCTTTCGCCCGGCCCGGGAACGCCGAGCCATTGCGACATTGTGTACATGGGGCGCGGAACCCGCAAGCTCTACACTGCCTGGGTGCCGCTCGGAGATGTCGGCTTCGAAATGGGCGGTTTGATGGTCCTCGAAGGCAGTCATAAGAATGAGCGGCTGCATGCAACCTATGGGCAGCGCGACGTCGACACGTATTGCTCCAATCGATCCCACGATCAGGCCCGAACTTCGACCGGTCAGAATGGATGGCTGTCAGAGGATCCCAACCGGATTCGACAGAGCCTCGGGGGAAGATGGCTTACAGCAGAGTACAAGGCCGGAGACGTGGTTATCTTCTGTATGGACCTAGTGCATGGGGGAATCGACAATCGATCCGACCGCCTCCGAATTTCTTCGGATTCCAGATATCAGCTGGCGAGCGAACCGGCGGATGAGCGCTGGATCGGCGAAAACCCTCCCGGTCATAGCGCCGCGGGCAAACGCGGAAAAATCTGCTAACCGAACTACTCGAACGTCAACAGGAGCCAGTCTATGAAACTCGTCGCTCTCGGTGTGCTTTGCATCGCTCTTTGCGTGCAGTCTCAGGCGCAGAGTGTCCGTCAGACGTTCCAACACCCGGGCAAAGCCTACCGCCCGATGGTGCGCTGGTGGTGGCCTGGCGGCGACGTCAGTGATGTCGAGCTTCGTCGCGAAGTCGATCTTCTCGACCAGGCGAATTTTGGGGGTGCCGAGATTCAGCCGTTTTTAATCGGCCTTAAGGACGATATGCCCGACGCGACCAGAAAACGTGTCGACGATTATCTGACACCGGCATTCTTCGCCCACATGGGGGCAGCGCTCAAGGAAGCGCAGGCTAGGGGAATGTGGCTGGACTACACGTTCGGCTCCGGATGGCCGTTCGGCGGTGCCGGAGTTGTCACGCCCGAATTGGCCTCCGTGGAATTGCTGTCTACGCAGCAGACAATCCGCGGTCCGGTCCATTTTCATGAGCAAATAGAAATGCCCCAAATGCCTGCAAGGATCGCGGAGAACAAAACCTTGCCGGCCGACTGGATGGAACGGCTGCGCGAGCGTCAGAAGCTGGTCGCCGTCGTCGCGCTTCGCGGAGATTCCGTACAGTTCTATCCAAGCCAGGGTGCGACCGAAGAGCCCGCGGTGAAAAGGACCGGGCAACTTGATCCTGGAAGCTCAGTGGTGCTGACCGGGCACATGCTCCCCGACGGGACGCTGGACTGGAAGGTGCCACCGGGCACCTGGCAGGTATTCGCATTTAAAGAAGTGCCGACCGGCCGCAGAGTTGTCGGAGGCGCCGGTGCGGGCCCGCAACTGGTTCTCGATCACATGAGCCGCCACGCCTTCGACGTGTACGCGCAGCAGGTCGGCGGCAAAGCACGGCAGTATGACGGGCAGTATTTCGGCCATGGTTTGCGGGCAATCTTCTGCGACAGTCTGGAGGTCAAGGCCGACCTGTATTGGAACGACAATTTCCTCGCAGAGTTCCGCAAACGGCGCGGCTACGATCTCACTCCATTTCTCCCCATTTTAAAAGTGCCCGGCTTTGGAGTGGCTTACGGTGCCAGCGCCGCGCGCCTGCCGATTTACGATATCCGCGGAATTGGAGATCGCGTGCGCCGGGATTACTGGCAGACGGTCTCCGACGTCATGATCGAAAACTTCTACATGCCCTTCATTCAATGGGCAGCCGACAATCAGCTATTGTCCCGCATACAGGCGCATGGATCGCCAACCGATCTGCTGCGTGTTTATGGGGCCGCCAGCATCCCGGAAACCGAAGACCTATACGACAACGGCCGCTATGACTTCCTGAAGATGGCCTCCTCAGGCGCGGATTTGTATGGTCGAAAGATCGTAGCGAGCGAGAGCTTTGTCTGGCACGGCAAGGCATACCAGACGACGCCCGAGACGATCAAACGTTACGCCGACGAATTGTTGACGGCGGGCATCAACGAGATTATTTATCACGGATTTCCCTACGAATACATGGACCGTCCGCAACCGGGTTGGCATCCCTTCGCAAAAGAAGGTGCATTTTCCTCCTTCATGAACCAGCACAACCCTTTCTGGCCCTATCTTTCCGGCCTCAACGAATACATCACGCGCCTGCAGTTTATTTCGCAGACCGGAACCACCGTAGTGCCGGTGGCACTCTATCGCGGTGAACTTGCTTACGACGCGATCGACCCGGCTCCGCCGGAGCCGGAAATCGATGTTCGCTTGATGAAGTCCGGGTACAACTTCGATCACATTGATCGCTACACGCTGATGCGCTCGAAGATTGCCGGCGGCAAGCTGATCTCCCCGGGAGGCGCGCAGTACAGCGTCCTGATTCTTCCCGACCAGAAAAGCATTTCCGCCGGACTCGCCGATCAGTTGGCGGCATTTGCGCATCAGGGTCTCGCCATCGTATTTCTCGGCGGCACACCAGCGGCCGAACAGGAGGCGGTGGATGGCCATCTGCCCGCCGGACCAGGTCCCAATCCGCTCAAGCGAGTTCTGGCGGAAAAGAATGTGCACACTACGCCGGACGCTGCCGCCACTCTGGATCTTCTGGATACCTCCGTTCAGCCCAACCTCCGTTTCTCAGGGTTAGCTGTGCCGTTCATCGAGAAACGCATCGGCGCGCTCGACATCTTTTTCCTGCGCAACCCTGGTGACGCCGAAAAGCAGATAACCGCCGACTTTTATGCCGCAGGAACCCCGGAAATCTGGGATCCCTGGACAGGAGCGCGTCATCCACTCGCCGGGTTCGAGCGGCATGGAAGGGCTACGACGGTTCATGTCGACCTGGATAGCTATGGCTCAGCGTTGCTCGTGTTCGACACCAGCGCGCGCACGGCAGAATCCGCGCCGCCATCTGCCCCCGCTCAACTTGTCGCTCAGACTGCAGTCGGCGACAATGGCTGGAAGCTTCACGCCGTCGGAATGGGTCCGGGCAGCCGACCTGAAAGCATCGACCTAACGATGCCGCATTTGGAAGACTGGACGAAAAACGACAGGTTGAAGAGTTTCTCTGGACGAGGCGAATATACGACAACGTTGGTTGTGCCATCGAGCTTCCTGCAGAATCATCGCCACATCACGCTAGATCTGGGCAACGTCAAAGATGTTGCCGAAATTTCGATCAATGGAAAACCCGGTCCGGTGCTGCTGATGCGCCCGTACAAAGCCGACGTAACCGGACTATTGCGCGCCGGTGAAAACACCCTTCGCATCACGGTCGTCAACACGCTTTTCAACGCACTTTCTGCGCAGGGAACCAGTGAGAACTACGACCCGGAAACGACCAATATCGCGAACGGGTTAATGCCTTCCGGCCTGATCGGACCCGTGCGGCTGGAAGCTATGAACGGAGACACTTCTATTCCTTCAAATCAGTGACATTCCGACGATGACAACCTGCCGAACGGGCAGCGCATCTTCTTTATTTCGCAGGGCTTTCGCCGGACGCGGAAGCGACCGTGAGGCCGGAAGATGCTCAGATTACTGTTCACTGTCCTTGGCTCCGCAGCGGGGTGGATACTGTTCGTCTCCGGAGTGAAGCCGGAAGAGATGATCGTTGGCGGCATCTGCACGGCGCTTACTGTGTGGTTTGTCTACTACATCGCAAAGCATGACTGTCCGGACATTCGTCTGCGTTTCGCGGACTGGATCCAGATCTGGCGCCTTCCCGCCTACTTGATTTCCGGCAGTTGGGAGATTCTCAGCGTGCTGGTGACGGACGTTTTGCATCTCGCTCCGGCAGAGTCGCTCTTTCGGGCGGCGCCATTCGAGCGCAGTCCGGACGAACCTCTCGACGTGGCCCGGCGTGTTCTCGCCATTGCATACACGACCGCGACTCCGAATTTCATCATCATCGGCATCGACGTTACAACCCGGCAGATGTTGTTCCACCAACTAAAAAAGAGCGACGTTCTCCCAATGACTCGCAATCTAGGGGCAGAGGCATGAACGTCTGGCTGATTACCGCCATCGTCGTCGCAGGGTGCCTGCTCCCTTGCGCCGATATGTGTTTGCGGGGGTCACCTGAACGGAGACTCGTTGGCGTCGAAATGACCGGCATCATACTGACGATTGTCCTCGTGCTCTTCACCATCGGCACAAACCGGCTCCCGTTTATCGATCTCCCGTTGACGATGGCGATCATGTCCTTCGGCGGAGGCCTGGTCTTCGCGCGGTTTCTGGAAAAACATCTATGAGTGCGCCGCTCCATGTTGTTGTGGACATTTTTCTATGCATCACCGCAGTTGCCTGCTGGCTGGGGGTACTCGGAATGTGGCGCATGCGCGAACCCATCCAGGCTTTGCACTACATGACGCTTCCCGCCGCTGTCGGCTCGCTCACCCTCACGGTCGCTGTGGGCTGCGAGACCGGACTCTCGCAAGCGACGGCAAAATGCTTCGCGATCGCCCTGATACTGATCGCAATCAATTCCATCGTCACGCACGCGACCGCACGCGCATTCCGCGTGCGCGAGCTGAATCACTGGGAGCCTGGTCCTGGCGACAACGTTGAATTTTTGGGTCCGGAGCCAAAATCATGATGATCTTCGGAGCCGTGCTGCTTCTGCTGATCGCCGTCACCGGATTTGTCGTGGTGCGCACGCAGGACGTGACCTCCCAGGTATTCGCGCTCACATTTTACGGTCTCCTGTTTGCGCTGCTGTTTTTTGTGTTTCAAGCCCCGGATGTCGCGCTTTCACAGATCACAGTCGGCGGGCTCGCGCTGCCGCTGATGCTGATGCTCGCCATCTCTCGTATGCGCAGCCGCAAGGAACGGGAGGAAAAGGAGCACGAGAAATGAGCGCTACCGTCCGCGTCCGGCTATTTCTGATTGCAGGCATCGCGTTCTTCTTTTTCTATTGCATGGCCGGGCGCAATCTCGCGCCCTGGGGCGTCTATCGCGGTCCTTACGGAGATGTGGTAAGCCGCCTGACCGTGTACCAGCGTCATGCAACCGATGTTGTGAATGCTATTACTTACGACTACCGCGGTTTCGACACACTGGGCGAGGAATTTATTCTGTTCAGCGCGGCTGCCGGTGTGATGATGCTGCTGCGCAAGGAGGAAGGCGGACGCAAACTGCGTGACGACCTCGAAGATAATGTGACTTTGAGCGAAACGACGAAGGTTTTTGCGATGCCGGCGATCGCCGTCAGCGTTCTGTTTGGCCTCTACATTGCGACTCACGGCCAGTTGACTCCCGGGGGCGGTTTTCAGGGTGGAGTGATTCTTGCCGCCGCGCCGATGCTCATCTATATCTCGCAGAACACACGGGCGTTTCAGCGCATTACTTCCCACCCGCTGATGGAACTGATGGAGGCCTTCGGAGCCGGGGCTTACGCGCTGATTGGAATCATTCCACTCGTCATCGGCGTGCCATTTCTCACCAACATTCTGCCGCTGGGTAAGACTGGCGAGGTGTTCTCGGCGGGAAACATCGCGCTGATCAGCGTCTGTGTAGGGATTGAAGTCACGGCAGCTTTCACGCTTGTCACCTATGCATATCTCCAGGAAATCATCTTGGGCGCGGAGGAGAAGGACTGATGCTGATCCACATGTTTCCGTATTTTATCGCCGCATGGCTTTTTTTCTGTGGCCTCTACGGCATCGTCACCAGTCGCCATCTGATTCATACCGTTGTGTGTCTGGCAATATTGCAGACCTCCACCTATGTCCTACTGCTCAGCATTGGTTTTCGCTCGGGAGGCACCGCCCCGGTGTTTGCCGGAATCGCAGTTGGTACGCTGACCGTCGACCCGCTGGTGCAGGCGTTGATGCTGACCGATGTGGTGGTGGAAGCTACGGTTTTCGCCTTGCTGCTGGCGATGCTCGTAAAATCGTTCGAAAAAGCCGGAACCTTGCGCCCGGACGATCTGCGCATCCTGCGAGGCTGATCAGGTGACGCTTTCGCCAGCTTTGCCGGTTGCGGTCCCGCTGCTAGCCGCTGCTCTGTTGAGCGGACTGCGTCAGACCTTTTCGCGTGCCGTCGTCGATTCAATTGCAATCGCGACCGCCGCGTTTACCTTTGTCTATTCGATACTTCTGCTGAAGGCCGCGTGGACGCATCCGTTTGTCTACTGGTTCGGAAACTGGTATCCGCGCAGCAATGTGGTTCTGGGCATCTGTTTTGTTGTGGACCCGCTTGGCGCGGGACTCACTGTCCTCGCCGGTTTCCTTACGCTGCTCGCGGTGGTATTTTCATGGCACTTCGTCGACTCAGGCCATAACCTTTACCAGCCCTTGATGCTGGTATTTTTGGCGGCCATGTCGGGCTTCGCGCTTACCGGTGACGTGTTCAACATGTTCGTTTTTTTCGAGTTGATGAGCACGGCCGCTTTCGCGCTTTGCGGCCTGAAAACGCGGGAACCTGCGCCGTTGCAGGGCGCATTCAACTTCGCGATTACCAATACAATTGCCGCCTTTCTCGTGCTCACCGGGATCGCATTTCTCTACGGCGCGACCGGTGCGTTGAATCTTGCGCAGATCGGGAACGCAATTGGAGCCCGACACGACTCTCTCGTCATTGTGTCCTTTCTATTTATCACCTGCGGATTTCTGATTAAGGCCGCCGCCGTGCCGTTCCACTTCTGGCTGGCGGATGCGCATGCCGTCGCACCCACGCCCGTATGCGTCCTGTTCTCCGGCTTGATGGTGGAGCTTGGGCTTTACGCGGTGATGCGCGTCTACGCCACGGTTTACCAGCATGCATTCGCAGGCCACGTCGCTGGACTCCGCGTCGTCTTTGTGACCATCGGTGTCGTGACGGCGCTCTGGGGGGCGTTGATGTGTTATGCGGAGCATCACCTGAAACGCATGCTGGCGTTCTCCACGATCAGCCACATGGGACTTATGATTGTCGGCTTTGGGTTGCAGTCGGCCATCGGGTTGGCGGGCCTCTGCCTATATCTGATCGCGCATGCGCTGGCGAAGTCGGGCTTGTTCTTTACCTCCGGAGTTCTTCTGCATCGCCTGCGCAGTATGAGCGAGAATGTGCTTTTCGGCCGCGGGCGCGAACTCCGCTTTTCCGGCGCGCTCTGGATTCTAGGCGGCCTGGCGCTGGCGGGAATGCCTCCTTTCGCCACTTTTCTGGGCGAGTCATTGGTTTCGCACGCTGGCGAAGACATTGGCTATAGCTGGGTTTCATATGTGTTCATCGCCGCGGGCCTGTTCACCGGAGGCGCCGTGTTGCGGGTTGGCATGCGCACCTTCTTCGGTTGGGGCGATCCAGGCCCTTCGGATCGCAGTTCGAGGGTTGGCGAATTGCCGGAAACTCCGGAAGAGGACAGAATCGTCAACTGGTTCTTGTTCACCCCGGCCGCGATCTGTATTCTCGGCTGCCTGGCGATAAGCTTTGTGCCGGCCCTCCGTCATTATCTGGAAATTGCCGCAGTCCGCTTTCTCGATCAGCCCGCTTATATTCAGCTGGTCTACACCGGGGTCTGGTCACAACATGTGGCATCGCATACAACGCCGCCACTGCTGGACTGCGGGGCATTCGCGGCGGCGTTGCAGCGCTGCTGGGTGTGCTCAATCGCGCTTACATCAGTCTTCCATCGCTGCCGTGCCAAGGCTGGTGCGCTGGCCTTCGCATATTGAGGGGCCGATGCGCCCTTTGCGCGAGCTCCAGAGTGGCCACCCGGGAGATTACGTAACCTGGCTTACCGTTGGGGTGTCCACCCTCGGCGGAGCCTTGTATCTACTGCTGCGATAAACGCAATCGGCCCCCTTCGGCTAATCAATCGATTTAACTCGTTCTGATAAGCTGGATCAAATCGATTTGACAAGACGAAATTGTTGAGTCCATAGTTGCTTCTAAGTTCGAGAGCCGGCCGTCTGCGGTTCTGATTCGCAGTAATGTATCGCGGTGAAGCTCAGTGCTCCGCTGAAGACGTAAGCCCAGGCATAGGGATTTAGTAACAGAGCGTGTTCACATGCCGGGAAACGAGAATCCCAAGTGGATAAAAATTGTTTTGCGAAGGGGCGTGCCCATGGGCCGTAATCTGGATCGGAAGTTCGCGTCGCAGTATGTTCGTTCGTTAATTGGTGCATTGGCCGCGGGGCTGGTGTTGACTGCAGGAGCTGCCCCGGCGATGGGCCAGGCCTGCGCAGGTCAGAATTGGGCTGCCGCCACTCCCAATGTATGGGCCGCCGGAGGCAGCATCAAAGTGATGCTGAACAACGACTCGTCCACCAATCAACCGACGATTCCTACTTACCTGGACGACGGTAACTTCAATCCATGGGGATATCAGCAGCATCCACTGACCATCGCGCAACTGAATGATGTCTGGTCATGTCCGCGGCAGGGCAAGCCGGTGATCAGCGTGGCCGGTGCGGGCCGCGAAACCGTCTCGTTCCAGGTCTTCATCAGCGCGGGCATGGGCTCGAACTCGTCCTTGAGCGATGTCTCGGTGTCGGTCAGTCCGCTGAGCGGCGCAGGAACGCTGACCTCCGACGACACGCAAACCTCCAATGTCACCCGCTATCTCGAGGGCTACGTCCCCTACGACGGCGTAAATCCAACCTCACCGCCGCAATTGCAGGCTAACGGGCAAATGCCCGATCCACTCATTCCGTTTTACGATCCCTACGATTCAGGCAATCCGGCGGTCGCGACTCCCTTCAACGTGCAAGCTGGAACAACCCAGGGCGTGTGGGTCAATGTCGCAATTCCCGCTCATCAGGATCCAGGAACGTACAGAGGGACGGTGACGGTCTCGGGGAACGGGATTGGAAGCGTGTCAATCCCGCTGGATGTGACGGTATGGAAAGGAACCCTCCCCAGGTTTGATGCCGGGTCGGTCGACCCCAGGTATGCTGACATGCTGAAGTCGTGGCTGCCCTTCTACCGCGGAAATTTCGATGGCGCGGAGGCGATGACCTGCGGCGGACCGGGATGCACCACGGAGCAGGCGCTGCTGGCGAAGTATCAGATCATGGGCCACGCCTACGACATGGATGTGCAGATGGATGTCGATAAGCCGTCAAACAGTGGCTGCTACCCCACGTACGGGGCCTGCACCAGCTTCACGACCAACGGCACCCTAAGTTCACTCGACTGGACGGCCTACGACGCGTATGTGGGCCCTGCGCTGACCCCGGGCGGCCTGTTCTCTGATGGAACCTATATGCGGGTCTTCGATTCGCCGTTGTCTACTGCGGGCGGTGGCGCATGGGTGAAAGGCGGCTGGAGCTGGACTGAACAAAACGGAAATGCCCCGGTGCCACCTGCAGGCCTCATGCAACTGGTCACCAACTACTCCACTCAGATTTCCCAGCATTTCGCGGCCAATCACAAAACGAAGGGCTGGGGGCTGCCGGAGCTGATCTCCTATACCTTTGACGAGACCTACAACCTGTACCACTCCAAAGATATCGGCGGCAATCCGCTCATTTATCAGATCATTTCGTCCTACAATCAGGCCATCAATTCCTCCAATTCGGCGTTGTCCGCGAAGTGGGATCCGTCGACGGCTCCCATCCGCAATTTCCTGACGGAAGAACCGGCGTGCCAGGAGGATGGCGACAATCCGCCTTACACGGATGCAGTTTGCGCCGACCACATCAATCTCTCTTATCCTGGCGGCCCCAATGCTACTCCGGGCTACACCAACTCCTGGGTGATTGATTGGTCCTCGAACCCATCGGTCTACCTGCCCGGCAAGCCTGGGCCAGCCCTGAATTATGGGTACGGCACCACACTGGTCGCCGGCACCGGCTACAAGTACACTCTGGACCTGACAGAGGGCGTTCCTGCGCTCTCCACAGCCCCTGTGCCGCTCGAGCATTGGTTCTATCAGGGCGGCGACCCGTTCAGCATCGGCGACGGCATCAGCGCGACCGGCATTGGACAGCGCGTCAATTACTGGATCGCCTACAAGTACGGACTGGATGTGACGGTTCCGAGCGTTGGCGACCGCCGTCCGATCGAGCCGGCAGCGAGCGGCGTATGGGTCTGGGTCGGTGATTTCTGGGGTGGCTACAACGGCGCTTCCTCGCCGAGCGACTGCGCCAACGGCAATGCGCCTTCTCCCTTCGTGAGCGCGGTTACGGGAGGCGATGGCGTCCTCTTCTATCCGGGCAATGAAGTCGGTTGCTACTACTCGGCGAACCCCGTGGGCCAGGCGACTCTGACCGCGAATCCCGCGGTGAACACGAGCTGCACGTCGAACGGTTACAACGTATGCAATGGAATCAGCGGTCCGGTTGCTTCGATGCGCATGGAGGCAATGCGCCGGGGCTATGAAGATTACGAGTACATGTACCTGCTCGGGAAACGGAGCGGCCGTTCGGCGCCCATGGCGATCATTGATTCCCTGGGTGTGGCAGGCATGACGCGCGGTGGCTTGGGAACAACCTCGTGGCAAGCCTTGAACTGGGAGAACACCGATGGGCCGTGGTATGCCATGGGCGTCGAGCCCCAAAGCTCAGCATATAGCGGCTACTGCACAGACAGCACACCGGGAATCGGAGGGCTTCCAAACGGGCTGCCCAACGGCTCGACCGGTGCTGCCTCCACTGGACCGAACTTTAATTATGGTCCGTGCCCAGGAGAGTGGACGAATAACCCGTACCGGTTTGAAGCTGCGCGGCTTCGGCTCGCGGAGGCCCTTGGGTTCGCCGACCGTGGCGAACGGGATCACGATCATGATGGAGATTCACACGGCGGGCGTTGAATTCATCCGGTAACGCTGTAGTTGCTACGCCGATCAACAGCGTTACCGGATTTCAGGTGCAAAACGACGGCAGGAGTTTGCTGTCGGCGTAGTGCACCGGGATGCACGCTTCACAGTCGGGTAAATGCGGATAATGCGGTAGGGTACGTTCCCTACCGCATTATCTTTTCTTGCTGCGTGACGTGCTAGTTAACCGGAGCGGGTGGCATGCGCGCTTCGAGCTCCATGATACTTCGTGACGTGGCGTACCGTTCGGAATCCACGCAGGTTCAGTTCTCTTCCTGCCCGTGGTGATACATGTTCCACCCAAGATAGTTGCTGCCGGCCTCATACACCGCGCTGGCGCTTTCAGAGAAGTTCGCGGCGACGTGGTGCTCGAAGCCTTCCTGGCAGATGAAGCGCAGCAGCTTCTGCATCCGCGGAATCTGAACCACGCCGGCGCCTCCGAAGGTTTCGAGCGCATCATTCGTGAACTGGCCCTCCCCGACATAGCCGCGCATCTCGCCATTCCGGTCGTCAGTCGAAAACCGGGCATAGCTCATCGCTCCTGCTTTCACACGCCCCACGCAGGTGCCGAAGGTGTTTTCCTTGCCCACAGTTCCCGCGATAATGGCCTGAAAATCCATGATGACATCGTTGAAGAAATGTTTCGGCAGATTGGAGCAATGGAAGCATACCGCCTTGTCCGGATCGTCGCCGTAATTGTTGTTCCAGTCGAGCAGCGCACTGGGAGTTTCAGAGGCCAGCGCCAGCGCGTGCATGCTCAGAGTGCCGACCACATCGACTTCGCAGGCGGACGGAATCAGATTCTCACTCATCATGCTCATAATCGTGCAGGGCACCACGCCAAAGTATTCTTCGAGCGAGGTCCAGCACTGGACTGCGCTGATCGTGGTCTGTGTCTGCTGCATCCACTGCTCGATCACCCAGCCGAGCTTTGCCATTTTAACCAGCGCCGGTCCGGGAACGTCGCCGGTTTTCACATAACTCTTAATCGCCGCCAGCTTGGCTTCCACATTGCTGTCGCCATCCTTCAACCGGTCGATGCGGCCGAGAATCTCAGACAGATCGATCGGCTCGACGGAAATTCCGCTGGCTTCAAGCAGTTTTTCGCTATAGCGAACCGTGTTGAAGGCCGCAGGCCGCGCACCGATCGAGCCGATCCGCAGGTTCGTAAGCCCACGCACGACTCGGCACACCGCAGCAAACCAGGCCAGGTCTTTTTTGAATCCATCGGAGCTCGGCGAGATCGTATGCAGGCCGGTCAGAGAGTAGGGAATGCCGTACTGCATCAGGTTGTTGCATGCAGACATCTTGCCGCAGAAACTGTCGCGGCGAAAGGCAATCGACATCTTCGAGGTCTTATCCGGAGTGGCCTGCACCAGCGCCGGCACCTTCAAGGTCGAGTAGCGCATCGCATCAGCAATTGCGCGCTCATCGCCGAAGTTCGGGAGCGTGACGATCACGCCGTCAATTTCGTCGCGGTGACGGCGGAAGAGGTCTCCGCAACGACGCGCCTCTTCATGCGTTTCAACGGCTCCGTACTTCGACTCTTCCGGAGTGAGTGCAATTACGTGGATCCCGGCGGCATCGAGCACGTTCAACATCTCCTCGCGGCCTTCCTTCGCCAGGTGATCGGGAAAAAATCCGCGATTGCCCACAATCATTCCAAACGTCATCTGCCTGCCGCTCATCTAATTTCCTCTCTGTCGCGAGCTGCGCGGGCGCCGGACCGCGAGTCCCTTGAAATCTTGGTTTTGTGAATTGGTGGCGGCGAGTGGGATCGAACCACCGACCTACGGGTTATGAGTCCGTCGCTCTAACCATCTGAGCTACGCCGCCAGGAAGATCAGGTTCAGTTGCAATGCGTAAGCTTCCGCATCGAGGGTTGCGAAGGAGCAGGCTTCTCCTCGCCCAGCAACAATATTGTAGATTGTAGCCGATCGACGCTCTTGCGTCTGGCGCCCCTTGCAGGCAGCCCGGTCGATTAGACTTGGGCTTGCATGAGTTCCTCTGCCCATTCCCGAGTGATCGGCGTCATCCCAGCGCGGCTGGCGTCCACTCGATTGCCGCGCAAGATGCTGCGCGAAGTCGCCGGCAAGCCTCTGCTGGCTTGGGTCTATCAGGCGGCGGCCGGCGCCGGCGTGTTCGACCGCCTGATCGTGGCTGCCGACTCCGACGAGGTCACGCGACTCTGCAGCAATCATGGTTGGGAAGTTCGGATGACCGCTCCAGAGCTCGCCAGCGGAACGGACCGGGTGCATGCGATTGCCCAACAATTACACAGCGAAAATGCGCTCTCCGATCCCGATCCCATCTTCGTCAACATCCAGGGCGACGAGCCGCTGCTTCGTCCCGAGCATTTTCACGCTTTGCTGCGGCCTTTCACGCATGCGGAAGTGCAGGTGTCCACATTGCGAACACCGTGTCCTGCGGAGGATATTCAGAATCCGAACGTGGTCAAAGTTGTCGTCGACTGTGGCGGCAAAGCCTTGTATTTTTCCCGTGCGACCATTCCATGCGATCGCGATCGAATCGGTGGCATCGCGTACTGGAAACATCTGGGGATCTACGCCTACCGGAATCACGTCCTCGAACGCTTCCCCAGCTTGCCGCCCAGCAGCCTCGAAGCAGCCGAACGGCTCGAGCAATTGCGGCTACTTGAAAACGGAATACCAATCCACGTTGAGCAGGTCGAATTCGACACCATCGGAGTCGATACGGAAGCCGATCTGAAATCAGTAGCGGCCCTCCTTCCACGGCTGCATTCATAGGTTCCGCAACCTTCTCGGTTCAGCCCGGCAGGGAAGGACGAAACCAGACGCTTCCGATACACTAAAAGCTGGAGATCAGGATGAATGTGTTTCGCTTTCTTCCTCGGGCGGCTACCCGCCTGAAGCTGGGAGTTTTTTTGTGCGCTGTTTTGATGGGCTCTTCCGTGGTTGGACTGGCGCAGGCTACTGGCAGCAGCAGTGACGATAACGGCACCACGCCCACAATTAACAATCCCAAAGGGCACAACGTCAGCACCGGCAACTATGTTCCTCCGCCTCCTCCTTCCGGGCCCGAGGTCTACTACAACCACCGCTGGGATTTATATGCCGGAGCGGGGTACACCAATTTTCTGGCGGGACCAAGATTAATCCAGCGCTCCAACCTTGGCGGATGGGAAGCGGCAGCATCCTACTGGCTCGGCTGGCACTGGGGCATCGCCGCGGATGCCCGCCAGTACATCGGCACCTCCGGCGTCTTTCCCAACACCGCCGGCGGACAACACAATCCCACCTGCCCTCCATTCAACCAGACCTGCTATAACAATCCGACTATCACAGGCCCGCGCATAATGCAGTACTACTTCATGGGAGGCCCGGAGTATCGCATGTTTCGCCGGGCGAGGGCCTCGGCCACCGTGCACGCACTGTTTGGCGATGCATGGGGCATCTTCGATGCCGCAAATCTTCATGGAGTTGATCCGCAGACAATCGGGCTGTTCGCCACACAGTGGACCTTCGCCGGCGCATTCGGCGGAACGTTTGACTACAACTACTCGTCGCGAATCGCTTTTCGCCTACAGCCGGAGCTTCTATTTACCCGCTATGGCGGAACGGCGCAACAGAACTTCGGCTTCTCCGTAGGGCCGATTTTCCGTCTCGGCCATCTGGACACGTCAGGCAGCAATGCACCAATTCAAAGAAGAGGGCCGCATCTGCATAATCCCTTCCGCAGGTAACCTAAGGATGCAGACTTCGGTGCTTTGACTTCCCGGCCTCATGGGATCAGGATGATTCTAAAGCGGATTGGACTTGAGGCCCTCCCCCGAACCTCCCTGAGCCTTCTTTCCCGTCCGCTTCTCTAAACCTCCCCCCAAATTGAACAGATTTCACACGCAAGGAAAAGCCTGCTCCAATTAAGCAGGCTTTTTTACGAATTTCGAAGCTACGCCAGCTCGTAGCCGGCGAAGAAATAGCCGATCTCAAAGCTGGCAGTCTCTTCGGCGTCGGATCCGTGAACCGTATTCTCCTCGATGCTGCCGGAGAACCTCTTGCGAATTGTGCCTTCGTCGGCGTTGGCTGGATTGGTCGCGCCCATCAGCTTCCGCAGATCGGCAATCGCGTTTTCCTTCTCCAGCACCATGACAAAGATCGCCCCGGAAGACATAAACGAGGTCAGCGAATCGAAAAACGGCCGCTGTGCATGTACCGCATAAAAACCCGCAGCCTGCTGTTTGCTGATCGACAACTTCTTAATGGCCGCAATGCGGAAACCGGCGGCTTCCATCATGGCAAGAACGGCCCCGGTTTGGCCCTTGCGAACTGTATCCGGCTTGAGAATGCTGAACGTGCGTTGCACCAAATGTTCTCCTTGTTCTTTCGATTCAATCCCGCGGCTTTGTGCATGCCAACCTAACTCACGCTTTGCCAATCACCCGCGCCAATGTCTGCCCGATCAATGCCGGAGACTTGACCACGTGAATTCCAGCTGCTTCTAGCGCCTTCATCTTGTCCGCCGCCGTTCCCTGCCCGCCGGAAATAATCGCGCCGGCATGACCCATACGGCGGCCGGGAGGGGCGGTCTGCCCGGCAATAAAGCCGACGACCGGCTTCTTGACATGCTGCTTCACGTAATCGGCAGCCGCCTCCTCCGCCGTGCCGCCGATCTCGCCAATAAGGATGATCGCTTCTGTGCCCGGATCTTCATTCAACAACCGCAGCCCGTCAACGTGCGTCGTGCCGATAATCGGATCCCCGCCAATTCCAATCGCAGTTGACTGGCCGATTCCGCGCTGCGTCAGCTGATACACGGCTTCATAAGTCAATGTCCCCGAGCGGGAAACGATGCCGACCGAGCCTTCCTTATGGATGCGTCCCGGCATGATGCCGATTTTGCATTTGCCGGGAGAGATCACCCCCGGGCAGTTCGGCCCGATCAGCCGCGATTTCGAGTGCTTCAGCTTCTCCCACACCCGCACCATATCGAGCGTCGGAATACCTTCGGTGATGCAGACGATCAGCGGCAGCCCGGCGTTTTCAGCTTCGAGAATGGCGTCGGCAGCGAAGGGGGGCGGAACGAAGATGACCGTCGCATTCGCGCCCGTCTCCTCGACCGCCTGCTGCACGGTATCGAACACCGGCCAACCTTCATGCGTGCTTCCGCCTTTGCCCGGCGTTACGCCGCCAACAACATTCGTTCCGTACTCAGCGCATCCTTTTGCGTGGAACGTGCCCTCTTTGCCCGTAATGCCTTGAACGATGAGGCGGGTCTGCTTGTCAACAAGTACGCTCATTTCATCCCTTTCGCTGCATTCACTGCAATCTCGGCCGCGTCGCTCATCGTTTCGCCGATCAGAAAATTCAGTCCAGACTCTTTCAGAATCTCCCGTCCCTGCTCAACGTTCGTGCCTTCGAGCCGCAGGATCACCGGCACCTTCACGTTCATCTTCTTCGCTGCTTCGACTACCCCGCGCGCCAGCGTATCCACCCGCAGAATGCCGCCGAAAATGTTGATGAACACGGCTTTGACGTTCTTATCCGAAAGCAAAATACGGAAGGCGTTCTCAATCTGCTCCTGGTTTGCGCCGCCCCCAACGTCAAGAAAATTCGCCGGCGACCCACCGGCGTACTGGATGATGTCCATGGTCGCCATCGCCAGGCCGGCGCCGTTCACCATGCAGGCAATGTTGCCATCGAGCCGGATGTAATTCAGCGCGAATTTCGATGCTTCCACTTCGAGTGGATCTTCCTCATTGGTGTCACGCAGCTCTTTCAAATCCTTGTGACGGAACATAGCGTTATCGTCGAAGTTGATTTTGCAATCAAGCGCGAACAGCTTGCCATCTTTCGTCGTGATGAACGGATTAATCTCCATCAGGGACGCGTCCGTATCCATGCAGACCTTGTAAAGGCCCGTCATGAATTGCACCGCCTGGTTGATCTGCGCCGGTTTCAGTCCCAGCGCGAAGGCCAGCTTGCGCGCCTGGTAGGGCTGGAAACCGATTGCCGGGTCGATGTATTCCTTATAGATTGCGTCGGGATCGCTGACCGCAACTTCCTCAATCTCCATGCCGCCCGATTTGGAAGCCATGAAGACCATCTTCGCCGCCGCGCGGTCGAGCACCATCCCTAAGTACAGCTCGCGATCAATCTGCGCCGTCTCTTCGACCAGCAGCCGCTTGACCTTTTGGCCTTCGGGGCCGGTCTGGTGCGTCACCAGTTGCATCCCGAGGATATTCTTGGCGTAGTTTTCCGCCTCAGTAATGTTCTTGGCGACCTTGACACCGCCACCTTTGCCGCGCCCGCCGGCGTGGATCTGTGCCTTCACAACGACGCCGCTCGCACCCGCTGCAAACAGCCTCCTCGCGACATCCACGGCCTCTTCCACCGTGTTTGCCACCTCGCCGTGGGGCACCGCGACACCATATTTCGCAAGAATGTCTTTCGCCTGATACTCGTGAATTTTCATATTGGATAGTCTCGGTGATGATCGTCACTGCCTCTGTCGCACCGGGAAAAGAGGCACGTGCGGCAGAAAAATAAAAAAGCCTGCGAACCTTCGATACTATCGGACGAGCGATGGTCGGGCAAACCGCCGGCGGACTTTGCTTGCTGAGCTGGTGCTCCGCGTGCGCGAAGCTCACCTGCTCATTGTCGATTTGCGGCGATCATGAATTGCGGGCACAAAACCTGATGGAATCTCTCACCGAAGTTCTTTGTAACCTCGTTGAACAGCACGCGACGCTCAGCCGCGAGCAGGCGCACGCGTTGATGCAGGAGATTCTTGCCGACACGGAGCATGCATTGCCGGACGCGCAGATCGCGGGACTGCTGTCCGTCCTGGCCGCGCGCGGCGTCACCTCTAGTGAACTGGCGGGTTTCGTCGATGCGATGCGCGCCTCCGCCGTGCCGCTCCCATTTTCCGAGATCGAACGGGCTGTTCTGGTGGACACCTGCGGCACGGGCGGCGATTCCAGCGGCACCTTCAATATCTCGACCGCGGTAGCGCTGGTCGCCGCGTCCGCAGGAGCGAAAATCGCCAAACACGGCAATCGCAGCCTGAGCTCCCGGTGCGGCTCCGCGGATGTGTTGGACGCCCTGGGTGTTCCGACCTCGCTCAGGCCGGAGCAAGCCGTCGCCTGCCTCCGTACCACGGGATTCGTCTTTCTTTTCGCCCCACTCATGCAGCCAGCCATGCGACGCGTTCAGCCGATTCGACGCGCGCTCGGCATCCGGACGGCATTTAACATTCTGGGCCCGCTGACAAACCCCGCGCAGGCGCCCGCGCAGGTGCTCGGCGTGTATTCGCCCCACCTCGTACCGCTGGTGGCTGAAGCGATGCTCAAACTGGGCGTGCGGCATGGTTTCGTCGTCCATGGGTCGGATGGTTTGGATGAAATCACGTTGAGCGGAGAGACAGAAATCGCCGAGGTGAGAGATGGAGCGATTCGCATCTGGAAGTTTTCGCCCGAGGATGCAGGTTTAGTACGTGCGCCGGTGTCGGCGCTGGCGGGCGGCGACGCGGCGGAGAACGCGTCGATTTTGCAAGCTATCTTCGCAGGCGAGCAAGGCCCCCGCCGGGATGTCGTGCTCGTGAACGCCGCCGCTGCTTTGATCGCTGCGGGCTTGGCCTGGGATTTCCGCGCGGGGATTGAGTGCGCCGCGCAGGCCATCGATTCCGGCAATGTCGAACGCAAATTGACTGCACTGGTCGAATTTGGACACCACTCGCAAAAATAATCGCGCCGCAATTGGCAGTGTCTAGATAAAGTGTTGATGTATTGAACCGCAGGAGGGCCGATGAAGTTTCATGCAGGTCGTAGAAGCGTCTTCATCCTCGTGTCAGCATGTAGCCTGCTAGCGGCCGCCGGGTACGGGCAGCAGATTCAGGTGAACAAGAACAATCGCACGCTCGCGATTACAGCAACCGATTCGGCGAGCGCGATGGCGAACGTCGCAACAGTACATATTGGATTTGTAGTTTATGCGCCAGATGCGCACGGAGCCTACGCAAAAGGTTCGGCGACATCGAACAAGATTTCCAGGGCACTGAAAGGGTCCGGCGTCACCGAAGACGCCCTTCAGAGCGAATCGCAGAACATCAGCGAGACACCGCAGTTCGAATTGGAAAAGTTGCCGCCCGCGGACCAGGCGCAAAGAAGGTTCCAGGTTCGCCAGAGCTGGACGGTGAAGACCAACGGGAATAATGCCGCAAACATTCTCAATGCCGCTGTGAACGCTGGAGCCAACCAGAGCGGGCAGATCGACTGGTCCGTAGCGGATGAAAACGCTCTGCAAGCGAAGGCCGCGGGAAAAGCGCTGGCACGCGCCCGCGCGATCGCTGCGCAAATGGCGCAGGGACTTGGCATCAAACTCGGTGATCTGATCTATGCCAGCAATCAAAATCCGGAGCCGCCACCGCGTCCCATGATGATGAGAGCCATGGAGGCCCCCTCTCACGTTTCGTCGGAACCGGCTCCGCTCGCAATCGGTCCGCAGAAAGTTGAGCGTTCTGCCACCGTGTACGCTGTGTTCTCAATCGAGTAGCCGAGGCCTCCGAGAGGCACGCTTTCAGCTTCGGCCCCGTGCGACCATCCGGTAAACTGAGTGTCGTGACTATCAGGTTCGAAGGACACTCGAATCCCACGACACCCCAATTCTCCAGCAGCTTTAAGGACTGATCCATCTTGATGCAATCACCGATTCTGGTTACCGGCGGCGCAGGTTTTATCGGCTCCAATTTCGTGCTGGAATGGCTCGATCCCGGGCGGAAGAATTGCGCCGGCCCCCTTGTGAACGTCGACTGCCTCACCTACGCCGGCAATCTCCAAAATCTGGAGCGCGTCGCGGATAGCCCCGAATACACATTCGTGCGCGCCAACATCTGCGAACGCGCCCGCATGGATGAAGTGTTCGATCGCTATCGCCCCCGCGCCGTCCTGCACTTTGCCGCAGAGAGCCACGTGGATCGCTCGATTCTCGGTCCCGAAGCCTTTGTCGAGACCAACGTTCGCGGAACATTTGTCCTGCTCGAAGCCGCCCGTGCCTACTGGTCAAAGCGGACCAGCGATGAGCGCGCCGCTTTCCGCTTTCTGCACGTCTCGACAGACGAGGTTTATGGTTCGCTCGATGCAGACGACCCCGCCTTCCGAGAGGACACGCCCTACGCGCCCAACAGCCCATATTCGGCCACCAAGGCGGCCTCCGATCATCTGGTCCGGGCCTATTTCCACACCTTCAATCTGCCAACCATCATCACCAACTGCTCCAACAATTACGGCCCCTATCATTTCCCAGAAAAACTGATTCCGCTGATGATTACCCACGCGCTCGCGGGCAAGCCCCTGCCAATCTACGGCGATGGTCTCAACGTGCGCGACTGGCTTTATGTCAGCGACCATTGTGCGGCGCTCCGCCTCGTGCTCCAACGCGGCAAGCCAGGCGAGACCTACAACATCGGCGGAAAGAATGAGCGCAGCAATGCCGAAGTGGTCGAAGCAATCTGCGAAATTCTCGACGAGCTGCGACCCGACTCGCAGCATTGCCCGCACCGGCAACTAGTGCGCTTTGTAAAGGACCGTCCCGGGCACGACCGCCGCTATGCCATCGATGCCACCAAGCTGGAGCGCGAACTGGGCTGGCGCGCGACCGAGACCTTCACCACTGGTCTGCGCAAAACCGTCCAGTGGTACCTCGACAATTCTGCATGGACGGAAGATGTGTTGAGCGGCGCCTATCGGGAGTGGATCGAGAAGAATTATCAGGACAGACAGCAACAGGGGAGTGCGAAGTGAAGGGAATCGTTCTGGCCGGCGGTTCGGGAACAAGGCTCTACCCGCTGACCATCGCAGCTTCAAAACAACTGCTGCCTGTTTACGACAAGCCCATGATTTACTACCCGCTCTCCGCGCTCATGCTGGCGGGCATTCGCGACATGCTGATCATTTCCACGCCAGCCGACACGCCGCGATTTGAAGCGCTCCTGGGCTCTGGCGAGCAATGGGGATTGTCTTTCCAATACGCGGTGCAGCCGGAGCCGGGTGGACTCGCACAGGCATTTCTAATCGGCGAAAAGTTTCTCGGCGGCGACGGTTGCGCGCTGGTGCTGGGCGATAACATCTTCTACGGCGACGCTCTCCAGAGGATGCTATGCGGTGCGGCTGAGCGCGAAACCGGAGCGACCGTCTTCGCATATCCGGTAAACGATCCCGAGCGGTACGGCGTCGTCGAGTTCGACCGCCAAAGACGCGCACTCTCCATCGAGGAGAAGCCCAAAAATCCCAAGTCCCGCTACGCCGTCACAGGCATTTACTTCTACGATCATCAGGTCGTCAATGTGGCAAAATCTCTCAAGCCCTCCCCGCGCGGAGAGCTCGAAATCACGGACGTGAACCGCTGGTACCTCGAACGTGGTCAGCTCCACACGGAAGTCTTGGGCCGGGGATTCGCATGGCTCGACACCGGGACGCAGGACTCACTGCTGGAAGCGGCCGCCTTCATTCAAACGATCGAAAAACGACAGGGCCTCAAGGTCGCCTGTCCGGAAGAGATCGCCTATCAGCTGGGATATATTTCCGCCGATCAGATGCGGCAGCTCGCAGCGAAGTTGGGCAAGAGCGGCTACGGTGAATATTTGCTGCAGGTATTGCGAGAGGCCGTGGATTGAGCCCCGCTGTGCGGATACTTATTACCGGACGCGAGGGTCAGGTTGGCGGGGAACTGCTGCGCTCGCTGGCACATTTGGGAAATATCACCGCCACCAGCCGCGCGGAACTCGACCTCAGTTCCAAAGACTCGATCCATGCCGCCATTCGCAGCGTACGGCCGAATTTGATCGTCAATGCCGCTGCCTATACAGCGGTCGATAAGGCCGAAGCCGAGCCCGAGCTTGCAAGACGCATCAACTCGGACGCAGTGGCCGCGCTCGCTGCCGAAGCGAAAACCATCGGCGCGGCAATGATCCATTACTCCACGGACTATGTTTTCGATGGTGCGAAGCCAACCCCGTATGTCGAAGACGACCCGCCCGGTCCGCTCGGCGTGTACGGCCAGACCAAGCTCGCGGGCGAGCAGGCGCTTGCCGTAGCGGGAATTCCATATCTGGTTCTGCGGACAAGCTGGGTTTACGGCGTGCGCGGAAAAAACTTCCTGCTCACGATTCTGAAGCTCGCCGCCGAGAAGCCTGAACTGCGGATCGTCGCCGACCAGGTCGGCGCGCCTACCTGGTCGCACGATATCGCAACCGCAACGGCGAAGATTGCGAGTCGATGGGTTGCGAATTCGTATCACGCGCAATCCGGCATCTATCACCTGACTTCATCCGGCGCGACCAGCTGGCATGGCTTCGCCGCAGAAGCGCTGCGCATCCGCTCTTTGGCCCAGCCGGCGAAGACCTTCGCCCGATTGATTCCAATTCCAACTGCCGAATACCCCACACCAGCAACGCGGCCCAAAAATTCGCGCCTGAACTGCACCAGGATCCAGAATATTTTTGCCGTGCAGCTGCCGAAATGGGAAGCTTCTCTCGCTGCAGTGCTTCGCGAACTCGATCCTGCGGCTCACAACCGAATAGACTGATAGCGGGTCCGCTAGAATTGCGGTAGTCAGGTGCGGCATTGCCGAAAAAGAAAGCACTCATTACAGGAATCACCGGGCAGGACGGCGCCTATCTCGCGGAATTTCTGCTGAGGAAGGGCTATGAGGTCCACGGCATCAAGCGCCGCACCTCCTTGTTCAACACCGACCGCATCGATCACCTCTACGAAGATCCGCACGTCGACAACAGGAATTTCATCTTGCATTATGGGGACCTCACGGATTCGTGCAGTCTGATTCACGTCGTTCAGAAAGTCCAGCCCGACGAGGTCTACAATCTCGGCGCGCAGAGCCATGTCGCCGTATCGTTCGAGCAGCCGGAGTACACTGCCGACGTCGACGCGATGGGCACCCTGCGACTGCTTGAGGCCATCCGCATTCTCGGGTTGGAAAAGAAAACGCGCTTCTACCAAGCGTCCACCTCGGAAATGTACGGGCTCGTGCAGCAGACTCCGCAGACCGAAAAAACACCTTTTTACCCGCGTTCTCCCTATGGAGTAGCCAAACTCTACGCGTACTGGATCACCGTCAATTACCGTGAGTCGTACGGCATGTACGCCTGCAACGGAATCCTTTTTAACCATGAGTCACCCAATCGCGGTGAAACCTTTGTCACCCGCAAGATCACCCGGGCCCTGGCACGCATCGCCGTTGGACTGCAGGATTGCCTGTATCTCGGCAATTTGAACGCTCTGCGCGACTGGGGCCATGCCCGCGACTACATCGAGATGCAGTGGCTGATGCTGCAGCAGGAGACCGCGGAGGATTTCGTCATCGCCACCGGCGAACAGCACAGCGTTCGCGAGTTCGTGTCGCTGGCCGCCGCCCGCCTGGGGCTTGCGCTCGAGTGGACCGGAAGCGGCATCGAGGAGCGTGCGCTCGATGTGGACGGACGCACAGTGGTGGCCATCGACCCGCGGTATTTCCGCCCCGCCGAAGTGGAGACACTGTTGGGCGACCCCAGCCACGCCCATCAGCGGCTAGGTTGGAAGCCGCGCATCGGCTTTGAAGAACTCGTCCGCGAAATGGTCGAAGCCGATCTCGCGGACGCCAAACGCGATGACCTCGTCCGCAAACACGGCTACCGTTCCTTCGAACGCAAGGAATAACGCGACCGCCACGAATACAACCACAGCGCACTCCGTCGCCGAATCCCGTTGACCAGATGTCGCAGAGGATGCGACGCCGCGTGCTTCGGGTCGGCCTCTCGAAGAATGCAATCTCCAAGCCGCGAAAATTCCTTTCGCAAGGCTCTGCTCTCCATTGCGGATAGAGTTGTCAACCAACGCGCCTCCACCGGAGCCTCCTCTGACAACGTGAACATCGACAATCCATTGCTATGCAAGAAGTGAAAGTGCGGGAAGCGCACCTCCAGCTCGCACATGAGCCGCCACACGCCGAAGCCGTTTTTGAAAACATTGCTGTCGTGGAAAAGGATGGTCCCCCTCCGGCTCATCTTTGGCAGCCATGTCTCAAAATCGTGACGCACAGCTTCATAGGTGTGAAATCCGTCGATATGCAGCAGGTCGATACTGCCATCGGAAAACTGCACCAGCGCCTCATCGAATCGCATCCGCAGCAGACGGGAAAATGAAGCGTAATGTTTCTCGTTATGCGCCGCCACATCGCGAAATATGTCGCCGCCATATGCCTTCGCGTGTGGATCGCCCTGCCACGTATCGACGGCGAAGCATTGCGTTCCCGTCCCATGCGCCGCAACGCTCTGGCAAAATGCGAAGTAGGAACTGCCGGCGTGCGTTCCAAGCTCGACAAAGATCCTCGGCCGCCACTGCTCCACGCACCAGAATGCGAAAGGGATGTGCCCCTCCCAGGCGGGGAGCCTGGCATTCTGGCGGAGAGGTTTTTCCAATGCCGCCGGAGTTATATGAGACAACACCTCGGCGGACGTCTGGACCATCCTCGGGGTCACGTGAGATCGCCGCTGACGCACAAACATGACTCAGTCGAGATCGAAATCGCGCAGCGGACGGGTGTCGTTCGGCGTTTCCTTGGCGCGTCGTAGGGCTTCGGCGAATTTCTTCGCCAATACGTCATCTTTGTTCTTCTCTGCTTCGACCGATTGCCGAAACATCGATTGCGTGCGTTCTTCCTGATCTTTCAGCGCTCGCGTCGCTGCTTCGAAATCCTCGAACGTTTTCTTGCGCGGCGCCGGAGTGTGCGCGATCACCGCGTGCGTAGCCGCATCTACCTTTACAGCGGCCCCGCAGTCGGGGCACGTGATCTCAAAGATGCTGGATTTCTTTTCCGCCATTTGTCTGTCTCTCCAGCTCAGGATATATCTTCGCGGCGCGCATTTTCTACGTCAGCACCAGCGCCGCTTCTTCCGCTCTGGCGCCCGCAAGGTGTTCCAGTGTCGCCCGGTCGTGGATCACAACCGAGTGTCCGCGCTGCTCGATGATTTTATTCTTGCGTAGCTTCGACAGAGCCCGGGTCACCGATTCACGCGTGGTTCCGAGCTGTTGCGCAATCTCTTCCTGCGTAAGCCGTAGGTGCACCTTATCCGTCTGCGGTTTGGTCTCAGGACAGTTCAGCCCCAGCAGGAACCGTGCCACGCTGGCCAGCAGCGATGGCGCAAGCGAGAGTCGCCGGATTGCCGCCAGGATGCAGGTATGTTGCATGGCCAGCTCATCAAGAGCGGCGCGGAACTGATCCTCATGTCGGTTCAGGAAATCCAAAAACCCCTCGCGATGGATCAGGTCCAGATCGCAAGGCTCAAGCGCAACCGCGGAAACCTGTCGGGCACTGCCGGAAATGGTCGAGCTAAGTCCCAGTAGCTCTCCCGGCGCGGCCAGGTAAAGAATTACCGTCCGGCCCTCTTCCGAATTCATGGTGACCTTGGCATGCCCACTTCGCAGTATCAGCACGCCATTGGCTTCGTCTCCCTCGTGGAAGATAGTCGATCCGGCAGGCAGCGAAACGCGGAAGGATGCGGCGTTCAGCTCCTGCCGCAGCTCCGGCGTTAGCTGATGCATCAGCAGGTGCTCCTGCATTCGGCAGGACTGGCAATGTTGCAGCGCGTGGAAGTCGATCATACGTCTCTTTCCAGGGCAGAAGTGATCTAAGTCTATACGCGTCCAAAGGAGATTGGCTGACCTGCCGAGTGGGCAGAATCTCTTCAGGGCAGCTTACTTATACGCCTCCGGATCGGGACCGAGTCAACCGGGTCACAGATAGAGCGCTTGATGCGGGCAGACCCCAGCCTGAGCCTGCTCCACCAGCAGATCGATGAGCGACGGTCCGGATCGAGCCAGAAATTCCGCTCCAGCCACCACCCGCTCCTGCAAGTTCCCCTCGGGGAACAGTTCTCCGCAGAGTATCTCGGCATGCCGGCGCAGGCTGCCCTCCCGCTGCAGCGTGAAGGCAGCCGATAATCGCCGCAGCCGGTTCATCTGGTACAGCATCTTCGATCCTGCAACATCGGCGGAGTGGCCCAGCGCGGAATCTTGTGCGTGCATCCATTGCGTCAGGTTTTTCAGTTCACGGTCAAGCGCGTTCCCCGCGGCCGCCAGCTTGCGTTTGCCTTCCACCGGCATGGCCCGTGCCGCCAGTTGTTGCGCCAGCGCATCGCTGGTCGTAAATATGTCTGTCAGTGAAAGGCGATGCTTTTCGAGGAGTTTCCCCAGTCGTGGCTCGATCAGCGTGCCAGAAAACCGGGGAAGCACCGGCGTGGTGCGACCCAGAATTCTTTCATACACAACCTGCGACTGCGCGAAATAGGCGATCTCGGCTGGTCCTCCGATGTAAACCGACGTGGGCAGCAGTGAGTCCTGCATCACTGGACGCAGCAGCACATTCGGACTGATGCGTTCCGGCGCAGCGTCGAGGATCGCCAGCAGATCGGCGGTACTGTAGTGGTGCCCGCTCGCCGACCAGGCGCCACCCGGCGCTTTCTTCAACGCGGCTCTTGTACCGGTATTCTCGTCGATCAGGAATAGCAGGCTCGAGGAGCCGCCCACCATCACCTGCGCATGGTATCCGGCGCGCTCCAGCTCTCGCGACCGTGCAATCAGCGCCAGATGGATTTCATCCACCCCCTCGATCGCCCTCCGCAAAGTTCCAACTCCAAGTGCATGAAATGGCCGCGCTGAGGCGTCGATGACGATCAGTCCGTGTCTATTGAAAAGGTGTGTCAGGAAGCCCGCGAATGCGGAGCTGAACGTAGCCGTGGGAGCGTAGACGGAAGCCAGCAGTTCAAAGACCGGCCCAGTTCCCAGACATCGGCGAATGCCATCAATCACCGGAACGATATCTTCTCCCAGCGGAAGATTTCCCACCGGCCTGCCCGGACCCGGATTACGTGGCAGACGCAGCGTTTCGAGTCCCGCTGCGGAGTGCAACGCCGCTTGCCCGCTGTGGAAGGTCGCCTGATTGACCTCGTCGAAGTCGTGGTCCTCCGTTGCCATCCAGAAAATCGGCACATGCGGATGACCCGCGCGGCTCGCCTCCTCAGCTAGTCGAATTGCGGTGGCGGCTTTGAACAACGTCAGCAGCGGCCCTCCGAGCAACCCAACCTGCTGCCCTGTCACCACCGCGCCGGCTCCCTCGGCCAACCGATCCAGATTTGCCGCCGTCGCCGTGCCCGCGCCGAATTCGCCATTCTGCTCTCGTAACAGCCGCACGATGCTCTGGCGCGCCGCATCATCCATTGCCGGAGCGTGTTCCATCCAACGGCTCTCGCGATGAAACGGCGAATAGAACGGCCGCAGCTTGTCTCCATCCTGTCCAGCTAGGCCGGAAACGTAGTCGCGATACAGCGCGCTCACGCGCGGCACGGCTGTCACGGGATAACAGTCTGCTTTCAATTCGCTGGAACTCCTTCGGGCGAGGCTGCCATGGCCCAGCGCAAGCGTCAGTGTCTCATGCACATTGGAGACCGCCGGGTCTCATGCAAATGGATGCGAGTCCCCGGACTAACGATGCGAGTTATCGCCTTTAAATCGAATTGCGCTGGATCAACGTGTTCGAAGCTGTTGGCATCCGATTAACCTTGCGCATCCAGCAGTTGCCGAATCTGTTCTTCGTTCCGCGCCGGAAGGGTACCCAGCGCCGACCGAGTCAGCTCCGTATACGTTGCCATCAGCCTTGGATGCGGGCGCAGCGCTTCCAAATGCCTCGCGACTGTCGCCGTATCTCCACGAGCAACCGGCCCACTAAAACTCTTCGCCGGGCCTTCCCTGAAAAAGTTCAAAATCGTCCGCTCGACAATCGGTCGCATGCGGTGCCGCGCTTCTGCCGCGGAGAAGCCAGCGGCCATCCCCGTCTCAGCCGCTGCCGTTAGCAGCGCCACCAGCAGCGGAGAGGTGAAGGCGCCAAACGCGTGGTACAGCGGTTTGCTCTCCACCCGCAGCAGGAACGGCTCTCCACCCAGCGCGCGAACCAGTTTCCAAGCCGCACGGCAGGCCCGCGCGTCGCCTTCGATCGCAAAGCTGACGCCGGCGAGTCTTTTCTCGCGACCCTGCGCGAAGGTACTTCGGGGAAAAGTCATCAATGGATGTACCGAGGCAATGCTCGCGCCAACGGCGCGCAATGCGGCCAGCTCCGTGCTCGCCAGCGCTCCGCTGGAATGGAACACAATCGCCCCTCTTCGGCGCGGGCGATCCGCCAGCGCGCGTGCCAATTGTTGCGCCACTCCGGCGATAGCGGCGTCCGGTGTGCAGATCCACAAAACATCGGCGTCAAGCTTGGCTTCCGCCAGCAATTGTCTGCGCGCCCGGAACTTCACCGCCTGCCCGCTGCGGGTCTTCTTGCGCACCACAATCTCACATAGCGGAACACCCGCCTGTTCAAGTGCAAACGCCAGTGTCGAGCCCCAGTTGCCGTAGCCGATCAGCGCAACCGTAGGAACCGCCGCCCGTTTAGTTCGCGGCACGCGGGGAGTTCCCGGGCGGGAGGAAGACTTGGAATGCATCGGCTTATATTCTCACGCCGTGCTCGCGCGAAGGTCATGCGAAACGCCGCTCCAGTCGATACTATGGGGAAGACACTGCAAGAGGGAATCGATGCCATCTGGAACCAAAGCGACGTCCAAAAAGCCACGAAAAAAAACAACAAGCCGAACCGCAGCCCCGAAAACAAAGAGCAAGCCGGGCGCAAAGGTGGAGCTGGTCTCCTCCAGGCTCGTCTATAGCGGACCCCTCTTCGATGTCTACACCGATCACGTGCGCGAGCCCGAGGGAGTCGTTTCCCGCCGCGATGTCATCCGCCACTCCGGCTCCGTGGTCGTGCTGGCAGTCGAATCGCGCGGGCACGAACGCGATCCGCTCATCGTCATCGAGCGGCAATACCGCCATGCCGCCGGCCAGTATATGTGGGAGATTCCGGCCGGCCGCAAAGAGCTGGATGAGGTGCCGCTCGCCGGCGCGAAACGCGAGCTGCTGGAAGAAACAGGCTACCGCGCCAAACGATGGACGAAGATGGTGCGCTATTATCCCAGCCCCGGTTTTCTCGCCGAATGGATGCAGATTTATCTGGCCGAGGATTTAAGCTCCGGTGAATCCAGGCCCGATGAAGATGAATACATTGAGCACCGCCAGATCCCACTCTCGGAGGCGCTCCAATGGATCGAAAGCGGAAAAATCATCGACGGCAAATCCATTGTCGCGATTCTGTTGTATCACCGCCGCCGCTCGGCCCCGACTCCCTGAAGTATTTTCGTCGCGATCAAGTGCTTGTGATCCGCAGCAAAGGGAAGGAACTCGCGCCCTTCTCTACGTAAAACGCAGCATGCTCCGATTTCCTGAGCGCAAGAACTTGCGCTTTTCTTTTGAAACAGCGTCGCCGCACTTTTTTTCCTCCGCAATGTGACAAATTCTCCACATCCGCGTCTATATCGTCAGGATCCCCTCGCGGCTCCAATTTGTATCAAGAGGTGCGCGTTCCGTGTCTCATCACAAAGGCAAGGTAAAGTGGTTCAACAATGCTAAGGGCTTCGGATTTATCGGACGGGATGACGGTCCGGATGTCTTCGTTCACTACACGTCGATTCAAACCGAAGGCTACAAAAGTTTGAAAGAAGGCGACGAGGTCGAGTTCGACATCGTCCAGGGAGACAAAGGGCCACAGGCCGATCAGGTGCTCCGCCTGCAGGAAGCGCTCTAAGTTTCAGTCTTCGGGTCGCCTCAGGGCGCCCATTCCAGCCGCCGTGTCTGCGGCTGGAATGAAAAAGAGGAATAAAGGCTCGGATCGATGATTCGGGTCCACACGACACGTGGGTTCACGCACACGTCTTAGCCTTATCCCGGCCTTCGCGGCCGGGTTTCGCTTTTCGGCGCGGAATGCGATCATTCCTTGGGGAAGACAGTCCCGCCGCTACAATGGAAAATCGTCAGATTGCCCAGATCCTTTTCGAGACCGCCGATCTGCTGGAGCTAAGTGCGGCGGACTCCTTCCGCATTCGTTCCTATCGCCGCGCCGCAGAGGCAGTCGAGTCGAGCACCGTCTCCATCGGCGCGCTCGCCGCCGAGCCGAAAAAGCTGCTGGAACTTCCCGGCATCGGCAAAGGCATGGCCGCGAACATCGTCGAAATGGAGCAGACCGGCAAACTGCCGCTGCGCGAAGAACTGCTCGCCCGCTACAAGCCAACCATGCTGGAGCTGCTGCGGCTGCCCGGAATGGGGCCAAAAACGGTCGCGCTGTTCTGGGATGCGCTCCAGATCGCCAGTGTGGATGAGCTCGAAATCGCAGCCCGTGAAGGCCGCCTCGACTGTTTGCCGCGCTGTGGTCCCAAGCAGGTCGCGAAAATCTTGCAGGGTATCCTCGACTATCGCAAGCACGCCGGACGATTCCATCTTGACGAGGCCGAACTCGCCGCTGAAAAGCTCACCGAATACTTAAAGCGGCTCCCCGGAATCGATCGCGTCACCACCGCGGGCTCGCTTCGCCGAGGCCGGGAGACGGTCGGCGATCTCGATCTCCTCGTCACCGGTCCGGCCTGTGCAGCCGACCAGGTCGAGGCCGTCGTCGAGCACGTCGCCGCCTATCCTCCCATCGTAGATCTCATCGCGAAAGGTCAGAATAAAGTCAGCTTTCATCTCCGCCACGGCTTGCAAGTGGATGTCCGCATGTTGCCGGAAACCAGCTATGGCGCGGCTCTCCAATACTTCACCGGATCGAAGACTCACAACGTCGCGTTGCGCCAGCGCGCGTTGAAGATGGGCTACACGCTGAACGAATACGCTCTGGCGCGCCTCGATGATGGCAGCACGCATCCCGCCACATCCGAGGAGGAAATCTACGCCGCGCTTGGCCTCGACTGGATTGCGCCCGAGCTGCGCGAAGACTTGGGTGAGATTCCCGCCGCCGAACAACGCCGCCTCCCGCGCCTCATCGAGCAGTCCGACATCCGCGGCGATCTTCACATGCATACTAGCGAGACCGACGGAAGAAATACCATCCGCGAGATGGCGGAGGCAGCGATCGAACGTGGCTATGCCTACATCGGCATAACAGATCACTCGAAAAATCTCGCAATGACCAATGGCCTCGACGATGTCCGCGCGTTGCAGCACGTCGAGCGCATCCGTGCCGTCGAGCGCGAAATGGAAGGTCGCATCCGCATCTTTTCTGGGATCGAAGTCGACATCCTGGCCGATGGCGCCATCGATCTCTCTGACGACGTCCTCGCGCAGATGGAGATCGTCATCGCCAGCGTCCACTCGCATTTCAATCAGCCTTCGGAACAGATGACCGAGCGCATGTTGCGCGCCATAGGGAATCCATTCATCCGCGTGCTCGGCCATCCTACCGGCCGGCTGCTATTGCGGCGTGAGCCCTATGCGCTCGATCTCGAAGCCGTGCTGCGCCGCTGCGCGGAGCTTGGAGTCGCCGTCGAACACAACGCCTACCCAGATCGACTGGATCTGAGCGACCGCAACCTGCGGCTGGCTCGCCAACTCGGCTGCAAAATCGTCGTCAATACCGATTCCCACCACACTTCGCACCTCGAAAAGATGCGCTACGGCGTCCGCCAGCTCCGTCGCGCCTGGCTGCAGGCGGAAGATGTTCTGAACACCAGCGCCCCGGATGACCTGCTGCGTCAGCTGCGTCTGCGTCCGCAATGAAAATATGCCACGTTTGATAGGATTCCGGTTAAACTGCTCTCACCATGAATAGCCCGACTTCCAACACCCCTGCTTCGACTCCCCTCAACGTCGGCGAGCTGGAAATGGCGCAGATAGAACCGCCCAACCCGTGGCGTCCCATGGTAGTTCCCGCGATCGTTGTAGTCATCGGTCTTGCAATCTGCTGGGCCTTGTTCGCCCATTACGGCAGGTCGAAACCGGACGCTTCAGGGGCGGTATTGCGGGAAGTCGTCTATCCCGTTCAGGTGGACGCGCCGGATTCCCAGCAGGACCCTGGAATGGCTGCCACGCCTTCGGAGCAGAATGAGACAGTCGTGCTGGTGCAGGCTCGCATCACCAACATCAGTCGCAGGCCGCTGACCATTTTCGACATGGTTTCCGACATCAAACTGGACGGCAACAGCAATCAGAGCTCTGCCGCGCTGCCGGAAGACATCGATCGTCTCTTCCAGCGCTTTCCCGATCTGGCTGCGAACCGCGCGCCGGTTTTGACCCGGCATCAGGTCATCGCGCCCGGGCAGTCCGTGGAAGGCATGATGGTCTTCAACTATGCCTGGTCGCAGCAGCAGTGGAGCCAAAGGAAAGATCCCCAGGCGATCATCAGCTTCCAGAACGGCCGCTCGCTCATTCTTCCGCTGCAATGATTTTTCGCAAATGGCGTGCAGCGCCGCTCGGGCAACTTCATCTCGGGCGAAGTAAGCAACCTCGCCTCTCCGCAGCCTGCACGGGAACATCAACCCCAGAGAACGTCTAGTGACCAACCGGCTGTGGCGCTGTCTTCGGCGTTGACAGATAGCCCGAGACTTCATTGCTGCCGATTTCATTCACGACGATCTCAAACATCTTGGGCGGCTTGCCACTGTAGAACTGCAGCGGCTCATCGATATCGCGGTTTTTCTTCTGCAGCTGTTTATCATCGGAGAAAATTTCCAGCGTGTAGTGCGAATGTTTGGCGTCGGCCTTGCGCAATCGTAGCTTGATCGTCGAAATCGCCAGCGGCGGCTGACCCTTGCGCAGGGTAAATTCAAAATAATCGCGGTCGCCCCGATGCCGCAGAAAATCCAACTGCTGGGAGTTTTTGGCGATCAGCCCGCTCTCCACGCCCATGTCGCCAATTGCTGCCTGCAGCTTTTCCTCCGTCGAAACCAACTCCCGCCGTGCGCTCGCTACGTCCTGCTTCACGCCGCTTACATCCGTGCGCACGCTCGAAACGGCTGTCGAAACATTGCTGACCTGTTTGCGCGTGGCCGCTTCCTGCTGCGTCAAGCGCGTGGCCAGCTTCGCGTTCGCTTCCTGCTGACGACGCAGGATGTCAGCCGCACGCGCCTCGATTTGACGCTGCGTGATTCCGAGCTTGGCCCCGAATGCCTCTGTGGTGGCGCGCAACTGCCGCTGCAGTTCCGCCTCTCGCGACGCCTGCTCCGCGCTTCGCTCCTGGGATTGGTTCAGCTTGTTCTCTACCGCCTCAAGCCGCACTTGTAGGAAATAGATCCAGGCGAGCGCTCCCACAGCGAGCAGCAACGCCACTCCCGCGAACAAAATGAGAAGCCCGGTCGAAGATCGCTCTTCCCCACTCCAGTCATCTTCGGCCATCGACGATTGTGGCTCCTCCACAAGTGAGACGCAGTTCGCAGCAATACAGTGATCCAGAGCACAATCAGTGTGTTTGGACCGCACACACTTACCTTTTCATAAAACGGAAACTCATACAATTAATCCATGAGCAGATCGCAATCGGGCGACGTGATCATAGCTGGAGCCGGGATCATCGGCCTTTCGCTGGCCCTCGAACTTCAGCGACGCGGCCTCTCTGTAATCGTCCTGGAGCGTAGACGCGCGATGCGGGCAGCCTCATGGGCGGCCGGCGGCATGCTGGCTGCGCGCGACCCCGAAAACCCGCCCGCCCTGTTGCCGCTCTCTCTGCGCAGCCTCGCACTGTATCCGGAGTATCTGCAGCGAATCCACGCTGCATCAGGCCACCCCGTGCCGCTGCGCACTCAAAGAACACTGCAACAGAATTCCCGCACCGCAGCTTCCTCGGTCGACGAAGTGCTCTCGCGCGAAGGGATATTTCAGGACGCGCAAGCCTCCATTCCAGGCCTCGTCGACACGGGGGAAAATTTTGTCTGGCTCAACGAGCAGAGCCTCGACCCCAGGGACTTGTGCCGTGCTCTTCCAGCCGCATTCCTGGCGGAAAAAGGAACGTTGCTCGAAGACACACCTGTGCTCGCGATTGAAAATTCTGACTCCGGAGTTCTGGTGCGTACCGCTCGCGAACAGATACACGCGAACTCATTTGTGAATTGCTGCGGTGCTTGGGCCGGGGAGCCCCCGTTGGGTGGATTGCCCGTCGAACCCATAAAGGGTCAGGCGGTTACTGTCGCACTCGCTCCTGAAAGATTGAGTTGTGTATTGCGTACCCCGGAGTTCTACGCGATCCCGCGAGGCGACGGCCGGGTCACGATCGGCGCCACCATTGAGCACGCCGGCTTCGACGAAGCCGTTGAGCCCCACCGCGTCGCCGCACTGCTCACGACCGTTTCCAGGCTCCTTCCGGAGATATTGGAGGCCCAGCATCTGGAAAGCTGGGCCGGTCTTCGCCCCGGCACTCCAGACGGACTGCCAATCCTGGGTCCAGCGTCTGCCGCTATCGCAAACTGCTGGCACGCAACCGGACACTATCGCAACGGCGTGTTGCTTGCCCCGGTAACGGCGCGGCTGCTCGCACAGGCAATTCTCGGCGAGTCGCCGGATGTGCCGCTCGAGAATTTTTCCCCATCGCGATTCCGGGACCTGGGGTCTGGATAGCTAAGGAAGAAATCCTTGGTTATGCTCAGGTGCGCTAAGATTTTCGCTCCGAGCACAAATACGTTCAAACGTTAGATTGACGGAGCGTGCGCCAACCGGCCTTGTACGATGACGAACACCTCGAGGGACAGTGATCAGATGCCCAGGCAAAAGCTTGACCGTGCGATCGTCGAAATCAATGAAGAGACCGCCTTCCAATGCCATAAAACACTCATCGGAGTCGGGATGACAATGCCAACAATAAGCCTCGGTCATGATGCTGATACGAATCTCATGGTCGTTCACCACAGCGAGCGGATGGTTATCGTAGTTCTTCAGTGTTGTTGATTCGCCTGCAATGTCGATAATTTCGAAGGAAGAATTCGGCATTCAGTACTCCAGACCAGCCAGTCTTTCCATCAGTCTATCCGCCCTGGATCAAAGCGCCACGAGACCGTCAGCAGCAAATAATTGCCGCATTTCCATCGGCCGAATTACCCACGCGGTGACAGACACCGCGCAATCGCGTTATAACGGAAAGTTAGGGCTTAGTGGTAGCGTTTCGCCCCAGTCCCCCGCGATCCGCAAAAAGCCGATTGGTTCTGGAGAAAAAATATGTCGAGCACCACCATGGCACGTGGGTTGGAAGGTATTGTTGCTGCCCATTCTGGAATTTGCTGGATCGATGGAGATGCCGGAGTGCTGGCCTATCGCGGCATCGACATCCACGAGCTGGCCGAGAAGTCGACGTTCGCCGAGACCGCATATCTGTTGTGGTTCGGTAGGCTTCCCGCCGAAAGCCCGTTGACCGAATTCCGCCGGAATCTTGTAGCAGGTCGCGTCCTTCCGCCGGATATCATCCGCATGCTCGAGACATTTCCAAAACACGCCATGCCCATGGAAGTGTTGCGTACCGCCGTCTCGGCGCTCAGTTTGTATGACGCGGATGAACAAGACAACTCGCATGACGCCAATGTCCGCAAAAGCTTTCGTCTGACTTCGCAGATTGCAATGATCGTCGCCGCCTATGACCGCATCCGCAAAGGAAAGCCGGTCGTCCAGCCCGATCCATCCTTGACACACGCCGCCAATTTCCTGTGGATGCTGAATGGCGAAAAGCCCTCCACAACCGCCGAACGCGCGCTGGACGTAGCCCTCATCCTGCACGCGGATCACGAACTCAACGCATCGACGTTCGCCGCCCGTGTCATCGCCGCGACGCTGTCGGACATGCATTCGGCCATCACCGGAGCCATCGGCGCATTAAAGGGTCCATTGCATGGCGGGGCCAACGAAGCGGTGATGCGCATCCTGTTTGAGATCGATAAAGAAGGCGCCGACCCGGTCGAATACGTTCGGAAGATGCTCACCGAGAAGAAAAAAGTCTCAGGCTTCGGCCATCGCGTCTACCACACCGAAGACCCCCGGGCTACGCACCTGCGCCGCATGTCAGAGGACCTGGGCCGCGCCAGCGGTAATCCCAAATGGTTTGAGATGTCACGCAAGATCGAGCTGTTCGTTAAGAAGGAAAAAGATCTAAACGCGAACGTGGATTTTTATTCCGCCTCCACCTACACAACCCTCGGAATCGATGTCGACCTCTTCACGCCCATCTTCGCCATCAGCCGCATCGCCGGCTGGGCCGCCCACGTCATCGAACAGCACGATGACAACCGGCTCATCCGCCCCCGCGCGGAATACAACGGCCCTGCCTACCCGGCAAAGTACATTCCCATCGAGAGCCGCTAACGACGGCCGCTCTCGATCGCCCTGTGGCACAATAGAGGGTTTGCCTGAGGCTCCTCCGTATGTCCTCGAACGCCCTTCGCTCCACCTTCATTGCTCTCTCGCAGAACAAATCTCTCCGGGGATTCGCCGAAAGTTCCTCGATCGGCCGAAAACTATCCAGCCGCTTTATCGCCGGCCTGCACGTGGAGGACGCGTTGCGCGCTGCCGAAGCGCTGAACCGCAAAGGCATTCCCGTCTCCCTCGACAGCCTCGGCGAGAACGTCTACACCGAGCAGGAAGCACGCCACTCCGCAGACATCTATCACCAACTACTCGACGCCATCGCGCAGCGCCGCCTTCAGGCGAACATCAGCCTCAAGCTGACCCAGATGGGACTCGATCTCGATCCCGAAATCGCCCGCAACATAACTTCCGAGCTGGTCGATCACGCCATCGCCGCCGACACCTTTGTTCGCGTCGATATGGAAGGCACGGACTACACCCAGATCACCGTTGACACGACCCGTTCCCTACACGCCATGCCCAACCATGCGGGTCGCATCGGCACCGTGATGCAGTCGTATCTGTTCCGCTGCGAGAACGACGTTCGCACGCTGCTCGCGGATCGCATCCGCATCCGCCTCTGCAAAGGCGCCTACCAGGAGCCGCCCACGCTAGCCTTTGTGGAGAAAAAAGACGTTGACGACAACTACGTGAAGCTGATGAAGATTCTGCTGACCAGCGGTGTCTATCACGGCCTTGCCACCCACGATGAAGCGATCATCCACACCACAAAGAAATTTGTCGCGGAGCAGGGAATCGATAAGCGCAGCTTCGAATTTCAAATGCTCTACGGCGTTCGCCGCGACCTGCAACATTCCCTGGTGAAAGAGGGCTACAACATGCGGGTCTACATCCCATTCGGCACCGAATGGTATCCCTATTTCATGCGCCGTCTGGCCGAGCGGCCAGCCAACGTGCTGTTCATAGCCAGAAATCTGCTGAAGTAGCTCTAACAGCTTGTCATTCTGGCGGAGCGAAGGAACCCGTCTTCTCGCAACTGCTCAGCCAATCACTTTCCTGCGACAGCCGGGCTCTCCACCGCGCCCGGAGAATTTGCATCCAGCCGTTGTCCATTCGCCGTCGTCAGTTCTCCCGACAGCGTTCCCCAGCCCGGCAGTTTCTGGCTGCCCGTAATCAGCCGCGGGCCTCCCGCCATCCCGAAGTACATCCAGATCCACTGCAGCATCACCACAGTGCGATTGCGAAATCCAATCAGAAAATAAATATGCACCGTCAGCCACGCAATCCATGCGCTCAGCCCGCTCATATGTGCTTTGAATGGCCACACCACGTTCGCCACCGCCGCATGTCTTCCGATCGTCGACATGTCTCCCTTATCGAAATAGTGGAATTTCGTCCGCGGCTTTCCTTCCATATCGGCTAGAATCTCCCGCGCCGCGTGCTCTCCCATCTGCATCGCCGGCTGAGCCACTCCCGGAATCTGTCTGCCGTTTTCGACCACATGGGCCAGGTCTCCGCAGATAAAAATCTCCGGATGGCCTGGCGGGTTCAGGTGCTCATCCACAAAGATGCCGCCGCGCTTGTCCGTCTCCGCGTCCAGCATTTTTCCCAGCGGCGAGGCCTGCACACCCGCCGCCCACAGCGTCACCACCGACTCGACCCTCTCTCCATTCGCGACCACATAGCCCGGCTGCACATCAGTGACGTGTACATTCTTCCGCACTTCGACGCCAAGCGCCGCCAGCTGCTGCTCCGCCTTCCGCGAAAGGTCCTCCGGGTAGCTTCCCAGTATGCGCGGCGAGCCTTCGATCACGATCACCCGTGCCTTCGCCGGATCGATGTGCCGAAATTCCTGCCGCATGTACACCCGCGAAATATCAGAGATCGCTCCCGCCAGCTCCACACCGGTGGGTCCTCCCCCCACGATCACAAAATTCAGCGGCGGGTGAAATCCATGCTCCAGCTTCTCGCGCTCCGCCAGCTCAAAAGCCAGCAGCACACGGCGTCGAATCTCAATGGCATCTTCAATCGTCTTCAGCCCCGGCGCAAATTTGGCCCACTCTTCATGGCCGAAATAAGAGTGAGTCGCCCCCGTCGCCAGAATCAAGTAGTCAAAGTCAACCTCAGCTCCGCTGTGCAGCTTCACCTGCTTCACGGTCGAATCGATCGCGATCACTTCGTCCATCAGTACGTCGACGTTCGGCGAATCGCGAAACATGGTTCGGATCGGCTGCGCAATGTCCCCGGGCGAAAGCGCTGCCAGGGCCACCTGGTACAACAGCGGTTGAAATGTGTGATGGTTGCGGCGGTCGATCAGCATCACGTCCACCGTCTTTCCCGCCAGCCGCATGGCGGCGCGAATTCCGCCAAAGCCCGCGCCCACAATTACGACCCGCGGGCGCCTGGTTCCGTTTCTATATTCGCTCGCCATGCTTTCATTCCCCGATTGACTCTTGTGAGTCGCGATGCCATTCCGCGAATCTTTACGTATCTCTAAGCATTTGGATGCAGCTCAATTCTAAAAGAAGGAGCAACATGGCCATTCACTAGAATGACCATGCAGTTCCGAATCGCTCCGATACACTATTGGAACCATCATGACAGACGAAACTCGGGACACAATCATCGTCGGAACCGGATGTGCCGGCCTCACCGCCGCGATCTACGCCGCCCGCTCCAATCTGAAACCGCTCGTGCTCGAAGGGCACGAACCCGGAGGCCAGCTTTCCATCACCACCCTAGTTGAAAATTTCCCCGGCTGGCCGGAGGGCATTCAGGGTCCGGAGTTGATTGAGAACATGCGCCTCCAGGCCTCGCGCTTCGGGACCGATTTCCGTCTCGGTCACCTCACCAGCGTGGACCTGTCCAGGCGTCCCTTCCAGCTGCACGTTGGCAAAGAAGTGCTGCATACCCGTACCCTCGTCATCGCGAGTGGTGCCTCCGCGCGCTGGCTCGGTTTGCCCAGCGAACACGCCCTCATCGGCCACGGCGTCAGCAGCTGCGCTACCTGCGATGGATTCTTCTTCGCTGGGAAAGAAATCGCTGTGATCGGCGGTGGAGATTCGGCCATGGAGGAGGCCCTCTTCCTCACCCGCTTCGCTACCAAGGTCACGCTGATCCACCGCCGCGAACATTTTCGCGCGTCGAGAATTATGCTGGATCGCGCCATCGCCCACGAAAAAATAAATTTCCTCACCAACACAGCCGTCGAAGAGGTCCTCGGTGTCGAGCAGAAGGATGTCTCCGGCCTGCGGCTAAGAAACCTTGTCACCCAGGAGAGTTATATTCTCCCCGTGAAAGCCATGTTTCTCGGTATTGGCCACGTGCCCAACGCGAAGATGTTTACCGGCCAGATCGAGCTCGACGATGACGGCTATATTCGCACTCACGATTACGTTTTCACCCGCGTTCCCGGCGTCTTCGCCTGCGGAGACGTGCAGGACCGCCGATATCGCCAGGCCATCACAGCAGCAGGCAGCGGCTGCATGGCTGCATTGGAAGTAGAAAAGTTTCTGGAAGAGCACGGCCGCTAGATCGCCAGACGGAATAGGTTTGTGATCGCGGCAGCAGCGAAGCGAAGTGGGGAAGTCTTGCGGCATTTTGCTTCTTCATCCGAGCACAAGAGTCTGGGCTGGACCCTCGCAGGTCACGAAAATGTCGATAACCGAAAACATCTCGAAGGTTGAAGAACAAATTGCCGCGGCCTGCCGCAGCGCCAACCGCCCCCGCGCTAGCGTGCAGCTAATGGCCGTTTCCAAGTTGCATCCAGCGGAATCGATCCTCGAAGCCCGCGCTGCCGGGATGCGTGTCTTCGGCGAGAATCGCGTGCAGGAATTCGCCAATAAAATGCCCGCATTATCGGCCGCTGCAATCTTCGCAGCAGAACGACCGGCCATCTTTCACTGCATCGGTCCCGTGCAGTCGAACAAGTCCAGCCGGGCTGCAAATCTGTTCGACGTGATCGATACTGTCGATTCTCTTCGCCTCGCCGAGCGTCTCGACCAGGCTGCCGGGCAAGCCGGCAAGATGCTGCCCATCTGCGTTGAAATCAAACTCAGTCCGGAAGCCGCAAAGCACGGCCTGGCGCCCGGCACCGTCGAACTGGAACAACTTCTCGAGCATCTACCCGGTCTCCATCACCTGCAGGCGGGCGGCCTCATGACTGTCCCTCCGTACACGGTCGACTCCGAACAGGCGCGCCCATTTTTTCGGCAGCTGCGAACTCTGCGGGACGCGATCGCCCAGCGCCACCCCCGCCTCGCACTTGACGATCTCTCCATGGGCATGTCCCACGACTTCGCCGTCGCCATCGCAGAAGGCTCAACGACAGTCCGCATTGGCACCGCCATCTTCGGCGCAAGGCCCCACGCCTGACGTAAGCCAGTATCGCTTTGCCTGCGCCGGGTGCCCTAACAACCGTGTGGTTTGCGGCTAAAGTTGGATGACAGAAGTCGCCGCCACCAAGCCTTCTATACACTGGTCGGTTCTCCATCTTGTCCAGAAGGGTCGCGTACATGTCGCTGCTGCATGCCGGACTCTACGCCTACGTGCTCGGCGTCGTCGTCCTCGTTCTGCTCGCCGTTTCGATGTCGCAATTGCGCGGAGTCAAAACCAAGGCTGACTATCTGGTTGCCGGCCGCTCGCTCCCGGCATTCGTGCTCGTCTTCACACTCCTGTCCTCGTGGATCGGCGCCGGCTCGCTCTTCGCCGGTGCCGAGAACGCCTACCGCAATGGCTTCGCCGCACTGTGGCAGCCTGCCGGTGGATGGGCCGGTCTGCTGCTCATCTATTTCATCGCCCCCCGCGCCCGTAAATTCGCCCAGTTCACCATCCCCGATCTGCTCGAAGCTCGCTACAACCAGACCGCCCGCGTGCTCGGTGTCATCGCCATCCTGTTCGCGTACACCGCCATCGCCAGCTATCAATTGCGCGGCGGCGGAGACATTCTGCACCTCATCTTTCCCACTGCCATCTCGAGCACCATGGGCATGTACATCATTGCGGCCTTTGTCATCGTGTTTACCGCGCTGGCCGGGATGGCGTCGGTCGCGTATATGGATGTCGCCATCGGCCTGCTCGTCACCGTCGCGCTCATCATCTCCATCCCCATCCTGCTCGAACACGCTGGCGGAGTAGCCGGCCTGCACGCCGCGCTTCCGGCGACACACTTTCAAATCCTCGGCTCCATCTCCTTCGCCCGTGCGATGGAATTTTTTCTACCCACCATGCTGCTCATGCTCGGAAACCAGGCGATGTATCAAAAATTCTTTTCCGCGAAATCGGAAAGAGACGCTCGCATCGCCGTGGTCGGCTGGATTTTTGGCACCGTGATTTTAGAGACCATCATCGTCGCCATCGCGGTCATCGGCTCTGCCCTCTATCAAACTGGAGAAGTTGCCCAGCGCCCGCGCGAGATCATCGCCTACACGGCAACCCATGGCCTGCCTGCCATGCTCGGCGCACTGCTGCTCGGTGCAGTTTTCGCCAAAGTGATCTCGACCGCGAACAACTACCTGTTCTCCCCGGCCACCAATCTAGTCAATGATGTTTTTCTGCGCTACATTCGCCGCGACGCCAGCAACAAGAGCATCCTTCTCGTTTCTCGTCTTGTCGTTGTGGGGCTCGGCATCTGGGCACTCGTGCAGGGAGCCTACACGCAATCGATTCTTGAGAAAGCGCTCTACGCCTACACAATCTATTCCGCCGCGCTCACCCCGGTGATTCTCGCAGCATTTTATTCGCGCCGCATCAACTCGCAAGGAGCGGTCTCCTGCATCGCCGCCGGAACATTCGTCACCGTCTTCTGGGACACCGAGTTCGTCCGCCATCACCTGCCCGCAGCCATCGCCCAACGCGACGCCATCTTTCCCGCACTGCTTGCCTCACTGATCTGCCTCTTCGTCGTAAGCTGGCTAACCCCGCCGCCACCAAAGGAAAAAGTCGCGCAATTTTTGTCCTGAGCGGCTGAATTACTCATCACATCCGGAGTCGAATCGAAAGACCTGGGGTTTCCTGGCAATCGCGCTCCACCGCGGCGCAAGCATTCGCACCTGAATCTGCTTTGCATCAACGCCGTACAATGAAAGTGGAGAGTTTTTACCGCCATGCGCCGTGTCTACATGGACGCCAACGCCACCACTCCCCTGCTGCCGGAGGTCCTCGAGGCCATGCGCCCGTACTTTATGGAGCGCTTTGGCAACGCCAGCTCCGTCCACTCCTTCGGCCAGCATGCCCGGGGAGCGGTCGAGCAGGCGCGTATGAGCATCGCGGCATTTCTCCACTGTCGGCCGGCGGAAATTGTCTTCACCAGCGGCGGCACGGAAAGCGACAATCTCGCGCTCTTCGGCGCGACAAAGCCCGGAGAACATCTGATCACAAGCGCCATCGAGCATCATGCCGTAATTCACGCCGCCGAGCGTCTCGCGGAATGCGGTCGCGAAGTCACATTTCTGCCCGTCGATGCGGAGGGCGTTGTTGATCCTGACGATCTTCGCCGCGCCATTCAGCCCAACACGCGGCTCATCAGCGTAATGATGGCGAACAACGAAACGGGTGCGATCCAGCCAGTGGAAGAAATCGGCGCCATCGCCTCCGAGCGCGGCATCCAGTTCCACACCGATGCCGTGCAGACGGCGGGCAAGTTGCCGCTCGATGTCGTAAAGATCGGCTGTCATCTCCTTTCCATCTCCGGCCACAAAATGCATGCTCCACAGGGAACCGGCGTTTTGTTCGTTCGTAAGGATACAAAGATCGAGCCGCTCTTTTACGGCGGCACGCATGAGCGGCAGCGCCGCGCCGGAACAGAAAATCTGGCCGGCATCGTAGCGCTTGGCAAAGCCGCGGAAATCGCGCGCCATGGAATCGAAGTTGGCGTGCCAGGAAAAATTGCCGCTCTGCGCGATCGCATGGAGCATGAAATTCTTGCCCGCGTCAGCGACGCCGGGGCCCATTCCGCCCGTGTTCCGCGAGTACCCAACACCACGAATCTCTGGTTCGACCATCTTGAAGGCGAGGCGCTCGTCATCGCGCTCGACCTAAAAGGCCTGGCCGTATCCGGAGGCTCCGCCTGCGCTTCGGGCGCGGCCGAACCGTCGCACGTGCTGACTGCCATGCATGTGCCAACCCAGCGGGCCCGCGCCAGCCTGCGCTTCAGCCTGTCAAAATTGACGACAGAAGAAGATGTGGACTTCGCCATCGAAATCGTCCCCAGGGCTGTAGCGAAATTGCGCGAGCTTTCGCCGCATTATCGAGAGTCTTCCCATGCCGTAACCATGTCTTCCTGAGCGGATCGGGAATGCTCCGCAGCTTGATGAAGAAGAGTTAACTATGCCCAGACCAGAAACCATAGCCGTAGCCATGTCCGGCGGAGTCGACTCCTCGACCGTTGCCGCCATGCTCAAAAGCGAAGGCTATAACCTCGTCGGCCTCACCCTGCAGCTATGGAACCAGCGCCGCCTCGCGGGCCGTCCCGGCATGCCGGAGACCAGCGAAGGCCGCTGTTGCTCGCTCGATGATGTCTACGACGCCCGCCGCGTCGCCGAGCACCTCGGCATCCCGTACTACGTTGTCAACCAGCAGGACCGTTTCGAGCAGGATGTTGTGCAGCCCTTTGTGCGCGAATATCTCAGCGGTCGTACACCTGTCCCCTGCACGCTTTGCAACAATCATCTGAAGTTCGCCCAGTTGCTCGACACCGCGCGTCAGATTGGCGCGGAACGCATCGCCACCGGCCACTACGCCCGCAATGACTACGACCCCGCTCGCAATCGCTGGGTACTGAAGCGTCCCGCTGACACCACCAAGGACCAGACCTATTTTCTCTTCGGCCTCACCCAGGAGCAGCTAAGCCGCAGCCTGTTTCCGCTCGGAAATTACAAGAAGCCCGACGTCCGCGCCTTGGCGCAGCAGCAGGGACTAGCCCTCGCCAACAAACCCGACTCCCAGGAGATCTGCTTCATCCCCGGCGGCGACTACAAGCAGTTTCTCGATGCCTACCTCGCCGACCAGGGCGAATCCATGCCCGACACAAGTGGCGAGCTCGTCAGCACCACCGGAGAAATTCTCGGGCAGCATCACGGCATTCACAATTTCACGGTCGGTCAGCGCAAAGGGCTGGGCGTCGCCACTGGCTCGCCGCTCTACGTCATCGGCATCAACGGCGCGGAGAAAAAGGTCGTCGTCGGCGGCAGCGAAGATCTGCTATCGAAAACTCTTCGCGCGAACCGGCTCAACTGGATCGCCATCCCGCGTCTCGAAGGCCGGCTCCGCGTGCAGGTAAAAATCCGTCACCGTCACGAACCCGCCTGGGCCACTCTGGAAATGTCAGGAGAAGATGCCGTCACAGCCACATTCGACCAGCCGCAGCGAGCGGTAACCCCCGGCCAGGCCGCGGTCTTTTACAGCGAAGAGGAAGTAGTCGGCGGCGGCTGGATTCTATGAAGACATTGCCGTCCTGAGCAACAGCAAAGGATCTTGCGATTGCCGATACCACAAGGTCTTTCGCCCTACGTACAAGCCACTCGCAATCCGATCTACTGCCGAGCCCACAGACTCGGATCGATATGCGCAAACACACTATCCTGCGTCTCGATCTGCTTTAGCAGAGCGTCGTCTTCCTGCCCGAGAGTACCGCCGTTGCAGTGCAGCTCCCACATCTTCTCGATCGCCTGGAACGAAGCCAGATGCTCGTGGAAACGGTCCTCCGCATAATCGCGCGCCGCTTCCGTCGTAATCAGAAACTGCCAGTCGGAGGACTCCAGCAGCAGCAGTTCGCGGCACAACTGCTTCAGAATGCGTTCCCCTTGCGCGCTGTCTTTCCAGTGTGCGGAACTCGCCGCCTCGCGCACCGCCGCCTCCGCCGGATACAGATACTCCCAGGTCCAGCGGGTGTCCGGGCTCAGCCACACCTCATGCGTGCCGTTCTTCCCCCACGATCCTTCCGGCAACGCCAGGTAGCCTTCCGGCGGATACCGATCGAGATACGCGGCGCAACTGGTCAGCGCCACAGGAATGTCCGCCCGCGCCATCGTGCGCGCCACGTGCTCCAGCCAGAGCGGCCCCTCGTACCACCAGTGCCCAAACAGTTCCGCGTCAAATGGCGAAGTCAGAATCTCCGGAACGGGATCCTTGAATCCGGACTTCAGGGAATCCACCACCAGGCTCACATAGTGTTCCGCGTGCGTCTTGGTCAGCGCCGCCGCTCTCTCCGGATAATATGGCGTCTTGTACGCCATATCGATCTTCGATCCCGTCACCTGCCAGTAGCGGTGTCCGCCGGGAAAGCGCTTCTTGTGAAAATCTAGATAGTTGCCATCCCCCGGATATCCGGCATCTCCGCTCCACACCTGCAGGCCAGTGCGAGGGTCGCGCGGGAAAATGGCGACTGGCCTCCTGCGAGCGCGGGGTCCATCCACAAAGTAAGGCTTATACAGCGACGTCTGCGGCTCGCACGTTTCAACCGCCAGCGACGCCGCCACTCCCACCGCTCCGCCCGCCATCAACTCATACGGCGTGAACATCACCGAATCTTCGACCAGGTGTGTGTCTACAAAAAAGAAGTCGATCTTCGCATCCTCCAGCGGCTCTTCCACTCCTTTGCGATCGAAAGGCGGCCATGGCTTGGCGCTGCCGTGCGGCGTCACCGGATAACTCCACATCCCTGCCGGGCGATAGGCGCACTCCGGCAGCCATATGCCGCGCGGATGCTGCCCAATGTGCCGCTCATGCGTAGCCACCCCGGTCTGAACCTGGGCGCGGATCGATTCATCGGTCCCCAATAGAGGAAAGTATCCATGGGTCGCGCCACAGGTGATGATCTCGATCAGCTTTCGCTCCGCCGCCTCACGAAATCCACGGATGATATCTCCATCCAGCTTCCCGAAATCATCCAGGGCCTCCTGGAAATACCCCCTCCAGTAACGCGCCGTCTCCGCCAGGTGCGGATCTCCATTCTGGTTGAAGTACGCTTCGTCCTCGACCGCCGCCGCAATCTTCCGTTCCAGATACTTGGGAAACTCCGCCTTGAAAACGGGATGCGCCAGCTGCTCCAGCAGAATCGGGGAGATGTTCAGATTGCAATGCAGCGCAATGCCGTCCCGCTCCAGCCGGTCAATCACCCGCAGCAGCGGCAGATACGTTTCCGCAGCAGCCTCCAGCAGCCACTCCAGCCCATGCGGCCAGGTCCCGTGATTCACAACGTAAGGCAGGTGCGCGTGCAGGGTAAACGTCAAATACGCGGACGGATTGTTTTCAGGCGTTTGAATCATGGATCTCCCCTAAAGCCTATTGGATGCAACTGGAACCGATGGATGCGGCATGAATGGGAATCAGGCCGGTTCCGGCCCTCGTAAGGCGGTCCGCGAGAAAGTCGGACTCCATCTTTCACTATATCTCTTGAACCGGAACCCGCCATCTTGTGGCGTAGCATGGGCGACAAGCGTGCCGGACTGTGCCAGCCGCAACGAATCTCCAGTCAGTCAAAAGGCGCGTGCTCCGGTACGCGAATGCGACACTACGTGGCTCACGTGTCGGCCGCGCAAGAAAGCATCCCGCGCCTCATTCCGGCATCTGAATGGATAGAGGGATACCCCCGGGGAAGTTCGTTGCCCGGCCTAAGTCCTTTTGCTACTATCCAGACAATCGCGCATTCCTCCCCGCGCGCAGGAGATAAGAAAAAATGGAACAACGTGAAACCACAGGAATCGGCTGGTTTGTCGCAGGAATCGGACTGGGTGCATTGCTCGGCGTTTTGTTCGCTCCCAAAACGGGCCGGGAACTTCGAGAAGGTCTCATCGGCGGTGCTCGCGATAGCAAAGAATATGTCGCGGCGCGCGGCAAACAGGCGCGCGATCAGATCAACTCCGTCGTAGATCGTGGCCGTGACCAGATCAACGAGTACGCGGAAAAAGGAAAAGAAGTCGCCGGCAAAGGCCGCGAGCGGTGGAGCGGCATCGTCGATCGGGTCGCCGGGAGCCAGCCCGAGGAACGCCTACGCACAACACGAGTTGAGGACGACGCGGAAGCCTATCGCGGGGGTACAGCCGAAACTCATTTTTAACGCAGCTTCGACGGCCGGGCGAATGGATTTTTTGCCCGGCCAGTTCCATAGTTCTGAACGAGCGCAAGCTCGACGTAATGCAACTTCATAGCTCGGCGAATGCAAATCAATAGACTAGAGGCGAACGACAAATGCCAACCGGATCCATAGTTTTCCTGATCTTTACGGGAGTTGTTACCTTTGCGGTGGTCCTGCAGACCATCATCCTCCTGGCGCTTCTCGTCGCAGCCAAGGTAGCGCAACGCAAGGCCGTCGACCAGCTGGATCGGCTCCGCGCCGATATGCGTCCCTTCCTCGACACCGCCGCCGAACTGTCGGAGTCTCTCAAGGACATGACGCCACGCATCCGCGCCATCACCGCCAACGTCCAGACTGCCAGCGAACGCCTGCGCGACCAGGTCGATCACATCGACTCGGTAGTCGGCGACGTGACCGGCAAGACCCGTCGTCAGGTCAGCCGCATCGATACCATGGTCACCGATACTCTTGATGCGATTGCCAATGGCACTCGCGTCGTTCAGGACAACGTGATGGCTCCGCTGCGACAGGTTGGCGGATGGATGTCCACCATCCGCGCGGGCATGGATATCCTTCGTCCAGGGGAGCGCCGCAGCCGTCGGTCCCACGCCCGCTCAGACGAAGATTTCATCTAAGCGCTGCCCCTACCCCACAGAATTTTTGTTGTTTCGAACTCATCAATCCTCGGCAGCCAGCCGCAGAGAATCGTAACTGCTCCGCGTTTCCAGGCACAGCGCTTCCACCACCAATTCGTGATCGTCGCGCTGCGGCAGGCCGGAAACAGTGATCGAGCCCACCACACCCGCGTTCGCAACGCGAATCGGAAACCCGCCGCCATGCGCCGCATACCCGCGGAAGCTCAGTCCGTATCGCTCAACCAGGTTGGTGTTCTTCTGCACTAGCTCGAGCGCCATCGCGTAAGAGCTGCGATGGAAATGCGCCACAACATTCCCCTTGCGCAGCGCCCAGTCTCGGTTGTTGGGAGTTGTCCCCGGCAGCGCGCAATAGAACATCGGCTCTCCAAATCTCCGAATATCGATTACAAGGCCCACGCCGCGCTCCAGCGCCATCTCGCGCAGACGAGCGCCAATCCGCCATGCCGTCTCATGATCAAACCGCGGCAGCCCGAGCGTCTCCTCCTGCACGGCAATCTTTAGAACATCATTCTCGATCGACACTCGACGCTCCTTCCCATGCTCTTTTACTGACCTTAGATAAAGAAAAATGGATTGTCTCACTGACCGGAGCGCAGCCAATCGGAACGGCGTCGCCTTCGCCGGCACACTGATAGAAAAGGCGGCCAAAGGCCGCCTTTTCTTCCGCCAGTTTTCTATCACCCTAAGCCGGTACGGTCTCCCGCACAGCCACCTTCACCGGAGTGAGCCAGCCAAACCGATCCGCACGCTTGCCGCTGGTAATTCCGAAAAACTCAGCCGCCAGCTGCTTTGTAATCGGTCCCGCCTTTCCATCCTTGATCACGATTCGGTCCACCGAGCGAATCGGCGTGACCTCTGCAGCAGTGCCGGTGAAAAACAGTTCGTCGGCAATGTAAAGCAGTTCGCGCGGGATCGGCTGCTCGGAGACAGGAATACCAAGGTCGCGCGCCAGCGTAAGGACGGATGCGCGTGTGATGCCGGCCAGAACCGAGCTGCCTAGATAGGACGTGAGAAGCTGCCCCTTATACACCAGGAAAAGATTCTCGCCTGAACCCTCCGACACTAGCCCGTTGACATCAAGGCCGATCCCCTCGTCATACCCGTTTACCGAGGCCTCCATGCGGATCAGCTGTGAGCTCATATAGTTCGCGCCCGCTTTCGCGAGCGTCGGCATCGTGTTCGGCGCCAGGCGGTTCCAGGAAGAAATGCACACATCCGCACCATGATCGCCGGAGACATATTTCCCCCAGGGAAAATTGCCGATGTAAAGCTCCATAGGATTCTTTGCCGCATGCACCCCCAGCTCGCCATATCCGCGGAAAGCGATCGGCCGGATATAGCACGGCGAAACCCCATTGGCCTCCACCGTTTCAACCACAGCTTGGTTCAACTGTTCCAGCGTGTAATCCAGATCCATGCGATAGATTTTCGCCGAGTCCATCAGGCGCTGCATATGATCTGGCAACCGGAAAATCGCCGCACCCTGCTCCGTCTTATAGCAGCGAATGCCCTCGAAAATCGACGAGCCATAGTGGATCACATGCGACATCACATGGATGCGCGCCTGGTCCCAGGGAATCAATTTTCCATTGTGCCAGATATGTTTGGTGGACTCGAGAGGCATTGCGGGGTTTCTCCTTGGTGAAAGTGAACCCTCAATTATATCGGGGAGAACGGAATCCGAGAATCAGCACACCGGGTAAATAACGCAGAGCGGGAGCACTGCAGCAACCAATCGACATGAGATGAAGTGCGGTAAAGTCGAGGAACCTCGCAGCCATTCCCGCGAAGACAAGGCGAGCCTGTATCGCTCCGCAAGCTACCGAATCCGCTACCGACCGAAGCGAAGCGCAACGGAGGAACATGTCTTTAGCTTCTCGAAGATCGAGAAGCCCCCTCCGCCTCGAGATCGATTGTCTTCCAATCTCCACGCTCGATGCCTGCGCGGATTTTCTTCGGCGTCCATCCTTTGCGCGTCATCCGATAGGCATAGATGCCTTCCTTCGCGCAAACATCGCACTCCGCTCCGTGCAGTCCTTCGAAACAACTCCGCAGGCTGGTGTGGCCTAGCGCGCGATCGCAGCGACAATAGCAGGGAAGTTGATACAGCACATTCGGAATCTTTGCCGCGTCCTGGTACGCCTTCACCTGCCAGGCCATCTGGAAGTTCGGCCCCGTCAACTGCCCCCCGTGCAGAATCGCCGGCTCAGCCGCGGACTTCCCAGGTGCCCCCGCATGAAATGCCGGAACATCAACGCGTAGGATCGGTCCACTGCGCATTGCCCGCCACACACAGTAAAGCTATGCCAAGAGTCAACCAGAAACGAATTCGCATACCCTCTCCACGTGTATCAAATAAGTCCATTGTAAGGCGCCCCTCATAGTTCCAGAAACAAGAGCCCTCCGAGGAATCTGCTTACTGCCCGCAGAGCGGCCATCGGCTTTTCGACCTCCTCATAAGGAAGTTCCGACTTATGCACAGAGATTTTCCGGGAGCATGTGACCTTGGTAATTCGGTTCGCTGTTCCATTGCTTTAGCAACAGCCGCATCCCGATAGAAACAAGGTAGATAAGCTGCGGCTGTCAGAAGGAACGCAAGTTCTCGGCAGGCAGCATTAGTCGCTCTTTTCCGCCGCAGCTTGCAGTAGACTGGACAAACAAAATTATTTGTGTAGTCTCTCATGCTCGACTATAGCTCGCTGCCAGATCTGCTGGCACTTACCGTTCTCGTGTTCGTGTTCTGGTCGATCCTGCGCACCCGCGCGGGCACCCAGCTGCACGCCTGGCTGCTCGGCTGGATTTTTATTCTGCTGCATTTCGCCGTGAATCTCTTCGGCGGACGCCCTGGAAATCTGCAGACCTTCGTTCACTGTGTTTCCGCCATCATGCTGGACCTCGCCGGCGCCGCCTTCATCTACGCCGCCGGCGGCGGTAAGTCGACCTCGCGCCTGCGATGGCTGACTGGTACCGCCGTCTTCGCCACCGTCCTCTACATCGCCTTCGATTACCGTACCGTCTCCCCGGCTCCCGGTTGGTACTACGCCGCCGCAGCGCTGCTTTTCGCGTCCGCTGCCGCGATGCTTCTTCCCCAGCCTGAACGCCCCGTCAGCTCGCATCGCATTCTCGCCACCGGCGCATTGTTGCTTGCCGTCGCGCTCTGGTGGCTGGCCCGGAAACACCAACAGGACTACGGCCAGGATTGCATCTTTTTCATGGTGTATCTGCTCGCCGGCATTCAATACTGGAGAAACTTTCCCCGCCGCACCACCGGCTCGATCACCGCTGTCGTCGGCCTCGTCGCGTGGGCCTGCGTGTTTCCCATCGCCGTCACCCTCATGATCCTCGAACCCCAGATGCACGTTCAATCCCAGGTCTGGAACATCCCCAAGTACATCGTCGCCATCGGCATCGTCCTGACCCTGCTCGAAGAGGAGATTACTCGCACCGAGCATCTCGCGCTTCACGATCCGCTGACCGGCCTGCCCAACCGCCGCCTGCTCGATGACCGCCTCACCAAGGCTGTCGAGCGTGCCGAGCGAAATGAAGCACGGCTCGCCGTTCTGCTCATCGATCTCGACAACTTCAAAAAGATCAACGACACATACGGCCACTCCGTCGGGGACGAAGTGCTGCGGGTGGTCGCCACGCGCCTCCAGATGCGCGTCCGCAAGGCCGATACCATTGCCCGCACCGGCGGCGATGAGTTCGTCGTCGTTGTTTCCGATCTACTCCAGCTGAACGGCGCCGAGGTCCTGGCTGGCAAGATCACCGCTGACCTGAGCGAGCCCATCATCATGGAGGCAGTCAATCTCCGCGCCTGCGCCAGTATCGGCGTCGCCATTTATCCCGACGACGGGTCCACCGCCGAATTGCTCTGTGAGAAAGCCGACTCTGCAATGTACCAGCAGAAACGCCGCACCGAGCAAATCGAGCTTCTTCCCCAGCCCGCCTCCCCCAGCCCAGGTTTTCCCAGCTAAAATTGTGCATTGTCTCGGCTGTCGAGGAGCGTTAGAATCGTTGCGTGTGGGATGGTAAAGCTTTGGCGTGGGATGGTTGCGGATGCCTGCCGAAAAAAAAAGACGGCACGAACTGAATCAGCTCGTGCCGGGAGGCCAGTGACGCAACTTGCGAGAGTGGAGCGCGAACCGAAATCCGTCAGCGCAACGTCATCTCTCTATGGTTATATGATGCCACAGAATCCTCGATGATGCGACAAAATATCACATTTTCCATATATTTTTTTCGGCCGCAATACACTTTTCCATAGAAATCACTCGCAATCGTATGAAAACGAGCGCCGTTCTGTTGATTCTAAACGATTTTAAACTCTCCCTCCCTTTTCGTGAGGACACACCCGGCGACCACGGTCCATTCAACCCTGGAGACGACTGGAAGCGACGGCAATCGAGGAAACAGATATGAAACTTGGATTTGGCAGAAATCGGCGAGCTTCGGAAGACTACGCGGATCTGGAGAACTTCACCCAGTCGCCGGCACCGGAAACGGACCAGGCGGGACGAGGGCGCTGGTCCACAACTTTTCTCGTCATGAGCTCCGCGTTGCTCGGAGCCACCGCCATCGCCTTCTGGAACCGGCGAACCATCTCCACCATGCGGGCGCAGATCCAGCAGCGCTCCGACCACCCCGTTCCAGCCCCGCTCCCGGAAGACGACATATACTGAGAGACAAGCGCTCCTGACGCATGGTGTGCCCAGCTGCGCGAACGCTCGCCCGCCGCGTTTGGATCTTTTTCAACAGTGCCGAGCATTTTTCAACAGTCGGCCGCTTGCGGATTGGCCCCAACCCGTGTAATCTCATTTCTGGGCGAGGACATTCCGCAAGCCCATCTAGACATCTGCACATCGGAGCGATCAGCCTGAATTCCGGCGTTCCTCCCATAGCTGCCATCCACTGAGATAGCAAAGATGTTCGGTTCTTCTCTGAATTCCTAATAGGAATTTGAGAAAGCGCGAAGAAATGTCGCCGGCGGAAGTTGTGTAGTGGGGATTTTGTCAGGCTCCAGATGCAGGGAACGTTACACGAAGTTGTCCCTGGTTGACAAGATGGCCCAGAAGTTGATAGTCTGGTTTGGTCGCGCAAAAACAGGAAGTGATGCCGAAAGGCGAATTTTCTGGTTACATCGCGCGCAAAGTTCGAGGACCTGCCGGAATTATCCGGCAGCTCGATCCAAAAAGAAATCGCTCAGGCGAAGCTTCTTAAGGATCTTTGACAATTGGTTGAATATGCCAGTCGTGAGATGACGATGAAGTTGTGGTTTAGTCATTCTCACTAGTTAAAAGCTTCATAGCCTTTCGAGCGCTATGGAGCCAGCATCTTGCTCTTCGACCTCCGTCGAATCAAGATGCGTCAGGTTACAAACGAGAGTTTGATCCTGGCTCAGAATCAACGCTGGCGGCGTGCCTAACACATGCAAGTCGAACGAGAAAGTGGAGCAATCCATGAGTAAAGTGGCGCACGGGTGAGTAACACGTGACTAACCTACCTTTTAGTGGGGGATAACCTAGGGAAACCTGGGCTAATACCGCATAATACCTACGGGTCAAAGCAGCAATGCGCTGAAAGAGGGGGTCGCGGTCGATTAGTTAGTTGGCAGGGTAATGGCCTACCAAGACTGTGATCGATATCCGGCCTGAGAGGGCGCACGGACACACTGGAACTGAAACACGGTCCAGACTCCTACGGGAGGCAGCAGTGGGGAATTTTGCGCAATGGGGGAAACCCTGACGCAGCAACGCCGCGTGGAGGATGAAGTCCCTTGGGACGTAAACTCCTTTCGATCGGGACGATAATGACGGTACCGGAAGAAGAAGCCCCGGCTAACTTCGTGCCAGCAGCCGCGGTAATACGAGGGGGGCAAGCGTTGTTCGGAATTATTGGGCGTAAAGGGTGCGTAGGTGGTTCGGCAAGTCTTGTGTGAAATCTTCAGGCTCAACTTGAAGTCTGCATAAGAAACTGCCGGGCTTGAGTATGGGAGAGGTGAGTGGAATTTCCGGTGTAGCGGTGAAATGCGTAGATATCGGAAGGAACACCTGTGGCGAAAGCGGCTCACTGGACCATTACTGACACTGAGGCACGAAAGCTAGGGGAGCAAACAGGATTAGATACCCTGGTAGTCCTAGCCCTAAACGATGATCGCTTGGTGTGGCGGGTATCCAACCCTGCCGTGCCGAAGCTAACGCGTTAAGCGATCCGCCTGGGGAGTACGGTCGCAAGGCTGAAACTCAAAGGAATTGACGGGGGCCCGCACAAGCGGTGGAGCATGTGGTTTAATTCGACGCAACGCGAAGAACCTTACCTGGGCTCGAAATGTAGTGGAATCCGGTGGAAACATCGGCGCCTAGCAATAGGCCGCTATATAGGTGCTGCATGGCTGTCGTCAGCTCGTGTCGTGAGATGTTGGGTTAAGTCCCGCAACGAGCGCAACCCTTATCTCCAGTTGCCATCATTCAGTTGGGCACTCTGGCGAAACCGCCTCGGATAACGGGGAGGAAGGTGGGGATGACGTCAAGTCCTCATGGCCTTTATGTCCAGGGCTACACACGTGCTACAATGGCCGGTATAAACCGCTGCAAACCCGCGAGGGGGAGCTAATCGGAAAAAGCCGGCCTCAGTTCGGATCGCAGTCTGCAACTCGACTGCGTGAAGCTGGAATCGCTAGTAATCGCAGATCAGAATGCTGCGGTGAATACGTTCCCGGGCCTTGTACACACCGCCCGTCAAATCACGAAAGTGGGTTGCACTAGAAGCCGGTACGCTAACCGCAAGGGAGCAGCCGTCCAAGGTGTGATTCATGATTGGGGTTAAGTCGTAACAAGGTAGCCGTAGGAGAACCTGCGGCTGGATCACCTCCTTTCTAATAGAGAACGTCATGGCACGCTCTCACTTCCGCGATTGCGGACTGCTTCTTCAGTGTATGAAAAGCAGCGTGAGCGCGATGTTGTCATGTACCCCTTCACAGATGTTCCTGACACGAGTGAAGGGAGCTTGAACTAAGCCCTCTATTCTTCTCTGAATCAACAACGATGGTCAGAAGCGGCGTAGCTGCTTCGCATATTCAACCAAGTCCTCGAAGGATTCATTCCAGAACGAGTTTCGAGTACATGGATCTGCATTCGGGTCGCGCATTCGAGGTTTCATGCCGAATCGCACGATTCAATGTGGGCCTGTAGCTCAGTTGGTTAGAGCGCACCCCTGATAAGGGTGAGGTCGGTAGTTCGAATCTACCCAGGCCCACCACGTTTTCATGGGGCTGTAGCTCAGCTGGGAGAGCACCTGCTTTGCAAGCAGGGGGTCAGCGGTTCGATCCCGCTCAGCTCCACCAAGTTTTTATCAAGCGGATTCCGCCAGAAGCTGGATGCTTATCGTTTCTCATCAAGCATCGAGCTTCGGGCTAGTCCGTGAATGGATGAAGTCTGATGCGTCTCAGGGCGCAGCGTTCGAAAGAGCGTCGAAGATATTTGACAACAGGATAGATTGGGTAGTTGTAACTACAAGGCTGAGCAGCATCTTGGCGTCAAAACCGCATTTCGGGTTTTGATCGTCAGGGTAAAGCTGAGTTGAGTGTCTTTAGATATTAGGGTGTGGCGCACGCTTGCTAAATGCAAGCGGTGTCGTCACCAGGCGAATAACAGAAACTAGCCTAACGCAGTGAATAGCTGTGTGAAGTTAGTTTTATGGTCAAGCTACTAAGGGCGCACGGTGGATGCCTTGGCAGAAACAGGCGATGAAGGACGTGGTCAGCTGCGATAAGCTCCGGGGAGCCGCAAACAGGCGTTATATCCGGAGATCTCCGAATGGGGAAACCCACGGCGGTAAAACCGCCGTATGGCCCGCTGAATACATAGGCGGGTACAAGCGAACCCAGGGAAGTGAACCATCTCAGTACCTGGAGGAAAAGAAAGAAATCTCGATTCCGAAAGTAGTGGCGAGCGAAATCGGAACAGCCCAAACCCGTTGCATTTCGGTGCGGCGGGGGTTGTAGGGTCCGCAACAGTAGAGTTACCAATCCAGCCATTAGTCGAATCCTCTGGAAAGTGGATCCATAGAGCGTGACAGGCGCGTAGACGAAAATGGACTGGACTCGAAGCGGATACCTGAGTAAGGCGGGGCACGTGAAACCCTGCTTGAATCCACGGGGACCATCCCGTAAGGCTAAATACTTGTTTCTGACCGATAGTGAACCAGTACCGTGAGGGAAAGGTGAAAAGTACCCCTGCGAGGGGAGTGAAAAGTACCTGAAACCGTGTGCCTACAAGCAGTGGGAGGGCTATGCTCCGCAAGGAGAATGCCTGACCGCGTGCCTATTGCATAATGAGCCGGCTAGTTATTCTTGTCAGCAAGGTTAAGCGTGAGCGAGCCGCAGCGAAAGCGAGTCTGAATAGGGCGTTCAGTTGGCAGGAATAGACGTGAAGCGGGATGATCTACCCTTGGCCAGGTTGAAGGTGGGGTAACACCCACTGGAGGACCGAACCGGTGTTTGTTGAAAAAAGCTCGGATGAGCTGAGGGTAGGGGTGAAAGGCTAATCAAATTCCGTGATAGCTCGTTCTCTCCGAAATAGCTTTAGGGCTAGCCTCGGATGATTTGCGACGGTGGTAGAGATATGGATGGACTAGGGGGCTTTCCGGCTTACCGAATCCAACCAAACTGCGAATGCCGTTGACAACCAGTCCGGGAGTCAGACAGTGGGGGCTAAGCTTCATTGTCGAGAGGGAAACAGCCCAGACCGCCTGCTAAGGTCCCCAAATTACAGTTAAGTGGGAAAGGAAGTCGGAACGCCCAGACAGCCAGGAGGTTGGCTTAGAAGCAGCCATCCTTTAAAGAAAGCGTAATAGCTCACTGGTCAAGCGGTCCGGTGCCGACAATATAACGGGGCTAAAACTGTATACCGAAGCAGCGGATGCACACCTTTTAGGTGTGCGTGGTAGGAGAGCATTCTCAAGCGCGTGAAGTCAGACCGAAAGGACTGGTGGATGTGTGAGAAGAGACCCTGCCGGCATAAGTAGCGATAACGGAGGTGAGAACCCTCCGCGCCGAAAGTCTAAGGTTTCCTGAGGAAGGTTAATCCGCTCAGGGTTAGGCGGTCCCTAAGACGAGGCCGAAAGGCGTAGTCGATGGATATCCGGTTAATATTCCGGACCTCCCATGATTTCGTTATACGAAGGGGTGACGCAGAAGGATACGCAGGACCCTCTATGGCTATAGGGTTCGATGCGCGTAAGGTGGTTCGACCAGGCAAATCCGGGCGAGCATAACACTGAGGCGCAAAGCAGTAGGCCGAATGGCCGAAAGCTGCCGATTCCACGCTGCCAAGAAAATCCTCTAAGGAGAGATCAGGGGAACCGTACCACAAACCGACACAGGTAGACGAGGAGAATATCCAAAGGCGCTCGAGTGAAGGCTTCTTAAGGAACTCGGCAAATTAAACCCGTAACTTCGGGAGAAGGGTTGCCCCACTAGCGTGAAAGCGCGAAGGGGTCGCAGTGAATTGCGTACGGCGACTGTTTAACAAAAACACAGGTCTCTGCAAAGTCGAAAACGACGTATAGGGGCTGACTCCTGCCCGGTGCCGGAAGGTTAAAAGGAGGGGTTAGCCGCAAGGCGAAGCTCTGAATTGAAGCCCCGGTGAACGGCGGCCGTAACTATAACGGTCCTAAGGTAGCGAAATTCCTTGTCGGGTAAGTTCCGACCTGCACGAATGGAGTAACGATCGTACGACTGTCTTAAGGAGTTGCTCGGCGAACTTGTAGTACCGGTGAAGATGCCGGTTACCCGCAGCTAGACGGAAAGACCCCGTGCACCTTTACTATACCTTTACTATGAATTATGGTTCTTGCTGCGCAGAATAGGTGGGAGGCTTTGATCCCGGACTCTTGGGTTCGGAGGAGCCAACTGTGAGATACCACCCTGCGAGTGCTGTGATTCTAACCTGCTTCCGTAATCCGGAAGAGGGACATAGTAAGGCGGGTAGTTTGACTGGGGCGGTCGCCTCCTAAATTGTAACGGAGGCGCGCGAAGCTACACTCAGACTGTTTGGAAATCAGTCGTCGAGTGCAAAGGCATAAGTGTGGTTAACTGTGAGACCTACAAGTCGAGCAGATGCGAAAGCAGGCCTTAGTGATCCGGTGGTTCTGTATGGAAGGGCCATCGCTCAACGGATAAAAGGTACGCCGGGGATAACAGGCTGATCATTGCCAAGAGTTCATATCGACGCAATGGTTTGGCACCTCGATGTCGGCTCATCGCATCCTGGAGCTGTAGAAGGTTCCAAGGGTTAGGCTGTTCGCCTATTAAAGCGGTACGTGAGCTGGGTTCAGAACGTCGCGAGACAGTTCGGTCCCTATCTGCTGTGGGCGTAGGAGATTTGAAGAGGGCTGTCCTTAGTACGAGAGGACCGGGATGGACGAACCTCTTGTGTTCCAGTTGTCCTGCCAAGGGCACGGCTGGGTAGCGAAGTTCGGTTGTGATAACCGCTGAATGCATATAAGCGGGAAGCACGCTCTAAGATGAGATCTCCCAACCCAAAAGGGAAATGAAGGGCCCAGGAAGACCACCTGGTTGATAGGCTGGAGGTGGAAGCGCAGTAATGCGTGCAGCTTACCAGTACTAATCGCCCGTTCGGCTTGACCATAAGATTAACTTCGCACAGAATTCGCATGAGAATTCTTGTCTGAAGATACTCAACGGTAAGCCATGTAGTTTGACTTACCCCAATCTATCCTGTTGTGAAACATCATCGACGCTTGATGTTTTGACAATTTGCCGGTGAATATACTGCGAGGGCAACACCCGTTCCCATCCCGAACACGGAAGTAAAGTCTCGCTGGGCCGATGGTACTGCATTTTTGAGTGTGGGAGATTAGGTGATCGCCGGCATTATCTTCAAGAAAAGCCACCCGCAAGGGTGGCTTTTCTATTGGTCTCCCTCGCCGGCAGGACCAAACCAACTCCACTCCCAAACGCACCTAATCTGCACCGGCAGAGAGCGCCATCCTACCTTATCCGCACTTCGATCCACTCCAGGGGCGACTGAGATACGCTGCGCGCCCGCGCCGTCAATTTCAAACCACCGTTGTCAATCGTGGATTGATCTTTCACGACTGTGCCATCGAAGTAATGACTGAAAACCTCCGCACGGCGTCCCTCCCGCCGCCGAACCACGATTTCTCCGCTGCCAAAGGGCACGAAGGCAAGATTTCCCGCCCGCGTGATGTCGCCACTGCCTTTCGCAGCGACCACGACCGCCACGTTGGAGCGAACGGCATCTTCCACGCCGGCAACGTCAACGCGAGAGGCGAGAGGATTCGTATCGCCGGGGCGAAAAGCAAGCAGCACCAGTTCTCCTCCTTCCATCCGCGCCCACGACCGAGCGTGCGCCCCTCGTGTCGGCGATTCATAGACCACCTCGAGAGGCACAATCGTAAATCTGTTCGAAGCCCGCAAAGTATGGATGAGTCCGTTGTATCTGGCAATCAATTCGGGGGTGCTTCTCTCCGCTTGCTCATCTCTGCGGAAGTCGTTCAGCGACCCAGTGTCCCAACTGCGGCGGAATCAAACCATATGTCCGGTGAGCTCGCCCAGTCGTAGCCCGAGGAACCATAGGTAGGGACACCCAGCGACCCCAGAACACTGCTGAAGAATATCCCCCGATTCGCTTCCACGTCGTATTCCCCCGCTGCCAGAAACAGATCGTCAAGGCTATGCAGATCGAAGTAATCCAGGAACAGTGGCGAGAGCTGGCAGTACATGACCGCCAGATCTGGGTTCTCTTCCCGCATCGCGCCGATCACGACATCCAGTCCCAGAGGTCCTCGTTAAGGTTGACATGGTCCGGGACGATGGGACTGATCGAGGAGCTTTCACTGATGCCCGGCACCACTAGATAGGAGGCGTGCAGCAATGCCGTTCCCGCATTGTCCGTCGCACCCGCAAAATAATGCAGGCTCACCACGTCCTGCGGCTCTGACATCTGGTAAACGACGGGCTCAACCCATAGACTCTCGTTTTTAAAGCGCCATGTGACCGATAGGCGCGATGTGCCCGTTGACGTGTTCGTAATCGAACCTCACGCGGTCCGCTCCCACATCATGTACGGACATATGGCCCAGTGTGCATTGCCGCAGGGTGGCGTTCTCAATCGGAGCGACAACGACCGCCGGCTGCACCTTGCCCGTCACTACTAGTCGGCTCCGGGAATCGCGCAAAAGAAATGTGTCGTCCGCCAGTGAATATTCCCAGGAATAATTCGAGCCTTTGATTTTGATTGACCCAGGTTGTGCCACGATCTGCGGATGCCCCGCTTGACCCTGCAATCTATCCGAAGCGCGATCAACAGCGCTCCTGCCGAAAGCTGAACAAAAGTGCGGCGGTCGAATGCGCTCAAAAGCCCTCCCACAAACTATGTGAATGACAATCAATATACCGGCCCAATCGAAATGTCGCCTATCATCCCGGCGTAGCCGAGGCTAAGGAATAATGAAAATTCCGTTTTACTTCCACATGCCCCTACTCGATCCCTCTGGACTCTCATAGCGAATCGATTTAACCTCGACGTCATATGCTCCACCTACTGCTCATCTGGTTCCTAAGCTCGCTCTCGCTGCTGATCGTGGCCTACGTGGTCCCCGGCTTTGAACTCGCCGGACTCGGCAGCGCCCTCATCGCATCGATCGTCGTTGGCTTTCTCAACGCCACCATCGGCTTCCTGTTGAAGCTCCTGACATTCCCGATTAGCATCCTCACCCTCGGCCTCTTCTTCCTCGTCATCAATGCCATCATCCTGCTGCTCGCCAGCGCCTTTGTTCCAGGCTTCCACATCCGTGGTTTTGGAGCAGCATTTTTGGGTGCCGTCGTCCTGATGCTCGTACGCCTCGCCTTCCGCCTCTTGCTGCCCGCCTGATCGAAAAATCAATTGCACCAATGCCTCGCCACCATTCGACGGAGTTTCAACTTGAAAATTTTTTCTGCCATCCCCCAATCTGCGATGGCCATCCTCATCCTCGGCGTCGCAACACCGTTCCTGCCCGCGCAGGACTCCGGCTCGCAGAAGGTCCTCCACGCCACCGCCTACAATTCCCACTTCCCAGCGGCGGCAAAACCCGGCGAAGCATTCAACGGAATGGGCGTTTCGAGCGACGGCACCATCTACTACGTGCTTTCCTCCGCCGAGTACAACATTCCTGGACAGATGTATTCCCTCGATCCGAAAACCAGGGCAGTCACCCACATCGCGAACCTGAACCAGGCAACGGGTCAGGAAGATATCAAGGCAGTGGCCCAGGGAAAGAGCCACGTAAATTTCGTCGAGGACAGCGGCAAGCTCTACTTCTCTACCCACCTCGGCTACTACAACCGGTCCAGCGGAGTCGAACGGACGGCAGTCGCCCCCGCCGGTTATCTCCCCTATCCCGGCGGACATTTTCTGTCCTACGACCTTCACACGAGAAAATTCGCGAACCTCGCCATCGCGCCCGGCGGCCAGGGAATCATCGCGATGAACATGGATGTGCGGCGCGGTCGCTTGTACGGCATAACCTGGCCGGCCGGCGATTTCCTGACCTATGACCTGGCCACGAGAAAACTGAAGGACCTGGGCACCGTCTTCCACGGTGGGGAACTCGGCGCCCTGGGCACCACCTATCGAGCAATCTGTCGCCGCATCGTAATCGATCCGCGCGATGGTTCCGCATACTTCACTGCCGGCGATGGAACCATCCACCGTTATCGCTACAACGCGCAGAAACTGGAGACCGTCCCCGCAACCAACCTCAAGAGGGACTATTTCGGCTCCATGAACCCGGCCTTGCATGGCATGGGTTATAACTGGCGCGCAGCCATCTGGGTTCCGTCGCAGCACGCAATCTACGGCGTTAACGGCCGATCAGGGTATCTATTCCGCTTCGACCCAAGTAAGCCTTCAGTCGAAGTCCTGGATCGCCTCACCTCCGAACCATCCAAGAAATCCGGAATGTTCGACCGCGCCGAATATGGCTATCTCGGCCTCGCCCTCGCCGCCGATGGACACACGCTCTACTACCTGACCGGAGCGCCGCTTTCGGCTCAGGAGAAACGAAACAAAGTTCCCGATCAGAAAGAGGGCACTCACCTGGTCACCTATGACACTGCCACCGGCAAGTATCTGGATCATGGCTCCGTTGTGTTACAGAACGGCGAACCAATCGATGCTCCGCAGAGCCTTGTGATCGGCCACGACGGAACGGTCTACACGCTGTCCTTCGTTGTCGAAGATGGAAAAAGCGGGATCGAGTTGATCAGCTTGCGTCCGTAAAGATTGCTGGTTGTCTCGCAGTGCAGTTACACGAATTCCTCGAAGCCTCGCTTAATCTGTTCAATCAGTTCGTCTCCAACGTTTTTCCAGACCTCATCGTTGAAAATTTCCACTTCGATCGGCCCGGAATATCCCGCGGCTTCAACTGCCTGCCGCATGCGTCGCAGCTCGATCACGCCAGACCCTATCATCCCGCGCCCCATCAGAATCCCCGGCAGAGGCACCGGCCAATCCGAAACATGGAATCCAACAATTCTCCCCCGCGCCCGTTCAATCTCGTGCCACACTTCCGGATCCCACCAGAGATGAAACACATCCACTACCACGCCCACGGACTTGTGGTTCAGCCGATCAGCAAGATCGTTCGCCTGCTTCAGCGTGACCACAACCGATCGCTCCGCCGCATACATCGGATGCAGCGGTTCAATCCCGATCATCACGCCAGCCTTCTCCGCCGCCGGAATCATCTCCTCGACCCCATCCAGAAAAGTCTGCCGCGCATCGTCGAGCGTTTGCCCTTCCGCCGGTCCGGCTACCAGAACCAGCACCGGCGCGTCCAGAGCCGCCGCCTCCTCAATGGCCAGTAGATTGTCAGCAACGCGATCGCGGCGTTCCGCAGGAGTTGGCGCGGAAAACCAGCCTCCTCGGCACAGGCTCGAAACCCGCAGCCCGGCGCCCCGGATCAGCGCGCCAGCCTTCACCGCATCGCCGTCCAGTTTGTGCCGCCACGCGCCTATATAAGGAATCTCGTGACGTTCGCAAGCCGCGACAGTCTCTTCCATCGACCAGGGATTCGTTGTGATCTGGTTCAAACTCAGCCGCTCCAGCTGGCTCATGCCACCCCCGAGATTGAAAGCATGCCGCGCATCCGCGAGAGCGCCAAATCCGGATCGCGCAGCAATCGCGCCTTGTCCGCCAGCACAAACAGCTCGCACAAATGCGCCACCGACCGCGCCGACTCCAGTCCGCCGATCATGCGAAAATGCTTTTGAAATCCATTCAGGTACGCCAGAAAAACCACGCCCGCCTTGTAGTAATACGTCGGAGCCGCAAAAATATGCCGCGAGAGCGGAACCGTCGGCTCCAGAATTTCGCAATACCGCTCCACCTCTCCACGGTCGAGCGCGGCCAGCGCCAGCGCCGCAGCCGGCGCAATTGGATCGAAGATGCCGAGCAGCGCGTCGCTATGCCCGCGAGCATCGCCGGCAATCAGGCGGTCGTAATTGAAGTCATCGCCCGTATACATGCGAACTCCAGCGGGCAATCGGTCGCGCATTCCAATTTCAAGCGCCGCATCCAGCAATGAAATTTTGATCCCTTCTATTTTGGAGGCATGGCTGCGAATTACGTTCAGACAATTCTCCATCGCCTCCGCAATCGTCTTCCCGCCCCAGTATCCATCGAGCGCCGGATCGAACATCGGCCCCAGCCAGTGCAGAATCACCGGCTCCTTCACCTGCCGCAAAATCTCCCCATACACCTGCGCATAGTCCTCCGCACCTTTCGCAACACGCGCCAGCGCCCGGCTCGCCATTAGGATGATCGGACTTCCCGCCGCCTCCACCGCCGCGCATTGCTCCAGGTACGCATCCGTCACCTGCCGCAATGTTAGGTTTGCCGTTGCGCGATAGATGGTCGGTTCCCGCGCCGCTCGCAATCTTGCCGCCGCACGTCTTCGCCGCGCGCACACTCCGCTCAATCAGCTCCAGCGCCTGCGGCCAGCCAAGCCCCATGCCACGCTGCGCCGTGTCCATCGCCTCCGCAACTCCCAGCCCCAGCGACCACAGATATTCCCGATACGCGATCGTCGCATCCCAATCGATTACCGGCTCAGTCATTGGTTCGCGCGTCCGCAACGGGTCCATCACCACATGCGCGGCGGCGAATGCAATGCGTTTTTCAAATCGCAGATCGGTCCGGAACCTCCAGCCCAGCGCCACTCAACGTGTAGCTGTAGAGCGTGCCGTCCGCATGCGCCAGTCGAATAGTCTTGCGGCATCGCTAAATCCCCAGCACCGGCACATCGATCCAGCGCCGCTCCTGCCACGATTTCAATCCCAGCTCCGCCAGTTGCACTCCGCGCGCGCCTTCCAGAAAATCATGCGGAAACGGAGCGTCCTCGACCACATGCCGCAGGAAAAGTTCCCACTGCACTTTGAACCCGTTGTCGAAAATCATATTGTCCGGCACATCTTCCCAGCTCTCGCGGAAATCAATCGCGTTCGGAACATCCGGGTTCCACACCGGCCGCGGCGTGTTCACGCGATGCTGCGTCCTGCATTCCCGCAGCCCGGCAACAGCACTGCCTAGCGTCCCATCCACCTGCATGCTGAACAGTTCATCGCGATACACGCGAAACGACCATGAGGAATTGATCTGCGCAACGATGCCGCCCGCCAGCTCAAATGTTCCATACGCCGTGTCGTCCGCTGTGCACTTGTAGGGTTTGCCCTGTTCATCCACCCTTTGCTCGATAGCGGTCCCACCCAGGCACTGCAAAGCCTGGACCGCGCCAAACGTGTGGTCCAGCACATAGCGCCAGTGGCAGAACATGTCAACGATAATCCCGCCGTCATCTTCCTTGCGATAGTTCCACGAGGGCCGCTGCGCCGGCTGCCAATCGCCCTCGAACACCCAGTACCCGAACTCGCCGCGAACGGAAAGGATCTTCCCGAAAAAGCCGCTGTCAATCAGCCGCTTCAGTTTGCGAATGCCCGGCAGAAATAATTTGTCCTGCACCACGCCGGCCTTGATCCCCGCCGCCTTTGCCTTGCGCGCCAGCTCCAGCGCGACTTTCGAATCCACTGCCAGCGGCTTCTCGCAATAGATGTGTTTGCCCGCTGCAATCGCGGCCTCGACGCTCGGCGCGCGCAGCGCCGTAAGTTGTGCGTCAAAATAAATTGCGTCGTTCTTGTCCGCCAGCGCCTTCGGCAGGTCGGTTGTCCACCGCGCAACGCCATGTTCCTTCGCAATCTGTTCCAGCTTGCCGGCATTCCGTCCCACAAGAATTGGATCCGGCATCAGCCGCGAACCATCCCTCAGCACCACTCCGCCCTGTGCGCGAATCGCAAGAATCGACCGCACCAGGTGCTGGTTCAGCCCCATGCGCCCCGTGACGCCGTTCATGATGATCCCAATTCGTTGTTCGTTCATCGTTTCTCCAAATAGGTAAGTTCCGTACGAGAAGCTGTTAAATGCAAATGGCTCAATGCTACTTATTCTATTGTTCGAGTGTGGAATGGAGCGCAAGCGAACAAAAAAAAGCTCCCGAAGGAGCTTTTTTTTGTTCGCGAAGAGTGCCTGCTATCGGACTCGTGTTAGTTCGGCTTGCACTTCTAAAACGTGGGTGCTTCCGGGGAGGTCCACTTTCCAGAGAGTCATAGGTTGATTTTCTTGCATCAAGGCGCTGCTCAACAGAGTGGTTTGCCGCGTCACAGGCGGGAACGGAGAAGACGCGTTTTCTCCTTCTTTCTTCTGGTTGTCAGCTAAGGATGTTTGATCTAACGTGCTATGCAATTTAAGCGCATTCTGAAATTTTTCGAGTTGAGAATCTAGCGTAATGCCGACATGTTCCATTTCATATTGTGCGCCTACCTGAACTGGAAGATGTGTTTGCAGGTTGGTGTGCGATCGCTGCATATCCGCATTCAGCACAAATGTGTAATGCTGCGTGCCGATTTTCTTGCTGGCATCCATCTCCGTCAAGGTGTAGGTGACACGATAGGGTCCCAGAGCTATGTCGTTGGCGCCTGTTTCGGCAGTATTTCCGGTCGAAGATGGCTGCGGCGCAATCTGTTCTGAACGCCTGGCGAAAAGTTTCGCGGCGGGCGGTTCAGCCTGTACTTCATGCGGTGGTGATGGAGCATCCTCTTGTTGAGAAGTCTGCGCAGATAACGGAACAGCACAGACCATTACCAGCGCGCATACAAGAGAAAGCAAAAGATAATGTTTGAATTGCATAGGGAGCCTCATTCCTGTGTCGTCTTAACCGCTGAATTAGCTTCTGCTCCAGCGCTGCTGATGGAGCTGTTTCCCGAATCTTCGCCCGACTTTGAATAAGTGGCAAACTCGGCTTCCTGCTGCGCCTCCACCTTGGCCTGATACTCCGGGTTCAGATCCTTTAATTCATTAGGCGTAGCCGTCCGTGCAAATTCGACGAGCAGTTTCTCCTGATGCGTCAATGGATAATCGAACAGGTTGGCCGCATCCCGAGTGGCCGCGCCGGTATTTCTCTTAACGTGGTGCCGGGTCGACACCGTTTTGAAGGGGACGGCCTTCACCCCGTCCGACGATGCCGCAATCACTTGCGGCTTTGGCCGCTGAGCACCGGGCGCTTTGCTGCTCTGTGCAGGATTGCTCTCTTGGACCGAAGCAACTTCCCCCGGCTTTGCTGGACGCAGGAGCACAGGCAGAACCACCGCAAGGAAAACCGCCGCTACAGCACAGGCCGCAGACACCCACAGCCAAAAACCCCCGCGCATCCCATGCGTTCTTGGGGCTGCGTCGATCGTGCGCTGTAGCCGGACCAAATAGCCAGCTGGCAGTTGGCCGCTCGCCGCAAGCCGCAACGCCTCATCGATAGAACGATCACGAGCATCGTTCTGATTCATCGCTTTCTCCTCTCCTCCGCTTCCAGCTTCTGCCGAAGACGCTGTCTCGCGCGGAACAGACAAGCTCGCACGCCGGACTCCGTCGTTCGCAACACGACAGCGATCTCGGAAATCGACAGTTCCTCAACGGCAGACAGTCGCAATGCTTCCCGTTCCTTGCGCGGCAGTCCATCGATCAATCGCAGGATGCGGACACTTTCCTCGGCTGATTTCAAACCGACATCGGCCGGCAGATCCTTGCTCGGATGATCTTGTATCAGCATCTCTGCTTCTTCAAGCAGCGGCATCGAGCGGAGCCTTCTCCTGCGGTCAAGAGCCAGATTCCACGCGATTCGAATCAGCCACACGCGCGGATTCTCAATGCCCGCAAGTTTCTTATGGTCCCGCAGCACGCGCAAAAACGCTTCCTGCACAACGTCCTCGGCGTCTGACGCATTCCGCAGTATGCTGAAGACAACCCGAAACAGCAGCGCGGAATGTTCGGTTGCCAATGCGGAGATCTCCGCGCGCACCTCTGCCGCGCTGGCTCCTGTGCCGGTGCTTATCCAGTCCAAAGTCTGCTCGCCCGTAGCCGCTCTGACATTCATAAAAATTGGTTCACCAGGAAAGACGCAGATAGAGGCTGGAACGCTCGGATTTTTTTGGACAATATTTTTAAATCTGATCTGGCAGCAGCTTATACGCCAACCGGAAACGGCTTCGGAGAAGACTCTTCCGGGTTCGCAACCCCCACCCGAAACCGCTCGAACGCGCCCTGCAGCAGGCTCAGCAGCGCCGTGTATCCATACCCAAACGCAAACAGCAGTAGAAACGGAACCGTAATGTAATTCCCATTATCGATCGCATACCAGATCGTCAACGCAAAATATGCGCTAATCAGCAACTCAATCCACGGCAAAAATCCCAGCCGCTTGCGATACTTTGTCGCCTGCGATTTCTCTCCGCGCTTCTCCACGCGATACTTCGGCGTCCGTTTAAACGCGCTCTTGATCCCAAACAGCGCCTCCATCACCGCCTTCGAATTGGTCAGTGTCAGACCAATCCCGCCCAGCGCCATCACAAACGGCAGATACAGGAGTGCCTTGTACCACCTGCCCGGAAACAGTTCCTTCTGCGACACCAGGTAAAACGAAGACACCGAACAGGTCGAAGCTAGAAACAGCGGCAGATCGATCAGCAGCATCTGGAACCATCCCTGGTAAAAGCGGATGATCATCACCGGCATCATCACAATCGACAGCAGCACCATCAGCGGATAACTGATGTTCGCCGTCAGATGATAGAACGCCTCCAGCTTGATCCGAAAAGGCACGTCCGATCGCCAGACTCGCGGCAGAATTTTCTTCGCGGTCTGGATCAATCCCTTCGCCCATCGCGCCTGCTGCGTTTTGAACGCCGTCATCTCAATCGGCAGCTCCGCCGGGCACGCCACATCCTGCAGATATTTAAATCGCCAGCCCACCAGCTGCGCCCGATAGCTCAGGTCAGTATCTTCCGTGAGGGTGTCGTGCTGCCATCCGCCCGCTTGGTCAATCGCAGCCCGCCGCCACATGCCCGCTGTCCCGTTGAAATTAAAAAACACGCCGGCCCGCGAACGCCCGCCATGCTCCAGCACGAAATGTCCGTCCAGTAGAATCGCCGACACCTGCGTCAAAAAACTGTAGTCGCGATTCAAATGCGTCCAGCGCGTCTGCACCATCCCCACACCCGGATCGGCCAGGTGATCGACCACCCGCATCAGCCAGTCCTGCGGAGGAATAAAATCGGCATCGAAAATGGCCACCAGCTCGCCCTTTGCCGTTTTCAAGCCGTGGTCGAGCGCCCCAGCCTTATACCCATGCCGGTTCGTGCGATGGATGTACTCGATCGGCTGCGGCTCCCCATTGCTCCCCACGCGATACCGCGCAACGATTCCGGACGCAACCTGCTGCGTCTCGTCGGTCGAATCGTCAAGCACCTGGATCTGCAGCCGGTCCCGCGGATAATTCAGAGCGCAGACCGCCTCAATCAGCCGGTCCACCACATACTGCTCATTGAATATCGGCAGCTGAATGGTGATGAACGGAAGCTCGGCAAAATGCATCGGCGGCTCGTGCGTAGCATTTTTCTTGTACCGGTAGTAGAGCCACACCAGCTGATACCGATGCAGCCCATAAAACGCCAGCACAATCATCAGCACAAAATAAGGAATCAGCAGCGAAGCATCGAACCAGTTGAAGCTATAAAGCGGCGCGAATATCTGATGAACCACCCACTGCTCATGAAAATAATGCAGCACAGGATTGGGCCGCGCAAACAGCGCCAGGCCGAGGTTCGCGTTGATGTGGGAAACCGCCAGACACAAGCAGGCGGAAGAAAATGGCATGGCCAGGGTACAGCCCTCCGGAACACGTACGCAGTCCCTCAATTGTACGCGGCGACGCCTCCCGACACATTGGCCTTCATCGACCCTGTCTTCGTTACCTTAGAGAAGAACCTCGCGGTCTCAACCATTTCCGAAACCCCGGCTCTCCAGCCGTCGCCTCGCAGACCTGGATTGTTCTCCATTCTGTAGAATCACTCGCATGACCGCGTTCACACCCAGTACCATAGCAGCGCTCGTCATAGCCGCCAGCTTCGCTGCTGGACTCAACGTCTACGCCACCGTCCTCACCCTGGGGATACTCACCCACGGACACTGGGTCGTTCTGCCCGCGGGATTGGAAGCCTTGGGCGATCCCTGGGTCATCGCCGCCAGCTCCGCGATGTTCGCGCTTGAATTCGTGGCCGACAAAATTCCCGGCGTGGACATGGTCTGGAACGCGCTTCACACCTTCATCCGCGTGCCCATCGCCGGCCTCATCGCCTATCGCGCCACCGCACATCTATCCCCACAGATGCAACTGCTCGCGACCGCCGCGGGAGCACTGATCGCGCTCGCCGCACACAGCACCAAGACCGCCGTACGCGCCGTCGTAACGCCAAGCCCGGAGCCCGTTTCGAACATCGCACTCAGCACCGGCGAAGACACAATTGCCATCGGCCTCACTTGGCTGGTCACCAGACACCCCTGGACCGCCGCCGGAATCGCCGCGGCTCTAACGCTGCTCGCAGTCGTCATGGCGCGATGGATAGTGAAGGCGCTGCAGAAGACGAGGAGAAAGATGGGCACACCCCGGATTGCTTCCCCACAACTCTAGGGCGTGCGCGTCAACCAATGCCTTTGATACATTGTTTTGCAATGGCGCCTTCAGCATCGGCGCACACTTGTAGATGCAGCGCGGGAGGCTTCGTATGAGCAATGTCGCTGAGGTAGCGGAGAATGTCTATCGCATCTCCATATACGTTCCCGAAATAAATCTTCAGTTCAACCACTTCCTGGTTAAGGATGATGAGCCGCTGCTGTTCCATACGGGTCTTCGTGCGATGTTTCCGCTCGTCCGTGAAGCCGTCGCGCGAATCGTCGATCCCGCCAAGCTCCGCTATATCGGGTTCAGCCATTTCGAATCGGACGAATGCGGAGCATTGAATCACTGGCTGGAGATCGCCCCGCATGCGGAACCGGTGTGCGGACTGGTGGGCGCGATGGTCAGCGTCAACGATTACTCGGCTCGTCCGGCCCGACCGATGACGCGCGATGACGTCCTCGACACAGGCAAGTATCGATTCCGCTTTCTGCCCACTCCGCACGTTCCTCACGGTTGGGACGCGGGCGTAATGTTCGAAGAGACCCATCGGACACTGTTCTGCTCAGATCTTTTTCATCAGTGGGGAGACCGCGAAGCGCTTGCTACAGACAGCATCATCGAACGCTGTCGAGAGGCCCTGCTCGAAGCCGAGGCGGGACCATTTGCAAATTACGTGCCCTACACACACCACACCGGCCGTGTGCTGGAGGAGCTTGCCCAGTCTCAGCCCAGGACTCTTGCCGCCATGCACGGCTCCAGTTTCATGGGCGACGGTTCCCGGGCTTTGCGTGATCTCGCGAACGTTATGGCAGATGTCTTAGGCCCGGGTTCGCCGTCCAATCGCTAATTCGGGAACATCCCTCGGTTTGAACTCGGCGTTCCGTCATGCGCGAACCGGAATCGCTCAGACCTTTTCGCCGAGCGGCTTGCCAATCTCCCAATGATGGCCATATGGGTCAACGAGCCGCCCGACACGCCAGCCATAGGGCTGATCTTCAACCGGCCAAACCACTGTTGCACCCGCATCGATGGCTTGCGCGAACACGCTATCGGGATCATCGACTGTCATGACCATCCGCACCGAACCGCCGCCCAGAGACTCCGGGCTGAAATTGAAATGCTCGGGAGACTCGTCGGCGAGCCAGAATCTGGCTTCTCCTAGAGAAAGCTGGGCGACCACGGATCCATCATCGCCGTCCACACGAAGCAGTTCACGGGCTCCGAACGCGGCCTGGTAAAATTCGATCGCCTGCGCGCCATGCCGGACGGAGAGCAACGGAGCAATCGCGATTTTTCCACTCGGGATCTTTTGCGAAATGTCGGTCACGAAAATACCTCCCGATCCTCTACAGGCGCGTCTATCGAAACTGTCGAGTCCTATCGCGGAACCAAGATAACCCACGCAAGCAGAAGTCCCGCATACGCATTGATCAGCAGCGTCCGCACCCAATGTGTTCTCAGTATTTTGTCCAAATAGGGGCTCTCTGAACCCAGCAGATCACGGGCCAGTCGCGCCTGCCATGGTCCCCAGAAAACCGCGGTCAGAAGCAGCGACAGCACCTGGCAGAGGAGCACGCCCCATATTGCCCAAAGCGGGGAACCCGCCGGATGATACCAGATCAGCGCTACGCTGCCCGAAAGTGCGAGGATTACCGGCGCGAATATCCAGTACGGAAGCTTGCGCCAGTGGGTGCGCTGCACGTGATGGAAGCGTTCCGGGCCGATCAGTCTCCATGATCGGAAGATGTCGATTTCACATGCCCAGATTGTGCCGACGTTGTAAAAACCGAGCGCAAGATTCAGAAGAAGAAAAATATTCCGATCCATGACCGGGAATCCCGCTAGTTCAAAAACAAAGTCCGATACAAAGTATCCCGTTGCACAGGCCGGAACCCCGCATCGCGAATCACGTGCCGCAGTTCTTCCTCCGTCGTGCAGTTGGAAGTCCCCGCCGCCCGGACCACATTTTCCTCCAGCATCACCGAGCCAACATCATTGCCGCCAAAGCGCAGGCCCATCTGCAACACCTTCAGTCCCTGCGTCACCCAGCTCGACTGCACGTTCTCAATGTTGTCCAGATACAAACGAGAAATCGCCAGCACCTTCAGATACTCAACCGAAGTCGCCTCATCCCATCCGCGCCCGCCCAACGCGGTATTGTTAGGCTGAAAGCTCCACGGAATAAACGCCGTAAATCCGCCCGTCTCTTCCTGCAGTCGGCGAATCGTCTCGAAGTGGTTCACCCGCTGCTCAAACGTCTCGCCGACGCCGAACATCATCGTCGCCGTGGTCCGCATTCCCAGTTGATGCGCGGTGCGATGCACCAGCACCCAGTCTTCCGTCCCGCATTTCAGCCGCGCAATCCTGTGCCGAACTTCATCATCAAGAATCTCCGCGCCGCCGCCCGGAATCGAATCGAGGCCAGCATCCCGCAGCCGCGAAATCGTGTCGCGGACGGAAAGCTCGCTGTACTCTGCAATCGCCAGGATTTCCGATGCCGAAAAACAATGCAGCCAGATCGAAGGAAAGCGTTGTTTGATCCCGCGCAGCAGTCTCTCAAACCAGTCGATCTTCAAATCCGGGTGCAGCCCGCCCTGCATCAGCACGCCCGTCCCACCCATCTCTACCGTCTCCCTCACCTTCTCATAAATGGTGTCGAAGTCGAGGATGTATCCCTCCGCCGCCAGCTTGCCCTTTAGCGGACGATAGAACGCGCAGAATGTGCAATACTCCGTGCAGAAATTTGTGTAGTTAATGTTCCGGTCGATGATGTAGGTGACCACGCCCTCGGGATGCAGCCTGCGCCGCACCGCATTCGCTTCCATTCCCAATCCAATCAAATCATCGGACTCAAATGCGTCAAGAGCCTGTGCGCGCGTGATCCCCATACCCTTATTTTACGCCTCCGGTTTTTATCGGAGTGTCGGGCCCCCCGGCGGAATGCGTTCCTGCGGCGCATCGATTTGTCTCTCACCCGATCGCAGCGAAGCCGAGGTACCCGCGGTTTCATTCCTCTCCGCGGCGCTGGGCGAGCTGCGCCGTTTTGCCCGCGCGATATCTTCCGGGCTCGAGAATCCTCCGACGATCGAAAGAAACCGAACCAGCTTGTCTCGAAGCTTCTCGAACATTCCAACCCCATTTGTTACCGTAAGTAATAGGATGCGGGTCGGTGCGCCACCCCGGCATCAAATTGTAAGAAGGAAGCTAAGTCTCGCTATGACAGTCCGCTCCATCCATCGCGCCACCCTCTTTTCCTGTCTCCTGCTGGTGCTGCTCGCCGCCATCGCCGCCACCCCGATCCGCGCCGCCGATGCAGCCGGACCCGACGTTCTGGTGTTCTCCAACGGCGACAACCTCACCGGAAAGCTCGACCATGAATCCGATAATAAGGTCTTCTTCAAAAGCGACAACGCCGGGATGGTCAAGGTCCCCTGGGCCAAGCTGAAATCGCTCCGCACGCAAGGGCCGTTCGCCGTCATTGAAATCGGAGTGCCGATTCATCGCAAACGGCCTAACCGCGATGTACCCTTCGGCCCCATCTCCCTCGATGGCGACACCCTCACCGTAACCACCGCCCAAGGCGCGCAGCAGGTTCCCGTCGCTAAAATCGCGTACCTGATCGATGAGCCCACGTTCGAGAAAAATGTTCGGTCGAAGCAGAGTCTTCTCCAGGGCATCACCGGGTCCGTCAGCGCCGGGGCGAGCACCGTCAACTCCACCCAGAACAGCGTCAGCGTCAACAGCGCCGTCGTTCTCTCTCGTGCCGTGCCCCCGGTTGACTGGATGCCCGCGCGCGAACGCACCCTGCTCAACTTCAACAGCAATTACGGCCGCGTTTCCCAGCCCGCCACGCCTACCGTGAAAACCAACATTATCCACGGCGGCCTGCAGGAAAACGAGTATTTCAGCCCGCGTTTCTATCTCCTGCAGCAGGCCATGTTCGACCACAATTTTTCTCAGGGGCTCGATCTCCAGCAGCTCTACGGCATCGGCGTCGGCTTCACAGCCATCAAGAATTCAAAGCAGCAACTCGACTTCACCGCCACCATGGACTACACGAAGCAGCAGTTTCTCGAGTCGCCTCCCGGATCGGCGAAGAGCACCAATCTCGTCGGCTCCAGCTTCGCCGACAATTACCTTCGCAACTTCCCCAGGAAAATTGTCTTCACCGAAATTGCCGCCTTCAATCCTGCATGGAACACACCGTCGGACTACTCCGCGAACGCAGCCGTCGGCGCAACCTTCCCCGTCTTCAAGAATTTCGGCTTCTCTGTGGGAGTTGTCGACAGCTTCCTTAACGATCCTCCGCCGGGTTTCAAAAAGAACTCCGTGCAGTTCAACACCGGCCTCACTTATTCTTTAAGCCGCTAGCGAAAAACACCCCATGTCTCGCGTCTGAGACATGGGGTGTTGCTGAAAAACTCACCATTCCGGTGCCCACTCCAGCCACCTGCTTGCGGCTAAAGTGGGCTTCTTTCGCAATCTGCTATTGCACCTTGGAAAGGTCGAACAAATCGCGCAGGTCATTCGTTGCGGGATTCGCCGCGGCTCCCAACAGCGGCTGCAGCGCGAAGATCTCCTCCATGGTTTTCAGCGTTGAGCTGTGGTCATAGTGGATGTAATTTGTGTATCCCCTCTGGCCACCGCCCTTGGCGAAAGGCGATAGTACGAACATGCCGATTGGTCCGTCACTATAGGCTCCGCTATCTTCTGCCTCGTCCCAGATGATGAAAAGAGCGCCCGCTTGTTTGAACTCCGGCGAGTTGGTGATCAAGGGTACATTTTGCTTCAGCCACTGATCGCTTCGCAGCGTGTTATCCGTGGGTTCGTCACTGGCACAAGGGGAAACGCCCTCATGACCATCGTGACAGACATTCGGTGAGATGAAGTTGTAATGCGCCACGTTGTGGTCGGCCAGGTCGGTCGCCATCTCCGAATAGGGAACCACATGTGCGATGCAATGCGGCGACTGCGTATTGAAGTCGTTTGTGTCGTCCGCAAAATAAACGGCCGGCACGTGGTTCGGGTCAACTTCGTTCCAACCCAAAGGACAATCATCATATTCCGGGTTGCCGAAATCCTGCTCGGCGTACGATTTCCAGCTTATCCCGGCATTTTCAAGCAGGTGGAGCAGGTGTGCATGGGTTGTCAGGTTGTCATCCGTCGGAAGGTTGTCCTGCAGGATGCCGAAATTCGTTCCCGCTTCCAGCCACAGGTAATTCGGCAGGCTGGGATGGTTCCCCGGAGGATTGAAGTACCGCTCGGCGTGGGCGGCGTGGTTCAGCAGCCATCCATTTATGTAGGGGGCCAGCGGGTTACCTTTGATATCCGGGGCTCCAAAGGCGGCTCCGGCATTGTTTCCCGTCCAGTTATGATTTTCCATCATAATAACCCAGACGTATTTCACCTTGGTTGGAAAATGATTGGTTGCGGCGCCCTGCGCGCTTACCTGCGCACTCTGCCCTTGCGCCTTTGCGGTGTTCGGAGTCGCGACCAGCAACGCCAGCACCGCCAGGCTTAAAGAAAAAATTCCCCATGAACGTTTCACAGCATCCTCCAGATTTCCGTTGAATTGCATTAACATGGATCGGTCAGTAGTTATAGAACAGTCGCCATTCCCAACCCCACCGTAAGTACCCGCGAAAGGCAATCTTAAACAAGCGGTGTTAATTCCCAATAAATTCACCCCGAAGGAAGAGAGCACTTAGTTATCTTTTCGGCCGTCTGGCTCGATTAGAATTCGGCGAGTTATCACATCGATAACTGCAACTGCGATACTGTCCTTTCCGCAGAATTGCTGTCAACGGATTTGCGAGAATCGCTGAGGTTTCGTTCAACGGGTTGAACGTTCACAAAGCCTTTCATTGGAAAGGGGAATGGATGAAAGCGGTAAGTCGTCGCGCTTCAGTTACATGGCCTTGAAATATGCGGAGTGCGGAACAGGAATCGGCCTGAGGGGAGTTATTAACAATCTTCGAGGAATTAAACCATGGAATCTATCGCTGCCGAAAGTCCTGTGAATACTTTGAGCAGCAGCTCCGGAGGAAGAATGAACTAGATAGCTACGGCTTGCTGAGAACATCTTTTACCGACTGCGGCAGAGGCTTGTTCGCGTTCGCCAGCAGCAGGCTCACCTGCCACATCTCTGTCGGTGTCAGAATCTTTTGAAACGCCGGCATCCCGGTCAACCGGATCCCGTTCGCCACCTTCCAGTACGTCTCACCCGCCGGATCGTCGCTCACTCCAACCACCCCGTGCGTCCCATGAGGACGCAACAACTGTGGCGCGCTCGGATACATGTGCGGCGCAAACGTCGAGGTCTGGTTCGCCATTCCATGGCAGCTCGAGCAGTTCATAAAGTAAGTCTGCGCCCCGGCCAGAAGGTTTTCTTCAGTAGGCTGCATCGTCGTTGGCTTCGGCAGCTCCTTGGCGATCCGCTGTCCCAGCGGGACATGCACAATCTGCGCCTCCATTGGAAATGCCCGGTCCGTTACTGCCACCGGAGGATGCCCAAAGCGCAAGTAACAAAGCACTGCAACCGGCCAGGCCGCCAGCCCGATAATCAACCCAATCAGAAATCGCTGCATTCAATTCCTCCGCAAAGTCACAGAATATGCCGCGCGAAACTTCATCCCGCATCCCGCGCTGGCAAACTACCGACAGACTACCGAGTCCACGCAAGCCCGGTAAATGATTTAATAAAGCTTTAGGAGAAAACTGTGCTGTCTCACTTCACCCGGGGAGCCCACGGCTGCCCAATGTCCGTATCGCGCCTTCGATTCCGTTCCTCAACTGCCATAGTTGTCGCTCTCCTGCTGCTCTCCGCCCTCAGCACACTGCGCGCCCACGCTCAGGATCAGACCCAGCAGCCTGAATCCTCATCTTCATCTGTATCGCAAACCCGCCAGCAGAACGAAGAATCGCGGCGCAGCTTCGAAAGCCGGCGTCAACAGACGAAACAGCGGCGTGAAGCACAGGCCGTGACCGAGACCTACACTCATCGGTGGGATGTCTATGCCGGCGGCTCCTACATGCGCTTCCGCCCCGGCCCCAGCATCCACAATTCCGGCGTGGGCGGCTGGACCCTCGGCCTCACTCGCTACTTCACCCCTCGATTTGGCATCACCGCCGACGCCCGCGGCCTGTATGGAAACAATTCGCTCGGCGCCGTCGGCGGCGCACAGGGATGCTGCATTCTCTACAACGCAAAATTCAGCGTCTTCCCGTTTACCATTGGCCCGCAATATCGCTTTTACGGCAGCCCCAAGTGGTCGGTCAGCGGCGCCGTGCAGGGTGGCGCCGTGTACGGATATTTTGACGCCGATACCAACGGCTTCCCCCCGACAGCTGTCGGCTTCTATCCCGCGGGGATCGTAGCCGGCGGCATCGCCAGCGTCGATATCGACTACAACCTCAGCCCCGGCCTCGCCATTCGCTTCGCCCCGCACATCCTGTTCGACCACTTCGGCGGCAACATCGACCACAATCAAGGCCTGCTCATGGGAATCGTCTACCGCTTCGGCCGCCAGTAGCATTCAGGCGTAATCCATCCGGCTTGGATTTTCGACTTGCCGCCCCGAGCGTAATCCGCTGTCGGCAAGCCGCAGGCTTCTTGAACTTGCAATCTCAGGATGCCTTTACCGCATCCCGATGCTTCGCTGCATCCAGCGGATATTGCGGTTCCGTCATCCGTACCGGGTCCAGAATCTCCGCAATCTCCGCCTCGCTCAAAAGTTTTCTCTCCCTAGCCAGCTCAATAATGGAGCGGCCGCTCGCCACCGACTCCTTCACAATCTCCGCCGCCTTCGCGTATCCAATGTAAGGATTCAGCGCCGTCGCCAGCGACACCGTGCTCTCGGCATACATCTCGCAGCGAGCCTTGTTCGCCGTAATCCCGGCCACGCAGTATCTGTCGAACTGCCGCAGCATATTGGCCAGAATCGTGATCGACTGCATCACGTTGTACGCCATCGTCGGCATCATCACGTTCAGCTCCAGCTGCCCCGCCTGCACCGCGTACGCCACCGCCGTATCGTTGCCAATCACCTGGAAGCTCACCATCGCCGCCAGCTCCGGCATCACTGGATTGATCTTTCCCGGCATAATCGACGATCCAGGCTGCAGACTCGGCAGAAAAATCTCCGCGAGCCCTGTGTTCGGCCCCGAAGCCAGCAGCCGCAGATCGTTTGAAATTCGAATCACTTCCAGCGCCAACCCGCGCAGCGCAGCGCTCACCTCTCCCATCGAGGCGTTCGACTGCATCGCCCAGCGCATGTCTGCCGCCGGCGTCAGCTTCTGCCCGGAAAGCTTTGCCAGATTCGCAACTGCCTTCACCCGGTAATCGGGATGCGTATTGATCCCCGTGCCCACAGCCGAGCCGCCCAGTCCAAGCTCGCGTAAAGAATCGCCCGCATGACGAATATTCTTCTCGGCCTTCCGCACCGCCACGGCGTACGCCGCAAACTCCTGCCCCAGCCGGATCGGTACCGCATCCTGCATGTGCGTCCGCCCCGATTTCATCACGCCATCGAATTCCTTCGCCTTCTTCTCGCAAGTTGCGGCCAGCGAATCGAGCACCGGGTACAGCGTTTCCAGCGCCAGCAGCGCGCCCACCCGCATCGCCGTAGGGAACACGTCATTGGTGGACTGCCCATAATTCACATGGTCGTTCGGATGAACATGCTCATACTCCCCCAGCTTGCCGCCCAGAATCTCGTTGGCACGATTGGCCAGCGCCTCATTCGTATTCATGTGCAGGCTCACGCCCGCCCCGGCTTGAAAAACATCGACAACAAATTCCTTATCCCATTTGCCGTCGATCACCTCCCTCGCCGCCTCCACAATCGCATCCGCCCGGTGCGCCTCCACCAGCCCCAACTCCTTATTGGCCAAAGCCGCCGCCGCCTTCACCATCCCCAGCGCCCGCACCAGCAAAGGATGAGCCCGCATCCCCGAGATCGGATAGTTGTCCACCGCCCGTGCCGTCTGCGCCCCGTAGTAAGCCGCCGCCGGAACCTCAACATGCCCCAAAGAATCCTTCTCCTTACGAATCCCACCCATCGCACTCGTCCTCGATCTTCATTTTAGTCGCCGCAGCCGATCTCTCTCAAACCTGCCATGTTCGATCGCTGACTTCTCAAACATCGGCTCAACGCCCCATTTTCATCCGCTTTACTGGTCGATTATCAGCAGCAACTTGCCAATTATTACTATCGTGCTGGTTACTTTACAGTTACGGAAGTTATTGCTTGCTATGTTACCCGCAGGCTGCTACTGTCGCACCAGGCTCGGCGATTCGCAGTACGTAAATTGTTGTACCGCAAAGGTTTGGCCGTGGAAATGGATAAGAGGCGATCGTTTATGCGTAGATACAGCAATCCCAAGCTCTGGTTCGCAGCATTCCTGCTCATCGTTTTGGCCACCGGATGTAGCGATCCAGACAAGGGCTCAGGCGGCCCAGGACTGACCCTCCCAACAGTGACCTTGGTCTCCCCGACCAACGGAGCCAGTGTCGGATGCGGCAATCCAGTAGTCAACGCAACCTTTAGCGAGGCGATGCAGTCTTCGACCATCAACGCTTCCTCTTTCACGCTGACCGAGAACGGCGTAGCTGTACCCGGACAAGTGACGTACAACTCCACGAATAACACCGGCGTCTTCACTCCATCCGCGCCGCTTACCCCAAACACCTTGTACTCGGCAACGATCACCACCGCTGCCACGGATTTGTACGGCAATGCGATGGCTGCGAATTATGCGTGGAGCTTCACCACCACGGCATGTGCCCCGGTGATCCTACCCACAGTCATCTCGGTGGCGCCTCCCAACGGCAACACCCTTGTCTGCGCCAGCTCGATCATGACCGCCAGCTTCAGCGGCGCCATGAATCCCTCGACCATCAATACCTCCACTTTCACTCTGATGGGTGCAGATAGTGCTGCTGTGACAGGCCAGGTTACATACGATTCCACCAGCAATACGGCTATCTTTACACCCTCTGCGGCTTTATCCGTCGGCGCCCTCTACACGGCCACAATTACCACCGGAGTTCAGGACGCCTCCGGCAATGCTCTCGCAAGCAATTACGTCTGGAGCTTCACCACGACAAGTTGCACCGCGCCCATCGCGCCCGTAGTGGTGTCGGTCACCCCAGCCGACGGAGCATGCCCGAACACGCTCATCACCGGCACTTTCAGCGAGCCCATGAACCCTGGAACGATAAACAGCGGCACCTTCACCCTGGCAGGCGCGACGGGAACAGTGACTTACGATCCGCCCAGTATGACCGCCACCTATACGCCATCGGCTTCTCTGGCGCTGAACACCACATACACAGCCACCATAACTACGGGGGCCCAGGATCTGGCCGGCAATGCGCTTGCCAGCAATCATGTATGGACATTCACCACCGCCACCGCGGCATGCCTGCAACCGGTACCGTTGAATTCCGCCGCCAATTTCCTTGTCCTCGCCGGATCCACGGTCACCAGCACCGGTCCGACCACCCTCACCGGTGGAAATCTCGGCCTCAGCCCCGGATCCGCAGTAACAGGATTCCCTCCGGGAACGCTTACCTCGCCTGCGGCTATGTTTGTAGCCGACCCCACAGCGGCGCAGGCCCAGCTGGATCTGACGGTCGCTTACAACTATGCCGCTGGGGTCCAGGGTGCGGCGGTTCTACCCGGGGATATGACCGGCCTGACCTTCACGCCGGGAGTCTACAAAACTTCCAGCACTGTTGAGCTCTCGTCTGGCAAAGTCACTCTCGATGCCCAGGGCAATGCCAATGCTGTATTCATCTTCCAGGTTGGTTCCACGCTGACTACCCTTGGCTCCACGCAGGTGGTTCTTGCCGGGGGAGCCCAGGCCAAGAATGTCTTCTGGCAGGTCGGCAGCTCGGCTACTCTCGGGACCAACTCCAGCTTCGAGGGAACCATCCTCGCCCTGCAATCGATAACGCTGGACACCGGCGCCACACTGCAGGGCAGAGCGCTGGCCCGCATCGGTGCCGTCACTTTGGACAGCAACGCGATTACCGCCCCCTAACCAGCGGCCTTCCGCAGTGGACCTGTTCGAACAGGTCCACTGCGGGTCGCGCTGAATCGGATCCCAAGTTCTTCAAGTTGAAGGAGTCTTCGTATGTCATCACATTCTCAGAGCCATCATGGCCGTGTTCCGGTAGTGCTGGTGGCAGTATTTGCTATCCTGTGTGGCGCTGGCCCGCGTGCGGCAGCCCAGAATCAATCTTCTTCCGACTCGACAACGCAGTATCGGACTGCTCCGTCGCAGGATCGCACCTGGCCCAAGTGGGAGCTGTTCGCCGGATATTCTTTCGTCTATCCGCATTCCAATCTGCACGCCATCAATCCGGGAGCAACCCTCCCTTTCACCATCGGGATGGAATCGAACCCGCTGGGCATCGGCGGCAGCGTCACCTACAACTTCAATCGCTGGCTTGGATTGACCGGCGACTTCAGCGGCGATCTCGGCAGCGGCGAGGGCGCTCCAAATCTAGCAACCAACTACATGGGCAAGCTTGACGATGTTGAATTCTACGACGCGTCCATAGGACCGAAGCTGACATTGCGCAAGGAGCACTTCGCTCCTTTCATTGAAGGACTGGTGGGCTGGCAGCGCCTGCGTTCCGAGTCCTTCGGCAGCGACGACCACGTAGGATTCATGGGCGGAGCTGGCATCGACTTTCCCTTGAGTAAACACTTCGGTCTGCGGCTGATTCAGGGCGATTATTTATATTCCAATCATCGGTTCGGACCTTCTTCGGCGGTTCCCGCCACGCAACTCCGCGGTGTCAGACTGCAAAGCGGCGTGAAATTCATGTTTGGCGGCATGGCCCCGCCAGCGCCGGTCAACTACAGTTGCTCCGCCAGTCCAACCGACGTGTTTCCCGGAGACCCGGTTACGGTCAGTGGAAACGCACTCAATCTTAATCCCAAAAAAACGGTGACCTATAGCTGGACCTCGACGGGTGGCAAAGTGGCCGGTACCTCCTCCACGTCGAATGTCGACACCGCTGGGCTCGCGCCGGGCACTTATACGGTCACAGGCCATGTCACCGAAGGTCCAAAAGCCGGCCAGTCCGCCGACTGTAACGCCGTATTCACTCTAAAACCATTCGGCCCGCCCGCCATTCTCTTGTCCGCCGATCCTTCCACTGTGAATCCAGGCGATTCCTCCACCATTACGGCGCAAGCCACCAGCCCGCAGAATCGTCCGCTCACCTACAGTTACACCGCGTCTTCGGGCCAAATCGAGGGCTCAACCAGCACCGCGACCCTAAACACCACCGGGGTAGCACCAGGAGTGGTGACCGTGACCGGTACTGTGACAGATGACACAGGACAGACTGCCTCGGCCTCCACTACGGTGACGATCAATGCACCGGTGACACCGTCAATACCGAAGACAGAAACTCTCTGCTCAATAAGCTTCGGCCGGGATCAACGTCGTCCAGCCCGAGTCGACAACGAAGCCAAGGCCTGCCTCGATGAGGTGGCCTTGAACCTGCAGCGCGCTGCCGATGCCAGAGCTGTGCTGGTCGGAAGCAGCGGCCCTGCGGAGAGAAACGCCGACGCGCTGAATGGCGAGCGCGCCGTGAACGCCAAGGACTATCTCGTCAAAGAGAAGGGCATCGATCCTTCCCGCATTGAGCTTCGCACCGGCAACGCTGGAACTCCGAGCGTACAGAACTACCTGGTCCCGTCCGGCGCGACCTTTGACAACGATGTGCCGGGCACCTCGCCTGTCACCACCGTCCGTAGGAGGCCCACTCGACGCTCCAGGGCCAGATAGCCATACTCCGGGCTGCCGCGCCTCTGCGTAAACTAAGACAATGATGCACGGCAGCCAGCGTGAACGCGAAACGAAACAGGACCAGCGCCGCAACGAAACCGCCCCACCCGAAGCTCCAGCTCGCGCACCGAAGAGCGGACGCGCCGAATCCCCCGAGCAATTCGACGTCCTCGTAATCGGCGCCGGCCCCACCGGCCTGGCCTGCGCCATCGACGCCCAGAACGCCGGCTTCCGCGTCGTTCTCGTCGACAAAGGCTGCCTCTGCAACTCGCTCTTCCACTACCCCTCGAACATGACCTTCTTCACCACGCCCGAGCTGCTCGAGATCGGCAACATCCCCTTCAGCAGTCCGAATCAAAAACCAACCCGCCCCGAAGCCCTCGAATACTACCGCAAAGTAGCGCAGCACTACCGGCTCGACATCCGGCAGTATGAAAATGTAGCCCGCGTGGAAGGCCGCGCCGGCGCTTTCACTGTCCACTGCGCCGATGCCGCCGGCCGCCCGCACACCTATCGCGCCCGCGCCCTGGTCGTCGCCACCGGCTACTACGACCGCGCCAACTACCTCAACATTCCCGGCGAAGACCTTCCCAAAGTCTTTCACTACTACAAGGACCCGCATCCCTACTTCGATCGTGACGTCTTAGTCATCGGCGGAAAAAATTCCGCAGCGATCGCCGCGCTCGATCTCTGGCGGCACGGCGCGCGCGTCTCCCTCGTCCATCGCGGAGAAAAAATGCATCGCCACGTCAAATACTGGATTCTTCCCGACATTGAAAATCGCATCCGCCACGACGAAATCCACGGCTACTTCAACTCGGCCGTCCAGGAAGTCACCCTCGACACCGTCCGCCTCCGCACCCCCGAAGGCGAGCGCACGCTCAAAAATGATTTCGTCTTCGCCATGACCGGTTATCACCCCGACTACCAATTTCTCGAATCTCTCGGCATCCGCCTGGACGGCACAGACCGGACCCCCACCTTCAACCCGGACACCCTGGAAAGCAACGTCCCCGGCATTTATCTTGCCGGAGTTATCGTAGCCGGCGCTCGCACCAACGAAATCTTCATAGAAAACGGCCGCTTTCACGGCGCGCAAATCGCCTCCGGCCTCCGCCATTCCCTCAAGGAATAAATCGCGCCGTCCAACCAGACCGCGTCGCAAGAATTCCTGTCATCTCCGGCGACGCCCAGAACCCAAATCCAAATTCCCAACCTCCGCGTTCCTCATGTAGAGGTTCGCCATGCGGGAACCCTCCCCATTCCCGTTCGCCAGCCGGATGGCCGTCCCATACAATCAAGACGGTCCTCCGATGCCCCGTCTCATCCCACGCACCATTCGAGGGCAGCTCATCCTCGGCACAGCCTTGTTGCAGTGTCTGCTGGTCGCTGCCGTCTTCGGATACGTGTATCGCCAGCAGCGCACCACGCTGCTCAACCGCACCGCCGACCGCCTCACCTACCAGGTGCATCTGCTCAGCAGCACCGCTGCTTTCGAGCTGAAAAATCAAAACCTCTCCAGCGTCCAGGCCATCCTTGACGACATGCTCGATGCGCCTACCATCGCCGCTGTCCGCATCACCGATCTCTCCGGCCGCACCCTCGCTTACAGCAGCCGTAGCCGCCTTTCCGAATCTCCGCCGCTGACCGCCGCCGAACTCAAACAGGCCCACCCGTTCTACGCTGCCAGAATCCTCGAGACCAGCAGCAATGGCACCGTCGCCGTCGCTGATATCAACGTCGACAGCACGCCCATCGCCCTCGCGTGGGTGTATCCAGACACTTCTCAGGACCAGGTTGATCTCTCCAGTCTTCTGCGCTCCGCCTTCATCTTCGCCCTGCTCGCCATCGCCGCGAATATGCTGTTTTCCATGCTCCTCGCCCGCTCCGTCACCCAGGCTCTTCGCGGCCTTCTGCGGGGCACCAAGCTGCTCATCCGCGACCCGGAACGCAGCGGCATCTTTCCTCTCAAAACCCACTCCTTCAACGAGGCCGGCGAGCTCACCCGCTCCTTCAACACCATGGTCGCTGCTCTTAAGGAACAGCGCGCCGGCCTCAATGACACGCTGGCCCTGCTCGATTCCATGCTCGCCAATGCACCGATTGGTTTCGCCTTTTTCGATAGCCGCGGCCGCTACGTCCGCGTCAACCAGTTTGTGGCGGAGATGGACAACTTATCCATCAGCCGGCATCTCGGCCGCACCGTGCAGGACATCTTCCCCGGTCACATGGCCCACCAGTTCAGCTCCGCCGTCGAACAGGTCTTCGCAACCGGCGTGCCCGTGCGAGATCTCGAATTGCAAATTGAGCTGCCCAGCCTGCCCGACAACCTCCGCACCTGGCTCGTCAGTCTCTACCCGGTCCGCATCAGCGATGCGACCTCTACGGCCGACTTCACAGGCGGCGATCAGCCCGCCCACAACCGCCGGTTTACCGACAGGACGCCCGATGCAGTCGCGGGCCAGGTTCGCTGGGTGGGCGCCGTCATCATCGACGCCACCGCTCGAAAAATCTCCGAGGAAATGCTCCGCCGCACCGAAAAGCTGGCTGCCACCGGCCGCCTCGCCGCATCCATCGCCCATGAGATCAACAATCCTCTCGAGGCCGTCACCAACCTCCTCTATCTCCTCCATCAGGAGTCGCTCGAGCCCGCGGCAATGCAGTTCGCCGAACTCGCCCAGCAGGAGCTCGCCCGTGTTTCCCAGATCACGCAGCAGACGCTGCGCTTCTATCGCCAGTCCTCGAAGCCTGCCATCGTCAGTCCCGCGGAGCTGCTCGAATCCGTCCTCGCCCTCCACCAGGGTCGTTTGTATTCAGCCAAAATTAAGGTCGACCGCCGCTATGAAAACCGTACCGACCTGCTCGCTTTCAGCGGAGAATTGCGCCAGCTCTTTGCCAACCTCATCGGCAACGCCTTGGATGCAATGCCCAAAGGCGGCCGCCTCATTGTTTCCGTCCGCCCCTCCCGGGACTGGAAACAGCCCGAACGGAAAGGGGTTCGGATCGTTATAGCCGACACCGGCATAGGCATGCCCCCCGCCGTGCGCCAACGCATCTTTGAACCCTTCTTCACCACCAAGGAACTCACCGGCACCGGGCTCGGACTCTGGATCAGCTCCGAGATCATCGCGAAACATCAGGGCACCGTCCGCGTTCGCAGCCGCACCGCCGGCCCAGCAAACAACCGACCCTCCGGAACCGTCTTCATGATGTTCTTCCCCTGTGAAAGCGACGCCGAAGATGTTTGGAAAAATGAGGCTCAGAACTCGGAAGCTGATTGACTCTCCCCATAAGCATCGAGACTACAGGTGGATGAACAACCGCTTGGCTCGTAGGCTGCGGGCTACAGCCGTACCCTCACCGGGCACGAATCACCTGCGCTTCAGCGCCTCAGGGTTGGTTTTGGATTTTGTCAGCAGTCTCCATAGTGCATAATGCTTGCAAGGCCCGCGATCGAGCTTCTCACGCGGGCTTTGGGCCTCCATTGTGAACCTCCCCAACTCCATCACGATGAGCCGCATCTGCTCGGTGCCGCTTCTCATATGGCTCCTCTCCCGCACGTGCCCGCTGCACGGCTTTTACGGAGAGCAGGAAATCCTCGCCTCCGCTCTCTTCATCCTCGCCTCCATCACCGACGGCGTGGACGGCTATCTCGCCCGAAAACGCGGCCAGATCACCACCATGGGCATGCTGCTCGACCCGCTCGCCGACAAGCTCATGGTCACCGCCGCCTTCATCGCTCTCGTCGAACTGAACCCGCGCATCGTCCCCGCCTGGATCGCCGTCATCGTCATCGGGCGAGAATTCCTGGTCAGCGGCCTGCGTTCCATCGCCGCCTCGGAAGGCTTCACCATCCAGGCCAGCGATCTCGGCAAACTCAAAATGGTTACCCAGATCGTCGCCGTCGTCGCCGCCATCCTCGACCACAGCTGGGCTGTCTGGCGCTTCGGCTGGTTCATCGTGCCCGTCCACGTCATCGCCATCACCGCCGTCTACTTCATGGTGCTCGTATCCATCATCTCCGCCACGGACTATTTCGTCGCCTTCTGGCAGAAGATCGAGCACGCCTCTGCCTCCCGCCGCAAAGCCGCTTTCGTCCTAAGCAGAAAGAAAAACGTCTCCACCGTAGACCGCATCTCCTGACCCCTTCTGCGGTCTCCTCCAATCTGCAAACCGGCGGTCTTCATTGATTTCCATTCCCTCACAGGGCGATATCCTTTAGCATTCTCCAGCAGCGGAAGCGCGGCATACGGAGTCGCATTGAGAGTCCTTAAGGTTTTCGCCGTCCTGACGATCGTTATGTCTTCACTGGCCGGCGCGCGAGCGCAGCGGCAGGTCTCGCTGGGCAACGCGACCGTGGACCTTACCGGCCCGTGGAAGTTCCACACCGGCGACAACATGGCATGGGCGCAGCCGAACTTCGACGACTCCGCCTGGGGCACGATGGACCTGACGCCGCCGCCGCGATCCTATGATCCGGAACTCGGCACCGGCGGCTTTGTTCCGGGATGGACTGCGCGCGGCTATCCCGGCTACGCAGGCTATGCCTGGTACCGGCTGCGGGTCAATATTCAAGACGGGCAAACGGCGCTCGCACTCAAGATGCCGGACAACTTCGACGACGCGTACCAGGTCTACGTGAATGGAGAGCTCGTCGGGCAGTTTGGCCGCTTCACTGCGCGCGGCGTCACCATGTACAGCGCCCACCCGAGCGCCGTTCCGTTCCCCGCGAATGTTCGCGGCGGTCTCGTAACGATCGCCATCCGCATGTGGATGAACACGTCAACCCCGCTGGAGGACCCGTACGCCGGTGGGCTGCATGGGCCGCCGGTACTGGGGCAGTCTTCCGTCATCTCCGGCCTGCTTCAACTGGACTGGGATGCATTTAATCGCGCGGACTACGGCGACTTCCTTGAAATGACGATTCTGCTGCTGGCGCTGCTGGTGGCCTTCGGCCTGTTCTGGCTCGACCGAACCGAACCCGCTTACTTCTGGCTTTGCCTCGCATTGGCGGCCACGCTGGCTCTGATGGTTGTAATTGTCATCGCGGGTTACACCACCTGGATCGGCGGAACTCCCGGATTCCTGCTTACGGATGCCGTTCTGCCCGCCGCCATCATCGCTCTCTGGGTGCTGTTCTGGGCCTATTGGTTCCGGCTTGATCATATGAACCGCCTGCACCGCCTGGTCTGGGCGTTTGCGGTGCCGCTCGCCATCGGCATGGCCATGCTGCGGGCGCCGCTCTATGGCACCGTCGTTCCTGTCCATGCCATCGTCTGGCTCTCGCCGCTGACCATCGCAACCAAGCTGATGCTCGGTGCGCTGCTGGTCTGGGTCACGGTTTGCGGCATTCGCAAAAAAAGGGGCGACGGATGGCCGGCGCTCCCAGCCGTGGTGCTGCTCGCCCTGTCTCTGTTTGCCCCTGAGCTATTCTTGCTGCATGCTCCGCTGAACCTCTCTGTTTCCGCACTCAGTATCAGTCTCGGCCAGATCGGCACCGTTCTTTCCCTCATCATCATCACCGTCCTGTTACTGCGACGTTTTCTGCACGCGCAGCGGGAACGCGTGCAATTGCTGCACGAGATCGAACAGGCCCGCAGCGTCCAGCAGGTGCTCATCCCGGAAGCGCTGCCGTCCTTCCCCGGCTTTACGCTCGAAAGCGAATACCTGCCTGCGCAACAGGTCGGCGGCGATTTTTTCCAGATCGTCGCCCACCCCACCGACGGCAGCATTCTCATCGTCCTCGGCGACGTGACCGGCCACGGCCTCCAGGCTGCCATGCTGGTTTCGCTGCTGGTGGGGGCGATTCGCAACCAGACGGAGACAAGCTTCGATCCGCTCCGAATGTTGCAATCGCTGAACCGCAGGCTCATCGGCCGCGGCAATGCGCAGGCAACTTGCCTGGCGCTGCGGATCGCTCCGGACGGCAGCGTCACCCTGGCCAACGCCGGACATCTGCCGCCCTATCTCAACGGGGAGGAAATCGCGATGGAAGGCGCTGTGCCTTTGGGCTTGATGGAGGGCGCAGACTTCTCCGTAATGGAATTCCGGTTGCAACCCGGCGATCGTCTCGCCCTCTTAACCGACGGCATCGTCGAGGCGCAGAACAAGCATCGGGAACTGTTCGGGTTCGCGCGAACCAACGATCTGATGCGGCAGAAAAAGACCGCCCTTGAAATCGCCGCAACCGCGCAGGCCTTCGGTCAGCAGGACGACATCACCGTAGTCTGCATCGGCCGCCGGACCGCTTAAGCGAACACAGATTCGAAGAAATGTCTCATTCCGAGCGCAGCCGAGGAGCCTTGCGTTTCGCCGGCACAACAAAGACAGTTCAGACCCGCGGATATCCTTTTCCGCCCCGCCGCGTCCATAAGAACATGGGCCGCAATCGTTGGATCCACACTCTCTCCTTACGGGCCCATCAAAAAACCCTCGGCGTCGTGGGGGCGCCGAGGGTTTTCACTTCACCAGCAAAGGAACTAAGCGTGGCCTTGTGCCTGCACCCGCTGATTCTTGTGCACAAAGTGATACGGCGGCCACGGGCCCGACAACATCATCTGGCAGTCTCGGATACTCTGGCTTGCACTCGAATATTTGTTCTGATACCGAGTCACATTCCCATGGTCGATCAAATGCGCAATGTCCAGCAGGATCTTGCCGCTTTCCGTATGCCTGCAGGATATTTCCTCCTCCAGCGGAGAAAACATCCTGTGCATCTGCACAAAAACCGCCTTCGCCTTAATCTGCCGGTCCCGCTGGATCGTAGCCGTTTCCCGCAGCCGGGACAGATACTCCTTGCCCGCGCACGGCAGCGCCGCATACTTCGGAGAGTTCGGGCCGCCATCCTCCAGCACAACTTTCAAATGCATTTCAGCCTTGCCGCGCAGCCGCTCCACGTTGGCGGTGAACTGCCGTTGGTTGCTCCGCACCGATCGTCGCATGGCTTCATCGTCCTGAAACACCGTCCCGAATCGAAACGGCAGGACCGTCGAATGCTGAAAACAGTCCGCAATCACCCGTGCATGATCGACGGCTGATTTCTGGTCTAAATTGTCTTCTTGGCTATGTTCGCTGACTACAATTGCGAAATCGCTGGCTGGATAGAGGAATACCTGGTTTCCAAGAACTCCGACTTGCGCTTTTAGCGGGATTGGTTTGCGGTGGTGGGCTAGTTCCGGAAACGCTTCTTTTTCTGCAATGCAATACGCGTACCACGCCATACTGGGTCACTCCATCACGCTGGCACTCATTCACCGCCAGGCTGAAAGTTGATTGTTTTTTTTACTACATAAATACCGGCTTCACAAAAAGGGAGCATTCTGGCACGCCGAAATCCGGCTGCGCCGAACGTGGACTCATCCTAGTCCCAGCGGTGGAAAACTGGCAAATCGGGGGGAGGGGCAGGGAAGCGCCGGCACCCCAGGGAGTCGAACCTCACCTGGGTGCCGTGGAACGAGCCGAATTGAACGCACCCGAATCAAATCGGGCAGTAATCGACTGACAGCCACCCGAATCGAACCGGGCGCCCAGGTGCGCGTAGCTCACCTGGGTCTTCTAAAGTGCTTCACCGGCCCAAAGCCGAGGAAACTTCACTTCTAATGATGAAAAGCCTGCACCAGCTTCAAAACAAACAACAGCGTCAGTAGAAACAGCCCGGCCATCGTGGCGTTCCGAACCCATCCCGCCATGGTCCGCACCTGGTCGGCCAGGTCCAGCTGATCCTCTGAAAGATTCGTCAGCGAGTGGTTCAGCTCCGAAGCATGTTCTTCCAGCTTCTCCAGCCGCTTCTTCTGTTCTTCGATCGCCGGCGTCACATCCACCTGCGCATCTTTGAGCGCCGCCATATGGCTCCGCAGTTCGTTCCGCAGATCGTTGCGCAACTCGCTGCTCAGGCTCCGCATGCTCGGCCCCAGCGCATCCCGCTTCGGCGCCAGACGATCGATCAATGGCACCAGCCATCCAACATAAGGCAGCAGTCCTGCGCCTACCTTCAACGCGCGGCGCAGCATCGGATTCGCCAGTACCGGCGGATGGCTCTCCATCGGCTTCTTACGCCGTTCGATCTGTTCTACCTTCTTGGCTTCCGGACGGGTTTGGATTTCCATACTGTCTCGCAACCTCGTTTCAGCTTTCCGCGCGCGACCGCAACGCATGCGTTACGACGCGCCACATATCTTCCCGGGGGGCCGGCTTGCCCGTCCACAACTGGAACTGTTCGGCGCCCTGGTGCACGAACATTTCCGCTCCGGTGATTACCGCCGACCCTTTACCGCGCGCCATCTTCAGCAGCGGAGTTTCGATCGGGTTGTACACCATGTCGAACACCAGCTTTGCGTTCAGCTCTTTCTCTTCCAGAATCGTCTGCTGCTTGTTCCCAGCCATCCCCACAGAAGTCGCATTCACAATTGCATCGAACGTCGTCTTCGCCACCTGGTCGCGGCGGATGGTTTTCGCCTCCGCCTCCCGCGCCAGTTTTTGCGCGGTCTGCGGAGTCCGGTTTAGGATGTAGACCTCCGCACCGCGTTGCCGCAGTCCGAAGGCCGCAGCTCGCGCCGCGCCACCCGCTCCCAGCAATAAGATCTTTGCCTTGCGTAGATCCAGCCGCTGTTCCAGCGGTCGGACTACCCCCGTAACATCCGTGTTGTATCCGATCAGCTTTCCATCCTGCGATCGGACCACGGTATTACAAGCGCCAATCTTTTGCGATAAAACATCTGTTCTGTCGAGGTGCTTCATTATCTCCTGCTTCAACGGCATCGTCACGCTAACTCCGTGTACAGGAATCTCCCGAATCAACAGCAGCAGGTCCGCAATCTTCTCCGTCTGCAGCGCCAGATACACGGCATTCACTGTTTCCCGATGAAAAGCCGTGTTCATCATGATCGGCGACAGCGAATGCGCCACCGGATTTCCCGCCACTCCGTAGACCCGCGTCCCCACATCCACCTGGTCCGCGCGATAGGTCTCGATCAGCGTCCGCGCCGCAATCTGTCCCGGCGCAGTCTCCTCGCCCACCGTCGCCGAGGCAAACGTGAACCGGCTCCCCGCCCGCAGCCCCAGCACCCGGCTGATCACGCCATAGTCGCCCATGCAGATGCCGACCACATTGCCCTCTTCGCCCTTCGACTCCAGAAACCGCATCATGGTCACGTTGTCGGCGAGCGACCGAGCGGTCGAAACAATCTTCACAAAGTCAGGCGCAAGCGGCTGAATCCGCTTGTAAATCTTTTCGAGGTCCTTCGTGGTCTTAAAGTCATGGTAGGAGATCAGCAGCGCAGCCCCAGTCGCGCGCAGCTTCTTCCAGTCCGCCGCCTTCATCGCCTCGGCCGTCTGCAGTTCAATATCCACCAGATGGAAGCCCGCAGCCGCGGCCTTTGCCAGCACTTCCAGCTCCGCCGACGCCGCCCCCACAAACTTGCCCCCATTCACCTTGCGGCGGCAGGTGGCGATGGCCGTTGCCTCGCGGTGAAGGCTCAAAAAATCCCTCAGCTTGGGTAAAGCCGCCAGCGGTTTCGGCAGATAATCCAGGCGGAACTCGATAAGCGTGTTCTCCCGCACCGCTTCCGCGGCCCGTTCCAGCATTTCCTGTGGTGTGGTGCCGATAATTGCCACGCAAACGCGCCCAAGGCGAGAGCGAAGATACTGCAAACTTACATTTTGAGCCGAATCGATCATCATAGTTTTTCCCGCACCATTATTGCAGGTGCAATTGCGGCATACTAACAGGCTTCCATGCCAATTCAACAGAATAGCGAAAAATCATCCCATTTCCTCACCCATCTACTTACAGGGGAATGACACTGTGCCATTCCAGTCGCTCTTGACCCGATTGGAGTTGTCCGCGGCCGATGCCAAACCGGGTGAACGAACTCGGACCGGTTCCTCCAGCGCGGCGCGCCTTTAAGGGCGCACGGCAAAACGGTTATTATTGCGTAGCTTACCGAAGGGTCAATCACAGATGAAGCGACGCAGGTTTCTTAAAATGACAGGCATGGCGGGTATGGCGCTGCTCTGTGACCCGTTGCACGCAGCAGCGCGCAAAGAGTATGGAACGCCCTTGCCGAACTTTCCCGATGCAAACCCTAAATGGCAACGGACATGGGATGCCGCGCTGAAGACGCTCTCCGGAAACGTGAAACGGTTGTCCACCTATAACCGCCCTGTGATGATTGAAGGCGCAGAGTACCGAGGCATTTGGCTGGAGTGCTCACCCATGGAAAGCCTGGTGTATGCGAATCTCGCTGAGTTTGTGCCTCAGGTCCAAGGCAAGCCGGGCCCGGTTGAGATTGCGCGGGCGAATCACGCGGCGTTTTTCGCGCTACAGCACGAAGACGGTCAGCTGCCTGCCTATATCTGGAGCGGCGAGGTTGGCTACGGTCAGATCCAGATGGTAGTGCCCATTGCCGCGACCGCCTGGGAATTGGTGCAGCTAACGAAGGACCAAGAGTTGCTGCAAACTGCATACGCTGCGTACAGCCGGTGGGATGCATGGCTGCGACGGTATCGCGACACCCGCAAAACCGGGCTGGTGGAGGGCTTTTGCACCTACGACACGGGGATGGACAACAGCCCGCGGTGGGCAGGCATGCCGAACAGTTGTCCTGACGGCGACGCACGCAAATGTCCTCCCGTGCCGTCGCTTCCTCGGCTGTGCCCGGACCTCTCGGCCACAGTATATGGCGGTCGAATCGCTCTGGCGGCAATGGCCCAGGCGCTCGGGCGCAAGAATGAAGCGGACCAATGGCTTCAGGATGCGGAGACAATCCGGCAGCTGATTATTAAAAAGCTTTACTGCCCGGAAGATGCGGCCTTCTACGATCTCGACGCGCAGGGGAAATTCGTGCGTGTGCGGTCCGATCTCATCTCCCGTGTCATGGGTGAGCACGTGCTCAAGCTGGACATCGCATCCGACCGGCAAATCTTCGATGACGTGTGGACGCGCCAGTTGCACAATCCAAATGCATTCTGGGCGCCGTTTCCCCTCACCTCGGTTGCAATGGATGATCCGCTCTATGCGCGTTCAATTCCACCGAATAGCTGGGGCGGAGCGTCCCAGGCACTCACAGCCCTGCGTGCCACCCGCTGGATGGAGCATTACGGAAAGCAGCAGGAATTCAGGCATCTGATGCAGCAGTGGGTTGCAGGGATCAACGACTCCGGAAAATCAACGGGAGAGTTCTGGGCGCAGATGAATCCGATGACCGGACAATTCACCCACAAGGGTGCGAAGAAGGGCTATACCCCGACCGCATTGGTATATCTGGATTTCATAAGACGTCTCCAATCTAAATCCATCTAAGGGCGCCTTCCAGGTAGCCTGTCCGGCGGTGCCCAATTGAATAGGTCGGGTGCCCCATTCACGCCCCGTGCCATGCGGGTTGAATCGGATCGAGAACGCGGACAGAGAAGCAATGTGTCATCCCCACCCGAAGCGCAGCGTAGTGGAGGAGCCTGCGTTTCTCCCGCCCGGGTACCTTTTCCGGTAAAGTCTTCTTGAACACCATCCGGAGAAATCAATGATCGCCAAACTGCTGCTTCTAACCGCCTGGCCCAGCGTACTTAGCCTCGCCGCCATGCTCCCCACAGCGATTCCCAGCGCGAAACAGGCCGACCCGCTCCACGCCTGGTCCGGAAATGTAGACGCCGCCCACCTGAATGCCTGGGTCGCTGGTCATATTGAAGCCCAGCAGCAGGCCGTCCAGCAATTGCTCGCGGTTCAGGGCGTCCGCACGGTCGCCAACACCCTTGCGCCCTACGACCGCGCCAGTGCCGAGCTCACGCTGGCAGGTCAGGAAGCGTACCTCATGTACGCCGTCTCTCCCGACAAAGCCGTCCGCGACACCGGCAACGCGCTCGTCCAGAAAATCAGCGAGGTCGGCGTCGCCCTCTCGCTCAATCAGCCCGTCTACCGCGCCCTCGCCGCCATTGATGCCAGCAAGGCCGATCCAGCAACCCGGCACTATCTTGAGCGTACCCTGCTCGAATACCGCCTCGCAGGCGTTGATAAAGACGATGCCACCCGCCAGCGCATCAAGCAATTGCAGGAGCGCATCACCCAGCTCAGCCTCACCTTCGGCAAAAATGTTCAGGAGGACGTCAACACCGTCCTCGTCCACAATGCCGACGAGCTCTCCGGCCTGCCCGCCGACTACATCGCCCATCACAAACCAGGCGCGGACGGCGTCATCAAGCTCACCACCGATTTTCCCGACATGACCCCCGTCATGACCTACGCGAAAAGCGCCGACCTGCGCCGCCGCATGTTCCTCGCCTATAACACCCGCGCCTACCCGGCGAACACGCAGGTCCTGCTTGACCTGCTCGCCGCCCGCCAGGAACTCGCTACCACTTTAGGCTTCAAACACTGGGCCGACCTCGCCACCGCCGATCAGATGATCGGCTCCGCAGCCAGCGTCCGCAGCTTCCTCGCCCAGCTCGACACCGCCTCCAAATCCCCGGCGGAGCGCGAATACAAAATGGTCCTCGACTTCGCCAAACAGCAGCAGCCCGGCCTTACCGATATTGCCATCGATAGCCGGGGCTATTGGTATGAGCAGTACCGCGCCAAAGTCTTCAACTTCGACTCGCAGTCCGTCCGCCCCTATTTCCCCTACGCTCAAGTCCAGCAGGGAATCCTCGACACCGCCGCCAGGCTCTTCCACGTAGAATTCCGCCCCGACCCCACTGCCGTGGTCTGGGACCCATCCGTAACCGCGTGGAATGTCTATGACCGCAGCGGAAAGGAACCGGGTGCCTCAGGTGCGCAAAGCTCACCTGGGTCTTCTCCAAGATTAATAGGCCGCTTCTATCTGGACATGCACCCGCGCGATGGCAAGGACAAATGGTTCTCCGCCTATTCCGTCATCCCCGGCATCGCCGGTAAACAGATTCCGGAAGCCGCCCTCATCTGCAACTTCCCCGGCGGCAAGCCTGGGGACGAGGGCCTGATGCAGTACTCCGACGTCGTCACCTTTTTCCATGAGTTCGGCCACCTGATGCACGGCATCCTCGGCGGCCAGCAGCAGTGGGCGGGCGTCAGTGGCATCACTACGGAAAACGACTTCGTCGAAGCCCCTTCGCAGATGCTCGAAGAGTTCTTCCGAAATCCCAAACTTCTCCAGTCCTTCGCAAAAAATCCCAAAACCGGCGAGCCCATCCCCACAGAATTAGTCGAGCGCATGAACCGCGCCAGCGCCTTCGGCCGCGGCGACTGGGTCCGCGCTCAGCTCTTCTACACCCGCTACGCGCTCGATCTCCACGATATGCCCCCCGCCGACATTCATCCCGATCAACTCCTCAAAACCGACTTCACCGCCGCCCTCCCCTACACCTGGGTAGACGGCAACCGCATGTACGCCTCCTTCACGCACCTGGTCGGCTACTCGTCGAACTACTACACCTATCTTTATGACAAGGTGATCGCGCTCGACTTTTACAGCCAGTTCGATCCCAACAATCTAGTCGCAGGCCCAACAGCTCTCCGCTACAGAAAGAGCGTCTTAGAACCCGGGGGCTCCGAGCCCGGCTCCGAACTCGTAAAGACTTTCCTGGGCCGCCCGCAAAACTTCCAGGCCTTCGAAACCTGGATGAACGAAGAGTTCGCGCAGAAATAACCCGGCGTGCCGCAGGTGCGCAAAGCTCACCTGCGGATTCAAGAAGGTCGCTGGCACTGGATTGAGTGAAATACATCTCTGACAAATGGATGGAAGGCAATAGCCGATAGAGCGAGTTCAGAACGAGAGCCGAACTCAACCTGGAACATTTCCGCCCCGCCTTACAAACGGTGTCCTCGGTCACAGCCGAATTGACAGAGCATCAATTCGCGGGAAGAACCAGAGCTTCCTCAACTGTTTGGCGCCGGTGTTCTGCAATGATCTCGAAACGGATCAGGCAAGAACAGAAGTCGCACACCGCCTCGTTTGTCCCTTTAGTGGCGCCCGAAACCGGAAATGTGCGTAAGCACTCTGAGCAGGTGACTGCGATGGTGCCTTTATCGTTCTTTACCCAGACAGCAGCCTGATTCGGCCGGCCTATTTTCGGGCGGGTCGGGAGTTCGTGCAGCAGATCGATGATTTTTTCGAATAACTGTTTAGGGGCATAGCCGCCTTTGGGGAAGAATGCGTCCGCGAGCACGCTTTCGGGTACAGATAAACCAGAAAACTCCCCCGATACAGCAATTACAGGAATGGTCGGGAAGCGCCGACGTACCACCGAAAGGAATTCGAATCCATTCATGTTCGGCATTTGCAAATCGGAGATGATGATATCCGGCAGAGATTGCTTCAGTGCCGCCAACCCTTCAAATCCATCTTCCGCCCCGCGCACTTCGTACCCCTGCGCTACCAGCAGCATCCTCCCGAGCTCACGCAGACTTGGTTCGTCCTCAACAATGAGAATTCTGTACGGGAATGGGCATGCGGCCAAAGGAAACTCCTGTTCGCCAGTGGAAGGAGTATACGGCCTCCTAGGTTAGCGCACACACCTTTCGCTTTTGTGGCACAGGCCGGCCCAATTTCCTAACAGCAGAGCAGCATCGATCCGCTCATAATTGCAAATCCGGGTACATGGCCACGCATTTGCGCTCGATGGGCGAAAGGCTCATCGAGCTTCTGCCTGCTGGGCATCCTCAAACGGCCCACCCTCCGCCGGAGTAAGCTTCCCGCTCGGTAAGTTCTTCGCCACCTTGAACGGAATCGCCGCCAGCCTGAACCCGGGCGTCTGCTTGAAAAATTCATCCCCCACCGACCGATAAAACACCGGCGTCCCATGGCACAGCGGAGTGAATCCGCCAATCGCTCCCGCCCGCGTATTGATCGGCAGCCTCTCCAACGGATACCGATGATGCAGCAAGTCCTGATCCATCCAGTTGCCATCGCTCGCAATCATCAGATATTCGCCCGCTGAATGCTGAAACGTCGCCAGCGGCACAATCGGCAGATGATAGATATACCCCCGCCCCGCCCACAGATTTTGCTCCGGCGAATCCTCTCCGCGATACAGCCGGATCGCCGGAAAGTCGATCGGAAACACCACCCTCGCCGCCACGCTCGCCGGCGCATAATGCCGGAACGTAAGCGCCAGCAGCGGGTCCGGAATCGCAATCGGCTCGCCCGGATAATCCGCCGCCGGCATCGTGTTCAGCACTTTGTAAAACGCCTGCTTCTGCTCCATGTACCAGTAGCCTGTGATCGACTCGCGCGCGCTGAACCACGCCGCTGCAATTACCAGCAGCACCGCCCCGGCAATTCGTAAATGCCCGAAGATCCGGAAGCATGCGAACGTCGCCGCAATCGCAAATCCGAAGCAGACCGGGATCACGAATCGCGGAGACAGCATCCCCCCATGGATTCGCGCCACCGCATATCCCAGCAGCGGATACGCCATCAGCAAAAGAACCGCCACCGCTTCATGTGCAGGCAGCGTTGCCGCTCCGGAGCGCGCCTGCTCGGTCGCCAGCCGCCCCACCCAGCGCGGACGCATTGCCGCCCGGCAGTGTCCGCAGAAACGCGCCAGCAGCAGAATCACTCCCGCAAACAGCAGCAGCCCGAGAATCGGATATAGCGTAATCTCCACCATCTGCGTGTAGGAGTTGAACACCTGGTCCATCGAAACCTTGTTCCACGCGTAGGGAGCGAACTCCGCAATCGACCTTTGAATCAGCGGATGAAAAATTAATAGCGGGATAGCCGCAATCCCCATCGCAGCCCACACCCAGGGCTGCAGAGTTTCCCTCGAACGAAACCCCGCCCCCCGCTCCCTCCGCATCGCTCGAAAGGTGCGCGTCAGCTCTCCGCCGGCAATCGGAAAAAATGCCAGCACTGCAATGTAGCTGGTCGAAATTCCCGCCGCCAGCGCCACTCCCATGCCGATCAGCGCCGCCCGCCGCCGCCACTCCGCCGCCATCGGATCGACCGCCCGCGACCAGCAATAAACCGCCAGCATCGCCAGTCCATAAAAGATGCCGTAAGACCGGCTTTCATAGCTGTACTCGAAGCTCGCCATCGACATCGAGATCACGACCCCGGCCAGCGCCCAGGTCGCCGCCAGGCGCTGCCGCAGAAAAAGAAACAGCGAAGCCATGCCGATCCAGTAGCCGATCATCGCCGGTAGCCGCAGCGCCAGCGTGTGCTCGCCGAAGATTCGCATCGACCTCAGTACCAGCAGGTGCACCAGAGGAGGATTCGGATCGGCCCCGCGCGCCAGCGCCTGCCAGATCGCGTGTACGCTGCCGAGCCGCGCAATATGCAGCGTGATCAACTCGTCCAGCCACAGCAGCTTGATCGATGAAAGCGCAACCACAACGCCTGCATAACAGATCGTCAGCAACACAAATGCCCTTGCCGGATAGCTGTCAATCCAGGCTGCCGTGCGCGCTGCCGTTTGTTCCAGTCGAAGAAGAGCGGTCGATGAAAAAGTGCGTCGATCCGTCAAGGTGCGAATAAGGGTTAGGGGACTCAGGCATCACCACCGGGGAATGTAGATGTCGACAGCCATCCGCTACGACCATGCGGGGGAAGGCCGGTCTAATAAATGTGATGCACGTATTTCCGGTGAAAAGCCCGTTTGCGGCGCCATGACTTTTACTGCTGAGCGATGTCGTTTGACATCATCGAAAGCTAGCCCGCCCGCATAGACAACTATCTATTTCGCTCAGCCTTAAATTCTGAAAGCCGGCTGCCTGAGCGCGCGAAGCCCACCTGGGATTTCGGAGAACGTTTACTTTTTAGGCGCAGAAAAAACCACTTGACATCGCATACTCTATATAATAGAGTTCTCTGTAGTGAGAGTTCGAAAAGAGATCTCAATGCCTTCAGGACACCCGGAATCGCCGAAGAAAATCAACTACGGCCTCGACGCGCCAGGGTTCCAGCGCGGCGCCCTCTTCGGCGGACTTTCGGTAGTTATCGTCGGCTTCGCGCTCTCGTACCTGCAGGCGCGAGGGAATCTTCCCCCGGTCTTTGGCTATGCCGGCGCACTTGTTTGGCCCGGAGCCAGTTTTTTCCTCACCGGCTGCATCATGTACTGGGGCAGCAAGGTTGGAAAGCTGCAGCTGCGCGATAAGATGATCAACTCAATATCGTGGCGCGGCGACGAACAAGTCCTCGACGTCGGCTGCGGCCATGGTCTAATGCTGCTCGCGGCAGCCAAACGCCTCACCAGCGGCCGCGCCACTGGCATCGACATCTGGTCCCAAGTGGATCAGGCCGACAATAATCCGGAATCTACAATGGAAAACGCGCGGCTTGAAAATGTCGCCGACCGCGTCGAACTGAAAAGCGCAGACGCCCGCAAGCTTCCTTTTCCCGACGCTTCTTTCGACGTCATCGTCTCCAGCTTTGCCATCCACAATTTGAAACGCGCTTCGGACCGCATCCAGGTGATGCGCGAAATCGCCCGCGTTCTCCGCCCCGGCGGACAACTTGCCATAGCAGACATCCGCCATACCGGCCAGTACGAGCGCACACTGCGCACTCTCGGCTGGACCAAAGTCGAACGGTGGTTTCCCAATTTTATTTTTGTAACGCCCACACGCGTACTGCGAGCGACTAAGCCATGAACGCCCTGGTGCCTCATCGGCGTAGCCATCGCCGCCAAACTTGTCAAAGGAGAACGTTATGAACGGAACCCAGCACGAAACGGAAAGCGAGCTGCTCAGCCGAATCGATCTGATCGAATCAATGGTGCGGGAGGGGCGCAAAGGCACGGAGTATTGGGGTTGGGTATTCGTCCTGTGGGGCGCAGCCTACCTGATCGCTATCGCCTGGTCGGCTTCATCGCAAAGGCCCCAGCTCTCATGGCCGGTCACTATGATCGCCGCCACGATTCTGACCGTTGTTCTAGCCACCCGAAAGAAACAAAACAAGCCGCAGAAGCCGCTCTCCCGCGCCATCGGCGGCATCTGGACTGCGGCCGGCATTTCCATCTTCATCTTCTGTTTCGCTGTCGCTTCCAGCGGCCGCATGGAGGTTCATTCCTATTTCGCAGCCGTGGAGTTGATGCTTGGAATGGCCAACTGCGCAAGCAGCATTGCTCTCCGCTGGCGAACCCAATTCATGGTCGCGATTCTGTGGTTTGCCTCGGCCATCGCCACATGTTTTGTCGCTCTCAAGTTCGTGACTCCGATTTTGTTGGCCGACGCGTTCATTGGCTTCCTCTGCTTTGGCCTCTATCTGATGGTCCGGGAACGCAGCGATCGCCAACGGAGCCTTCGTCATGCCTGATCTGCCGGAACTCGATCCCGTCATTCACGGCAAGCTCCGCCTGGCCATTCTTTCTCTGCTTTCCAGTGTCGACGATGCCGAATTCACGTGGCTGCGCGACAAGACCAACTCGACCGACGGAAATATCGGCGCACATTTGCTGAAGCTCGAAGAGGCCGGCTACATCCGCGTTGAGAAAAAATTCATTCTTCGCAAACCCGTAACCCTCTACCGCATGACCGAGGCCGGCCGCAGCGCCCTGGCCCGCTACATACGGGCGCTGCGCACCCTGCTTGGAAGCGCTCTCAAGTGATCGACGCTCTGCAGGCTTATTCACTCTATTTCGCAGAGTGAGGCGTCCAATGCAACCGATAAGGAGAACCACCATGGCCGTGCAATCTTCAACTTCAGCCTTGCGGCAGCGATACGCTGCGCGTGCCTTCGGTATGTCAATCGGCAATCTGTTCCTGGGATTCTTCGGAATGGTCTGGATCGTTCTCGGCCTCGTCGCGGTGGGCCGGATCCAGCCACCCGTGTTGACTGTGGCTCCCGGGAACATTAGCCCGTTGGTGCTCGCATTATTGATCGGCTTTCTCGCGCTTCTCGTGGCAGCCAGCATCTACACCATGCGCCGCACCTATCCATTGCTGGACCGCAGCGAAGCGAGCGTGGTCGCGCAGAAAAAGATCAATCGCCGGTTTGGCCTTGTCAATTTCGTGCAATGGGCACTGATCTTCGCCGTCGTTTATGGATTGCCGCATCTCAGACTAAACGACTGGATTCTGCCTGCGATCATTCTGGTTATCGGCGTCCATTTCTTCCCGCTGGCGCGATTGTTCAAGGCCCGGCTCCACTATCTCACCGGATTGGTGATCGTCATCTGGGCCATCGCATATCCAGTTCTGTTTTCCGCCGGGAAAGGCGATTCGATCGGAAGCCTCGGAATGGGCTTGATCCTTTGGGCCAGCGCTGCTTTCACCTGCTCGCGGGCCTTTCATTTATTGCGGCGAACGCGGTTGTTCCAGACCTCTGAATACTCCGAACCTGTTTGATCTGCGGTCAGGTCACGCTCCAGCTGAGAGAGGAATTTGCCCAGAACGATCCCTGCGGTTTTCAAGTCTGCCCCGCGCAGGCCTTCGGCCAATTCCTTGTGGTACGCATCCGCCGTTTTACCCAGCTTGTCCAGCAATTCAGTCCCGGAATGCGTCAAGCGCAAATGCGGCGAACGCCGGTGATCGGAATTGTCTGCGAATTTCGCCAGCCCATCGCTGACCAGCAGGTCCGCCGTTCGTTGTACGCTCTGCCGGGTCAGTCCAAGATGGCGCGCCAGATGGGCAACCGTGCGGTCGCCCGCGGAGGCGGCGCTTAGCAGCTGCCAGCGCCCCTGCGTCTGCCCCCAGTCGGATGCAATCGCTTCCGCCCAGCGACGATACGCTGCGGCCAGTTGATATACCTGGTCCATAATCAGCGGAACTGTTCGGGAGAGGGATTGCTTTTTCGCCGGTTGCTTCACATCGGGCAGTATTGCTGTCATATTGACAGTCTGTCAACATGACAGTCTGTCAATATGACAGCACCCTGTCAATCTGACAGAATGCTGTCAGCTCTTTGTTTGCTGCGTAATTCTCAATTTGTCTCCCGGCTTGAAGTAGCCTTTCCGGCGAAACCAGTCTTCCATCGCATCGCGAAGCTGTTCGATCGGCACCCGAAATCCCGCCTCAAGCAGGCCGTCCGCCACCGGCAATGTGTCGTCGAAAATGGCGTCGTTGGTGAAGTTCCGCATGGCGAAATTGTCGATCCAGTGAATGGGGCAAAGGTGCGCCTCGCCTGCTTCATCCACACGTTCGATCTGTAGTCTGCGCACAAACATCGCCGCTATTTTCGCGCCTTCGGACCAGCCTCGCGAATCTCATCCGGCACGTCGAACCGCGAAAAATTTTCGCGAAATTTATCCGCCAGCATAGCCGCCTGCTGATCGTAAGCTGTCGGATCTCTCCAAACATCGCGCGGATTCAGGACCTCCGCCGGAACATCTGGACAAGATGTTGGAATGCTGAATCCGAACGACGGCTCCGTCACAAATTGCACCTTCGCCAGGCTTCCATCGAGCACGGCGTGCACCATGGCCCGGGTATGCGACAGACTCATTCGGCGGCCTGTTCCGAAGGCTCCGCCTGTCCACCCGGTATTCACCAGCCAGCATTGTGCGTCATGTTTACGCAATCGCTCCCCGAGCATGGCTGCATAAATCTTCGGTGGCAGCGGCATGAACGGCGCTCCGAAGCAGGTCGAAAAATCCGGCACCGGCTCACTGCCGAGTCCCGCTTCCGTGCCCGCAAGCTTCGCCGTGTAGCCGGAAAGAAAGTGATACATTGCCTGCTCCGGAGTAAGTTTTGAAATGGGCGGCAGCACTCCGAAGGCGTCCGCGGTCAGAAATAGAACATTCTTCGGATGACCGCCAATACTGGGTAGAAGCGCGTTTTCGATATAGTCGATCGGGTATGCGGCGCGAGTATTTTCGGTGTAACGAATGTCGTGATAATCCGGCTCGCAGGTCGCAGGGTCGAGCATCACATTCTCCAACACCGCGCCGAAGCGAATGGCGTGATAGATCTGCGGCTCTTTTTCCTCCGACAGATCGACACATTTCGCGTAACAGCCGCCTTCGAAGTTGAAAATACCTTCCGCGCTCCAGCCATGCTCGTCGTCGCCGATCAGCGGACGACGCGGGTCCGCCGACAGCGTTGTTTTTCCGGTGCCGGAAAGCCCGAAAAATAACGCCGAAACACCATCTTCTCCCACGTTCGCGGAGCAATGCATGGGGAGAACATCGCGCTCGGGCAGCAGAAAATTCAAAACTCCGAAGATGCATTTTTTCATCTCACCGGCGTATTTCGTACCGCCGATCAGCACGATGCCCCGACTGAAATCGACCAGAATAAATGTAGAAGAGCGAGTGCCGTCGCGCTCCGGCACGGCTTCAAATTCCGGAGCAGCGATGACCGTGAACTGCGGCACGTGTTGTCCAAGTTCCTGCGGAGTCGGCCGCAAAAATAATTGATGAACAAACAATGCATGCCAGGCATATTCCGACACAATTTCAACCGGCATGCGATAACGCGGATCGGCGCCCGCAAACAAGTCCTGCACATAAAGATCGCGGCCGCCAAGGTGATCGAGCACCCGTTCGAGCAGCGCCTCAAACTTGGCGGAATCGAAGGGCTGGTTGACGCGACCCCAGTTGACGCGTTCGCGCGTGCGGTCATCCTGAATGATGAATTTGTCTTTCGGCGAGCGGCCCGTGCGAGCGCCCGTGTAGGCGACCAGAGCGCCGTTGGCCGCAAGCTTCGATTCCCCACGCGCCAGCGACACCGCAACCAGCTGCGGCACCGAAAGATTGCGATGAATTCTGGCCCCCAATGACCGGCTCAGTAGCTGGCTACCGCGGGGATTTTCTTTTGCCGATGACATGGTTGGAACCGCTCCTGACGCGTCCAGCAATGGCCGCAGTAGACACCCGCGGCAAACCTATCATTGTGCCACCCGCAACCCCCACCTGACAAAGCCCCGGCAACGCGGCAATCCGAAGTCAGGCACCTCTAAGTTGATATCAGCTCGGATGAGGAGAGTCTTTGCTATCCTCTGGAGACATCCGCCCGACACAAAGCAAGGATGTTCGTGAAGAGAAGCCTGGAATTGATGACCACTCCCTCGATCAACACACCGCGCCAGGTTCTATTCGCCAGCATGATCGGCACAACCATCGAGTTTTTTGATTTCTATATTTACGCGACCGCAGCGGTGCTTGTCTTTCCTCATCTCTTCTTCCCGGCATCGGATCCGGCATCCGCTACGCTGGCTTCTCTGGCAACGTTCGGCATTGCGTTTCTGGCGCGGCCGGTAGGCTCCGCACTCTTCGGCCATTTTGGCGACCGCGTCGGTCGCAAGACGACACTGGTCCTCGCACTCTCGACGATGGGAGTATCGACGGTCCTTATCGGAGCCCTGCCCACCTACCGCGTGATCGGCATTGCCGCGCCGGTGCTTCTCGCCATATGCCGCTTTGGCCAGGGTCTCGGCCTGGGCGGCGAATGGGGAGGCGCGGTTCTGCTGGCCATTGAGAATGCGCCTCCAGGGAAGCGCGCCTGGTATGGCATGTTCCCGCAGCTGGGCGCGCCGATCGGATTCTTTCTCTCCGGCGGCGTCTTCCTGGTGCTCTCGAGATTCTTGAGCGACAAACAGTTCTTCGCATTCGGATGGCGCCTGCCTTTTCTGGCGAGCGCCGTGCTTGTCTTTCTCGGTCTCTATGTGCGGTTGACGATTACGGAGACGCCAGTGTTTCAACAAGCGCTGAGCCGCGGCGAAAAGGTAAATTTGCCTATGCTGGCGGTGATTCGCGATCACACCAAAGCGCTCGTCGGCGGCATTCTGGTGTCTCTTGCGGCGTTCGTCCTGTTCTATCTGATGACTGTCTTTGCGCTCTCATGGGCCACGAGCGCGCTCGGTTACAGCCGCGGGGAATTTCTGCTGATACAAATGTTCGGCATTATTTTCTTCGCGCTGACCATCCCCATCGCCGCCATTTTGGCGGAACGTGGACGCCGCCGGCTGATGCTCTGGGTCACGGTGTTGATCGTTATCTTCGGCCTAATCCTCGCGCCGATGTTCACAGCCGGAACCACTGGAGCAGTGACCATGATGGCGTTGGGTCTGGCATTGATGGGGCTCATCTATGGGCCGCTCGGCACGGTCGTCTCCGAGCTGTTTCCGACGCCGGTTCGTTATACGGGAAGCTCGCTTGCGTTTAGCCTCGCCGGTATCCTGGGCGCCTCACTAGCGCCTTACATTGCCATTTGGCTGGCCGAAACGTACGGGCTTCAGTACGTTGGATACTATCTCTCCGCAGCGGCAGTCCTTACCCTGCTGGGACTGCTTTGGATCCGGGAAACGAAAGACGACGATCTCGCGATCTCAAAAACTTGATCGCCGCTGCTCACTCGACATTTCGAGGCGGCGAACAGGCTTCCAGTCAATTCGAGAACAGACCTCTCAATCCCAGGGTTGGACCGGATCGATTATTTTTAGAGATCAGGCGAGGACCGGCAGAACAGGGAGATTGCCGGTGTTCTTTGCTTCGTGCATCACGATATCCAGATGCGCCAGAACCTCTTCCACCGTCATCGTGTAGATTGCGCGTCCGTTATCGTAGCCGTTCTCGATGGACTGCTTTAGGTAGTGGCCGGCGATCTGTGCCGCAAGGGCGTCCGTAATGACGTTGCCGGTCTTCTTGCGGAACTCAACCCAGGCGGGGAGCGGCATCGCGATGAATACGGAACGGCCGTTCACCAGGAAACGGACATCAACCGCGTCCGCGTGACGGGTGGCGATAGCGACAAAGTTGCCTTTCCACACGCAGTGCAGCTGTTCCCCTGTCCAGTGATCTACCGCCTTGAAATCTTCATACATAGCTAACAGCCTAATTGCGAGCAGGATATGGATCAAGTTTCCTCGCACGCGCTTTTGATTCATGTCCAGCAGTCAGCCGGCTGCTGAGCAATTATTCCGGCTGGTCCAAACGTTGTTCTCGGAATCGAAAAATATTCTCAACCATTCTTGGCCGGAGCGCGTCCAACACTGGGTACACGAATAACAACGGAGTAACACGATGGCACACAGCAGCAAAGCAGCAGCGGAAGATTTACGACCCAATTATGAAAAACGCCTTCGTCAACGCCAGCAGGAGCTGGAACAGGCGCTGGCCAACACCGTCGCGCAGGCACTCGCCAGCAGTGTTGACGACGCCCAGGATGTCGCCGACCAGGCAGTGGCCGGCTATCAAAAAGAGATGCTGTTTTCCCAGGGCACAGTTCGTAACGCCCAGCTTCGCCTGGTGCGGCAGGCGCTGAACCGGATTGCGGACGGCTCCTACGGAGAATGTGTCCGCTGCTCGGAGGCGATCGGCGCCAAGCGCATCGAGGCTCTCCCATGGACACCTTACTGCATCGATTGCCAGGAGCGCATTGAGAAGGGCGACATCGAGCCTTCCGCCGTCGCGTAAGCCGCACTGGCCTTTGACAATCCCCGGACGTTCGACCTGTTTGCCCACGATTTTTGCGGCTGCTACACTTGAGAGGCAGCGTTTCCCTCTCTGCCCGCTGGCAATCTACCCGCAAAGGAAATAGTCGAACTCCGTGGACACACAAACACGTCACGCAATGAAACGCGATGCTCTGGTGGATTCCGCGCAGAGCTTCGTCGGCTGGCTTGAGGAACACAAATCAGAAGCGATTATGTTTGTTGTTGTGCTGGCGGCGGTAGTCGCGATCGGGGTCGGAAGCATTCTGTTCTATCAACATCGGCAGGATGAGGCGTCGCTCGGGTTCGGCGCCGCGATGGATATCTATAGTGCGCCAATCGCGCAGCCGGGAGTTGCACAGCAGCCGGGCGTGCGGACCTATCCCAGCAGCGCAGCGCGGGCCCAGGCGGCCAACCAGCAGTTCGTCAAGATCGCGGACAGCTTCGGCTCAACCGACGCCGGCAAGAACGCGCTCTACTTCTCCGGGCTGACGTACATGGAGATGGGCAAGACGGCCGAGGCGGAGAGCACGCTGAAAAAGGCCGCGCGGCATGGCAGCAGCAATCTGGCGGCGCTGGCCAACCTGGCGCTCGTCGGTCTCTATGAACAGAGCGGGCGTACTTCGGACGCGATTGAGTTGTTGAAAAAGCTCGCAGCACATCCGACGACGACTGTGCCCGCGGGTGAAGCGAAGCTGGAACTTGCGGCGGTGTACGAAAAGACGAATCCGGAGCAGGCAAAACTGATCTACGCGCAGTTGAAAGACAAAGACGCGAAGACGGCCGCGGGACAGATCGCGGCTCAGAAATTACAACAGATGAAGTAGCACTCGAGAAGGCTCGGTACGTTCATCAGCAAAGGAAAAGGCGCATGCGATTGCATGCGCCTTTTTGTTGCTGATGGCCTACCAGCGTACGCCGAAGGTTATGGGAATCAGGGCGGCGTTGTAGCCCGGAGGCAGGCCGTTGTCCGGGGTGAAGAGTTTTTCGTACCGTGCCTCAAGGAATATTTTTTCCCTTTCATACTGAGACAGGCTCCACTCGCCGCCTACGCCGACATCCCAGTTGGCCTGATTGCTCGAGGTGTGGGCCACGGTCACGCTGCCGGAGCAGGGATATCCGCCGAAATAATAGCCATAGCAATAAAAGTTGACCGGGACGGTGAAATTGATCAGCGCGCGTGAAAATCCGCCGCCGCCGATCACGTACCCGTTCGATCGTGCGGTGTGAATGATATTTATTTTCGGGTTCAGGTCGGCGGTCCAGATGTGTTCGTTCCCATCCGGAGTTCCCTGCGCGTTGGCCAGGCTGTGAGGCACGCCAAGGTAGTTGAAGTTCCATTCCGCCAGCAGGCTCAGCCGATTGCTGAATTTCAGCCCTGTGCCGAGCAGAACATTGAAGCCGGTGTTCGCGTAATTCTGCGTGTTGCGGAACGGCTGGGTGACACCGGCGCCGCCTTCGAAAACCAGGTGATCGGTCCAGCTATGGCCGGTATAGCGCGGGGTTCTTTGATTGTTGTACGGCCCGTTATTATATTGGCCGTTGTAGGGCTCACCGTTATAGCCCTGGTTGTTATCGCTCGAGGAAGAACTCTGCGCGTGCAGGCTCATGGCAGCGAACGAAGCGCAGGCAAGCGCCAGGCAGCCAATTCCTCTCACGACTGCTCGCAGATTTTTTCGGGGAATATTCATCGCTCTTGTTGTCCTCTCCTGGTCCACCGCGCTACTCTGGCAGGCGTTCCGATCATTCCCAGGCTTTCAGCGCGTGACTCAAAATGAGATGCATGACGGGTTCCCCGGTATGCTCCTTTTGGTGGCGTGAGCGGAGTCGGCATGGGACGAAGATTGACATGCTGAACACTTTGTTTTGCTGAACGGCAGACGCTTGGGATCACGTTTTTTACCATCATCAAAAACTACAGGCTTGTCGCGCGGGAACGACAAGCCTGTATTAGTGAAACGCGCCGTTACTGAATGTCAAACTGTTCGGGGTGGAGAGTGGCGTCGCTCTTCACGATGATGGTTTTGCGCGACATCTCCTCCATCTCAGAAAGCCAGCGGCCGTTGCTCGCCTTCAATTGCTTGACCACCTCAGGGTTGACGCGGAGCATGATGTCCCCGCGGTCGAACTGGCGATGCATCTTTCGCAGCTCGGTGTAGATTTCATTGCAGACCGTGAGCGGACCCTTGACCATGCCTGTGCCGGTGCAGACCGAGCAGGGAACCGACAGGGTGCGCTCGAGCGATTGCTTGACGCGTTTGCGGGTGATGGCGACCAGGCCAAAATCATTGAACTGGAGAACCTTTGAAGGGGCGCGGTCGGACTTCAATGCGTCTTCAAGTACCTGCATAACCTTGTTGCGGTTCTTGCGCTCATCCATGTCGATGAAGTCGATGACGATGATGCCGCCCAGGTCGCGCAGGCGAATCTGGCGGACGATCTCCGGAATGGCGTCGAGGTTGGTCTTGAGAATGGTGTCTTCAAGCCGCGTCGTCTTGCCAACGTATTTGCCGGTGTTTATGTCGATCGCCACCAGCGCCTCGGTCTGGTTGATGACGATGGAGCCGCCGGATTTAAGCCAGACTTTGGAACGCAGCGCCTTGTTGATTTCTTCCTGAATCCCGAACTGTTCGAACAGCGGCGTGTCTTTCGAGTAGAGTTTGACGCGGCGCACGAGCGAAGGCTCAAACCGGTTCAGGAAGCGCAGCACGCGCTCGTAGTCCTGTTCGCTGTCGACCCAGATGGCGGAAAAATTGTCGGTGACCTGATCGCGCAAAACGCGCTCGACCAGCGACAGATCGTGATAGATCAGCGCCGGGGGCTTGGCGCTGTCCGCGCGTTGCTTAATCTCCGCCCACAGCGTGAGGAGGAAGCGGATGTCAGCGCGGAGATCTTCTTCGCTGGCAGTAGCGGCGGCCGTGCGCACGATGAATCCTCCGGACGCCGCACCTTTTTCACTGAGCAGAATGTGCTTGAGGCGCTGGCGCTCTTCGTCTGATGAAATCTTGCGCGAGACCCCGACGTGGTTCACGGTCGGCATGAAGACCAGAAAACGTCCTGGCAGCGCGATGTGGCTGGTGATGCGGGCACCCTTGCGCGCGATGGGTTCCTTTGCGATCTGGACCAGAATTTCCTGGTTTGGCTTCAGCAGCTCCGTGATCGCAGGCAGGTTGCTGGTCTGCGCGGTGGAGCGGCGCATGCGTCCGCCGCGATTTCCACCCTGGTCCTGGCCGCGACCGTGGCGCTGATTGCGCACTCCGCGGCGATTGCCACGCTGGTTGTTGGAACGCGGCTGGGTGGCGTCGGCATTCGACTCCTGCCCATCGTTCGATTCTTCGTCTTCGTCCGAGACTTCTTCCAGTTCAATGCCGGAGTGCTCTTCGTCGAACACGGATTCATCTTCGTCGAAGGACTCATCCTCGTCCTTGCCCGGCTCTTCCGTGAAGCGAGTCCGTTGGTCGATATGCTGATCGCGCACAAGCTCACTCAACAGCCCGCTATCCATCTGCATATCCAGCGTCTCTTCGATCAGGTCGTCATAGCCTTCTTCGTCGTCGAGTGCCTGGGCGGTATAGGTCTCAGGCTCTTCCTCATCGATCATTTCTTCTTCAAGGTGGCCGTGGCCAGGATTGAACGTGTGAGTGTCCTGTCCGTCGGATTCTTCCTCGTCCGATTCCTCACCTTCATGGACGAACTCCTGCGCCGGCGGTACGACTTCGGACGCGAGAGAAGAAGTCTCCGCCTGTGTGTGCGGTTGGGGGGCAGGTTGCGTGGTCGAGACGGACTCACCCAGAAACGGTTCAGGTTGATAAGTCGGCTCGAATCGATGAGACGACTCGTGATAAGTCGGCTTGGGTGCCGAGTCCTCGATCGCATCCTCGCGGCGGCCTTCCGTCTCCGATGTGATTTCCGCCTCCGGCGGAGCAAACGCGTGCGCCGAGGAAGTTATTTCGGCGACCGGCTCCGGGCCCGCGGGTTGATCTACCGCCGGTTCGTCTAGGGCAGGTTCGGCCACGCTGCTCTGCCGATACGCGCTGGGAGCAGCGGGATCCATGCGATAGGAGGCGGAGGTGGGTTCTTCGTCGGAAACGGCAGACCCCTCGGCTTCCCCTTCGCCGCGCTGAGAGTCCGGCGCGGATGATAGGTTGAGGGGCACCGCGTTTTCGTGTGCGGCCAGCGGTATCGCGGATACGTGCTCCTCCAGCGGGGTGAGCGGATGCAGCGCAAGGGGATGCTCCGTCAGCGCGTGCTCATGGATCGCGTGGCTCTCCAAGGGGTCTGGTGAAATCTTGTCGAGCGGCTCGAATTCAGGATGACCCGCCGGCTCGGCTACCTGCTCATGCTCTGCTGTGGGTTCGGTCGCGTGCTCCGTGGGAGCCGCGACTTCCGCCGCCGGGGAAGAAAATGGCTGCGCTTCGCTTTGCGCCGGTTTGTTCTTCCGGCGTGAGAGTGATTCGCCGGGAAGTACGTCGCTGCCGTCCCAGGCCAGGGGCGCGGTGACCATGGTCGATGGCTTGAAGGAGGGCGCGGGTGGCTGAACCGCCGCCGGCGTGGAGGCTGCGGCAGCGAGCGTTGACTCCGGCGACGGCTGTCCGCGGCGGTATTTCGAAAGCGATTCGCCGGGGAGGACCAGCGCTTCGGTTTGGGCTGGAGCATGGCTCGATGCAGCCGGCTGGCGATGAGGTTCGGCCGCATGAACGCGGGCCTCCGGCAAGCGCTGCGCTGTTTCCTCCGGATAGGCAGACTCGAACGTGGCCTCGGCTTCGTAGGGAACGGCCTGGCTCTCAAACCCAACAGGCTCGGCTTCGCCGCCGGCACTGTGCTCGGGCTGCGATGCAGACGATGGCCGGTTCTGGGGAGCGTTGCCGCGTCCACGGCGGCGTCCACGGCGTCCCCTCCAGCGGCGCGAGCCGCCTTCTTCTCCGGCTTCCTCGCCGGTCGAAGGCTGGCTGGCTGAAGACTGGCCAGGAGGATTGGCTGCCCGTTGTTGGCCGGCGGCTGGCTGCGGGGCTGGTTCGGCGTGTCCGTTGGCGTTTGCAGGCGGCGACGGGCGGCCATTTCCCTGTGCCCGGCCTTGCGTTAGGGGAACATATTCCTCGCCGTCTTCCTGCTCTTCGGCGAAGTCGGTCACGTACAGGAAGGCGTCGCGTTCGAGGCCAATATCGACAAATGCCGATTGCATGCCCGGAAGCACGCGGGTAACTTTGCCCTTGTAAACGGAGCCGGCGAGGGTGTATTCGTTCTCGCGCTCGTAGTAGATTTCCGCGAGCTGGTCATCTTCCACGACGGCCAGGCGGGTTTCGTGCGGGGTGCTGGAAATGTAAATTTCTTTTGTCATTGCTGCCTCAATTCAGCCCGCGGCCGGTAAAAGCGGCGGGGCAAACGGGCGGCGAATTCCTGCGCGCTTCTTCCTATAAATGCGCGCGCGTCGACAAGGCAAGTGGACCGAGTGAGTGTTCCGGAGACGCTGCGGGTTGGAATCCTGCTTCAGGCCGGCGAGAAAATCTCCCGCGGGTGCGGGACGGTTCTGAGAACGAGGAATCTTGACTGCGACGTGGAAGAACGGGGCGCAAGGACTTTGTGGCCACTGCTTCCCCGGTGTGGGGTGGGGCCGTTTCCAGTCCAACTGCGTTTCTCAATGCGTTCATTCGATCGAACTCTGCCTGGCCGCAGCTTAAGGAACCTGCCGGACCCAGGGAAAACTTCTGTCGCTCCCATAGCCGAAATCGGCGCCAGGGGCGGAATCGCAATACTGGCGCAAACGTTCTGGTTCGCCAGCATTGCCTAATTTACGAAGCGGCTCATACGGATATTCATTACGATGCCGAGCGCCAGAAACGTAAACAGCACCGATGAACCGCCATAACTCATCAAGGGCAAGGGAATACCGGTGACCGGCATAAAGCCGATGACCATGCCCACATTGACCGCGATCTGAAAAATCAGCACGGCCACGACCCCCATGATAATCAACGTGCCGGGAAGGTCGGCGGCAGTTTGAGCGTTTTGCACTAAACGCATCAACAACAAAAAGTATAACAGCAGCACGAAGATCGCCCCCGCCAGCCCGTGTTCCTCGCAAAAAGCGGCGAAGATGAAATCGGTGTAGGGGATGGGCAGAAAGTCGCCCTGGGTCTGGCTCCCGCGTTCGGCCCCCTGGCCCCAGATGCCGCCGGAGCCAACGGCGATCAGCGACTGCCGGATCTGATAGCCGCTGCCGCGCGGGTCGTCGTCCGGCGACATGAAGCTGGTGAGGCGCTGCTTCTGGTAGGGCTTTAGAACTTTGTACCAGGCCGGGATGATGGCGAGTCCGGCGGCCAGGCAGAGGATCGCCGCCTGCTTGAAGCGAATGCCGCCGAGAAACAGGCCGACCAGCAGCACGGGAGAGTAGGTAAGTGCCGTTCCAAGGTCGGGCTGCTTGAGCACCAGCAGCATGGGGATGCCAACCAGGACCATCGCCTTCAGGATGTCTTTCCAGGTAAGATCGCGCCCGCTCAGCTGGGTAAAATAGCGCGCCAGTACGATGATCAACACCAGCTTGACCCATTCGGACGGTTGGAAGTGGATGCCGCCGGGCAGCTTGATCCAGCGGCGTGCGCCCAGGACCTTCTGCCCCACTGCAAGCACGGCCACCAGGAACAGCAGGCAGATGCCGTAGGCCCAGACTGCGATATCGAGCAGGATGTGATAGTCGATCAGCGACAGCACAAACATGCAGACGAATCCGGCGGCCAGCCAGAGCATCTGTTTTTCATCGAAATGATGGAACTGGGTATGCAGGGTGGCGCTGTAAATTTCAAGCACGCTGATCACCGACAGCGCCACCACGAAGGCGAGCAGGGTCCAGTCGAAGTCGTGAAATGAGAGAAAGCGGCGCATGAAGTTCTGTGTTCAGTGTAGTGCCGGACGGCGATTATTCAATGCCGCGCGCGATGCAAGGCATCTTCGGCAGCAATGGATACTTCTCTGGCGCTACATTGCGATACCAATGCTGGTTTCTCGTTCAAAATGGCCTTTATTCTGACGTTGGATTCCCCGAAGAGCGAAGCCGAAAGGTTCCGGCGCGAAGTGTGTCGCCAGCGGCAATGGGAAAATGCGCGGCAACCCGGGTGGAGATCGCCTTCGACCCTGGATAATCTGCGGCGCCGCCTCGCGGAGCGGACCAGAGCGCGGCCATGTCGACCGGCGCTGGGGATGGGCGTAGTTCTGCGACGGTCTGCTTTTTATTCGCCGACGGTTTCGGCTGCGGGGTTTCAGGCTTTTCGGTCGCGGATGGCGCAACAGTCTTTTTCTCGGCAGCAACCAGCGGCAGGTTGTTCGCTTCGCGCCGCTGTTTATTTACATAGGCAGAGATCACGCGGGCAGCGAGGCGGGCACTGAAGTATCCTTCCGCCCCATTCTGCCAGAGCACGACGACGGCGATCTCGGGATTTCTGCGCGGCGAGACGCCGACGAACCATGCCGTGTCGCGGAACTTTGAACCCGCGGCGCCGAGGCTCTTTTTGTATTCGTTGCTGATCGTCTGCGCCGATCCGGTCTTTCCCGCAAAATCGATGCCGCTCAACTGGGCCATGCCGGCCGTTCCGGCAAAGGTCGTGACCTGTGCCATGGCATCGGTGACGATCTCCCAGTTCGCCGGGTCGATATGAATGGTTCGGTTGCGAGAACCGGGGAATTGTTCCTGGTAATAGTCGGTCAGGTTGGCCGGAATCTCATCCGGGAATACTACATGTGGACGCTTCATCACGCCGCCGGATGCCAGACCCCCGACAGCGCGGATCATCTGAATCGGGGTCGCGGCGATGGCGCCCTGGCCGATGCCAACGGAAATGGTCTCCCCGGCAAACCATTTCTGGTGGTAATTTCGCATCTTCCATTCCGGGGAAGGCATGATGCCCGCCGCTTCGTTGGGCAGATCGATGCCGGTCTTCTGTCCCAGGCCGAACATCGTGCCCCACTTTGCGATCTCATCGATGCCGAGTTTTTCCGCCAGCGTATAGAAAAAGACATCGCAGGATTGATAAATCCCTTTGCTGATTTCAGTGATGCCGTGTCCCTGATGGCGGGCGGCGATCCAACACTTGAAATAGCGGCCATAGAAGCTCGCGCCGCCGTGGCAGTCGACCTTCAGGGTTTGCGCAATCCCTTCCTGCAGGCCGGCAATCGCCTCCAGCAGTTTGAAGGTCGAGCCGGGCGCGAGCTGCGCCTGGATCGCCTTGTTCATCAACGGATGCTCGGGGTTGGTGATGAGTGCGTCCCACTCCTTGCGATGGATACGGATGGCGAACTGGTTGGGATCGAAGGTGGGCCGGCTGACCATCGCCAGCACTTCTCCGGTTCGCGGATCGATCGCGACGATAGCGCCCTGGCGCTGGCCCAGCGCCTCCTCGGCAGCCTTCTGGATGTCGAGATCAATGGTTAGCTTGAGCGATTTTCCGGGGACGGCGGGCTCGATGCCGAGCGCGCCAAGCTCGCGGCCATGGCTGTCAACAATCACATCGCGTGAGCCATCCTGTCCGCGCAGAATCGGGTCGTATGCCTCTTCAATTCCGGAGCGGCCGACAACGTCTCCCGGCTGGTAGAAGGCGTAACGCGGGTCATCGAGCATCTCCTCCGACACTTCGCCGACGTAGCCGATAACGTGCGCCGCGAAACCGTTGCTGGGATAGAGCCGGCGTTCCTCCTCGATGGTTTCGAGCTCGGGCAGCTCATTATTGTGCGCTGCGATAAAGGCCTGCTCGTCCGGAGTAATGTCCTGCTGCAGCGGAATGGGCTGATACTTGGGCTGATGGCGGTAACGCAGAATCACCGCGCGCAGCTGGGCGGGGTCCATGTGCAGGCCCTCTGCGATGAGCGGGATGTCAGCTTCAAGATTGCGCGCCTGGTCCGGCACCAGGAAGCATGTGACCGAGGGATAGTTGTCGACCAGCAGGCGGCCTTCGCGATCGAACAGTTTGCCGCGCGGGGCGAGAATCGGAACTTTGCGAATGCGATTGGCGGCGGCGAGCGCGCGGTAGTTCTGCGCCCCGAGGACCTGCAATCGCCAGAGGCCAGAGACAAGAATCACCAGGATCAGCGCGATCACGTACTGCATCGCAGTCAGCTTGATCGCCGGAATCTTATCGTCTTTGTTGTAGGTGCCGGCCATGGGGTTGGTTGCCTTCAGAATACTCCCGGGAGGCGCGTTATTGCCGTCGACGCATGCGGTCGAGCAGAGCGAAGAGAATTACCCCGATCAATCCGTTGACCAGAGCGCGGATCAGCTCATGCAGCCAGAACCACGACTGATGCATGCCCAGTAGATGGCTCAGAATGAAGACATGGAGCAGGCTCGCGAGCAGGATGAAGATGAAGTTCATCATCAGGCGCGTGCCCGGATTATCGACGTCGATGCGCACGCCGATCGATGCCGCGAGATATCCGATGATGCAGTCGATGATGCCGTTGATGCCGAGCGGCAGGTGCGTCATCGCGTCCTGGATCAGACCAATGACCACGCCGATCAGGGTGCCCGTCACCGGACTGCGACGGGAAACGGCGAAGTAGATGACGACCAGCAAGGGGAGATTGAGAATGGTGATGCTGGGAAAACGCAGCGGTAGGTAAACCTGGAAAAAGATCGCGACCAGCGGCACCAGGATCAGCACCACGGGATGAAAGCGGTGCTCCTCCATTTCTCTGCGCGATCCATGGTGCATCAGGGCCATTTAGTTTTGTGGCTCCTGTCCGGCTAGGGGATGCTGCGCGGCTGGCGCGGGTTGGGACTGCGAAACTGGGGGCGCCAGCGGGGGAAATGCCTGCTTGTCATACGCTGCGCCGGGAGTGAGGCTGTTCGCGCCCGGTGTGTCTCCGGGAGTGAAACGATCCGGGTGCAGGGCAGGCGGCGGGCGAACCGGCGATGGGGGCGCGTTTATGTCACTAGGCTTTCCATCCGCGCCGACAGTGGGGGCGGCCGCCGCCCCGGGAAGACGCTGCGACAGAATGTCGGCGGCCTTCTGCTCGCTGGTGGCGACGTCCTGCTGCATCTCGGCTGGCATAGTGTTCGTCGTTTCCGTGACCACCAGGACTTCGTCGAGTCGCGAAAGGTTCACCGCCGGATGTATCAAAATAGCGACGTAAGGATTACGCTCCGGATCGTTCACGACGCGTTCAACCAGGCCGACGGGAAGACCGCGCGGATAAATCTGATCTCCGCCGCTGGTCACCACCTGCTCGCCCGGCTGGATGCGCTCATCCGGAAGAATATCGATGATCTCGGTCTGCCCGGCCGTGTTGCCGCGCAGAATGCCGCGCAGCCGGGTCTGCGTCAAGATGACGCCGAGGCCGCTGGTGGGGTCATTGATCTCCAGCACCTGCGCGGTGTGCGGGAATACGTCGCGGACCTTCCCCACGATTCCATCAGGCGTGATGACGGGCATGTCCGTCTGTATGCCGTTTTTGTAACCCTTATCGATATAGAGCACACGAGACAGGTCTGTTCCGCTGGTTCCGATGACGTGGGCAGCGACGGTCTTTGAGACATACTGCTGCTGGAACGCAAACAGCTTCTGCAGGCGCATGTCCTGCCGGGCAGCTTCGGCGAGTGAGGCCTGTTCGAGGCGCATCCGATCCAGCTCAGCCTGCAGTTGCCGGTTCTGCGCGCGCACATGCCGCAGATCGATGTAGCCCTCCCAAGTATGGCTCACGCCATGGCCAGAGAAGAGGAAAAGCCGCTCAAACGGGGAGATGAGGCCGACTACCCAGTAGCGGAGGAGCCGCGTTTGCCGTCCATCCTGACCCGTTGCCGGGCGGCGCACCTGCACGGCAAGGCCGAGCATCTGCGCCAGCACCACGGCGAGCAGTATCAGAGGGTTCCGATATCGGCTGAGAAAGGATTCCATGATGCCTGGACGGTTGCGAGGATGACAACACGATAGCCGACAATAAAGAAGCTAATCGATCTTGATCTTGCGCAGCAGGCCGAAATCCGACAGCATCTTGCCGGTGCCGAGCACGACGGAGGCCAGCGGGTCGTCTGCCACGGAGACGGGCAGGCCGGTTTCCTCGCGGATACGCTTGTCAAGATTCTTGATCAGCGCGCCGCCGCCGGTCAGCACGATTCCGCGATCGCTGATGTCGGCGGAAAGCTCGGGTGGCGTGCGCTCGAGGGCTACGCGGATGGCGTTCATGATGGTGCTGATGCATTCGGCCAGTGACTCGCGGATTTCGCTGTCGTCGATGGTGATCGTTTTCGGCACGCCTTCGATCAGATTGCGGCCTTTAATCTCCATGGTCAGCGGCTTGTCCAGCGGATACGCCGAGCCCAGTTCCATCTTGATATGTTCCCCGGTGCGCTCGCCGATCAACAGATTGTATTTGCGCTTCAGGTAATTCATGATGGCTTCGTCCATCTGATTGCCCGCCATACGGACTGAGCGCGAATAGACGATGCCGGAGAGCGAGATTACCGCGATGTCCGTGGTGCCGCCACCGATATCGACGACCATGTTGCCGCCCGGCTCGGTGATCGGCAGGCCCGCGCCAATAGCGGCGACCATGGCCTGTTCAACGAGATACACTTCGCTCGCCTTTGCGCGATAGGCGGAGTCTTCCACCGCGCGTTTTTCGACCTGCGTAATCTCCGAAGGTACGCCGATGACGATACGCGGATGCACCAGCATCTTGCGGCCATGCGCCTTCTGGATGAAGTAGTTCAGCATCTTCTCTGTGACTTTGAAGTCGGCAATCACGCCATCCTTCATCGGTCGAATGGCCACAATATTTCCTGGAGTCCGGCCCAGCATCTCCTTGGCTTCTTTGCCGACGGCTTCGACTTCTCCGGTGTTTTTGTTCAGCGCGACGATCGAAGGCTCGTTGACCACGATGCCCTTGCCCGCGGCAAAAACGAGCGTGTTGGCTGTGCCGAGATCGATGGCCAGATCGCTCGAGAAAAGGCTGAACAGCGAGCGCAGATTATGGCTGCGCGAATTACGAGAGTGATAGCCGTTAGAGGACATTCAACCTGTCACGTACCTTTATGGATTGTGCTGATGCTCCATTGTAAGGCCATGCGCGCCGGACTGCTCAGGTATCGTAGAGGGAATCGGGGAAGATATGTATCAGGTAAGGCCCAGCAAAAGCCTTGCGGCGGGGCACAATCGGCGCGATCGCTGTCCTTGCCTGCTTTGCGTTAACTCTTCAGCTGTGTCGGATAGCGCCATGGCGCTGATTCTTGTCGCGTCCCTGTGCTCGGCGTGGCGGCAGTGGCGATTGGCCGCAGATCGAGCCGCCGGTCAGGGAATGGGCCGGACGTAAACACCGTTTCAGTCGGCCGGATCGCGGTCAGGCTTCGCTCTGCAAAGGTTTCGAGATTGACTCCAGCGATTTCCCAGCCGCTTCCACTCCAATGGTCCATTCACAGATACATCCCAGCAGCATCAGGAACGCGCCCACCCCATAGCCGATGGCGACATGGATTTTGGAGCCGGACGCGATCAACACTCCAAATAAAAGGGGCGCGCCCACTCCGCCAATAAGAGTGCCGATCGCGTAGAAAATAGCGATCGCAAACGCGCGAATCTCCAGCGGAAAGATTTCGCTCACCGTCAGGTATGCCGCGCTCGCAGCCGAGGAGGCGACGAAAAAAACTACCGTGAAACAGATGTCGAGGGTCTTCGCTGTCAACATTCCGCTGACAAATGGATATAACGTGCCCGCCAGCAAGATTGCCGAAATTCCATAGGTGCCCGCGATCATTGGTTTGCGTCCGACTGAATCGAAGAAGCGACCAAGGACGATCGGCCCGAAGAAACTGGCGAGCGCGAACGGGAGCAGATGTAACGGAAGCCGCTGGTCGCTGACGTGAAAAAACTTCTTTACCACCAGGCCATAGGTGAAAAACACCGCGTTAAAGAAAAAGGATTGCCCGACCATCAGCGTGATTCCGAGCAGCGAGCGGCTGCGATTGTCGTGCCACATGCTGCGGAATATTTCCCTCCACGGCGTGTGGTCGCGCGTTTTCAGCTTCAGCTTTGTGCCGTCTGTCGCGGGTAGGTCGCCCTTCGACTTCGATACTGTTTCCTCGACTCCGCCTACCACTTTCTCGGCGTCTTTCTCATGCCCGCGCAACATAAGCCAGCGCGGGCTTTCTGGCACACCGAGCCGCAGGAAAAGAACACCGCCGCCGAGCACGGCTCCAACACCGAACGCGACTCGCCAGCCCACATTCACCGGAATGCCGTGGCCGCTCAACAGCAGCAGTGACGCCAGGCTTCCCACCGCCGCCCCCACCCAGAAGGTGGCATTTACCGCCAGATCTACCGTTCCTCTCAATCTGCCCGGGATCAGTTCATCCACTGCGGAGTTGATGGCTGCATACTCGCCGCCTATACCCAGGCCGGTTACGAGCCGAAAGGCCGCGAAGCTGAAGAAGTTCCATGACAATGCAGTCGCGGCGGTCGCCAGAGAATAAGTCGCGAGCGTGACCAGAAAAAGCTTTCTGCGGCCCAGCCTGTCTGTGAGATAGCCGAAAAGGATGGCGCCGACCACAGCGCCGGCCAGATATGTGGTCGCGCCCGCCGTGACTTGCGTGTCCGACAGCCCAAGACCCTTCTTGTTTTCCAGTATGCCGGCCAGCGATCCGGCCAGCGTCACCTGCAGGCCATCGAGCAGCCAGGAGGTACCGAGCGCGGTGATGATCTTCCAATGCCAGCCGCTCCACGGCAGCCGATCCAGCCGTGCGGGGACTTCCGTCTCGATCGTGCGCTCATTCTGCATGGCCGCTTCCTTGATCTACGAGGCTGAATTATTGGTCCGACTTTTTCTTTGGGAAAATGCTGATTCCGCCATTTCGTTCGAGGACCGCATATCGGATGTCGGCCAATGTTTTCAGCCCCTGTCCTCTGGCGTTGGCCATCACGTCCTCGGGATCGATACTGGCCTGCTGCATGGCTTCGTTTTGCCAGGCTCCCTTCTTCAGCAAAACCAATGGCGTACCGTCCACGATTCTTCCGATGGTCGGGGAGAAGCTTTTCAGTGAGGAGACCAGCTGATGCATAAGTGCGATGGTGATAATCGCGCAGGTGCAATTGGTCTCCGACCTGTCATCGCCCACCGTCGCCAGAATGATGACGCCGCCGATCAGAAAGACGATGACAAACTCGAACAAAGTCAACTGCGCGCCCGGCCGTCGGCGCAGGATACGCACCACGAAAAGCAAGAAAAAGTAGCCTACAATCGCATGAACAATCGTGCTCATCTTGCCAAATTCCTCTCACTGCGCTCTAATGCGCGCGCAGATTCACCAACCAACATCAGGGAACAACGAAGATTCTGGCGCTCAGCTTCTCTTCTCCGGGCACCTGGAGAGAGATGTGGAAAATCCCGGGTCGCGTAGGCTGCAGGTCGAAGGAGGCGGACCCGGACGGTGGCAATGCCGTGAATGTGTAGAGGATGCCATCCTGTTGAATCACAGAGGAGACAGGCTGCGGAATAACGCGCTGATTGCCAAGTTCACTCACAACCGACTGGCTTATGTAGAGCTGGATTTTTCCGTTGTGGATTGCAGCCGGGCCAAAATGAATCTTCAGGATGGAAGGCGTACCGTAGCGCTCGATGTTTTCGTACTTCACATCGAGGGCCCCGTCCGAAGTACGCATCTGGTGGTGCGCCAGGTATCCCCGTCCGAAAGCGCCAAGCAGGTCGAGGACTACGATCGCGGCGAACAGTATCCATATGAACCGTTCAAATCGCCACCACTTGCGCTGAAATTTCAGATCCTCCCCAACCGCAATTTCGTTGTCGACTTTGGAAACCGAGTCCGATATCGGTGTGGTTGCCGGCGCGGCGCTCATGGTGTTGCTCCTTCCGTCCTTGCCTGTCGGTTGCGGATCCCTGGCATGCGTAAGCGGGAGTTGTGCGGTGGTGGCTTGTTCACGATTTGTTCTCCGACTGAATGATGCTGATTTCCCCATTGCGCTCGAGCACCGCGTATTCGATGTCTTCGAGCCTTCCGACCGCCTTGCTTCTTGCAGAGGCCATAACGTCGTCATCGAAGATGTGCATTTTTTTGACTGTTTCCGAGCGCCACTGACCTCTATCAAGCAGAACCAGGGGAACCCCGTCGAAGACCCGCGCAACCCGCGAGGAGCGCGAGCGGGCCCACACGAACACATAATGCACCGCGGCCACGGTCACGATCTGACAGATTGCGTTGGTGAAGGAAACCTCGTTCCCAACCATTGCGGTCAGGGTCAGACCTCCAATGAAGAAGATCAGAACAAATTCAAAAGGAGTCATCTGTTTTCCCGGTCGCCTGCGGAGGACCCGGACGATGAAAACGAGGAAAGAGTAACCAAAGATTGCTCGTAGTACGGCTGCCATAGGGGGATAGCCCGGATATTTGCGGAATGCTGCTACTGGAAATTGAGAGGCTGAATTTATCAGGCAGGTTTTCCGCTTAGGCACTCCGTCTGCGCACCGGAATTTCGGCTTATCGAACGGCGCCAGGTTGCATTCCGGGCAAGGTGCGCATCCAACGGCGGCTGTGGTGTGAAGCCGATTCGCCGCAGAAACAGTTCACGGCAGAAGAGACGATCTTCCCGGCGAGCAAGATTGGAGCGATATCAGTGAAGCCGCCTTTGCTGTATTCTCTATCGTTCGAGCATTGTTGGAACAGAGAGAGTAAGCATGAACGCTACAGCAGCGACAAAGAATAAGACCATGCAGCACAAGAACCTGATCGGCGGAAAATGGGTCGCGTCGCACACGCGCAAGACCTTTGAGAATCGCAACCCTGCCGATACAACCGATCTTCTCGGAAATTTCCCAGCCTCGAATGCGCAGGATGTGGACGATGCGGTGGCCGCCGCAAAACAGGCGTTTCGAAGCTGGCGTCTGGTGCCGGCTCCGCGACGCGCGGAGATTCTCTATCGCACCGGCGAACTGTTGACGGAACGAAAAGAAGAATATGCGCAGCAGATGACGCGCGAGATGGGCAAGGTGCTCGAAGAGACGCGCGGGGATGTGCAGGAGGCGATCGACACCGCCTTCTACATGGCCGGCGAGGGCAGACGGATGTTCGGCCAGACAACGCCGTCGGAGCTACAGAGCAAATTTGCCATGAGCGTGCGAATGCCGGTGGGAGTCTGCGGCATGATCGCGCCGTGGAACTTTCCCATGGCCATTCCTTCCTGGAAGCTTTTCCCGGCGCTGGTCTGCGGCAACACCTGTGTTATTAAACCGGCGGAAGACACGCCGCTTTCCACATTGAACCTGGTGCAGACGCTGATCGACGCGGGCCTGCCGGAGGGTGTCGTGAATATCGTGTTCGGCTTTGGGCCGGAGGCGGGTGCGCCGCTGGTCGAGCACCCGGATGTGACGGCGATCAGCTTCACCGGATCGAGCGAGGTGGGGCGCATCGTCGGGCAGACGGCGGCGGCGCATTTCAAGTCGTGCTCGCTTGAAATGGGCGGTAAGAACGCCATGATCGTAATGGAAGATGCGCATCTCGAGCTGGCGGTGGAAGGCGCGTTGTGGGGGGCGTTCGGCACGACGGGACAACGCTGCACGGCGACCAGCCGCATCCTGCTGCAAAAGAAAATTGCCAAGCAATTCACTGAGCGACTGGTCGAGCGGACAGAGAAACTGCGCGTCGGGAACGGTTTGCAGAAAGGTGTGCAGGTCGGACCGCAGGTCAACGCGCAGCAGGTCGAAACCAGCGAGCGTTACGTCGCCATCGCGCAGCAGGAGGGCGCGAATCTGCTCACCGGCGGCAAGCGCCTCAAGGGGAAGGCATACGCGGATGGATATTTTTTCGCCCCGACGATTTTCGATGGCGTCAGGCCATCCATGCGCATCGCACAGGAAGAAGTCTTCGGCCCGGTGGTTGCATTGCTCGAGTTCGCTTCCTTTGAGGAAGCCATTGAAATTGCCAACGGAATCTCTTACGGCCTGTCGACTGCGATCTATACGCGCGACGTGAACCGCGCCTATCGTGCCATGCGCGATCTGGAGGCGGGAATCACCTACGTGAACGCTCCGACTATCGGGGCGGAGGTGCATATGCCCTTCGGCGGCGTGAAGAAAACGGGCAATGGCCATCGTGAAGGCGGCAATGCAGCGCTCGATTTCTACACGACGTGGAAGACCGTCTACGTAGATTATTCCGACAAGTTGCAGCGCGCCCAGATCGACAAGGGCGAATAGCTCAGGAGAGCAGCATGATTATCGGCGTTCCGAAGGAAGTAAAAGATCACGAAAGCCGTGTCGGGATCACGCCTGCGGGAGTGAAGGCGCTTGAGGAGGCCGGGCACAAGGTGCTGGTCGAAACCGGAGCAGGCGATCTTTCCGCATTTTCCGACGACGATTATCAGTCCGCCGGAGCGGAGATCGTCGGCTCAGCCTATGATGTCTGGCGCCTCGCGGATATGGTGGTCAAGGTCAAGGAGCCGGTCGAGAAAGAATACGCGCATTTCCGCGAAGGGCTGGTGCTGTTCACATATCTTCATCTCGCGCCGCTGCCGACATTGACGGACAAGCTGCTGGAGAAGAAAGTTACCGGCATTGCCTACGAGACAATCCGCGATAAGGCGGGCACGCTGCCGCTGCTGACTCCCATGTCTGAAGTAGCGGGACGCATGTCGGTGCAGGTCGGCGCGGCTTATCTGGAAAAAGAAAAGGGTGGCCGCGGCGTATTGCTGGGCGGCGTTCCGGGGGTGCCGCCTGGGAATGTTTGCGTGATTGGCGGCGGAATCGTCGGCACCAATGCGGCGAAGGTGGCGATGGGAATGGGCGCCAAGGTGACCATCGTCGATCTGAACCTGAACCGGCTGCGGGAACTGGACGACATCTTCAACGGCCGCGTGTATACGCTGGCTTCGAACTCCTACAACGTGAACCATGCGGTGCGCGAGGCCGATCTGGTGATCGGCGGAGTTTTGATTCCAGGAGCGGCCGCGCCGAAGATTGTGACCAGAGCGATGGTCTCCAGGATGAAAAAGGGCGCGGTGATCGTCGATGTGGCCATCGATCAGGGCGGATGCATTGAGACGGCGCGGCCTACGACCCATAGCGATCCCTCGTATGTGGTCGATGGAGTGGTGCATTACTGCGTAACCAACATGCCGGCGGCAGTGCCGAATACTTCGACGCTGGCGCTGACGAATGCGACATTTCCCTATGTCATGCGTCTGGCGCAGATGGGCGCGAAGGCCGCCATCCAGGCCGACAGCGGAGTGCGCGATGGCGTGAACACTTTCGACGGCGTGCTGACATGCAAGCCGGTGGCGGATTCGCAGGGAAAATCCTGGAAGCTGGTCGAGGATCTGGTGAAGTAGGACACCTCTCCGGGACTCGCGGCCCGGGCGGCGTGATCCACGTATCAGAATTGGAGAGGGCGCTCTGAGATTGTTCGTTCAAAAAAAACGCGGCCACATGGCCGCGTTTTTTTATAGACGATCGCTTTATCGGTTGATGGTTACACTGCGTTCGAGGTCAAAGGTGAGCACGCTTTCCGCTGGCAACACCAGATCCTTGTTTCCCGTGAATGCGCTGCCAGCCGCCCCACCGCCACCGCCGACCAGGCCTCCAATCAGCGCTCCCTTGCCGCCGCCGGCGACGCCGCCGATGATTGCGCCGAGGCCTGCGCCACCGCCGGTCATAACGGCGGAGCGTTTGCCCTTGCCTTTTTCAACGCGCTCCACCCGGCTGGTTCGAACCGGGTAGGTTCTTCCATCCGCGCGGATGCTATCGAGCCGCACGGCGAGCACGGCCTGGCCTTTGAAGCGGCCCTGGCTTTTTGCCTCAGTGACTACACCGCGGGCCTGTGCGCCGGCACGAATGATCGTCTGGTCATTCACACGCACCGGGCTTATCAGCGTGCCCGAAAACGGATCGCCGGTCTGGCTTTGTTTGGTCGATAGCGTTTGTCCGAGGCGGACACGGAACCGCGTTCCGGCGGGAATCACGATTGACTCAGGCTGAGCTGTAGACGGTGCCATGCCACCCGGCGGGGGCGGGGGAGGCGCAAGATTCTCGGTCTGCTGATTGCCTTGCTCCGGTGGAGGCGCGCCGGCAGCCGTGTTGCCGACCGAAAGATTGTTGACCACCGTCCGCACTCCCTGCACTCCGGAAGCGTCCCTGCCCGCCAGTTCGCGCGAGCCCTGTCCGTTTACGGCGCCGGACAGGGTTACAGTTCCGTCTTTGGCAGTGACGGAAATGGGCTGGCCCTGAAGAGCCGGATCCGCACCTACCTTACTCTGAACGTTGGCTGCGAGCTGGCTGTCGGAAGGCTTGCTGCTGCACCCGGAACTGATGAGCGCAACGGTCGCCAACGCCAGCACTGGAAGAGAGAATCGCATCGTTCGTTTCATAAAACCCCCGGGATGCAGATTTGTGGAATCAACCCGCCTGACAAGCATTATATGCAGCCGATTTTCGCCTGCGGCGAAACGCCAATCCTATAATTGCTTCGAGACTATCCTTCGGAGAAACCAGCGAAGATGGGCACTGAGGGCAATCGACGAACGGCGGTGGTAGTGCTGGGTTCGCTCGCACTGCTGGTGCTGCTTGTCCTGCTGGCGGAGAATGCATTCAATCTCAAGTTCCTGTCGCCGCACAACACCAGTTCCATCCTCTTTTTTACCGCGCTCTCCGGCCTCAGCTTTCTGCTGTTTCTCATGCTCATCGTACTTCTGCTGCGAAACATTCTGAAGCTCTATGCCAGCGAACAAAGCCGTGTGCTGGGTTCACGGCTGCGCACGCGGATGCTTCTGGGAGCGTTGCTGCTTTCTGTGGTTCCGGCATTCTTCATGTTGTTTTTCAACTATCTGTTGATGAACAGGTCCATCGACCGCTGGTTCTCGCAGCCCGTCGCTGAATTGCGCAACGAGGCCATGCAGGTGGCATTGGAAATGGGCCACTATGCGGCTGCCAATGCCAGGGCAGAGGCGGCCTCGATTGCGAATGCCTCCCCGATTGCTGCCGGGGATACGCAGTTGGGAAGGCAAGCGGAACTCGACCTCTTTCGTCAGCACAAGATCACTTTGCAAGGTGGATTTGTGCTGGTATACCGCGACGGCAAGGCTGTCAGTCAATATCGACTTCCGGAGGACGCGGGACCGGTAACTCTGGTCTCCGGCGGCGCCGAGGGAGAGGCTGCGCCAATAGCGGGACAGCCGTTGACGGAGATCATTCTGCACGCGGCTGAGCGTACCGATGAGCCAATGCTGCGCGTAGGTTCGACGACGTACATGGTCGGCGCAGCACCTTCTGCAAACGGAATGCTGGTGGCAGTGGGTCTGCCGTTACCCCCCGATTCCGGACAGGCGATTGAAGACATCCAGAGCGGCACGCGGCATTACTGGGCGCTGCTGCGCGCCCGGCGCCGCGTACGGCAAACGTACTTTCTCGTGCTGCTGCTGCTCACCGGACTCACGCTCTTTGTGAGCAGCTGGCTGGCCTTGTTTCTGTCGAAGCAGGTCACCCGGCCGGTGGAAGCATTGGCCGACGCTATGGACGCGATGGCCTCCGGAAACTATGGAACGCGCGTGGAGATTGGAGCCGGCGGGGAGCTGGGCGAGCTGGTCCGATCGTTCAACCATATGGCCACCGATCTCGAAACAAGCCGCAGCCAATTGGAAGCCTCAACGCAACAGCTTTCGATCGCGAACGCCGCCATTGATGAGCGTCGCCGCGAATTGGAAACCGTGCTCGAAACAATCCCCAGCGGCGTGGCGACGCTGGACGACGATTTGCGCATACTGCAGGCGAACCGCGCGTTTCTCGAAATGCTGGATCCAATGGGCGAGTTGTCGATTGAAGGCGAGCCCATTCATACGCTGTTTCCGCCGGAGTCCGCTGCGGAGATCGCGCGAGTGTTGCGCCGCAGCCGCCGTCTGCCCGCGGCCTCGACCGAGATTGAAGCGCGGAATTCCCACGGACCGCTGCATCTGATTTTCACCGCCACGGAGCTGCGCGGATCCGTCTCCGGCCAATCCGGACCAGGACACCTGGTCGTGGTGGACAACGTGACGGACGTTCTGCGGGCGCAAAAACAGATGGCCTGGAAAGAGGTCGCGCAGCGCGTTGCCCACGAAATTAAAAACCCTCTGACGCCGATCGCACTTTCCGCGGAACGAATTGAGCGCCATCTGGATCGCGGCCTGAACGCGGATTCCGCACCGGCGCTGCGCGGTGCGACGGAGGTCATCCGCTCTTCCGTGCAGACGCTGCGTCAGCTGGTCGATCAGTTTGCCGCCCTCGCAGACTTTCCCGCAGCGCGTCCGACACGGAGCGATTTGAATGCAATTGTGGAGAACACGCTGCGGCTGTTCGAGGGGCGGCTGCAGGGAATTGAGTTGCGACTGCACCTGACTGCGCACATGCCGCCGGTACTGGCCGATGCCGACGCCATGAGGCGGGCGTTGAGCAACCTGATCGATAATGCCGCCGAAGCGATGCAGCAGAGCCTGCTGCGGGTGCTGGTAGTGCGAACAGGGTGGAATGGAATGCAAACCATGGCGGAAATCGTGATCGCCGACACCGGCCACGGCATCACGGAGGAAACCCGTGAACGGCTGTTTCTGCCATTCTTCTCCACCCGGCGTCGTGGAACAGGGTTGGGATTGTCGATTGCCGCGAAGATCGTACAGGAACATCAGGGCAGCATCCGGGTGGAACAGAATGCTCCGGTTGGCGCGCGCTTCATAGTAGAGATCCCGCTGGCGGAGGCGCCCCAGGAATCCCAGCAAGCCTCGCATCGATCGCCGCTGCCGGACACGAGTGTGACCGCGCGATGAACCACATCCTCGTCGTGGATGATGAACCCGATATCCGTCGCACCCTGGAAGAAATTCTTGCAGAGGAAGGTTACGGCGTCACCACGGCAGAAAGCGCCCGCGAAGCGCTGGAGCTTGCCCGCGATGCAACCTTCGATGCCGTGTTGCTGGACGTGTGGCTGCCCGACCGCGATGGTCTGGATGTACTTCAGGACATTCGCGCGATGGATCGCGGCACCGGGCCGGAGATCATCATCATTTCCGGGCACGGAACCATTGAGGCCGCGGTGCGCGCGACCAAGCTGGGCGCGTATGACTTCCTGGAGAAGCCACTATCGCTGGATCGCACTCTGATCATCGTCAAAAATGCGATCGAGGCGCGTCGGCTCCGCGTCGAGAACCGCGAGTTTCAACAGCAGTTGACGGCACGCGCTCGAGTCACCGGGGAAAGCGTTCCGGTGAAAGCGCTGCGACAGCAGATTCGCCTGATGGCGCCGACGAACGGCAGGGTACTGATCTACGGCGAATCGGGCACCGGCAAGGAACTGATCGCGCGGGCCATGCATGCGGAGAGTCCGCGGGCCGATCGCGTGTTCCTGGAATTAAATTGCGCGGCGATTCCGGAGGATTACATTGAAGCGGAGCTCTTCGGATATCGGCACAGCGCTCTGCCGGGCGGCCCGACGGAAAAGCGCGGCACGTTTGAGCGCGCTGACAGCGGCACGCTGTTCCTCGATGAAGTGGGCGACATGAGCCTGAAGACCCAGGCGAAGGTACTGCGCGCCCTCGACGAGCAGCAGTTTACGCCGGTAGGGGCGGCAAGCCCTGTGCGCGTCGATGTGCGAGTGATCGCGGCCACCAATAAGAACCTTGAAGAGGAAATCGCCAAAGGGAATTTTCGCGAAGATCTGTTTTACCGCCTGAATGTAATCCCGTTTTATGTGCCCCCGCTGCGAGAGCGCAAAGAGGATATTCCGCTGCTGGCGCGAGAGCTGCTGCGGGAGTTTGGCCGCTTGTACGGCAGGGCCCGGATGGAAATTGTCGATGAGGCGTTGGCTTCATTGCAGCAGTACCACTGGCCGGGCAATGTGCGGGAGCTCAAAAATTTGCTGGAGCGGGTGATGATCCTGAACCCGCAGATCACCCGCATCGAGCGAAAGCATTTGCCAGTGCTGGTGGCCCGCAGTGCAGGCCGGCGCGGAGAAGATTTTTCGTCATTGCAGCAGGCCCGCGAGGCATATGAGCGCGACTACATTTTGCGCAAGCTCGAAGACTGCCATGGCAACGTAAGCCGCGCGGCGGAAATCCTGGGGCTCGAACGCAGCCATCTCTATCGCAAGATGAGAGCGCTCGGGATCAGCCCGAAAGAAGCCTGAAAAGCGGATCAATTCGAATCCCAGGCCTCGTCCTCTCTACTCCTTCGTCTCGCTTTGTTGTCTGCCCAAACTCTCCAGCTGGTTCCGCCAGTCGAGCGAATCGAGAAATGCGCTGGAGCCGCGCCAGTCGTCCGCGACTTTTACGAACAAATCGAGATGGACCTGCATGCCGAGGAAGGCCTCCAGTTCCTTGCGGGCGGCAATGCCAATCTGCTTCAGCATGGAGCCGCCTTTGCCGATCAGGATCGCCTTCTGTCCGGAACGTTCACAGAAGATGGCCGCGGCGATGCGCGTCAACGGCTTCTGTTTCGGCTTGCCGGGCTGCGCCTTTGCCGGGGAGCGCACTTCAAAGCGTTCGATCACAACCGCGCTGGCATACGGCACTTCTTCCCCGGTAAGGTTCAGAATTTTCTCTCGAATAATTTCAGCAGCCAGAAAGCGCTCCGGCTGATCGGTGAATTGTCCCTTTTTGAAATGCCGCCGCCCTTCCGGCATATACTCGACCAGCTTCGCGATCAGGCGATCCAGCCCGTCGCCGCCGCGCGCGGAGACAGGAATCACCTCAGCATAATTGTGCAGCGCGCTGAATTGCGCGATCAGCGGCAGCAGCGTTTCCTTTTCATCGATCGCGTCGATTTTATTCAGCACCAGGAAAACAGGGCATTCGAGTTTTTTGACCAACTCCAGGATGAACGTGTCTTCGTTTTCAAGAGAATGCTCGGCGGATTTCGAAACCTTTGGCTCGGCGGGTAGAGCTTCGGGAACGGGGCCGGTCGCGGAGGAAATTTCGATCTCCTGCACCTTCGCCGAAGGGAGACGAAGACGCCGCGTTACATCGACCACATGCAGCACGACATCGCGCGATTCGAGCGCGCCGTATACCTCCTGCAACATGCGCTTGTCCAGCAGGTTGGTCGGCTTGTGGACTCCGGGCGTATCGACGAACACGATCTGCGCGGCAGGATGCTTGCCTTTGACAGCGTCGACCTCAAGCACGCCATGAATGCGGTTGCGCGTAGTCTGCGGCTTGCGCGTGACGATGGCGACCTTCTCGCCAACAAGCGCATTGACCAGCGTGGACTTGCCGGCATTAGGACGGCCAAGAATGGATACGAAACCGGAGCGGAGAGGCATGCTCTTCCAGTATGAACCACGGGACGTTGCATGAGAAAGCGAAGAGAACACAGGCAGCGAGTGAGCCCGCGACGTCCCGACAGCCGCTGCCGCTACAATCCGAAGACGCCGGAAGGAAGATTTCAATCAGCGGTGGAATAGAACCAGGCTTCCGTAGGCTTCGCTGACAGGCAGAGTTGACTCATACCTCGCAAGCTTCTCCGGGTCATGCAGGCAATGGATGCAAAGGACTATGCAAGGCGGCTGGCCGTCGATTTTGCCGGTGAACCTGGAAGTCAGATTGCTGACGCCCACATAGCGAAAGCGGCGGGGCGTTCCATGATGGTCGATGATTCCCATCAAGATGTAGTCGTAAGCAAATGGATGGTCGCTAGTGTCGATGCCAATGTGGGTACAGGAAATTTTTCGCGCCGCGTATGCTGCTGGCAAGTAGGTTGGCTCGAGATTGAATCCCTCTGCAAAATACATTTGATCTCGACCGCGAAAGAAGATGCTGCTCGCCTGGGGATCGAGCGGCCGATGCAAAAGCCTTCGAATTCCGTTCGACGAAATCAAGGGACGAGTGGAATTGAACAGCAACGCCGGCAAGGCCAGCACCACCAGAGCCAGCGCCACGAAATAGGTCGCTCTGGGATGTCGATGATAAAGAACGGCAGCAATTATTGGACACGCCAGCGCAAACAGGGCCAGATGCAATCGGCCGGCCCACAGTTCCCATTTGAAGACGGCGCAGTACAGCACGAACGCCGCGATGATCCCAATCGCCAGCGCAGCTTCCCGCCGCCTTCTGCGCATTTCGAACAGAACCCAGACGAACGCAACTACGGTCAAAAGCAGGTGAAATGGGTTGCCTGCGAGATATTCATCAAGACTGTAACTGGGCACACCAAAGGTAGGTCCCGGCCGGATAAGCGCTGGATCGTCCGGATTAACGCCCAGCATGTGAATTGTTTTTCTAACTGCGGCAGTAGTCCGACGATTGATGGAATCTACAGGAGTCCCCAGGTGGATCGTACTTTCCCGGAGTACATTCGCCGCGATAGTTGCCGGCGTGATGCGGTCCGCTGTGTACTTCAATCTTCCTTCCATGTCCGGCGCCGGCATCCCTAGAATGGAGTGATCCATCGCATAGTTGCGCCACCAATGCGGTGCATTCATCAGTAACAGGATGCTTGCGGCGACAAGGCAGGCGGCGGGGAGTTTTCGCCAAGCGGCCCGAGGCGTGACAAAGAGAAGCGCCGCAGCGACGGGCGGCCCAAACGCGTAGCCGGTTCCTTTCGTCAGGATGAGCGCGCCCAGCGCGATGCCCAGAGTCACGACATATATCCATCGCGGATTGTCTTGCCAGCGAAGGATCAGCAATACCGCGATAGACAGCCACAAGGCGACCACCCAATCGTTCTTCGCTCCGGAAGCGCTCGAGGATTCCCTGCGGAATTGTGAGGCAGAGAAGTGTCGCGATCATCTGGCCGCGAATCGCGCATCCAAATTCTTCCGCGATCAGGCTGACTGCCAGTGCACTTCCTAGCGACGCGAACCACTGGACTAGATTGACGAAGCGGTCTGAGCCGTTGAGCAGAACAGTGTGCAGCATCATCCACTCGGCCAGCGGAGGAGCGAAGTCCTGCACATAGTAGTTGGTTGGAAACAATCCGACCGATCCCTGCGCCAGCCACTCCATAACTCGCGGCATGTGCTGGAGGGTAACGTCCCAACCATTCGGAGGCGCGATCAGCGCAGTGATGCCAGTCAGACAAAGAATTGCGACAGAGCTGCCGAGCAGAACCCAATCTACTTTCTGGAGAGTTGATGTTCGATTGCGAGCAGCCATGACACCGATACCGCGATAACGGACGAGAAGATCGGCGGCAAAGATGCAGATGGAAATAAACAGCCACGCAATCGCGACCGATGTCTCTGCCAAGCCTTCCAAACGCGCTGAGCAGTTCAGTGATGACGATGGCGCATAACGTCCACCACACTGCGGCAATCAGCAGGCGCTCGCGCACCCCAGGGAACTCGAACCGGAAAAATCTGAACCAGGCGTAAAAGCTCAGTAAAGGCAGGATCAACAGCATGCGCTTTCCCCGGCAGCATTACTATGCTTGACGATGGACGCGTCAGCAACACTGCACAGGGATAGATGCGATTTGTTTTTGGAGCGGAAACTTTTTATTCGTTGTAGTGGAGCAGGCTGAACACGTCGAGACCTTCGAAGCGTTCGCGACCTTTCAGGAAGTCCAACTCCACGGCGAAAGCCAGGCCAGCGATTTCACCGCCAAGTTGACGAACCAGCTTAACCGTCGCTTCCATGGTTCCGCCGGTGGCGAGCAGGTCATCGACAATCACGACGCGCTGGCCAGACTCGATCGCGTCGAGATGAATTTCAAGCGCGTCGGTGCCATATTCCAGATCGTAGGTCACGCGCGCAGTTTTCGCGGGCAGTTTTTTTGGCTTGCGCACCGGAACAAAGCCTGCGTTCAGTCGATACGCAAGCGCCGGGCCGAAAATGAATCCCCTGGCTTCAATGGCCAGTACAAGGTCGATCTCTTTTTCGAAATAGTGCGCTGCCAACGCATCGATGAGCATGGCAAAGCCGCCCCGGTCCTTCAGCAGCGTGGTGATGTCGTAGAAGAGAATGCCGGGTTTGGGGAAGTCGGGGACGGTGCGGATCAGCTTTTTGAGCGGTTCACAATTAATTGTTTGTTGCGACATTCGCTTTACCAGGCTCCTTCGATCTCAAATGCTTGCAGGTTTTCGGCCTCTGATGCGGGCCGCTCAGTCTGTTCCACTCTATCCACACGCGAGCCGCGCGATCCGCGTTGCAGGCAGTCGTGCAACTTTCGCAGACGATCTTCATCGCCCGCCGCCATCACTTCGACATCGCCCTCGGCAGTGTTGCGCACCCAGCCGAGCAGGCCAAGCTGTGCCGCCTCGCGCTGCACGAACCAGCGGAAACCGACACCCTGCACACGGCCTTTCACAATGTAGCGGCAAACCATCACGATAGCGTTAAGCGCGGGACAGGTAGGCGCCTTCAGCGGTGTCGACGCGAATTTTGTCTCCCTGGTTGATGAACGCGGGCACCTGCACGACAAGACCGGTTTCCATCTTCGCCGGCTTGGTCACGGAGGACGCGGTTGCTGATTTGAGCCCCGGCTCCGTTTCGACCACGGTCAACTCAACAATCCCCGGCAGGTCGACGCCGACAGCAACGCCGTCGAAAAAAGAGACCTTCAAAGGTAAGTTGGAGATGAGATATTCGACCGCATCGCCCAGCGTGGCGCCGTTCAAGTGGGTCTGCTCGTAATTCTCCATGTTCATAAAGACGTACTCGTCGCCGTCGGCGTAGAGAAACTCCATGGCAACTTCGTCCACGTGGACTCGCTCTATGGGATCGGGGGAGCGAAAACGATGTTCGTACATCGCTCCGGTGCGCAGGTTGCGCAGCTTCGCTTGGATAAAGGCGCGCAGGTTGCCGGGGGTGCGATGCTCCACCTTGAAGACGGAGTGCAGTTCGCCATTGTGCTTGATGACCATACCAGGACGCATCTGTGTGGCGGGAATCGCCATAGAAAACCTGCTCCTTCACTACAGTTGGGAATTTTCGTTCAGCCTGGTTGGCCAAACATTTATCGACAGTTCAGTGTAGCGTAGGGAAGTTGAGTTCGTCGGCTGCGAGAAGCCGCTTCAAAGAAATGAGCGCAGGATATAAGAATGAAATTTCAGTTGCCGCTTCGGGGAATGTTGTGCGCGTTCAGTGTGTGCCTGCTTATCGGTTGCCAAAATGCCGGCACACCAAGCCGGCCAGCGACAAAATCCGCCGACGCTCGCATGGCAAACGCCCGCGCTGCAAACGGTTCCGGCGCGATCACCCCCACTCCGACGGGCCACTTCGACTATTACCTGCTCACGCTATCCTGGGCGCCGGAGTACTGCCACAACCACCGCAACAGTCCGGAGTGCGACGGCTCCCATCCCGGATTCGTTGTTCACGGACTGTGGCCGCAGTTCCATAACGGCCAATGGCCATCGCAGTGTTCGGATGCTCCGGGGCTTGCCAGGCCTTCCACCATGCTCGACATCATGCCTGACCTGCGGCTGATCGCGCATGAATGGAGGACCCACGGGACCTGTACCGGTCTCACTGCCCCGCAGTACTTCGCCACCGTTCGCCAGGCGTATCGATCCGTAAAAATTCCATCTGAGCTTGTCCGTCCTGAGCGGCCGAGCCGCCAGAGCGCGGCGGAGATCAAGCAGCTCTTCGTGGATGGAAACCCGGGCATGAGCAGCGACGGCATCGCCATCAGCTGCCATAATCGCTACCTGGCGGGCGTCGAATTCTGCCTCAGCAAAACATTGCAACCGATCGCCTGCCAGGCCGTTCGGGATTGCAACTCCGGATCGATCACGATTCCGTCCGGCGGGTAACCTCGCAAGCGATCGAGCGACCAGTTGTGCAGACTACTTATGGTTCTCAGGTAGATGGAAACCGGCGAGCGCGATCTGCGCACCGAGAGCATCCAGGTGCCCTGAATCCGTATAAAGCGTCTGATCGTTTTCAGCAAATTTGCAGCCGCCGTGTGTGCAGAGCGCATTATGCAGGTCCAGGATATGTACCCCGGGATGGGCCGCAGCCACCTGTTGAACAACTGTGCGGGCCTTCTCGTCCGCGGGCAAAGTGGGGTCAGGAGCGACGCCCTGAGGATATCGGGGCTTGGAATGGAAAAGGAAGCCGGCCAGCGCGCGCCGTGGACGGATCAGCTCGGTCCGCATGTGCTGTAGTGGATCGAAGTTGAAGAGCGGATTGTCCTGTACCAGGTAAACGCTCTTGCCCGCCTGCTGCAGCCTCCGCACCAGCCTGTCCAGCCCTTGCTGAAACAGTGTCACGCTCTGCGCCTCGGACACCGCTCGCCCGTTCTGGCCGTCAGCCACGTAGCGTTCGCCTCGCTTCTGGTGTCTAAAAGGTTTAGACCAGAACCCCGCGACTACTACTACCTGAATGTTCGGATCACGCAGGACATAATTCAGTTGCTCCCGGTCGAACTGCGTGCACTTGTGTCGAAACCCGGGCATATAGGGTATGAAACGAGTCACGCCTTCCAGCGGAGGACAATCATCTTTATCCAGCTCCACCAAACGATAGCCGGAACGCTGGGCAATGGCTCGCAGCTTGCCCGCAACTGCTCCGGCATGGCTGTCCCCAATCAGCGCCACCGCCGGTCCCGGGCTGGGTGGAACACACGGGGCTTTCAGCACGGGATGCAAGGCCGCTTGCGACACCAGGCAGCTATCGGAAGAAAAATGATGGATTGGGCCCGCCTCCATCTCCTGCACAGCGCGGTTCCGCTGCGGCAGCCCCTGTGTGGCATAAACCCCGATGGGCAGCAGCATCATGAGCACAGCCGCTGCCGCATAGCGCAGAAACAGCAATCGGTTCGGCGTAGCGGATTTGCGGAATGGATACTCGATGAATTTATAGGAAAGCACTGCGAATCCAAACGACACTAGTGCGATTCCAGCCCCTGCGAGTTTCGAAATGGTTCCGGTGTCGGAGATGATGCGCGCGAAGCTCAGCATCGGCCAGTGCCATAAGTACCACGAGTAGGAGACCAGGCCCACAAAGACGATCGGCCTTGCGGAAAGCAACTGGTTCACCACGCCTTGCCGCGCCGCAATGATCAGCAACGCGCCGAGTACCGGCAGCAGGGCGGCATAGCCTGGAAACGGAGTGGCGTGATCGAAGATGACAACCGCAATGCCGATGAGCACGATGCCCAGGATGCTGAGGCCGTGCATCACCCTCTGGGGCAGCCAACTGCCGGTACTTGTACGATTCGCCTCGAACATTGCCAGCAGCACACCCGCACCCAGCTCCCAGGCGCGCGCGGGGAGCAGGTAGAACGCCACCCCGGGAAGATGCCCCGTAGTCCACACCGACGCCGCAAAGGACACCGCCGCCAGTCCGCCAATCCAGAAAAATTGAGTCCTTCCCGGCGCTTTGCGCAGCAGCAACAGCAGCAGCGGAAGGAAAATGTAGAACTGCTCCTCGACTCCAAGCGTCCACGTCATCAGCAGCGGACTCAGCTCGGCATTTTGTGAAAAATAGCCTCCGGAGGTGCGCCAGAAAAAAATGTTCCCGCTTGAGGCAATTGTGGCCAGCGCACTCTCGGCAAACGTCTTCATCTCCAGCGGTGAGAGTAGAAGGAGGGCCGCCACATAGCAGAAGATCAAAACACCAAACAACGCCGGAAGGATGCGTCTGACACGGCGCGCGTAGAACCGGGAGAGGCTGAAGCTATGCCCGCGAATCTCCTTGTAGACCAGCAAACCAATCAGGTAGCCGGAAATGACAAAGAAGACGTCGACGCCGACAAATCCTCCGCGCGCGCCGAGTCCCGCGTGATAAGCCACCACAGCAATGATCGCGATGGCACGCAGGCCATCGATATCCGGACGGTATTTGATCGGCCTGCGCAGTCCGCTCAGGTCTTCGTGTTGCGTTACCATAGGCCCGCGATACGTTCGTTGCAAATACTTCTCAAAATCCCTCTCCTGAGTGGCTCGCCCAAGGCAACATCAACTGACCCTGTCGCAAGGCTTGCGAAGAACGCCAAAACAGGCTCAGAAATTATGATATCCATGAAAAGTGTGATGCCTCAAATGTGGAACGCGTTGAGGCGGTCAGACATTTGCGCAAGCGACGGTATATCAATCGGCAACAATGACATGCTGGTGAGAGCCAGGACTTCTGGCGGCACGTAAATGTGATAGCATCCGCCACGATGAAGTCAGCCTTCCGAACCCTCCCATTCCTCTCTCTTCCTCGATTCACTTCCAGCTTTCTGACGTTTACCCTGGCGCTAATCCCGATGGTTGCGACCGTCCCTGTGCGGGCGCAGATCGGCAGCACCAGCCAGACCCAGAACCAGGTGATTGCCAGCCTCGTCGATCAACTGGGGCGCACTCGCTCTCCGCATCAGACCGCGATTTCCCCGGACGGCCGCATCGTGGCGCTGGTTGCACCCGCAGCAAACACCGGCAGTCGAATCTACCTGCGGCGACTCGGCGATTCGGCGGCTACGACACAGCTCCTTTCCATGCCTGGCATTAGTGGGCAGGCGGCACGCACATGCAGCCAGGGCGGCGTGTCCTGGTCGCCCGACAGCAGACAGATTGCGTTTGTTTCCGACTGCGCCACGCCCGGACAGTCGCAAGTGTTTTTGGCCAGCGTGGGCGCCGACAGGCCCGGCATGCCTGGAACACCGCGCGAGCTGACTGCGCTGAAAGGATTCGTGCATGACCTCGCCTGGTCGCCGAACGGCAAGCACCTCGGCTTCCTCTTCGTTGAAGATGCGACTCGCTCGCCGGGAGCGCTGCGTGCGATCAAACCGCTGGTGGGCGTTATCAATGCGCACAATATTGCGGAAATTCAACGCGTGGCCGTCATCGATGTTTCGGCCGCGAGAAATGCTGTCATCCCGCAACTGGCACAGGTTACTCCCGCGACTTTGCATGTCTATGAATTTGCCTGGTCGCCGGACTCCAACCGTGTCGCGTACACCGCCGCCGCTCCGCCCGGAGAAGATAACTGGTGGGTGGCGCAGCTCTATACCCAGGCAGTGTTCAACGGGACGCCGCGCTCCATCCTGCATCCGAAATTACAGATCGCCGTGCCCCGCTGGTCGCCTGACGGCAAAAAGATCGCCTATGTCGGCGGCCTGATGAGCGATGCGGGTGAAACAGGTGGAGACCTCTACCTGATCTCCGCGACAGGCGGCGAGCCGAAGGACCTGACGGTCGGGCGAAAAGCCAGCGTCACCTGGCCGCACTGGTTCGACGACCGGCATTTGGGATTTACAGAAGTCGTCGACGGCGAGTCTCGCTTCAGCATCATCAATCCGGCCACCGGCCTCGAAGACAAATCGTCGCGAGTGACATTTCCTGCAACCATCGGCGATGGCGTCCGCCAGTTGAGTCTGTCGTTTTCAAACAAGCTGGCCAGCGGAGAAGAGATTGCCGCGCTGATCCAATCCAGCTTCAGCCAACCACCGGAAGTCTGGGCGGGTCCGCTCCGGCATCTTACGCAGATCACAAATCTGAACAGTTCGCTCAAGCCCGATTGGGGCAAGAGCGAAAGCTTGACCTGGAATAATGAAGGCTTCCGCACACAGGGTTGGCTGATTTATCCGAAAAATTACGATCCTCAGAAAAAGTACCCGCTCATTCTCTGGGTACACGGCGGTCCGGCGAATCAGATCCTTCCGCGTTGGCCCTCTGACGAGTACAACCCCATCGCATTTTCAACGCTCGACTATTTTGTGTTGATGCCGAATCCGCGTGGTAGTTTTGGCGAGGGAGAGGCGTTCACTGCGGCCAACCGGAAGGATTTTGGCTATGGGGATCTGCGCGATTTGCTCGCCGGCGTCGATGTCGTGACGAAAAGATTCCCCGTCGATAGCAATCGCGTCGGCATCACGGGTTGGAGTTATGGCGGCTTTATGACTATGTTCGCGATCACCCAGACGCACCGTTTCCGCGCCGCGGTCGCTGGGGCCGGCATCTCGGACTGGAAAAGCTACTACGGCGAAAACTCAATCGACCAGTGGATGATCCCCTACTTCGGCGCCAGCGTTTACGACGACCCCGCAGTGTATGCGAAAAGCTCCGCGATCAACTTCATTAAGAATGCCAAAACTCCCACCCTGATTGTCGTCGGCGACAGGGACGGCGAATGCCCAGCTCCGCAATCGTTCGAAATGTGGCACGCACTACGCACAATGCATGTGCCGGTGCAACTGGTCGTTTACCCGAACGAGGGTCATGGGTTTTCGGATCCCAAGGATATGCGGGACGTACTGGAGCGCGCCGTGAAATGGTTTGAGGAATATATGCCTTCGACTCAACTGGCTCCCGGCACGGCTACCGGGAATTAAACGGCAGCGCCAGCGTCTTGCCACTGCCGCCGGCTGGGTTTCTTCCACGCCTTGCCGCGCCCGTTTGCCGAAGCCGCAGCAGAGTCCTAGAATGAATTCATCTGACTCCGGTCGAGAAGAAGTAAATGTTTTGCGAGGAACCGCCAGCTCGCGCCAAGCGGCGGCGGGGAGGTTCAATGCGTCGGTTCGTATTTCTTGTTGTTGTCTGTGCTCTCTCCCTACCCGTCGGTTTTTCCGTCACCGGCTGCTCCCTGATATCCAATAATAATGGCGCGAATTACTGCAGCGGGTTTCAGAGCGGTCCTCAGGTGAACGCTGTAGCCAAGATCGATCTGGAGCCCGCGACCTACGGCGTCTCCCTTGGCTTCGGGCAGACCTATTCGGTCAGCAGGCCGACGGCGACCAACTGCAAGGGAGCGACGGTCTCTCTGACCAGCTTTAGGTATGCCGTCACCAAGCCTGTGTCGGGCAATGTTTACCTGGCGGACATCTCGCCTTCGGGTGTAGTCTGCGGCGGTTCGTGGAACCGCAATTCCGGCAATGGCATCCCCGATTTCACGACTTGCATTCCACCCCAGCCCGGCAGCCCCATTTATCAGGCTGGAGGAGGCGTTGCGTATGTCACCGCCAGTGGGGGCAACGCCACCAGCAACCCGGTGGCAGTTTACGTGCATCCGCCGGTCACTAGCGTGGTGCTGGCAAACCTCGGTAATTCGCCGGGCTGCGTCTCACAGAACCACACATCGGCGCTGACCGCCAAGGTCTTCAGCGGGCAGACTGACATCACCGCCAGCGCGGGCCACCTCATATATTCTCCCCAGAATTCCAGCATTGTAACCATCGATCAGAACGGAGTGGCAACCGCGAACCAGCCCGGTTCGACCGTCGTTTCCGCCACTGTTGGCCAGGCGACCAGCACCGCAGGATATTTCTTCACCTGCCCGCCTGCGAGCATCCAATTGAGGGTCGGCAATACAGACCAGACGAGCGTCACCGTCAACGCGAACAATATCCAGCCGCTGACGGCGACTGTGCGCGACACACAAAACAACATAATCACCGGCCTCTCGCTCACCTACACATCGAACGATCCCATCAATATTCCGGTCAGCCAGTCGGGTGCCGTCGCTCCTGTATTTCCAAGCGACGCCGCGATCACCGCGCAGTGTTTGCCGGGACTTTGCAATCCCGCGCCGCAGGATCAGATCGGCAATCTCAGCACAGGACAGCCCATCACGAGCAATCCTGTTGAGGTGCACACGCCCGGTCCCAGCTTGAACATCCTCTACATGTCCAGCCCCCAGTCCTATAATTTCGTGCCCGTGGATTTTCAAAGCGGGACGGTCGGCACGCCGACACGTTTGCCCTATCAGCCAAACTCCATGGTCATGGATGAGGCCGGCAACTATTTGTTCTTCGGAAGCGCCCACGAGAACATGATCGTCTCCATCTCCGCAACTGGAGGGGCATCGCTGAAGGTGGAAGCTCCAGGCGTACCCGGCACCGTGCTTGCGGTTTCTCCCGATGACACCCTGGTGGCGGTTCACGATCCATGTCGCCAGCTTTTCTATCTGTATACGCCGGCCCTGGGCAAGGCGACGGCGGCGGCACTATCGTTTGGTGCGCCCGGGCCTGCGGTCGCGTGCGATGTAAACAACGAGCCGCTCGATCCCTCGGTTGAGGTGAATCCGCCCTACTCGGCGGCCTTTACGCAGGACGCCCAGACTCTTTATATCGTGGGGAACGGCACACTCTACACCTATTCGAAATTCACCGGCTGGCACACATGCACGGACAACGGACAGACGGGTAACTGCCCGGTTCCCGGCTCAACCGGCGTAGCGGTTACCATTCCGGGAGTTTCGGCTTTTGCCGGCGGCCAGGCGACGAAGGCCTTCGGCTATTGCGCCGTTGGCCCCAACAACTCCGGCGCTCAACAGCCGGGTCCGCCACCGATCGGTATCAATCCAAATTCTGCGTTGAATCCGACGGCCTATTACCCGCTTGCCGACACAGTGGCTGCGGCCACCCAGCAGCTCGCGTCCACAACGGACGGCTTTCACGTGATCGGAGCCAACGCGGCCGGACAGCTCAATGACATACAACCGGCGATCCCATCCGGTGCATGCCCTGTGAACGGCCCGCTGACCTTCACCAGCACGACAAACCAATACAATTTCAACGATCCGAACGCCAATCCCGTCGACCAGGTGCTCGTTTCACCGAATTCCCAATTGGCCTTCGTGACCTTCACTCCGGCAAATGGAACGGGCGGCGGCTCGCTGCCTGCGTATCAAATTCCATGCACCGCGGGCCAGACACCGTGTCCGGCCGGGCAAGCCACCGCGGGTAAGGTGGTCCCGGTCGCGCTTACCGGAAACGCGGGCGCTCCGATCGGAGGCACCTTCAGCCCCGACGGCAACACCTTCTATGTATCGACTGTCGGAGATGACCTGGTCCATTTCATCAGCACCAGCAACATCAACTCGCTTGTAGACACACAAAACATCAATCCCGGCCTGACCTGCGGGACGACAACGAGTTCGGCGGCGAATCCGTTCCTGAACTGTACACAAGGCAAGCCCGTGCCAGCGTTGTTTCTAGCCTCCAGGCCTCGTCCAACGCAGGGACAAACTACGGCATCGGCGCAGAAAGATTAAAAGAGGGCAGGGCCGCCTGTGAAGGATCGCGGCCCGGTTCATCGGTTCGGCCCGGTTGAATGGTACGAATCAGCCCACGCTAAGTCGCGTTAGTTCTGCGGCTCTTTCACAGCACGTGGCGCAAGCTGCTTGGCGGTGCGCGGCAGGGCGCGGGCGACCGCATCCAGAATCCCATTCAAAAAATTCACCGATTCCGGCGCGCAATAGAGCCGCGCAATTTCGAGTGCCTCATTGATGACGACCGGCAGTGGTGTCGCAGGGTAACCCAGCATCTCCGCGATTGCGGCGCGCAGCAGGTTGCGATCCACCGCTGCCATCCGTTCGAGCCGCCAGTGCTGGCTGGCCTTTTCGATATAGCCGTCGATCTCCTCCTGTCGCGCATTCGCGACTCGGAATAAATCCTCGGCAAAGCCCTGCGTGCCTGCGTCGATTTTTTCCCGCGCGCCCCAGAAAGTTCGCTGCACCTCTTCCGCATTCTGACGCCCCAGGTCGGACTGGAACAGCATCTGCATCGCGAGCTCACGGGATTTGCGGCGCTTTCCCACCATTTAAATGCTCGCGCTGAGATCTGTAACTGTTGAAGTTGCGATTTTCCTTTTCACCGACACCATTTCGATCGACGCCAGGGCAGCCTCGAAGCCTTTATTGCCCATCTTCAGGCCGGCGCGGTCCAGCGCCTGCGCCAGAGTCTCGCACGTTAATACGCCAAAGGAATGTGGAATGCCGGTCTCCTGTTGCGACTGTCCGATGCCGCGCGACACCTCGTTATAAATCGCTTCGTAATGCGCAGTCTCGCCGCGCAACAAAACGCCGAGCGTCACAATTGCGTCCACTTGCCCGGCACTGGCGAGCATACGGGCGGCCGCCGGAATCTCCCACGCACCCGGAACACGAACAATTGTTATCGCATCTCGCTTCGCTCCGCTGCGCAGCAGGGCATCGAGCGCCCCCTGCAGCAGGCGCTCGGTAATCACCGCATTCCAGCGCGCGACCACGATGCCGAACTTCATCCCCTCGGCGCTCAGGTCTCCTTCGACGGCCAGCGGCCTTCCATGATGCGGATTGTCTGATTCCCAGAATCCAACAACGATCCCTGGGACTGGCTCGGCAGTGAACACACGCGAGTTCCAATGTGTCGCTTCGATTTGCGAAAGCCGCTCGACGGCATTACTTCTGGCGGCCCAGCCTTCCGCCACCGTGTGCACCGCGTCCAACCCGCTGACTTCGATCAAAATCTCCGGCACCGCTGGCATTTTCCCGATCACGAATTCGATGCTCCCCAGCGGAGCCAGAAAGGGTGCGCCGCGGCTGTTGTCGTCGGCCCAGCCAATTCCCGGTTCGAAGCCGAGGGCCGCGAAAAAGCTCTCCAGCGTAGCGAATTCGGCGGCCGTGCGTGCGGCCCGAATCACCGTGAGTCCCTTGATCATATTCCGATGGTACAACGCGATTCGTACAGCGACACGATCGTCGGCTTTGCCGTTAGCTCATCACAATTGATAGACTCACCAGTTTGCAAGCCACTGAGGGTCCACAGTTATGTTCGAAAATATTCTGTTCGAAGTCCGCGATGGCATCGCCTTTACGACATTGAATCGACCGAAAGTGCTGAACGCGCTGAACGCTGCCACGCTCGAGGAATTGCACACGGCAATCCAGGTCGTCCGCGATGACTCATCGATCCGCGCAGCGCTTCTGACAGGCGCGGGCGAGAAAGCCTTCGCGGCCGGGGCAGACATCCAGGAACTTGCACAGGCCGATGGAATCAACGGCCGGAATCTCGCCTTGCGTGGACAAGCGATGTTTCGCGCGATCGAAACCTGCGGTAAGCCCGTGATTGCCTGCATTAACGGGTTCGCTCTCGGCGGCGGATGTGAACTGGCGCTTGCCTGTACGCTGCGAATCGCCAGCGAAACTGCCAAGCTGGGCCAGCCCGAAGTGAAGCTGGGCCTGATCCCCGGCTACGGAGGAACCCAGCGGCTGGCGCGATTGGTCGGCAAGGGTGTCGCCCTGCAGATGATTCTGACCGCTGAGATGATCTCCGCCGCGGACGCACTGCGGGTTGGCCTGGTGAACGAAGTAGTCGCGCCCGATCAGTTGTTGCCGCGCGGAGAAGCCATCGCGCGCACCATCGCGGGCATGGCGCCCCTCGCGGTTCGCTATAGCCTTGAAGCCGTCGATCGCGGGTATGATCTTCCGCTGCAGGAGGCGCTATTTCTCGAAGCCGCTCTATTTGGTCTCACCTGCGGCACCGAAGACAAGTCAGAGGGAACGAGGGCATTTCTCGCGAAACGCCCGCCGGTGTGGATGGGGCGCTGACTCCAGCCTGGGCCTTATCTCTGGCTCAGTTCTCCCGACCCGACCTTCTTGTTGAATTCTGCAGACCGGCCTCGGGGCACACTCAGCGACTGCCACCGATCCCCGGCGAAATGTTTCGCCAGCAATACAATCTGCCCCACGTGATGCGGGTAATGCGCCACCTGGCGGTTGATGGCCTGCATGACTGAGTGCGCTTCGCCGCGAATCGCCACGCTCCGCGAAAGATCCGCGTCTGTAAGTGCTTCCAGCGCGTCGAAGAAACATCTCCAGCCACGCTCCCATACCTCCATCAGCGCCTTGCGTGTTGCGGGCGGCTCTTCAAACTCGCTGTCGCGATTGCGATCTGGCTTCTCCCCGTCCGTCGTCAGGAAGTCCGTCCAGCGGGAACGCATATTGCCGGCCATGTGCTTCACCACGATGGCAATGGAATTTCCTTCGTCGTCGAGTGTGGCGAAAAGTTGATCGTCCGCAACCTGCTCCATCGCGCGCTCCGCAAGTTTCTTGTAATAGCCGAGCAGCGCCAACGAATCCTCAATGTACGAAGTGGTGAATTTCAGTGCCATGCGATCAGTTTATTGGAGCAGGCCGCCAGTCACCAGTACATAGCTCCGCAATAACACCAGCTCCGCTGGTATTCTGAAATCGATGCAGGCTCTGTCTCTCCGATTCGTGGCTGCGCTCACCTTCGTTTTTCTCCTCAGTATCGGCGGATGCAAAGGTCATGGCGACTCGTTCAATCTGTCCGCGCACCCCGCTTCCTGGAATGCCTCGAAACAGTCCGCTCGCGAGGAGCTGGCCGGGATTTCGCCGCCCTCGAAAAGCACCTATCTCTCCATCGATCAGGAATCTCAATGGCAGAATCCGTTCCTTACCGTTGAGTCGAACATGATCCAGATACGCATTTACTTCGCCGATGAAAATTCCAGTTCGGTGGACCGGGGCGGACTGACACGGCTCAGCTCAGCGCGAAAGCATATTTTGAACGTCCGCTTGCGAGACTTGCCGCGCGCGTTGGTTGCACTTCCGGACGGCGCATGGCCGTACGGACGGGTCGTGGCGGTCAGCAAGGAACTGGGCGCGCCACGGGACAGCGCTCTGATTGACAAGAACTTGGCGGTCACCGTCGCCGCGCTTAAAGACATGGGTCTTGTCGTCGACGACTGGACCAATCGCGGCCCACTGCACTGACCGCTGCTGTGAACAGACATCATCGGTCCTGACTTGGGCCTCTCACATGTTATGAGTAATACGATGAGCGAGTCGCCGTTCCCTATACTCACGGAGCAGAAGCCTCTTCACCCGCACGAACTTTTCACGGCGCAGAACGCGCTCGAAGCCGAACTGCGCAAATCCGTTCGCGGAGAAATTGACTTCGATTCCGGAGCCCGCGCACTCTACGCTACCGATGCCTCCCACTATCGCCAGGTGCCAATCGGAGTCGTAGTCCCTCGCGACACCGCCGATGTTGAAGCTGCCGTCGCTGCCTGCCGAAAATACGACGCTCCCATTCTTGCCCGCGGAGGAGGCACCAGCCTCGCCGGCCAGTGTTGCAATGTGGCCGTGGTGCTCGATTTGTCCAGGCATGTGGATCGAATTCTGGACATTGACTTCGAAGCCAAACGCGCACGTGTCGAGCCGGGCATCGTACTCGATCGCGTGCGCGAGGCTGCGGAGAAACACCATCTCACCTTCGCCCCGGACCCGGCGACCCACAACCGCTGCACGCTTGGCGGCATGATCGGCAACAACTCCTGCGGCGTTCACGCGTTGATGGGCGGCAAGACGGTGGACAATATCGAGTCCATGCGCGTGCTGCTCTACGATGGCACAGTGCTTCAGGTCGGCGCCACAAGCGAAGAGGAACTCGCGCAAATCATCCAGGCGGGCGGGCGACGTGGAGAAATCTACGCGCGCTTGAAAAATTTGCGCGACCGATACGCACCCCTGGTCCGCCAGCGTTTTCCAAAAATTCCGCGCCGTGTCTCCGGCTACAATCTCGACGAACTGCTGCCGGAAAGCGGCTTCAATGTCGCCCGCGCCCTGGTCGGTACGGAGGGTACCTGCGTCACCGTACTCGAAGCGACGCTGCGGCTCATGCATAGCCCGCCCTGCCGCGCACTCGTCGGCCTCGGCTTCTCTGACGCTTTCGTCGCTGCCGATCATGTCCCGGCGCTGCTGGAATATAAACCGATCGGCCTCGAAGGTTTTGACGCTCTGATCGTCGAGTTCATGCAAAAGAAAAATCTCGCCGTAGATGACATCGCACTGCTGCCAGACGGCCGCGGTCATCTGCTGGTGGAGTTTGGCGGAGAAAGCCGCGAAGAAGCCATAGCGCAAGCCCACGCCATGATGGAGGGCTGCAAGAAGTTCTCGCCGCCTCCGCAGATGCGCGTCTATTCCGAGCAGGAAGCTGCGCGCGTCTGGCATGTGCGCGAGTCCTCGCTCGGCGCAACTACCTTCGTTCCCGGTCAGCCGCTCCGCTGGGAAGGGTGGGAGGACTCCGCCGTTCCCGTGGATCAGCTTGGCGGATATCTTCGCGACCTGTTCGCGGCGATGAAACCCTACAGCTACACCTCTCCTATTTATGGCCACTTCGGGCAGGGCTGCATCCATCTGCGTTACAACTTCGATCTGGAAACCGAAGCGGGCATCCGCAAATATCGCAGCTTCATCGATGAAGCTACGGATATCGTGCTGGCGCATGGAGGCTCCGTCTCCGGGGAACACGGAGACGGCCAGTCACGCGCGGCCCTGCTGCCAAAAATGTTCGGGCCGGAACTTATCCAGGCCTTCAACGAATTCAAGGCGATCTGGGACCCGACCAACAGAATGAATCCAGGCAAGCTCGCCGATCCGATCGCCGTCTATCAACCACAGGACAATCTCCGCCTTGGCGCCGGATATCAGACGAACAAACCCAAAACGCATTTTCACTTCCCGGATGACGACGGTTCATTTTCGACTGCGACTCTGCGATGCGTCGGTGTCGGGCTCTGCCGCAAAGAGGAGTCCGGAACCATGTGCCCCAGCTACATGGCGACACGTGAAGAGAAGGACTCAACCCGCGGCCGCGCGCATCTGCTGTGGGAAATGTTGCAGGGTGAACTGCGGCCTGAAGGCTGGCAGAGCGAGGCCGCAAAGGATGCACTGGACCTCTGCCTCTCCTGCAAAGCGTGTAAACATGAGTGCCCGGTCAACGTGGACATGGCGACCTACAAGGCCGAATTCTTGTCGCACTACTTTGAACATCACCGCCGCCCGCTGCATGCCTATGCGTTCGGCATGATGGACCAGTGGGCGCATCTCGCCTCCGCTATGCCGCGCGTGGCCAACCTGCCTGGCCAGCTCCCGCTCGTACGCGACGTGGTAAAAGCGGTGATTGGCATCGCGCCGCAACGCTCAATTCCCGCTTTCGCCCGGCGGAGCTTCCAGCGCAGCCTGCGTTCCGAAAATCCTAAACCGGACCCCTCGCGCCCCCCTGTTCTGCTGTGGCCCGATACCTGGAACAACTATTTCCATCCGGAGGCGGCGCACGCCGCTCGCCAGGTCCTGAACGAGGCTGGCTTTCGCGTCGAGGTTCCGCAAGGCCATCTGTGTTGCGGAAGGCCGCTCTATGATTTCGGAATGTTGGACCGGGCGAAACGCTATTTATTGCGCGTGCTCGATGCGCTCGAGCCTCAGCTCCGCGCCGAAACTCCCATCGTCGTGCTCGAACCAAGCTGCGCGAGCATTTTTCGCGACGAGGCGCGCAACCTGCTCGCGAACGATCCGCGCTCGGAGAAATTGGCGCGCCAGACATATCTGCTGAGCGAATTCCTGGTTAAAAAAGCGAAGCACTATACCCCCGCCAGCCGATCCGGGCAGCACATTCTGCTGCATGGGCATTGCCATCAAAAACCGTTCATGACTGAAGAAATCCAACTGCTCCGTGCTTCCGGAGCCACCGTGGATGTCCCCGACACAGGCTGCTGCGGAATGGCAGGCCCCTTTGGCTTCGAGAAAGATAAATATGAAATTTCAATGCAGCTCGCGAACAGGGTTTTACTGCCTGCTATCGAACGCAGCGCGAGTGAAACATTGATCGTCACAAACGGATTCAGCTGCCGCGAACAGATCCAGCAACTTTCCGGCCGGCGTGCCCTCCACCTCGCCCAGGTGCTGACCGCTGAAGATTAAAATTGCGAGCAGGTCACGATCCGCATATGTCAACCGCCGCCAAATCGCAAATCAATGACTATAGCCTCACGGGCAAGGACACCGTGCTCGCCATTCAAAAAGGATTGGCCGAGGCGACCTGGTATACATCGCCCGTTCCCCGCGACCAGATGCGCAAGCTGCTGGAGCGCAGTGATGCCCCGGCTATCCGCGACACCCTCCTCTGGTTCACTCTGCTGATCGGTTCAGGTGTCTGCGGGTTTCTCCTGTGGGGAACCGCGTGGGCCGTTCTTCCTTTCATGGTCTACGGCGTCCTTTACGCCTCCAGTTCCGATTCGCGCTGGCATGAATCCGGTCATGGTACCGCCTTCAAAACCGACTGGTTAAACAACACGCTCTATGAAATTGCTTCTTTCATGGTCATGCGGGAATCGACCCCGTGGAGATGGAGCCACACCCGCCACCACAGCGACACGATCATCGTCGGACGCGATCCGGAGATCGCCGCACCGCGACCGCCGAATCTTCTCCGGATGATCTCCGCCTATTTCAACCTGCAGGCGATACGCCCCTACTTCTGGCATATTCTGCTGCACTCCGCCGGACGCATCACCGCAGAGGAAAAGACCTACATTCCAGAATCGGAATACGGAAAAGTTTTTCTGCGGGCCCGCATTTATCTGCTGATCTACGTCAGCATCATCGCGGCCTCGATTTACACGCGCAGCATTCTTCCGCTGATGTTTGTAGGTCTCCCGAGCCTATACGGCGCATGGCTAATGCCGATGTACGGCTTCACACAGCACGCCGGACTGGCGGAAAACGTGCTCGACCACCGGCTCAATTGCCGCACGGTCTACATGAACCCCGTAAACCGCTATCTCTACTGGAATATGAACTATCACGTGGAGCACCACATGTTTCCGCTGGTGCCATACCACAACCTGCCGAAGCTGCACGAGCTGGTCAAACCCGATATGCCCACGCCGTACAACGGGCTGCTTGAGGCATGGCGCGAAATTATCCCCGCGGTTCTTCGCCAGGTCAAGGAGCCCGCGTACCACGTCAAACGCAAGCTGCCCACTCCGACAATACCCGCCGATGCGCCGCCAACCGCACACATCTTCACCGCCAAAGGTCAGGCTGTGAATGGCTGGATTGAAATCTGCGTCGGCACATTCCTCAAGAAAGAAGACGTGATCCGCTTCGATCACGATCGAAAAACCTATGCTGTCTACCGCACGGCGGACGGCGGTCTCTATGCGACCGACGGTATCTGTACCCACGGCAACGCCCATCTTGCCGGCGGATTCGTAAAAGGAAAACTCATCGAATGTCCCAAGCACAACGGGCGTTTCGATATCACTGACGGTTCTCCGCAGCGCCTGCCGGTTTGCGTCGCTCTCAAAACCTACAAGGTTCGCGAACGCGAAGGAAAGATATTTCTCGACCTCACCTCCGCAGGCGGCTGTGGTCTCACTCAGCCGGCCACCACGTACAAATTCCGCGTCGTCAGCAACGACAATGTCGCCACCTTTATCAAGGAACTCGTTCTCGAGACGGAGCCCGGCTCACCACGCCTCAACTATCAACCCGGCGACTACATTCAGATGGATATCCCTGCCTACGGCGAGCTTCCATTCAAGCAGATCTCTGTAGGAGCGCCGTTCACCGATGTCTGGACGAGACAGCGCGTTTTCGACCATCGTGCCGAAAACGGCGTCCCTGTGCGGCGTAATTATTCGATGGCCACCAACCCCGATATAGACGGCCAGCTTCGTTTCAACGTTCGCATCGCGACGCCGCCACGCGGGCAGGACTGCCCCGGCGGAGCCGGCTCCGCATACATCCACTGCCTCAGGCCCGGCGACACCGTCACCGCGATCGGACCGTTCGGCGATTTTCACATTAAGTCGACTGAGAGGGAAATGGTATATATCGGCGGCGGCGCAGGCATGGCGCCTCTGCGCGCGCATCTGTCTCATCTCTTCGAAACCCGGAACACGTCGCGCCGCGTCAGCTTCTGGTACGGCGCCCGATCGCTTCAGGAGGTTTTTTATCGGGACTACTTTGAGGAGCTGGCAAAAAAGTTCCCGAACTTCACTTTTCACCTGGCGCTCTCAGAACCCGAGCCCGGGGATGACTGGCAGTCGCATACAGGGTTCATTCACGATGTCTTACACCGCGAACATCTCGCCAGCCATTCCAACCCCGCAGCCGTTGAATATTACCTCTGCGGGCCGCCCGCTATGGTCCAGGCGGCAACGAAGATGCTCGAAGAGCTGAATGTCCCGAAGACGCAGATCGCCTTTGACGAGTTTTAGTCTGGCGCTGCACAATCTGCTTAATAACCAGCACTGTTCACGCGGTTTTTGAGCGGCTTCCCCTCAACGTAGCGGCGAAGCTGTTCTCCGGCGAATTTGTATCCTCGAACCGCGAAGCCGGATACAGAACCGGCGACATGCGGGGTGATAAAACAGTTGGGCGCGGTCCACAAGGGATGCCCCTTGGGCAACGGCTCCGGTTCAGTCACATCCAGCACTGCCTGGATTCGCCCCGCCTGCAGTTCCGCCAGCAACGCATCCGTATCGACCACCGGCCCACGCGCTGCGTTCACTAGCAACGCTCCCGGCTTCATTCGCGCCAGCGTTTTCGCATTCATCAGGCCGCGTGTCTCCGCAGTCAGGGGCACGAGCAGCACGACAATGTCGGCCTGTGGCAGCAATTGCTCAAGATCGCCAATGGGGGAAACGCCTTCTTTCGCCGTTCGCGCCACCCGCAGCAACTCTACGTCGAACGCTTGGATCAAGCGCTCCACTTCAGCGCCGATGCCACCATAGCCCACGATCAAAATCTTCTTCGTCGCCAACTCATCCCCCAGTATGCGATACGGAAGCGGCTGATCGCCTCCCGCATTCCCGGAGAGATGCGGCTGCTTTTCCGCATCTGCCGAAGGAGTTCCTCGTTTCACCTGGCCATCCCAGAACTGTTCACGCTGGCGGTCGCGAAACTCCGGAAATCGCTTGATGCTGCCCAGAATGGCTCCGACGATCCATTCGGCAACAGGGATATTGTGGATGCCCTGCCCGTCGCAGAGCACAATGTCCTTCGGCAGCCAGGGCAGAATCCAGTCCACCCCGGCGAGCAGGCACAGCACCAGTTTCACCCCGCGCAGGTGCTTGAACATTGGCGTGGCCAGCCAGCCGAACATCGGCGGAATCCACACCTCCACCTCGACGTCATAGTCGAGCTGGTCTGGCAGCCGGACAATCTCGATATCTTTTGTAGGAAAATCACGCAAAAAATCCTGTGAAATATTATCTGGGAGACCAACACGCACCATAGGCCCGATGATATCCAGCAGCAAGAGTTCGGGCAAACAGTTGTTCGTTGATTACTCTGGCAGGTCCTCCCATGGTCCTTCATGTTCCTGCAGCGCCCATGAAGGATACTGGTGCCAGGAGTGGTGTTCTGTTCCCCGTGGGAAAATTGAAACCTCTCTCCACCGAATGAGTACATCTAACTTGAGGACGCAATGAAAACGATAAAACAGAAATTCGCGCCCACCATGGCTCTTCTTCTCGCCGTCTCGTTTTCTCTCCCGGCAATCGGACAGACTCAGGAAGTGCAGCACCCGCCATTGCTCGATCTCGGTTTTCACCAGATGTACAACCTGCAGTTTCAGCAAGCGCACGCGACCTTCGCCAGATTCATGGCGGAACATCCAGAGGATCCGATGGGTCCTGTATCCGACGCGGCAGGCTATCTGTTTTCCGAGTTCAACCGCACCGGTGTGCTGGACGTGGGGCTTTTTACAAACGACAACAGTTATCTTCATCACAAAAAAGACACACCCGATCCAAAAGTGAAAGCGGCGTTCGACAGCCAACTGGAGAAGGCAAATCAGCTCGCGGATGCGATTTTGGCGAAGAAGCCCGAGGATGCCACGGCATTGTTTGCCAAGACACTCGCCTATGGGCTCCATGCGGATTACGCATCGCTGATTGAGCGAAAAGACATGACCGGATTCGAGTACACGAAGTCGGGCAGTCTATATGCCCACAAACTTCTGCAGGTCGCTCCGCATACCTACGACGCATACCTGGCGGTTGGAATGGAAAATTACATTCTTGGCCTGAAGCCCGCGCCTGTCCGCTGGCTTCTGCAGCTCGCTGGAGGAGAAACGAATCGAGCACTGGGAGAACAGGACCTGCAGTTGACTGCGACGCAGGGCCACTATCTGGCGCCACTCGCTAAGTTGCTGCTGGCCGTTGCCGCGCTCAGGGACAAGGACAATGCGAAAGCGCGGGAGTTGCTTTCATCTCTGACGAAAGAATTCCCGAACAACCCTCTCTTCGCCAGACAGCTGGCAAAGATCGGTTAGTACATCGCTACAAAAGCAGAAGAGGCGTGGGGATATTCCCCACGCCTCTTCTGTTTCAGCTACGTTGTTTGTTTACGGCAGGTAATACCGCAGGGAAGTCCAGAACCCATTGTCGGTACCTTTTGCACCGCCGCCAATACCCGACCAGAGATCGCGCTCGAATCGGCTGTACTGGATGCCCTGGCGAAGCTTGCCCTTCGACCCGGCGTAGAAGTTGAACCAATAACCGACGCTGAGTTCCTGCACGTCCTTGTTATTTCCAGCGCAATTGGCCGGAGTACTCGGACTGAACGACCCGCCCGGTTTCGGCTCAACACTGCACCCTGTCATGTTGGTCAGCGGCGAACCATAGCCCTCGCTGCCGGAGTAGCGGCGTCCGATATAGTCTCCACCGTAGTTGGACCAGAGATTCAGCCGGCTCGTGGGATTGTATTCGAGCGTGGCGAGTGCCGAAAAACCGTGCAGCGGAGCGATCGTGGCGTCAGGACGAAGTGTGACATCCGAGATTTGAGAGTCGCCGTAGCGGCCAACCCCCTGCCCATATAGCCCCTTCAGGCCGATCGTAACTTTTTTCTGGAGTACCGGGACGCGGAAGCCGCCGCCGATACCGCCGCCCAGCGTCGTGTCGTTGTAAGGAGTGCCGGTGGTCGGGTAGATGCGGTCGCGGAACAAGCGCGCAATTCCGAAGACCTCATAGTGTCCCCAGCCTGCCGGATCAAACGTTGCCTTAGCGACGAAGTCCGGAGACAGGTTGAACGAATAGTTGTTATTGACGTTATAGAGCCCGCCGGCGGTTCCTGCAGAACCGATCAGGAGATTGGTCGGCAGACCGTTGCCGCCCGGGTTCAGCGTCTCAGCATTTTCCGCCGAAGCGCCCAGCGTGAATTTATTAGCGAATTCCTTGGTAACGCGGAAGCCGTATTGCCGTTCCCACACGAAGCCGGCGGTGTACTGCGGGTCGATTGTGCCCGGCAGTACTTCCGTACCGGCGTTCTCGCTCTGCGCGGTTTCAGTGGCAAGAGACCACATCTGGCCGGCAGTAACGCTCAAGCCACTGTTCAGGCCCACCCGCGCCCAAAGTTGGCGTTGGCGCACAACATAACTGTTGCTCTGATTATTGTTGGATGTGATGCCGGTGCCGAGCCAGTCCATCTCGTAGTAGCCGGTCAGGGTCATATTGTCCAGCTTGCCCGTTGCCTTAAGTGCGATGCGGGATTGGCGGGCCGAACCAAAAAATTCGCTCAACTGCGCCGCATTGGAATTATCGAGCGGAACGCCGGTAAACGGGGTGTTGATACCACCGCCAGTGGCTGCGCTGCGATACACGGTCGCCGCTTCGATGAAGCTCCCGTTGGGCGAAATGGTGATGCCCTTGTAATAAATTTCGTCCGGGTGCAGGACAGCGTGTTTCAGCTTCTTCTGGTCCTGCTCCACCATGGAGACAGTCTGCTTCGACTGTTCCGACTCTGTCTGAATGCTCTGCACGGCCTGCTGCAAATTGGTGTAAGCCGCGCTGTTTTGCGTTGTGCTTTGCGCTGCCTGCGACTGTGCCTGCGCGGCAGTCTGCTGCGCCTGCTGGGCGGCATCCTGTGCCTGCTGCAACTGTTGGTCGCGGCTTTGCAGCTGTTGTTTCAGCTGGTCGATCTCCTCCTGCTGCTGCTGGAATTGCTGGCGCATCTCCTGTATCTGCGACTCTACGGTCGAGGTCCTCGCCTTTCTGCGCACATGTTTTCCGCGAGCTGTTGTCGCGGTCGTGCCTGCATCCGATTGTGCGAAGACATACGTTCCCCCCAGGGGCATTGCTGCCATGCAGGACGTAAGAATCAGGGCTTTCAGCTTATGCGATCTATGTTTCATCCGGCCTCTCACTTGTGGTTTTATGACGCTAGGCGTGCCATCCCGCTCTCTCTCGACTGCCCGGCACAATTCGGCCGGAGCACTTCCAACCGAGGCATAAATTTCAGGCGGAGATACGGACAGCACTGCGAGTAGTCTCACAGCGCGAGATGAACGCTCTGGAAATACAAGATGAATGGGAGATGAATTCAGGTCTCGGACGTTTCCCACGACGCCTGCAGCGCCCGCGATTGCGAACTTCGCGGGCGCGTTCTGTGCTGCGTTTGATGGAGACCGGCTACCGAGAATTGCCCAGCTGGTAATTCAACGCGGCGAGCGAAAGTTCATACTCAAATCGCGCGTTGACGTTCTGGATGGAAGCTTGCGTCTGGGCCAGCTGGGCCTGGCTCAATTCGACAATGGAGCTGAGGCCAAGCTTGTAGCGCGCCTGCGCCAGGTTCAGTCCAAGGTTCGCCGCATCGAGAAACTTCTGTGTCACGGCGATTCTCCGATACGACGTGTTGGTCTGCATCCACGCATCGCGAACGTCGCGGACCACGCGGTCGCGCAGGTCTCGCATGTTTTCCTGGGCCGCGCGGTCGCGGTCCTTTGCCTCTTCAGCCTCGGAGCTGAAGAGAAATCCGTTGAAAATTGGAACCGTCACATTCGCGCCGACAGAGCCAAACCAGCTGCTGGTGAAATACGCGTCGTCACGTATGGGAGTGCCGCCAACAACACCCATCGCGCTCAAGGTGGGCAGCTTCTGCTCCCATTGCGCGCGGCTGTACTTCTTGTCCGCCTGCTGCTCGTAGTCGAGCGCCAATAAATCGGGTCGCTGCTTCAGCGCCATCTGAACCAGCACGTCCTGATCCGGTGGCGGAAGCGTCAGATCTTTGGTGGTGGCGACGGGTCGAAACTGCATGGCGTGATCAAAACCCAGCACGGAAGTCAGCGCGTTGATCGCGGCGTTGTATTCGGTCTGCGCATCCAGAAGAAGCAGACTGGCCTGGGCGACATTCTGCTCGGAAAAAGAAAGATCGATGTCGGAGCGCAGCTTGTTTTTCGTCAGCTCGGTAATCTGCTGGTTTGTGGTGGTTCGCGTGGCAACGGTCTGCTGCGCGAGCTTCACCAGCGCTTCGGCCTCAAGCGCGTCGTAGAAAGCCTGATCGACGATCAACGTCACGTCAAGCTGGCTCGCAAGCGCATTTGCATTCTGCGCCTTTTCGCGCAGTTTCGAAGACGCGATCAGGTTTGAAGTTCGGCCGAAGTCCGTGAGCAGCTGATGGAAATCCAGCCCTCCACCGACGTGGGTCAACAGCCGCCCCGACCGCAGCCCGTCGAATGTGAAACGACTGCCGCTGTCTGCATCGGCAGCGACGGCGCCCCCTTCGAGCTGGGGCAAATAAGCTGAGCGCGTCTCCCGATACACCTGGTGCTGCGCCCGCGCCAGCAGCTGCCCTACGCGGATCCGTGGATTGTTGCGGATCGCGATCTGCTCCGCCTCCTGCAGCGTCAACTGCTCGGGAATCGTGCCGATCAAGCCGGTTTCGCTCGATTTCTGCAGCGACTTCTCGGATGGATTTTCGATCGGTCCCGCGGCAGGGCTTCCGGGCGTAATCCCGGAGACCTCTGCACTCTGCGCCTGGATGTTCCTGGCCAGCATCACCGCGGAGGGAGCGTTCGCAAGCTTCTGCGCCCTCACGGGCCCAGATACTGTTGCCAGCCCAATAGCCGCACACGCCGTCAGCAACACAAGAGTCCGCCTCTGCATCATGCCCGCACCTCCCGGTTCGCACTGTTCACTCTTTCTTCTTCCTCACCGCGGTGGATCAGGAAATACACCGTAGGAACAAGAAACACGCTGACCACTGCCGAGATGAGTACGCCGCCAAGAAGAGCCCTCGCCAGCGGCGCATATTGTTCACTGCCCGCCTCCAGGCCAAGCGACATAGGAATGATTCCAAGCACGGTCGCCAGAGTGGTCATCATGATTGGGCGCAGCCGGAAGCGGCAGGCCTCGATCAACGCCACTTTCAGCGGCTTGCCTTCCGCCCACTGCTTGCCGACGAATTCAACGATCAGGATGCTGTTCGAGACCGCCATGCCGGTCATCATCAGCATGCCCATCAGCGACATGATGTTCACCGACGAACCGGTCACCAACAGGGTCAGCACAACTCCTGCAATGCCGGGAGGAACAGCCAGCAAAATGATGAACGGATCGGAGAAGGAGGCAAACTGCGCCATCAGGACGAGGTAGATCAGCAGCACCGCAAGCACCAGTCCAATCGCAAAGCTGCGGAAGGAATCATACATATCTGTAATGGAGCCGCCTACGGTGACCAGCGTTCCACGCGGCGGGTGAACGCTGTTGACGATCCGCTGAATCTGCTTCCCGACCCGGCCCAGGTCCTCGGTTTTCGGCATGATGTAGACATCGAAAACCCGCCGCAGTTGATAGTGGTCGATCACCGTCGGCGTGTTGATGTACTTCACATCCGCCACTGCTTCGAGCGGCACTATGCGGCCCTGCTGCCCGGTGGCGCCATCTGCACCCGCGGACGAGCCGTGCGTGGCCGGTTCGACGGGATGGGCGGCGCGCAAAGGGATCTGCTTGAAATCCTGCAGACTCTGTATCTGGCTCTCGTAGTACTGCACGGTCAGCATGTAGTTGTTGCCGGATTTCGGGTCGACCCAGAAGCTTGGGGCGATCATCCCGTTCGAAGTCAGAGCTGTAATTACGCCATCGACAACATCTCGTTCCGTCAATCCGAGCATCGCCGCGGACTGACGATTCACGTTCAATTGCAGTCCTGGATAGCTGATGTCCTGGGGAATCAACACGTCGCTGACACGGCGCAGCCCACTGGCTTTCGAAGCGATCTGCTGCGCGACCGCATAGCCGGCCTTGAGGTTTGACGTACTGATGCGGACATCAAAGGGTGCTGGCTTGCCCTGATTGACCACGGAATCCACCAGGCCGCCGGTTTGGAAAAACGCCTGCACTTGCGGCACCTCTCGACGAAGACGCCGGCGCACCCTGTTCATGTACACATAGCTGCCAACTCTGTGGTCTCTCTTTAGGCTGACCTGAATAAATGCGCTGTCCATCGCCGTGTTGGTCGTGTAGATCGCCGACAGGTCGGGATAGACGCCGATGTTGGAGACGATCATGTTCAGGTCTGAAGGCGGGACCACCTGGCGGACGACGTTTTCGATGCGGGCGCAATACTGGTCTGTCAACTCAAGCCGCGTGCCGGGCGGAGCCTTGATGTTGATGACGAACTGGCCGGGATCCGTGCGCGGGAAGAAGGCCAGATTCAGCAGCGGGTACAGCGCGAGACTCAGAATTACGAATAACGAAACAATGACGGTTACAAATCCCGGTCGGCGCAAACAATACGCCACCCCCCGTTCATAGCGATTCTCCAATTGGTGGTAAGAATGATTGAACCGACCCACGATCGTCTGGAATGCAGATCTTTCCCTGTGCTCCTGCCGCCGCTCGAGGTCGCTCTCAGCAATCATCAGCTCCGAAGCTTCACGTTCCTCCGAAGACGGCGCATGCTGCGAGGAATGCCCTTCGAGCGTAATGAACTTGGCGCAGAACAGCGGGATCACAGTCATCGCCACGATGTACGACGCGAACATCGAGAGCACCACGCCCAGTGCCAAAGCGGTGAACAGATATTTGCTCACACCACTCAGCAGAATCACCGGCAGAAACACAATCGACGTAGCCACGGTTGCTGCAAGAACAGCAAGATCGACTTCCTTGCCGCCCTGCTCCGCAGCAACATGGGCGGGCTCCCCCATCTCCATATGGCGAAAAATGTTTTCCAGCACGATCACGGAGTTGTCGATCAGCCGCGACAACGCCAGCGCCAGTCCGCCCAGCACCATGGTGTTGACCGTTCCACCCATGCCATTCAACAGCAGGAAACCTGCGAGCACAGAAAGCGGAATCGACAATAGCACCGCGACCGTAGCGCGCAGGTTCCCCAGGAACAGCAGAATCATCAGGGCCGTCAGCAACAGGCCGATGCCGCCCTCGCGGATCACGTTATCGACCGCCATCTTCACAAAGACAGACTGGTCGAACACCACGCGAGCCTTCAACGCCTGCGGAATGTCCAGCAGGTGTTTAACGCGCCTGCGAACGCCGCTGACAATTGTGATCGTATTGCTGCCGCCCCCCTGCTTGAAAATCGGCAGATAAACGGAGTGCTCGCCATTCACGCGAACGATGTTGTACTGCAGCGCTCCGCCGTCTTCCGCGTGACCCACATCGCCGACCAGCACGGAGGAATTTCCCTGCGTCTTCAGCGGAATCGAATTCGCGTCGGAAGGCCTTATCACCTGGCTGTTCGCGTAGATGTTGTAATCCTTCGGTCCGATGCGCACGTCGCCTGCGGGCAGTATCAGATTCGAATTGTTCACCGCCTTATACACGTCGGTGATGCTCAGGCCGTTGGCTTCGAGCTTCATCGGATCGACATACACCATTACCTGTCGGTAGGTTCCGCCGTAGGGCTGCGGGACCGATGCACCCTTCACGCTGGCCACCTGGTTACGAATTTCAAACTGCGCGTAGTCCTTGAGCTGCGTCTGGTTCAGCCCCTTGCCTTCAACCGTGATCAGACAAACCGGCAGGTTCGACGCATCGAACGACAGCACAACTGGCGGCAGTGTTCCCGGCGGCAGACGGCGCAAGTCGGCCATCGCCAGATTTGAAATATTGCTGACATCCGCATTCGGATCGGTACCAGCCTGGAAATAAACTTTAATCAGGCTCACGCCCGTCATCGAACGGGACTCGATGTGATCGATGCCGCTCCCTAGCGTGAAGAAACGCTCAAACGTATCTGTGATGTCGGCCTCGACCTGCTTCGGCGGCATGCCGGAGTAAAAAGTCGCGACCACAACGACAGGAATTTTAATCTGCGGAAACAGATCGACCGGCATGCTCAGCAGGTTGACGGTTCCAATCACCACGATGCCCAGACAGGCCATCAAAATAAAAAATGGATAGCGAATCGCAAATGAGGACATCTACTTCTGTCCTCCTGTATTCTGGCGCCCGGAATTGGTCTCCGCCGGATTCGCCGGTGAAGCCTGCAATGGAGTTTGCGCCGGCCGCGCAGTTTGCTTAAAGCTCGTCAGGTCCATGTCCACCGGGCTGGGAGTCACCGTTTCTCCCGGCTGATAGTCCGCCTGGTTTCCCACGATGACACGGTCGTCGATATTGACGCCGCTGACCACCTCGTAGAAATTCGCGCCCTGAATTCCAAGCACCACCGGCCGCTTCACGATGCGGTTTTGTCCGTTTACAACCAGCACGTACGGCTGGTCGCCTTCGACAATTCCATCGATCGGCACCACCATCGCATGGCGATCGCTCTTTAAAGGAAAGGTGGTGTTGGCATACATCCCCGGGTCAAGGTGAAGGTCCGGATTCGGAATGTCCACCTCTGTCAACATCGTGCGCGTGCTTCCGTCGAGCGAACGGGTGAAGCGCACAATTTTTGTGTGGATGATTTCGCCGGTGGACTGCACCTGCACAATGGCGGGGCCGCCAATCTTCATGTAGTCCGCGTCGGACTCCGGCACCGGCATTCTCAGGCGCAACACTTCACTCTGCGCCAGACGCACGATCGGCATCGCGCTCTTGGTTTCGTCCGTGCCGGCTGCGATCAGAGCGCCGGTATCGGCATAGCGGTACGTCACCACGCCATTGAACGGCGCGCGCACCAGGGAATAGGACTGCATCGCCTGATATCGGGCCAGGTCCGCGCGATCCTGGCTGAGTCTTCCCTCGGCGGCCGCGTAGGCGGACTTGGCCGCGTCGACGTTAGCCTCGGAAGACAAGTCCTTCGCCTGTGCGTCGTCGAGTTCCTGCTGCGCGATCAGCCCTGCCTGGGCATCGGCTGCATTTTTCAGGCGCGTGTATTCCGAATGCAGAGAGGAATGCACAGCGCGCGCGCGTGCCTCATCATTTTTCGCGCGCTGCAATTCGGACTGATCCCGGGCGAGTCCCGCGGCCGCCGACTGCACCTGTGCATTGAGTTCCGGCACCTCCAGAACCGCGAGCACTTCTCCGGTGTGCACACGGTCGCCGATGTCGACGTAAATCTTCTTTACGTATCCGGAAACCTTGGCATGGACGAGTATGTCTTGATACGCCTGGAAGACACCCGGCACTGTAATGGAGCTCTCCGCCGGCTCACGCCGAACCACGGCGACGGCAACATCCGGCGGCTGGTTCTCAGAGGCGCGCTGTGCGGATGAATCGCCTCGATCGTCTCCACCGTGCCAAATCCAGACAGCGCAGATCACAGCGATGACAAGGATCAAAGCCAATGCAATTTTCATATTTTTCATGGACGTTCCTGCCTCGGAGCAGAGGCGTGGCTAGAACAACCTGCCATGTCACGCCACAGGGGACCGAATGTTCAGAAAAACGGAACGGGACAGCCCGCGATGGCACGCACTACTGGATAGTGGACGAGATCGCAGGAGGAGGAAGGAAGAAGAAATGCACCACGCAGGCTTTAAATCGCGTGCGGCCGCGGCGTGCTGGCTGGCCGGGTTGAATCGGTAATGCCTCTGCACCATTCAGCCGGAACAGCGATCCGGCAAACGCCAGCGCAAGAAGAAACATTGATGCGCCATCCGCCGCCTGAATCTGAGGGGCTGAAATCTGGGGGCGTTCCGTCAGGCAGACTTTGGTTGCGGTCAGGTGATGGCCGCCGGTCTGGTGCATCGATTCATACTGCGTCAACCTGCGATGAACCACCCAGGTAAACACCGACAGCAGCACAACAAAAAGGCAGACACTGAATCCGCTCCAATAGCCGCGCGGCCGCAGCTTGCCCTGGGTGGGCTTCGCACGGTCTGCTGGACAGGGAACGATCATCTGCATTTCTTTCTTATTTTACGCGCACCGTAGCGCCGGCACGATACCAACTCTGCTCGCGCATGACATACCATGTGAACGAACATCTCTGCATCCAAAAAAAATAGTCCGTCTGGATGGACGCATCGCGGCGAAAAACGTCAACGGCGTTTACGGCCGGCTCGCAAGTTGTACCCTTCGATTCGCTTGCAACTTAGCGATATAAATAACTCAGCCCTATGAGCCCCACACTGACATCGAGAAGCGCGAAAAGCAGCGAGTCGCTGAGTCCCGCTGAGCGTAATCAGCGCCGCCGGCTTATTCTTCAGGACTCCCTCGCGCTTGTCAGCCTGTTGGCAATTTCGATCTGCATCGCTGTCCTCACCTATTTTTTCTTTCGTTCCTTTCGGGAGCATCGGAGGGTGCTGGAACAGCGATGGTTTGCGCGCGGAGAGGAAGCACTCGCTGCCGGGAACCCGCAGCATGCGGTAGACGATTTCCGTTCCGCGCTGGCGCTTTCGACCGCCAACCCCACTTATGAACTGGCGCTGGCCGAAGCCCTGGCCGCCGCCAATCGCAACGAAGAAGCCTATGTCTATTTTTCAACCCTCCACGACGCCCGGCCCGGCGATGGATTTCTGAATCTGCAACTGGCGCGCCTGGCTGTAAAGCGCAAAGACCCGGCCCAGGCGATCGAGTACTATCACGATGCGCTGACTGGCCTCTGGTACGGGCAGGGCGCCACCCAGAGATTTCAGATCCGGCTGGAGCTGGCGAAATATTTGCTGCTCCTCGGAAAAAATATCGATGCCCAGGGAGACCTCCTGACCGCCGAAGGCAATTCCCTCGACCACCCCGCGGAGTTATTTCAGGTCGCCAGGCTGCTCCAGCAGGCAAACGATCTTTCGGATGCATGGACCGCATATCGACGCGTGGAACTTCACCCCGCGGCGACCCCTTCAGAGGTCCTGAAATCTTTATGGGGAGAGGCGCAAGTCGCCACCGCAATGGGCCAATACAAAAGGGCCGCACTCGCGCTTGACCATTACAACGCAAAGCTGCGCCAGCACCCGGCCGCCAGCACTCCGGAGGAAAGGCGGCCCGTGCAACAGCAGATTACTCAGATGCAGCGCCTGCTGCAGTTAATTCCTTTCTATGCTCTGCCGCCCAAACAGCATGCGGAACGGGTGTTGCTCGGCGCAAATATCGCTCACAAGCGATATGCGAATTGCGCCGCGCAGCTGTCCTCCGCGAATCTCTCCGGGAACGATGCCGCCGCGCTCGCCGCGCTTGGAACACAGTGGGAGCAAATAGGGCCGACGAAACCGGCGCAACTCGCAGGTAATGCGCCTCTGGAGCAAAGCCTGCTTACTTGGACGAGTCAGGCGGAGATTCTCACCGCGAAGTTATGCGGCGCGCCAACCGGCGATGACGCGCTACTCTTACTATTGGCCCAGAACCCGGACAAGACAGAGTGAGTGAAAGCACCGCACGCACGGCACAAAGCGTCGCAGCGGAGGCAATATCGGCTGCGGTCGCCGGCGTCGCTATTCCAACCGCGGCATCTCCCCATGGCCTCGCCGAGCTGACGGACGCCGAGATCAACCGCATCGCGCCCACGCGCGGCGACCGGCTCTTCCTGGTGCTTTCCATTTTCATCGGCTGCCTGTCCGGTCTGCTCGTCGTCTGCTTTCGAATTTCCATCGAATGGCTGCAGGTTCTGCTGCTCGGCTCCGTCCCTCACCCCGGCCAATACCGTCTGCTCTTTGCGCCAATGCTGGTCGGGCTCATCGTCGGCCTGCTGGTCAAGTACTTCTTTCCCCAGGCCCGCGGCAGCGGCATCAACCAGACCAAGGCCGCGCTTTACGTTTACAACGGCTACATCTCTTTCCGAACGATGATCGGAAAGTTCATCACCTCGGCGCTCGCCATCGGCTCCGGTCATTCACTGGGGCCGGAAGACCCCTCGCTGCAGATCGGCGCCGGAGTGGCCTCCTTGATCGGCCGTCGCCTGCATCTTTCGCGGGAGCGGCTGCGCCTCTTCGCACCCGTCGGCGCAGCCGCCGGTCTGGCTGCCGCATTCAACGCTCCTATCTCGGCAATTCTGTTCGTCATTGAAGAAGTCATCGGAGCGTGGAGCGCCGCCGTTCTGGGCTCGGTGGTGCTGGCGGCGGTATCAAGCGTGGTCGTCGCCCGCGCTTTCTGGGGTCCGCAGCCCATGTTTCAAATCCCCCCTGTTACCCTCCGCGACAGCCGCGAACTGCTGGCCTACGCTGCTCTTGGCGTCGTGGGCGGATTTGCCGCCGTGCTGTTTTCGCGTCTGCTCGGCATACTGCGTCCATGGCTGCGCTCCCGCTCCAGCTGGTCGCAGGCGCTGCAACCCGCCGGAGCCGGCCTGATGGTTGGCTGCATCGGTTTTTTCGGGTTCCCCCAGGTAATGGGCGCCGGGTACCAGGCCATCGATCACGCCATGCACGGGGAGTATCTGTGGCATGTTCTGCTGGCGCTCGCCGTTCTTAAGATCGTCGCTACCACGCTGTCATTTTCAAGCGGCACCCCAGGAGGAATGTTCGCGCCTACGCTCTTCATCGGTGCCATGCTGGGCGCATGCGTTGGCAGCTTCGAAAAGCATTTCTTTCCCCATATGATCGGCTCCGTCGGATCCTACGCGCTGGTCGGAATGGGCGTCCTGTTTGCCGCTTTCCTGCGCGTCCCCTTGACCAGCGTGTTCATGGTGTTTGAAGTCAGTGGAAATTATTCCATCGTCTTGCCGGTCATCCTTGCGAACACCATCGCTTATCTCATTGCGCGCAGTCTGCAGCCGGTGCCAATCTTTGAAGAGTTGACGCTGCAGGATGGCCTGGTACTTCCTTCCATGGAGGAAAGTCGGGAAGAGACCGCGTTGCGCATTGAAGACGCGCTGCATCACTATGACGGCCAGATATTTGCCGGCTCCGATCCACCCGCTTCGATCGCAGCCAGGCTACAGGAAGAGAAAGAAGATGTTGCGTTGATCCGTTGCGCCGGCAACCGCTGGTACGTGCTGCCCGCCGCCGATCTTGCGAAGATCCTCGGTGCTGTCAGCGGCCCCACGCAGCCCATTGAAGAGCTCCTGCCGCCGGACCGTGTCCCGTTCCTTTATCCCGATCTGCCGTTGAATGAGACGCTGGCGCATTTCTACCGCTGGCCGCTGCTGCCCATCGTCAATCGCGCTGTTTCCGGTCTGCTCGAAGGCGCGGTCACCCAGGCCGATGTGCTGAAATGTTACGAACAGCACGCCCACGGCTACAAATAGGAAGTGCGCTACGCGTAAAACCCGCGCTGGCGAATTGCCCCGGCCACGCGGTCCATGGCCAGCATGTAGGCAGCAATGCGATTGTTCACGTCATGTGTCTGCGAATAGTGGACGACGTGCTCAAAACTCACCTTCAGAATTTCATCCAGGCGTTCGTTGACAACTTCTTCCTTCCAGAAATAGCCCTGGCGGTCCTGCACCCATTCAAAATAGGAAGCCGTCACGCCGCCCGCGTTCGCAAGGATATCCGGAACGATAAAAATTCCTTTGTCTGCCAGGATGTCATCCGCAACCGCGGTAGTCGGTCCGTTCGCGCCTTCGCAAACGATCCTCGCCTGAATTCTGCCCGCATTGCGACTGGTGATTACATTCTCCGTCGCCGCCGGAATCAGAATGTCGCACGGCGTAGTCAGCAGGTCCGCGGATTCAACCGCCTCCGCTCCGCGAAATCCTACGATGGAACTATTGCGCTGGCGGTATTCATTCAGCGCAAATACGTCGATGCCGTTCGGGTTGAACAGCCCTCCATCGTACTCGGCGATTCCGATAATCCTGCAGCCCGCCTCCATTAGAAGGTGCGCCGCGTTGGAGCCGACATTGCCAAATCCCTGAATGATGATCCGGCAGCCTGCGACCGGCATATCCAGATGGCGCAGCGATTCCAGGCAGACCACGCGGATTCCCCGGCCGGTAGCCTCGCGCCGTCCCGCCGAACCCCCGAGAGCAATCGGCTTACCGGTCACCACGCTCGTCACCGTCTGTCGCATGTGCATCGAGTAGGTGTCCATGATCCAGGCCATGGTTTGCTCGTTCGTATTCATATCGGGAGCGGGAACATCTTTCTCCGGCCCGAGAAATTCAATTAGCTCCGACGTATAACGCCGCGTGATCCGCTCCAGTTCTCCCTGCGACAGCTTTCTTGGGTCGCAAATCACACCGCCCTTGGCGCCGCCGAACGGAATATCCACCACCGCGCATTTCCAGGTCATCCAGCTGGCCAGCGCCCGAACCTCATCGAGCGTCACATCAGGTGCATACCGGATGCCGCCCTTTCCCGGCCCGCGTGCCATGGAGTGATGGACGCGAAACCCCGTAAACAGCTCGATCTGGCCGTCATCCATCGCGATAGGAAAATGCACGATAATCTCACGGCTGGGCGAGCGAAGCACCTTCCAAAGTCCCGCATCCAGGTTCAGCTTGCGTGCGGCAAAATCAAATCGGGCCGCTTGCGCTTCCCATGGGTTCATTTCCTGTTCAAGCGTCACAGTTGTAGTCGTCATCAATTCTCTCCATGATCGTGGGATGCGGTCGCCAAAATCATTTTCTGAAAGGCTCAGCGCCCCACATTCCGGCCAAACCTACGGAGTATAGGCCGGAGCAAGGAACTCCGGCAAGCTGCCGGAGACAGCTGATCGATCGCACTAAATGAAGCGCTTTGTGCTGAAAATGCGAAACGCGAGGATAATCGCTTTTTGAGAAAATGGGCGCAGCTCGCGCCTGGTTCTCTCAGTTCCGCGGCATACCGCCGATGTCACTCAGCATTGACAGGATGACATTCCGATCGCATCTTGCCAGCGAGCGAGTCCGAAGAGAGACTGACACTTCGTCCAGCCGCGTCCCACCAGATATATTCCCCAGCTGCATAGCGCGCACCCGAACCCGACATCACATTCGCAAAGATCAGCGAGTTTCCATGGATAGGAAGAACAGCCAAACTGTTTCCCGCTCCGTTCAGGTACTCGACGGTAAACGGTCCTGCGGGCAGTCCCATCTTTGCGCCCTGAGCATCGCATTGATACTGCGCCGTCGAGCGCGATATCGTCCCGGAACCCTTCAGGTGGATGGTCAAGTCAGCGGCGGCCGCAAACGCACTGATGGACGAAATGCCGAGTACCATTGCGAGCGTTTTCCGTGTGGCTTTCATTCGATTGCCTCCCCGTAAACATCAAGCTATATCCGCTACTCGAACCTTAGCGGCTGGAACCCGGCTTTGCTCGACACAGCGAGCTGGATCGGACGCGGCGGACCGCTGGGTGGAACTGTTACTTCAACCCATAAATCCTGGCCTTTGTTCAAAGGGAAAGGTCCTTTTGCCTGATCGGGTATGAAGTAGGTTTCGGCGGCTTGAAGCGGCACTTGGTCGCATGGTTTGTCCGCCTGCATCCACAACTGAGATATGTCGTTTGGGTTTGGCGGACGATCTTGCAATTGGGGCGCCAGGTGTCCATTTTCGACTGCAAGCGTCACGTTCCATTTCCAATGTCCTGGTCGAACAATGGTTGCGCTGGGATAGCTGTAGGGAGGCACGTAGTACTTGTGATCGCGGGGCAATGCGCATGCGTTCACCAATAACTGCAATGCCAGGTACCGGCCACGCAACGCCGAATTCGGGTCGAATTGCGTTGCTCTCGTCCAAACGCGAGGACAGACCTTGCGCTCGAAGAGGTATTTCCCGGCCACGCTCAATACCAGCAGAAGCTGGACTACCAGAAGAAATAATGCGGCGTGGTTTCGCCTCATACGGCGTCTCCCGCAATGCCGCGCACCAGCCTGCGCCGCGTCTGCTCCAGCCCCCATCCTCCGGCCAGGAACAGCACGCCAAGCAGGATGAGTCCCACGGATCGCCCCAGTTTATCCATTACGTTTGAGAAGTAGAAAAAGATTACCGTCAGGGCGAAAGCTTCCATTCCGTAGTTCACTAGCGACTTCGCGGATATCCGCACTCCCCAACACACAAAAGCAATTGCCGCCGCTGCGATTATGAGGTACGACAGCAAACTTGGCTCTGCACGCTGCCACGCACGCCCGGAATAGCCCTCGGTAACTACCCTCTGAACCCAGGGAAGAGCGTAAGCCGCCACTGCTGCGATCGAGACGGGAACAACGCTTTGTTTTTCCGACACAGCGCCGAACAACCCTGCCAACAACAGAATGCCGAGAGCGGCCATGCGATAGGAGACTGGTACAAAGCCCCATTGCTGGTTGAAGCCCGTATTCCACCCTGCTTCCGCGAGCATACCGATTGAGATCGTCAGAAGGATTGCGCCCGCGCTGAACAGGATGCCGAAGACTACGCGTCTGCGGGAGTGCAGAAATGCGGTGAGGTACACTGCCCCAATCACAGCGCCTATTCTCGCGATGTAGACGAACGAGCCGCCGTATGCGCTTGTTCTGTAACTCCACTCCGCGACGATCCATGCTGGAACCAGCAGCAAGGTAATAGTCTGTTGAAACTCGTCCCGGAGCAGAAGCCACCCTGCCGCTGCGCACATTGCCCACAGCAGGATCGCCGAAGGCCAGTGTTCCTGCATGTTGAATATCTGCCCCACCAGAGCGATCGCCGCGCCTGCCGACACGGTGCCTATGGCGTGCATCGCGGTCGCGAGACCAGCAAATCTTTCCTGCGCCAGCCATCCGAATCCGTGGAAAAACACCAGCATGGATAGCACCAGGAGCATGCGACCCACGGGAGATACGGTATCCCAGTGCGCAGCGACGAAGAGCAATACTCCCGCGCCGAGAAGGATGCCGCCCAGAATGAGCGCTGAAAGAACCTGCCACTGACGACCACGCGGCCGGACGTGGCTCTGTTCAAATGCCCGGATTGCTGCCGCCGTACTCTCATCCAATAACCCGGCGCTCCGCCATCGGGTTACATACATTTCGGCGTTTTCCATTTGATTCGCAGTAAAACAGAGGGCGATATCGGTGACAAGCAGTTTCTGATTTGCGTTCCATCGATAGTTCCCGAGAAGCTCGAAATTTCAGCCTGCAGGACGGCCATTAATTGCCGCAGAAAGAAAAATCCCCATACGCATCCCCCCTGCGACCGTGTACGATTGGCGTTGATTTATGTCGAAAAAGTCCACCATTACGCCCTCGCTTCCCGAGTTCCAGCGCCTGGCTCGCAGCCACGACCTGGTGCCCATCTGCCAGCCCTGGACGGCGGACCTGGAAACTCCGGTTTCGGCCTTTCTGCGCGTCGCTTACGGAGAGCCGGAAGCCTTTCTCCTTGAGTCCGTGGAAGGCGGAGAAAACGTCGGCCGCTATACCTTTATGGGCATCCGGCCTTACAAAAAAATCATCGCCTACGGCCACCAGATCACCACCCACACCGGCGACCGGATTGAAAGCAGCGAGGGCGATATCTTCGAGCTCCTGCGCGATTCCCTGGCGGGCCACACGTCCGCGCGCCTCCCCGGTCTGCCGCCCTTTACCGCCGGAGCCGTGGGCTTTTTCTCCTATGACGCTGTCCGCCTGATTGAAAACCTTCCCGAGACGGCAAAAGACGAGCTCGGCATGCCCGAGGCCTGTCTCATGTTCTTCGATACGGTGCTGGCCTTCGACCACGTGAAGAAGGAGATCCTGCTGATCGCCACCGCCGACCTGCAGCGGCACAAACCGCAAACCGCATATGCCAACGCCGTCCGCAGACTGCATGATCTGGAGCGCCGGCTTGCCAAGCCTCTGCCCAAACCGGCCCGCCATACAGCGCACGGAAAACTGCATTTGAAGGCCCGTACCCGCAAGCAGGATTATCTTGCGGCAGTGCAGCGCATCAAGGATTACATCGCCGCAGGCGACGTTTTTCAGGCCGTTTTATCGCAGCGCTTCGATGTGGAACCGGGAGTCGATCCGTTCTCGATTTACCGGGCGCTGCGCATCGTCAATCCATCGCCCTATATGTATTTCCTGCGCATGGGTCTGCGTCGTCCCGGAGACACGCACCTCGCCGGCTCGTCGCCGGAATTGCTGGTCCGCGTGCACGGCCGCAAGGTCGAATATCGTCCCATCGCCGGCACCCGCCCGCGCGGCGAGGACGAGGAACAGGACCGCGCCATCGAAGCGGAACTGCGCTCCGATGAGAAAGAAGTCGCGGAGCACATCATGCTCGTCGATCTGGGCCGCAATGACGTTGGCCGCGTCAGCGAATACGGCACGGTCCAGGTGAAAGATCTCATGTACGTCGAGCGCTATTCGCACGTGATGCACCTGGTCAGCGCGCTCGAAGGCCAGCTGCGTCCCGAGCTCTCCGCCGTCGACGCCTTTCGAGCCTGCTTCCCCGCCGGGACCCTCAGCGGAGCCCCCAAGGTCCGCGCCATGGAAATCATCGAAGAGCTGGAACCCGCCCGCCGCGGCGCCTACGGCGGCAGTGTCTTCTACGCCGATTTTTCCGGCAACTTCGATTCCTGCATCGCCATCCGCAGCCTGTTGATGCGCGGCAAACAAGGCCACATCCAGGCCGGCGGCGGCATAGTGGCCGACTCCATTCCGGAGAAGGAATTCGAAGAGAGCGTCAACAAAGCCAAGGCGGTTGTGCGGGCCATCGAGCGGGCTCGGAACCAATAGAGTCTTCTATGGTTAAAAAAACGATTGACTGTGCTATTGGTCCCGCATCCTAAGCCGCGGCTCGCAATCCTTCGAAAATGGATTCGCTAGAAATGTACCCGGCAGTCCTGAAACAATCACTGTCCCATCCGCGTTGAAGTGTGCGGTGTGGAATTCTCCTTCGGGTAGCTCGTTGATCCTTTTCCAGGTTTGCCCGCTGTCATCGCTGGTGTAGACGCCCGTGATTGTCGTCAGAACTTCTCGATTCGGTTTTGCCGGATCGACTTCAATGCCGTAGGCGCGAATGGTGGGGCCAGCCTCATCTTTCCCGGGATGCAATAGGAAGCTTGCATTCGTCACTCTTGCGACCGCATCGGTGCTGACCGGGTTGTAAACTCCCCAGCAGGCCGCGAGATGCAGACCGCCCACCGTGCTCATCGAGTGGATCGCGGAATCCGGGCCTACTCCCGCAATCAGGTCCCACTGCATTGTGAAGAAATCGAGCCTGTATGCCTGATCCCCGGTCCCGACATAGAGAGAGTTGGGATGAACCTGCTCAGGGTTGGCAAATTGCCATCGAGAAAATATCCAGATTCGTTGGAAGCTGTGGCAGCGTTCCATCCTCAATCCACGCGCCGCCATCGCGACCACGGTGATAGCTATACAGCTGCGGGTTCAAATCGAAATATCCGTAGCCGATGATCATATGTTTCCCATCGGCCGTCATCTTCACGACACCCGCGCGTACCGGATCTCCTTCCTTCTTGGGAATAATCACGTTGGGGCGAAGGTGGGGAACGCGGGGGCCCGGGATGGATTTCACCAAAGGGTCGGAGCTGATTGCCCGAGGAAACACCTGAAAGGCCCCCTGCTGCGTCGTGATTACAAAGTCACGTCCGCCGGGAGAAACGGCCAGCCCGTTCCGCAGGCCCTCACCTATTTCCGCGTTGAAATATTTTCGACCGAGTCGCGCCACCGGAGTCCAGGTCTCGCCACCATCGACCGATTTAGAAATGTAGATCGCCCGATTGCGGGAAGGGACCGTGCTGCTCAGATCCGCAGTCAGACCCCAAATAACGTTGGCATCAGACGACATTGGATCCGAATCGCTGGCCATCGTTTCAATGAAATCGGCTGCGAATTCATGGCTGCCCGGAAGCGTGATCACCTGACGAATTTGGCAGCTGTCCGAATTTTGGCTTTGGGGCGGTGAAACCTGTCCCCGCGCCATCATGGACGCGGCCAGTAAGGTCACGAATAAAAGGCGGACGCCTTGTTTCAGTTCCCAGAGGACGTTCATCTGCGAGAGCCCTCCCGTCCAATCTACCGCACGGCGCCAACCATCGAACCTCTGCACTGACAGGAAGCGCCCATCAGAACTTGGTATCCTTACGACAGCGCTCGCCATGATTTTTGTCCTCGACAATTACGACTCATTCACCTACAACCTGGTGCAGGTTCTGGGAGAACTGGGCGCCGAGGTCGAAGTCCGGCGCAACGATCAGGTCACCGTCAAAGATATCGAAGCGCTGGCGCCGGAGCGCATCGTAATTTCTCCCGGCCCTTGTATGCCGCAGGATGCCGGCATCAGCGTCGCACTGGTGCGCCATTTTGCCGGAAAGGTTCCCATCCTCGGTGTGTGTTTGGGCCACCAGGCGATCGGCGCGGCATTCGGCGGCAAGGTTGTTCGCGCACCCCGGCTGATGCACGGAAAGACCAGCGCCGTCGAGCACGATTCCCGCACAATCTTTCGCGGCATTCCAAGTCCGATGACGTGCACCCGCTATCACTCGCTGATCGTTTCTGAAGATGGCCTGCCGGAAGAACTGCAAATCACCGCTCGGTCGGAAGGCCTCATCATGGGCCTGCGTCACCGCAACTTTCCCGTTGAAGGCGTGCAGTTCCATCCGGAAAGCGTGTTGACGGATGATGGGAAACGACTGATCGCAAACTTTCTCAAGCTGGAGTAGTGGCGGCGCGCTTTAGAGGCCGGTCAGCTTCTCTTCTGCCATTTGGTTTCTGTTCTGGCAAATGGTTACACTGCAATCGTCGCTTCATAAGCGGCCCCTGCACGTTGATCCCATCGATGAATCGGCAAACGGACAATTCGCGCTCGATTGCCCGTCGCGTTTTATTTTTGCTTCCCGCTTGTATGTGCCGCTGGATGCGCGCGTCGCCGCTGCCGCGCAATCCGCCGCTGGGCCAATCGGTTCCCTGGCTGCCGGAGCGTCTGGAGAAGTAAAGGTAGCCGGAGCCGTCACTCTCAGCGGATCGAATACGCTGCTCGGCAATGGCAGCACGGTCACTGCCGGTCAGGCCACGTTGCCCATCCATCTCACACGCGGAGGCGAGCTCGACCTTTGCGCCACCACCGAACTGCATCTGTCGCAGCAAGCCAATGCGGCAGACCCAAACAGTCCGCTCATGCTAACGCTCGATCGCGGAGCCATTGAGGCCCACTACAGCGTTGGAAAAAATTCGGATGTGGTCCAGACTCCCGATCTCAGCATCCTGCTCTCCGGTCCGGGAAAGGCGGATGTCCGCATTCGCGTCAACGCGCAGGGCGACACATGCGTGGACAATCGCGGCGCCAACGCTCCTTATGTCACGGTCAGCGAACAAATGGGCTCCTGGCGTGTATCGCGTACAGCCGGACCAGCGGGTGATGTTCGAACATGGCAGCGTTCGCGATGTCGTCGATCACGAGCAGCAGCCCTGCGGTTGTCCGGCGGCTCCCGCTATCTCCGTTGCGACCGCAGGCAATTCCGGAGCAAGTACAGCGAAGCCCGCGGCCAAACCGGGGGAAGCAGTCGCCGCGAAAGCGCCCGGCGGTCCCAGTTCCACGCCAGCCGATACGGCCTTTCCGCTTGCGGAGAGTGAAGGCCTCGCGCCACCGCCCGCCGCTGCCGACGACGCCGGCTGTGATGCCGGGTGAAGTTCATTCTGAAGTGACAACCACACTCAGCTACGTCGCTCCTCCTCAGACGGTTCCCATCGGACCGCCCTCCGGAATGGCCACGCCGGAAAGCGCCGCGACCGTCGCGACAGCACCCGCACCCGGCTTCGGGGGTGCGACCGCGTCGAGCACGCCGGTTGTCACCGCTCAAGCTCCGCCCGCTCCGGAGCCCGCGAAGCCATCGCCCAGGCCGGGGCTCTTCCACAAGATCGGACGCTTCTTCGCTCGTCTTTTCGGGTAGAAGTTTGTGCGGGTGATGGTTCAGCTTTTGAGTCGCTTCAAAGAGCCGGATTGCAGCCGCCATAAAGTAGAAGCCTCAGCAGCCTGCAAACGCGCCCGACCCGAATCGTCCGGATCCGGACACCTCCAAAATCAAGCAAAGTGGTGTGGCGTACCGTTTTTCGAAAATATCTGCGTTCCAATCTCTCTCCTAACCACTGGCAGGTCAGCAACATGCAAGCTGTCCGTTTTCGGCCACACTAAAAATACAGGGGTAATTCATCCCAATGTCAGGGAAAAATCCGTCAATTTCACACCATGGAAGCTCGACCGCGCAATGTTCCACAACCTGGATTGGTACACGGCGTGCGCGCACCCACCCGAACTTCTTCCCGTAAACAGGGCAGACAAAAGAAAACCACTGGCACGCCACGTGCGTTTGGCCGTCCGCATGCTTTTATGTTCCACGTGGAACATTCTGCAACTATCCAGACAACCCACCTCCAGTCGACAATGAACCGCGCGCTCTTTTTTTGTAAAAATTAGCCCGTTCTAAAACTCCCTAACAACGGCCTCGGCATATTTGATTAAGCCCCGTGATTTCAGTCGAAGAACGAGGTTGAATCAGGGGCGCGACTTTTGACAATTGTGAATAATTTGATATTCTTTTTCAGTTTGGCGAGAGCGGAGTTGTGTCTTGGATGCGCTGCCTCGTTCCGCCGGTGGTCTGCGGCGGATTGCTTTGATTCCAATTGTTCGTTATAGTTGTTGAAGGATTTGATACTCGTCCTTTGCACCTGCGACACCGGCCACCCTGGCGGGCTATGCGGGGCAGAACAGCGAAACGGAGCGGGCAAGCGGTACGAGCCGGTCACCGTCGTTGTTTCAGTCAGAATACAGTTTTGGATTCAACTCCACCGGGCGCGTGAAAACGTGTGTTCGTGGAATGCCGGTTCGCTGCGGCGGGCTGGCGAAATGTTGTGTGGAACGCAGGTCCTCCCCTTCATCCGCAAAGCGGATTTCGGTCGGGATGACAGTTTTTCATCCCACCCTTCGCAAAAGAGGCGAAGGATGGGGCACCCGGCTTGATCCTTCGCTGCGCTCGGGATGACAGGGTTTGAAAGCGGCACCGTAACAAAGGAGATTGTTTTGCCTACATTCAGTCAGTTGGTCAGGAAAGGCCGGACGGCACCGCGGTACAAGACTGCGAGCCCGGCTTTGCAGGGATGCCCGCAGCGGCGCGGCGTTTGCACCCGCGTGTATACGCAGACACCGAAGAAGCCAAACTCCGCACTGCGCAAGGTGGCGCGTGTCCGCCTGACGAACGGTATTGAAGTGACGACCTATATTCCCGGCATCGGACACAACCTGCAGGAGCACTCGATTGTGCTGATCCGCGGCGGCCGTGTGAAGGACCTGCCGGGGGTGCGGTATCACGTGGTGCGCGGGACGCTCGATTCTTCCGGCGTTGCCAACCGTAAGCAGAGCCGGTCGAAGTACGGCGCCAAGCGCGGGAAGACGGCTGCCAAGTAAATCCGCTCGGTAGAGCCGGTAGCCGAACGATCAGCACAAGATAAGCAAAGGAATCAGAGAGAGTTATGCCGAGAAAAGGTCATATTGCGAAGCGGGAAGTGGTGCCGGACGCGATCTACAATTCCACCCTGGTCACCAAGTTTGTAAATGCCATGATGTGGGACGGCAAGAAGTCGACGGCGCAGAAGATTTTTTATACGTCGATGACGAACCTGGAACAGCGCGGCGGCGATGAAGCGCTGAAGCTGTTCAAGAAGGCTGTGGAGAACTGCAAGCCGCTGCTCGAAGTAAAGAGCCGGCGTGTGGGCGGCGCGAACTACCAGGTGCCGATCGAAGTGAATCCGGAGCGCCGGACTTCGCTGGCCATCCGCTGGCTGGTGACGTTTGGCCGGGCGCGCGGGGAAAAGGGCATGGTCGACAAGCTGACCAACGAGCTGCTCGATGCGGCGAATGGCCGCGGGGCCGCGATGAAGAAGAAGGAAGACGTCCACCGCATGGCCGAGGCGAACAAGGCGTTTGCGCACTATCGGTGGTAAAGATCTTTTCAGTAAAAAGCTTCTAGTCTTTTCTTGAATTTGCAACATCAACCTGCGGAGAAATTCCGCGAAATGAGATACCACCGTGGCCCGTCTCGTACCGCTAAATCGTTGCCGCAACATCGGGATCATGGCGCACATCGACGCCGGGAAAACGACGACGACCGAGCGCATCCTTTTTTATACGGGCATTACCCATCGCATTGGCGAAGTGCATGAAGGCACGGCGACGATGGACTGGATGGAGCAGGAGCAGGAGCGCGGGATCACGATTACCTCCGCCGCGACGACCTGCTCGTGGCGCGACATCCGGATCAACATTATTGATACGCCCGGCCACGTGGATTTCACGGCTGAGGTGGAGCGCAGCCTGCGCGTGCTGGACGGCGCGGTGGCGGTGTTCGACGCCGTGCATGGGGTTGAGCCGCAGTCGGAGACAGTGTGGCGGCAGGCCGATAAATACAGCGTTCCGCGCGTGTGCTTCATTAACAAGATGGACAAGGCGGGTGCGGATTTCGAGCACGCGATGGAGACCATCCGCAAGCGCCTGAACGCGCGTCCGGTGGCGATCCAGATTCCGATCGGCCAGGAAGCGAAGTTCAAGGGCGTGATCGATCTGCTCGAGATGCGCGCCATTCTGTGGCACGACGAGACGATGGGCGCGAAGTACGATGTGGAAGAGATTCCCGCCGACATGCTGAAGAAGGCGGAAGCGTTTCGCATGCAGCTGATCGAATCCGTTGCCGAGACCGACGACGGCATGCTGCACAAGTTTCTGGAAGGCGAGACGCCGACCCCGGAAGAGCTTCGTTCCGCTCTGCGGCGGGCGGTGATCGGGATGCAGCTGTTCCCGGTGCTCTGCGGCAGCTCGTTCAAGAACAAGGGCGTTCAGACGCTGCTCGACGCGGTGGTGGATTATCTGCCGAGCCCGCTCGATATTCCTCCCATGGAAGGGCGGAATCCGGACAACATGGAGGAGAAGATCCTCTGCAAGCCGGAGGACAATGCTCCTTTTGCGGCGCTTGGCTTCAAGATCATGACGGACCCGTTTGTCGGGCAGCTGATTTTTATCCGGCTCTATTCGGGTGTGTTGAAGACGGGCGACACGGTGCTGAATCCTCGTACCGGCAGGACCGAGCGCATCGGGCGTCTTTTGAAGATGCACGCCAACAAGCGGGAAGAGATCAGCGAGATTTACGCCGGCGACATCTGCGCCTGCGTGGGCCTGAAGACGCTGGTGACAGGCGATACGATCTGCACGGAGAGACATCCGATCGTGCTCGAATCGATCACGTTTCCCGACCCGGTTATTTCTGTCGCGGTCGAGCCGAAGACCAAGACGGACCAGGAAAAGATGGGGATGGCGCTGGGCAAGCTGGCGCAGGAAGATCCTACGTTCAAGGTGCGGACCGACCAGGAGTCGGGGCAGACGATTATCTCCGGCATGGGCGAGCTGCATCTGGAGATTCTGGTCGACCGCATGAAGCGCGAGTACAAGGTGGAAGCCAATGTAGGCGCGCCGCAGGTGGCGTATCGGGAGACGATCCGCAAGCCGTCCGATGCGGAAGGCAAGTACATCCGGCAGACCGGCGGCTCGGGCAACTACGGACATTGCAAGATCCGGATCGAACCGAACCCTGGGCATGGCTATGAGTTCTCCAACGACATCAAGGGCGGAACGATTCCCAAGGAGTACATCAAGCCGATCGATATGGGGATTCGGGAGGCGCTCGAAGGCGGAATTCTGGCGGGCTTTCCTCTGGTCGACATCAAGGTGTCGCTCTACGACGGCAGCTACCACGATGTGGACTCGAACGAAATGGCCTTCAAGATTGCCGGTTCGCTGGCGATCAAAGAGGCGGCGCGCAAGGCCAATCCTGTGCTGCTGGAGCCGGTGATGGCGGTAGCGGTGGTGGTGCCGGAGGAGTTTATGGGCACGATCATCGGCGATCTGAACTCGCGGCGCGGACGGATTGAGGATGTGGAGCACTCCGGCGGCTCGCAGGTGGTCAAAGCGAATGTGCCGCTGAAGGAAATGTTCAACTATGCGACGCATATGCGTTCCTCGACGCAGGGCCGGGCAACGTACACGATGCATTTTGCGCGGTATGAGGAAGCGCCGCGCGCGGTGAGCGATGAGATTATCGGGCGCAGCCAGAGCAAGGCTTGATTTTTGAGAGCTTGATTTTCGGCAGGGAAGCTGGACTGCCAAAACGAATTTTAGAATTTTAGAAAAACGAACGGAAGGAACAGGCAAACATGGCGAAGGAAAAATTTGACCGGTCGAAGCCGCACGTAAATGTGGGAACCATCGGACACATTGATCATGGCAAGACGACGTTGACGGCGGCGATCACGAAGGTGCTGTCGAAGCATAATCCGAACAACAAGTTTCGATCCTTCGACACGATTGATAATGCGCCGGAGGAGCGGGAGCGCGGGATCACGATTGCGACCTCGCACGTGGAGTATGAGACCAAGAACCGGCATTATGCGCACGTGGACTGCCCGGGGCACGCGGACTACATCAAGAACATGATCACCGGCGCGGCGCAGATGGACGGCGGAATTCTGGTGGTCGCGGCGACCGATGGGCCGATGCCGCAGACCAAGGAGCACGTGCTGCTGGCGCGGCAGGTGGGGGTTCCGTACATTGCGGTGTTTCTGAACAAGTGCGATGCGGTGGACGATCCGGAGCTGATCGACCTGGTGGAGATGGAAGTGCGGGAGCTGCTGAGTAAGTACCAGTTTCCGGGCGACGATGTGCCGGTGATTCGCGGCTCGGCGTTGGGCGCGCTGAACGGGGAAGCGCAGTGGGAAGCGAAGATTGACGAGCTGATGGATGCGGTCGACAAGTATATTCCTCTGCCGCAGCGGGCGATCGATCTGCCGTTCCTGATGCCGATTGAGGATATTTTCTCGATCTCCGGCCGTGGGACGGTGGTGACGGGAAGGATTGAGCGCGGCAAGGTGAAGGTGGGCGAGGAGACGGAGATTGTCGGGTTCCGCGAGACGCGCAAGACGGTGGTGACCGGCGTCGAGATGTTCAAGAAGCAGCTGGACGAAGGTCTGGCCGGGGACAATGCGGGCCTGTTGCTGCGCGGCATTCCGAAGGAAGATGTGGAGCGCGGAATGGTGCTGGCGAAGACGGGCTCGATTACGCCGCACACCAAGTTCAAGGCGGAGATTTACGTGTTGAGCAAGGAAGAGGGCGGGCGGCATACGCCGTTCTTCAACGGATATCGGCCGCAGTTTTACTTCCGGACGACGGACGTGACCGGAGTGGCGAAGCTGCCGGAGGGCACGGAGATGGTGATGCCGGGGGACAATGTGGCGCTCGAGATTGAGCTGATCACGCCGGTGGCCATGGAGAAGGGGCTGCGGTTTGCGATTCGCGAAGGCGGCCGGACGGTCGGCGCCGGGGCGATTGCGGAGATTTTGAAGTAAAGCAGCTTTCGGTGGAAAAAAACAGGCGGGAAACTCCGATGCACTCCGCCGATGCGGGTGCGTCGGAGAGCAACGAAAGAAGAGATCAACTATGGTTGGACAAAGAATTCGCATCCGCCTGAAGGCGTATGACTATCGCGTGCTGGATACTTCGACCGGCGAGATTGTGGACACAGCCAAGCGCACCGGAGCCCAGGTAGCGGGGCCGATTCCGCTGCCGACGGTGAAGAACAAGTACTGCGTGCTGCGTTCGCCGCACGTGGATAAAAAATCGCGCGAGGCGTTTGAGATTCGCACGCACAAGCGGCTGATCGACATTCTGGAGCCGACCCAGCAGACGGTGGATGCGCTGATGCGCCTCGACCTGCCGGCGGGTGTAGACGTCGAGATCAAAGCCTTCGAAAAATAGGGACTGGCCGTCCAGGCATAGCCCGCCCTTCGGCGGAAAGACAGAAGCACCGACAGAAACACCTACAGTGCGCCACTGAAAGCAGCGCATGATGAGGGGAGAAAAAGATGGCAGTCGCAGGGATTCTGGGGAAAAAGATCGGCATGACGCAGGTCTTCGATGAGAAGGGCGAGATCCATCCGATTACGGTGGTTCAGGTTGGCCCTTGCGTGATCACGCAGTTGAAGACGCAGGCGAAGGATGGCTATGACGCGGCGCAGATTGGCCTCGTCGAGTTCGTGAAAAGCTCGAAGATCAACAAGGCGATGGCGGGGCACTTCAGCAAGAACAATGTTCCTCCAGTGCGCGTGCTGCGCGAAGTTCCGATTGAAGTGCGAGCCGGCGTCCGCCAACGGTGACGAGTCGAAAGCCAGCAAGGCGGGAGACAAGGTTCTGGTCGATATTTTCGCCGATGAGAAGTTCGTCGATGTGCTGGGAACCAGCAAGGGCCGCGGATTCGCGGGCGTGGTCCGGCGGCACGGCTTTGGCGGCGGACCGAAGTCGCACGGACACATGTTCCAGGTACAGGGTTCGATCGGGTCATCGTCGTTCCCTTCGCGCGTGTTCAAGGGGATGCGGATGCCGGGGCACTTCGGGGTCGACCAGGTGACGGTGCGCAATCTCCGGATTCGCGGCATCGACACGGAAGAGAACCTGCTGATGCTGGAAGGCGCGGTTCCGGGACATAAAGAGGGCTATCTGGTGATCACCAAGGCCAAGCAGCCGCCCCGCGAGCGTCGCGGATTTTCCGGAGCCGGCACGGTCGATCCATTGAAGGCTTCAAAGAAGGCTTCCGCAGGGAAGAAGAAATAAAGCAGCTTTCAGCCGATCGTTTTTAGTTCCAGCTAAAAGCAGCTAAAGAGAAAACAATGGCAAACATTGACGTAGTGGATCTGACGGGCAAAAAGGTAGGGACGCTGGAGCTGGCCGATGAAGTGTTCGGACCGGCGCAGGTGAACGAGGCGTTGCTGTGGGAGGCGGTCAAGCATTACCGCGCCGCGCTTCGGCAGGGTACGCATGCCACCAAGAACCGCAAGCTGGTATCCGGCTCGGGCAAGAAACTTTGGAAGCAGAAGGGCACAGGCCGGGCGCGCGTCGCCTCAATCCGCTCTCCTCTCTGGCGGCATGGCGGCACGGTCCACGGACCGCAGCCGCGCTCCTACGACTATGCGTTTCCGCGCAAGAAGGCGCTGGGCGCATTGCGTGCGGCGATTGCTTCGAAGCTGGCGGATGGACATTTGACGGTGGTCGAGTCGCTCGAATTGAAGGAGCCGAAGACGAAGCTGTATCGCGCGGCGCTCGACACGCTCGATGCCAAGAAGACGGCGCTGCTGGTCGAAAGCGGCAGCACGCTCAGCAGGAACCTGATCCTGGGCGCGCGCAATCTCGGGAACGTCGAGCTGGTGCTTGGCAATGAAGTGCATCCTTACGATCTGCTGCGGTTCGAGCGGGCAATTTTCTCCCGCGCGGCAATTACGCAGCTTGAGGAATCGCTGCGAAAGACAATTTCCCGGCGCAAGCTGGCGGCCGCGGCGGAGGTGGCATAATGGCAGACATCTATCACGTGATTCGTCGACCGCTGATTACGGAAAAGGCGCTGGGCGCGAAGGAAACAGAAGCGACGCTGGTGTTCGAGGTTGCCACGGCAGCCACCAAGACGGAAGTGAAGCAGGCGGTCGAAACCTTGTTCAAGGTGAAGGTGCAGGCGGTTCGAACTTCGAACTTTGTGGGCAAGGAGCGCAAGCGCGGACGTTTCAGCGGCTATCGCTCGGACTGGAAGAAGGCGTATGTGCGCCTGGAGCCGGGGCAGAAGATGCCGGAGTATATCAACAATCTGTAAGCCGCGGGCACTTTGAAGCCGCAGAGAATTGCAAGCCGCTGGCGCAGGCCATGGCGCAAGTTGAGACAGAACGATTTGAATGCGATGCCGGGTTTCACCAAGCCGGTGTGAAAAAGAGAAGAACCGATGCCGATCAAGACATACCGACCGATCACTCCGTCGCTCCGCTTCACCTCCACGGTGGTGAATGACGACCTGACGACCGACCGTCCTTACAAGCCGCTGCTGACGACGCGGAAGCGTACCGGGGGACGCCGCAACTCCGGCGACCTGACCATGCGCCATCACGGCGGAGGGCACAAGCGGCAACTGCGCCTGATCGACTTCAAGCGGGACAAGGCGGGAGTTCCGGGCCGCGTGGCCACAATCGAATATGACCCGAACCGCTCGGCGCGCATTGCGCTGATCCATTATGCGGATGGGGAGAAGCGCTATATTCTGCAGCCCATCGGACTGCAGGTTGGCCAGGCGATCATGAGCGGGGAAGAGGCCGATATTCTTGTCGGCAACGCGCTGCCGCTGCGCAACATTCCTGCCGGCACGACGGTGCACAACGTGGAACTGCGGCCCGGCAAGGGAGCGCAGATGGTTCGCTCCGCCGGTTCCGCGGCGCAGTTGATCGCGAAGGAAGGCGATTACGCGCTGTTGAAATTGCCCTCGGGGGAAACCCGTAAGGTGCTGGTCGACTGCATGGCGACGATCGGGCAGGTGGGCAATACCGATCACGAAAATATTTCGGTGGGCAAGGCGGGGCGGAATCGCTGGCTGGGCATTCGTCCGGCGAACCGCGGCGTTTCGATGAACCCGGTCGATCACCCGCACGGGGGCGGCGAAGGCAAAACTTCTGGCGGCCGTCATCCGGTGACGCCGTGGGGCCAGCCGACACGCGGCTACAAGACGCGGAATAACAAGCGGACGGATTCGATGATCGTCAGCCGGCCTAAAAAGAAGTAAGTAAGCAGGTCTGAAAAGTACGACAGGATCAGGGAACAGGCAATTCAGCTGCAAACGGGATTGAAGGAGAAACAATGGCACGTTCGACGAAGAAGGGACCGTTCATCGACACGCACCTGATCGTGAAGATCGAGACGATGAACAAGGCGAATGACAAGAAGGTGGTCCGCACCTGGTCGCGCCGGTCGACAATTTTTCCGGAGATGGTCGGGCACACGATAGCGGTGCATAACGGCCGGAAGTTCATCCCGGTTTATGTGACGGAAAACATGGTGGGCCACAAGCTGGGTGAATTCGCCGCCACGCGTACATTCAAGGGTCACTCCGCAAAATCCGAGGCCAGCACCAAGCCTCGGTAAGAGCGGGAAAGGCATAGCGCACGATGCAATACGAGACACAGGAATTCAGGGCGGAAGCAAAGTATCAGCGGGTTTCCCCGCAGAAGGCCAAGCTGGTGCTGGACCTGATCAAGGGCCGGCGCGTCGAAGATGCGCTGCAGACGGTGGCTTTTACCAAGAAGCGGGTGGCACCGCTGGTTGAGAAGGTGCTGCGCTCGGCGCTGGAAAATGCTAACTATCTGAGTGAAGAGCGCGGGCTCGATCTGGACGTGGACAATCTTTACGTGAAGACGGCGGTGGCGAACGAAGGACCGCGGCTGAAGCGGATCCGTCCGGCGCCGATGGGGCGCGCATTCCGGTATCAGCGCCGGATTGCGATGATCCTGATCACGATTGCGGAAAAGAAGCGGCCGGATCTGGCGCGGACGGTGGAAGCGGAGCCGGCGGGCGGCGCGAAGACGAAGCGGCCATCTGTGGGGAAGCGGGCAGCAAAGAAGCCGTTGCCCTCGAAGAGCAAACCGGGCGCAGCGAAAACTGCGGCCGCCAAGAAGAAAACCGCCGCCAAGAAAACGGCGAAGTAGGAACGGGAAGCAATGCGGGTTCGCCCGCGCCACCGAAGAAAGGTGTTTACCATGGGTCAGAAAGTCCACCCTTACGGGTTTCGGCTGGGTATCAACAAGCCCTGGAAGTCACGCTGGTTTGTCGAGCGGGGTTACGCCAGTTTGCTGGTTGAAGATGTGCGGCTGCGGCGTGAGCTGAAGGACAAGCTCAAGTCCGCCGGAGTGAGTTCGATCGAGATCGAGCGGCCCGGCAACAAGCTGCGGATCATCATCCGCACGGCGCGTCCGGGCATCATCATCGGGCGCAAGGGCGCGGAGATCGAGAAGCTCAAGGCGGACCTGCAGAAGCGTTCGAACCGCGAAGTGTTCGTCGATATTCTGGAAGTCAACAAGCCGGAGCTCGACGCCCAGCTGGTGGCGGAGAATATTGCGCTGCAACTGGAAAAGCGGGTCAGCTTCCGCCGCGCCATGCGCAAATCGGTGGACTCGGCGCTGCGTTTCGGGTGCCGCGGAATCAAGGTGCGGGTGGGCGGAAGATTGAACGGAGCGGAAATCGCACGCTCGGAATGGTATCTGCAGGGTCGCCTGCCGTTGCATACGTTGCGCGCCGATATCGACTATGGTTTTGCCGAGGCGCACACCACCTACGGCATCATCGGCGTGAAGGCGTGGGTGTACCGGGGCGATATTTATCAGGAAAAGAAGAAGCGCGAGCCGCAGGTGGCAACCAGCATTTTCCACTAGAGCGAAGGATTCTGACGTAGTCGCCGGGACGTGATTTCGAAGTTGAAGAGGATTTTTTTATGTTGATGCCGAAGAAGGTGAAGTTTCGCAAGCAGCAGAAGGGCCGAAACCGCGGCAAGGCGTGGCGCGGGTCCGAGCTCGCGTTCGGGGACTTCGGGTTGAAGACGCTCGAACACGCGCATATCACGGACCGGCAGATTGAAGCCAGCCGTGTGGCGATGACGCGCTTCATCAAACGGGGCGGCAAGATCTGGCTGCGGCTGTTTCCCGACAAGCCGATTACGAAGAAGCCGGCCGAAGTGCGTATGGGTTCGGGCAAGGGCCCGCTCGACCACTGGGTCGCTGTGGTGCGTCCGGGCAAGGTGCTGTTTGAGATGGAAGGCGTGAGCCGCGAGGTGGCGCAGGAAGCGATGCGGCTGGCCTCGCACAAGCTGCCGGTAAAAACGCTGTTTGTCTCGCGGCATGACGCTGTGGCGGCGGTTGTTCAGAAGTAGAGCGGTTATCCGGGAAACGAAGGCCGGGAGACGAAGGATTGAATCATGGAAATCGATAAGATTTTGAACCTGGACAAGGAAGAGCTTGCGCTCCAGGCGCACCAGTCGGCGGAGCAGATCTTTCGTTTGCGCTTTCAGATCAGCATGGGGCAAAACGAAGGCGTGAAGAAGCTGCGCGAATTGAAGAAGGATATTGCCCGCATCAAGACGGTGGAGCGGCAGCGGGAACTGGGGATTGCGGCTCCGTCGATGCGGGCGAGTCGAAGCCACGGCGGGCGGCGAAGAAAGCGGCCAAGTCAAAGACGAAGGCGGCGAAGAGCAAGAGCGTGAAGGCCAGGAAGTCCTCGACGAAGACTTCAAAGAGAGCGTCGGGCGGCAAGGCGAAGGCGGCCGGCAAGACCAGCATGAAGTCCGCGAAGCGCGGCAAGGCGAATGCGAAGAAGGGCGGCAGTTAAGTTATGGCGGAAATTGTGAAAAGCAAAAAAGAAGCTGCGGGATCGGCGACTACGGGCACTCCGGCAGCTTCGCGGCGCAACGAGAAGGTGGGCGAAGTGGTCTCGACCAAGATGCAGAAGACCATTGTGGTGGCAGTCGAGATGCGCAAGGCGCACCCGAAGTATCTGCGGACGATGCGCACGACGAAAAAGTTTTATGCCCATGACGAGCAGAAGACGGCGCATGTGGGCGATGTGGTGCGGATTCGCGAGACCCGTCCGCTGAGCAAGCTGAAGCGCTGGCAGCTGGAAGAGATTGTGCGCCGCTCGAACCTGGCGCAGGTGGAAGAGACGGTTCCGCCGGCAGTCTAGATTCGGTTTGTGACAAGTCTTTGGCACCGGGCACAGCATTGTTTAGGAGACGAACATGGCCGTACAGATGAGAACGATGTTGGCGGTTGCCGACAATTCCGGGGCCCGCAAGCTGCAGGTGATCCTGCCGCTGGGCGGCTCGACCGGACGCAAGGCCGGCCTGGGCGATGTGGTTACGGCGGCCGTCAAGGAAGCTTCGCCGGATGGCCAGGTGAAGAAGGGCAAAGTGGTCAAGGCGGTGATTGTGCGGACGCGGAAGGAATATCGCCGCCGCGACGGCACCTACATCCGCTTCGACCAGAACGCCGCGGTGTTGATCAACGAGACCGGCGAGCCGGTGGGGACGCGCGTCTTCGGTCCGGTGGCGCGCGAGCTGCGCGAGAAGAAGTTTTTGAAGATTGTTTCGCTGGCACCGGAAGTTCTGTAAGCGAACAGGAAACGGGAAAAGTTTATGTCGGGATTGAAGATTCGCCGCAACGATAAGGTCCAGGTCATCACGGGCAAGGACAAGGGCAAGCAGGGGCGCGTGCTGCGCGTGATGCAGGACAACAACCGCCTGCTGGTCGAGCACGTGATGATGGTCAAGAAGAACGTGAAGCCGAACCCGCAGCGCAATATCAAGGGCGGCGTGGCCGAGCAGGAAAATCCCATCCATGTATCGAATGTGATGCTGGTGTGCGGAAACTGCGGGCCGGTTCGCGTGGGCTTCAAATTCGAAGGCGATACCAAAGTGCGCGTGTGCCGCAAATGCGGTCAGACGCTGGAGACGAAGAAGTAGGTTCGCTTTCGGGGAACAACAGGATTTCAGCGGGACGCATTTCGAAGCAAGGATGGACGGAATATGGCAGCGAGATTGAAAGACAAGTACACGAAGGAAATCAAGCCGGCGCTCCTGAAGGAGCTGGGCTTGAAGAACGCGATGGCGGTGCCGCGCCTGGAAAAGATCGTACTGAACATGGGATTGGGCGAAGCCACGCAGAACGTGAAGGTGATGGATCCGCTGATGACCGACCTGGGCCTGATCACCGGCCAGAAGCCGGTCACGACGCGCGCCAAGAAGTCGATTGCGGCGTTCAAGGTGCGCGAAGGCATGCCGATCGGCGCGATGGTGACGTTGCGCGGCGAGAAGATGTACGAATTCCTCGACCGGCTGATTTCGACGGCGCTTCCGCGGGTGCGCGATTTCAAAGGCGTTTCGACCAAGAGCTTCGATGGACGGGGAAACTATACGCTGGGCGTGCGCGATCAGCTGATCTTTCCGGAGATCGATTATTCGCGCGTCGACAAGTTGAAGGGCATGAACGTCACCATCGTGACGACGGCCAAGGACGACCAGCAGGCGAGGGCATTGCTGCAGCACTTCGGTCTGCCGTTTCGGCAGACGGCCTAAAGAAGAACGGGCTGGAGAAGGCGAACCGGCTGGAGAAGGCGAAGCGCCGCAGCAACGAGAGGACAAGAGAAGTAATCGATGGCAACTACCGCAAAGAGAGTCAAAGACAAGCGCAAGCCGAAGTTTTCATCGCGGCAGCATAACCGTTGCAATCTGTGCGGACGGCCGCGGGCTTTTCTGCGCAAGTTCGGCATCTGCCGTCTGTGCTTCCGCAGTCTGGCGTTGAAGGGCGAAATTCCAGGGGTCGTGAAGTCTTCCTGGTAAGCGCGTGGCCTGGCCATGCTGAGAGCATTTTCAAGCGCTTTGGTTGATTGAAAGCGCAGCAACATTCCCGCTGGTTCTCCTTTACTGGAGCGAACGGGGGATGAAGGAGAACTGATGAGTGTAAGCGATCCTGTATCCGATCTGTTGGCACGGCTCCGCAACGCGATTCATTCGCGCCACGCGAAGCTGGATGTGCCTGCCTCGAAATTGAAGCTCGAGATTGCCCGCATTCTGAAAGAAGAGGGCTACATTTCGCAACTACAAGGCCACGGAGGAAAACAGCAAGCGGTTCCTGCGGGTGTATCTGAAGTACGACACCAACAACCAGGCGGCCATTCGCGGCCTGTCGCGCATCTCGCATCCGGGTTGCCGCGTATACGTGCATCGCGACGAGATCCGGCGCGTGCAGGGCGGGCTGGGCATCAGCATCATCACCACGCCGAAGGGCGTGATGACGGGTCGCCAGGCGCGGCGCGAAGGCGTGGGCGGCGAACTGCTGTGCGAAGTCTGGTAGAAGCTCGGCAGCAAAGCATGGAATGGCTGCAGTGGAACTCGCTCTGACAGAAGAGCGCGGGACTCGCAAGCCGGTAGAAAGAGAACTCTAGATGTCACGTATTGGAAAACAGCCGATCCCGCTGGCCAAGGGCGTCAAGTATTCCGTCCAGGGCAACACGGTCGTCGTCGAAGGTCCCAAGGGCAAGGTCGAGCAGTATATTCCCGGCGGATTGAGCTTTGAAGAAAAAGACGGCCATCTCCACGTTGTGCGCAAGGACGATTCCCAGGCGGCGATTCACGGCCTGACGCGTGCCTTGGTCTCGAACGCGGTTCAGGGCGTCACCACGGGTTGGACGCGGGACCTCGACATTGTCGGCATTGGATATCGCGCCGAGTTGAAGGGCAAGAACACTGTCGTCTTTACGCTGGGCTATTCGCATCCGATCGAGTTTCCGCTGCCGACCGGCATCGCGGTCACGATCGATCCCAAGCAGACGCGGCTGAGCATCAGCGGAATCGACCGGCAGAAAGTGGGCCAGGTGGCAGCCGACATGCGTTCGCTGCGCAAGCCCGATCCATATAAGAACAAGGGTGTCCGCTACTCCGACGAGAAGCTGAAGAAGAAGGCCGGCAAGACAGGCGCCAAGTAATCGTTCCGCGATTCGAGGGGCAATAACCGAACGGGGATGCAGGGCATCTCCGCTTTTAGGAAGGAAAGCTTTATGATTCCGCAAATTCTACGCAACAACAATCGCCAGCGGGTGCATGATCGCATCCGCCGCAAGATGCAGGGGACGGCGGAGCGTCCGCGGCTGAACGTCTATCGCTCGCTGAACCAGATTTATACGCAACTGATCGACGATGCGACGGGGACGACGCTGGCCTCGGCATCGAGCGTAAGCGCGAAGCTGAAGACGGGCGGCAATGTCGCGGCGGCCAAAGAGGTCGGCAAGCTGATCGCGGAGAAGGCGAAGGAGAAGGGCATCAAGAAGGTGGTCTTCGACCGCGGCGGATATCTGTATCACGGACGCATCAAGGCGCTGGCGGATTCCGCACGCGAAGCCGGGCTGGACTTCTAAGATCGACAGATAGGCAGAGCAGGCCTGTTGCAGGCCTGAAAGGAAAACGGACGGAATGGCAATCATCAAGAAGAAGCTGGAAGCCGGGCAGTTCAACCTGAAGGACCAGGTGGTCTCGATCAATCGCGTGACCAAGGTGGTCAAGGGCGGAAAGAATATGTCGTTCGCGGCGCTGGTCGTGGTGGGCGATGCCTCTGCCGGAGTGGTGGGCTTCGGTTCCGGCAAGGCCAAGGAAGTTCCGCAGGCCATCCGCAAAGGGATTGAGGCGGCGAAGAAGCATCTGGTGCGCGTGAACATGACGGACACGACGATTCCTCACCAGGTGCTGGGGCGCTTCGGATCCGGCAACGTGCTGCTGAAGCCGGCGCCGGAAGGAACGGGCGTGATTGCCGGCGGCGCGGTGCGGGCCATCATGACCTCTGTCGGAATTCAGAACGTGCTGACCAAGAGCCTGGGATCGGCGAATCCGCATAATGTTGTGCGGGCTACGTTCGACGCGCTGGCGCAGTTGCGCGACAAGCGGGAAGTGGCTGCCCTGCGCGGCAAGCCGGTAGAGGAGTTGTAATCATGGCAGAGAAAAACACGCTGGCCAAAATTCGGATCGAATATTACAAGTCGGCGATCTGCACGCCGGAGAAGCATAAGCGGGTGGTCAAGGGGCTTGGATTTACGCGGCTGCGGCAGATCGTCGAGCGCGAGGATACGGCATCCGTGCGCGGTATGGTGAAGGTGATACCGCACCTGGTCCGCATCCTCGAATAGGATCGAAGCTGAGACTGAGCGAAGGCCCGTGGCGAAGAACACCGCGCGGCGAACACGGGGAATATGAAGGATAAGCAATGATCAATCTGTCGAATTTACGAGCACCGAAGAGCGCCAACTCCAACAAGAAGCGGGTTGGACGCGGCATGGGTTCAGGAATGGGCAAGACCTCCACCCGCGGCCACAAGGGGCAGGGATCGCGCTCCGGTTCGAGCCTGATGCGCGGTTTCGAAGGCGGCCAGATGCCGCTGCACCGCCGCCTGCCGAAGCGCGGCTTCACGAACATCTTCCGCACGGAATATACCGTGCTGAATCTGGACCGCATTGCCGAACTGGGACAGGAACTGGGCCAGGAAAACGGACAGGCCGAGCTCACCTATGAAAAAATGGTGGCGTTGAAGCTGGTGCGCAAGCGCAACTCGCTGGTGAAGGTGCTGGGCGTCGGCGAGTTGACGGCCGCAGTGACTGTGCATGCGCACAAGTTCTCGAAGACGGCGCAGGAAAAGATCGAAAAGGCCGGCGGCAAAGCAGTCCTGATCGGCGCAGTACGGCGAGCCGGGCAAGTCAGGCCCGGCGAGAGTAAAGCAGGAGTTTCATGCTGGAAAAATTTGCGAATATCTTCCGAATTCCAGATCTGCGCAAGCGGGTGCTGTTCACGCTGTTCATCCTGGCCATTTACCGCCTGGGATCGCACATCCCCACGCCCGGAGTCAACACCAAGCTGCTGGAGCAGTTCTTCGCACAGAACAGCGGCAGCTCGCTCGGCTTGATCGACATGTTCAGCGGCGGCAACCTGCGCCGTCTGACGGTTTTTGCGCTGGGCATCATGCCCTACATCACGGCCGCGATTATCTTCGAACTGCTGACCGTCGTGTATGAGCCGCTGGCCCGCCTGCAAAAAGAAGGCGACATGGGCCGCAAGAAGATTACCCAGTGGACCCGCTACATGACGGTGGCGCTCGGCGTGGTGCAGTCGTTCGCGATTGCGTTGACGCTGGTGCATGGCTCCGGCAGCGTGCCCTATGTCACCAATCCCGGCCCCGGATTTGTGTTGATGACGGTGCTTGACGCTGACGGCCGGCGCGACGTTTGTGATGTGGCTGGGCGAGCAGATTACCGAGCGAGGCATCGGCGAAGGGATGAGTCTGCTGATCTTTGCCGGTATTGTCGTCGGCATTCCCGCGGGCATCTCGCGACCTGATCCAAAAGGCGCGCACCCAGGCCTGGGGCGGATTCACTGTTCCGGCGCTGATTATCCTGCTGGCGGTCATGCTGGCGGTGGTGGCATTTATCGTGTTTGTGGAACGCAGCGAGCGGCGCATTCCGGTGCAGTATGCCAAGCGGATTGTTGGACGCCGACTGATGGGCGGCCAGTCGACCCACCTGCCGCTGCGCGTGAATGCCGGCGGCGTGATGCCGGTGATCTTCGCGGCGTCGATTCTCTCGGCGCCACTGCTGTTTCAGAACATGGCGTTCTTCCATGACAGCCACTTCTTCCGTCCGATTTTCGACGCGCTGAATGTCGGGCGAACCATGGTATGAGCTGCTCTATTGCGTGGCCATTCTGTTCTTCGCGTATTTCTATATTTCGATCATTTTCCGCCCGGACGACATCGCCGACAACATGCGGAAATACGGCGGGTTCATTCCCGGCATCCGGCCCGGCAAGCGTACGGCGGATTTCGTCAACGATATTCTGACGCGCATCACCCTGGTTGGCGGACTGTACCTGATCATCGTTTCGCTGATCCCGCAATTCATGATCAGCGGCATCCACCTGAACCATCTGTGGCTGGTCGGCAATACATTTGACCGCCTGCCCGACCTGGGTGACAAATGGGCTGGGCGTGAACTTCTACTTCGGCGGAACATCCCTGCTGATCGTCGTCGGCGTGGCCATGGACACGATCAACAAGGTGGAAGCGCACCTGATCATGCGGCACTACGATGGCTTCTCCGGCAAGAGCGGACGCGTTCGCGGAAGGCGGTCGTGGTAGTGCCGGTGGCGGAGATGGGAACGGGCGTCGCAACATCAACGCGCAAAGATATTGTTCCCGGACCGATCCTTTTGCTGGGCGCGCCCGGGGCGGGCAAGGGAACGCAGGCAAAGATTCTGATGGCGGACTGGTCGATTCCGCAGATTTCAACCGGCGACCTGCTGCGGGAAATGCGGAAAGATCCGGTAAAGAGCGCCACTCCGCTGGGCAGGCAGATCCGCGAGGTGATGGATGCCGGTCAGCTTGTCTCGAACGACCTGGTCCAGGCGATGGTGCTCGAAAGACTGAAGCAGCCGGACACCATGCGGGGCTATGTGCTGGACGGTTTTCCGCGCACTCTGCCGCAGGCGCTGTGGCTGGACGAGGAGTTGAGCCGGAAGAGCGAAACCCTGCCGGTGATTGCTGTAAACGTTGAAGTTAGCTATACTAACCTTTTGCGCCGGCTCACCGGGCGGCGCACCTGTCCCGTCTGCGGTCGTATTTACAATATCTATTCCCACCCGCCGCAAAATGACACAATCTGCGATGTGGATGGGGCCGCTTTGACGCAGCGCGCTGACGATTCCGAGTCGGTCGCCTGCGAACGTCTCCGGACGCATGAAGCTCTGACTGCTCCTGTGGTGGCCCACTACCGGGATCTGGGCAGATTTGCGGAAGTGGATGGGGAACTGCCGGTTGAAGAGGTGACGCGATCGGTAATCGACGCGATTGTGCGTCTTCGCAGCCTTGAGCAGCGGGAAAGCCCTGAGCATCGGGACAGCCCCGGGCGCCGGGAGGGTTAGGTTTCTGGTATGGCGATTGTGATTCGGAGTCCGAAGGAAATCGCCAAAATGCGTCGCAGCGGAGTGGCGTTGCGCGGAGTGCTCGATGCTTTGCGGGCGAGTATCGCTCCCGGAATGACGACGATGGACCTTGAGAAGCTTGCCGAGGCCAAGATCGCCGAGGCGGGAGCAATTGCGGCATTCAAGGGGTATCACGATTATCCCTGCGTGCTGTGTACGTCGGTCAACAATGAAGTGGTGCACGGAATTCCTTCCGCGAAGCGGGTGTTGCGCGAGGGCGATGTTATCTCGATCGATTGCGGGTTGATCCTCGACGGCTATTATGCGGACTCCGCGATCACGTTGCCGGTAGGAAAGATTTCCGCGGCTGCGCAGTCATTGCTCGATGCCACGGAACGCTCTTTGAACGCGGCGATTGGCGCGGTGAAGGCGGGAGCGACGCTGGGCGATGTGGGCGCGGCGGTGCAGGAAGTGGCGGAGTCGGCGGGATTCAGCGTGGTGCGGGAATTTGTCGGGCACGGTATCGGGACGCAGATGCATGAAGAGCCGCAGATTCCGAATTTCGGGCGACGCGGGCAGGGCATCAAGTTGCGCGAGGGAATGGTGCTCGCGATCGAGCCGATGGTGAATGCGGGCAAGCACACGGTGCGCGTGCTCGAAGATGGCTGGACGGCGGTGACGGTCGATGGCAGCCTGAGCGCGCATTTTGAGCACACGGTTGCGGTCCGGTCCGAAGGCGCAGAGGTTTTGACTGCGTAAGGTTTTCTCCGTAAGAGTTATTGAGCAATGCGAAGGCCCTGCGGTTCAACGGGCTCAAGCTGGAGCAGCGATTGTCGAAAGAAGACGCGATTGAAGTAATGGCGACGGTGGTGGAGACGCTGCCGAATGCCATGTTCCGGGTGGAGCTGGAAAACAAGCACCAGGTGCTGGCGCATGTCTCGGGAAAGATGCGGAAGAACTTCATCCGCATTTTGCCGGGCGACAAAGTTGCGGTGGAGCTGAGCCCCTATGATTTGAATCGCGGCCGCATCGTCTATCGCTATAAGTAGCGCGAGAATTTTTGTAGAGAGAAGGAAGCAATGAAGGTTCGTGCATCGGTTAAGAAGATTTGCGACAAGTGCAAGGTCATCCACCGCCGCGGGGTGGTGCGCGTGATCTGCGAAAACACCAAGCACAAGCAGCGCCAGGGTTAAGGCTCCGGCGCGTTGTTCGTGCCGGTTTCCGTCCGGGCTAGTTAGCCGTAAAGGGCTTGCGATGAACCTGGGCGAATTCCGCTAACAGCCGCCTGCATAAGGCCGGCATAACCGCTCCGAGCGTCGATCCGTCGGGGCAAGCTAGAGTGAGGAAATTTCATGGCACGTATTGCAGGCGTGGATCTGCCCCGCAACAAGCAGACGCGGATCGCGCTCACATATATTTTCGGAATCGGCGACTCTCGCGCCGCCAGAATCCTGAAAGCGGCGGATGTCGATCCGTTCCGCAAGCTTCAGGAGCTGAGCGAAGACGAGGTCAATCGCATCCGCCAGGTGATTGAGGCGGAAGGACAGATCGAAGGCGACCTGCGCAAGGACGTCTCCATGCACATCAAGCGGCTGATTGAAATCCAAAGCTATCGCGGACTTCGCCATCGCCGCAATCTGCCGGTCCGCGGCCAGCGCACGCACACCAACGCCCGCACCCGCAAGGGCCCGCGCAAGGGCACAGTGACCAGCAAGAAGAAAGCGACGAAGACCTAATGGCAAAAGCACAAGCGGGCGCTGCCGGCAAGGCCGCCAAGAACAAGAAATTCAAGAAGCGGGAGCGCAAGAGCGTTCCTTACGGCGTGGTGTATATCCAGGCCACCTTCAACAACACCATCGTGACCATCACGGATGGCCAGGGCAATACCGTTTCCTGGAAAAGCTCGGGCTCGCTCGGCTTCCGCGGATCGCGCAAGGGCACCCCATTCGCCGCGCAGCAGGCGGCGTCGAACGCAGCAACTCAGGCGCGCGAGCACGGCATGCGCTCGGTCGACGTGCGGGTCTCGGGGCCTGGCTCCGGCCGTGAGTCGGCAATCCGCGCGCTGGCTTCCGCGGGGATCGACGTTCGCACCATCCGCGACGTGACGCCGGTGCCGCACAATGGCTGCCGTCCGCCAAAACGCCGCCGCGTGTAATCGCCGCATCTTCACGCCTTCAGGTGTAGGGAAGGCGCGCAATTTGCTGTAAACTAGAAGACTGTGGCTGGCGCGGATTTATCGCCCATCCACCTGAACGCTCGCGGACCGGGACGAAGGGCTTCACGCCCGTAAACCGGTCGGCCTCTGAACTTAGGAGATTTCTGTGGCACGTTACACCGGACCTGTCTGCCGCCTTTGCCGTCGCGAAGGCATCAAGCTTTTTCTTAAAGGACCGCGCTGCTTTTCCGACAAGTGCGCGATTGAAAAGCGCAACTTCGCCCCCGGCCAGCATGGCCGCGACCGCAAGGCGAAGATCGTCGGCTACGGTCTGCAGTTGCGTGAAAAGCAGAAAGCCAAGCGTATGTACTTCGCGCTGGAGAGCCAGTTCCGCGCGTATTACGAGAAGGCCAACGCCGCACCGGGCGTGACCGGCGAACTGCTGCTGCAGCAATTGGAGCGTCGCCTGGACAGCGTGGCGTATCGCCTGGGATTTGCGACTTCGCGGCGCCAAGCGCGGCAGATCGTCCGCCACGGGCATGTGGAAGTGAATGGGCGCAAGGTGAACATTCCTTCCTACCAAGTGAGCGTCGGGGATGAGATTCGCGTACGCGAAGGCAGCAAAGCGCTGCCGGTTTTTGAAGTTGCGCGCGATTACAGCGGACAGGGCGCACAGCCCCAGTGGCTGACCATCGATCGCAACAACATGAGCGGCAAGATACTTTCGCTGCCGAAGCGCGAGGACATCAAACTGCCGGTCAATGAGCAGCTTATCGTTGAGTTGTACAGCAAGTAAGGAACTGCATAACGGGGAAGCGGGTTGTGCGGCAACCAATTTACTCCGCGGCGAAACGCGAGTCTCGGCTGCGGGGCATCACAGATCAACACTAATTCCGAAACCAGGAGAACAAGCTCGGCCGTTGCAGAATGCTTCGCGGCGTAGCTGGGCAGGAAGTCAGGCGAATTAATTATGTTATGGCGTGGATTTCAAAAACCGAAACGTCTTTCCGTCGATCTTGAGACGTTAACCGAAAAATACGGCAAGTTCAGCGCGCAGCCCTTCGAACGCGGCTTTGGCACAACCATCGGCAATGCACTTCGTCGCGTGCTGCTGTCGTCGATTGAAGGCGCGGCCGTTACCGCCGTCCACATTGAAGGCGTGCTGCACGAGTTTCAGTCGATCCCGGGCGTGGTTGAAGACGCGACCGACATCATCCTGAATTTGAAGCAGGTCCCGTTCAAGCTGAACGGCGAAGGGCCGAAGGCCATCTATCTGCGCGCCGACAAGCCCGGCATCGTCACCTCCGGCATGATTGAAGCCGACAGCGACGTGGACATTCTCGATAAGGATGTTTATATCGCCACGGTCAGCGAGGGCGGCAAGCTGGACATGGAGATGCGGTTGAAGCGCGGACGCAGTTATATTTCCGCGGACAAGAATTTCGATGCCGATCTCGGCATCGGTTTTATTCCGGTCGACTCCGTCCACTCGCCTGTACGCAAGGTAAACTACGCGATCGAGGCCGCTCGCTTGGGCCAGATTACCGACTATGACAAGCTGACGATCGAAGTGTGGACCAATGGTTCGGTGCTTCCCGTCGATGCGGTCGGGCTTGCTGCCAAGCTGCTGAAGGACCACATGAGCATCTTCATCAACTTCGAAGAAGAGCTTGAGGCGGATGCCGCCGGCGGAATGCACGAGCCGCTGATTCGCAATGAAAACCTGAATCGCTCGGTAGAAGAGCTGGAACTTTCCGTTCGCAGCTACAACTGCCTGAAGAACGCCGGTATCCAGACGATTGGAGAGCTGGTTCAAAAGACCGAAGCGGAGATGCTGAAGACGAAAAACTTCGGACGCAAGTCTCTGAACGAGATCAAGGAAATGCTGGCGCAGATGGGCCTGTCTCTCGGCATGCGCATCGACGAAAGCGGCAACCCGGTTCCGGGCCCGACCAGCATTCTACCCGCGGCTGTACTCTCAAGCATCGGTCATCGCGACGATGATGATGAAGATGAGGACGAAGACGACTTCGACGATGCCGATCTTCTGGCGCCGCAGGAAGAGCCAGAGAACTTCTAACGAAATGGTGGCGCGAGCGTCCCTCGAACGAGGGACTTCGCGCCGCCCGATTTAAAGATTGCTGCTGGATTTTAGACAAAGAGAGATTCGCCATGCGTCATCGCAAAGCAGGATACAAACTTGGAAGGAACACCAGCCATCGCCGCGCCATGCTGCGCAACCTGGTGACTTCGATCATTCTTGAGGACCGCGTCGAAACCACCATCACCAAGGCGAAGGCCGCACGCCCGCACGTCGAGAAGATGATTACGCTCGGCAAGCGCGGCGATCTGGCGGCGCGGCGGCAGGCGCTTGCGTATCTTATGACGCGCGAGGCGGTCGCACGCTTGTTTGAAACTGTTGCGCCGCGTTATGGAGACCGCGAAGGCGGCTATCTTCGCATCGTGCGCAGCGGCTTTCAAAAGGGCGATGGCGCGGAAACGGCGTTCGTCGAAATGCTCGGCGTCGAGAAGATTCTTGAGGAAAAACGCGAGAAGCGCGCGGAAGCCCGTGCGAAACGCCGCGAGACCATCGACAAGGCCATGGCCGAGCAGGACGAACAGGGTCCGCCCAGCGATCCAGTCAAGTAAGATTCACGGACGACAAGAGCAAGGCGGCACGGATTTACTCCGTGCCGCTTTGCTGCGTGTGTGGGCTATCGAGTGGCCCGCAGCAGCTTTTGGCGCGTGACCTGACCATTACGAGCGCGACCAGTGAGATGCCGAGCAGGATACCGCACGCCAGTCCCAGCGCTCCGTCGCTCAGCCCTGAGTTCCTGTGAAATAGCAGAAGGACAGCAATCAACGCGGCGCAGATCGCCGGCAGGACTGTCAGTACTCGTTTGGACGCCCGCGACTGCTGGAAATTCCTGGCGCACACGGGCCCATTCCAGGTTGATCTACCTGTCCGTCGCAAATACCTCAGGACTACTCCCCATGTGAACAACCCCGCCGCCAGCGCCAGAACAAGGAAGTGCCAAGGCTGTTTCGGAAAGCTGAGAGCCGCGGCAGGCAGGCTGCAAGCGAGAAGCATGAGCCGAACATCGTAGGAATAACGTTTCATTTTGATCCCGGAATGCCCAAGAATAGATTGTCCTTTAGGACAAGTAAACTTTACATTCCGGTCCGTGGGATGTCAAGGTGGCTTTACAGCAGAGACGGGATTATTTCGCTGTATCTCCTGCTCTCAACATTTGCGATATGCTCACATCTTTTGCGCGGCGGCGGCGCATCTAGAGGAACAGGCGACGCCATTCGCCTTTGTGGAGAGCGGTAAACAGCGATGACGAACGATCCTCTGGCTACATACCTTCACGACCACCTGGGTGGGGCGCGCACCGCAATCGAACTGCTGGAGGCCATGCGCGATCACGACAAAGGCAAGCCGCTGGGCGAGTTCGCCGCGTATCTTCTTGCGCAGGTAGAAGCGGACCGGGCAACGCTTCAGCGTATTGCCGACCAAGCCGGAGCCGGCAGCAGCGTGCTGAAAGAGATGACCGCATGGGTGGGTGAGAAGGCGACCCGCGTCAAGCTCGGGCAGACCGGCGACGACGAGTTCAGCACGTTCCAGGCGATCGAGTTCCTCGCGCTCGGCGTCCTGGGAAAGCTGAGCCTGTGGAAGGCGCTCGGTGTAGCGGCGGGGACGGACCCGCGCCTCGCGGGCTACGATTTCAAGCAGCTTGCAAACAGAGCGCAGACGCAGTACGACGAGGTGGAGCGCCGAAGGCTGGAACTGGCAGCGACCGCGCTGCGACGGGAGAGCTGAAGCGGGTACGCGCGAGCTTGCGATGCTTCCTTTCAAATAGCATCATTATTTTACGAAGTTTAAAGCGGCCCAGGCTTGATCGGGCCGCTTTTGCTTGCCGCGCCATTGCGAAGTTTTCAATGCTGCGCGGACTCGGCAATCTCCCAATTTCATGTTTCTGAATCGTCAAAGAACACAGGCGTCAACGCACCTGCCAAGGATTGTGTCCGGCCCACCGCCCAAGGGCTACTTGAGCCCATACATTCGATCTGTCGGTGTGGCAAGAAGTGCAGGGGTTAGGAATATTGTATTTTGTTGTCATCTCCGGAGATATGAATCGAAAGGTATGGGCATGAACATTGGCTCCAGGGACGCCTTCGCTTTCAATCTTGGGCATATGGCATCCAACGCATTCGCTTCCGCTGCTGCCTGATTTGTGGTGCGTATGCAATTCCAGGGTGGCTTCATGCGGACCATTCGTCGATAGCGGGCCATGGCAATCCAGGCATATCTGGTTGGCAGGCTTGATGAGTTGAGCATAGTTCTTGGTGCCATGCACATCATGGCAAGATGAACAGGTGATCTGGTGCCGGTACATAACACTCTGTACAAAATCATTTCCCTGCATCCGGTTTTTGTGCGCTGTGCAGTCCGGCAGATAATAAAAGCTAGTTTGCCCGAGTTTACAGTCTTCCAGCTTCCAGTAATCATGCAAGTGAATTCCCACTTGATAGCCGACGGGCCAGTCGTAGTATTTGCCTTGGATTGGATTAACCAGCGGTCGTCCTTGTGAGTGACACTGAATGCAAACATCATTCGCTGCGACGGCATCCATGTTCGCTGGATTGACGATATTGCCTCGCGTCGGATGCTGGATGTGCGCGCTGCCTGGTCCATGACAGCGTTCACAGCCGACATTCCACTCCGCCACCTGTTTGGTGTGAATGTCGTAACCGACCGAATGACAGCCGTCACAGGTGGGTCCGGTTGGCCGCTGCATATTGTCCGGAGGATAAAATCGCGCCCACCAGTCGGCACCGCGGGAAGGCACATGATACGGCAGCCATTTGTGTGTGCCGATGTCCCACTGTACCGGCAGCGGAAAGTAGTCGTTGCCAACTCGGGTAAAGTAGCGCTGTTTCCAAATGCTGCCGTAGACGAACGCAACCTGGTCCGCAGTGAACTTCGACACAATATTGGTGGAGAGATCGGGGATAATGGCGTCCGGATGCGTACGCGGATCGCGCACTACATTGGCCATCGGCGTTTTTCTCCAACGTCGATAGATTTGCTCGTGACATTTTTCACATGCCTGCGAACCCATGTAATGGGCTGTGGCAATTGTGCCGGCCTGTTCGATTGTTTCCCGATGAGATAGAGGTTGAAGGCTGCGCACGAAAAGAACCAGTTTCCAGCTGGCGTCGCTTGATCCCTGCGGTCCAGTACCGAGACCTGGCATTCCAGTGAATTGCACGCCGTTCTCGATAATGTAGTGGATTTTTCCGTCGGTCAGATTTTGCGTCGTCGATTTGCGCAGGTCTGGCACACGTGGGTAGAGCAGGGTGCCAATACGGGTCTTTCCGCTTCCATCAATTCCATGACATGTTGCGCAGCGCGACCGGAACAGTTCCCGTCCTTGCTGCAATGCGTCGGCGTCTCCGAGCAGCGGGTTTTTCCGCCTGCCCTCCCGCGATGGAATCGAAACATTTCTTACTGCGCGGGCAATCGTTGTCTCCACTGCAGAAGGCGATTCGACGGCGCGGAAGCCTCGCCCAACTATGACGATCACGCTGAGAACACCAATTAGGATCAATCCGAGCGTTATCCAGAAAATCTGCTTCACGCTTGAGAGAATACATCAGGCGAATTACCCGTGGACGTACAGCATTTACGCAGGGCAGGCGGCACGCTCCTCACGCACCTGCGGCGCGCCGCTCTGCACGATGTACTCGATCAATGGGCGCACATTCGCGGCTTCGGCCAAAAATGCGTCGTGGCCGTGGTTGGAATGCAGCTCGATGTAGTTGCAGACGGTGCCGGCGTTCTGGATCCTTTCCGCCAGCGCGCGTACTTCCTCGGGTGGGAACAGCCAATCGGACGATATGCCAACGACCAGCACGCGGGCGCGGATGCGCTTCAAAGCTTCGGCCTCATTCGCAAATCCGCGGGAGAGATCGAAGGAATCCATCGCGCGCGAAATCACTAGATAACTATTGGCGTCGAAGCGCTCATTGAAGATTCGCCCCTGGTATTCGAGATAGCCGGCGACATCGTATGCGGCGTCGAAGGAGGTAAGCGGGTCTCCGCCGGAACGGTCTGGATTCCGGCCAAACCGCTCGGTAAACAGCGCCGGCGACTTGTAGGTGCAGGTGGCGAGTCCACGCGCCAGGGCCAGTCCCCGGGCAGGCGGATGAGCAGGGTCATAATCGCCGCCATTCCAGGCTGGGTCGAGTCGAATGATTTCGCGCTGGAGATGATTGAGCGCGAGACCCATGGCCGAAAGCGGCGCGGCGCCGACGGCGAAGCACCCGGCCACGCTCTCCGGATAATCCACCGCCCACCGCAGCGCCTGCATTCCGCCGATCGAGCCGCCGAGGACGGCGCGCAACTGGGTGATACCCAGATGCGCGATCAACTGCGCCTGGGCACGGACAATGTCGCGAATACTGACGACGGGAAATTCTCCGCCATAGCGCTTGCCTGTCGCGGGGTTCACCGATGTCGGCCCGGTCGAGCCATAGCAGGAGCCGAGAACGTTGATGCCGATTACGCACTGCTTCCCGATATCGAGCGGGTGGTCGTCGCGGAACAGCTCCGGCCACCAGTCCGCCACACGCGCCGAACCGGTGAGCGCGTGGCAGACGAGGATGGCATTGTCTCGCGCCTCGTTGAGCTTGCCGTAGACGGCATAGTGCAACGAGGCGTTCGGCAATTCCGCTCCGGACTCGAGCGCAAAGGGTGCGCCCTGGTCGAGCAGGAAGTCTCCTTCAGAGTCGGGTTGTAGTATTTGCTGCGCCATTCGAACCGCCTTATGCGGAAACCAGTTCTTCCTTGGATGCACTGGTTTTTGCCAATGCGTTTTCGAGATCCGCTGTGATGTCGGCGATGTCTTCAATCCCGACCGAAAGCCGGATCAGATTCGATTGCACGCCGGTCGAGGCCTGTTCTTCTTCGCTGAGCTGCTGGTGCGTGGTCGAGGCGGGATGAATGACGAGCGACTTCGCGTCGCCGATGTTCGCCAGCAGGCTGAAAAGTTTCAGCGAGTTCTGGAATGCTTTGCCGGCTTCGTAGCCGCCGCGAATGCCGAAGGTGACGATGGAGCTGGCGCCGTTGGGCAAATATTTTTTCGCGCGGGCATTGTATTTGCTGCTCGCCAGGCCGGGATAGTTCACCCATTCGACCGCCGGGTGGTTCTCCAGAAATTTCGCGACGGCCAATGCGTTCTCCGCATGCCGCGGCACGCGAAGGTGGAGGGTCTCAATCCCCTGCAGGATCAGAAATGCGTTGAACGGGGATAGACAGGCTCCGGTGTCGCGCAGTCCCTGCACGCGAGCCTTGAGGATAAACGCGAGATTGCCGAATGCCCCTGTGTAGGAAAGGCCGTGATAGGAGGGGTCGGGCTCGACGAAGTCGGGGAAGCGGCCGGATTTCGCCCAGTCGAATTTTCCGCTGTCGACGATGATTCCGGCAATGCTGTTGCCATGGCCGCCAAGATATTTGGTGGCGGAGTGGACCACAATGTCCGCGCCCCACTGGATCGGATTGCAAAGAATGGGCGAGGGAACCGTGTTGTCGACGATCAGCGGTACGCCGTTCTTGTGGGCGATATCCGCGAGCTTTTCGATGTCCACGACATCGAGCTTGGGATTGCCCAGGGACTCCGTGTAGACGGCTTTGGTCTTCTTGTTGATTGCCTTGGCCAGTCCGTCGAAATCATCCGCATCGACGAAGCGGACGGTGATCCCCAGCTTGGGCAGGGTGTAATGAAACAGGTTGTACGTTCCGCCGTAGAGGGAAGTGGTCGAGACAATTTCATCGCCAGCGCTCGCCAGGGTGAGGATGGCAAGGGTCTCCGCAGCTTGCCCGGAGGCGGTTGCGAGGGCAGCCACGCCGCCTTCGAGAGCGGCAACCCGCTTTTCCAGTACGTCCGTGGTGGGGTTCATCAGGCGGGTGTAGATGTTGCCGAATTGCTGCAGGCCGAAGAGCGCCGCGGCGTGTTCCGCGTTTTCGAAAACATACGATGTGGTCTGATAAATGGGGACGGCGCGCGAGCCGGTCGTGGGGTCGGCTTCCTGACCGGCGTGGACGGAAAGTGTGGCGGGGCGATAGTTCGGTGTGGCGTCTGGCATTATTTTCTCCTGTGGAGTGCGCTGGAATTTGTGGTGCAAAGCAAAACCCGCGGGCTGTGCGCCGCGGGTCGCCGATTCTTGGGATTGGAGGTTATTACCGAATCATTCACATCTCCAAGAACAGGCGCCCGCACATGCACATTGGCATCTGCATGGACATACACATGGTCTGGAGAGAAAGATTCATAGCTCGTCTGCAGATTAGACGAGGGGCCGCGGCTTGTCAAGCGGACAGCCCTATGACTCCATGAAGACCGCTGCCGAGCCGGCGGGGACGCGGAGTGTGCCCGAGTTGGCTACTGCATCCATCTGCTCCGGGGCGGCGACGACCCGTTTTCACTGTTCGGGCAGTTCTACCTGAACTGCGGGGGTCTTCAAAGGCTCGGCGTTCACGACAACGACGGCGCGGGTGCCGCGGGTGTAAAGAAGCGAGCGCCTCTCAGGACTTGCCCGAAAATTATCGGCAAGGTTCGACAGGTGTGGCTTAAACTGCAAGCTGACAAACCACCTATGACCAAACTTGATCCGGTTCAGACGAAGCCTTCTGCAATGGCGGCGGGAAGATTCAACTACAACAATTTCCTGCTGCTGGTGGCAGGGCTTGGCGGGCTGCTCTATGGCGTCGACGTGGGCATCATCGGCGGCGCGCTGCCCTATCTAGAAGCCACTTCGCGCCTGAACGCTGAGCAGCTTTCCGTCATCGTGGCGGCTGTCCTGCTGGGCAGCGTAATTTCAACGCTGGTCGCGGGCATGCTGGCGGACTGGATGGGGCGCAAGCCTCTGATGACGTTGAGCGGCGTCACGTTTGTTCTCAGCATTCCGATCATCGCGCTCTCCCACGGTTATGGGCCGCTGTTCTTTGGACGCCTGCTGCAGGGCGTCAGCGGAGGTTTGATCGGGGTGGTGATTCCGCTGTATCTCGCGGAGTGTCTGCCCGCCTCCAATCGGGGAAAAGGGACGGGAATTTTCCAGTGGCTGCTGACGCTGGGAGTTGTTGCGGCCGCGGTGATCGGGATTTACTACAGCTACCGGGTCGCGGCGGTGACGCAGACTGCTGACGCGGCAACCGTATTTCTGTTTAAGAATCAGGCCTGGCGGCGCATCTTCTGGGTCTCGCTGCCACCCGGTGTGCTGTTTGTGATCGGCAGCCTTTTTCTGGCGGAATCTCCCCGCTGGCTGTTCAAATGCGGCAAGAAAGATCGGTCGTATACCGCCCTGCTTCGCTCCCGTACCCCCGAACAGGCGCACCTGGAAATAAAGGAAATGGAGCAGGTTGCGCTTGCCGCGAAGACGCAAGCCGTATCGGCCTCGGGAGTGAAGATCAAGGACTCGCTGCTGCGCCGCAAGTATGTTTATCCATTCCTGCTGGCGTGCGCGATCCTGCTGTTGAATCAGGCGACCGGCGTCAATTCCTTGATTGCCTACAACACCGGAATTCTGCTGCAGAGTGGACTTTCTGATGTGAGCGCGCACTGGGGATACGTCATCTTTACCGCGGTCAACTTCCTGATGACCCTGGTGGGCGTTGCGCTGGTAGACCGTAAGGGACGCAAATTTCTTTTCATGGTGGGGACTGCCGGAATCATCGTTTCGCTGATTGGCGTTGGTCTTCTGTTCCTGAAAACGGAAAGCGCAAACGTCGACTGCAGCGGCGCGATTGCCTCCATGATCCAGCCCGACCAGACTTTAACCCTGCACTTCGATGATGCCGAGGCGGCGAAGCTGCTGGCTGCGAAAGGGTACCAGGGCAATGCGATCAGCGCACGCCGTGCTTCGCTTGCGGTGATTTATTCCTACGGCGGTTTTGCCGCGGCAACAAATTTCGTCCGCTCCGATGAAAAGGGCACAGCGCCCATCCGCATCACGCGGGAAAGCTGCGTTCCGACCACGAAGTTCGAAGCGTTTCTGCGGAACCCATTTGCCAAGCTCAGCGTCGCCCGGACGGCGCCGCTAAAAATTCAACGCGCGTATATCGGGCGCGTGCCGGGCAAACGGCATGGATGGCTGGTGGCGTTGGGAATGTATCTGTTTATCGCTTTCTTTTCCCTCGGCCCCGGTGTTTGTGTGTGGCTCGCGTTATCGGAGTTGATGCCGACCCGCATTCGGTCGAATGGGATGAGCATCGCGCTGGTGCTGAACCAGATGGTCTCGACAATTCTGGCCGGAATTTTTCTGCCCGTGGTCAGCAGCCATGGATACTCGACGATTTTTTTCCTGTTCGCGGGATTCACTGTGACTTATCTGCTGATCGTCACGTTCTTCCTGCCGGAAACCAAAGGCAAGACCCTGGAGGAGATCGAACAGTACTTCGAATCCGGCAGTCGGGCGAAAAAACTTGCGGGTTAATGCGGCCGCTCAAGCTCCTCTTTGGATACATCTTTGATGTGAGTGGCAAGGTACCAGCTATAGCCGAACGGGTCTTTCACTCCAGCCATGCGATCGCCATAGAACTGATCGGCGGGCTCGCGGACGCCCTGGGCTCCGGCTGCAATGGCCTGGCGGTACATGGCATCGCAATCTTCGGTGTAGATGAGCAGGCTTACGGATGACCCGCCGTAGTGTGCCGGACCGAAGGCTTGAATCTGCGGGTTTTCGTCGGCCAGCATTACGACCGAGTCGCCGATTTCAAGCTCCGCGTGGCCGATTCTTCCATCTTTTTGTTTCATCGAAAGCCGCTCGGCGGCGCCGAAGGCATTCTTGTAGAACTCAATCGCTTTTGCGGCTCCATCGATGATCAAGTAGGGCTGGATGCTGTGATATCCGTCGGGAATTGGTTTCACTGCCATCAGAATTTCCTCCGTAGCTCCGATTTTATTCGCTGGCTGTAATTGTTTGGAAGCCGGCTCTGCTGCTGGCTAGCTAATCGCGTGGCTCTTTGTCTCTCGCAATCCGGTGGCGATCATTGCGGCAAGCAGGAAGGCTATGGAAATGGAAGAGAGTGCGATGACAATTCCGCTTACGTCGGAAATGTATCCAATGATGTAAGGGGAAGCTGCCCCGAGGTATTGGCCGATATTGTAGACCAGTCCCATCGCGGTTCCACGCACCGCCGTCGGGAAGGCTTCACTGGCGATGATCGTAAAGCCGCTAAAAAATCCCGTACCGAAGAATCCTACGACGGGCCCAAGAAATAATAGGGTGCGTGCGCCAGGCGCGTGCACGTAAACCGGAACAAGCACCGCCGCAATCAGCAGAAATGCAATGTAGGTTCGCTTCCGGCCGAAGCGATCTGCCAGGTATCCGAATGCCTGATAGCCGGAGAACGTACCTATCTGCATAAAGATGGTCCAGGATGAGGCCTGAACAACCGTGAGACCGCGTCCTCCTTGCGCGGTCGGCAGCGAGAGAAAGCGCGGAATCCAGGTAAACAGTCCCCACCAGGCGAAGAGCGACGCAGCGTTCATGGAGGTTGTAATCAATGTGGCGACGCCAAGTTTCCCATGAAAGATGCTGCGCAGAGGGATTGTGGACGTTTTTTTCTGCCATATCTCGGGCTCTTTCACAGCCTTGCGAATCCATAGCGTGATCAGGGCCGGGAAGATGCCGACAAAGAAAACTGCCCGCCATCCGAAGTGCGGAAGAACGAGTGCGGTGACGGTCCCCCCCAGGGCGTAGCCTATGGCCCATGAACTTTGCGCAATTCCAATCGCCTTCCCGCGATGTTCATCGGGCCAGGTTTCGGCGACCAGCGCGCCCCCGGCAGCCCATTCGCCGCCAATCCCCAGGGCAAGAAGGCAACGAAAGACTCCAAGTTGGAGGACGGTATGCGCCAGTCCGCAGCAAGCCGTGAACACGGAATAGACCAGCATGCTTACGATCAGCGCGCGAGTGCGGCCAACCTTGTCCGCGAACCATCCGAAGAAAATTCCACCGGTGGCCGCGGAGATCAAGGAAAGAGACATGAGCAGCCCAGCCGTAGCCGCGCTCATATGCAGGTCGCGCTGTAAGTCGGTGAGCACGAGGGAGAACAGCATCATGTCCATGCTGTCGAGCATCCAGCCGAGCGAAGTGGTCAGCAGCGCGCGTTTCTGCGCCGTGGTTGCACCGGTCAGCCATTGCATCGCCTGCATCCGCGTCATTCTCCACGAACCGCTTTATGATCGTAGCCGGGATTGGAGCTGGGTGCGATTTCCTTTAGAGATCGATGAAGGGGTTACGCGCCACCAAACCTGAGCTGCAAAGTGTTCACTCCGGGATTTTCTTTCGGGTTCGTTCCGCCGGTCGCAGCTCCGGGCTAGTCGTGCTGGTCAGCTCCAGCAGGCTGGCTCTGAAGGTGAAGAGAATTAGCAGGCAGGTGATCGCGCCGCACATGTCGAGCAGCACATCGAAGGGCGAGCCGGTGCGCTTGGGGAGAAAGCTCTGGTGGAATTCGTCCGAGCTGCAGAGCACTAGTGTCGAAAGCAGCGCCACCGCCGCGGCTCGCAAGGAAGCGGTGACTGCGGAGTACGCGCGGCTCAGGCGAAAGGTCATGCGCCAGGCGCGGAAGAATACCACGCTGACAAATCCATAGGCGAAAAAGTGGCCGAGCTTGCGGATGTCGTAGAGAAGCTTGGCCCAGACGCGGGTGGCGATGGGACCGAAGAGATCCTGAAAATACGGACGAAAAACGCTGCTCGTGTTCTCCGAGGAAAAGGTGTCGGAGGAAGAGATTGCGATGAGCACGACGCAGATACCGGCCGGAATCCAGGCGCTGAGCAGCACCCGGCGGCGATTACTCAGCATGATTCCCTGTGATTGCTCGACCCGTCCGCCGAGAGCTACTCGACATGGTAGTTGGGCGCCTCGCGCGTGATGATCACGTCATGCACATGGCTTTCGCGCAGGCCCGCGTTGGAGATGCGAATGAAGCGGGCGTTCTCCTGCAGCTCCGCAATGCTGCTGCAACCGAGATAGCCCATGCCCGAGCGCAGTCCGCCAACGAGCTGATAGACCATCGCCTCCAGCGGCCCGCGATAGGGAACGCGGCCCTCGATGCCTTCGGGGACGAATTTTCCGAGCCGATTTTGCGCGCTGCCTTCGCGGCTTACGATTGAGCCCGAGGCCTCCACCTGGTCGCCGAGATCGCGTGAGCTTTGGAAGTAGCGCTCGCCCGATCCCTGCGCCATGGCGGAGAGCGATCCCATGCCGCGATAGGTTTTGAAGGAGCGGCCCTGAAACAGAATGGTCTCGCCGGGACTTTCATCCACGCCGGCAAACAGCGATCCGATCATGACTGTACTGGCTCCGGCCGCGATCGCTTTGGTAACGTCGCCGGAATACTTGACGCCGCCGTCTGCGATGATGGGCACGCCGCTCGATTTGGCGGCGCGATAGGCTTCCGAAATGGCCGTGATCTGCGGCATTCCGGCGCCGGTCACCATTCGCGTGGTGCAGATGGAACCGGGGCCGATGCCGACCTTAATCGCGTCCGCTCCTGCTTCGATGAGCGCTTTCGCGCCGTCATATGTGGCGACATTGCCGGCCATCAGATCGATTTCAGGGTAATGTTTTTTGATCAATCGAATTGCATCCAGGACGCGCGAGGAATGGCCGTGGGCGGAGTCAATGGCCAGGGCATCGGCGCGGTTGCGGACCATCTCGCCGGCGCGTTCGAGAAAATCTCCGGTGGCACCGATGGCGGCGGCGACGCGCAGGCGGCCTTGCAGATCTTTCGCGGCGTTCGGGTACTTCAGCTTTTTCTGGATGTCCTTGACTGTGATCAGACCTTTCAACTCGTATTGATCGTTGACTACCAGCAGCTTTTCGACGCGATGCTTGTGGAGGATCAGTTCCGCCTCCTGCAGCGTGGTGCCTACGGCGACGGTGATGAGGTTGTCTTTCGTCATCACCTCGCCGACGGGAATATCGGTGCGGGTTTCAAAGCGCAGATCGCGATTGGTGAGGATGCCGACGAGCTTTTTATTTTTGGTGACGGGGACGCCGGAGATCTTGTAGCGGCGCATGACGTCGAGGGCTTCGGAGATAAGCTGCTCGGGGGAGATCGTCACCGGGTCGACGATCATGCCACTTTCCGAGCGCTTCACTTTGTCAATTTCGGCGGCCTGCTGCTCGATGGATAGATTGCGATGGATGACGCCGATGCCGCCCTGCTGCGCCATGGCGATGGCCAACCGCGACTCCGTAACAGTGTCCATGGCGGCGCTTAACAGGGGAGTGTTCAGGGTGATGTTGCGGGTAACGCGGGTCTCTGTGCTGACCTGGTTCGGGACGACTTCGCTGTAGGCGGGAACCAGCAAAACGTCGTCGAACGTAAGGGCTTCGGGAACCGGGAATTGAATCATAGGGCACGACCGGAATGGCAGGGGCGGGCTGGTTCGAATTCCCAAGAAATAAAGGTTGGCATACTTGATTGTAAGGTTCGCAATATTCAGAAGCAAATGGGTGTTTTTTTGTTGAAAAAAGATTGTTGGCGGGCTTTTGGGGGATTTGCGGGGACAGTGCGTTTTGTTTGCGGTGACTGCAGCGGCGGAATGTTCCACGTGGAACATTCGAACAATTGAAGGGCCAAATGCAATTTGACTGCCAGGTCTCTGCTATCCGGTGTGGATACAGCGGATTGCTGATTGCCAATAAATGGGATGAGGGTGTCGTTTTTTCTGGCGAGTTCAGGGCGGGGAGGGAAACTCCATTCCGGCGGTCTTTTTTCGTGTAACCGGAGACTTGGACAGTAGCTGGTTACCATTTTGAAATTGCCCGGTTGCAAGCTGCTGAAAAACAGGGACTTACGTTTTTCGATTTTCGTGCTGGAAGGCAAGAAAGAGTCTTGACAGTAATCCGAATAAAACTACATTGTAGTAGTAATGAAGCTCTCAACTTCTCTCGGTGAGTTCGAGCAGGTGATATTGCTGGCGATTCTTCGCCTGGATAACAACGCTTACGGAGTCACGATCCGGTCGGAAATCGCGGCGTGCACGGGACGTGAACCTTCTCCAGGAGCGCTCTATACGACGCTGGACCGGATGGAAGAAAAGGGAATCGTGCGGTCATGGCTGGGCGAGTCCACGCCCCAGCGAGGCGGCCGTGCGAAGCGATATTTTGCGTTAACGAAAGCCGGCCGCGCTGCGTTAGTCAGCGCGCAGCGGGCATACCGGAATTTGCTGGATGGAATCGATTTATTTGGAGGCGCCAATGCATAGTGCTTCCGTTGCGGAATGGATGGTCAGTCGTTTCATAGAAAGAAACCGCGCGGCCTCGATCGTGGGCGATCTGGTGGAACTGGAGCCGCAAAAGGGCAGTCTGTGGTTCTGGTTCTCAGTTCTGGGGGTGATGCTCTCACTCACCTGGCGGCCTCTGGCAGCTTTAACGGCAGCACTCTTTGCCGGGTATTGGGCCGCTACGGCTAGCAATATCGTGGGTTTCAGATTGCCTTACGCCTTTCCGCATACCCACCTGGTGTCTGTTTTCGAGCCTGTGTTTCTAATGCTTGTAATCGTTCATCTGCTGGGATGGATGGCGCTTTTCTATGCCGTGATTTGTTATGGGTTTTCTGACGAACTGACCCTATTTACGTTTGGTGTGACGGTCATTACGACGGCAGCGTGCTACGGCTGGGGGCAGCCAATAGTGGTGACGTTTTGCATCATTCTGACGGTATGTAATATTGCAGCTTGCATTGCGTGGGCGAAATGGCGGAGGGCGGCACTCACACTCTTCGTCAGCATGCTCGCAGGGTTTCTATGTTTTTCAGCATCTGGATTTTTAATTTTCTGGTACCACGGTTATGTTTTTCATCGCGGAATGGGACACCGGGAACTGCTTCGGGCGCACAATTCCTTTTTATTGGTGAGCTATCTAACAAGCCTGATGTGTACAGCCGTTGCAGCAATGGTCTGTTCGCGAATGCATGGTCGGGTGGCCGGACTCAACATACCTCAGCCAGAGTAATAGTCGCTTCATTTTCAGTTCGTTTAAATCACCTGAAAACGGCGTCATAGGTGACTTGGTTGTCCAGGAGTTCAAGCTGGCCCACTACCTAGGATCGCGCGAAGATGAGGATAGGGTTCACCTGCGCATTACGCGTCAGATGCGAAGAAAGATCTTTTTGCGGTACATCCAAAAGAGCATCAACCAATATGTCGCGAGGATCAACGACCCTAGGAATAGAGGTTCGAGTGCCGTTCCGAAAACGTTAAGAACGGATGGTCCGAGATGGATACGAAAGTTGTTCTCAATGGCTTCCTCGAATAGGTAGGACATGAGGTACGCGGCGATGGAGTTCATGCCGACTACCACCAGAGGGAAGGCGAGGCGACGTTGATTCCTGGCATCGACGATCCAGGAAAAGGCCGCCAGAAAGAGAAAACATACGCCGCCGCTGAACAACGTCCAGGATGGGGTCCAGATGCGCTTCACGATGGGGCAGATTCCGGTGAAGTGAAGGAGCAGAGCGACGCAGATCAAAGCGCCGGCCGCCAGCAGAAATCGCCGAAAAGGGATGCGAGGCGCGGAGGCGATGAACCATCTTCCGGCCGCCAGCCCGAGCACCATGGTGCAGAATGTCGGGATAAAGCTCAACGTAAGATATCCGCCCTCATTGAAAAGAAACGGACGGCTGCGCGGGAACAGGTTCAAGAACCAGAGGTCGAAGGCCTGGCCGAGATTGCTGTTCTTGTTCCAGTGGGCGGCAAACCCGGTCAGCAGATGCTGATGCCAGTCCGCGGGAACACCGACCGCGGCATAGTTAAAGCTCTGGGCGGGGACCGGATATAACGCCCATACAAGCCAGTAGCAGAAAAGGGTCATGCCCAATGCAAACCATTGCCACCGCGGCCTGCATAAGCTGACCAGGAACAAGAAGGTGTACCCAAGGCCAATCTGGGTGAGGGTGTCTTCAAAGGTGTAATTTGTCGAAGGGCTGTGGAGAGACCGCAGGAAAATTCCAAGTGCAATAAGAAGGAAACTACGCCAGATCGTGTGCCCGAGTATGTGCAGAAAGCTCTCGCCTTTGCGCTTCCGGCTGCGGAGCGAATAGGGCAGGGCAACGCCCACCAGAAAAGTGAAGCCTGGCTGGATCGTGTCATGCAGACTCATGCCGACCCATTCCACATGAGACTGATTGAAAGAGAGAATATGCCAGAAGATGTTTCCCGGGTAAGAAAGCGCAACCTGGGGAAACCGGAGAACTTCAGCCATCATGAGCAGCATGACAAAGCCGCGATAGGCGTCGACAGCTACGTTCCGTTGTGGCAGCTTGTCGGGTTCATTCTGTTTAGCATTCATTTGAACCCAACCTTCCGATTCGTTCCGGGGGATTTCGAATCAGGTACACAATAAGAAATTGCTTCATATAGTACCTGTTTCGGGCACCCTATCGGCAATGAGGAAGTGATCTCAGGCACAATGCTCTGAATTGCTTCGAATGTCGGATGTCGACGAATCCGCCAGTTTGAAATCAATCTGAAACCGGCGTATCCTAGAGAAGTAGATAAGTTGGTCCTGAGTTTGTCCTGTGTTTGTGTTGGGCAGCCTGTGGCGGAATGAGCCGGGGCGGGAGAAATGAGTGGGCGCGAGCCCACTTTTTATTTGCTCCGGACTTTCTCGGAACTTTGCTCCGGACTTTTCTCAGGGATCGGTCGACAAGTACGTTTCGATGGCACTCGATTTGGATAAAATTCGCGCGCTGGCGGACCGGGTTGCGGCTTCGCACGGGCTGTCCGTTGTTGATCTGGAGTACGTGGGCAATCCGAAGCAGCGGTCGCTTCGAGTCTATATAGAGAAGGACGCGGCGAGCCGGGCGAAGCTGGAGTTATCGGCTGAAGCGGGCGAGTTGAAGCTGCCGGAGCATATATCGGTCGACCAGCTGGCGGGAATCCGGGTGGAGGATTGCCAGGTGTTCAGCGAAGACTTTGGAACCGTTCTCGATGTGGAGGATCTGGTTCCGGGCGCGGATTACACGCTGGAGGTTTCCTCTCCGGGGCTGGACCGGAAGCTGCAGGGGCGCGGGGACTTTGAGAGATTTGCCGGGAGCCTGGTGAAGCTGCGGACGGTGGAGCCGGTGGATGGGAATTCGCATTGGCAGGGGCGCATCGTGGGACTTACCGGCGAGAATTTAGAGCTGGAGGTAAGCGCGGCGGGTAAGAAAAAGAACAAGGCAGCGGCGGTGGCGGCACCGAAGAACGTGACCATCTCGCTCTCGAACATTTCGAAAGCGAACCTGGTTCCGGAGATATAGTTTGGGAATTTAGAATTCAGAAACAGCATTCCGCGGCGGAGAACCAGCAGCGGCTAAACAATTCGAATGACACATCGCCCAATTGAGGCTGAGACGAAACATGGCAAGCGCACTCTACGAAACGATTGAAGTTTTAAGCCGGGACAAGGGCATCGACCCACAGATTGTGGTGACGGCGGTGGAAGACGCCATTGCTCTTGCGACCCGCAAATACTATAAGACGCTGGAGAACATGCGCGGCGAACTGGACCGCGAAACCGGCGAAATCCGGGCGTATGCCTATAAGACGGTGGTCGAGTCGGCGGATGTGCTGGAAGATCCGCTGAACCAGATCAACCTGGAAGAGGCGCGCGCGATTGCGCCGGATGTGGAAGTGGGCGCGGAGCTGCGCTACTACAAGCCGACGGACGTGCTGGGGCGGATTGCCGCGCAGATGGCGAAGCAGATCATCTTCCAGAAGGTTCGCGAGGCGGAGCGGGACACGGTCTTCAATGAATACGCGCATCGCGTGGGCGAGATCCTGAACGCGACGGTGAAGCGGATCGAAGGGCAGGACGTGATTCTCGACATCGGCAAGGCCGAGGCGAGAATGCCCAAGAGGGAGCAGTCTCGCCTGGAGCAGTTTGCGGTGGGCGAGCGGGTGCGGGTGGTGCTGCTGCGGGTGGACCGCAACGCGCGCGGGCCGCAGGTGGTGGTTTCCCGGGCGGCGAAGGAGCTGGTGCAGAACCTGTTCCAGAGCGAGGTGCCGGAGATCTACGACGGCACGGTGGAGATTCGCGCGATTGCGCGCGAGGCCGGGGAGCGGACGAAGATTGCCGTGATTTCGCGGGACAAGGACGTCGACCCGGTGGGCGCGTGCGTGGGGATGAAGGGCATGCGCGTGCAGTCGATTATTCGCGAGCTGCGCGGGGAAAAGATCGACATTATCGAGTTCAGCGAAGAGATTACGACGTTCGCCGAGAAGGCGCTGCAGCCGGCGAAGGTGAGCCGGGTGAGCATCGCGGACCTGGCGGATAAGCAGATCGAAGTGATCGTCGATGATACGCAGTTGTCGCTGGCCATCGGCAAAAAAGGGCAGAATGTGCGGCTGGCGGCGAAGCTGCTGGGGTGGAAGATCGACATCAAGAGCGAGGAAGAAAAGCGCCAGGAGGTCGAGCAGCAGATGCAGGCGATGTCGGGTCCGGTGACAACTCCTATCGAGCAGGTGACCGAATTGGGCGAAGGGACCATCCAAAAGCTTATCGCCGCGGGGATTACCACGGTAGAAGGGTTGGCGGACATGACTCCCGAAGAGCTGCAGGAAGTGCCGGGCATCGGCGAAAAGACGCTGGAGAAGATTGGGACCGCGGTGCGGCATTACTTCGCCGAACTGGATAGCCGGGCCGATGCGGGGCCGCTGGGGGAGAGCTCCGCGGCGGAGGACGAGAACGAGGCGGCGCTTGACCGCGAGGCTGGGGCGGGGTCGGAAACGCAGGCGGCGGATGAGATTGCCGAGGGCGGCGAGGACGCTGACGCTGGCGAAGTGGATGAGTTTGAAGGGGATGAGCCGGTGGATGGCGCTCCGGGCGAGGTGGAGACGCTGGAAGCGGAGCCGGATATCGCTCAGGGATCGTATGGGGCCGGGGGCAATGAGCTGGTGGACGCCGAGGAAGTGGCGCGGGCCGAGGCTGGCTCGGAGGGTGAAAACCTGGCGCAGAGTTTCCTGAAGGACGCCACGGGGACCGAGGATGCGGATGAGCCGGTTTACATTGAGGCTCCTGAGCCGCGTGAGCCGGAACTCGATCGCTGGGAAGAGAAGGAAAAACCCTGACGAAAAAGATCGGACGGACGGCGCGCGCAGCATGAAAATTCGCATTTACTATGCAATTTTCGGCGGATAATAAAAGAAGATGCGCACCGGATGGCAGGCGACGAGGCAACCCATGAGCAGCTAAAAGTTTGGAGAAGGCGAAAAGAGGCGGATGAGTAAAGTACGAATCAACGATCTGGCACGAGAGCTGGAAGTCAAGAGCAAGGTTATTCTCGATATTCTCCCTGAAGTGGGCGTGACGGAAAAGAAGACCCACTCCAGTTCGGTGGAGGAGGACGAGGCAGTGCGTGTGCGCGCCGCGCTGACTCGCGGAAACAAGCCGAGTTCAGGCGCGCCCAGCAGGGCCGCGGGCAGCGATCAGAAGCCGAAGATCGATCTGTCGAATATTTCGAAGCCCGGCGATGTTCTGCGCGCGATCCAACAGCAGAAAGAGGAGCGCGACGGTCGGCAGGGCGGGCATGCGGCAGCGCCGCCGACGCAACGGCCGAGCGTGGCTGCGAGCATTTCCGCGGCAGCTTCCGCGCCGAAGCCAGCTGCTCCAGTGACGACGATGCCTGCGCCGAAGGCCGGCGGCGGTGCGGTTTCCGCGGGCCCGGCTGCTTCTGTTGCCGCGCCTGCTCCGCCGGCACCGCGCAGAATTGTTCCGCAGCCGCGGCAGGCTCCGCAGATTGTTACGGCAGCGCCGCCGTCCACGCCTGCGATTGCATCGAGAGCTCCATCGGGGCCTGTGATTGTGAGGCCGCCGGCTGGTGCGCCGGTCGTCGTTCCTATTGCGAAAAAGATAACTCCGGAAGTGAGACCCGCGAGTCCGGCGGAGACTTCCGCTGCGACGCTGCCGGTGAAGCCGGCGGCGGTTGTGGCTGCGACACCCGCCGCGCATGCTCCTATAGCGCACGCTCCTATAGCGCATGCGGAGAGCGCGACGGCGACCGCGGATTCGCAGGTTGAAGCCGCTGCGACGATGGCCGCGACAGCGCCGGAAGCGACCGGCGCGGCAGTGGCGACGGGGCCACCGGCGAAGCGGATGATCATGCCACAAACGGGCCCGCGTCCGGTGTACAAAGCTCCTGAAGGAGCCGCGCAGACCCTGGGCGGGATGCAGCGGGGCAAGCCCATCTTTGAGCGTCCGCGTCCGCAGACACCGGGCACCGGGGGAGCGCCGTTCGCTGCGCGACCTGGTTCGGGTCCGGCTGTAGGACCGGGCGGTATTCGACGGCCGATGCATCCGACGCGGCAGCATCCTACGGGCGCGCCTGGGGCTCGTCCGGGTATGCCGGGCCGTCCTGGATTCGGTGCGCCGCGACCTGGAGTTGCGGGTGCGCCTGGAGCAGCGCCGCCGCCGGCGGGAGCTCCGGACCGTCCGTCGCGCGGGCATGCACAGCGCCGCGGCGGGAACAATCGCTACGAAAAATCGAAGGAAGGTCCGATGAAGGGAATGGTTGCGCCGCGTCTGGGCGCAGCGCAGATTCCTACCGGGCCGGTGCCGATCACGCGCACGATTACCGTGACCGAGGGCGTCAGCGTGAAGGACCTGGCGGAGAAGCTGGATCTGCGCGCCAAGGATCTGATCGCGACGCTATTGCAGCGCGGCGTGTTCGTTACGGTGAACCAGTCGCTCGATACGGATCTGATCCAGGAAGTTTCCAAGCAGTTCGGCGCGGACGCAGTCGTCATCAGCTTTGAAGACGAGATGGCGAACGAGGCGCTGGAAAACCTGTTGACGCAGGAGACGACGAACGAGCTGGAAGTGACGCGGCCGCCTGTGGTCACGATCATGGGTCACGTCGATCACGGAAAAACTTCGCTGCTCGATGCGATTCGCGAGACGGAAGTGGCGGCGGGGGAAGCGGGCGGAATCACGCAGCACATCGGCGCGTACAAGGTGCGAATCACCAAGGAAGATTCTCCGGCATTCGGGCGCGAGATTGTGTTCCTCGACACGCCGGGCCACGAAGCGTTTACCCGCATGCGTGCGCGTGGCGCGAAGGTGACGGACATCGTTGTTGTGGTGGTGGCGGCGGATGACGGCGTGATGCCGCAGACGCTGGAAGCTATCGACCATGCCAAGGCGGCGAATGTGCCGATCATTGTCGCGGTGAACAAGATCGACAAGCCGGACGCACAGCCGGACCGGGTGAAGCAGCAACTCGGCGACCGCGGGCTGGTTCCGGAAGCATGGGGCGGCAGCACGGTGTTTGTGGACGTGTCGGCCAAGAAGCGGATCAATCTCGACCTGCTGCTGGAGATGATCTGCCTGGTGGCCGATGTGGGCACGCTGCGCGCGTCTCCGGATCGCCCGGCGCTGGGCACGGTCATCGAATCGAAACTGGATCGCGGCCGTGGCGCTGTTTCGACGGTGCTGGTGCAGAATGGGACGTTGCGGCTGGGCGATACGTTTGTGGTCGGCAATACGTTCGGAAAAGTCCGGGCGATGTTTGACGATCGCGGCCGTCCTATTGTGGACGCCGGTCCGTCGACTCCGGTTGAGATTCTTGGTCTGGAAAGCATTCCAGATGCGGGCGACGTGTTCACGGTGGTCGCGGATCGCGACAAGGCCAAGAACGTGGCGCAGTACCGCAAGATGAAGGAGCGCGAGTCGCAGCTCTCGAAGTCTTCGCGCGTCTCGCTCGAAGGGCTGGCTGAGCAGATCAAGCAGGCCGGCGTGAAGGAGCTGCCCATCATCCTGAAGGGCGATGTGCAGGGATCGGTCGAAGTGCTGGCCGAGTCCATGCCGAGGCTTTCAACAGAGAAGGTGCGGGTGAAGGTGATTCACTCCGGCGTCGGAGCGATTACGGAAAGCGACATCCTGCTGGCTTCGGCATCGAACGCAATCGTAATCGGCTTCAATGTACGCCCGGAGCGCAAGGCTGCCGAGCTGGCGGCGCAGGAAGAAGTGGAAATTCGCCTGCACTCGATCATCTACGAATTGCAGGACGAGATGCGCAAAGCCATGCTGGGGCTGCTGGAGGCGACGATCAAGGAGAACTACCTGGGTCGCGCGGAAGTTGCCAACGTCTTCAAGATTCCGAAGGTGGGCGCGGTGGCCGGGTGCCGAGTTACGGATGGAATGTTCCGGCGCGATTCCGAAGTGCGCGTGCTGCGCGATTCGGTGCCGGTGTTCAAGGGCAGGCTGGCATCGCTGAAGCGCTTCAAGGATGATGTGAGCGATGTTCGCAACGGTATGGAGTGCGGCATCAGCATCGCCAATTTCAACGACATTAAAGTCGGCGATGTGATTGAAGCGTTCACGGCGGAAAAGATTGCGGCGGATATTGGGCCATCGCTGGTGGAAACGGCTGCGCGGGCCGCGTTATCGCCTGCGTAGAGGAAGCCTGAGGGTAGATGTTTTTGACGGCGTGCCGGGTGGCACGCCGTTTACTTTTGCAGCTTCAGTTCTCGCGCTCATTTTTTTCAAGGTGGATGACAAGAGGGAGCGGTGCGGGCGTGTCTCCGTGGAGCAGCCAATCGATCCGTTCCTGAAGTTCGCCCGGCCGCATTTGCCCGAGGATGCGAAATCGAATGATCCCGCTGGTGTCGATAAAGGCCGTTGCCGGAACGGCGATACCCAATTTCAACTTCTTCACATCGTCCGCGGACGCTCCAGTCAGAATGGTGTACCGGACGTGATATCGATCGAGAAATGCTGGAATGTTTTTCCGGGTTGTCGAGTCATCGACGGAAGCCCCAAGGAAGACGATCGGTTGTCCGTTGTATTGCTGCGCCGTCTGAACGAGCATTGGCATCTCGGCACTGCATGGGCCGCACCAGGTAGCCCAGAAGTTGAGCACGACAACCTGGCCGCGCAGACTTTGTAGAGCGAACCGCTTACCGTCGATGTCCTGCAGCGTGAGCTTTATCGCAGCGGGGGCTTTCTCCGCTGCAGCAGGCGTGGGCGGCAGGAAGACGATACTCCCTGCACAAAGGGCAAACAGGATTGCCAGGTGACGAGAATAGGATCGCAGCATGGGAGTTCTCCGCGAGGCGGAAGCTCTGCCCCGGTCTCAAATTAGATCAGAAACGATGGCTGAAGCTGGCGAGCCAGACCCAGTCGGCAAAGGCCGCATCGCCACCTTTGCCGCCCAACTGCATGTCGGGGACGCTGGGCACGCGGTTTCGATAGAGAGCGCGATCCACATTGGCGGTGAGCAGATCGCTGCCATGATGAAAGGAATATTGAGCGCCGGGCTCCAGCGAAACGGCGTACCCGGGTCGCCGAAAGCCCTCGTTGCCGCCGATCAGGTCATGCGCGGGGACACCTTCATCGCGCAGACCGAAAGTTGCGGTGAGGCCAGGGATGCTTACGAACGAATACGCTACGCCGGGTTGCAGCAGATACTCATCCGCAACGGAAACGTAGGCATTCTGCGGTGCAGGCGGGGGGAAGCCCGGCGGGGGAAGGTTGGCCACGCCATTGGTTTCCGCGGGCGTGATCAAATAGCTGCCGTTGAAGTAGAGCTGCGTCGCCTTGCCAAGCGTCTGGAAGGAGCTCCACGCGATTGGAATGGCCCAACTCCCGATTCCAGGTTGAATCGAGTAGTCTGCTGTCGAATTGACAGGTGGCTGTCCTGGAATCAGAACGAGGCGATTCTGAATATTGTCTCGACCTGTGGGCGCCTGAACCCCTAAGGCTACCTGGATGTTGTGTTGCATTGCGTGATCGGGATTCCATAGCCAGACCTGTCCCAGCACTCCAATGTCTCCCAGACCTGAGAGGCCGTAGTCGCCGGTGATCGGGACGGTATTGCCGAGGCTGTTGAGAGGAATGTTGTAGCGGCGGCTGGCGAACTCCACCGGCGCATTGAGCACAACACTCCAGCGTGGCGTTGCCTGATAGGTGAGCGTGAAGTCGACCAGGTTGATGCGGTTGCGGACCTCGGTGCCGGTCTGAGTTCGATACACCTGCTCCGTATCGCCGACGAAGTGGCGGAACGAATATTGATGGCGGTAGCCGATGGACAGTTCCCAATGATTCTTGCGCAGGTACCCGCCCTGACTGAGAGGGCCGCCGACTTCTCCGACCGAATGCGCGATGATGCAGCCTTGTGCGTGCGCCGATCTGGGTGCGGAGAGAACGGCGAGCAGAATGAACGCGGAGATTCCGAGGAGGGTTCTGGAAAGGCGGATAGAGCGCGGCAATGCCATTTGTTTTCGAGTATCCCCGTGCCTGTGATCGTTGTGAGACTTGTAGCATGTTACAGGCAGGTCTGGATTTTGTCTTCGAGGAAGGTGGCGGAGTTCTGCTGGTGAGTTACAGAAGCCGGTCGATGGGTGAATGGTTCTAAAAAATTCATGCATACCATAAATTCGTGAATAATAAGCAGATGGTCACTTCCGCAAAGCCGCGTGTCGCCCGCTGGAAGGTAATTGTTCTCATCGTGATCGGAGTGGTGATCGTGGCGGGCGCCATTGCGGCGGAATATGCAATCCATCAAGTGGAACCGATTCTGCGCGCGCGGGTGATCGAAGAGCTATCGACACGCTTCAACAGCCAGGTGCAACTTGGCGAGTTTCATGTTTCGTTCTACAAGGGTTTCGATGTTGAGGGAAAGAACCTGAGCCTGCGATCGAACCTGTATCCCAACCTGCCACCGCAGATCAGCATTGAAGATTTCAGTTTCGATGCAGGACTGCTCGATTTATTCCGCCGTCCGATGCGTGTGCATCGAGTGGAGCTGCACGGATTGACAATTGAAATGCCGCCGAAGGGCGAGCGGGCCGCGATGCCGAAGGCGCAAAAATCCGATGGCAGGATGAAGATGATTCTGGACCGCATCGATTGCGACAACGCGCTGCTGGTCATCCTGACGGACGATCCACATAAAACTCCGCTGCAATTTAAGATCCACAAGCTGACATTGCGGAGTATCGGCTCCGGCAAGCCGATGCACTTCGACGCGCAGTTGATCAATCCGAAACCGATCGGAGACATTGCGTCGCAGGGAAGTTTCGGCCCATGGAATACCGACCGTCCGCGCGACACGCCTGTGGACGGGAGGTATTCCTTCACGAACGCGGACCTGAGCACGACGCATGGCATTGCGGGAATTCTGTCTTCGACGGGAAAGTTTTCGGGTCCTCTGGACATGCTTGCGGTCGATGGCCAGACGGACACGCCGGACTTCAGCGTGGATGTGAGCGGACACAAGGTGGACCTGCGCACGCAGTTCCACGCGGTGGTCGACGGCACCAACGGCAATACGTACCTGAAGCAGGTGAAGGCGCATTTTCTGAATACTTACTTAACCGCGGCGGGCAGCGTGGTACGCAGCGAAGGGATAAAGGGGCACGACATCAATCTGAAGGTTGTGATTGATCGAGGGCGGATTGAAGATCTGCTGCAGCTTGGGGTGAAGACGACGCCGCCGGTGATGACGGGAAATGTGCAGCTGAAGACGAGACTCTATTTGCCTCCTGGGAAAGTGCCGGTGAGCCGGAAGCTGGAGCTGAAGGGGACCTTTGCGGTTGAGAACATATCGTTCACCAACCTGAATCTGCAGAAGAAGATGGACGAGTTGAGCCTGCGCAGCCTGGGGAAAGCGGGGGAAGCGAAGGAGATGGGCAACCAGACGGGAGTGCTGCTGCCGGGGCAGAAGGATGTTGAAGCTGCGATGCGCGGGAGTTTCTCGCTGGCGAATGGAAGGCTGTCGCTGCCGGAGTTGATCTGCACGGTGCCGGGTGCGGAGATACAACTGGCGGGCGGATTGACGCTGAATGGAAAGCAGTTTGATTTTACCGGCCATGCGAGGATGCAGGCGCATCTTTCGAGCATTGTCGGCGGGTGGAAGGGCAGGCTGCTGTCGCCGATCGATCCGTTTTTCGCCAAGCATGGGGCGGGGACGGAGGTCCCGATCAAGATTACTGGGACGAAGTCGAATCCGCACTTTGGATTGAATTTTTAGGACGCGGTAGAATTTACAGCGCGGCTAGTACGTCTTCCGGTTCGGGCCGGACGCGGAAATCGGCGTAGGCCTGGGCGAAGGCGATGGTGCCGTCGGGACGAAGCAGATAGGTTGCGGGCAAGGGAAGCTGCCAGGATGGGTCGCCATTGATGAACGGAAGGTTGACCAGGATGCTGCGGTAATGTTTCTGGTGATAGGCCGGGACCGTGTAGGTGAGAGCGAAGGCCGCGGCGACTGCGGAACCTGTGTCGCTGAGGATGGGAAATGGCAGCGGGTGCTGCTGGATCAGCAGGCTGTTCTGGTGGACGGTCTGTGGAGAGATGGCGAGCAGTAATGCGCCGCGCGCGCGGACGGCTGGATAGGCATCGCGCCAGGTTTCGAGTTCCGCCATGCAGTAGGGACACCAGCGGCCGCGGAAGAATTTTATGATCACCGGACCTAGCGCGAGCAGATCACTGGAATGTACGGCGCGGCCATTGGTGTCTTGCAGGGAGAAGTCTGGCGCGGAGCCGCCTACGGGAAGAATGCGCTGCTCGATGCCGCTTTCGAATAACTCGGTGATGGAGCGTTCGCTGGGCGCGAGTCGCTCCGGCTGGACCAGTGCGCGCGTCCGCTCGCTGATGACGTCGAGTTGATCCTGTAGTTTCGGCACGGTGCTCCGTCAGCGGCCGGAGCGCATGTTGGCGAGCGAGCCCATCAAGCGCCGCTGCACGGCGCCGCCTTTGCCCATCGACTTGAACATTTTGCGCATCTGGACGTATTGGCGGAGGAGCTGATTGACCTCCTGCACGCTGGTTCCGGAGCCGCGGGCGATGCGCTTGCGACGGCTGCCGGAGATGATCTCGTGGTTGCGGCGCTCCTGGGCGGTCATGGAGTTGATGATGGCCTCGACGCGGGAGAACTGCTTCTCATCGACGTTGCCGGCGGCCTGCTGCATGCCCTGAAACGGGCCGACGGACGGCAGCATTTTCATGATGCTCTGCAGCGAGCCCATCTTTTTGATCTGGCGGAGCTGATCGCGAAAATCTTCGAGCGAGAAGCCATCGCCCATGAGCGCTTTTTTGGCGAACTCCTCGGATTTTTTCTTGTCGATCGTCTCTTCCGCGCGTTCGATGAGCGTCATGATATCGCCCATGCCGAGGATGCGGCTGACGATGCGGTCGGGATGGAAGGGCTCGAAGGCGTCCGGCTTTTCTCCCATGCCGATGAACTTGATGGGCTGGCCGGTTACGTGGCGAATGGAAAGCGCTGCGCCGCCGCGGGCATCGCCGTCCATCTTGGTCAGCACGACGCCGGTGAGCGACAACTTGTCGTGGAATTCTTTGGCGGAGCGGACCGCATCCTGGCCGGTCATGGCGTCGGCGACGAAGAGAATCTCCTGCGGATTCAGGAGCGACTTGAGGCGCTGCATTTCCGTCATGAGGCCTTCGTCGATATGGAGGCGTCCGGCGGTATCGACGATCATGACGTCGCAGCCGGAGATGATGGCTTCGCGTTTCGCCTCTTTGGCCAGGCGCTCGACGAGGGGAGTGCCTGCGGGCTCATTTTTCAGATCGCCTTCGTAGAGATTCGCGCCGATGGATTTGGCGACGATCTGCAATTGCTCGCGGGCGGCGGGGCGGTATACGTCGACGGAAACGAGCAGCGGGCGGTGTCCGCCTTTTTTCAACCACGCGGCGAGCTTGCCGGAAGTGGTGGTTTTGCCGGAGCCTTGCAGGCCGGCCATGAGAATGACGGTGGGCGGCTGCGATGCGAACTTGAAGCGGGCGGTGTCGGTGCCGAGCATGGCGATCAGCTCGTCCCGGACAATTTTGATGACCTGTTCGGTGGGGGAGAGCGCGGTGAGAACTTCCTGTCCGAGAGCCTTGGCGCGGATGTGCTCGACGAGTTCTTTTACGACGTTGAGGTTGACGTCGGCTTCAAGCAGGGCGATGCGGATTTCCTTGAGCGCGTCGCCAATATTTTCCTCGGTAACGGTGCCCTGGCCGCGGAGATTCTTGAAGGTGCGCTGGAGTTTTTCTGAGAGGTTTTCAAACATAGGTCAGAGTCCAGTGTAACAAGCGTCAATACTGGCGCGAAGTGGAACAGACCAGGTTAGCTTCGCGAACCTGGGGCGCCCGCATTGTTGCCGGGCGATCTATGTGCGGAAGCGGGGGGAGACTTCGTCGGAGGCGATTTCGCCGTCGCGGATGTGGACGATGCGGTGGGCGTACTCGGCGATGTCGGGTTCGTGGGTTACGACGATGATGGTGTTTCCTTTGGCATGCAATTCATCGACGAGGGCCATGATTTCGAGGCCGGTTTTCGAGTCGAGGTTTCCGGTCGGCTCGTCGGCGAGAATGATGGATGGATGATTGATGAGAGCGCGCGCAATGGCGACGCGCTGGCGCTGGCCGCCGGAGAGTTCGTTGGGCTTGTGATACATGCGCTCGCCGAGATTGACGGCCTGGAGGGCGGCTTTGGCGCGCTCCAGACGCTCCTCGGAAGGAGTGCCGTTGTAGATGAGCGGCAGCTCGACATTGTGGAGCGCGGTGGCGCGGGCGAGGAGGTTGAAGGTCTGGAAGACGAAGCCGATTTCCTTGTTGCGGATGCGGGCCAGCTCGTCGTCATTGAGTTCGCTGACCTGGTGTCCGTTGAGCCAGTAGCTGCCCTGGGTGGGCGTGTCGAGACAGCCGATGAGGTTCATCAACGTGGACTTGCCGGAGCCGGAGGGGCCCATGATGGCGACGTATTCATTGTGGCGGATGCGAAGGCTGATGCCGCGCAGGGCGTGAACCTGCTCGGAGCCCATGTCGTAGGTCTTCCAGAGATTTTCAACGACGATGACTTCATCCGGGCCGGGAGGGGCGGCCGCTGACGTGGGTGTCGGTAGCGTTTCGGATGCCATTGTCTTTGAAATCTCCCGTTGTCAGTTTATGACACGCTGCGTGTGGTCGCCGCAGAGCTCTGTGCTCCGTTACGTTTCGGTCGAGATGACAATTCGATCAAACTACGAACTTGCGGTATCGATTTCCGTGGGTGGCGGTGCGGTGTCGCGTTTGACGACTGCATCGTCTTTCAGGCTGCGCAGCACGCGGTAGGGGCCGACGACGATTTCGTCGCCGGGTTTCACTCCGCTGGTGACTTCGATATCGGACGCTCCTGTGATGCCGGTCTGGACGGGCACGAACACGGCGCGCAGCTTGCGACCCTCTTTGCGCAAGACGAACACACCCTGCACGGGCTGGGGCTTGGGAGCGGCGGGTTCGGAGGACAGACTGGCGTTCATCTTGTGCGCGCCTTTATTTTTCTTGTCGGGCTCGGGAGCGTGCATGGTGAGGGCCTGCAGCGGAATCGCGACTACGTTGTCCTTGTGCGCGGTGGTGATTTTGGCGGTGGCGGAGAGGCCGGGGCGAAGTTCGGCGGAAGGATTATCGAGCGTGACGACGACTTTGAAGTCCTTGGCTTCTTCCGTGCCGGCGGTGCTCTGACTGGTAGAAACACCGGTTGAGCGCAGCAGGGCCTGATCGCCGACTTCGGTTACGTGACCTTTGAATACCTTGCCGGGCAGCGCATCCACGGTGACGTCGGCCTTCTGACCGATCTGCACGCCGGTGATGTCGGTCTCATCCACTTTGACTTCCGCGGTGACGACGGCCATGTTGGCGAGGGTCATCAAGGTGCTGCCTTCGGCGTTCTGAATGCCTTCAACGACCGTCTCTCCCTCGCGAACCGGCAGGTTGGTGACGATGCCATCGAAGGGCGAAACGCTGATGGATTTCTGGTATGCGTCGATGTCGCCGCGAAGCGTCTGTTTGGCGCTGGCGAATTTGTCGCGCGCCGAGGAGGTCTGCGCGTCGGCCTGGGCGAGCGCTGCCTGGTCCTGCGCGAGGGTGGCGACGGCGATATCGTAGGCAGCTTTTTTGGCGTCGAAGTCCTGCTTGGCGAGGAGAGCGTCCTTGTAGAGTTCCTGGGCGCGTTTGTAGTCGAGCTGCTTCTGTTCGAGATCGGCTTTGGCGTGCTCGACGTTGGCTTTGGCGACGGCCTGGGCGGCGACATCGGCGGCGATGTCCCCATTGGCGGAGCTGATGGCGGACTTCTGCGCTCCTACAGCAGATTCCTGCGGCACGTTTTCGATGACGGCCAGAATCTCGCCCTTTCTTACATGCTCGCCTTCTTTGACGTAAAGGTGAGTGATGGGGCCGAAGGCGGTCGCGCCTACGTTGACGTAATTCTTCGGCTTGATCTCACCGGTTCCACTGACGATGCTGGCGAGATTTTCCTGTGCGACTTTGGCGGTCAAAACTTTTTGGGCGTCGGCGCCGCTGCGATATACGGTGAGCGCGACCAAGGCTGCGCAGACGACGAGGATCGCTACAACAATGGCAACAGTTTTCTTGGTCAACTTCATTCGGCAGGTCTCCTCGATCTCGCTGCGGGAACAGAGTTGCGAACTTTACCGGCGAGATTCCAACCCATTTCCATTCTTACTTACGATAGAACAGGCGCGACGGTTCCCCATAATCGCGCCGGGCTGGAGGGAGCGCCGCGGTTCCCGTGGAAGAGTACGATAGGAGGGGGAAAGCTGTTCCGGCGGCCTGGCAGATGGAGCCGGAATAGGCGGCAGTGCCCGGTTGGCTCCTGCGGCGGCGCTTGAAAGCGCGGTTGGGAACGCCATACAATCAGGACTTAGAAGTTGAGGTAACGCATGTCCCGGATTCGTCTTACGCTCACCGTTGCAATGCTGGCAGCCCTGGGGGGATGTTTCTCCTGCCAGGCGGGCGCCCAGGATGCCCAGCCGGAGAATGTTTCGACATCTTCGACGCAGACCAGCCCTTTGAAGCGGAAACTGAGCGATAAAGAAATACGAGAGCAGCAGAAAGAGCTGCGGCAGGAATTGAAGGGTCCTTACAAGAAGTGGATGGACCAGGACGTGCGCTGGATTATCACGGATCAGGAGCGCAAGGCATTTCTCGGGCTTTCGAACGATGAGGAGCGGGACGCATTTATCGAGCAGTTCTGGCGGCGTCGCAATCCCGATCCCGAATCGACGGACAACAGTTACCGGGAAGAAATCTATCGTCGCATCGCGTATGCCAACGATCATTTCGCGGCGGGCAAGCCGGGATGGTTGACGGACCGCGGGCACATTTATATTGCGTGGGGTCCGCCGGACAGTATCGACTCGCATCCGGCGGGAGGCAACTATAACCGCCCGATGGAGGAAGGCGGAGGGCAGACGCAGACATTTCCATTCGAGATATGGAACTATCGCCACCTGGATGGGGTGGGGGAAAACGTCGATGTGGAGTTTGTGGACACGTGCATGTGCGGCGACTTCCACATGACGATGAATCGTGCCGAGAAAGATGCGCTGCTGCATACGCCGGGCGGCGGTCCGACCATGGCGGAATCCATGGGCAAGGCGAAACGGTCGGACAGATTCAATGGCGGGCTGGAGCAGCTTGGATCGGGTCCGATGTCAAGCACACAGGGGAGCAAAGAGTTCGACCGCTTGGAACAGTATGCGAAGCTCGAGGCCGCGCCGACGATCAAGTTCAAGGACCTGGATGAATTTATTACCAGCCATAAAGTGCTGACGGGACCGTTTTTCCCGTTCGATGTGCGGACGGATTTCGTACGGGTAACGGACGACACGGTGCTGGTTCCGATTACGCTGCAGATTCGCAATCGCGATATTACGTACAACACGAAGGATGGCGTGTCGCGCGGTGTTGTGAATATCCTGGGGCGGGTGTCGACGATTACGGGGCGGATCGCGCAGACGTTCGAAGATACGGTCGAAGTGGATGAGCCGTCGGAGCTGCTGCCGAAGACGCTGGACAGCAAGTCGGTCTACTGGAAGTCGCTGCCGCTGCGGCCGGGACATTACCGGCTGGATATCGTGATCAAGGACGTGAACAATCCGGACCACGTCGGGACGTATGCACGAGCGTTTATCGTTCCGGAGTATGACGACGACAAGCTTGCCACCTCCTCGCTGATATTGGCGGACAAGATGCGGCAGGTTCCGTCGAAGGACATTGGGACGGGCCAGTTTGTGATCGGGAATACGTACATTCGGCCGCGGGTGAGCGGCACGGCGAGCCAGCCGGTAAGCTACAAGCGGGACCAGGACCTGGACTTCTGGATGCAGGTCTACAACCTGAAGATCAATCCTAAGACGAAGCAGAATGAGGCCACCGTGCACTATCTGGTGACCGCGATGGGAAGCAATAAGACGTTGTTCGAGTCGACTGAGGAAGCATCGAAGCTGAGCCCCAACTCCGACCAGGTGACGCTGGAGAAATCCATGCCACTGGCGAGTCTGCAACCGGGCAAGTATCAAATCACCATCAGCGTCAATGATGGAGTATCCAAGCAACAATTGGCACAATCCGCACCCTTTGAGGTAACGCAATAAGGTGTCCTGCGTCTAAAGCGCAGGCTTGATGGAATCTCGCGTGCGGGCGACCCGGTCCCCCCCGGTCGAGCGTGCGCAGAGAGGCAATCTGGCGTGAGCAGCTTAAATCATTGGTGATTCGATCCACATCTAAATTCGTGTTGGCGGTTTTGCTGTCGTTGGCTGTTTCCGGCCTTGCCGGGACGGCTCCCAGCGTCAGCGGCGTTGTGCAGGATAGCGACCACGTGCCGTTAATGGGTGCGGTGGTGGAACTGTTTGGCTCGGAAGCCTTTCCTGTGTTGACGGCGTTCACGGATATTCGCGGGCAGTATCGATTTTCGAATCTCGCTCCCGGACACTACAGCGTTCGCGTGCTGCAGGCGTATTCCGTGCCGGCGCACCGCGAGAATGTGCAGGTGGACAGCAACACGCATGCGATTCTCAACCTGACACTGGTCTCGCTTTTCGGTGTGCCGCAGTGGTTCCCGGCGGTGCCGCGCGATGCGAATGCGCCGGCGGACGACTGGACGTGGACGCTGCGAACGGGTGTTGACCGGCCAATCCTGCGCTGGATGGACGAGGCGGGTGGCAGAGATGCGGATGAGGTTGATGAGACAACGGGTGATCGTGATGCTGCTCATCGAGTGAGCGTGCGCGCGGCTTTGGATGGAGGCTCTTCGCAGTTCGGCGAGGGAGGTTTTCGCCAGGAAGCGCTGATCCGGGTGAACGGACGGAGCTCGGAAGACGCGGTGCTGCACGTGCAGACCTCGACCTCTGGTTCGGCTTACGTGGCCGGTGGAGTTGAACGGGACCCGGGGGCAGGAGACGCGGCGCGGGCGGTGGCGACGTATCGAACGCTGCCAATAGACGACGGAAGCGGGCAGGGGCGTCTGCAGATTCTGCAGGTTCGCGGCGGCGAGCAACTGGCGTTGAGCGACGCGCTGCTGGCGCAATTCGGCGCACAGGTGGAGTCGGCGTGGACGGGGCAGAACGCTGTGATTGGCGAGCCATTTGTTGCTGTGCATCTGCGTGAAAAGGGAAACGAGATCAGTTATCGACTGGCGACCGATGCCGATTTGCAGGAGGTAGAGGACCTCGCCTCCGAGCGCGGCGTGCCCGCAGTGAGCATGCGAAGTGGGAGTCTGCGCCTGACTCGCGCGCTGCACCAGGAAATTTCACTGCAGCGGAAACTCGCCGGCATGCGACTGGAGGCGGCGTACTACTACGATCACCTGGTCGATCCGGTGTTGAACGGCTATGGGGATGACAACGCGACGGAGTTTTCTTCCGGCGACGTTCTGCTTGACCCGAACACGGGCGCGTTTCGTACCGCGGGACCGAAATACTCCGGAGGCGGCTTCCGCGTTTTTGCAACTCGCCAGCTTCGAGGTAATGTTTGGACTGCCGTCGAGTTTGCGGAGGGTCCGGCGATCAGCTTGCCAGCGGCAAGATTGCTTGGGGGACCTACATTCAGCGATGCGTTGGCGGGGGTGAGGACAACACGCACGCAGTCCGTGCTGTTCAGCATGCAGGGCCATGTTCCGGGATCGCGCACGCGATGGAATGCGGGATACCGCTGGCAGCCAGAGGCGACAATCAGCGCGGTGGATGCATTCAATACGGGATTGAGTGCGCCGTATTTGAGTGTGACTCTGCATCAGCCGATCGGGTTCTCCGGGTCATCGCCGGACCGGCTGGAGCTGGAATTCGCGATGCAGAATATTCTGGCGCAGGGCTATCGGCCGATCTATGTGATCGATGGGCAGACGGTCTATTTTGCGCAGGCGCCGCGGCTGGTAACGGGCGGACTGGCGTTCTCGTTTTAGCTGGCGGCGAAGCGATAAAGGGCCGCGATGCGCTGTGATATTCTTGCGTAGATGACGGCGTAATCGCGTCATCTTCCTGCCCATCCGAAGTACATCCATCCTGGACGCGTAGCTCAACTGGCAGAGCATTCGACTCTTAATCGACAGGTTGTAGGTTCGATTCCTACCGCGTCCACCAATACATTCCTTTCTCACTCCTATGCGACAGCCTCCAAGGACACTGTCGCCGTATTTCTGTCGGATCATCTACACTCACGACTATTGAGGGGATGGGGCGCGTATGAGTGTTTGCAACATGATTTTTCTTCTGGTCGTAGTGAGCGTTTTGTCCGGGACGGGTTGGGCGCAACTATCGCCTTCGGATCAGCAGTTGTCGAAATCGATTTTCAAGCAGCTGATTGAGATTGACACTACGGATTCGACGACGGCGGCGGCGGAGGCGATGGCGAAGCGCCTGCTGGATGCGGGTTTCCCGGAACGCGATGCCACGATTATCGGACCGAATGCGCGGAAGAAGAACCTGGTCGTGCGATACCGCGGAACCGGCCAATACAGGCCGATTCTCCTGATCGGCCATCTCGACGTGGTGGAGGCGCGACGGCAGGATTGGGACACCGACCCGTTCCAGTTTGTCGAAAAAGATGGCTATGTTTACGGTCGAGGCACGCAGGATATGAAGGATGGCGATGCGATCCTGGTGAGCGATTTGATTCGCCTGAAGAAGCAAGGATTTCAGCCCGACAGGGATATCATCCTGGCGCTTACGGCGGATGAAGAGGATGGAGATTTCAACGGCGTGAGCTGGCTGGTTAAGAACCATCGCGATCTGATCGATGCTGCGTTCGTGCTGAATCCCGATGCGGGAGGCGTGACGACCGAGCACGGGAAGCCCGTTATTGTCGAGGTGGACGCGAGCGAAAAAATGTACTCGGATTATGCTGTGACCGCTTTGAATCGCGGCGGGCACAGTTCGCTGCCAAGACCGGACAATGCAATCTACGAACTGGCGGACGGTCTTGCGAGACTGCAGCGTTTTCAGTTTCCGGTCGAGTTGAACGCGGTGACGCGCGCCTATTTCGAGAAGGAGAGCACGGTGGAGCATGGGCAGCGCGCGGCGGACATGCGAGCGGTGCTGAAGGATCCTCCTGATGCCGCGGCGGTGGCGCGCCTGTCGAAGGATCCGTTTGACAATGCAACTATGCGCACCACCTGCGTCGCTACGAGGCTGGCGGCAGGGGAGGCGAACAACGCGCTGCCGCAACGGGCGGAAGCCAATGTGAACTGCCGCATTTTGCCGGGCAGCTCGCGCGAACAGATACGGCGGAAGCTGATCGAGATATTGGCCGATCCAAAAATGACGGTGCGGATTACCGGCGATCAAAGCGTTGCCTATGCGAACGAGGAGGCGGAGCGGCCTGCGCCGTTGCGGCCGAGACTGATGCAGGCAATCGACAGGATCGCGGGGCAGATGTGGCCGGGAGCCCCGGTGGTTCCTACGATGTCGACCGGTGCGACGGATGGAAAGTATACGAATGCGGCGGGGATGCCGACGTATGGAGTTTCCGGCGTTGCCATCGATGTGGGAGACAACCGGGAACACGGGAGAGATGAACGCGTGAGAATGGACTCCTACTACGATGGAGTTGATTTCTACTATCGCCTGCTGAAGGCAGTCAGTTCGAAGCCGTGATCGAAGGAGTGCGAAGTTGATTTCACGCCGAGAGATGCTTGCCGGTTTGCTGTTCGCCGGGCCGGCGCTGTTGAGCCTGCGGGCTGCCGTCGATGATCGCGACGGAGATGTGGAACGGCGGATTGCTGATCTTGAACGAAGGCATGGCGGCCGGCTTGGCGTTGCGATTCTCGACACCGCGGGGAGGAAGTTGATCGCATATCGCGGTGACGAGCGCTTTGCGCTGTGCAGCACATCGAAGGTGCTCGCGGTGGCGTTTGTGCTGGCACGGGTTGATCGCGGGCAGGAGAGCCTGGGCCGGCGGATCGTATATGGGAGGGATGCGCTGGTCGCCTATTCGCCGGTCACAGAGAAGCACGTGGGCGAGCCCGGCATGACGGTGAGCGAAATTTGCGCAGCCGCGCTGACCCGCAGCGACAATACGGCGGAGAACCTGCTGCTCGACAGCTTCGGCGGACCGGTGAAGTTGACGGCCTATGTGCGGACGCTGGGGGACAGGGCGACGCGGCTGGACCGGCGCGAACCGGAGTTGAACGAGAACAAGCCGGGTGATCCGCGCGACACCACGACGCCGACGGCGATGCTCGACGATTTGCGGAAGATCGTTCTGGGGAATGCGTTGTCTGCGGTGTCTCGCGAGCAACTGAGCGCGTGGCTAGTCGCAAACAAGACTGGGGACGATCGATTGCGGGCTGGCGTGCCGAAAACCTGGCGCGTCGGAGACAAGACTGGAACCGGCGATAACAATGCGACGAATGACGTGGCTGTGATCTGGCCGACGGGACGCGCGCCAATTGTGGTGACGGCGTATTACACCGGTGCGCGCGCATCGGATGGGGAGCGGAATGCGGTGCTGTCGGAGGTCGGGCGACTGGCGGCGGGGGCTTGACCTTTAGCGGTCTGATTTATCGCCGAAGTGGAAAGTCGCCCAGGGATTGCCCTTCATGTCGCCGAGAGCCGGTCTCTGCCATGCGAATTCCGGATGCGCGGCCAGGAAGGGCTGCATCAGAAAATCCTCACCGCAAGGACGACCGGTGCGGGCGGCGAAGGACATTGCGCTCGCCATTGAACTGTCCGCGACCTTGGCGCTGACGGCGCCTCCGGGATCGTAGGGCGGATCGTCCCACTGAGGCGCGCCGCGGGGCGAGACATCCTCGTGTCCGCAGAGCGTGCGCTCACTCGCGTCTTGTTTGTTGCTGTAAGCGTCAAAGTGATCGGCGAGAAATTTCTGCGCGAGAGAGGCGTCAATCTGCCCCTTGTATTGCGCCATGAGGTGACGCCAACGCTTGTGCCGGGCGTTCATGGAGCTGGAGGGGTCATTTGGATTGAAATTGGTTTCTTCCTTGATGAATGTGGGATCGCTGGGAAAGTTTGAGCCGACGAAAAAACCATTTCTGGTGCGCCAGAGGCGATGGAATTTCAGGCCGAGCTCCAACCGCGCCACTTCGCCGGTGTGGTTGTCGGCAATTAGCCAGTCGTTGGCATAGCCACCGTTATTGTCGGTGACCATGATGCGGTCAAAGTCGTCGATGCTCGAGGCATACTGCATGGCTTTGCGGGCGCGGACAAACTCCGGCACGCCATTTGGATCGAATCCACGAAAGCCGGTAATGGTAGTTTCCGTAATTTCGATGCCGGCGGAATTGATGCCGAAGTCGTCGCCGCTGTCGATCCGGCCGGGCATGCCGTCCATCAGAATGTGATGACCCTGTTGCGGCGCGATGTCGAAGATGATCCGCCAGCGTTCTCCCTGCAGGAAGGAACTCCAGTTGTTGTGGGCGATGACGGGGCGGTGGTCGCGGGTCCAATCTCCGGTGGCGACAAAGGCGCTGCAACGGCCCGGCGGCTTGAGGCCGGCATCCGGGGAATTTCCCTGGCGGCTTTTCAGCCACGGCAGGTAATATTCGCCGGTCTCCATGAAGCCATCGAGGGCGACGACGTCGATAAGGTCGATGTCACCGACGCCGTGGGCTTTAAGGCCGTCGGCGATGCCCTGGAACTCTTCGCGATATTCGGTTTCAATGTGCGGCCAATAGATGTTTTTTGCGGTCGCTCGAAAGAACTGCCAGTCGCGATGGGTGTTGTGCGTGCTTTCCAGGCGAATGGCATGGAACGTGTCTTCGATCTCCGGCGCCAGCAGATAGCCGTGTTCGAATCCGATCTGGTGCGGCGTGCCTTCGAGATGGACGTAGATCCAGTGCGCGCGGTCAAAGCGATATGCGCCGTGCAGGTTCAGCGCGGGCGCTGGGTTCGATTGGCTGCCGGTTGCCCCGAGCAATGTGCCGGCCGAGAGCGCCGTGCCGAGCAATACGAGAACGACGAAGGAGCGGTGGTAGATGCTCACGCGATAGTCTCCAATCCATTGAGTGCTTCGGGTGCGACTCAGCGAAACATGGGCTTGCGATATGACGGCTAAAAATCGTACCGCAACGAGAACTGTTGCTTGCGGGATTGCACCAACTCTGAGCTGTAGACGCCGAAGCCTGCCCCGCTGGTGACTTGCGTGTTCAAACCGCCGAGCGAGCTGACCGGGCTGGTGTCGAAGCGCGGGGTGTTGGTCACGTTGAAGACCTCCCAGGCAAAGCGCAGGGTGGAGTCGCGGTACGTATGCCAAACCTTGGAGAGGCTCAGGTCCTGCTCAAGATAGCCATCGCCGCGAAACACGTTGCGGGAACCACCTTCGCCCGGATACGGAAACCGCAGCGGGTATCCGGTCGCGATGCCGTTGTTAAGCGCGTCGGGATTGTCGAAGACCTGCGGCAGGCCAGCTACGTAATGTTTGCGGATTTTGATGTTCCCGGTCTGCACGGCAAACGTGTTCTGCTGGTAGTCGGTCGCGTAGCTCAGCGGGGGCAGGATACTGAAGGGCAGGCCGCTTGAAATGCGGGTGATGCCGGACAGGGTCCATCCACCGGCCACAGCAGTCATCAGGCGATTGGCACTCGCGCCATAGCGCATGCCCCGGCCGTAGGGAAGCTGATAAATAAAATTGCCCGACAGCAGGTTGTGAATGTCGTAGTCCGACGGGCCGCGGTTCTCCTTGGGATTGAAAGCGTTGGTGATGTAGCTGAAGCTGCCATTGGTGACGTTGAACTCGCTGGCGCGTTCCGTTTCCGATCCCATATCGATCGAGTGCGACCAGGTATAGCTGAAGTTGAATGCGAGGCCGACGTTCGTCACTTTGCGCGCCGTGAGCTGCAGGGAGTTGTAACTGCTGTTGCCGATCGAGGACCAGGCATAGAGAGAAGAAAACTGCCGCTGGTAGAAGCGGGTGGTCACATTGCCAGCGGGATCGACGTACGGGCCGCAACCGAGGCCGCCATTGCTCGGCTGGCAATATGCATCCAGTTGAACGAGCGCGTAGGAGTCGTTGCCGACGGCCGCGTTTGGCTGGTAGACATTTGTGTAGATGTTCTGGGTCGCGCTCATGGTGGCGGTCTTCAGGTATGGAAACATGTCCTCCCAGTAGGGATCGGGCTGCACCGTCGTCTGGCCCGCATAGGTCGCCTGGGCGAGCCGCTTGCCGGCGGTAAAGTAGTCCTCGCCGGATTTGGGATCGACCAGATCGAGCGGCGTGGCGATATCGTTCTGCTGCAGGAGATGCCGCCCGAAGGTGCCGACGTAATCCCCTTCGATTGAAAAGCCGTGCGGCAGTTCGCGCTGGAGGGACAAATCCGCCGCAATCGTATAGGGCGTCTGCATGCGGTTATCGATGCCCCAGGTGATCGCCAGGCCGGTATTGACGTCGTTCGGGGGCGTGTAGGGATAGCTGATGGTGGTTGGGATCACTACCCCAACCAGCGGCGGAACGGCGGTCTGGCTGGTAAATCGAGGCGCGTTGTCGACCGAATATTGGCCCGCCGGATTGCTGATCGCAGTCGTCAACCCGAACGAGCCCTGGGTGGCAAAGGTGTCTACGATTCCTTCTCCGAAGTGGTCGTAATATATTCCACCGCCCATGCGCACGGTAGTCTTGTTGTCGGGCGCGTACACCACTGCCACACGCGGCGCGAAGTTGGTGTACTGCATGTTCCAGTAGGACGATTTGCCGTTCGCCTTGCCGGAGGGCGCGAAGGAGAGATCGGGCTGGTCGGTAATGCCAAGGGCGGCCTGTTTGACACGGGTTTCAAACCACTGGTGCGTATCGACAGTGGGTTGGACCTGCTGCCCGTGCGTCTCGTACGGCGGCTGGAGGAGCACCTGCCGGAGGCCGATGGTGATAGTTAGATTCGGCCTGACCTTCCACTGGTCCTGGATGTAGTACTCGAATTCCCTGTTGTAATAATTCAGCGAAACCGGCGCTCCCACGGGAAGCGTGGCACCGGTCTTGCCGCCCGGCTGCACTTTGAAGTTGTACTGCCCCTGGATTTCGGCAACGACTCCGGTCAGAGTTCCTACTTCCTCGCTGTAGGTTGTTGACGCGCCCGAGTCCACCGGCGGCTGGCCGAAGCCGCCCGGATCGAGACTGCTTCCCGAGCCGGCGATGCTGCCGCCGCCTTGCAGCCATTGAATGTTTCCATCCGCGAAGCCGTAGGAGTGCGCATCGCTTGAGGAGTAGTTGGTGATCAGCCGCAGATCCGCCGCCGTAGGTGAGCGTGTGGTTGCCATGGGTCCAGCTCATGTTGTCGATAAAGTTCTGCACCGGCACATGGATGGTGGTCGAGCAGGTTTCCGCGGTGGGCGACGACAGCGTGCGGAAGAACAGAACGTACGCGCCGCAGCCCGTCCCCGACTGGCTATACCCCTGCCGGACATAGCCGTAGCGAAAGTCGTTGATGAAATTGTTTGTGATCTCCCAGATATCGCCGACGCCGAAGCCCTTGCTGTTGTCGCGGATGACATAGGACGGCGGCTGCCCGGGGAACCACACCGGCTCGTCGGTGGTGTCATCCTGCAGGTTGCCGCGGAAGAAAAGTTGGTGATGGGGCACCGGGTCCCAGTCCAGCCGCACAATCGCGGTGTTCAGGTTCTGGGGGTTCGGCGAGGAAAAACTGTACGACCCGACGTTCAGCCCGTCGCCAAGTGCCGCTCCGTTGGCCGTCGGGTAGAGGCTCAGGAGGGTGAGAATATTTGGATCGACTCCCGGCCCCCACGGGCAGGTGCCGTTGGCTGTGCAGTTGGGGTCCGTGGCCGCGATGTCGGCCGGCGTTTGCGTCACATTCACTCCGCCGCTGGGGTAGATAATATTGCCCGCCTTGAACGAATCGGTCGGCACCTCCCGCTGTATCTGGGCATTTTCCCGAATGTGCGACGCCTCATAATTGCCAAAGAAGAACAGCTTGTTCTTCTTGATCGGGCCGCCTACATCGACTCCATAGGTGTTGCGGATATATTTGCCCGGAAGATTGGGCAGGCCGCTGGCGGCTTCCGCGTTTTTGTTGAAGAAGTTGTTGGCGGCGGTGGCGGTGTTGCGGTTGTACTCGTACACGCCGCCGTGGAACTGGTTGGTCCCGCTCTTGGTGACTAGGTTTACCTGCGCTCCCGCGGAGCGGCCCTGGTCGGAGTTGGCGAGCCCGGTGGTTACGCGAAATTCATCGATGGAGTCGAGCGTTTCACGTAGAACGCCGGTGAACGCCAGGCCCTGCTTCTGGTCATTGTCGTCGAGACCGTCCATCGTGATGTTGCCCTGGTCGGAGCGAACGCCATTGACCGTGCCGGTGCGGCTATCGTTCAGCGGATCGACGGAGTGGCCGAGGTAGAGCACGCCCGGCTGCAGGCTGAGGAGATCGGGCACGTTGCGGTCGATCATCGGCAGATTCTGGATGGTCCTGTTGGGAATGGCATTGCCCAGAGTTGCATCCGTAGTGTTCAGGGTTTCAGTTTCCGCCGACACATTCACCGTCTGGGTGACAGCTCCCAGCGTCATTTTGAAATCGATGGTGGCGGGCTTGCTGACCAGCAGGTCGCCGGTCTTGCTCTGCTCGCCGAATCCGGTGGCGGTGACCCTGACGGTCCAGGTGCCGGGCTCAAGCTGCTGGAACTGATATTCCCCGCGCGCGTTGGTGGTGGCCTGACGGGTCGCGCCGGTGGAACCGCGGGTGATGGTCACCGAAGCGCCGGGCACAATCGCGCCGCTTGCGTCGGTGACACTTCCGGTTAAGGAAGTGGTTGCCTGCTGGCTACGTGCGGTGAACCCAGCGAGAAAGAACATTACAGTGAATGCCGCGATTGCGGCTGCCAGATATTGCCGTTTCATCACGCCTCCCAGAATGCATGTGACATAAGAGCCTTCTTACTTCGTTAAGGCAGCTTCGTCGTCTGATCTTTTCTTCGCGGCATATGGAAAGGGGAGAGAATCCATTGCCGCCGTACGTTCGTTTAAGACCGTTGCCGCACGTCCTCGAAGCTCAATCGGAAATGAAACCCAATGCGCAGGGCATCCCGATAACCAAGCGAGTATGCATCAGGAATGGCGAACAAGCAAGCCCGATCAGGATGCGCTATTGGGCGCGGGAACGGGCTGATCGAGGTCGGCGGGGTTCGAGGCGAGCATGTCCGATACTCTGCTGGTGAACTCCGCGGCGGTGAAGGGCCTGGGGAACACTTCAATTGCGCGGAGACTCGACCGGTATTGGAGCCGATCGTCTTCGAGGAAGCCGCTCACCATCAGGATGCGGATTCCGTGACATTTTGTTCGGATGTAGAGGGCCGCCTCATGCCCGGGCATGCCGCTGAGATAAGGTCGGACGATCAATAGATCTGGCTTGCACCGGCTTACCCAGTCGACGGCACTGGCAAGATCGCCGGCGGGCAGAACGACGTAACCCTGAGCTTTCAGAACTTCCTGAAGAGCCAGGCGGAGAAGCGGATCGGAAGCGAGCAGAAGGAGCGTCGCGTGCTTCCTGCTTACTGGAAGGGATTCGCCAATCAAGGTTCGTCACATCCTTTATGAACTGCGAGCGCAGGGGCTCGCTTGTTATCGATATCCAACAGCAGGAGAATGTTAACCCATTCCGGGGCGGGCCTGTACATGTTTACAGCTTACGAATGCGGAGGGTAACCGGATTGCTGATGCGATTGGCTTAGGAATGCCGGCGCACAGCGACCATCTGCATGGGGAATTTGGGGCGCAGGGTGATCTTGGGCTGGACGTCCACCGGCTGTCCGGGGACCATTTGGAAGCGCCATTGCTGGGCGATGGTGGCAAGGATCAGAACGCCTTCCATCCACGCAAAGGCTTCGCCGATGCACTGACGCGAGCCGCCGCCGAAGGGGAAGTATGCGAATCGCGGACGCACGGCTTTCTGTTCCGGGGTGAAGCGCTGGGGGTCGAACTGCAGCGGGTTCGGGTAATACTCCGGGCTGCGGTGCAGGATGTACTGGCTGAAGAAAAAATATGTGCCCGCCGGGAGCCGGTAGGGGCCGAGATCAACGGTTGCGGTGGATTGCCGGCCCATGGCCCAGGCAGGAGGGTAGAGGCGCATCGATTCCGCGAAGACCATCTCTGTGTAGCGCAGCTTCGGCAGGTCTTCGATGGTGGGGAGGCGGCCTTCGAGCGCCGTGTCGATCTCGGCATGCATCCGTTCGGCGGCGGCGGGATTTTCGGAGAGCAGGTACCAGGTCCAGGTGAGCGCGTTGGCGACGGTTTCATATCCGGCGAGAAAAATGGTGATGACTTCGTCGCGCAATTGCCGGTCGCTCATTCCTTTATCGTTCGACTGCGCTTCATCGCGCCCGGCGAGCAGCATGGAAAGCAGGTCGCCACGGTCCTGGTTCGAGGCGCGACGCTCGGCAATCATGCGGTAGACGACGGAGTCGAGGCGCGCCCGCGCTTTGCGGAAGCGAATGAGGCCGGGGATGGGCCAGCGTAGATAGCTTTCCGCTTTGGGCAGCGCGACCAGGTAGTTGTAGAGGCGCATGATGACATTGACCTCGTCGTTGATCTGGCGAATTTCCGGCGTGACGTCGGTGGCGAACAGCGTCTGGGCGACGATTTCGAGCGTCAGTTGCATCATGGCGGCGGAGATGTCGAAGGTCTGCTGCGGCTGCCAGCCTGCGCGCATGGCAGCGGCGCGCTCGACCATCATTCCGGCGTAATTTTGAATCCGCTGGCGATGAAATGCCGGCGCCGCGATGCGCCGCTGCCGCATGTGGAATTCGCCTTCACTGGTGATGAGGCCCTGGCCGAGGAGGATTTTCATGCGGTGCTGGGTGCGCTCCTTGATAAAGGAGGACGCCTGGTTGACGAGAATTTCGCGGATCAGATCGGGATCGTTGAGGAAGATGATGTGGCTGCCGCCGAGCTTGTAGTGTGAGACGGGACCGTAGGCGCGCACCAGGTGTTCGAAGAGCAAGATGGGATTGCCGGGCCGGAAAAATCGCCGGAAGAGATAGAGGGGAAGATTTCGCTGGAGGCCCGGGGGATAGCGGAATTCGCCTTCCTGCGTTACGGGCAGTTGCTGTTCCTGCGGAAGTGGGGATGGGGTGGCCATGGTTTGAGCGGACAGTGGCGAATCGAATGGCTCGCGTCATTGAAGGGAGCGCAAGGCAGGTGTGCTCTGAGCCGGATGGCTCGGCAGGACACACCGGATTCGGCTCCTACTTTGCGATACGCTTCTGAACTATTGTTTGGATGCGCTGTTCGATCTTCTCAGCGGAGGCATCCTCCTCGATGGTGACCACGCGGGAAGCATCACGGGCGGCGATTTCACGATACTTCGCGAAGACGCGTTCGTAGAAGGCGCGCTCTTCGGTTTCGAAACGATTTTCATCGGTGCCGTGTGCCTGCTGGCGAAGGTTTCTGCGGCGCGCGCGAGCCAGGGAGGCATCGAGGTCGGGCAGCAGCAGGAGGGTCAGGTCGGGCTGGAGGTTTCCGCAGAGGGTGCGATGCAGCGCCAGGACAGGTTCGCTGCCGAGGCCGCGTCCGCCGCCCTGATAGGCTTCGGTCGAGTCGGTAAAGCGATCGCAGAGCACGATGTGCCCCTCGGCGAGCGCGGGTTCGATGACCTGGCGGATGGATTGGGCGCGATCGGCGAACATGAGGGCCATTTCCGCGAGCGGTGCGATGTTCTCTGTTTTTGAGGCGAGCAGAAGAGCGCGAATCTGGTCGCCGAGTTGAGTGCCGCCGGGCTGCCGCGTGGTGCTGACGGTGTGCCCCTGGGTCCGCAGCGTGTGGGCGAGGAGGCGGAGCTGTGTGGATTTTCCGGAGCCGTCCAGCCCTTCAAAGGTGATAAAAAATCCGCGGGGCATGGCGGGAGTTTACCACTGGGGATTGGGCGTGGCGGATCGGCGGGGCGCTCACTGCAGGATCCCAGACTCAATGCTCGAATAGCCACGCGCGCAGCGGAATTAACCGACACGGCCTGCGTCGTCTCAAGGGTGCTCCACGCTCGCTGCGTTTTTGATTACACTTGTTTGTCGTCTTCACACAAAATGTTTAGGAGTTCTATGGGTAGGACACTTCCGCTTTCTCTTGCAGCGCTGGTTATGGCTGCCGCTTTACCGCCCGTCAGCCTCGCACAAGCCAGTTCAACGCAAGCCAAGACCACCCCGATCACGATTACTGTGGATGCGACGGATGCGCCGCGGAAGATGCTGCATGCCGATCTGACGATTCCGGTACAGGCTGGCGATTTGACGCTGGTGTATGCGAAATGGATTCCGGGCGAGCATGGCCCGACGGGACCGATCGACAATCTGACCGGGATCGTTATCAAGGGAAATGGGCAGACGCTTCCGTGGGTGCGCGACAGCGTGAATATGTTTGCGTTCCATTTGCATGTGCCCGAGGGTGTGACATTACTGCGGGTGCATGATGATTTTCTGGCTACTGCCGCGCCGACCGGTTTTTCCTCGGGAGCGTCGACGAGCGAAAACCTTGTGATGGTGAGCTGGAATGAGGTGATGCTGTGGCCGGAGGTCAGCTCCGCGAAGGACATTCAGGTGACGCCGACGGTGATTCTGCCGGAGGGATGGAAGTATGGCACGGCCCTGACGGCGACGGGACACGCGGGGAACACGACGCACTTTGCTACCGTTCCGCTGAACGAGCTGATCGATTCTCCACTGCTCTCAGGACGTTATTTCCGCGAGATCGATCTGGCGCCTGAGATGTCGCCGAAGCATTATCTGGATCTGGCGGCTGATGGTCCGGAAGATCTGGAAGTTCCGCCGCAGATGCTGGCCGGGTTCAACGACCTGGTTCGGGAAGCGAACGCGTTGTACAAGTCACACCATTACGACAGCTACCACTTTTTGATGACGCTGAGCGATCAGGTGGCGCACTTCGGGTTGGAGCATCACCAGTCGAACGATGACCGCGTGCCGGAGAAGACGTTTCTAGATCCGAACATCGATGTGCTCGCGGCGGGCCTGCTGCCGCATGAGTTCACGCACTCCTGGAATGGAAAATATCGCAGGCCAGAGGGATTGTTGTCGCCGGATTTTCAAACTCCGATGAAGGGCAACCTGCTGTGGGTTTACGAAGGGCTGACAACGTATCTGGGCGACGTGTTGACGGCGCGCAGCGGCCTGTGGACGGACGAGCAGTATCGCGACGCGCTGGCGGACTCCGCGGCGGAGATGGACAATCGCCCGGGACGAACCTGGCGCGATCTGCAGGACACGGCGACGGCGGCGCAGACTCTTTATGAAACTACGCGGCAATGGGACAACTGGCGTCGCACGGTCGATTATTATCCGGAGGGCGAACTGGTGTGGCTCGATGTGGACACGACGATTCGTCAGCAGAGCCACGGGCGGAAGTCGCTGAACGATTTCTGCGCGCGGTTTCTGGGACTGGGCGGCAACACCGGGCCGATCACCGTGCCCTATACGTTTGAAGATGTGGTCAGCAATTTGAACGCGGTGCAGCCGTATGACTGGGCGGCGTTTCTGACCGAGCGGCTAAGGACCAAGGCCGACCACGCGCCGCTGGGCGGGATTGAAAATGGCGGATACAAACTGGTCTACGGCGATACGCCAAACTCCAATATGAAAGCGCGCGAGGATATGGGCGGTGTGAACGCCTGGTATTCCCTGGGCCTGCACACTGATGCCAAGGGAGCGATCGGCGATGTCCTGTTTTATTCGCCGGCTTATAAGGCCGGCTTGGGACCGGGGATGACGATTGTCGCGGTGAATGGGCGGCAGTATACGGACAGCCTGATGCACGATGCGATCCGCAACTCGAAAAACACGCAGACGCCGATGGAACTGATCGTCGAAAACACCGGCTACTATCGCATGGTGAAGATCGATTATCACGGCGGCGAGCGCTATCCGCGACTGGAGCGGGTGAGTGCGAAGCCCGACTTGCTGGATCGAATTCTTCAGCCGCTTGCAAAGCGGACGCAGCAGTAAAGTGACGCGTTGAGCCCGAAGGGCCTAGATTGAGCCGGTTTGTTCCGGGTCGGCGTGGCGCAGGTCTATGATTTCGAGTTCCATGCCGCTGGAAAAATTGCCATCGCTCTCGCGAACTTTGTAGGCCACATCGATCAGGGAATTTTCTGTTAGGTCGAGCGCCTGGAGCGTCTCGGCGAGGTTCCAGCCTATTGCCGGGCAGGTGGTTTCGGAGGCGCCATGCGAGAGGCGCAGGCGAATGTGGCGCTCCTTCATAATGCGGACGGTTCCGCGGATGCGCACGCGGCGGGCGAGAAAGACAGGCTCGGAGTTTTCCATTCCGTAGGGCGCGAATCGGCGGAGCCAGTCCTGGAGTGTGGGGGTGAGCGCGTCGAGCGGCAACTCCGCGGAGCAGGTCAACTCGCCGATACAGTCCTGATCCGAAGAGTGCTGGGGCGCGTATGCTGCGATGCGCCTGCGGAGTTCCGGCACGCGCGCGGAAGGCAGGGAGAAGCCGACGGCGTGGGCGTGGCCGCCGAATCGAGTGAAGAGATCGGCGCAGGAGGAGATGGCATCGAGCAAATGAAACGACGCGATGGAGCGGCCCGAGCCGTAGGCTTCGCCCTCTTCATGCGTGAGGACCAGTGCGGGCCTGCCGGTGCGATCGACGACGCGCGATGCGAGGATTCCAATGACGCCGCGATGCCAGCCTTCGCCATCGAGGACCAGGCAGGAGGCGCCGTGCGCGGCTTCGTCCTGAAGCCGCCGTTCGATTTCATTCAGCGCGTCCTGTTCGGTGGCGCGCCGCTCCGTATTCAGGCGATGCAGTTTTTCCGCGAGGGAACGGGCGAGCACGGGGTCGCGAGTGGTGAACAGATCGACAACGTCGCCGGCGACATCCATGCGGCCGGCGGCATTCAGACGCGGTGCGAGGCGGAACCCGATGTCGCGCGTGGTCAGTCGCTGCGGCTGAATCTCTGACAATTCCATGAGTGCGCGCAGGCCCGGCTGTACGGGATTCGCCAGTTGGCGGATGCCGAGCGAGACAAAAATACGATTTTCTCCGAGTAGCGGGACGGCGTCGGCGACGGTGGCGATGGCGAGCAGTTTCAGGAAGGAGGGCAGTATCTTTGTGCGCGCGCGATCGCGGTCGTGTGCCTCGAGCAGCGCCTGGGCGAGTTTGAACGCGACGCCAGCGCCGCAGAGATGTTTCGAAGGATATGCGCAGTCCGGCTGATTGGGATTCAGCAGAGCGAAGACTGCGGGGATGCCGAGCGCCGCGTCCGGGAGATGGTGGTCGGTGACGATGAGGTCGAGGCCGAGGCGGTCGGCTTCTTCGGCCGCGGCGAAATCTCGGATGCCGTTGTCGACGCTGATCACGAGATTCACTCCATCGGCGGCTGCCTGCGAGAGTCGCGCCGCCTGCATGCCGTAGCCGTCGCGCAGCCGATGCGGGACATGAAAACTGCAGCTGCCGCCAAGGATTTCAATTGCGGTCTTCAACAAGACGATCGCGATGGTGCCGTCCACGTCATAGTCGCCGTAGATGAGGATGGTTTCTTTCTGCGCAATGGCACGCTGGATGCGATCCACGGCGGCGTGCATTCCGCGCATCGCATAGGGATCCTCAAGCGCGTCGAACCGAGGGCGACAGGAAGAGTTCAGCTTCCTGAGGAGTCCGGATGCCGCGGGCATGGAGCAGCGCCGCGATTGCGATGGGGAGCGAAGCGGCCTGCGCCAGGGCTTCCAGTTCTGGGGGAGGAGCGGCGATGGTCCAACGCTTGCGGGATGCGCCGATAGGCGACCGGGGTCGCGTGGGCGCAAATTCCACGGTCAGGAATTCCCCCGCGGCTGCCGGGACGGCCTGATTGAGGCTCGCCGTTGCAGCGGCAGCATCAGCGCTCAAAGCGCTTCTCTCCGATCAAGGCTGCTCCTCATCGCTGTCGTCGTCATAGGCTTTTTCCAGCAGCTCCTGCAGGTTATCGATCATGTCGACCATTTCGCGATAATGGCGGTACCAGCCGGTCGCGCTCTCGTGGACGAAGAGAATTCCCTGGTGGGCGAAGGCGAGTTCAATGTGTCCCAGCTTGCCTACCTGGAGAAACAGGCGATCAATCTTTTCCATTTCCGGCCCGAACGACTCGGCACCGGACATCTCCTGAAATTCGGTGGTCAGCATTTCGAGGGTGGTTTTGTCGAGCACATCTTCGCCGATGAGGACCATGGGCGCGCCGACCGCCTTGGCCATTTCGACGAAATCCTTCCAGCTCTCCCTGGAGGATTCGTGAACGTCGCCGCCGGCGCTGGAGTCGGGATCGTTCCACCAGACACGCGGTGTGTCCTCTGGAATAAGGGCGGGAAAATGGCGCATGGCATGGCCCAGGATGAAGGCGATCATGTCATCTTTCAGTGCGGATAGGTCGTCAGGGTTCATTGCTTCCATCGTAGTCGAGCCGGACGCTTTATGATGGAAGAGAAGCAATCGAATTTTTTTGAGGAGCAAATTTCTTGGCAAAGTATGAACGGCACCTGTTTGTTTGCACCAATCAGCGGGAACCCGGAAGCGCGCGTCCCAGCTGCAACGCCGACGGAAAAGCGGAGCTGCACAAGCTGCTGAGCCAGGCGGTGGTCGCGGCCGGGCTGAAGGACCGGGTGCGCGTGAACAAATCCGGCTGCCTGGACCAGTGTGAACATGGGCCGAACCTGGTGGTGTATCCCGACGCGGTCTGGTACGGACATGTGAGGGCGGCGGACGTGGCGGAAATTGTGCAGTCCCATTTGATTGAAGGCAGGCCGGTGGAGCGGCTGGAGCTGGCGGAGGGATGCATTCACGCAGCGGTTTGCGAGCATCGTCCGGCGAAAGAGCTGAAACAGAGCGTGTCCTAGCAGCGATACGTGGTAGGCGAGACGGGGCGCACATGCTTCTCTGAGAGGCTGTGCGGCGGGGCTGAAACGCTATGCTATATTCCGAGGAACAATGAACTTTTCGAAGGATTATGTTGGATATCTGGGGCGGAAGACGATCAAGCATCTGATCGATGCGAAGATGATCCGCACGGACAAGGTTGAGGTGCTGAATGCTCGCGTGCAGGCGGCGCTGATCGATGAAATGATGCTGGAAGACCGCATCAATGATGAGGTTCGCCTGATTATGGAAGCGTATCAGGACGAGATGCGGCGGACGGGAGCGAGCTACCAGGAGATGTTCAAAAGGATCAAGCAGGAGCTGGCCCGCAAGTACAAGGCGGTGCTGTGAGAATCACCGACGACAAACTGAATAAACTGGCGCACGTGATCGCCGACACGCTGGCGGAAACCGACGAGTGCGAATTTCTCGAAGATCGCAACACGATCCGTCAGGAATCGCGCAAAATTCTTGGCCGGCTCTTCGCCGACGAGATGAAAATTGATCAGGCGGCGCGGTTCAAGGTGGCTTCGCACAAGAAGAACATTCCTGAAGGCAGCCAGGAGTGGGAGATTCTGTATCGCAAGTATTACCAGGAAGAAGTCAAGAAGCTGGGACTGTAGATGTGTTTGCAAACCAGCCGTTGAGGTTCGCACACCGTTCAACCTCGAATCTCATGACCCAAAATCTTGAAAACGGCATTGTAAATCTGCCAGCCAATCGCCCGGTGGAAGAAATCGTCGCGCGGTTTACGGCATTGCTGCATGAAAAAGGGATCAAGCTCTTCGCGTTGGTCGATCATAGCGGCGAAGCAAAAGGCGCGGGCATGGAGATGCGTCCCACGACGCTGCTGATCTTCGGAAACCCGAAAGCAGGTACGCCGGTGATGCAGGCCGCACCCAGCATCGCGATCGATCTGCCGTTGAAGATCCTGGTCTGGGAAGACGCCGAGGGTAAGGTGTGGGTTTCCTATAATGCGCCAGCGTATCTGCAACGGCGGCACGCAGTGCCGGACGATTTGCTCGCGAACCTGGCTGCGATCGAGATGCTTGCGACGTATGCGGCGAAGTAGCAAGCGGTCCCATTACCGCCGCGCCTCTGGCACGCACTCCTATCCCCGGAGAAGAATCGATTGCTGTGGTTTCTGCGGGATTATCCTTTAGCGGCTGTTCTTCTGCGCGCTGTGACGCTGTCGTTCGATCTGCTGCTGATCGGCGGGATATTCTTTTGCGCGGTTCTGATTCCGCATTCGTTCCGGGATGACGGCGAGGAGTTTTCCAAGAGCGCGCTGAAACTGCTGCGGCTGGCGGCCGTTGGATTGATCGTCACGCAGATCTGCTTTGTTGCGCTCGACAGCGCCATGCTGATGAGCACGAGCGGCCTGCGCCTGTCGGACCTTTACACAGCAAATTATTTTTTAGCAGCGGCGCTGCTGGTTGTGACCGCGACTCTCTTTCTGTTCGCCAGCGGTCCTGGGCTGCGAATGCAACCGGGATGGCTGCTTCTTATAGTTCCGCTGCTCGGCGCAATCGTGTGGACCAGCCACTCGGCTTCCCGTTTGGACGATCGAATCCCCCTGATGATGCTGACGGCCCTGCACCAGCTTGCCGCAGCGGTCTGGATTGGCGGCATGCCGTATCTATGGCTGCTGCTGGGTTCCCGGTGCGAGGCTGGAGCGGCCGCCGCAGCAGTACGGCGCTATTCGACGGCTTCGCTGGTGAGCGTGATTGTGCTGGTTCTGGCGGGGGTTGGATTGGGGTGGTTCTACACGCAGTCCTGGAGCGCGGTATATGGGACGGCGTATGGAGTGGTTCTGACGGCTAAGTCGGTAATGCTTGGGGGACTGCTTGTGCTGGGTGCGGGCAATTTCCTGCTGGTGCGCGGAGGCCGGTTGGATATGCCACCGCTGCTGTTACGAATTGCGCGATTGTCGGAAGTGGAGATCGGAATTGGGTTCACGATTATCCTCGCCGCCGCATCTCTGAGCGCGCAGCCGCCCGCGGTGGATCAGGTGCAGAACCGGTTGACGCTGCCGGAGATCGCGGCGCGAATGAGTCCGCGATGGCCGCGATTTGAAACTCCTCCGGCGAGTGCGTTGCCTGGAGTGCAGTCGATGCGGCAGGCGATTCAGCACTATGCGATGTCGCCGGACGACGCGGGCAGCGCCAATAACAGGACGGAACAAATGTGGTCGGACTATAACCACCACTGGGCCGGGATTATCGTGCTGGCCGCTGGACTGTTGGCAGTTCTGGGGAGATACGCAAAGCGGGCGCGGAACTGGCCGCTGGTCTTTCTTTTTCTCGCAGTGTTTCTGTTGTTTCGGGCCGATCCTGAGGCGTGGCCGGTGGGGCCGCGCGGTTTCTGGGCGAGCTTTTACAATCCGGAAGATCTGGAACATCGGCTTTATATTCTGCTGATCGCCGGCGCCGCTGTGTTGGAGTGGTGCGTACAGACGCAACGGCTTTCGTCGCGAAAAGCAGCCCTGGTGTTTCCAGCGGTCTGTGCTGTGGGAGGCGCATTCCTGCTGACGCATACTCACTCGCTTGGAAACGTGAAAGAGGAATTGCTCGCCGGAATGAGCCATACTGCGATCGCGCTCTGCGCGGTGTTCGCGGGTGCGTCGCGCTGGCTGGAATTACGTAGCGCGAAGGGGCGGATACGAGCTATCGGGGCGTCGAGCTGGCCGGTTTGCCTGATGTTGATCGGCCTTATCCTGCTGAATTATCGCGAAGCGTGAGAGGTTGGGACTGCCTGAAGTCCGAAATCGCATGAGATGACGGAACGGATCGGTTGCGGGTATCGTATTGGGTGCTGTGGTTCTGCTGTGCGGCGGTCGCGAGACATTTTCGCGATGGCCGGGCAGGCGTTGAGCACGATGACATTTCAATTGGGGAGATTCCTTTGCGCATTCTTCAGCGTTTCACCTTCGCCAGTTTTTTTGCCGCCTGCGTCGCAATCGGCGCGCTGGCTGCGGCGCCTTCTCTCGATGCGCAGCGGCTTCCCACCAACGCCATCCCGCAGCGATATACCTTGACGCTCGCTCCCGACCTGAAGTCCGCGACTTTTGCCGGGAAGGAAGAGATCGTCGTCACGCTGGCGCAGCCCACCACGAGCATCACGCTAAACGCCGCGCAGATCACCTTTGAAGAGGTGACGATTACAGCGGGTGGAAATACACAGACGGCAAAGGTGAGCGAGGACAAGGCGAAGGAGGAAGTGACGCTCCAGGTGGATAAGGAAATTGCCGCTGGGGAAGCGACGATCCATGTCCAGTACACCGGGATTTTGAATGGGGAGCTGCGCGGGTTCTATTTGTCGAAGACGGCCAAGCGAAATTATGCGGTGACGCAGTTTGAGCCGACCGATGCGCGCCGCGCATTTCCCTCTTTCGACGAGCCTGCGATGAAGGCGAAGTTTTCCGTCACGCTGATCGTGGACAAGGGCGATATGGCGATTTCGAACACCAATGTGATCTCCGACACGCCGGGTCCGGCGGCGGACAAGCACACGGTTCACTTCGCCACGACGCCGAAAATGTCGACCTACCTGGTTGCGTTTCTGGTGGGCGATTTTCAGTGCATCTCCGGGTCAAGCGACGGCGTGCCGATACGCGTGTGCGCCACTCCGGACAAGGTGCAGATGGGAAGCTACGCGCTCCAGGGAGCGGAATTCTTCCTGCATTATTACGACACGTACTTCGGCATCAAGTATCCGATGCCCAAGCTCGACATGATCGCGATTCCGGATTTTGAAGCGGGAGCGATGGAGAACTTCGGGGCCATCACGTATCGCGAGACGGCCCTGCTGGTGGACGCGAAGACGGCGCCGATTGCGGCAAAGAAGAACGTCGCCATCGACGTGGCGCACGAGATGGCGCACCAATGGTTCGGAGACATGGTCACGATGCAGTGGTGGAACAATCTGTGGCTGAACGAAGGCTTCGCTACGTGGATGGAGTCGAAGGCGGTCGGCGAGTGGAAACCGGACTGGCACATCCAGCAGGATGTGGCGCTGGGAACAGATGGAGTGCTGAACTACGATGCGGGCAAAGTGACGAGGGCGATTCGCGCGCAGGCCGATACGCCGGCGGAGATCAATCAGATGTTCGACGGCATCACCTATCAGAAAGGTGGAGCGGTGCTGGACATGACGGAGAATTACGAAGGCAAGGAGATATTCCGCCAGGGCGTACACAAATATCTGGAAGCGCACATGTACGGCAATGCCACCGCCCAGGACTTCTGGAATGCGCAGACGCAGACCAGCGGGAAGCCGATCGACAAGATCATGAACAGCTTCATCGCCGAGCCTGGGGTGCCGCTGCTGAAGTTCAGTGCGCCGGAAAACAATTCCACGATGACGACGCAGCAGCGCTTCTATCTGAGTCCGGACATTCCGGCGATCGGGACGCAGACCTGGACGGTTCCGGTCTGCTTCAAAGCGGGTACCGAGGCCGATGCTTCGCCGAAGTGTGACCTGCTTACGTCAGCCCAGCAGCCGCTTCAAGTTCCTTCGGCGAAAACTTTTTACGCGAACGCGAATGCCAAGGGATACTACAGGACGGAATATGCGCCGGCGGATTACGACCGGATCCTGAGCGCGATTGAGAGCCAGCTGACTCCGCCGGAACGGATCGGTTTCGCAGGAAACGAGTGGGCGCTGATGCGCTCCGGACGGAGTGGCGTGGGGGATTACATGAACCTGGCCGCGGCGCTGCGGAACGATGAGAATGCGGGTGTGATCGAGAACGTAATCAACTCGATCGAAGCCGTGGATGCGCGCATTGCGACTCCGGAGGAACGCAAGGAGCTGGCGGCCTGGGTGCGGCGCGAGTACGGGCCGGCCTACGAGCGCGTCAAGACCGTGAGCCCGTCGGATTCGGTCGAGAAGCGAGAATTGCGCGCCACTTTGTTTGGTTTGCTGGGACGGATCGGGCACGACCCGCAGATCATCGCCGAGGCGCAGCAGATGACGGAGAAGTATCTGGCGGATCCCGGCAGCGTCGAGCCTTCGCTGGTGCGGTCCGCAGTTTTCATCTCAACCGAGAATGGCGACAGCCGCCTGTTCGACAGATTGCAGCAGATCAGCCAGACTTCCAACAATCCGGAGGTGAAGACGACGGCGTTGTTTTCGCTGGCGACTTTCCACGACCCGGCGCTGCTGCACCGCGCCTTCGATTACGCGACGTCGGGGAAAGTGCGCAACCAGGATTCTGTGTTCCTGTTTGTCATCGCTCTTCGCGACCGCGACACTCGTCCGATCGCGTGGGACTACATCCAGAAGAACTGGGACAAGGTGCATGCGCAGTTGACCACGATGATGGGTTCGTACCTGGTCGGCGCGACGGGTTCGTTCTGCAGCGCGGACAAGGCGCAGGAGGTGAAGACGTTCTTCACGGCGCATCCAGTGGTGGCGGCGGAACAGGCGATGACGCGCGCGACCGACTCCATCCACGACTGCACGGTGCTGCGGGCGGCGCAGCAACCGAAACTTGCGACGTGGCTCTCCAGCCAGCATCTGCAATGACGGTTGTCTGAGGGAAGGCCTGTTGAACAGAATTATGCAGGGGAATTATGATCCACACGATCGGGAATCGCGATCCTCGAGTTATCGAGGGAATCAAGCAAGCGACCGACCTTGCCTCGAGGGGCGATACCGAATCGGCAGTGCAACATCTGTCGGCGTTGATCGAGGAAGTTCCGACGGCGGCGAGCCTCCACGGCTATATTGCGTTGTTCTTATCTGATGCCGGTCGCCTGGATGAGGCAATCGAACATGGGCGACAGGCTATCCAGTTGTCGCCCATGTCGGAGAAGGCATCTTTCGTGCTCTTTGGAGCACTTTCTAAGGCCGGGCAACACGTAGAAGCACTTGACGAAATGAAGCGGTTCTTGGCTCTTAGACCCTCCGAGGAATACACCAAAATGATGAAGGAGTGGAATCTGGGCCAAGATGGACCGCCAAAATCCTGAAGGTGTCCTGCGTCTCGCTCCTGAGAAGCGGTGCAGCCAATTCCTGAAAAGGCAGCCACGCTTCGCATGGGCTGTGGGGTGACACGTCATCCCAGAATGGGAGTTGCGAACGAACCGAAAGTTCCTGCGCCCCCACAAAATCTGTCGGTGCCAAAACTGCAAACACTGCGGCGAAGATGGGCACCCAGACACAGCGCTTCGGTCCCGATCGATATTCCTTAATAGCCGTTCGCGATCAGATATTCCAGGGTCAACTGAAATTTGCTTTCTGTCGCCGCAATCGGTTCCGATGCGAGCCGCTCGGCGTACTTCGCCATCACATCCACTTCGATATTGATCGGGCTACCTTTCGAGAGCGTGTGAAGGTTGGTGACGGTGTAGGTGTGCGGGATGATGGCGATGGTGACCGTAGTGGCTTCGACGCGGGCCACGGTAAGGCTGATGCCCTCAACGGTGATCGAGCCTTTTTCCACTACGTAGCGAGCGCACTCTTCTGGAAGATTGAAGCGAAGCCACCAGTCCGTCGCGGGCGCGCGACTGAGAGGATCGAGCGACAGCACGATCCCAACACCATCCACGTGCCCCTGCACGACGTGTCCGCCGAGCGGCGTGCCGGCGGGCGTGGGCAGCTCCAGGTTGACGATGGAGCCGGGATGCAGGCGCGAGAGGGAAGTACGCGCGATGGTTTCGGCGGCCAGGTCTGCGGCGAAGATGTGGCTGTCGGGATTGATGTCGACCGCTGTGAGGCAAACTCCGCTGACGGACACGCTGTCCCCGACGCGGAGCCGCTCGACGAGGGAACGGGGGCCGGCGACGGTGATTCGCGTTGCGCCCTGCTGCTGCTCGAAGGAGCGGATTGTGCCGGTGGCTTCGATCAGGCCAGTGAACATTGCTACGCCCCTTCCCAGGGATTGTGCAGGTAGCCCTCGACGCCGAAATCTTCTCCGAGCTCATGCAGACGATAGCTGCTGAGGCGAGTTGAGAAATAGGTATTGGCTTCGAGCGATCGGACCACGGGAACGGCGGCGTCGCCGTAGAGAACCGGCGCATAGAAGAGGACGAGTTTGTCAACGATCTGCGCGGCAAGCGCGGAGGCGTTGATCTGCGAGCCGCCCTCGAGCATGATGCCGATCATTTCCATTTCCGCCAGGCGGTCAATCGCCGCGCGTATGGGAACCCTTCCGGTGGCATCGGGGGCGAGGCGCTCGACCTCTATACCCCTTGCTTTCAGGGCCTTTGCGCGTTCCCGGGCGGGTTGGGTGTGGAAGACGAGAACATCCTGGCTGGCGGTGCGAACCAGCTGCGATTCGACGGACAGCCGGAGGGAAGAGTCGAGCACGACGCGGAGAAATGGCCGACGCCGCTGACGGCCGCTGCGGTCAGTGAGCAGCGGATCGTCGTTGAGAATGGTGCCGATGCCGGTCAGGATCGCGTCGGCGCCATGGCGCAGCTCCTGCACCATTTCGCGCGAACGGTCGCCGGTGATCCAGTGGGTCGAACCCGAGGGAACGTGATCTTTGCTGCGGGGCGGAGCGATGCGGCCATCCAAGGTGAGACCGGCTTTGAGGGTGACGAACGGGCGGCGCGTGCGAATGAATTTCGCGAAGGCCTCGTTGATGCGGCGCGCGGCTGCTTCCTTGACGCCGATGGTGAGCGAGACGCCTGCGGCCTGCAGGCGGTCCAGCCCGCGGCCGCTGACCTGGGGATTGGGATCGCGGGTGGCGGTGACAACCCGGGAAACACCCGCGGCGATCAAAGCGTCCGCGCAGGGCCCGGTGCGGCCATGATGGCTGCAGGGCTCGAGCGTGACGTAGGCGGTAGCTCCCCGCGCGCGTTCGCCGGCCTGTTTCAAGGCGACGATCTCGGCGTGGTCCCTGTCAGCATACAGGTGAAAGCCTTCGCCGACGACAGCGTCGCCCTGGACGAGAACGCAGCCGATGGCGGGGTTGGGAGACGTGAGGCCGACGGATTCCTCGGCAAGCGCCAGAGCGCGCTCCATCCAGAGTTCGTCGGGATTCGACGGGATCGGGTTCATGGATTTTTCTTCATCCGGTTCCTGTAGTGACTGTTTCGTTTCGGGGAAAGGAAAATTCCAGAAAACGAGGCCTAACGAGCGCGCTGTTCGACGCTACGCTTCGAGCAGCGAGTCAACGAATGCGCTGCTGTCAAATGGAATCAGATCTCCCATCTGCTCTCCAATCCCCACGTAGCGCACCGGGAGTTGAAGCTCGCGTGCGATGGCGATCACGATTCCGCCTTTCGCGGTGCCGTCTAATTTTGTCAGCACGATGCCGGTAACGGCCGCGGCCTCGGTAAAGAGGCGCGCCTGCTGCAGCCCATTCTGGCCGGTGGTCGCATCCATCACGAGCAGCGTCTGGTCGGGTGCGTCGGGAATGAAACGCTGGGCGGTGCGGCGGATTTTATCGAGCTCGGCCATCAGGTTATTCTTCGTGTGCAGCCGGCCCGCGGTGTCGACGATGAGCACGTCAATGCCGCGCGACTGCCCCGCCTGCATGGCGTCGAAGAGCGCGGCCGAGGGGTCGCCGCCCTGGCGGGTGCGGATCATCTCTACACCTGCGCGGCGGCTCCAGACCTCCAGCTGCTCGATGGCGGCGGCACGAAAAGTATCGGCCGCGCACAGCAGGACGGACTTCCCTTGTTCACGAAAGTGCGCCGCCAGTTTTCCGGTGGTGGTCGTCTTGCCGGTGCCGTTGACGCCGACCATAAGGATGACTTCCGGCTTGGTGGGGCGGCGAAAGAAGTTCTTTTCCTTCTCCGGGACGGAATTCAGAATCTGCAGCATTTCCGCCTTAAGAAGCTGGCGCAGTTCGTTTCCGTCGCGAATCTGCTGCCGGGCGCTTCGCTGCCGGAGCCGCTCGATGATTTCCTGCGAAGTGGTCACGCCGACATCGGAGGCGATCAGCGTCATTTCCAGTTCTTCGAGCGCCGCCTCGTCGACCGGGCGGGCCAGCGTAAGCAGGTCGTCCATCCGTTCCTGCAGGCTTTCGCGGGAGCGGGAGACGGCCTCTTTCATGCGATCGAGCAGGCCGGGCTTCGGTTCTGGGGTGTTGAAAAGAGATATCAGCGGCATGGAGGTATGGAGAGTGCTCCGCCTTCAGTGTATCAACCGGAAACGGGTGGAGGTCGCGAACGGATTCAGCGGGAGGACGCGCCTACAAGCGGCGGAGCGCCGGCGATGTTCGATGTCACGGCGTCAAGCGAAGGGCGCGAAGTTTCGGGAGGAGCGACGGCATTTTCGGCGTTCCACGCTTCCTCCTCGGAGTTGTCGGGCTTCGGCAGGAGAACGAGACCGGCCGCATAGGCGCGGCAAAACGCCTCGACGGCATGCTCGTCAAATTTTTTTCCTGACATGCTGCGGATGAGCCGGAGCGCATAGGCGCCATCCATGGCGTCCTGGTACGTGCGGTGGTGAGTCATGGCGTCGAAGGCGTCGGCCACGGCGATGATGCGGGCCATCTGGGGAATCTCTTTTCCTTTGAGGCCGTGAGGATAGCCGGAGCCGTCTAGCGATTCGTGGTGCAATTCGATGCCGGGCAGCAGGTCGGCGAAATCGGGGACGGGGCGGAGCATTTCGACGCCCCGCGCCGGATGGGTCTGGAGAATTGCGAACTCTTCGTTTGTAAGCCGGTCGGGTTTGGTGAGAATGCTCGAATCCATGCCGATCTTGCCGATATCGTGCAGGAGCGCGGAAAGTCGGATTCTAGTGCTTTCCTGCGCAGGCAGCCCAAGTTCGCTGCAGATGAGCGAGGAATACTCGGCTACGCGGCCGGAATGACCCCGGGCATAGAAACTTTTGGTGCTCATCGAGGCGGACATGGCTTCGACGAGACGCATGAAGATGGCCTGGTGATCGCGCGACAGCACAATCCATTTGGTGAGCGAAGTGTCCGGGCTTTCGTTCAGGCTGCCCATTTCCCGCGCGAGCTCTTCGATTTCCGGCAGTCCGGCGCGTGCGGAGGGCAAGACATATTCGCCGCGTTTGATGGCCTGCAGGGTCTCAAGAAAGCGGCGCATATCGCGGGCGAATACCCAGGTTACTTCCCAGCATTTGACGGAGAGGCCGGCGGCGCACAACCCGAGGATGAACTGGACGAAACGGTCGGAGAACGCATGGTGGGAAATAATGGCCTGACGCAGAAGAAAAAAGGACACCACCCCGGAAGCGACGGGCAGCAGCAATGTGAGGTAGAGAGTTCGTAACCAAGGATTGCGTTTGATCTGCATTCGACGTTCTCGCTGGCCGGGAGTAACCTGTTCCACGCGGTCAGTAACCTACTACGGATATTACCTTTGGACGCCGCATCGTGCCGCAAGAAATTTTCTGTGGATAAATATCGCTCTAAATAGCCGGTAAGACAGTAGAAACGCAAAATCCAGGCAAAAGTTGCTGGCTTTTTTTTGCATTCTGACGGGGTTACTCATCTCGACCAGGGCGGGACATTAATTCTTTCATTGCGGCTTTGGCGGAAATTCGTTCGTCGAGGACCGCGGCAACCTGCTCTGTGATTGGCATTTCGACCTCCAACCGGTAGGCGAGGCCCATGGCGGCGTGAGTCGTGCGGACGCCTTCGGCGACCTTGCCGTGCATGTCGGCCAGGATTTCGGGCAGGCGGCGGCCGCTGCCCAGCTCCATTCCGACGTGGCGGTTGCGGGAAAGGGCGCCGGTGCAGGTGAGGACGAGGTCGCCAAGGCCGGCGAGGCCGGCGAGGGTCTCGCGTTCGGCTCCGCAGGCAACGGCGAGACGCGTCATTTCCGCGATACCGCGAGTGACGAGGGCGGCGACGCTGTTGTGGCCCAGGCCGAGGCCGTGGGTGGCGCCGGCGGCGATGGCGATCACATTTTTCAAGGCACCGCCCAACTCAACGCCGATTACGTCGTGGTTGGTGTAGAGCCGCAGCGTCGGGCCGGCGAATTCCTCTTGCACGCGCGTGGCCAGGGCAGAGTCGGAAGAGGCGATGGCGATGGCGGTTGGGCTGCCGGCGCCCACTTCCTGGGCAAACGACGGACCGCTGAGCACGCCGCAGGGCAGGCGCAGACTTTTCTGATCGAGCACTTCGTGGATGACCTGGGTCATGCGCAGGCAGGTGCGATCTTCGATGCCTTTGGTGGCATTTACGATGACTGGATCGCCGGTGATGAAGGGCACCATGGCCTGGCAAACGCCGCGAAGGTGCTCGGAGGGTACGGCAAGGATGAGGATCTCTGTGCCGGAGATGGCTTGCTGAAGCTCCGTGGTTATCGCGATTGTTTTGGGGATTTGCAGTCCGGGCAAATATAGACGATTCTCGCCGCTCTCTCGAATGGTGTCGGCGACCTGCCGGGTGTGCGACCACATGGTGATATCGTGGCCTCCGCGCCGGGCCAGCACCATGGCCAGCGCCGTTCCCCAGGAGCCCGCGCCGACGATTCCGATTCGGCTCATGCGGCGCTGCTTTCCCTGGCGCCAAATCGAAATTCGGTCCCATGCAGCAGCCGCTGGACGTTCTTCTCATGCTTGATGAGAATCACGGCTGGGACGAGCACTGTGCAGGCGATGAAAATGGGACCCTGGCCGTAGTGAATGCCGAGCACGCGCGCGAACATCCATATCCAAAGGGGAAAAGAGGCCGCGGCGAGGATGGAGGCCAGCGATACGTAGCGGGTAAGAAAAATAAAGACGACGAAAACGCCCAGCGATGAGAGCGCTGCCAGGGGAGCGAGTGCGAGGAAGACGCCGAGGGCGGTGGCCACTCCCTTGCCGCCCTTTCCGCGGAGCCAGACCGGGAAGACGTGGCCGATGACGGCGAACAGCGCGCCGATTGCAGCTGTGTCGACTGCGTGAGCGCCGGTGGCGAGATGGCGCGCGATTTCGACGGCGAGAAATCCCTTGCCGAGATCGAGCAGGAGAGTAAGGATGCCGAGCCAGCGGGACCCGGTTCGCATGACGTTGGTCGCGCCGATATTTCCGCTGCCGCTCTGGCGGATGTCTTCTTTACGAAACAGCAATACCAGGAGATAGCCGAAGGGAATCGAACCCAGCAAGTACGCAATCGCAGCTGCAATCCAGTCCAATGTCATGGGTACGATCTGAGTGTAGCAGCGTCAAGTTACGGGCTTGGCCTGGACGGGAGTTGGTCGAGCTCGTGTCGCTTGCTACATGAGCTTGCGGCGCAGCATATCCAAGGCCTGCTGGCTGGCCAGCCAGCGGACGCGTTCGCGGTCGCCGCGAAAGTGGCGCTCGCAAGCGCTGATCTCTTTTCCGTCGTCGAGCGCGATATAAACCAGGCCGACGGGCTTGTCTTCCGTGCCGCCGGTCGGGCCCGCGATGCCGGTGATGCCGACGCCGATGGTGGCCTGGGTGCGGCGGCGAATGCCGTGGGCGAGGGCCTCGGCAACTTCGCGGCTGACAGGGCCTTTTTCCTCGATCAGATCTTCGGATACATCCGCGAACTGGATCTTTGCCGCGTCTGTGTACACCACGGCGCCGCCCAAAAACGAGCGGGAACTGCCGCTGATGGCGGTCAGGCGCTCCGCGATCAGGCCGCCGGTGCAGCTTTCAGCCACGGCGATGGTAGCGCCGCGAATCCCCAGATAGTAAAGGACGATCTGTTCGAGCGACTCGCCTTGAGAGGAAAAGATGGCGTCTTCCATTTCCTCCTCGATGCGTCCGGCGAGCTCATTCACGCGGCCCTGCGCGACTTCAAGAATCGCCTTGGAGCAGAGCATGTGGAGTTGAATTTCGCCGGGCTTGGCAAGGATGGTGGTCTCGACGTCGGTGAAGCGGGTGTAGATCGGCGCGAGGCGGGCGTCAACTTCGGACTCCGGCAGCATCGCCATTTTGAGCACGCGGCGCGCGATATGGCGCGGCGGCAGGGTGGCCGAGAGGCGCGGCAGGCACTCCGCGATAAATAGCGGTTTCAATTCCGCGGGGGGGCCGGGCAGCAGGATGACGAGTTTGCGATGGTCGCCGCGCACGGTGTCGATCCATTGGCCGGGCGCGGTGCCGTTGGGATTGGGCAGTGTTTCCGCTCCGTCGATCAGGTCGGCCTGTTTCGCATTGTTGGGCGGCATGGTGGCGCGGCGCTCCGCGAAACGCTTGTAGAGGGCGGCGAGCTGGTCGCCGTTGCGGCGGACGCGAAGGCCGAGGGCGGCGCCGACGGCTTCGCGAGTCACGTCGTCCTCCGTAGGACCGAGGCCGCCGATCACACAGACAATATCGACGCGATTGAGCGCCGTGGAAATGGTATGGACAAGGTGCGGCTGACGATCGCCGACGATGGTTTTGAAGATGACGGTGACGCCGAGCAAGTTGAGCTGTTCGGTGAGAAAAAGCGAGTTGGTGTCCTGGCGGTACGGGGTGAGAAGCTCAGAGCCGACGGCGATAATTTCTGCGAACATTTTTTGAGAGGTGGTGGAGCGTGGAACGATTGCCGCGGTGAATTTCCTTTACGGGATCTACAGGATGACAGATCAACTGAGCACGCTTCACCGAAGCAATCTGCCTGCGGTATCCAACCCAATATGATAAATGGTGTCGCGGGTGGCGAGTGCGGCGTCACCCTCCGGCAGGAATGTCAGGCCGACGATGCCGGAGCCGGAGACCACCAGCGAGGCCTCCTGTTTTGGAGTGATCTTCACCACGCCGCGCCGGCCATGGAGCGATGCCGCGACATACAAATTGCCCGCCACATCGAAAGCCATCCCCTGGGGACGACCGAGTCCGGTATAGAAGCTGGTGATTCCTCCGTCGGGTTCGATGGCGTGGATGGTTTCATTGGCGGAAGTTGTGGGGCCGCTGACCATAAGGGTGCCGCGGTCGTTGAATGCCAGGTGATAGGCGGAGATGCTGGGCTCGAGCGTGGCGAAGACGAAGACCTGACGGTCACGTGCGATCTTGAAGATGGTTCCGCTGCGGTCCCCGACATAGAGCATGCCTTCGCGGTCAAAGGCCAGTCCGGTGGCGATGCCCATACCTTCGGCGAACAGGGATTTGGCTCCACTCGGAGTGACGCGGTAGACCGTGCCTTCGTGCCGCGAGGAAACATAGAGATTGCCATCGTCGTCGAGCGCCATTCCGGTTGCGTTCAGAATGCCGGTGACGAAGGGACGCGCCTGATATTCGGCGTCGATCTGAAAGACGGAGGTTGGAGCGAGCTGCCCGCGCGGGCCTGAGAATGCGACGTAGATATTGCCCTCGCGGTCGGCTACGGGATTGGCTACGGGATCCATCTCGTCGGCAATTGCGATGCCGACGGACAAGGGAATGGCATTGCTGAGATGACCGTCAATGCGGAGCTGGACGCTGCCGGAGAGGGTTCCAGGCGGCACATGCAGCATGACGCGGGAGGGCCGGCTCATCACGACTTGTGCGCGCTGCTCCCCGATGGTGGCGATGGGTTGGCGGAATCCCTGCGGCACGAGAGCGTTTCCGTGCAGTTCGACTTCGCCGCCCGGCAGGGCCGCGGGCGGTGCGATGGATGCGATGTGCGGAACACGTTCCGTCCCGTGCGTGCCGAACTTCATTCGGGAAACTCCTCTAGAGAAACCATGCTTCACAAGCAAGACATGGGAGACAGGGCTGCATTCTTACTATAGAAAACGGACGGCCAGCCAGACCAGAACGAGTGCGAATACGCCGGCGGCTACATCATCCATCATGATGCCGAATCCGCTATGCATCCTGTCAAACTGGCGCGCGGGCGGTGGCTTGACGATATCGAAAATGCGAAAGAGCAGGAAGGCCAGCAGCCAGCTCCACGGTACGATGGTCGCGCCGACGAGCGCGATCCATTGGCCGACGACTTCATCGACTACTACGAAGCCGGGATCTTCGATGCCCGCTTCCCGGGCGACAATGGAAGACGCCGGAATGCCAATCAGCAGCAGCAGCAGAGCGGCGACCGCAGTGCCGATGGCGAGATGCGCGCGCGCATTGGGTGCGGTACCCAGATGCACCCAGTGGGCGGCCGCGAGCCACAGCAGCAGACCGGCGGCCGAACCCCATGTGCCCGGGCCAGGACGAAGATAGCCGGCGCCGAAAAATGTTGCGAGCGTCCAGGCCCAGCCGGTTCGGGAGTGGCTTCATCTATTCGTCGTCGCCGGAATTGCGGCCGCTGCGGTGCATCTCATCGAGGCCTTCGAGCACTTCGGGATCGAGGATCGGTGAGGAGATGCGGTACGCGCCGCTGGCCCACTTTCCCAGATCGATGATGCGGCAACGATCGCTGCAGAAGGGCATATTCGGATCGTCGCGCAATACGAGGGTGCTGCATGTCGGGCATCGTAATGCGGTATTTTTCTCTTTTTCCATGGTGAACCTGCAAATGCAACCTTGCCGGTTACATTTTTCGAAATTGAACGGTGTTCTCTGGATTGCTCATGCTCGTTCGGCGAAGCTTGTGCGAAAAAAGTCAATTCACAACTTTTGCTACCAGGTCGTAGTCGTGGGCTTCGGTGATCTCGCAGCGATGGAATGTTCCAGGCTGCAGCGTTTCATACGTTCCGAAATCGTTGATAAGAATTTTGCCGTCAATCTCCGGGGCGTGCATCGCGGCGCGGCCTTGCCAGAGCAGCGGCGACTCCTCGCTTTCGCCTTCGACCAGCACATCGAAGCTGCGGCCGACCTGGGCAGCGCGGGCAGCGCGGCTGATCCGCAACTGATTCCGCATCAGCTTGCGCTGGCGCGCGGCGATGGTCCGCCGGGAAACCTTTCCGTCGAGCGCATAGGCTGCCGAGCCTTCCTCGTCGGAATATTCGAATACGCCCAGCCAGTCGAAGCGGGCCTCTGACGTAAAGTTGAGCAGCAGATCGAAGTCGGCTTCAGTTTCGCCGGGGAATCCGGTGATGAATGAAGTTCGGAGGGTGATCCGGGGCATGGTTGCACGCACGCGCTCAATCATCTTGAGGAAGATGTCCGCGCCGCCGCCGCGCTTCATCCGTTTCAGCACGTTCGGTGCGGCGTGCTGCAGGGGAACGTCGAGATACTTGCAGATGTTTTCGTGGCGCGCCATGGTGTCGAGCAGGGCCTGGGTGACCTTGTTCGGATACGCATAGAGGAAGCGGAGCCAGCGCACGCCATCGATGCGAGCCAGACGATCGAGCAGTTGCGCCAGGCCATCCTTCATGCCGAAGTCTTCGCCATAGCAGGTGGTGTCCTGGCCGATGAGCGTGATTTCCTCGACGCCTTCGGCGACCAGCCGCTCTACTTCAGCGACGACAGATTCAAAGCGCCGCGAGCGGAACTTGCCGCGGAGCTGAGGGATGATGCAGAAGCCGCAGGGATGATCGCAGCCTTCGGCGATTTTTACGTAGGCCGAGGTGCGAGCCGTGGTTCGCAGGCGGGGCGTGTGTTCGTCGTAGAGATAATTCGGCAGGTCGGCGAGAGCGCCGTCCCAGCCTTCGCGGGAGAAGCGGCCCTGACGCTCGCGGGCGTTCCCTTCGGCCCGGTAGGGGAGGGCTGCTTCGGCCGCCGTCAAAATGCGGAACGGGGAAGGGCTGGGCGGCGGGGCAATTCCGGCGGCGGCGAGAATCTGCTGCAGCTCGCCGGTGCCGACTACGGCGTCTACCTCGGGAATATTTTTCTGAATTTCGTCACGATACCGTTCGACCATGCAGCCGGCAACCACCAGGCGCGTGGCCTTGCCGCCGGTTTTGTGCCGCGCCATTTCGAGGATAGTGTCGACCGATTCCTGCTTGGCCTTGTCGATGAACGAGCAGGTGTTGACCACCAGCACGTCGGCGGATTCGGCGTCGGAGGTGATGGTGGCTCCGGCCTGGGCCAGAATGCCCATCATCACTTCACTATCGACGAGGTTTTTCGGGCAGCCGAGACTGACGAAGCCCACGCGCGTTGCTGCCGTCTTTTCCGCGGCAATGATTCCAGAGCCGCCTGTTTGCAAACTTTTCACATCTTCCATTCTATCAATGCCATGGAGGATTTTCGGCGAGGTTGCGAGGCAAGGAGCCGGTGATATTATCGAAGCTGTGCCGGGTCCTACGCGACGCAATCCCGCCAACCCCGCCAGGTCCGGAAGGAAGCAACGGCAACGGGCTCATGCGTGTGCAGTGGGTTACCCGGCGCTTCAGAAGGATTTTCCTTCCCTGATATCCCCGCCGGCGGACGTTGACCAGATTCCAAGCAGAAATCAAGAATTTAGATTGTCGAGAAGGACATCCCTTTGAATTTTGATCTTCGTCCGCGGCCGCTGCTCCGCGCTAAAATCAGCGCGCTTGGCACGTATGTTCCTCCGCGGCTTTTGACGAATGCGGACCTGGAAAAGATGGTGGATACCCGCGACGAGTGGATCGTCGAACGAACGGGCATCCGGCAGCGACACCTGGTGGACAAGGGGGTCGCGACGAGCGATCTGGCGGTGGAGGCGGCGCGCCGCTGCCTGGCGGAACGCGGCATCCATCCCAGTGAAGTTGAGGTGATTCTGATCGCGACGGTAACGCCGGACATGCTGTTTCCAGCCACGGCCTGCCTTGTACAGGACAAACTGGGAGCGCAGGGCGCGTGGGGATTCGATCTTTCCGCAGCCTGCTGCGGCTTTGTCTACGCGCTGCAGATGGGCGCGAAGCTTGTCGAGACAGGGGCACACAGAAAAGTGCTGGTGATCGGGGCGGATGTGATGTCTTCCGTGATCGATTACAAGGACCGGTCGACCTGCATAATTTTCGGCGATGGGGCTGGCGCGGTTTTGCTGGAGCCAGCCGGGGAGGGCGAGATCGGCCTGATCGATTACCTGCACGAAATCGACGGCTCGGGCGGCAGTTCTCTCTACATGCCGGGAGGGGGCAGCCTGAATCCGCCGACCGCGGAAACAGTGGCGAAGAACATGCATGTCGTCCACCAGGACGGCCAGGCGGTGTATAAGTTCGCCGTGCGCAAGATGTCGGAAGCGACGGAAAAACTGCTGGAGCGCAACGGCGTTCGCGGCAGCGACCTGGACTGTTTTATTCCCCACCAGGCGAACCGGCGCATTATTGTCTCGACGGCGGAAAGGCTGGGGATGAGTCCGGAGCGGGTGATCATCAACATCGATCGCTTTGGAAACACCACGGCTGGAACGATTCCATTGGCCATGCAGACGGCCCGGGAAGAGGACCGGCTTCATAAGGGCGATCTGGTCCTGCTGGCTTCCGTGGGGGCGGGATATACGGTGGGAACCTGCCTGCTGCGCTGGGAGTTTTAGGGCGGTTTGCGAGGTATCGAAGCAGCTATGTGACTGCTGACTGTTAACGGCGCCTTCGTTTTCTCCGTATCTTCATATTGCTGTCATCTGCCATTGCCCGCTTATGCCGCATATATAGGGCATGATCGATGCAGCGTACGACACACTCATACTGTCGGACGTCCATCTTGGGTCCGAGCTTAGCCGCGCGCAGGACGCGCTGGACGTGCTCGAGTCGCATAGTTTCAAGCGGCTGGTGTTGCTGGGAGATATTTTCGCGGACCTGAATTTCCGCAGGCTTACCAGCGAGCACTGGAAATTTCTCACTCATATCCGCAAACTCTCGAATCCCAAGCGCCACGTGGAAGTGGTTTGGGTTGAGGGCAACCACGATCACGGCCTGGCGAATTTGATGTCGCATCTGGTCGGCGTGCCGGTGTATCAGCGCTACGTGTGGGAGTACGACGGGAAGCGTCACCTGGCTGTCCACGGGCATCAGTTCGACCGCTTCGTCAGCAGGAATCTGTTGATCAGCCGCGTGGGCGAGCACTTGTTCTATCAGATACAGAAGCTGGATTCGCGGACGAAGCGCTTCTCGCGTTTTCTTGACCGCGTGAGTACGCGCTGGCTGCGGCTTTCCGACAAGGTCGCGGACGGAGCCATTCGCTACGCGCGTACCGGACAGTGCCAGCGTGTTTTCTGCGGCCATACGCACGCGGCGCTGTCGATGGTGTGCGACGGGATCGAGTATTACAACTCGGGATCGTGGGTCGATGCGCGGTCCACGTTTGTAACCATCAACCAGCATGGAGTGGAGATCCAAAGATATGGCGGCGGAACTCACCATCGTGGTCCCAGCGAAGAACGAAAGCCAGCGCCTGCCGCGGCTGTTGACCTCTTTGAGCAGGCAGGACTACCCGCATTTACGGGATACCACAGTCTTCGTTGCTGACGCGGGTTCGACGGACTCGACGGCTGCGATCGCGGAGTTGTGCGCGGCACGGCTGGGGCTCGCGCTGGAAATAATCCCCGGCGGTCTGCCGGCTGTGGGCAGGAATGCGGGCGCGGCTCGCGCGACCACGCCCTACGTGCTGTTTATGGACGCGGACGTGGAGCTGGCGGAAGCAACGCTGCTGCGCCGCGCGATGACGACCATGCAGCAGAGACGCCTGCATTGCGCGACGACGGATATCGAGTGCATCGCGGGTGGCGGCGCGGATCGAGTGCTGTTCCGGTTGAATAATTTTGTGCAGCATACTTCGCGCTGGGTTGCGCCCTTCGCAACCGGGATGTTCATGCTGTTTGAGAAGCGGGAGTTCGACCGGCTGGGCGGGTTTAATGAGCGGGCGCAGTATGCGGAGGATTACCTGTTGAGCAAGCAGGTGGCGCGGGAACGCTTCGCGGTCATTCCGGGGTGTGTGTTGACGTCAAATCGCCGCTTCCGGAAGATGGGTCACTCGCGGGTTGCGTGGATGTTTTTGAAGACGGCGCTGAACTCCGGCAACCGGAAGTATTTTTTGCGTGATCAAGGCTACTGGGAAAAGGCCGTGGAGACGGACGGCTAGGTTGCAATTCTTGCACGCACATTTTTGGCTATAGGAATTTCAACGGCGGAGCGGCGGGCAGCACGCCACATTCGGCCGCATAGCGGAAGAACAGTTCCAGGCCGGCCATGCATTGCTCATCCAATATGTAGTGAATGTTTTGGGACAAGTAAGTGCGAATTGTGGCTGCAGGGACGGGGAGCCGGGAAGACCATTCGACGGCGAGATCCTCGACATGCGCGATGCCGTGATCGCGGGAGTGAATGAAATCTTCAATCACCTGGGTGCGGCGGGTTCCGGAGTCTTCGATCGCCCGCGGCCGGACGGCCCAGAAAGCGGAGACCCAGGGCACGGCGGTATGGTGTTTCCAGAGGTGGGCCATGTCCAGATATTCGAGGGGCTGGCCGGTGCGCTCGAAACGGGCGCCTCGATCCTCAAGCGCCAGCAGAGCCGGATCGCCGATGAGAACGGCGGCGTCGCATTCCTTCAGCATCGTGTCCAGGTGCGGCGCATGCGGCACGAATTCCGGGTCATTCGCGTAGAACTTGCGGAAGATTATCTGCGCGTATGCGTTTGAGGTGCGGGAATCGGTGTCGGCGGCGACGCGCCGCACAGTGGCCAGATCCGCCGGGCTTTTTACCACCAGCAGGATGGAACGGACGTGATCGAGCGATGCGACGGTACAGCCGGGGATCACGGCGAGGCCGGGGATGGTGGCGTAGGCGGCGATGGGGATGAGGCCGATGTCGGCGTCTCGGGTGGCCAGCTCCGCCGCGCATTTCGAGGGCATGGAGCTGTGGATTTGATAGCGCTCGGCCAGCCGGTCCATCTCCGGCGGGTGCTCGAAATCCCACATGAGCGGGGCGGGATTGAGAAAGCGTATCGCGGAGATGCGCAGGCGCTGCTTCACAGAGAAGTGTAGCAAGAGGCGGTTGGGCGAATTCCATCGCAGGCTGGAAATAGAATTGTTGCGAGGAGGTTCTGGTGGCCCAATCGAAGGTGTCGCTCAAGTATCTGGCTCTGCTGCGTGGGATCAATGTCGGGGGCAAGAACAAGCTGCCGATGAAGGACCTGGCGGAACTGTTCGCGGCCGCCGGATGCAGCGACGTGCGCACATTCATCCAGAGCGGGAATGTCATCTTCAACACAAATCCCCGAGCGGCGCAGGGGCTTGCAGATCTTATAACCAGGCGAATCGAGGAGAGCGCCGGCTATCGGATTCCCGTGGTGTTGAGAACGGCGGAAGAGCTTGGCGCGGCGATACGCGGGAATCCCTTCATCGCTGCTGGAGCCGACGAGAAGACGCTCCACGTTTATTTTCTTTCAACTCTTCCGAATGCGCGCGAGGTCGCAGCTCTCGACCCGGAGCGATCGCTGCCGGATACCTTTGCGGTGCGAGGCCGTGAAATCTATGTACAGCTGCCGAACGGCATGGCGCGCACCAAACTCACCAACGCTTATTTCGACTCCCGGCTATCGACGACCAGCACAGCGCGGAACTGGAGCACGGTGCTCAAACTCTACGAGTTGATGAGAAGTTGATCCTTTGCGCCGCGTTTTTGCTTGTGGTATCGGCTTGACATTCCATTCGACCCCAGATACGCTCTCGCAACATCAAGCCAATTTTTCAGGTGGCGGTTCGACGCGTGCACTCGTCGGCCGCCAAGGATAGCAGCTCTTGACGATGAATTCCGTGGCGCGACAATCCGCAGGAGTGCGAGATTCCCCGGCAGCACATGAGGAAGAGCAGCTGGCATGGCTGGCGCTGACGATGACTGACGGACTGGGGCCGCGCCGCATCTGGCGAGCCGTCGATGCTATGGGCAGCGCGGAACGAGTGCTGGGTCTTGCGCTGACGCAGTTGGAGGCGCTGAAGCTGCCGGCGGCCGCGGCCCAGGCTATTGTCTCCGGGCACTCTCGCGCAGAGGCGGAAAAGGAATGGAAGCGCGTTCAGGAGGGTGGAGGGGCGATCATCACCCCGGTGGATAAAGGCTATCCGGAGCGGCTGCGGGAAATTTTCGATCCACCTACGGTGTTGTGGATTCGGGGGGATGCAGCATTGCTGGCGCAGCCGGGGATCGCGGTCGTCGGGACCAGGCACCCTACGCCCTATGGCACGGGAATGGCGGAGATGCTGTCGCGGGATCTGGCGGCCCATGGATTGGTGATTCTAAGCGGCATGGCGCGCGGTGTGGATACGGCGGCGCATCGTGGCGCTCTTGAAGCACGCGGGAAGACGGTTGCCGTCTGGGGCACAGGGATCGACGTCATTTACCCGAAAGAAAATAAAAAGCTGGCGGAACAGATTCTCGAGGGTGGAGGCGCGATCCTGAGCGAGTATCCGATGGGCACGTTTCCAGCGCCGCAGAATTTTCCTATCCGCAACCGGATCCTGAGCGGCATGAGCGTCGGCGTACTGGTGATTGAAGCCAGCGAAAACAGCGGCACGCGGATTACGGCCCGTTGCGCATTGGAGCAAAATCGCGAGGTGTTTGCAGTGCCGGGCAATGTTACCTCCAAAAGTTCCTGGGGCCCGAACACGTTGATTAAGCAGGGCGCAAAGCTGGTGGCGACCTGGGAGGACGTGTGGGAGGAACTGCCGACGCAGGTCCGGATGGAAGTCGAGGAACAGGCAGGTATTGCATCTTCAGGCGACCCTGGCGCATCGTTATTCAACAAGCCGGATTTGCCGGAAGACCAGGGGCACGTCTTCGAAGCGCTCCGCCCAGACCAGTCAACGCAACTGGATGAACTGGTTGATCTGCTCGAGGGCAAGTTGAGTTCTTCGGAGATTTTTACGGCGCTGTTTGAACTGGAACTCGCCGGACGGGTTCGCGCCATGCCCGGCAAGAATTATGTTCGGGTGTTCTAAGCGAATCCAGGTGTTGTGCGAGAGAACCCGACGTTTGCTTTGCGAGACGTGGGGCACCCGGATCGATCCGGTCGCTGATTGATCTCTAACGGAACATTTTGAGGCGCAATTGGATTCACCGAGCGGAAGCGTGATAGCTTCGCACGTATTACTTAATCCGGATTCGCGCGTCCCTCGGTACATCGATCCGAGTTGCGACGACCATTCGGACCGGGCTGACAAGTTTCACACGAAACGGAAAGCGTATTTCAATGGCAAAGTCACTGGTTATCGTCGAGTCGCCGGCTAAGGCGAAGACGATTAACAAATATCTCGGCAAGGATTACATCGTGGAGGCCTCGATTGGCCACATCATGGATCTGCCGAAGAACAAAATTGGCGTCGACCTGGAAGACGGGACGTTCGAGCCCGAACTGATCGTGATGCCGGGCAAGGAGAAGGTGGTCGACCGGCTGAAGAAGCTGGCGAGCGCGGCGGATGCCGTGTACCTGGCACCTGATCCCGACCGCGAAGGCGAAGCGATTGCATGGCACCTGCAGATGCAACTGAAGCCGCAGTTGCGCAACAATGCGACCATCCAGCGGGTGACATTTAACGAGATCACTCAGAAGGCGGTGAAGGACGCGTTTCAACATGCTGGAAACGTGGACGCGAACCTGGTGGACGCGCAGCAGACGCGGCGCGTGCTCGACCGGATTGTGGGCTATCAGATTTCTCCGCTGCTCTGGGACAAGGTGCGGCGTGGGCTGTCTGCGGGTCGCGTGCAGACCGTCGCGGTGCGGTTGATTGTCGAGCGCGAGCGGCTGATCAAGGCGTTCCAGCCCGTCGAGTATTGGACGCTGGACGCGCAGTTGATTCCCACGACTGGAGAGAATGAGCGGCGCGAGTTTACCGCGCGGTTCATGGGGATTGACGGCAAGCGGGCGAGCGTGGAGACGGTGAACGCGCCGGCACTGCCGAACCAGGCGGAGACCGACGCGATCGTAAGCGCGTTGAAGACGGCGGACTGGAAAGTGCGCTCGGTAGAAAAGAAGGAGCGGCGGCAGAACCCGACGGCTCCGTTCACTACCAGCAAACTGCAGCAGGACGCCTCGCGCAAGCTTGGCTTTAACGTGCGCCGAACCATGGGGGTGGCGCAGCGTCTGTATGAAGGCGTGGAAGTGGGCAGCCAGGGTACGGTGGGTCTGATCACCTATATGAGGACCGATTCGACCCGCGTCTCCCCGGACGCGATTGAAGCCGCGCGGAGCTACATCGGCAGCAGGCTGGGCGCGCAATATCTGCCGGCGACGCCGAATACATTCAAGAGCAAGAAGGACGCGCAGGACGCGCACGAAGCGATTCGGCCGACCAACGTGGAGCTCGCGCCGGAGGAGATCAAGCGCTATTTGAGCGACGAGCAGTACAAGCTCTACAAGTTGATCTGGCAGAGGTTCGTTGCTTCGCAGATGGTCCAGGCGGTGTTCGACCAGACCAGCGTGGACATTGTCGCCAGGGCGGATCGCAGCTACGACTATCGTGTGACCGGGTCGGTGCTGAAGTTCGACGGCTTTCTGAAGGTGTATGAGGAAGCGAAGGACGCGAAAGATGCCGATGATGAAGCATTGAGCAATCGCCTTCCGGAGTTGAACGACGGGCAGGCGTTGACCCTGAATGGATTGAAGCCGGAGCAGCACTTTACCGAGCCTGCGCCCCGGTTTAATGAGGCTTCCCTGGTGAAGGAGCTGGAGGAGCGCGGCATTGGGCGGCCATCGACCTATGCTTCGATCATCAGCACAATTCAGGACCGCGAGTATGTTGCCAAGGTTCCGCCGAAGGGTTCGGGCAAGTTTTATCCGACGGAGATCGGCGTGGTCGTCAACGATCTGCTGGTGAAGAATTTTCCGTACATCTTCGATCCGGCGTATACGGCGAAGCTGGAAGTGGAACTGGATGCGGTCGAAGACGGCACGGAGAAATGGACCGATCTGTTGAGCGGCTTCTACGGATATTTCCAGAAGGAATTGGAAGTCGCCGGCAAGAACATGGAAGACGTCAAGCGGATGGAGGAGCCGACCACGGAGACATGTCCGGATTGCGGTTCGCCGCTGGTGCTGAAGTGGGGAAAATTCGGCTCCTTTTATGCCTGCACCGCGTATGAGAAGAAAAAGCCGGTGACGATTGCCAGTTCCGCGTGGGAAAAGGACGCCAAGAAGGTGGTCAAAAAGCTGGAGGATAAGCTGGCTTATCCGATGCTGGTAAAGGCCACGGGCGGGGAACTGCCTGCCCCGCCGGCGGTGACCGCGACCAGCCGGAAAGAGCTGGAAGCAGGGCTGGCGGCCGTGGCTGGACGAGAGCGCAAGCTGATCGTTGAACAGGTGAGCTGCAAGTTTACTAAGGAGAATTTCGACGCGAAGCCGAATCTGAACACGCCGGAGGCGCAGGGCGCGGAGGCGGAAGAGGAGTTCTGCGAGAACTGCGGACGGGTGATGGTGCTGCGCAACGGACCGTTTGGCCAGTTCATGGCGTGCCCCGGATACAGCGAAGATCCGCCCTGCAAGACGATCCGCAAACTGACGGCGAAGCAGCAGCAGAAGCCGCCGGTGCCGCTCGATGAGAATTGCCCGAAGTGCGGCATGCAGCTGGTGCGGCGTAGCGGGCAATATGGGGAATTCGTATCGTGCAGCGGCTATCCGAAATGCAAATACATCAAGCAGAACCTGACCGGGGTCAAGTGCCCGACGTGCGGCGAAGGAGACATCGCGGAGCGGAAAGCGCGGCGCGGAAATCTCTTCTACGGGTGCACGAATTATCCCAAGTGCGATTTCACTTCGAACCTGAAGCCGGTTCCGGAGACTTGTCCGGAATGCGGCAGCCCGTATCTGCTGGAAAAAACGTTGAAGTCCGGCGTGTACCTGATCTGTCCTAATAATGAGAAGCAGAGCGCCGCGGAGAAGCCGTCACGGGGCGGCAAGAAGAAGCCGGTGGTGGAGCGCAGCTCCACCGGATGCGAAAGCGGTCGTTTGCCACTATGAGAAACGCATCGGAGATGCACCCGCGGAGACGGAGAAGCCGCCTGCGGAGAACGTGGCGGAAGCCGTCGAGGCTGCTGTAGTTTAAAGATCCAGGTATAGAGTTGCAGTAGAGGAAAAATGGAAAGTCAGATTGCGACATTTGAAGACGCCACGCTGATTCTGAAGCTGTACGAGCTGCGCCGGGAGCCTGTTCTTCGCAAGGCGAGGCATTGGCTGGTATTCGAGTTCAACCCGGCGACGGTGGAGGAATTTTCCGCCGTGGCACGTGGCATGGGCACGGATGAAAACGCATATTATCGGCAGGTGATCAGCTACTGGGAAATGGCTGCTTCGCTGGTGCTGCACGGTGCGGTGAAGGCCGACTTGTTTCTCGATTCAAATGGCGAAGGCTTGTTTATCCTGGCGAAATTTAATCGCTTTCGCGAGGAAATCAAGGCAAAGACCGGCAGGCCTTTCATGCGCCACACGGCGCAGCTGGTGGAAAAGTACCCCAGTGCGCGGGAGATATTCGCCACCATGTTGAAATCCATGGAAGCACGTACATCCTAGTTTTGCGATCCGGCATCCAAAACCGAGTCACTGTTTCCTCTCATCGGGCCGCGCCCTAGCTGGGCAGGCTCAAGACGGTGGATGAGGAAGCTTGCCAAGGTGACGCAAGCTAGGTACAAGTATTGCGTGGTTCAACCCGCGTCCTTTCGGGGACGAAAATCTGAGGAGCAAATTTTATGAAGATTTCAAAGCATCTGGCTTTCGTTCTGGCACTGGGCAGCATGTCGGCATTTGCCGGCGCGCAGACGATGAAAACACACAAATTAAATGGCTGGATCAGCGACGCGAAATGCGGCGCGAAGAACCACGATGCGGCGTGCGTGAAGAAGTGTATCGACGCCGGCTCGACAGCCGTTTTCGTCGATTCGAAGAACAAGGTCTGGGCAATCGATAACACGGATTCGGTCCAGAACTACTACGGGGACAAGGTCAGAGTGGTGGCCACTGTAGATTCGACGAACAACTCGATCCATGTCGACAAGGTCATGAAGGCGAAATCAACGGGGACGATGTAAGGTTTGGCATCTGGAGTGGGTAGGTAGCGCAATGATGGGAGAAGAGGACGCGCTGATGGCGCGTCCTCTTTATTTGTTGGGGAACATTCCCCAAACGCGAAGACCTGCAGCCATCTGGTATGGTGAAATATGAAGGAGTAGAGCGAATTTATGGCGAAAGCGGTATGGAACGGCAAGGTGCTCGCCGAGAGCGAGAAGACGCAACTGGTAGAGGGAAATATCTATTTTCCGCACGATTCGATCGATCGTGAATTTTTCCGGTCGAGCTCGACGATCTCAACCTGTCCCTGGAAAGGGCAAGCGCGCTACTACACGATCCTGGTCGATGGCCAGGAGAACTCCGACGCGGCCTGGTATTATCCCGACCCGAAACCTGCGGCACGGGCGATCAAAAATCATGTTGCGTTCTGGCGCGGCGTCGAGATCGAGAAGTAGCTTTCCGCCTGGCGCAGAATGATGGGAGCCGATGTAGCCTAGTATGCTCCGGCCTGCTGCAGGGGGATGCGCACCTGAAAACATGTTTCGCCGGGCCGCGATTGCATGGTGATGACTCCGCGATAGCGGCTTAGAATGCGGTGTACGGCGTCGAGGCTGAGCCCGGGTCCCCGGCCGGCTGTTTTGGTTGTGAAGAACGGCTCGAAGATCCGACTGTGCAGCTCCGGCGGAATTCCAGGACCGTTATCCCAGATTTCCACGCGAACCATTTCTCCGCTGTGGTGGGTGACGACGCGGATCTTTCCCTTGTCTTTCATCGCATCCAGCGCATTTTCCAGCAGCGCCATCCACACCTGGTTCAGCTCGCTTCCATTGGCGGTAATGCGGGGCAGGTCGGGATCGTACTCGCGAACCACCTCCACATCTTTGAGCCGGTAGTGCAGCATGCTCAGGGTATTTTCAAGCGACTGCGCCAGGTCGACTTCCTGCAGCGAGCCCTGGTCCATGTGGGAATATTGCTGGATCGCGTGGATCAGCTCGAAAATTCTGGCGGTCGATTCGAGCACGGTTCCGTTCATGCGTTCCGCGCGCAGGGAAGAGGCGAAGTGGATCAGGGCGAGATTGGCGGCTTCCTGGTCGAGAAACTCGTCGAGGACCGCGATTTCTTCCGGCTCAATGCCTGCTTCGGCGAGTACGGGGGCGGTTGACCAGACATCGGCAGCCTTATGCCGCTCCAGCCATTGGGTGAGACGTTCCTCCCGCGCTGCGCTTTCCAGCGGAGCATTGGCGGCAGGGCGCTGGGCCATCGCCGAGCGCACGCTGGCGTTCCATTGCTGATAACGTTCCTCCTGCTCATCGGTAAGGCAGAGCCGGCCGGCATCGAAGCTGACTTTTCCATAGACGCGCAGCTCCTGCAGGAGATTGCTAGCGGCACGCTGGGCGGCGCTGGCGGGATTGTTCAACTCGTGGGCGAGGTTTGCCGCCAGTTTTCCGAGGGCGCTCAACTTTTCCGCCTGCTGCTCGAGTCGAGTCACCTCGCGAACTCTGTCCAAGAGCACGGAGACGCAGCGCTGGCCCATGGAGGGAATGGCGCTCAACATTTCCGGGAAGAGGGCTTTGGGAATCTGCAATCCCCAGATGGATTCGGTGGCAATCCCATAGCCACCCCAGGTTTTCATGCGGGAGAAAGGGAGCAGGCCGGTGATGTGGCCGGAGCGTCCGATGAAGAGGCTTCCCTGCGGAGCATTCTGACGCCGTACCTGGATTTCACCGGAAAGCATGATGGTCATCTCCGTGGCCGGATCGCCATCGCTGAACAGACGTGTCCCGCTGGCGGCGGAAAACTCGCGGCCGTGATGCAGGAGCCAGAGCAATTCTCTTTCAGTCAGGCCTTCCAACTGTGGAATAGCACGGAGAGCTTCAAGAATTTGGGGCTCCGGAGAATGGAGCTCTAACGCGCCGGGAGGGAGGTTTGGAATGGAAGCGATGGATTGCGTCAAGGAACTCATGGCGGTGCCTCCCAGCATAATTAGTCTATGTTACAGACTGTTTGCATTGCACGATCGCCGGGGATTTGATGTGGGAAAGTAGCGAACGCGAATCCAGACAATTTCTATCGTGGTCAACATTGCCTGGATTCCTCGCTACGGCTCGAGCCGTTTTGCTATGCGCCGACTCCGGCGGGAGTTGGTTTTGCGGCGGACTCGACGGCACCGCTTTTTACCGTGACTGGATCGAGGAACGGCATGGCTGCGCGCAACGGTTCGCCGGTGTGTTCGATCGAGTGCTTCGCCTCCTTGCGGCGCTGTTCTTCAAACCATTCGCGGCCGGTGGCATTTTCATTCAGCCAGTGTTTGGCAAACGTGCCGTCCTGGATCTCGGCCAGCAGCTTTCGCATTGCGGCGCGGGTCTCTTCGGTGACGATGCGCGGGCCGGCGATGTAGTCGCCGTATTCGGCGGTGTCGGAGATGGAGTGGCGCATGTAAGCGAGGCCGCCGCGATACATCAGGTCGACGATCAGCTTCAGTTCATGCATGCACTCGAAATAGGCGACTTCGGGCTGATAGCCGGCTTCCGTGAGCGTTTCGAAGCCCGCCTTGACCAGTGCGCTGACGCCGCCGCAGAGCACGGCCTGCTCGCCGAACAGATCGGTTTCCGTTTCTTCCTTGAATGTAGTTTCGAGCACACCCGCGCGGGTGCATCCGATGCCCTTGGCGTAGGAGAGGGCCAGCGCCAGCGCGTGACCGCTTGCGTCCTGGTGGACGGCGACCAGCGCGGGAGTTCCACCGCCTTCCTCAAAAACTTCGCGCACGCGATGGCCAGGAGCTTTGGGTGCAACCATGCTGACGTCCACATCGGCGCGCGGCTGGATGGTGCCGTAACGGATGTTGAAGCCGTGGGCGAACATCATGGTTTTGCCGGCGGTGAGGTGCGGCGCGATGGAGTCGGCGTAGATTTTTCCCTGGGTCTGGTCCGGGGCAAGCAGCATGATGACATCTGCCCACTGCGCGGCTTCGGCGGTGGTCATGACCTGAAGTCCGACCCGCTCCGCGCGCGCTTTGGATTTGCTGCCGGCGGGAAGCCCGATGCGGACTTCGACGCCGGAGTCTTTCAGGTTGAGCGCGTGGGCATGGCCCTGGGAGCCGTAGCCCAGAATGGCCACTTTTTTCCTGCGGATCAGATCGAGGTTTGCGTCTTCGTCGTGGTAGGTCTTGGCCATGTTCTTTTTCTCCGTTGGGTAATGTTCAAGGTTGGATTATGCGAGGTCTTTTTCGGCGACCAGATCGCTCGCGGTATGCTGCGAGTTGTCCGCAGGCCTGGATTGGATCGACGTGGCGCCATCGCTGAGTGCGTCGACGACACGGCTGGTGTGGTGCCCGCGGCGCATCGCCATTCGGCCGGTACGTGCCATTTCAAGAATCTGGTAATTGCTCTGCAGCAGGATTTGTACGAGGCCTTCGATCTTGCTGGCGCTGCCCGTGAGCTCCAGCATCAGGGATTCCGGCGCGAGATCGACGATGCGCGCGTGGAACACCTCTGCGAGCTGAAAGAGGTCCGTGCGTTTTTCCGGGCCTACTGAAATTTTCAGCAAGGCCAGTTCGCGGATGACCGCCGAATGACGGCCGACGTCGTCAATCTCGAGAACGTCCTCGAGCTTATAGAGGGAGGCCATGATGCGATGCGCGCGGTCCTCCGGCGAGTCGGCGACGATGGTCATCCGCGAAATGTTCGCGGTTTCGCTGCTGCCGACGGTGAGCGAGGTGATGTTGACGTTCAGCCGGCGAAACAATGACGTGACGCGCGACAGCACTCCAGCCTTGTCCTCCACCAATACGACAAACGTGTGCAACATGCGAGTTTCCTGCTCCCTAGCGTTCAGTCGCTGTTTCAACCAGTGGATTGTCCGAGGGCCGGCGAATCATTTCATGAAGCGCCGCGCCGCTTGGAATCATGGGATAGACGGAGTCTTCCTGCTCGACGTGAAAATCGATGAGGAAAGCGCCGGTGTGGCTTCGCGCAGCTTCCACCGTTTCGATGACTTGTGAACGCTGCCGGACGTGGGCGCCGCGAATTCCATGCGCGTCGGCAAGCTTGACGAAGTCGGGGCTGCGCAACGGGGTGGACTCATAATTCTTGTCGTAGAAGAACTCCTGCCACTGACGCACCATTCCGAGATAACCGTTGTTGATGATGGCGATGTTGATGTCGAGATCTTCCTGCGCGATGGTGGCAAGCTCCGGGCTGGTCATCTGAAAACCGCCGTCGCCGGCGATCACCCAGACTTCCTTGTCGGGGCAGGCGATTTTGGCGCCGATGGCCGCTGGCAGCGCGAAACCCATGGTTCCGAGACCTCCGGAGGTGATCAGAGAGCGGGGACGGTTGTGCTTGTAATACTGCGCTTCCCACATCTGGTGCTGGCCGACATCGGTGGCGACGATGGCGTTGCCGTTAGTCTCGCGCCAAAGATCGTTGATGACGTGCGCCGCGTAGAGATGGCCGTCGTCGGGCAGCTGCTGGATGTCGCGGACGGCGGCGGTGCCTTTCATTCCGGAGATCGTGTCGAGCCACGCGGACCCGTCGCGTTTGTCCATGAGGGGAAGCAGGGTGTCGAGAATCTGCTTCAGGTCGCCGATGAGAGCGACATCGACGCGAACATTCTTGTTGATCTCCGCCGGGTCGATTTCGATGTGAATCTTTTTCGCCCGTGGCGCGTAGGTGGCGAGCGATCCAGTGACGCGATCGTCGAAGCGCATGCCGCAGGCGATGAGTACGTCTGCCTGCTGGATGGCGTGGTTGACCCAGCTTTCGCCGTGCATGCCCATCATGCCAAGGTTCAGCGGATGCGAGGCGGGGAAGGCGGTGAGCCCGAGCAGCGTGCAGGCTACGGGAATATCGGCTAGCTCTGCGAGTGTTCGCACCTGATCGAGCGCGCCTGCGTGAAGGATGCCGTGCCCGGCAAGAATGACAGGACGTTCAGCGTTGCGCAGCAATTCAAGCGCTTCACGCAGCGAGGCGGAGTCCGCGGCGAGCATGGGATGCGGCCGATGCGGGGAAGGGGCGGCGGCGGCGAAGTCGAAGATGGCGGAGTTCTGCTGCGCATCCTTGGTGATGTCGACCAGCACCGGTCCGGGGCGTCCGGACTTCGCGATCTGGAATGCTTCGCGCAGTGCCGGCGCGATGTCTTCCGTGCGGTTGACGAGGAAATTGTGCTTCGTTATTGGCAGCGTGATACCGGTGATATCGACTTCCTGGAAAGCGTCGGTGCCGAGAACCTTGCTCGAGACCTGGCCAGTGACGCAGACGATGGGAATGGAATCGATCATCGCGTTGGCGATACCGGTGACGAGGTTGGTCGCGCCGGGGCCGGAGGTGGCGACTGCGACTCCTACACGCCCGGAGGCGCGAGCATAGCCGTCGGCCATGTGGGCCGCGCCTTGTTCATGGCGGACGAGAATGTGGCGGATGGGAAATTTTCGCAGTGCATCGTATGCAGGGAGAATAGCGCCGCCGGGATAGCCGAAGACATCCCGCACGCCTTCGCCCACCATGGTCGCCCACATGGTTTCGGCTCCGGAGAGCCGGGTGGGCTGGCTGTATATGGCGTCCGCTTTCGGGTTGCAACTTCTCTTCACAGAGTTATCCATGACTGCCTTCTTTGTTGCGACGGTTCAGTTCGAAATTTCTATTCCATACCGCGATCAAAGGTTGGTGACGGCTCCGCGCGCGGCGGAGGTAACGTGGTTGGCGTACTTGCGGAACACGCCGCTGGTGTAGCGGTGCGCCGGGGACTTCCAGGATTTCATGCGATCGGCGAGTTCGGCGTCGCTTAGTTCAGCGCGCAGTTGCCGCTTCTCCACGTCAAACACGATGATGTCGCCATCGCGCAGGGCAGCGATGGGGCCGCCCAGCGCGGCCTCCGGAGCAACGTGGCCGGCCATGAGTCCGCGCGTGGCGCCGGAGAATCGTCCATCGGTGAGCAGCGCGACGGTGTTGCCGAGGTCTGTGCCGGCAATCGCGGCGGTAACGGCGAGCATCTCGCGCATTCCAGGTCCGCCGCGTGGACCTTCGTTGCGGATGACGACAACGTCATTGGCTTTCAGACTGCCGGTCTGGACGGCGTTGAACGCTGCCTCTTCGCTATCGAAGACGCGCGCCGGACCGCGATGTTGCAGGCGCTCGTGCCCTGCGATTTTGATCACGCAGCCTTCGGGCGCGATATTGCCCTTCAAGATGACCAGGCCGCCGGTTGGCTTGACCGGGTCTGTGAGTGGACGGATGACGTCCTGGCCGGGCTTCTCTTCAGCGAGCGCAGCTTCTTCGGCGAGCGTGCGGCCGGAGACATTCAGCGTCGAGCCATCGATGCAGCCGGCCGTCGAGCAGACGCTGGGCCAGCAGACGGCTGCCGCCGGCGGCCTGATAATCGGTGGCGACGTAGCGGCCTCCCGGTTTCAGATCGCAGAGCAGGGGAGTCCTGGCGCTGATGCGATCGAAGTCTTCGATCGCAAGCTGCAGGCCGGCTTCATGCGCGATCGCGAGCATATGCAGCACGGCATTGGTGGAACCGCCGGAAGCGGCCACGCTGGCAATTGCATTGACGAGCGATGCAGGGGTAATGATTTTGCTGGGGCGCAGATCGTTCTTCGCGAGCTCCATCACCAGCCGACCAGCTTCGCGCGCGGACTGGGTTTTTTCCTTCGAGAGCGCGGGGACGCCGGACAATCCCATGGGCGAGATGCCGAGAAATTCGCACGCCATCGCCATGGTGTTGGCGGTGAACTGCCCGCCGCAGGCCCCCACGCCGGGGCAGGCCTGAGTTTCGAGCTCGGCGAGTCCGGCATCATCTAAGGTCCCGCGCGCATGTGCGCCGATGCCTTCAAACACATCCTGCAGAGTGATGTCGTGTCCGCGGAAATGGCCTGGAGCGATCGAGCCTCCGTAGAGCATGAGCGAGGGCATGTCGAGCCGCGCCAGCGCCATGACGGCGGCAGGCAGATTTTTGTCGCAGCCGGCAATCGCGATCACACCGTCAAACAGATTGCCGCGCGCGACAAGTTCGATCGAGTCGGCGATGACTTCGCGGCTGACCAGAGAGGCGCGCATGCCTTCGGTGCCCATGGTGATGCCATCGGAGATGGTGATGGTGTTGAACTCCATCGGCGTGCCGCCGGCATCGCGAACGCCCTGCTTGACGGCGTCGGCGAGGATCCGCAGATGAAAATTGCAGGGGCCGATTTCGGTCCAGGTATTGGCGATGCCGATGATGGGCTTGGATAGGTCGTCGCGAGTAAATCCCACGCCGTGCAGCATGGCGCGGGCGCCGGCACGATTCGGACCCTCTGTGAGCGGAATGCTGTTGTGTTTGGGATTGTGCTTACCGTTGCCGCTCACGCGCGTGCCTCCTTCTGCTGCCGGGGATGCAGTCGCGAAGATTCTGTCGTGGCGCTGTTCGAATGCGTCAAGGGCGGCGGTGTGGCGCATGGCGAGGCCGATATCGTCCAGCCCTTCGAGCAGGCAGGAGCGGCGGAACTCGTCGATCGAGAAGGATTCGTGAAATCCCTGTGCGTCGTCGACTGTTTGAGTTTCGAGCGAAACACTCACCTTATAGCCGGGCTGTTTCGCGCGTTCCAGCAACTGGGCAACTTTTTCGTCCGGCAGCACCACCAGCAGGATGCCATTTTTCGCCGCGTTGGAAAAAAAGATGTCGGCGAAGCTTGGCGCGATGACGCAGCGGAACCCAAAATCGCTTAACGCCCAGGCGGCGTGTTCGCGGGAGGAGCCACAGCCGAAGTTGCGACCGGCGATGAGGATTTCCGCGCCTTTATATTGCGGCTTGTTGAGGGAAAATTCCGGATTCGGGGTGCGATCTGGACTGAGACGCCAATCGAAAAACAGAAATTCGCCATAGCCGGTGCGCTCAATGCGCTTGAGGAACTGCTTCGGAATGATCTGGTCGGTATCGACATTGACCGCGTCGAGCGGCGCGGCCAGCGAGGTGAGGGTGCGAAATGGTTTCATAATCCCGGGTGAAACTCCTGAGTGGTGGTGCTGGTTAGTTCCGATATTGCCAGTTACGGACATCGGTGAAGTGGCCTTCAATGGCGGCGGCAGCGGCCATCACGGGGCTTACCAGATGGGTGCGTCCGCCGCGGCCCTGGCGGCCTTCGAAGTTGCGATTGCTGGTGGAAGCGCAGCGTTCGCCGGGTTCAAGCGTGTCCGGGTTCATCCCCAGGCACATGGAGCAGCCGGGCTCGCGCCATTCAAAACCGGCATCGAGGAAGATGCGGTCGAGGCCCTCGCTTTCCGCCTCTGCCTTGACGCGCTGCGAGCCGGGCACAACCATGGCGCGAACGGTGGTGCTGACCTTATAGCCGGTCACGATCTTCGCGGCGGCACGCAAATCCTCAATGCGCGAGTTGGTGCAGGAGCCGATGAAGACCCGGTCAATGGGCACCTCCTCGATGCGCGTGCCGGGCGTGAGCGCCATGTATTCGAGCGCGCGCTCGTAAGCACGGCGTTCGGAATCGTTGGGCGCAAGCGCCGGACTGGGTACTTCTCCGGTGACGGAAACCACCATGCCCGGATGTGTTCCCCAGGTGACGAAGGGCGTCAGCTCCTCGGCGGCAATCACGAGTTCGCGATCGAATTTCGCTTCCGGATGCGACGGCAGCTTGCTCCAATGCGCGACCGCTTCGTCCCAGGCTTTGCCCTCGGGCGATTCCGGGCGGCCTTTGAGATAGGCGAACGTGGTCGCGTCGGGCGCGATCATTCCGGCGCGCGCGCCCGCTTCGATGCTCATATTGCAGACGGTCATGCGGCCTTCCATGGACAGCGCGCGAATGGCCGAGCCCGCGTACTCGATGACGTACCCGGTGGCGCCGTCGGTGCCGATGCGACCGATGATTCCAAGCGCTATGTCCTTGGCGGTGACGTAGGAAGGCAATTCGCCTTCGACGGAAATGCGGAAGGTCTTCGGCTTTGATTGCGACAGGCACTGGGTGGCAAGCACGTGCTCGACTTCGCTGGTGCCGATTCCGAAGGCCAGTGCTCCGAAGGCGCCGTGCGTGCTGGTGTGGCTGTCGCCGCAGACGATCGTCATGCCCGGCTTGGTGAAGCCGAGTTCCGGCCCAATGACATGCACGATGCCCTGCTGCGGGGACTCGACATCGTAAAGCTCGATGCCGAATTCTTCGCAATTGCGACGCAGGGTCGCGATCTGCTTGGCGGCGATTTCGTCTTTAATGTTGGTGCGGTCGAGCGTCGTGGGAACGTTGTGATCGACGGTGGCGAGTGAACGATCCGGGCGACGCACCTTACGGTCGGCGAGGCGCAGACCATCGAACGCCTGCGGAGATGTGACTTCGTGCAGCAGGTGCAGATCGATGTAGAGCAAAGCCGGTTCGCCCGGGGGCGATGCTACAACGTGTGCGTCCCAGATCTTTTCAAAGAGTGTCTTTTTATCGTTTGCCATGATTCTTTCGCCTTATGAATGCAACCAGGTGGATTGCTTCAGTCTACTTTGAGGGTTCGAGTGCAAAGCCGTTGCGTTCTGTTAAACCGCGTGCAGCGCCTGCCGGCGGTCGATGATTTCGTTCAGCGCTTCGAATACCAGCTTGCCCATCTCGCGCGTGGTGACGAGTTGCTGATCGGCCTGATTGCCGCGCGCCAGGTCTGCTGTGCGATAGCCGCGCCGCAGGACATCCTGGACGGCGGTTTCAACTGCCTGCGCGTCGAGTTCCAGTCCGGCGGAATGTCGCAGCAGCATGGCAGCGGTCAAAATCGCGCCCAGCGGATTCGCTTTGCCGGTGCCTGCGATGTCCGGAGCCGATCCATGGACGGGCTCGTACAGGTTCACTTTGCCGCCGATGGTGCCTGAAGGCAACATGCCGAGCGAGCCGGTGATGACCGCGGCCTCGTCGGAGAGAATGTCGCCGAAGAGGTTCTCCGTCAGCACGACGTCGAAGTTCCGCGGAGTGTTCATCAAATGCATGGCGCATGCGTCGACATATTGGTGATCGAGAGCGACGTCGGGATATTCCTCCGCGACTTCATTCACCGTCGCGCGCCAGAGCTGCGAGACTTCAAGCACGTTCGCTTTATCGACGGAAGTCAGCTTGCGGCGGCGCTTCTGCGCCAGCTCGAATGCGATGCGGGCTACGCGCACGACTTCATTTCGCGTGTATCGCATGGTATTCAACGCCACGCCTTGTTCCTTGTCCCATGATCGCGGCTCGCCAAAATAGAGGCCGCCGAGCAGTTCGCGCACAAACAGGATGTCGGCGCCATCGGTGACCTCCGGGCGCAGGGGCGAATTATTACTGAGCGCCGCGTAGGCGACCGAAGGCCGCAGATTTGCGTAGCCGCCCAGCGCCTGCCGCAGTTGCAGCAGGCCTGCTTCCGGGCGTTTGCCGGGAGGGAGGGAATTGAATTCATTGCCGCCAACAGCTCCCAGCAGAACCGCATCACTGTCGAGCGCGGCGTCGAGGGTTGCGGCAGGCAGAGGTGAGCCATGCTGCTTGATGGCGATGCCGCCGATCGGCATTTCAACAAAGTGAAATTTGTGGCCGTTCAGCTGCGCCACGGAGTCGAGGATCTCCAAGGCTTCGCGCGTGACTTCCGGTCCGATTCCGTCTCCGGCAACGACGGTGACTTTGAGTTCCATCGATTCCAATCTCCTATGGGGGAGGGTTGAATGCTTTCCTGCGGTTGTTACCGACCCGTCAACTTCCGCGCGCCGGTCTCCGGTCGAGTTAACTTTGCGGCAAAATTACTGCTCCGTCGGGCGCAACCACGAGCGGGTCCGGACGTAGATGCGTCAACACGATGCCGATCAGGTCCTGATCGAAGACGGACTTCTTGCGATCCGCGACCGCGACAAAATGATCGTAGGCAATGTCCAGCTCATCGCGATCGAGCGAATAGCCGAGTTCTCCGAGCCGATGGTTCAAGGCATGCCGGCCGGAATGTTTGCCCAGCACCATACGGTTTGCGGGCACGCCGACCTGGGCCGGGGTGATGATTTCATAGCAGAGCGGATTCGACATAACGCCGTGCTGGTGTATGCCGGCTTCATGCGCAAAGGCGTTGCTGCCTACGATGGCCTTGTTGGGCGCCGGTCCGAAGGTGATGATGTCGGTCAACATGCGGCTGGTTGGATACAGCTTCTCGAGATCGATCGCATATGTGAAGGGCAGGCGGTCCTGGCGTACGTACAGTGCGGCGGCAACCTCTTCGAGGGCCGCATTTCCGGCGCGCTCGCCGATTCCATTGATGGTGCATTCCACCTGCCGCGCGCCCGCTTCGAGTGCCGCGAGACTGTTGGCGACGGCCATTCCGAGATCGTCGTGGCAGTGGCTGGAAAGCAGGACGCCTTCGATGCCGCGCACGCGCTGTTTCAGCAGCCGGAAGGTGGCCGCATATTCATGCGGCATGGTGTAGCCGACAGTGTCCGGAACGTTGATGACGGTGGCTCCCGCGTCCACCGCGGTCTGGACGATGGTGCAGAGAAAGTCCGGATCGGTGCGGGTTGCATCTTCAGGAGAAAATTCCACATCGTCGAAGTAGGTGCGCGCGAAGCGAACGGATTCCTCCGCCTGCTCGAGCGCCTGCTGGCGAGAGATCTTCAGTTTGTGCTTGAGGTGGATGTCGGAGCTGGCGAGAAAAATGTGGATGCGCGAGCGCTCCGCGTGTTCGAGGGCTCGCGCGGCGGCGGTGATGTCTTCCTTTTTGGCGCGCGAGAGGGAAGCAATGCGCGGTCCTCGAACAGCGCGGGCGACGGCATCGACCCCGGCAAAATCGCCATCGGAGGCGATGGCAAATCCAGCTTCGATTACATCGACGCCGAGGGACTCGAGCTGCCGGGCAAGGCGCAGCTTTTCCGCCATATGCATGCTGCAGCCGGGGGATTGCTCGCCGTCGCGAAGGGTAGTGTCGAAGAAAAAGATACGCTCTCGCTGCATTTCTTTGCCTCAGTTACGGCCGAACCGGGGAAGGGCCGTACTGTTAAGTTAGCATAAGGGAGGCTAATGAGAACAACTTTATGCATTAGAATATCTTATCAACATGAGTATCGCTTAAATACCCATAAGGACGGCCAATGGATCTGTTTCAACTGGAAACTTTTATGGCGGTGGCCCAGGAGCGGAGTTTTTCCCGGGCCGCGGTCCGTCTGCATCGCACCCAGCCGGCGGTCAGCCAGGTAATCCGCAAGCTGGAAGTTGAAATGGATGAGGTGCTGTTCGACCGCGCGGCGCGCGATGCCACGCTGACCGCCGCCGGGGAGGTGCTGCGGGAGTACGCGGAACGATTGCTGAATCTGCGCGGAGAAGCAACGACGGCTTTGTCGGAGATGCGCTCTCTGCATCGCGGGCGACTGAATTTGGCTGCCAACGAATATACGTGTCTATATCTGCTGCCGGTGATCGATCAATTCCGCCGCCTCTCGCCGCAAATCCAGGTGACGGTGCAGCGATCGCTGGCGAGCCGCATGACCGAGGAGCTGCTGCAGCACTCGGTGGAATGCGGCATCGTTTCTTATCGGCCTGACGACCCGCAGATCCGGTCGATCGTCGTATATCGGGATGAGCTTGTGTTCGTGATGCATCCGGGCCATCCGCTGGCGCGGGCGAAAGAGGTGTCGATCCATGAGCTGGGGGCGGAGAATTTTATCGCGCACAATGTTCCATCTCCGCTGCGGCAGAAGGTGGTGCAGGCCTTTCAGCGCCATAAGACGCCCTTGAATATGGCGGTGGAGTTGCCGAGCCTCGAAGCGATCAAACGGTTTGTCGCTATTGGAAACGGCGTGGCGCTGCTGCCCGGGCTGACGGCGCGGCCGGAGATCGAGCGCGGCGAACTGGTGCAGCTGCGCGTGCCGGAGTTGTCATTCGAGCGGCGTCTGCGAATTGTGCATCGCAGACACGCGAACCTTTCGCATGCGTCGCTCGCGTTCCTGAAAGTTGTCGAGGCGATGGCGAATGAGCGCGGAGACCCGTTTCACTTCCAGGTGGAACGTGCGGGGTAGCGGGGAAAACAGTGCCGGAGCTGCGATGCGGCATGACGGAGAGGTTGATTTCGCAACCTGCGTGCGCAACTTCCAATTGACAGATGACGTCTACACCTAACACGCGCGCAGCGGTGAATACAGTTGTTCACTCGGTTGCTCGCGGGCATTGCACGTATGCCAGAAAGGTCCATATGAGTTATCGCAAGCGTTACAAATTTATGAGCGCGGGAGCAGCTATCCTCGGTATCGCTCTTTGCGTTCCAGCCGCCATGCTGGCCCAGACCGCCGACCAGACGAGCACCCAGTCGAATCCCGAGGGCGGGAATTCAATGAACTCGATGCACAACCGTCGGCCATCCGCCAGGCGCCAGCTGAAGCGTATGACGAAGATGCTGAATCTGACCCCGGACCAGCAGCAGCAGATGCTGCCGATTCTTCAGGACCATCAAAGCAAGATGGAAGCGATGCGGAACGATACCTCGACGAGTCCGGAGCAGCGCCGCCAGCAAAGACACGATCTGATGATGGACACGCATCAAAAGCTGGAGGCCCTTATGACCGACAGCCAGAAGCAGCAGTTTGAGCAGTACGTGCAGCAGCATCGCGACCGCATGCGCAACGGCGGCATGGGCCGTGGCGAGGGATCGGGATCGATGGGCAATAACCCGCCGCCTCCGCCGCCGGACAGCGGAACACCTCCTCCTGCGCCGCAACAGTAGGCCGGGCGTAGAAGCCGAACCAGACGAGAGCATGGAATTTTATTCCTGCTCTCGTCTTTTGACGTGAAGCGGAACAATGATTTGCGGGTGGCATTTCCTGGTTTTATTCCCGGTGAAAATGCGGCCCCTGCTGCCGAAGGAACATCCTGACAGGTACAATTGCAATCAGTCACGGATCTGAATGCCAACTGATTTTTGCGCGCCCGGTACGTTTCGTTCAGCCGCGCGTCAAACTTGGCGACGAGGGGTTCATTACCGAATGAAGAAGTTGCTTTTTTTGCTTTGTCTGCTGCCCATGCTGGCCTCCGTCGGCTTCGGGCAGGAGAGCCGGCAGGACGTCAGCGCCAGCTTTATCGGCACCTATCAACCTACGATCATCGGTAACGCAAACACCCAGACATCGACGTTCGGGAAGGGTGTCCTGCTGAGCTACCGCTTCATGCTGACGCCGAGCAGCGCGATCGAGGGGAACTATTCCTACTCCCAGCTGAACATGGCCTACAATTCGGCCGGTCACAATTACGCCCGCGCTACCGTTCACACTTCCATGCAGGAAGGATCGGCGGCTTACGTTCGCAGTTTCGTCTATAAGAAGTTCAATCCGTTCGCCGAAGCCGGCGGAGGCATCCTGCTGTTTCGTCCGATTGACGACACCGGGACGAGCACAAACGCGGCCTCGACCACCAAGGCGATCGCCGGGCTTTTCGGGGGCGGAATCGCCTATGAGCTGAGCCCCAGCTGGGATTTGCGCGTGCAGTACCGCGGGTTCATCCTGAAATCGGTGGACTTCGGACTCGGCGGCCCGTATGCCACGGATCGCTACTACCTTATGCAGCAGCCCACCGTGGGCGTCGCCTACCACTTCTAATCGATCGCCTGCGCGACGGGGCCGGTGGCACTTGCCGGGTTTAATGGAGCGAACAAAATTGTTGAACCGGATTCAGGGGTCCACTAACGAATGAAGAAGTTGCTTCTTTTACTCTGTCTGCTGCCCATGCTGGCTGGAATCGCCTACGCGCAGGATGAGGGTGCACGGCAAGACATCAACCTGAGCGGCATGGGGGTGATCCAGCCCTATGTATCGCAGTCGGGCACACCCTTCGTGAAACAGACCTCCACACTGGGCAAGGGTCTTTATCTCGGCTACAGGTATTTGTTGACTCCCAACGGCGGACTGGAAGCGAACTATTCCTATAGCCGTTTCACCAACAAGTTCATCACGCGATACGGGGCGGCAAACGCCCGCGTCTATACGTCGATGCAGGAAGCGACGTTTGCGTATGTGCGCAGCTTCGAATTCAAGAGGTTCAATCCGTTTCTCGAAGCCGGCGGCGGACTTCTGTTTTTTTCTCCGATCGGCGCCAAGACGACCACTCTGGATACGGAGCAGACCAAGGAGCTGACGGTGCTGTTCGGGGGCGGAATCGCTTATGAATTGAGTCCCAGCTGGGATTTGCGCGTGCAGTATCGCGGCCAGATCTTCAATACCACCAACTTTGGGCTGTCGACGAACTTCCCCCTCAGTCGTCGATATATCATGTCGCAGCCGGCGATCGGCATTGCGTACCACTTCTAGCGCAGCGGAAATAGCGATTATCCGGAACGAGCCCGCCAACCTGGCGGGCTCATTCCTTTCGGATACATGGAATGGAGTTTTCAGCTCGCTCTGCATCGACGCGCAGCGTGTCAGGTAATGTCGTCGGTGTTGAAGGTGGGCTTGCGGACGGGCGCATGGGCGCGGCGTCCCACCAGTTTGCGAACCACGTCGTCCATCTGGATTTGCGCCTCGTCCTGCTGCTCGCTTTCCGGTTCGGCGGCGGAGGCGATCTGTACCAGCAGGTCATCTCCGTCCATCTTTTCGAGCAGCACAATGGCATGGGCGACCGCCACCCCATCCTGGTCCAGGCCCTCGGGAGTTTTCGCCTTGATGCCGACATCCCTGGGACTGATCGAGAGCAGCTCGGCGACATGCTCCCGGAGTTTTTCCGCGACCGGGCCGATCTTCGGAGCAGCCAGTATCAGTGTCGTGTCGATGTTTGAGATGCGATAACCAGCGTGTTGAATTTCTTCCAGCGCTGTTTTCAGGAAGACGGCGGAGTCGGCATCTTTCCATCGAGGATCGCCCGGTGGGAAAAAGCTGCCGATATCTCCCACTGCGACGGCGCCGAGCAGGGCGTCGGTAATGGCGTGCAGCAAAACATCTCCATCGGAGTGGCCGGCGAGGCCGGAGGGATGGTCGAAAGCAATGCCGCCGATCTTGAGCGGAACGCCGGATTTGAAGGCGTGGGAGTCCCAGCCGTAGCCAATTCTCATGCTGATTTTCATCGCATTCCTGTCAAACAAAGTCACTGCTGCTGAAGATAAAATTCTGCCAAGGCAAGGTCCCCGGGCTGGGTGATTTTGAAATTTCTCGGCGATCCGGCGACCACGGCAACTTCGATTCCGAGCCGCTCCATTAGCGATGCTTCATCGGTGCCGGCGAAACCGTCGGCAGCGGCCGCTTCGACAGCGCGGCGCAGCAGATCGCAGCGGAAACCCTGCGGGGTCTGCGCCAGCACGATGCGTTCTCGGGGAATGGTCGCGGCGATGATGGCTCCGTCCGCGGTGCGCTCCACCTGCTTAATCGTATCGATTGCCGGGACGGCAACGATTGCTGCCTGGTGGCGGGTGACAGCTTCGATGGTGCGTTCGATGGTCTCAGGATCGATCAGCGGTCGAACCGCATCGTGCACCAGGACAATGTCGTTGTCTTCGGCGGGCAGCAGTTTTAGGGCGTTCCGTACGGATTCCTGCCGCGTGTCGCCGCCTTCGACGACGGAAATTCGCGTTGTCAGGCTGTGTTCGCGAAGTTGCGCTTCGACGCGTCGCATCTCGTTTTTGCGCACGGCGACGAAGATGCGTTGAACGGCTTCAACCCGCAGGAAGGCGTCGAGAGCGAGGATCAGGATGGGCTTGCCACCGAGTTCCAGAAATTGCTTGGGGGCGTGACTGGCCGGTGCGCCTGTCGCCATGCGCGTACCCAGCCCGGCTGCGGGAATGATGACGAAGACCTGCATGAAATCTGGAGTATACCGGAGGCGCGGAGGGGGAGTACAGCATCGGCAGGTTCGGCGGCGGTGTCATTGGGAGGGGCGAAGGAGGTCTCTCTTGGTACCTGCGAGAGCAACAAACCTTTCAGCCTTCAACGGGTTCGACGTAGAACATTTCGTTGGTTCGGCGGAAGCCGCTGCTTTCGTACATGCGGCGGGATTCTTCCGTGGCGTGGAGGGAGACTACGCGGATCTTTCTGCGCCGCGCTTCGGCGAGCGCCAGGTCGATCAGGTTGCTGGCGATGCGCCGGCGGCGGAACTCCGGATCAACGTAGACGTTCAGCAGGTAGCCGCGATAGGGCTCCGGATCGAGCGGGTGCGGCGGCCAATCCATGATCATCAGTCCGGCGCCGGCGATCACTTTGCCCTCCTTCGTCGAGAGCCAGCCGAAATACTTGCCATCCTGCATCATGGGCACGACCCATTTTTCGAAGGCTTCGGTGACGCGGCGCATCGCGCTGTTGTCGGCCCGGCCGGCATCGACGAACATGCGATGGCGATGGCGGGCGATAATGGGGGCATCCTCCGGGGTGGCCTGCCGCGTCTGAACTGTGCCTTGAACGATGCCGGAAACCATGCCGCCAGTATACGAGCAGCGAGGCGCGGCCTCCAACCGGCAGGATGCTGCCAATAATTATGAAAAAACCATCTACAAAACGAAGCGATCCTGCGGGAGGCAATGGGGCGAGTCTGGCCCTGGATAAGAGGTTGTTTCGGCCGGGAGACCGGGTATGCGTGGCGGTCTCGGGCGGGGCCGATTCCACGGCGCTGCTGCGCGGGTTGCTGGACTGGCGGGCCGAATTGGGAATAGTCGTGAGTGTTCTGCACGTCGAGCATGGATTGCGTGGGGCCGGCTCCCATCGCGATGCGGCTTTTGTGAACGCTCTGGCGGAGGAATTCAATCTGCCATGCGAAGTGATCGCCGTCGACACCCCGAAGCGCGCCGTCGAAGGGAAAGAATCCATCGAAGAGGCCGCGAGAAACCTGCGGTACCAGGTGTTTCGCGAGGTTCTGACCGGAGGGAAGGCCGATAAAATCGCGACCGGACATACGCTGGACGACCAGGCGGAGACAGTTCTGTTGAAGTTACTGCGAGGGGCATGGACAGAGGGTTTGAGCGGCATCCATCCAGTGCTGGAGATGGGTGCCGGCTCGCCGCCTTTGCTGTGCATCCGACCGCTTTTGGCCGTGACCCGCGCTGAAATCGAAGCGTATCTCGAGAGGCTCGGTCAAACGTGGTGTGACGATGAAACTAATCGCAGCCTGGACTATAGCCGCAACCTGGTCCGCCATGAATTGCTGCCGGTTTTGCGGAAATATAATCCCCGGATTGTGGAGGCGCTGGCCCACGTAGCGGCCAACGCACGTGCGGAGCAACAGCATTGGCAGGGGGAACTTGCACGCGTGCTGCCGCAGCTGATGCTGCGAGGCAAGCCGGTGCGCGGCGGTGGACGCAGCGTGGGGACGGGGCCGGGATCGCGGACTTTGGCGCTTGACGTGGAGCGGCTGCGGGCGCTTGATGCGGGATTGAGGCGGCGCGTGGTGCGAGCGACCGCCGAGCGCTGCGGCGCCACGCTGGACTTCGAAACGACGGAACGTCTTCTGGACATGATTGAACGGGGCCCGCGCCTGGGAGCGGGATCAGGAGCGGGACGAGGGCGCGTGGCAGGTGCGGCGAAACGTCTGGAGCTTGCAGGCGGGGTGCGCGCGGAACGCTCCGCGCGCGAATTGCAGTTTGAACAGGTTTCAGCGGGGAGGAAACAGCCCGCGGCTGATCGGGAGAGCGCGGCGGTCGAGTATGCGCTGCCCGTTCCCGGGACGGTCGAAGCGCCACTTTTTGGGGCGGTCTACGAGGCAACAGTCCAGGAGGCGAGAGTCGGCGACGCGACCGTCTGCCAGGTGTCGGCCGAGGGGGAAGGCCCGCTTCCGAACGCCTGCGTGCGGGCGTGGCGGGCGGGAGACCGGGTGGACCTGGCTCATTCCGGCGGACCGAAGAAGGTGAAGGAGGTTCTGGAACGCTTGGGCATTCGAGGCGAGGAGCGGGTGTTGTGGCCTGTGATCGTCTGGCAGGGCAGGATTATCTGGATGCGGGGCGTGAAGCTGGCGGTTGCGGGCAATGGAAATTCTACGAGTGAGCGGGACGATAAAGGTCCGGCGGTACGCGAGAAGGCACTGGGTGTCAGTTCCGCGGCAATCCGGATCAAAGAAGCCAGAAATTGATCCTTAAGGTTACGGTTGGTTATGAGAGTTCCCCTTTGCACGTCTCTCTGGAGTAAAATCACGTCTGGAAGTCTGTTTGCAGGGAGTCTGTCGCCATCCGGCGGATCCGGACATTTTGCCTCCCCGAATCGCCAACGGCGGGTTTGTGCGACCAGTGGGCGATCTGCCGCGTCTAACCTGTAGCCACGTGGGCAATCAGTCGTATGCAACGACGAATAAGTGGGAATTTCAAGGACAGACAGCGTAGATTCTTTGTAGCGGGTCCGTGAGGGTCGAAACGAGGGTAGTTCGTGAATTCAACAGTGAAAACAGTCGTGTTCTGGGTGCTGATCGCCACCTGCCTGATCGTTCTATGGCATGTAGTTGAGAGTGGCGCAGGAATGGGCAAGGACCAGGAAATCGCATTTTCAAAATTTCTGTCCGACGCCCAGCAGGGCCAGATTTCGGATGTAACAGTCGTGAACAACGAGGTGCATGGGCACTATCGCGCGGCGAAGGCCGTTTTCCACACGACCGTGCCTTCGAATTACCCGGACATGTATAAAGTGCTGGAAGACCATCAGGTCAGCGTCACGATCAAGGATTCCCAGGGAGGCGCGTGGCTCAGCATTCTGATCAATATCCTGCCGTTTGTCCTGCTGGGTGCGATCTGGTTTTTCATGCTGCGACAAATGCAAAGCGGCGGCAACAAAGCCATGTCCTTCGGGAAGAGTAAGGCCCGATTGCTTTCCATGCAGCAGAAGAAAGTGACGTTCAAAGACGTCGCGGGAGTTGAAGAGGCGAAAGAAGAGCTGAAGGAGATTATCGAATTTCTCCGCGATGCGCCGAAGTTTCAGAAGCTCGGCGGCAGAATTCCCAAGGGCGTTCTGCTGGTTGGACCTCCGGGCACAGGAAAAACGCTGCTGGCCCGGGCAGTTGCCGGGGAGGCGAACGTACCTTTTTTCTCCATCTCGGGTTCTGATTTTGTCGAGATGTTTGTCGGCGTGGGCGCGAGCCGAGTTCGCGATCTGTTCGAGCAAGGCAAGAAGAATGCGCCCTGCATCATCTTCATCGATGAGATCGACGCAGTGGGACGTCATCGTGGGGCTGGGTTGGGCGGCGGTCACGACGAACGCGAGCAGACGCTGAACCAGTTGCTGGTTGAAATGGACGGTTTCGAATCGAACGACGGTGTGATCCTGATCGCGTCGACCAACCGGCCGGATGTTCTGGATCCCGCGTTGTTGCGCCCGGGACGTTTCGATCGCCGCGTGATTGTAGGCCGTCCGGATGTCCGGGGCCGAGAAGAAGTGCTGCGCGTTCATGCCAAGAAGGTGCCGCTGGCGGAAGATGTTGAGCTTCGTGTGCTGGCCCGTGGAACGCCGGGATTTACCGGCGCGGACCTGGCCAACATGGTGAATGAAGCGGCCATCAGTGCTGCCCGGTTCAATCGCAAAGCTGTCACCATGCATGATTTCGAGTCCGCGAAGGACAAGGTCCTGATGGGCGCGGAACGTAAGTCGATGCTGCTGACCGATGAAGAAAAGCGCACAACCGCATACCATGAAGCCGGCCATGCGGTGGTCGCCGCGCTGCGCGATCACGCCGACCCGCTGCACAAGGTGACGATCATCCCCCGCGGCATGGCGCTCGGCCTGACCATGCAGCTGCCGGAAGATGAACAGCACACGGTGAGCAAGAATTATCTTGAGACGCAACTGGCGATCCTGATGGGTGGACGCTGTGCGGAAGAGATTTTCCTGAACCAGTTGACAACGGGCGCGGGCAACGACATTGAGCGCGCGACGGAACTTTCCCGCAAGATGGTCTGCGAGTATGGAATGAGCCGGCTGGGACCGCTGACCTTCGGCAAGAAGGAAGAGCAGATTTTCCTGGGCCGTGAGATCTCTCAGCATCGCGACTTCAGCGAGGAGACGGCGCGGCAGATCGACTCTGAAGTGCGGATGCTGGTCGACAACGGCTATCAGGCGGCGCATTCGCTCCTTGAAAACAACCAGCCGCTGATGCATCGGCTGGCGCAGGCGCTGTTGGAACGCGAGACCCTGGACGCCGAAGAGTTGCGGCTGCTGATCCAGGGCAAGGACCTTCCGCCCGTTCGCACAGATAACGACGGACCCGGCGGCGACGTGCAGCATGTATTGAAACCTGAAGGCGGTCGCGCACCCGGCTTCGCGGGCGAGCAGCCTTCCCCGGCCTAAGCTGTAGCCGTCGGCGGCTTGCATGTCGTCGACGGCATCATGCTGCCGCGATTACGCGACTTCGATCAGTGTGTGTCCGCGGCCAGGGATGCTGACTTTCCCCACATAGCCGTCGCCGGATTGCCGAAAAACAGCACCGGAAAATTGATACTTCCTGTCCCTCCTGAGCCCGACCCGTGCCGGCGTGAAATATATCTCCCGTTCGATTGGGCGCTCGTCCAGGTTGAAGCAATTCAGTATTGCGCTTGTGCCCTCGCGATTTGAGTGGACGTGCGTCTGCTCATCGATCCCATAAAACACTCCCGAGGCAAAGTAGGGTTTGAGCCGCCGATAGGTTGCCATGCTTTCCTTTTGCGCCTGTCGAACTGCGGGGTCGGGATGGGTGCCACCAATTCCCAAGTGGCGGCAGGTGGAGGCGTTCCACCAGAAGACAAGCGCGTTGCGATTGTCGGTCCTGAGGTCGATGTGAATGTAAAGCGGCAGACTGTAGGCCAGATTGTAGTAATACAGAGCGATGCTATGGCCGCTGAGCAGATCGTCCATGGGCTGCCACATTAATTCAAAGGCCCAGACCGAATCGAATCCGAGAGCCTGTGGGATTTGTTCACCCGCCGGACAGCGTCCGTGCCCATAGTAGACGGGACATTTGCGGACCGGAGCACCGCCCGCTGCGGGGTCGTGCATCTCGATCAGCACCTGTGGATAGTTGGTGTGTACCATGCGGGCCAACCGGCATGTCGCCTGGCAATGTTCTTCGAGCCTCGCCGGGACCTGGTGGCCGTGGTTGGGATCCCAGCATTCCTCGTGGTATGCGGTTCCATCGAACATGAAGAAAGCGGCGCCATCCTGCGCCAGTAATTTCAAACGAGCAGCCGTTTCCGCGACGTACTGTCGCGAGGCGCCGCAAAGGACTGGCGCGCCGGTTCCGTCCGACCGTTCCCACGTTGCGCGTTTGCCGAAGCGGTCCATGCGGTGCGATTCCGCCGGGTAGGAACTCGGGTCGCACCACCCGGAGAGCGGAGTGTGCAGTGAGGACTTCAATCCGTAGTCCGAAGCGAGCATGGTGGTGAATGACTTGTACGATCCGAGGCGGCCCTCGTCCCAGATTTTGGAACCGAAATTCGTGTCCCACCCGGGATCCATGTACAGCGCCTCGCAGCCGATTGCTTTGGCTTTGGCGGCTTCCTCCTTCATGCTCTCGAGTGTGTAGTACTTTTTCCGCATTGCAGGATCGTTCTGTTCCTCGTGCGGCAACCACCATAATTTGTTGTCGTAAATCTCATTCCAATGGATTGGGGGATTGAATCCCGGTGGGCATCCATGGCCGCGCTCCTCCATCTCGGCGCGCCATGCGTAAAATCCCTGGAGCCAGTCTCCGTCGAAGGGGGTAATTCGTGTGATTCCAAAGCGGTGTGTCTCACCGGGCCGCAGCCATGCTCCGTGCTCCGGGGTACCGCGGTAGATGCCGAGGCCGCCCCAGCGCAGTCCGGATTTTTCCTGCGGCAGCGCGATGCGATCGAGCGTCGCAAATTCCAAGCCGCCCGGACTGTATTTCGAGATAAGAAAACCCTGCTTGCCGTCCATCCACGCCCAGCCTTCCGCAGCGTATGCCGGAGTTACGGTGGTTTGGCCCGTCCAGAGTTCCGAGGAGAACTGTTCGGTGAGCACCTGGTTCAGAGAGAAGTCCGCGTACTGATCGTTATGGCCTCTCGGCTCTCTGCGGAAGGGAATTGCTGTGAACTTGTAATCCGCCCATGGTCCCCGGACGTGCGTTCCGTCAACGGGAACAGGGAGCACGAAGCCCGCCCGCGCATCCCGGAGGTCGAGGGGCATGGGACCGTGGTTGGTAAGTTCGATTTCTTCCTCGATCCAGGATGCCGAAGGATCGATCGTAAATTGATGCCGAATGCCCAAGCCGGCGTCGGTGGTTCCATGCATCACGACGGACCTTTCATCGTGCGTTTCGGTGAAGACCGGCACGCCGAAGGAGTAGGAGTAGGGGCCGTCCGCCAGCACGGTGCCTGTCGGGCTATGCACTAGCCTGCACCCAAGTCCAATTCCGGGCGTCAGTGATAATTCGAATTGAGAAGTCCTGAGGGCTGGAGCGGCAGATGGAGCTTTCGATTCGGCAGCGGCGGACTGCACATCTGAGACGGTGGGCAGTGTTATTAGCGCAGTCTGTGCGGCAGCAAACTTCATTAGATCTCTGCGGTTCATTCGTTACCCTGTTCTTCCTGTTGGGCTAATTGCAGGAGTCGTGTGTTTGGTAGCCATTTTACCGGGGTGGAAATCGTGAGCGATGGCGGACGCGCGAATCTTCCGTTTGGAATGACGGTCGTGATCGAGGGAAAACGTACAATCAGAAAGATATCTGCCCGCTTATGCGTCTCATCGTGATCCTGGCCTTCGCGCTCATATTTGTTTCTACCGGATGCGGCTATCACACCGCCGGCAGCGCAACTCATCTTCCTCCGAACGTGGCATCGATCGATGTTCCTGTGTTTCAGACCAAGGTGGGGAATTACCACACCGAGGTGGCGTTCACCGACGCCGTGGTTCGGCAGTTGACGAGCCGCACCAAAGATCGCGTGACGGAGAGCGATCATCCGCGCGCGGCTGATGCGACGCTGCGCGGGACGATTCTGACGGAAACCTATACGCCACTCACCTACAATTCCCAGACCGGACAGTCATCGAGTTATCTGATTACCATTACGGCGAGCGTGGTGCTGACCGGGCCGGATGGAAAGGTGCTCTACAGGAACGATCATTTTCTTTTTCGTTCGCAGTACCAGGAGACGGCGGATCTTTCGAGCTTCATCCAGGAAGACAGCCCGGCGGTCGAGCGGATGGCACATGATTTTGCCGGATCACTGGTGAGCGACTTATTGGAGTCCTTTTAATGACTGGAGAGGATAGATCGCAACCCGGGGGAGGTTTTCTCGCCGTCGAGCGTCTGCTGAAAGAGGTGCGCACGGACGCCCGACGGGCCGGGTATGTGCTGCTTGGCGATGAGGCATTTCTGCAACAGCAGTGCCGTCGCGGAATTGTCGAAGCTGTGATCGATCCAGAGTTTCGCGAATTCTGCGTGTCGGATGTGGACCTGTCGGAGGCGAGCGTTTACGACGCGCTCGACCGGGCCAGCACCCCCTCCCTGATGGCGCCGTTCCAGGCGATCTTCGTCCGGAACGTGAAGTTGTTGTACCAGCGCGGCGCGAAAAAGGAGGAGTTCGCCGCGATCCAGAAATATCTTCGGCTGCCGAACCCGCAGGCTGTGGTGGTGTTCGTCGCCGACCATCTGCATATTCCAAACGATGTGCGCCGCATGGAGATGCAGGACAAGGATCGCTATGAACGCATCCGCGAAACGCTGGGCGAATTCTGCGGAATTGTCGAGCTGAGCCAGCCCGGGGAAGCGGACGCGATCCGCTGGGCGGTTCAGATTTGCGAGAAGCGGGGCGTGCGGCTTGAGCCCGATGCCGCTCGGGAGCTGGTAGACGCGCTGCACGGCGACCTGATGCAGATGGATTCGGAACTGGAAAAGCTGATGCTGTTTGTAGATAAGAGAGCGAAGATCACGCTATCGGATGTGGAAGAGATGGTGCTCTCCGCGAAACAGCGCTCGCTCTTTGAGCTGACCGATGCAATCTCCGCGCACGACGCTGCCCGCGCACTGCTGCTGTTGCAGGGTCTGTTGAACGCGAGCGAAAGCGGCGAGGACGGGGCCATAGGGCATCTGCACATGCTGGCGCGAACGTTTCGGCAGATGCTGGTGATCGTCGAAAAGAATGTTCGAGATTCGCGCACCATCTGGCAGGCGCTGTGGCCGGGTTTTCGGGTTCCACCCTTCGCGGTCGATGACCTGATCCGTCAGGCGCGCCGGTATAAAAGCCGCCGCGACCTGATGCAAATGGTGGAGCGGATTGCGCGCGCCGACCTGGAGATTCGATCCTCTCCTCCGGATAAGAGCCTGGTGCTGGAACGCATGGTGATCGATCTGGCGAGGATCGGGAAAGCGCCGGCGGCGGCATCGCGCTGACTCACTATCGGCGCCGGGGATTTTGCGTATTCCTTCAGGCGACCAGGCGCTCGTCCTCGATGTGGCTGCCGGGTCGAGAGGTGAGCGTGATGGCCGCGCCGATGATCATGGCTCCTCCGAACCATGCGATCGTGCCCAGGCGCTCGCCTAAAAATCCAATGCCGAGCAGGGAGCCGATCAGCGGTTCGAGATTCAGGAAGATGCCGGCGCGGGAAGCGGGCACGCGCGTGAGTCCCCAGTTCCACAGGAAGGTTGTACTGGCTGTGCAGAGCAGGCCGCTAGCGGCGAGGGCGAGCCAGGCCCTGCTGGAAATGTGAATCGGGGGCGGCCCATCTACGGCGAAGACCCAGACCGCCAGCATCATAGTGCCGGCGGCGAGTCCGTAGGCAGTGACGACCAGAGGGGAACGGTCGCGCAGCAGCCGCTGATTCATCAGAATCCATACGAGCGAGATGATCAGCGAGCAGACGATCATCAGGTCGCCGACGAGGCTCGGAGTGTCTCCGCTGCTAGGGTGATGGCCGCCGCCGAAGGCGATCAGCGCGGCGCCGATGCTCGAGCATGCGAGGGTAACCCAACCGACGCGGTCGAGCCGTTCGTGGGCGAAGATGCTGGCGCCGACCGCGAGCATCACTGGCAGCGTGCCCACCATCAGCGCGCCGTGGGAGACCGTGGTGCGCGCCAGTCCCGCGAATTGCAAGAGGAACTGCACGGGCACGCCTAGAAAGGCTGCGATCAGCAGAATCTGCCATTCGCGGCGGTCGAATTCGGGACGCCGCAGCACGAGAATGGGAGCCAGGCCGAGGCACGCAAACAGGAAGCGATAGAGCACCATGTGCGGTGAGCTCATCTCGCGCATGGCGATTTTGCCGAAGAAGAAACCCGTTCCCCACAGACCGCCCGCCATTGCGCAGGCGGCGTATCCGAGTGCAGCCCGAGGAATTTCTTGGGATGATGGAATGGATGTGGCCGGCATCTTTCTACTTTGACAGAGAAAACGGATGGGTACGACCTTGAGACCCTGTCCAGGCGTAGAAAGCCAATTGCGAGCAGCTATTCCTGGGGCCCGTTCTTTGAGCATTAACACAACGCAGTTTTTCAATCTGTGAAGTGTGCACCCGCCAACATCCGTTGCATCGGCTTTTCCATTTCTACAACTGTTACGCCCATGTTTGCCAGCTGAAGCAATGCGGAGCGGCGAACCTCGTTGGCAGTTTGTCGTCCCAGCGTTTCATGTTCCAGGTCACGTGCTCCAGTAGCATCCTGATCTATGGCAACGTCGAAGCCGCGGACCAACGCCTCTCGTGCAGATGTGGAAACGCACATGTGGGTATAAAAACCAACAATCAGTACGCCTGTTGCGCCAACCGATCGAAGCCACTGCTCCAGTTGAGTTCCGGTAAACGCACCGTAGACATCTTTTTCGAACAGTCTTTCCTGCCCAAAACCGTTTTGTGGCCCCAATCCGGGCGAGAACTCCGATCCCCACGTTCCGGGAACAAATGCGCGTGATTCGGTGGGCTTGTTGTAATGTCGCACCCAGGCGATGGGGCGCATCTGCCGGCGAGCTTCTTCGACATGGGCACTGATGCGTGCCAGAGCCTCCCTGTGATTGGGCACAGCACGCAGACCGCTGCTGGAAAATTCATTCTGCACATCGACTACGACAAGTGCTTGCATGTACACTCCTTTCATTCCTGTTTAGATTACGCAGATATGGGAAATAGTTGGGTTTATTTCGTTACTCTGCAAACTTATCCGAATATATTTCGGTTGCACGGACTGGAGGGATTTATCGTGGATCTGGATCAAAAGGATCTGGCGTTGCTCGACGCGCTACAGCAGAATGCTGCGGAACGTCTTGAGGATCTTGCGAGGGCGGTTCGATTGGCGCCCTCGTCGGTGCATGACCGGCTTCGTAAGCTTGAACGCAATGGGATCATCAAGCGATGGACAATCGATGTCGATGCCGCAGCGCTTGGACTTGGCGTTCTAGCGTTTATCGGGCTTCGCTCGACCCGGCCATGTTCGGAACTGCTCGGTTCCTTGCGTGCTATTTCCTACATCGAGCAGTGCCACTCTGTTGCGGGTGAACTCAGTATGGTTCTTCAGGTTCGCGTTCCGAATCCCATAGTGCTGCTCGAGATTACAGAACGCTTGCGGCAGATACCGGGGGTCGAGCAGACAGAAACCACGATTGTTCTCAAGACTCAAATCGACAGGCCAATTGCGCTCAAACCGCCGAACGTAATTGGCCCCAAAACAAACAAAAGCCCCGCGAATTAAAGCCGTGATGTTTCTACCAGACCCGGCACCGGTCGACCGGCGCCATGGGCTGGCCTTTCTTACAGCTGAAGGCGTTGCCAAATTCCGGCATGTTTCGCACTACTCCGTTCGCACGGGATTTATCTGGGGAGTGCGGATCAGTCTGGACCAGAAGGCGAATAAATGTCGGCCGGTCATTCGAACACCAGTTCTGGGCGTAGCCGATGAAGAATTGCTGCTCGGGCGTGTAGCTACCCATCTTCTTCGACAGGTCAAGGTGATGCTCATGCGCATAGGATTCCATGGCCATATACGCCAGCCTTATGCCGCCGTTGTCGGCAGCGTTTTCGCCCAGCGTCAGCTTGCCGTTGACGTGGAGATCGTCGACTGCGACGAATCCGCTGTACTCGTTCGCGACGCACTGGGTGCGCGCTTCGAACTGCTTTTTGTCTTCCGGCGTCCACCAGTTTTTCAGGTTGCCATTACCGTCGAACTGACTTCCCTGGTCGTCGAAGCCGTGGGTCAGTTCATGCCCGACGACGGCACCGATGTGCCCATAGTTCACTTCTTTTGGAGATGTTCGATCGTAGAAAGGCGGCTGCAGAATACCCGCGGGAAAATTGATGTTGTTCATGCTGGGGTCGTAGTAGGCATTGACCGTAGGCGGAGACATCTCCCACTCCTGCTTATCCACCGGTTTGTTGATTTTGTTCAGCTGGCGCGCGGATTCGAACTCCCGGGCATGGATCGAATTTTCCAGGGCATTATCCGGAGTGACGATCAATTTGGAATAGTCGCGCCACTTGTTCGGGTAGCCGATCTTGTTGGTAATCAAGTCGAGTTTCTGGATGGCCTTGACCTTTGTCTCCGGAGTCATCCAGCTCAATGAAGTCAGGTCCTGATGCATGGCGGCTTCGATGGCCTTCACCATGTCGAGGGTCTGCTGCTTGCTGTCGCCCGCAAAATATTTCTCCACATAAACCTTCCCCAGCGCTTCCCCGAGAGCGGCATCGGTGAAGGAGACGCATCGCTTCCAGCGCACCCGCATTTGTGGAACGCCGCTCAGTTTGCGGCCGTAAAAATCGAAATTCTCATCATCGAATTTCGTGGGCAGCCGCGCGGCAAATGCATCGAGGAGGTGCGCCCGGAGATAGCTGCGGATGGTTGCGATGTCCGCCTGCTCGAGAATGCCGTTGAGCGCCTGGAAGTAGGCGGGGCTGGCGACGTTGAGGGTGGAAATCGGCGGGGCACCGGCGTCACCGACCAGCGTGTTCCAATTGAGGATCGGGTCCGTGCCTGCGAGGGTAGTCAGGGTTTCTATGTGATAGGTCTTGTAGGGGTCGCGGCGGTCGACGATTCCCATTGAGGGCTTGGCAAGGGAGATTTCAAGCTCCAGAACGGCCTTCGCATCCGCCATCGCTTTATCTGCCGGCTCGCCGTACAGATGCAGCATGTTGGCCACGTGCTGAACGTATTCCTGCCGCAGCTTCGTGCTTTTTGCATCGGCACGCAGATAATAATCTTTTTCCGGCAGCCCCAGGCCGCCCTGGTCGACCACGGCGATTTCCTTGGTCGCATCTTTATAGTCCTGCATGGAACTCAGATCGAAAAAAGCGGAGACGCCGATTTTCTGATAATGAGCCATGAGGGCGGGCAACTGCTTTTTGCTTTGCAGGGCATCGATGCGATCCAGCTCCGGCTGCAGCGGCTTGAGGCCGTCTGCGTTGATTGCAGCCGTATTCATGCAGCTGGCGTAGTAATCGCCGATCTTCTGTTCGTTCGAGGAGCGATTCGGTCCGGCTTTCGCTGCCTGCTCCAGAATGCCGTGGAGAAGCTGGTTGTTGTATTCGTCCACATTCACAAACGGATTGAACCATGGCTGATCGCTGGGAATGGGATATTTCTGGTCGAACTTGCCACAGGCGAACTGGTAAAAATCCGTGCAGGGGTCGGCGGAGGTGTCCATCACGCTGGTGTCGAACCCGGGAATGGGCGCAATAACTGCTTGTGATTGTTTCGGGCTTGGGCTGGAGTTTTGTGTCTGGGCAGAGACGCAGGCGGTGGCGAGCAGAGGCAGCGCAACTGCGATTGCAGAGCGCAGGAACTTATTTCGAACCATCAGTATTGGTTCCTTTCACGTGAAAGCGTAACGTGGCTTAGATGACGCGTGCCTATCCATCAGAAGCTCGCCAGCAGGCGAAGTCAATCCCAGGTAGAAAAATATTCCTGCTCGCGGGGATTGCAGCTCTGTTGGTGCTGCCGATATCGAACCTGGGGGCGCAAAAAGCAGAACACGGAGGGAAAGCCAAAACACAGGCGGCGGCGCACGAGGTGCGGATTCCAGTCGTAGCCCTGGGCTACACGGCTCCCGGAGTGATGCCCGCCTTCCAGTACCACGCGCTCGTTGGGCTGCACTATATCGACGCGAACCATCTGCTGTTTACGTTTAACGTGAAGGGCTTGCTGCGGCGGGACGATCGGTGTTCGGGAGCAGGCACGCAACGGATGGTGCGTGCGGTGGTGCTTGATCTGCCCTCCGGCAGGGTGGAGAAAGCAGGCCGACTGGCAGCTGTACGACCAATCGGATTTTTTATGGAGCCTGGGGAATGGGCAGTTTCTGCTGCGAATCTGTTCGCGGCTGGAGGTTGTCGGAGCTTCTCTTGAGCCGCATCCGTTGATTGAGCCCTCGGGCTCGGTCGAGTCGATTGGATTTTCGCCGGACCGCTCGGTGGTGGTGATCGAGCAGACCAGTCAGCAGACTCCGACGCCGCCAAAATCGAAGTTCGCGCCGGAGGCCGGGCCTACGGGGAAAGTGGATGTCGAGTTTGTCCGGTTGCATCCACTGGAGGTAGTCGCGCGCTCCCGAATCCCGGTACCGTCGGATGTGCCGATCGTAGCCACGGGAATTTTGGAAACCCTGGCTGCGGCGCACAACGGCTGGGTGATCGATCTTCAGCTGTTTCATGGCGCCGAGCGGAAGATATTGACCCTCCACTCCGCATGCCAGCCGAAGTTGACGCCGATCACGGATACGGTGGTTGTGGCGGGCACGTGTTCGGAGACTGGCGAGAGGTCTTTTCAGGCGTTCGATCTGAACGGCTCTGTCTTGTGGCAGTTTCAGCTTAGCGATGATCGCCACGGCCCGAGATTTCTGTTGACGCAAAATGGCGCGCATTTTGCCATCGAGTCGCTGCACACAAAGCAGCCGCTGGGCCCCTTCGATCCGCTCAGCAGGGACCTGATTGATGGGGAAGTCATCGATATCTACGACACTCTCACAGGGGTGCGAATCGGCGGTTTCCTGACAAAACCGGTCTACACGGCCGGAACCAATGCAGCCTTTTCACCCGACGGAACGCGTTTGGCGCTGCTCCACGAGGGCGCGATCGAGATTTACGCGCTGAGCGAACTTGGCAAAACCGGTAAGGCAGGCCCGACGAAATAATTGTTTTCCGCCGTAGAACCTGTGCTACGCTTCCGCCAGATTATGAGCGATCCTATCCTCGTTCCAGATTCTCCGCGAGCGAACGTATACGGGCCGATAACTCCCAGCCAGATGTTCGAACGGACCTTCGCCCTGCTGCGCGACAATCCTAAATTGTTTTTCGGGATCGCGGCGGTGCTGTTCGGAGTTGAGATTGTCATCGGCGGAGTGCTCGGCGGCAGCGGGCTGTGGATGATGCGTTCGAGCGTCGGTACTGTGGCGATGACGAGAATGCTGGTCACATTTCCGCTGGCGCTGCTGGGCGGGCTGATGATCTACGTTTTCACGCAGATCATCCAAGGCGCGCTGTTCCTGGCGACCCAGGCAAGGCTGGCGAAGACCCCGATGACTGTGGGCGAGGCCTGCCGGCTCGCGGCGGACAAGATTGGGCGACTGGTCGGGATTTCTATTCTGGTCGCGCTCCGCATGTTTGGGTACATGCTGTTGCTCTATTTTGGTCTTGCGATTGTCGGGGTTATTGTCGCGCTGATGTTCGGAGGGTTCGCCCATCTCGCAGGCAATCTGCGAATAAATCCCGGCGTGGCGCACGGGCCGGCTCAACTTCTCGGGGCCGGAGCTTTGGTGCTGTTCTTCCTTCTGGCGCTTGGGGTGCTGTACATTTTGGCTCTGCTGTGGCTGTTCGCGCGCTACGCTATTGCCATCCCGTCAGCCCTTGCGGAAAATGCCTCGGTCACGGAGGCCATTCGCCGATCGATCCATCTCACGCGTGGAAGCAAGGGCCGCCTCTACGCTCTATTTCTGGCCGTATTCGGCGTCTATATCCTCATCGCTGCTGTGGCACTTCCCGTGCAGATGATGATTTTGCACGCGACGGCCCATCGTGTGGCAGCAGCTCCCCTAACCGCACTCCTCATGCTGCTCCCGATCTTTGAAAACCTGGTGGGCGTGGTGGTGATCACTTTCGTCGGTATCGCCACGGCACTCTGCTACTTCGATCTGCGGGTGCGCAAGGAAGGCTTCGGCGCGGATGTGCCCACTCCAGTGATTGAGATCCCTGCCGCCGCACCGCCATTGCCAAACAATTGGCCGATTGAGGACGCACCTATCTCGTAGCCGCCCGGCCGCTACGGACCGGGCCGACAGCGGTCCGGTTCTCAACACGTTGGCTACTGGCTGGGTCGAAACCTCCGCACCGAACTGCTATTTTTTTAAATTCATTCGTTCCGAATTTCACTGCTGGAGAGGTCCTGGATGAGCCATAGCGAGAACAAGCAAGGAAGCCTGTCCCGGACGATCCCTGGACGAATCCGCCGATAACGCTGGAAGTTCCGGCGAAGAAGATTGAGGATTGGGGGCTACTGGCAAACCCGGAGAACCCGAATCAGAAGTTCACCCCGGCGTTGCCGGAGCTGGACGTCAGCAAAGTGAGCGGCGTGGCAGAGACAATTTTGCTGGTGCCGTATGGATCGACGCATTTGCGGGTCACGATCTTTCCGTGGCTGTCGAAAACCTAGACCTGGTTCGATAGCGTCTTGACCGTGATTTCCACATCGCGCGTCGGGGCCGCCATCGTATGCGAATGACGGGACACTGAGGTAAACTACCATCTCCGGTAAAAGTTATCTTTCGATAGAAAGTTGTTGTCGACCCGTTTACCGGCCCAGGAATAATCCTATGACCCAGCTTTGACGAGGTTGTCAGCTCGATAGAAGGTATCCATGCCGAATCGGAAAACAGTTGCCGGTCTGCCCCGGCCCCAGGGTCTTTACCATCCCCGCAATGAGCACGATGCGTGCGGAATGGGTTTTGTCGCGAGCATTCGCGGAGAGCGCAGCCACGAAATTATCCGGCAGGGTATCGAGGTACTGATTAACCTGACGCATCGCGGCGCATGTGGATGCGATCCGGAAACCGGTGACGGCGCCGGCATACTGATTCAGATTCCGCACAAGTTCTTTGCGCGGGAGTGCGCACAGCTGGGCTTTCAACTGCCGGAGCAGGGCGCATACGGGGCTGGCATGGTGTTTCTGCCGGTCGAGAAGCTGCCGCGGCTGCAATGCGAAGGTATTCTCGAGAAAATTGTCCGCGAAGAGGGGCTCACGGTGCTGGGCTGGCGGGACACGCCCTGCAATGGGAACGCGATCGGCCGCGTGGCGCGCGCATCGCAACCTTACATCCAGCAGATTTTCGTGGGTAAGCCGGACGGCATGGCCGAAGATGCTTTCGAGCGCAAGCTCTACGTTGTCCGCAAACGGGCCGAAGCGCAGGTCGAAGCGTCGGAGATGGACGACAAGCATTTCTTTTACATTCCGTCGCTCTCGTCGCGCACGATTGTTTATAAGGGTCTGCTGCTGGCGCCGCAGATTGCGAACTTTTATGGAGAGTTGTCGGATCCGGAAGTCGTCAGCGCCATCTGCCTGGTGCATCAGCGTTTTTCGACGAACACGTTTCCGAGCTGGCGGCTCGCGCATCCTTTTCGCTACGTTGCTCATAACGGAGAAATCAACACGCTGCGCGGAAACGTCAACTGGATGCACGCTCGCCAGTCGATCCTTGCGTCTCCGTTATTTGGCGACGACATCGCGAAGCTGTTTCCAATTGTCGAAAACGAGAGCAGCGATTCTTCCGCGTTCGACAACGCGGTGGAGCTGCTGTTTCAGTCGGGCCGCTCGATGGCGCACGCCATGACCATGTTGATTCCGGAGGCATGGGCGGGCAATCCGCATATGTCGGCCGAGAAGCGGGCGTACTACGAATATCACGCTTCGCTGATGGAGCCGTGGGATGGACCGGCGGCGATTGCCTTTACAGATGGCCGGGTGATTGGCGCGACGCTCGATCGGAATGGACTGCGGCCGGGGCGTTATCTGATCACCAAGGATGACATCGTCGTGCTGGCCTCGGAAGCTGGCGTGCTCGATGTTCCCTCCGCGGACGTAAAAAAGAAGGGCCGCCTGCAACCGGGAAAAATGTTTTTGGTGGACACGGTGCAGCAGCGCATCATTTCCGATAAGGAGATCAAGAAGGATCTGGCCGCGCGCCAACCGTACGGCGACTGGCTGAAGGCAAACCAGATTACGCTGGACCACTTGCCGGAGCCTTCGCGCGTGTACGGCTCGAACCACGACACCATGCTGCGCCGCCAGCGCGCCTTTGGCTACTCCGAAGAAGACTTGAAGATGATTATGGAGCCGATGGCGAGCAGGGGGGAAGAGCCTGTCGGTTCGATGGGCACGGACACTCCGCTGGCGTGTCTTTCGGACCGTCCGCAGATGTTGTTCAATTATTTCAAGCAGCTGTTTGCGCAGGTCACGAATCCGCCGATCGATCCGATTCGCGAAGACATGGTGATGTCGCTGATCAGTTACATCGGCAGTGAGCGGAACATCCTGGAAGAAACGCCGCTGAATTGCCACACGCTGAAGCTGCCGCACGCAATCCTGAGCAATCGAGAACTGGAAAAATTGCGCCGGGTTTCAACCGGCGATTTGCTGGCGACTACCCTACCGGCGCTGTTTCGCGCGAGGGACGGCGAGGCGGGTTTAAAGCGCGCGCTGGACGAGCTGTGCCAGCGTGCATCGCTGGCAGTACGCTCCGGCTATACGCTGCTGATTCTTTCTGACCGCGGGGTGGATGCGGAATATGCGCCGATCCCCAGCCTGCTGGCCTTGGCCGCGGTGCACAACCTGCTGGTGCGCGAGGAGACACGGACGCAGGTGGCTTTGATCATGGAATCTGGCGAGCCTCGGGAGGTGATGCATTTTGCGCTGCTCATCGGCTTCGGGGCCAGCGCCATCAATCCCTATTTAGCGATGGAATCCCTGCGCGACCTGGCGCATCGCGGGTATCTGGCGAGCGGAGTGACACCGGATTCCGCTGTAAAGAACTTTATTAAGGCGATTAACAAGGGACTGCTGAAGACGTTCTCGAAGATGGGCATCTCCACGCTGCAGAGCTACCGCGGCGCGCAGGTTTTCGAAGCGGTTGGGCTCAGCGAAGATCTGATCAACGCGTATTTCAAAGGGACTGCATCGCGGATTGAAGGCATCGGACTTGGCGTGCTGGCGCGGGAAGCGCAGATGAAGCATGAATATGCGTTCGCGCCCTTGAGCGATTCGCAGGCTGATCTCGCGGTGGGCGGAACGTATCACTACCGCACGGAGGGTGAATACCACTTGCTGAATCCGCTGACGATCAGCAAGTTGCAGCACGCGGTGCGCAGCGGAGACGCGAAAACTTTTAAGGAATACACCGACCTGATTGACGACCAGAGCCGCAGCTTGTGCACACTCCGCAGCCTGATGCAGATCAAGGAGTCGAACACCCCGATCCCGCTCGATGAAGTGGAACCGGCGAAGGAAATCGTCAAGCGTTTCACCACGGGCGCAATGTCCTTCGGTTCGATCAGCCAGGAAGCGCACGAGACGCTTGCGATAGCGATGAATCGCATCGGCGGCAAATCGAATACCGGGGAAGGCGGGGAAGATGAAGCACGCTTTACCGCCGATGCAAATGGCGATTCGCGTCGGAGCGCGGTGAAGCAGGTCGCCTCCGGCCGCTTCGGCGTAACGACGAATTATCTGATCAACGCCGATGAGTTGCAGATCAAGATGGCGCAGGGTGCGAAGCCAGGCGAGGGCGGCCAGCTGCCAGGCCATAAAGTGGACGAGAACATCGCGCGCATACGTCATTCGATCCCCGGCGTCGGCCTCATTTCTCCTCCTCCGCACCACGACATTTATTCGATCGAAGATCTGGCGCAGTTGATCTACGACTTGAAGAACGTCAATCCGCGCGCGCGTATCGCAGTGAAGCTGGTTGCCGAGGTGGGCGTTGGGACGGTTGCGGCTGGTGTTTCCAAGGCACACGCCGATGTTGTGCTGATCAGTGGAGACAGCGGTGGAACGGGCGCGTCGCCGCTGAGTTCGATCAAACACGCGGGGCTTCCCTGGGAACTGGGCCTTGCGGAAACGCAGCAGGTTCTGCTGCTGAACGATTTGCGCAGTCGCATTCGCGTGCAGACCGATGGCAAGCTGCAGACCGGGCGAGACGTCGTGATCGCCGCATTGCTGGGCGCGGAGGAGTTTGGTTTCGCGACGACGCCGCTAATCACGATGGGTTGCATCATGATTCGCAAGTGCCACCTGAACACATGCCCGGTTGGAATTGCAACGCAGGATCCGGAGCTTCGCAAGCGCTTCCAGGGCGAGCCGGAGCACGTCATCAATTTCCTTTTCTTTATCGCGGATCAGGTTCGCGAGTATATGGCGAAGCTCGGCTTCCGCACGGTCGATGAGATGGTTGGCCGCGTCGACAAGCTCGACACCCGTCCGGCGATTGATCATTGGAAGGCGAGCGGCGTCGACCTGGCTTCCATTTTGTACAGTCCCGAAATGCCTGCACGGGTTGCGCGGCACTGCACGCAATCGCAAGACCACGGCCTGGAGCAGGCCCTCGATCATCAACTGCTGGAACTCGCCCGGCCGGCGCTTGAGAACGGCCAAGCTGTTCAAGCTTCGCTGCCGATCCGCAACATCCACCGCACTGTGGGCGCGATGCTGGGTGGAGAAGTCGTCCGGCGTTATGGCTCTGCAGGACTTCCCGATGGAACGATCCGGTTCAGCTTTAAAGGCTCCGCGGGTCAAAGTTTTGGGGCATTTCTTCCGACTGGCGTCACGCTCACGTTGGAAGGCGAGGCGAACGACTACGTGGGAAAAGGCCTTTCCGGCGGCAGGATCGTCATCTATCCGCCGCGCAATTCAAGCTTTTTGCCGGAGGAAAGTATTCTGGCGGGTAACGTCGTTCTTTATGGTGCGACCAGCGGCGAGGTCTTTCTGAATGGAATGGCCGGCGAGCGTTTCGCGGTCAGAAATTCCGGAGCCACCGCAGTGGTCGAAGGCGTGGGCGATCACTGCTGCGAATACATGACGAACGGCATCGTAGTGGTGCTCGGCTCATGCGGTCGCAACTTTGCCGCTGGAATGAGCGGCGGCATCGCCTATGTGTTCGATGAGGGCGGCTCGTTCATTCAGAAACGCTGCAACCAGGCCTCGGTGGATCTGGAGCCTTTGAACGAGACTCAGGACATCTTCACTCTTCGGGCGCTGATTACACGGCACCGCGATTTGACCGGTAGCCCGCGCGCCGGCTGGATTCTCGACAATTGGAGAGAGAGCCTGTCGCGGTTCGTCAAGGTGTTTCCGCACGAGTACAAGCGGGTACTGCGCGAACGCCGGACAGTGCAGGCTTCCTCGGCGGAAACCACTTCACTCACCACATTCGGGCAGGTGCAGCATGGGTAAATCGACGGGATTCATGCAATATTCGCGCGAGTTGCCGGAGCGTCGGCCCGTGTCCGAACGCGTCAACGACTGGTTCGAAATTTATCGCGCCTTTCCCGAAGAGAAGCAGCAGGAACAGGCCGCGCGCTGCATGGATTGCGGCGTGCCATTCTGCCACACCGGCTGCCCGGTGAACAATATCATTCCCGACTGGAACGATCTCGTGTATCGAGGCCGTTGGAGAGAGGCGATTCGTCGTCTGCACGCGACCAATAATTTTCCAGAGTTCACCGGAAGAATTTGCCCAGCGCCTTGCGAGGCTGCCTGCGTGTTGGGCATTAATGCTCCGCCGGTCGCGATCAAATTGATCGAAAAAAATATCATCGAACACGCCTATGAAGAAGGATGGGTACAGCCGGAGCCACCGTCGTTCCTGACCGGCAAGCGGGTCGCCGTCGTGGGCTCCGGTCCGGCCGGATTGGCGGCGGCACAGCAGTTGCGGCGCGCGGGCCACGAGGTCACAGTCTTTGAAAAGGCCGACCGAATCGGGGGGCTCCTGCGTTATGGAATCCCCAATTTCAAGCTGGAGAAAACGATTCTGGACCGTCGTCTGGAGCAGATGCAGGCTGAGGGTGTAGTTTTCGTGACCAACGCGCACGTCGGTCAGAACGTTCCGGTAGAAGATCTTCAGCACGAGTTCGACGCGCTCGTCTTAGCAGGCGGTGCGGAACAGCCGCGCGACCTGGTCGTTCCAGGCAGGGAATTGAAGGGCATCTACTATGCGATGGAGTTTCTGCCACAGCAGAATCGGCTGTGCGAGGGCGACACCATTGCGGAATCTGCTGTTATCAGCGCCGAAGGCAAACGCGTCATCATCATCGGCGGCGGCGATACGGGCGCGGATTGCCTGGGAACATGCCATCGCCAGAAGGCCGCGTCAGTCGAGCAGTTTGAAATTATGCCAACCCCGCCGAATGAGCGTTCTCCGCTGACGCCCTGGCCATTGTGGCCGATGCAATTGCGGACCGAGGGCGCGCATGAAGAAGGCGGAAATCGCAACTGGAGTGTAGCCACGACTAGATTTACCGGCGACGAACATGGCAACGTGAAGCAGTTGCATGGAGTTCGTGTTGGCGCTCCGCCGAAGTTTGTTCCTGATGCCGGCGGAGAGTTTGTCCTGGAGGCCGATCTGGTGCTGCTCGCGATGGGATTTCTGGGGCCTGTTCGGGGCGGCATGATTGAGAAACTTGGAGTCAAGCTCGATGGCAGAGGCAATGTCGCGGCGGATGAGAACTATATGACCTCTGTCGAAGGAGTTTTTGCGGCGGGAGATCTGCGACGCGGACAATCTTTGGTTGTGTGGGCGATCTCCGAGGGCCGCAAGGCTGCTGCTGCCGTCGACCGCTATCTGGAGTCAGCCAGGAAAACGGGCGATCGTCGCCTGGCGGCTGCGTCGGCAAAATAGCGCGCGCAAGTTTCTGGTGCCCCGCGTCTCAGGCCGAGACGTGGGGCACCAGAAGAATCTTCCTTCCAGGACGATTCTGCTCTAAAACAAGAAGCCTGCTTCAAGCAGACCGCGAACCTGCGAAGTATCCGTGCCGTTTTTTCCGAACGCGGCTCCGGCACTCGAGCTTCCGGCGTGCACGAAGGAAACTTCTCCGCGGGTAAAGAATGCCTTGTTCTGGTAGGTGGGCGTAATTGTCACCGAACCCGCATTGCTGCCGGGTCCATAGAGAAGATTGGCAGATCCGTCGCTGAGACTTCCGGTGGTGGACATGTATTCCAACCTGCCTGCCACGGACATGTGATGTGGCAGTGTGTAATCGCCTAGGATGGCTTCTCCCTGACCAGACGTCGTTTGACTTATGCCGATCTGGAGATAGGTTGGCACGTGGGTGTATTGGAAATATGGCTCAATCATCCAGTTTTTGCCGGTGTGGGTATAGATGACATTGTAGATGGAGCTATTATTCTGTGCGGCCGGTGTAGATAGTGTGGAGTAGCCGGTTTGTCCAACGTTTCCTCCACCTACAAATTCCAGGCTGTTAGCCGCGTTGAAGGTGTAAGTCAGGGCCCCGGTCAGCCAGTTCCAGCGATTGGAATAAAACCCGTCGTCCCAGGCCAGGGAGGCACTCAGCTTCTTTTTCGTGTAGTTCACCTGCACGCCATGAGTTATTGCATTTTCCTGGTTCCACAACAATCCACGTTCGACATTTGCATTTTCGAAACTGAACGTATACTCCGCTCCAAACAGGCTCGGAAGCTTTCCAGCCATGAGGGAGAAGGATGCGTTTGGCGCTACTTTCAGATATGCAACTGGCAAAGGTCCGTAAAAGCCAGAGATAATATCTGCTGTCGATAGGATCGGTGTTCCTAGAGAAGGAAAATTGTAGGCGCCTGCCTGCAAGTAAAACTGAATTACGCCAGTGGGCTTTTGCAGATATACCTGTCCATTGCTGATGTCCGCCAGCGCTCCTTGGTCCGTGGCCGCTGGATTGTTCTGCCAGATGCCGAAGCCGCTCAGGATTCCATTCACCGCCAGTTTCCCGAACGGACCTGCATCGAACATGATTGGCGATCCAGCGGTAAGCGGTCCGACCATGGCTGGCGAGCCTAACGGCGCAGCGTCAGCGGGCGCGGGTGCAGGCGTGGGAGTCGAAGCCAGGGCAGATTCTTGCGGTTGGCCGATCCCGCTTGCACGGGCTTTGCCGGGCAGGGCCAGGAAAGTCACTATAACAAGAACCAGGGCGCGTAATCCTATCAGCATTGACGGTGTGTTCCTTCCATTCGAAGAAGTTGTAAGTGTAAGTAAGCCACGCTAGTTCTCTAAGCGTGAGCATGGCATGCCGTCATAGCTGCCGATCGCAGGCAGATCCGGCGAAGCATTCTGTGTGTATAGCACGCATTGCCAATTGAACCACTTGAAAAAACCAATATCCGAAGAATGACGCAGAAAATAATATGCGGTATAACTTCTGGTAATTTCAGCCGTCCGGCCCGCGCAAAAACGTTATAGCCACCATAAATAATATTGACTTGCCCGATCTTCCTTGTAACCCGTGCGGAAGGTTGTGTAGGTTACACCTACGAAGCATACTTTCCGGATCGGTTCGACAGCCAATTTGCGGCCAATTGGAGTATTTGTCGGCCCGATACACACATTCCAACCCGCACGATCATTTCAGCCGAGGAGTTACTGAATGCATCAGACTTTTTATCGTGAGACGAAGCTCACAATGACGCAGAAGATGTCCCGCCTTGTCACACGGTTGAAGGAGCCTGAATGGCGCCGGTTTGGAGCATTGCTGTTCGCGGGGAAGATCGCGGGTATAGCAGCGGTCCTGCTGGCCATACGCGTTATTTCTCAGCTTTGCTTTGCCCATGTTTTCGCTGCGGATGCTCCGGGAATAAAGGCGTCGGATGTCGTGAACCCACTGAATACCGCCTGGACGTTGATTGCCGCCTTTCTTGTTTTCGGGATGCAGGTCGGCTTCACCATGCTGGAGGCGGGCTTCTGCCGTTCGCGTGAGACGGTCAATGTATTGATGGAATGTATCGTCGACACTTGCCTCTGCGGCATTCTCTTCTATGCAATCGGCTTTGCATTCATGTTCAGTCACGGCAACGGCTTCATCGGATATCACTGGTTCTTCCTCAAAGACGCTCCGGTCACTTATGAAGGTACGGGCGTAGCCTTTCTTGCATTCTGGGTTTTCCAGTTTGCCTTTGCTGACACCTGCTCGACGATCACATCGGGCGCCATGATCGGGCGCACGGGCTTCCTTGGCGATCTGCTTTACAGCGTTGCGGTCTCTGGATTCATCTATCCAATCATTGGCCACTGGGCATGGGGGCCAGACGGCTTCCTCGCACTCATGGGTGCGCCTGGCCACTTCATGCCGGCACTTGGGCAAAGCTTTCACGATTTCGCGGGGTCAACAGTCGTCCATACGATTGGCGGCATGATCGCTCTTGCCGGCTCCATCGTTCTGGGGCCACGCCTCGGCCGCAAATTTAAACGTGATGGTGGCGGCCCCATGATGCCGCACGATCTAACGATCGCAGCTGCAGGCGGACTGTTGCTGTGGTTTGGATGGTATGGATTCAATCCTGGCAGTACTTTGTCTGCCATGGACTTCGAGGGCATCGGCCGCATCTCTGCGAACACCACTTTGGCAGCGTGTGCAGCGGGGCTCACGGCAATGTTCTATGCGTATATCTTCAGCAAGAAATGGGACGTAAGCTTCACTATCAATGGATTCCTCGCCGGGTTAGTGGCAATTACATGTCCCTGCTATTGGGTAAGTCCAACCGGTGCAATTATTCTGGGTGGAGTTGCAGGTGTGTTGGTGGTGCTGGGAGTCGAGCTGCTGGAATGGTTTCGTATCGATGATCCGATTGGGGCAGTTCCTGTCCACGGATTCTGCGGCATCTGGGGTACCTTGTCTCTTGGATTGTTTGCGGTCGGAAAGTATGGCGCTACAGGACCAACTGGCGCAGACAATTCCGCAGCGCTGACCGGCCTGTTCTATGGTGGTGGAACCAGCCTGTTAAAGGCCCAATTCATAGGAAGCGCGATCATCACCGTTTCTACTTTCGCCGTGGCGATGCTGGTGATGTATGTAGTGAACCTGACGGGGACACTGCGCGTCTCGAAAGAGGGTGAGCTATACGGGCTGGACCTGCACGAGCATGGGATTTCCGCTTATCCGGAGTATGTGATCACATCCCTGGGATCCCCGGCGGGAGTGAGTTCCAACGAGTCAGGCCGATGAATGCGAGCTAGCGCGAAACCGCGAGCATTACCGCGATATTCGAGCGGGTAAATTTCAGCCGCGAAACCATAGTTCATAAGAACGAGTTCCTTTGACGAACTTCAACATGAATCAACGCGAGGGATGATGACAAAGATAGAAGCGATTGTCAGGCCGAATCGATTCGATGCTGTAAAGGATGCCTTGGTTGAAATTGGCGTCGAAGGTATGACTGTTTCCGAAGCGCGAGGTCATGGGCGGCAGAAAGGCCATACCGAGACCTATCGCGGCAAGGAATACGAAGTGGGACTCATTCCAAAGATTCGCGTTGAGCTGGTGGTGCCGGACATCCGCGTAAGTGCAGTTGTGGATGCGATTATCAAGGCGGCCTCAACGGGAGTTATAGGGGATGGAAAAATATTCCTGTATAAAGCCGAAGATGCAATACGAATTCGCAACCAGGAGCGTGGAGATTCAGCTCTTTAGGATCTCTTCGTTATAACTAAGCGCCTCGATGCAGATTGATCGATCGGAATCAACCGACTTTGATCCGATCAGTCTGCTTCCGGCAGCCGTCGTCCGGCAGTTGCAATCTCGAGAAACGTCTGGGCTGCCCGCGTCAACACATTGTCTTTATGGAAGATCAACGCCAGGTCTCTTGCGAGGCGAATTCCTTCGATTCGCACCGTGGCGAGCTGCTTGGCGCGTTCGTCTTCGGCCACGTTGATGCGCGGGAGAAATCCGACGCCCAAGCCGGCGATTATCAAGCGTTTCAGCAGTTCTCCGGAGTCAACTTCCATGGCCAGTTTTGGCTGGAAGTCGTGCATCTGGAAGATTCCATCGATCTGCTCTCGCTGCCTACCCTGTTTGGGTAGCAGTAGAGGATACTGAACCAGGTCATCCACCTTGATGGTTTCCCGCTGCGACAATGGGTGGGTAGGTTGAACCACCAGCACTAATTCATCCTTATGGACCAGGTTCACGGTGATCCGCGGGTCTTTCAACGGCAGAGATATCACACCGAAGTCAACCTGTCGTTTGAGAACTGCTTCCAATGTGCGGGCGCGCTCGGCGCGAACGATTCCCAGCCCAACTCGTGGACACTGTTTTTTGAACTGCGCGAAAATCCTGGGGAACACATAGAGGCAGGTAGTTTCATTGGCGCTGATGGAGATAGCTCCGCGCGGTGATCTGTGCAGGTCTGCTACTGTCATTACGATGTGGCTGTAACACTGGAGACAGTGCTCGGCGAATGGCTCAAACACGCGCCCGGCCGCAGTGGTGCTGACCTTACCGGATTTACGATCGAACAAGGTGGCGCCTACTTCTTTTTCAAGCGAGCGGATCTGCGCTGAAATCGCAGGCTGCGTAACGCGCAGCTTTTCTGCCGCGCGAGAAAAACTACCCTGCTGACATACTTCGAGAAATGTCTTCAGCTTTTCGAAGTCCATTGAGCCTCTTGATCTTTTCCTTGCATCGTAGCAGATGGAGTCTGCCTGGGCGTCAACTCAACTTTGGTTTAGGATAGTTTACGCGTCACAGCGAATCACACGGAAAGATTGGGAACCATGACGAGAAGTATTGCGCATCTCACCGCCTGCGCGCCGGAACTGATTGCAAACTATAAATGCCACACTGGCGAGAATCCGCTGTGGAATCCGTTCGACAATGCTCTGTACTGGTGCGATATTCCGAACGGCCGCATCTTTCGTTACGATCCCACCGCCAACGCCCACGAACTTTTCCATGAGGGAGATGTGATCGGCGGATTCACGATTGAATCCGACGGAGCGCTGCTGTTGTTCATGGCGGGCGGGGCGGTTCGACGATTGTCGAACGGGAAGCTGACCACAATTGTTTCCGAGATTTCGCAGGAGAAGGAATCTCGCTTCAATGATGTGCTGGCCGACCCATTGGGTCGTGTGTTTTGCGGCACCATGGCCACACCCTCGCAACCCGGTCGCCTGTATCGGCTTAACCTCGATGGAAGCCTGACCACTATGCTCGAAGGGATTCGCTGCTCAAATGGCATGGCGTTTTCGCTGGATCGTCGACGGATGTACTATGCCGATTCGTTTGCGTTGGAGATTTACGTGTTCGATTACGACGCGCAAACCGGATCTTTGGCCAATCAGCGTTTATTCGTGAAAACCCGGGAGCAGGACGGGTTTCCGGATGGCATGACGATCGATGCCGAAGGATTTTTGTGGTCGGCGCAGTGGGACGGAAACTGCGTAGTCCGATACTGCCCCGAAGGGATCGAGGACGGCCGCATACGGTTTCCGGCAAAGAAAGTGTCGAGTCTCACGTTCGGTGGGCCCGACTATACAGATATCTATGTCACCACCGCCGGTGGCGACGACCCGAATGAAAATGGCGAAACTGCCGGGGGGCTGTATCGCATCAATATAGGAATCCGCGGCGTGGCTGAGTTTTATTCGCGTATTGGGGAGTCGCTCGGTTCGCTAACGCAGTGACGCAATCCGTTTAAGTGCTACGCATGCATCGCCCCGGTGTAAATTGCCATTCCGGCCACGGCATCCACCCGCATGGCATCCAGTTCGTCGATCTCAAGCTGGGAACGAATGCCCCCGGCGACGATTAATTGGCGTTCAGTCTGCCGGCGAAGCTTGCGAGCGACCTCGATGGGAAATCCAGACATGGTCCCCTCGGTATCGACGTGCGTATATAGAAAGGCTCCACAGAAGGGCTCGAGCGCCCGCATCGCATCTTCGGGGAGCAGTTCGATCTGCTCCCTCCAGCCTCGGACCGCGACCCTTTCATCCTTTGTGTCGACACTGAAAACCAGCTGATCGAGACCGAGAGAATCGGCAAGTCCTTCCGCGAATTCACGCCGTACGAGGCTCGAAACGTTGCCTGCCGGATCGATTTCCTGGGGCGCGACATCGCTCTGAAATAAAGATGAGCCGAAGATCACGCGTTGAGCGCCCATGTCGAGCAGATGGCGCGCGTCACTGATGGTGCGAATTCCACCGCCAACTTGGCATGGCAAACGTCGAACGATGGTCTTGATGAGGCGCCGGTTCTCCCCCTCTCGCTTGGCGGCGTCCAGGTCGATCAATTGGACCAGAGGATACAAGGCGAAGCGCTCGATCCAATAATCGAAATCGTCAAACCCGAGCGCAAGGTCTTCCCCTTGTACCAGTTGCACAATACGGCCGCCCATCAGGTCGATGGAAGGTATCAGCATTCAGGCCTCAAATTTATCTCCACACTTTCAGTATGAGCGGCAACATCTCAGCAGGGCAAGCGCATTGGTATCCCGAAAGCTGCCAATTCCCGTTTCAAGCTGCGGGCATCCGCTACTCCAAAATGAAAAATGCTTGCGGCGAGCGCAGCATCCGCCCGTCCGCGGGTGAAAACTTCATTAAAGTGCTCCACGTTGCCGGCGCCGCCGGAAGCGATCACGGGGATCTGAATCGCGCTACTGACAGCAGCAGTCAGATCGCAATCGAAACCGGCGCGTGTGCCGTCGGAGTCCATGGAAGTCAGCAGAATTTCTCCAGCGCCTCGTGCTTCGGCTTCTTTGGCCCAATCGACTACGTTGCGCCCAGTGGCGTTGCGGCCCCCGCTGGAGTAAACCTCGGCGGTTTCGGGAGGGGTTGAATTTCTTCGGCAGTCCACAGCGACCACCACCGCCTGGGCACCGAAGCGCGATCCGATTTCGGTGATGAGGTCTGGCCGACCCAGGGCCGCGGAGTTAATGCTGACCTTGTCCGCTCCAGCGTCAAATACCAGCATTGCATCGTCGAGCGAACGTATGCCGCCGCCTACCGTCAGCGGAATGAATATTTTCTCGGCGGCCCTGCGCACCGCGTCCAGCAGCAACGCTCGTTTCTCATGCGTAGCCGTGATGTCGAGGAACACGATCTCGTCCGCTCCACCGTCGGCGTGGCGCAGAGCCAGTGCGGCGGGATCGCCGGCATCGATCAGGTCGACAAACTGGACGCCCTTGACTACGCGACCGGCGGAAACGTCGAGACATGCGATGATTCTGCGGGTCAGCACGGTTTAACCTGCATAAAATTTTCTAGAATTTGCCGCCCCACCGCGCCTGACTTCTCCGGATGGAACTGCACCGCCATCCAGTTGCCATCCTCGATGACCGCCGAAAATTCTCCGCCGTAATTCGTAACAGCTGTTGTGGCATTTACCTTTCCCGCGCGATAGGAATGTGTGAAATATACATACGGGGACAGCGGAAGATTCGCCAACAGGCGGGACTCGCCGGCCAATTCGAGCGAATTCCACCCGACGTGGGGAGACTTTACGTTTTGAGGAAAGCGATCGCACATTGCGGGAAAAATGCCAAGGCCAGGAGTCTTTGGAGCTTCGGTGCTTCCGGCAAACAACCACTGCAGGCCAACGCAAATACCCAGGAACGGAACGCCATCTGCGACTCGCTCCCGCAGTGCTTCTCCAATTCCCCGGGTCAGGAGACATTCCGTGGAAGAGAAGTGGCCAACGCCCGGCAGCACGATGCGATCGGCGCTCAGCAGTTCATCCGGTTCCGTTGCTACGTGTACCTCTGCCCCGATCGCGCGGAATGCTTTGCATACGGAGTTCAGATTTCCCGCTTGGTAATCGATGATGACTATTTTCGGCTGGCTCACAGGGTGCGTCCCATCAGAGTAATCCCTTGGTGCTCGGCAACATGCTCCGCAACTGCAGATCGCGAGAGCAGGCAAAGCGCAGGGCGCGCGCAAATGCCTTGAAGATAGCTTCGATCTTGTGGTGGTTAGAGCGCCCGTATAGAACGTTCAAGTGGACATTGGCCCGTGCTCCGCGCGCAAAACCTTCAAAAAAGTCCGGCAGCAGTTCAGTCTGAAGATCGCCTACGAGGCGCACCCGCACCTTGGCATCGATCACGCAGGATGCGCGTCCACTCAGGTCGATGGCGGCAGCTGCGAGTGTTTCGTCCATCGGCATCAAGAAATAACCGGCGCGCAGAATGCCTTTTTTGTCACCAAGAGCCTGGCTGAATGCTTCGCCCAGCGCGATGCCGATATCTTCCACCGTATGGTGCTGGTCGACGTCAAGATCCCCCTCGCAGACCAGCGCCAGATCGAAACCGCCATGGCGCGCGAACAACTCCAACATGTGATCGAAAAATCGTATGCCGGTCTGTACCTTGTATCGGCCCTGGCCCTCTATGGTGAGCTTCAGGTCAATTTTCGTCTCGTTCGTATTTCGCTGGAGCGTTGCGGAGCGTCGTGCTAACTTTCGGCTCGCCATGCGATCTCCTTCAAGGTAGTCTCAAGCGCTTCCATTCCTCGCTGTGTCTGCTCGATGGTTCCCATTGTGATGCGCACGCATCCGTCGCAACCGGGGTCGGCGCTGCGGTCGCGAACCAGCACGTTCTGCCTGCGCATAGCCGCGACGAAGGCTTTGTGCTGCGAGCCGATGTTCATCAAAATAAAGTTCGCATGACTCGGCCAATAGGGTACGCCCAATCGGACGAGCGCTTGCTCGGCGAGGAGTCGGCTTTGCAGGACCTGGTCCGCATACCATTCGATATAGGCTTCGTCGGCGAGCGCCGTCGGCAGGCATTCCAGTGCGATGGAGTTGACGTTGTAGGGTGAACTCACCTTGCGCACGAAGCGCATCGCATCCGGATGGCCGGTGAGAAGGCCAATCCTCAGCCCGGCGAGACCATAGGCTTTTGAGAACGTGCGAGCGACAAACAGATTTGTAACAGTACTGGTGTCCTTTAGCACCGACTCGCCGTGAAAGTGGTAATAGGCTTCGTCGACCAGCAGTGCTGCCTGGGGAGTGGACGCCGCCAGCTCCAGCAGGTATCTGGATTCAATGACGGCTCCGGTTGGGTTATTCGGCGACGCAGCCATGATGAGTCGGGTGCCGGGACGAATTGCGGCGCGAACCTGTTCATATGGAAATTGCAGGTGATTGTCGGCCTGGATCGACCGGACCGTCGCGCCAGTGGCCTCTGCGTAAAGCGCATACATCGAAAATGTTGGCGTGACGACGATGACCTCATCCTCGGGTTCCAGATACGTTTCACAAACGAGATGGATAGCCTCGTCAACACCATTCGTCAACAGAACAGATTCGGAAGCGAGGTCAAAATGTTTCGCGACAATGCGTTCAACATGCCCACGTTCCGGATATTTTGTCAGGGTGTCCGCAGATATATTTGCGAGCACCGCCTGCACGCGCGGGGAAGGGGCAAGGGTGTTCTCGTTGAAGTCGAGGCGCAGGCCCTCTCGTCCCGCGAGCGGAGGATGGTATTCATGCATCCGCTCTACGGCGTCCCGCGGACGCAATTTTCCGAGCGCCGGAAAGGTGTTCATCGGCTTGCTCCGCTGAGGCGGATGCGAACGGAGGCCGCGTGGCCGACCAGGCCTTCGGCCTCCGCAAGTCGCGCGGCATGGGGGCCCAGCTGCGCAAGTCCGGCGGCCGTGTATTCCTGCGTGGTCACGACGCGAAGAAAGTCATACACACTCAGACCACCGCGAATTTTTGCGATGCGCCCAGTCGGCAGCACGTGATTCGGTCCGGAAATATAATCGCCCATGCTTTGCGGAGTCTGTGAGCCGATAAAGACCGACCCCGCGTGACGCACCCATGCCAGATCCTTTTCACTGTCGATGGTCAAATGTTCTGCGGCGAGTCTATTTGTAACTGTCTCTGTGCCTTTAGCGTCTTTCGTTAGGAAAATAAAGCCGCTCTTTTGAAGCGCTTGCCGTGCAATCTTGTTTTCAGCAGATTGTGTTTTCACCTCCCTGGCGGTCGCACTCGCCAGGGAGGCATTGCTGGTGACCAGAATCGCCAGGGTTTCCGGATCGTGTTCTGACTGCGCGACGAGGTCGGACGCGATCCATTGCGGATTTCCGCTTTCGCTGGCGACGACGATTTCTGTCGGGCCGGCGAGCATATCGATACCGCAATCGAAGGCGACCAGTTTTTTGGCGGTGGTGACATAGAGGTTGCCCGGGCCGACGATCTTATCGACACGCGCTATGGTTGGCGAGCCATAGGCGAGCGCCGCGATGGCCTGCGCGCCTCCAACGCGATAGAACTCCTTCACGCCTGCCAGATGCGCGGCAGCGAGTGTTTCCTTTGCCGGACGCGGAGAGACGACGACGATACGCTCGACCCCTGCCACCTGCGCCGGAATCGTGGTCATCAACAAAGTGGAAGGAAGGGGATATCGGCCGCCTGGAACGTAGCAGCCGACCGATGCGAGCGGCAGACATCGCTGGCCGAGCTCAACTCCGCCGGTTTTCCGGACCCAGGATCTGGGCATCTGCCAGCGCGCAAAGCGGCGGATGTTCGCCGCGGCAGTCTGCATCGCCTTGCGTAATTGCCCGGGAGTCTGCTCCCACGCCGCTGCCATTTCCTCGCGAGTCACCATCATCGCCGAGCTCGGGGCGAGACCATCCAGGCGTTCCGCGTAGCCGCGCAGCGCGCCATCTCCGTCGCGCCGGATCGCGGCAATGATGCGCTTCACGCCGGGTTCCAGCCGCGAGGTTGCCGCGCCGGACCGGGCTTCGATCTGGCGCAACACGCGCTCCGCCTGTTTCGCGTCTTTTCCGTAGGTGCGTATCAGCTTCATGGTCGGCGAGGAAACGCTTCCTTTAGAGAACGATCTTATTTAGGGGGTACTCGACGATTCCGGTCGCTCCGACGGCCTTCAGCCGCGGAATTACATCGCGTACCGACCGTTCTTCGAGGATGGTGTTCACGGCGACCCACGTGGAATCGCTGAGGGTTGAGACGGTGGGAGAATTCAGGGCCGGCAAGACTCCCAATATTGTCGGCAGATCAGCCGCGCGAACGTTCATCATCAGCCCCACCTGCCCCTGCGCGGCGATGGCGCCCTGCAGCATCAACGCGATGTTTTCAATCTTCTGCTTCTTCCATGGATCGCGGCACGCGGTGGTGTTCGCGATCAGCTGCGTTTCGCTTTCGAGAACTGTTTCAAGAATTCGCAGCCGATTGGCGCGCAACGAGCTTCCGGTCTCCGTCACTTCGACGATGGCATCCGCCAGTACCGGAGGCTTTACCTCAGTCGCGCCCCAGCTAAAGTCCACCTGGACGGGAACATTTTTTCCGGCGAAATATTTCTTCGTCGCCTCGACCAGTTCGGTCGCGATGATCTTGTTGGCGAGATCTTCGGCGCGTTGATACGGCGAATCCTCGGGAACCGCGAGCACCCAGCGGACCTTCTGGCGGCTCTGTTTGGAGTAGGTGAGACTCGCGATCGTCGCGACCTCAAGGCCGCTTTCCGTCACCCAATCGTTCCCGGTGAGGCCCGCGTCAAGCGCTCCATGATTGACATAGCGCGCCATCTCCTGCGCGCGGATCAACATGCATTCGACTTCCGGGTCGTCGACGCCGGGGAAGTAGGAGCGACCATTGGCGAAGATCCGCCAGCCCGCGCGTTCAAACAATGCGATGGTTGCGTCCTGCAGGCTTCCTTTGGGAATTCCAAGCCGAAGTTTCTGGCTCATGCGTTGGTCTCGCTTTCATTGGCGGCGCGGATGGGAATGATTTTCGTGAAGCAGCTGACCGTGCCCTCATGGCATACCAGGCCGTCGCCCTCGACGGCGACGCGGAACAGCAGGGTATCGTTGTCGCAGTCCGTCGATGCTTGGACGATGCGCAGCCGATTGCCGCTGCTCTCGCCCTTCATCCACAGCTTTTTGCGGGTGCGGCTCCAGAATGTGACGAATCCGCTTTCCAGCGTCTTCCGATAGCTTTCTTCGTTCAGAAAACCGACCATCAACATTTCACCGGACGCCGCATCCTGCACCACGCCGGGAACAAGGCCGTCGAGCTTCGTAAAGTCGATTGTGTCTTTTATGGGTTTTTCCTCAGCCATTATGAATCGTCCTCATAGAAAATTGGGTTAGAAAAAGCAAGCCCGCTGGATGCGTTTGGCATCAGCGGGCTTGTAGGTTCTGAACTTGCTCTGGATCTTAAGAAGTCTGCTCAGAATGCGCCGCTGACACGTTCGCCACGTGAGGATGATGGTGATGGTGGCGATGGAGCGGGCTATAGGGCATGGATTGAGAATAAAAAGAACATTGCGTGGTGTCAAGTATCCGTGTAACGGCTATCGACCGAATAGAAGTGAAGGTCAGTTCGATAAATGTTCTAAACGCAAAAATTCCCACTTGGCGAGTCACCCGTCTCGCAGGAGCCACGTTCGCGCCACTTAAGTTCTCTTGGTCGACGGTCGTTAAGAATCGAAGGAGTCTATACCTAAAATAAGGCTCTTGTCTATCAAACTCCGAATAGACGAATTGATTGGGTCGTATATAAAGCTAGCAGGCCACTGATTCGGCCTGCGGCCACTGATTCGGCCGAAATCGGGTACTCCAACTTCGCTACGTAAACTGCCTTTGATGCAGAGACGCGCAAGTTTGACGTCACCCGACCAAGGATCACGGTAACCCTCCTACTGTGAAGGACATTAATAAGGACAAGTAAGTTACCAGGGACGTCATTCGACCCCTCACGCCTGATTTTGGGCTGTTAAGGGCGAAGGGCCCACTTGTCTCCAACCGGGGGAACGCCCACAGTTTTGGCTCCTAAAGGACGCGACCATGAAAGCGACTTTCGCCAGTGCACTGCAAATCTTAAGAGGTAAAGCGACAAAAATTGGATTCATCGCCATCTCCACCGTGCTTTTTTGCGCGGCCACGTTCTACTCAGCATCGGCGCAGACGGCGCCATCGCTGGGCACGGCACAAAGTTTCGCGGTGCTCGGCGCCTCGACGGTGACCAATACCGGGCCCAGCGTTATCACCGGAGATCTGGGTGTAAGTCCGGGAACCGCGGTAACCGGGTTTCCTCCTGGAACTGTAGTAGGTGGGGCAACCTATCCAGCCGATGCAGTGGCTTTGCAGGCGCAGGCCGATAACACGACCGCCTATAACGTTTTGGCAGGCGAGGCATGTAATACGACCTATGGAGTGCCATCCGACATCGGTGGTTTAACCCTTGTGTCCGGCGTCTATTGTTTCGCATCCTCCGCCGGGTTGACGGGAACGGTCACCCTTGACGCTCAGGGAAACCCCAACGCCGTCTTTATTTTCAAGATAGCAAGTACGCTGATCACGGCCAGCGATTCACGGGTGCTGCTGGTCAATGGCGCCTCACCCTGCAACGTTTTTTGGCAGGTCGGCAGCTCCGCGACCCTGGGTACCCGCACTGACTTCGTGGGAAACATTCTCGCGCTCACGAGTATTACCCTAAACACGAACGCAATTTTGTCAGGAAGAGCTCTGGCGCAAAACGGTGCAGTAACACTGGATTCGAATACCGTCGCCGTCTCCTCCTGCGGCGGGACTACGATTGTCCCGCCCACACTGAACAAGTCCTTCAGTTCAGACAATATTGCTGCGGGTGGAAACTCGACCCTGACCATCACATTGAGCAATACTGACGGCAATGCTGCCAGCCTGACTGCTCCGCTGACGGACACCTTGCCCACCGGAGTAGTGATTTCAAGCGCAGGCAGCACGACATGCGGCGGCACGATTACCGCTGTTTCGGGCAGCTCGACGGTGACGTTGACGGGAGGGTCGATCCCGGCCGATGGCTCCTGCACCGTGACGGTTGGAGTGACCTCGCCAAACGCTGGCACGTTCATCAACTCGATCGCGTCCGGCGCATTGCAGACCAGCAACGGCGGCAATACAGCTCCCGCTGTCGCCACTCTGACTGTCAACGCACCAGGGAATTCGCCGCCGACTGTCAATAAGGGGTTCAGCCCGGCCACCATCCTCTCGGGCGGGATTTCGACGCTGACCATCACTTTGAACAACCCTGACTCTGCAGTCGCCAGCTTGACTGCTCCGCTCACAGATCCATTGCCAAACGGCGTGGTCGTTTCCGGTAACGCCAGCAATACATGCGGCGGAACGCTCACAGCAAATGCGGGCGACTCCAGCGTTACTTTGACGGGAGGGTCGATTCCCGCCGATGGCTCCTGCACGGTTACTGTAGACGTTACCGCATCAGGTCCCGGCAGCTACTTCAACACGTTGCCTGCCGGTGCGTTACAAACAGGCAATGGCAGCAACGGATCTCCCGCAGTCGCGACCTCTAATAGTCAATGCGCCGGCTCTTATTGCGCCGACGTTTGGCAAGGCATTCAACCCAGCTACTATTTCGTCGAACGGAGTTTCGACACTTACGATCACGCTGAGCAACTCTGACTCGGTCGCCGCCAATTTGACTGCGCCGCTTACAGATTCGTTGCCCGGTGGTATGACTGTCTCCGGCGGCGGGGTAACTACATGCGGCGGGACGCTGAGCGCGATTAAGGGTAGCTCGAGTGTCATCTTGACGGGAGGTGTTATCCCGGCCGCCGGCTCGTGTACGGTCACGGTAAACGTGACCGCATCCTGCGCCGCGCCCGCACCGTCCAGGTCAAAGCTGCGTCCGCTATGGGCCCAGGGAAATCAATGTACGTTCGTTAACCTGTTGTCAGTGGGCGCATTGCAGACCAGCGTTGGCAGCAACTCAGCGTCGGCCAATGCCACATTGATCGTGTCAGCAACCGCAGGCACTCCTGAGGTTCTGAAGAACTTCGCCCCGGGCCAGGTTGTCGCCGGCACGCCTTCCACCCTAACCATCACGTTGTATAACACCTTGGGAACAGTAACCAGCATCACCGCGCCGCTGACAGACCAGATGCCAAGCGGCATGGTGGTGGCTGGAACTGCAGCAACCACATGCGGCGGATCGCTGCTTGCCAACCAGGGCAGCTCAAGCGTGACCTTGTCGACGGGCTCGATCCCGGCGTATGGCACTTGCACGGTAAGCGTGCCGGTGACTGCGCCCTGCGTGGCTGCCCCCAACGTGACGCAATGCACGTACATCAACACGCTTCCTGTCGGAGCGTTGCGGACCGGCGGTGGCGGCAGCGTCCAGCCGGCGAGCGCGACACTGATTGTCACACCGCTGGCTCCAGTCCCACCGCCTACCTTGCTCAACAACTTTTCGCCCGCGTACATTGTTGCCAAAGGGACTGCGGCTCTTACCCTCACCTTGAGGAACCCGAACTACAAGGTGTCCACCCTCACAGCACCTTTCACCGACAACCTGCCTGCAGGCGTGGTGGTCGCTGGAACTGCCACAACTACATGTAACGGAGCGCTCATTGCGAGTGTTGGCGGCTCGACGGTGACCTTGTCCGGAGGCTCGATTCCGGCCTATGGTTCCTGTACGGTAAAGGTGCAAGTGACCGCGCCGGCCGCGGGCACCTTCATCAATACGTTGCCTGTCGGAGCGCTGCAGACCAACTCCGGCAGCAACGTCCTGGCTGTCAGCGCCACCTTGAACGTCTCGAAATAGTTCGGGAATGTACCGCTTCGCGCACCACTCCAGAGGTTTGATACCTCTGGAGTGGTGTCTTTTATTGCAATTGACTCGAGCCTCAAGGATCGACTACCGTACGGCGTAAAGAGCTGCATCCTACTAAATTTGCACGGAGGAAGAAACAATGAATCTTCGAAATCAACTAACTCGGGCAGTATGCGCGGCCGGCCTGGCGCTCGCATTTTCTATCGTGCCGACGACATGGGCGCTTTCTCCGGCTTCAGGCGCGGGGCAATCCGGGTCGATGTCGGCAATGCAGTCTTCGTCGGGCCAGGTAGACATCAACACTGCCTCCGCCGATCAGTTGAAAGCGGTGAAAGGCATTGGGGATGTGTATGCAAAGCGAATTATCGCCAACCGCCCCTATAGCTCCAAAGACCAGCTCGTCAGCAAAGGCGTTCTGCCGCAGGGCGTTTACGACAAGGTCAAGGGCCAGGTCGTTGCGCACCGGATGAAGAAGTAAGAATCGCAAACGCGTCTCGCGCGAAACGTCGCTCAATGAACCCAGGTCTCCGTAGCGGGACCTGGGGCGCCTCGGTGTTTCCTGGTTGAAACTGACCGTGTGCATTCGATCTGCCCTCCGGTAGTTTGACGCCCCCGTTTGATCCCGATATATATCTGAATAGCCCCTGGTGTCGGGAAGCGCGGTGCAATTCCGCCACTACCCCGTAACTGTAAGCGCGGAGAGCAAGGCAGGGCGGTACGCAGCCACTGGACCGATACGTCTGGGAAGGTATGCCCGAGCTCGTGGACGCGCAAGTCAGGAGACCGGCCAGGGTCACTTCTACGCTGTCTTTCGGTCACGAGGAGAGGACCGAAGGGGCGCGCGCTTCGCTGCCACTTGCGGCGAATGCGCGCATTCCCGGGTTGAGGATTTTGGAATCGCCACTCGCTTCTTCTGCGCTGAAGATGAGTGGTTCCGGCGTTTGCCACGACGAACCGGCAGGCGCATGCGTTGCACAATTCGTGAAGTGTTCGGGAAGCGCGGTTCGATTCCGCCACTACCCCGTAACTGTAAGCGCGAGAGCAGGGCAAGCGAGTTCCGCAGCCACTGGACGATTCGTCTGGGAAGGCGCCCCAAGCTTGAAGATGCGCAAAGTCAGGAGACCGGCTTCACGCCACCCGGCCTTTGGCCACAAATCCGAGGGGATTTATCTATGACTTTTTGGAAATCACTTGTCCGCTGGCGTTGCCGGCTTGTTTTTCGTTGCGCTACCCCTTTTGCGGTGCTTGCTTTCTCGCTCATTCTGCCGGTCCCCGCCTTGGCAGCTGCAACACAAGCCGCGGGGCAGGCAAACGTGACGGGAACCGTCACCGATCCATTGGGCGCTGCGGTATACAACGCGCGGGTGGATATATTGACCGTCAACGGGCTTATGCTGGCGACGCATGGCCATACTGATGGACGGGGGCAATTCACCGTTCCGATCTACAGGACCGGAAGGTATCGAGTGCGTGTGGTGGCGACCGGTTTCAACGTCACGGAGAGCCCGGAAGTGTACGTTTCCATCGGGAAGACGGCATTCGTCGACGTGGCACTCCAGTTCGGACAGCTGGAGCAGAAGGTCACGGTTACCGCGAACGGCGTGCCGACGCCGGAAGCGCAAACCGGCGCTTCGACCACGGTGATCGATACCTCGCTCTATCCCCACGTGCTCGACATCCAGGACACGCTGCGGCTGGTTGGCGGATTGCAATTTACCACAACCGGGCAGCGCGGCGCGGTCACTTCGCTGTTTGAGTTAGGAGGAAATTCCAACGCGACCGATGTGCTGCTGGATGGAATTCCAGTGAACGACATCGGCGGGGCGGTGAATTTCGCCAATCTGCCTGCGAACGGAATCAGCCAGGAGGAAGTTTATCGCGGGCCCGACAGCGCTTTGTACGGAGCCGATGCGTCAGCGGGCGTGATCTCGCTGACCACCGCGCGCGGAACAACATCGAAGCCGCTGGTGCAATATGCGATCGATGCGGGAAACTTCGGCACCTATCATCAGGAGGCTTCCGCGGGAGGCGTACACAACGCGTTCGACTATTTTGGAGATTTCGCGCGAATCGATACTTCGAACAGTTACCCCAACAGCACCTTTCACAATGTTAGTTCTGTCGCGAACCTGGGCTATGCGCTTACGCCGCACACGCAGTTGCGCGCGACGCTGCATAGAATTGCCGCATCCACCGGGGAGCCGAACGCCATTCTGTTTTATGGGATTCCGGATGTACGGTACTTAAAAGAGCATGATCTGTACGGCAGCGCGACGATCGAAAACCAGCAGAGCGATAAAGTGAACATGATCGCGCAGTATGGGCTGGTGCGGCTGCGGTTGCTCGACACGGATCCCGCGCCTGTCGGTATATTGACGGACAATCCCAATAACTTCAATTGCTACGATAACTCCACCCCTCCCAATCCCGGTCAGCCGGAATATCTTGGGGCACCGGTTACCATCCGCGGTGCCAACGGAACCAGTGCCAGCGGCCAGGCATTCTACAGTTGTCCGAGCTATATTTTCCCGGGAACCAGCTCGACCTTGACCAACCGCGATTTCTTCTACGGGCAAAGCAGTTATAAAACCAGCGATAAGCTGGTGGCCCTGTTCGCGTTTCGATACGAGTCCGAACGCGGGTATACAGCCTACGACTATTTTCCGCAATCGGCGCATCGCGGCAATTTCGATTACATCGTGCAGACCTCCGGCAACCTCAGCAACCGGCTTTACTACAGCGCGGGAGCCGATCTGCCGAAATATTCTGTCTTTGGATTCCAACCGGCTCCCCACGCCAGCGCCGCATACTATCTGGCGAAACCCGCGGCCGCGGGACTTCTTTCCGGAACGAAAATCCGCTTCAACTATTCGCAGGGCATCCTGGAGCCGACGATTGCCGAGCAGCGCGGCTCGATTTATGACGTACTGGCGGCGCAGCCCGACGGCCAACAGCTGATCGCGGAGCATGGAATTACGCCGGTCGGGGCGCAAAAGACGCGCACGTATGAAGGCGGCATCGACCAGCACGCGCTCGGCACGCGCATGTTGCTGCATGCCGGCTACTATCACAGTCAATTTACAAATCAAATTGAGTTCGTCGATGCACCCGCGCTGCTGGCACTCGGCGTGCCTCCTGCCGTGGAGCAGATTATCGCCAACACATCCTACGGTGCGTACATCAACTCGCTGAGCTACAGCGCGCAGGGCGTTGAGACGCGAGCCGAATACCGCGTGACCGACCGGCTGTTCGTGCGCGGCGGCTACACCTTGCTGAACGCGAATGTGCAGAAGTCTTTTTCCAGCGACAATTCCTATCCGTCCTTTAACCCGAACTATCCGAACACTCCGATCGGCGCGTACTCCCCGCTGGTGGGGCAGCGGCCCTTCCGGCGCGCGCCGCATTCCGGGTATTACGCGATCATCTATGCGCGTCCGCGCTGGTACGCGCAGATGACGGGAAGTTTCGTCGGGCGGCGGGATGACAGCACGTTCCTGACGGACGCGGATGGCGGCCCTTCGCTGCTGCTGCCCAATCGCAATCTCGCTCCGGCATATCAGAACATCAACCTCACCGCGAATTACCACGTCAACCGGCACGTATCGGCTTATACGGTGATGGACAATCTGCTGAGCCAGCATTCTCAGCAGGTGTTCGGATACCCTGCACTGCCATTCACATTTCGCTCCGGCCTGCAATACTCCTGGGGCGGCGATGCCACGCACTAGATTTGGGTTGCCATCGTTGCACCGTGGTTCCGATACAAGAATTCGCCGGCCGCGGAGGTTCTGCGGGCAGGAGAATTGATGTTCGCTTGGAGATCGACTCCTTTCTGATAATCTGGGTAATGTAGGAAGGTTTCTTCCGGAGTATTCCCGCATCCCCTTCAGCCGCTCGTCGAGGAAGGGCCAGCCAGAAGGAGACTTGCCACTGATGCGTGTCCACCTGATTAACCCAAGCGATTCCTCATTTGGAATCGGCGTTATCACTCCCCGTTGGCTGTACGTCCTGGCTGCAGCTACACCCGCTAAATACGGCGATCCGATCATCACCGATGAGACCCTCGAACAACTGAATCCGGAACAGATTCATCCCGGAGATGTGGTCGGCATCGGCATACACACAGGCAACGCTCTTCGCGGCATGGAGCTGGGACGCATGGCGCGCGAACGCGGAGCGTACGTGATCTACGGCGGCATCCACGCGACGCTGTATCCGGAAGAGGCGCTTGAATTAGGGGGCGCCCATGCCATCGTCAAAGGCGATGGCGATGTGATCTGGGGCAAAGTGATCGCGGACATCGTCGCCGGAACAGCCCGCACCATCTACGATGGCGGCCGCATTTCCGGAGATCAGTTCCTGCCGGCGCGCTGGGACCTTGCGCCGAAGGACAAATACATGTGGGCCTCGGTGCAGACGGTGCGCGGCTGCCCCAAGCACTGCTCCTTCTGTTCGGTATGGCGCACGGACGGGCAGAAGCCGCGGCCGCGAACTTCAGACATTATTGTGAAGGAGATTGTCGACCTCCGCCGTCTTGGTTATCGTTTCATTGCGCTGGCGGATGACAATTTTTACCCGGTAAGCCTGGAAGATCTTCGCCTGGCGAAGAAGCAGGGAAACACCGCCCGCGTTGAGGAGCTCGAAGGCATCCGCGCCGAACGGTTTGAGCTGATGAGCAAGCTGGCCCAGCTTCCCCGGGACATGGTGTTCTTTACGCAGATCACCATGGAGGCCGGCGAGGACGTGCAGTTTCTGGATGCCATGCACAAGGCCAACATCAAGGGAGCGCTGGTCGGTGTCGAGTCCGCCACCGCTGAAGGACTGAAGGCCGTGTTCAAGGACTTCAATCTTTCCGGCGACAACCTGATTAAGCGACTGCAGACGTTCAAAGAACACGGAGTCCACGTTCTTGGATCGTTTATTTTCGGCTTGTCTTCCGATCGTCAGGACACATTCGCCGCCACCGCGGAGCTGGCCAAGAAAGCCGATATCACGTTCGCGCAGTTCGTCATGCTGACGCCTTTTCCGGGAACTGTCGATTTCGATCGCTGGGAAAAAAATCAGGGCAAGGATTGCGAGCGCGTCGGCGGAATTCCCATCACACGGCATTGGCTGATCCCGGCAGCGGTGCGACCAAAAATGTTTACTCCGCACGGGACCATGTCGTCGGATGAAATCCGTGAGCGCACTCAGGGCGTTTGGGACAGCTTCTACAGCCTGCCCGAAATCTGGAAGCGCTCAAGCTGCTGCCCGAATTTGAAAAGTCGGCTGGCGTTTGTATTTGTCTCGAAGCTGTACCGGCAGATGTATGCCAAGACAGGGATATCAACCGACAGCGCGCGCCGCCAGAAAGCCACCCGCATGGCCCGCTGGCTAGCGATACCGTGCCGCAAATTGTTTGAGGCCAAACCCATGCCGGAGCTGAAAATGCCGGAGATGATGCATTCCCCGAAAACTCTGTTGCCGATACTGTAGGCGCAGGCGGAGTTCGTGACGGCTTGCGCAAATAAGTCGAGCGCCAGGATGGCAATTCTTTCGCTCTAAACTCAGCCGATCACACGGCGCAGAAAGCCGCGAACTCCTGCCCATCCCAATAGCAGCAGAGACAACATGAGCGCGCCCACGATCAGCCACACCGGCATGTGCGGCAGCCCTGGCGTAAGGGCCGCGCGCAGTCCTTCGCTCATATAGACGATCGGGTTCACAAGCACCGCATATTGCAGCCATCTCACATGCGAAAGCAGCGCCCAGGGATAGTACACGCAGCCTAGAAATGTGATGGGCACGACAACGACTGAAAAGATCAGGCCGATCTGCCGCGGTTCCACCGCCGTGCCGATGGTGAGGCCGAGCGCACCCGAGACCAGGCTCGACAACACGATCGCCACGCATAACAGCAAATAGCTGCTGACATGCACGTGGACTGGCTGGGACGGAATAAAGTACGCAAGCGGAAATACGATCAGCGCGGAAAGAATGCTTTGCAGGGCGCTAAAGCAGATTTTTTCAATCGCCACCCCTGCCACCGGCAACGGACACATCACGCGGTCATCGATTTCGCGGGTGATGCCGAATTCTGTTGAGAGCGGCAGGGCGACCGCGGCGATCCCGGTGAACATGATGGCAACCGCCATCAATCCAGGAAGCAGCACGGTGCCGAAGTTCATGCTGCCCGGAGCGGACATGCTGCCGAATCCCTGCCCGATGCGCGGAAACAGAAACGTAAAAACAAACAGGAACAGCAGCGGGTTCATGACCACGCGAATGGCAAACGGCCCAAGCTCGCGCCGCAGCACGCGGAAATCCCGCAGCATCAGCCCCCAGAAAGCCCCCATATACAGATTCACGGCGGCGCTGGATCGCACGTCATCGGATGGAGAATAAGCCGCCCGACTATTCACGCAATTCTCTCCCGGTGAGCGTGATGAAGACTGTTTCGAGCGTGGGCTCGGAGATGGAGATATCGCGCAGTCCATACGCCTGCGCGGCGGTGACAATGGCGGGCAGCAGACCCTCCGCGCCTCGGGTGTAGACGCGCACGCCTGTGGGCGCGGTTTCAACTGAGCTGACGTGCGGCACCATCCGCAACTGCGCCGCAAGCTCTTCCCGCTCATCGAGACGCTGCACGTCAAGCCCGTAAACGGTATGAATGCCCAGCCCGTTTTTCAGTCGTTCCGGCGTGTCTTCGATGAGAATTTTTCCGTGATCGATAATGGCCACACGGTCACAGAGCGCCTCGGCCTCCTCCATGTAATGCGTCGTCATGACCACCGTGATGCCTTGTTCTTTGAGGCCGCGAACAGCCTCCCACATGGCCAGCCGGCTCTGCGGATCGAGGCCGGCGCTCGGTTCGTCGAGAAACAGCACCGCAGGCCTGTGGGCGATGGCGCGCGCCACCAGCAGACGCTGCGCCAGACCGCCGGACAACTCACCGGGCATCGCCTTCGCCCGTTCGGTGAGCCGGAATTGCGCCAGAAGTTCCTGCGCCCGTGCCTTCGATGTGGAATCGCTCATGCCGAAATAGCGGCAATGGAAGAAGAGATTTTCAAATGCGGTGAGCGACCGGTCAAGCGTGTTGTATTGCGGCACAACGCCGATGTTGCGCCGCGCCAGGGCAGGGCTCGCGACCACGTCGCACCCCGCGATGAAGACGCGGCCGGAGGTCGGAAGCGCACGCGTGGTGCAAATGCTGATGGTCGTGGTCTTGCCAGCGCCATTTGGCCCGAGCAGGCCGAAAACATCCCCCGCGCACACGGCGACGTCGATCGCCGCGACGGCCACGACCCTCGTCTTTGCTTCGTAAATTTTGGTGAGTGCCTCTACCGAGACAATTGTTTTCGTTAGAGGATTGGCGATGGCAGCACTCTTTCAGCGAAGTGATGCCACAAGTTTAACAAGCCCTGCATGGAATGGGAGTGCAGCCCAGCCGCTTCGAATCAGGCAATCGCCTTGCTGTGGCGATAATCTTCGCTTTCGGCATATCCCGAGGAAATCGGTACCGGAGTCAACAGCCCGCTACCTTGTGGAGGCAGCTTGGCCAGTTCCCATCCCTGAACCGTCCGCATCTGCTCGAGCGAGTAGGGGAACTGCCGTCCACAATCGAGGCAGACCTTATAGCTGTGGGTCTGCAGCGTAAAAGGGCGGGTTAAATGACTGTGGCTGCAGCCGAAGAAAGTTTCATAGAAGAAATTGTAGATCGCGCGTAACCAAGACATAGTTTGTGTCCTCGAGCATCGCTACGGACTTGCCGCCGATACCCGGGCCTCCCCAGAATGCGCTCCTCTAACGAGAGAGCGTTTTCGCTGCATATGTAGATGCAATCGCCCGACCAAAGGTGAGTTGCCCTTTTGAAACGGCGACGATAGAAGCTGGATGCCTAAGTCTTTGATTCTTCTACATCCGCGTGAGAAGTTACCTCCTGTTTACCACATCATAACATGCGCAAAAGATTGCACACTAAGGGTCGCCAGGGTGTTTAAAGGGCTATACACACCTTGCCAAAATGCGACCCTTCTTCGAGATAACGGTAAGCCGCGGGGGCTTCTTCAAATGGAAATGTCTTGTCAATTACGGGCTTCAGCTCGTGTTTGTGGATGGCGAGTTGCATCGCCTCCATCATTGCGCGGGAGCCCACATAGATGCCGATAATGCGAATCTGGCGCATCAAAATCGGGGCCACGGAAAGTGTCTGTTCGGCTCCGGACAGCACGCCGATCTGCGCAATCGTGCCGCCCACGCGGATCGCCTTCATCGATTCGCCGAGCGTGCCGGAGCCGCCGACTTCCACAACAACATCGGCGCCTTCGCCGCCTGTCTGCTCCTTCACCCATGCCGACCACTTCGGATGCTGCCTGTAATTCAGGCCTTCGTCGAGTCCGAGCTGCCGGGCGCGGGCAAGTTTTTCGTCGTTGCTCGATGTGCCCAGCACGCGTGCTCCGGCCAGCTTCGCGAACTGCAGCGCAAAGATTGAAACACCGCCGGTCCCCTGGATCAGAACCGTGTCGCCGGGCTTGATGCGCGCGGTTTCCATCAGCGCATGCCAGGCAGTCACGCCTGCGCAGGGAAGTGTCGCTGCTTCTTCGTAACTGAGGTGCGCGGGAAAAGGAACGACGCCATCCTCAGGGAGCGCGACATACTCGGCGAGCATGCCGTCAAGGTCCCCGCCCAGCGCGCCACGGGATTTCTCCGCGGACGGTCTGCCCTCACGCCAGTTCTGTAGAAAAAGTCCGGTGACACGATCTCCGACGTGCACGCGGGTGACGCCCTCTCCAATTTCGACAACCTCACCGGCGCCGTCGGAGAGGGGAATCCGCGGAAGATGCAGTTTGGGATCGTAGTGGCCGCGAACCATCATCAGGTCGCGATAATTCAGCGAAGTCGCGCGAATTCGCACCAGTACTTCTCCCGCGCCGGGGACAGGATCCGGAAGCTCCACCTGTTTCAAATTTTCGAGGCCAAATTGCAGAATCTGAAATGCCCGCATTGCGCTCTCCTATCCATCGACCGCATTCCACAGCCTATTCCAGTGGATGCGTCATTTCGTTGGTGTGATTCGCGCCCGGTTCCGCTACTCTGTAAACATGGCGCGAGGATGGGAAAGTAAAACAGCGGAAGAGCAGGAAGAACAGCGGATCGAACAACGTGCAGAGGCCGCCAAAGCGGTTTCGAAAAAGATCGTGACCGCTGCCGATGCGGTGCAGTCGCGGGCGCGGCAAGTGCTGGAACTGAAGCGCGAACGGATTCTGGCGGAAAAGACCAGCCATCCGGTGCGTCGCGCCGCGCTGCTGGCGGCCCTGAAAGAAGTTGAGAGCGAGCTCCACCAGTTCGCTTAGGGCTCTGTTGAACCGCTGCGAGAACGATGCGGCCTGAACGGGTCAACTCGGCTGGCGGTTGAATAGCAGCGAATTTGCCTGGTCGATGCTGGTGAGCAGAACCTGCGCAATGTTGACGTGCGCCGGCCGGGTCACGGCCCAGAGGATCGCATCGGCGACATCCTCCGCCGTGAGCGGCGTGAGGCCTTGGTAGACCTTGGCGGCGCGTGCTTCATCCCCGTGGAAACGCACTTTGCTGAAGTCCGTTTCGACCATTCCGGGGTCGATCGTCGTAACGCGCAGTGGCGTCCCCAGCAGGTCCTCCCGTAAGCCTTCACTGATACTGTTCTCGGCGGCCTTGGACGCGCAATAAACGGCGCCGTTGGGGTAGGTCATGTGTCCGGCGGTCGAACCCAGGTTAACTACGTGTCCTGCCCCGCGCGCGACCATGCCCGGCACCACGGCACGCGTCACATACAAGAGGCCTTTCACGTTGGTGTCGATCATTTCATCCCAATCCTCAATCTTGCCAACCTGCAGCTTCTCGAGGCCGCGGCTGAGTCCTGCGTTGTTGATGAGGATTTCGATCCCCCGCCACGGTTCCGGAAGTGTATCGACAGCGGACTGGACCTGCTTCGCGTCGCGAACGTCGAGCGCAATGGCATGCACATCGGCAGCGCCGGCTGCTTTCAGCTTGGGGATCATCTCCTGCAGGCGGTTCTCTCTGCGAGCTGCCACCAGCAGGCGGGCGCCGGCCTCGGCAAAGCGCTCCGCGCAGGCAGCGCCGATCCCGGAGCTGGCGCCGGTAATGAAAACGACCTTGCCTGCGAGCGTAATTTCCGCACGACTGCTCATCCGGTTCTCCGTGAAAAGTTCACCTGCAATATGATGCCGAATCTTCTCGTAGTTACTTTGTGCCGACCACAAGAATGACGAACGTATTCGGCAGGATCGCTGGCCGCGGGTGCGGGTTGGCCGCAGTGGCGGCAGGCGCGGGACCGAACTTCGCTGTCGCGAGATAGATGGTTCCAGTCGTTCGATTGAGAGCCATGGTGCGGGCTCCCTTTTGTGTGGTCACAGTTTCAACAGACGTGTAGCTGTCAGGCGAATTCTGCCGGACGACGGTCATCGTGCCATCCTCACCGTTCGGACTGAAGACCAGTTTGCGCTGCGCGTCATAGCGAGTGGAGTCCGGCCCATTGCCGATTGCCGGCGTGGCGACCACATGGCCGTTGCGATCGTTGAGTACAATCATGACCTTGTTATCGCAAACGGAAAACACCCGATGGTTTGCCGTGTCGATGTCGAGACCGCTTGGCGAATCGCAAGGAGCGATTGGCCAGGTTGCGGTGGTTGTCATCTTTTTCGCGTCAATCCGCACCACCTGGTTTTTGTCTTCTATGTTCACGTAGACGTTTCCGGTTCCGTCGGGTTGGGCGAATTCCGGCTTGCCTGGCAGCGCGATCGTCCGCAAAACACGGTTGGTGCGGGTGTCGAGGACGGTCGCCGAATTGCTGCGGCCGTTGAACGCGAACACGCGCATTGTCACGGGGTCGAAGATGATAGCGTCCGGATTCTTCTCCGCCGGAACACTGGCGGTGACTTTCAAGGTTGCGCGATCGAAGACGCGGATCATTCCGGCCTTGCCGTCGCTGATGTAGCCGTATTTCCCATTGCTGTTGAGCGCAACGCCGTGCACCCCGCCCATGCCGCCCATTTCCGCGATCAGCTTGCCACTGGTCGTATCGACGACCTGCACACGATTTCCGCGGGCAACGTAGAGCCGGTGCGCCGCGGGATCCGCCTCGAGATAATCCCAGCCGCCATCTCCGCCGATGGTCCAGGTTTTCTCAACGTGAAACTTAGGCGCCTGACAAAATGCGGTAGCACTCAGCATCAGCACAGCGCCCAACAGAAACGAAACGCGCAGACAATCCGGCTTCTTTGAAATCTTCATGCCACCATCCTATGGGAAAACGAGGTCCTTGATATGCGCGAGGAGGCTTTCCCGTTTAGGCGACTTTCGATTTTCGATCTATCGCTGATACACTACGGGCATCACTGGACATGGGGCTATAGCTCAGCTGGGAGAGCGCGCCGTTCGCAATGGCGAGGTCGTCGGTTCGATCCCGACTAGCTCCACCATACAGTCTTGAGTCTTTTTAAATCCGCAAATTCCCCAACGATGAGCGTCTAGCCAGCAGCGAAGTAGCGGGAAGCCGCCAGAACAACTTCAGATTAAGCTGATCAACAGAGCCAATCTGCCCTCTACTCCGCCGTCTGCACAGGCTTCTGCTCGCTCACGTCCATTCTGCCGCCCGGGTGCGGTGCAAGACGCACGAAGCTCATTGCCATTGTCACTCCGCAAATCAGCATCGTGATGTGGAAGCCTACTTCAATGAAGAGCAAGCCATGCATGTTCATACCATTGTGCATGTGCAGGCTGTCGTGTATCCACCAGTTCCCCATGAACCAGCAGAGGGTGACGAACAACCATTTGTTGAGCCAAGCCGCGCCGAGGCCCAATCCGCGGATCGCTGGCCATCCGAATAAGGCGAACGCCACCGCAAATCCAAAGGCGAGCGCCTCAGTGGCCGAGAGCGCAATGTATCCGGGCAAAAGGTTCGCCGGTGGCATGGAAACGTCAGGTGCCATCGGCCAGATGTGTGGCCCGACTACAAAGGCGGTAAGGCCGATCACAATCGTCACGGTGAGCATCCACCATAGTCTACTCATGGTTTTCATCTCCTTAGATTTACTGCAACCCCAAGCGCACGGTGCATTTCTTGAGTTCAAGGATGAACTCAAGAGATGCCCGGACTTACGCCTTGCCAGCGTTCTGTGCAGCCGCAAACACATCCCGTGCGGACGTCGTACCTGCTACGTGCTCCGTACCAGCGACTCCGAGGCCCATCCATCCCGCGTTAATGCCCTCATACATTTCTTCGGCAGGTCCAGTGTGGCCTTTCGGGATGCCGAACTGCTCGAACGCTCCCGCCCACCCTGCACGCGGGATTGCAAAGGCTTTTACGTCGAGTTTCAGGACTTCACCCAATTGCTCGGCCACTTCATCCGCGCTTACCATCGAACCTATCTCGATGACGCGATGCCCTGACCACGCCGGCCCGGCCAGAAGCGTTGCCACCTCTGCGCCGATGTCGTCTGACGCGACCATCATCGATTTCCGGCTTGTAGGGTTGTAGAAGACCGGTAATGTTCCGCTCTGGGCGGCCTGCAAGCCGAAAAGAAAGTTTTCGAAAAAGCCACCTGCGCGCACAAATGCGACCGGTGATGGCAAGCTGCGAAGACCTTGCTCCAAAAGCGATAAGGCCGTGATCATCCCCAGCCCGCTTGTTCGATTCGCGCCCGTCGACGAGAGCGCTACCACCCGCGGTGTCACTACCTTTGTCAGCGCTTCGACATAGTTCGCGATCACGCCCTTTGCTTCTCTGAAATCAGGCGAGGGTGCCCATACAGCCGGCAACATAACAAACGCGCCCTCAACACCTTTAAGCGCCGCCGCTATGGCTGTCGCATCGTTCCAGTCTCCATCCACCAACTCCACCCCTTGGTCTGCCCACTTCGCCGCCTTCTCGCGATGGCGCACAAGTGCTCGCACCTGTTTGCCTTGCTTCAGCAGATGCCGTGCGGTCGCGCCCCCAACTTTTCCAGTAATGCCCATGACTAAATACATGATCGTTTTCTCCTTGTTAGAACAAAAGTGATGCGCTGGTGCAAACGCCAGAGCTTGTGATTTGCGCAGCTAGCACTCCGCTAGTCCCGTGGGTTTCCACAGTTATCTGTCGCATGAATCGTTACTGACCTTACACAGCCGATCGGATCGCCTCGATGAGAGAGGTTCCTCGATCCTCGCGAAAGCCTCTTAGGTGGTCGTCACTGTCACTGCCTGACGCACATACCTGCCGCTTTCCAGTTCCTTCACCATGAATGCCGCAAGATCGGCCCGCGCAATCTTGTGCGCCTTCTCGCCGCCCCCCGTGCTCAGCACCCTGGCAACGCCGGTCTTCTCGCCGTCGGTCAACATCGGCGGCCGCACCAGCGTCCAGTCCAGGTTGCTGCCTTTGATCTCGGCCTCCATGCCCGCCTTGTCTACCAGCAGACCCCGCAGAAACGTCCGCATAAGCAGGTGCTCGTTGAAGAAGCCGGCGTTCTTCACGCTCTCGCCCGCACCAACCACCGAAATTTTCAGCAATCGCCGCACGCCATTGCGTCGCATCGCGTCCACAATGTTGTGTGCGGCGTTCGTTTCCATCGTCGTCACTTTCCACGGCGTCTTGCCGCCCAGCGCGTCGATCACCGCATCCTGTCCGGCTACCGCAGCGTCGACTGCTCCCGCGTCCAGCACGTCGCCCGCAACAACCCTGACGTTCGCCTTCTTGTACTGTGCGGCACCGCGCACGAAAGCCGTCACCGTATGCCCGGCCGCCAGCGCCTCACTTACCAGCGCCTCTCCGCTCTTGCCCGCTGCTCCGATCACTAGAACGTTCATCGCATCCTCCTTCTTGTTGCCTTGTATTTGGCCGCCCATCCAAATCAGCAACCTGACTATTAGAGGCACGTTGATAACCATTGGTTGCAAATTAATCGATGGTTTTATAACCAACGGTTATAAATCAACAATCGGTCGAAAAAGTCTTCAAAAAGGACTACTCTATTCAAGTGACATCCCCATCACCAAGTCGCCGCCTAGAGCGCAAGGAGAGGCTGCGGGGCGAAATCCTTGCGGCTGCCAGCAAAATGTTTGCCGATCGCGGCTACGAAGCCGTGACCCTTCGCGCCATCGCGAAAGAGATCGGCTATACCCACGCCGTGATCTATCAGCATTTCCCCGACAAATGGCACATTCTTGCCGAGCTGAGCCGCGAGACGATCGGGCTGATGGTTCAGAACTTCGACGCGATTGCCGCTAAACATCTTTCACCGAAGGAGCGTCTTTTTGCGACTTCGCGCGGCTTGATTCAATTCTGCGTTGCCCATCCACAGCAGTTCCGCAACGTCTTCTTCGGGCCGGAGAACCGCAACGGCATCCGCGCTGGACAATATATCAACGACATTGGCAGGCCTTTGTTCGAACGTTTCGTGCAGCTCTTTTTCGATGTTGCCAGGGAAGAAGGATTGCCAAATAAGAATGACATAGTGGTAGCCCACACCTGGTGGTTTACGATCTTCGGCCTCGCCACACTCATGGTCATCCAGGGCGTTGTGCCTGACTTGCCCGACCAGACTCTCGTAGTCGAGCAAACGATCGCAACCCTTTGGGCGGGCGTCCAGGTTGTTCCACGATTGCCGAAGCGCGCAGTCTCGAAGCGATCCAGCCGATCCCGTGCCTCAAAACACTAACAACCTCTGTCTACTTAGCAGTCGTTCCGAGACAATCGTGAGCGGTGCGAAGATCTAAACACTATGAAGGATTGAGAAAGGTCGTCAAGGTGAAACGCAACCCGAGTGAAGGACGCGTGGAGATTGAATGCGAGTGGGCCGCAGGAAAACGCGAAGGAGCCGCGGGGAGACTCGGTCCCGCCGTACAACTACCCCCACTCAAACCGACAAAAGGGTTAAGTGAGCCACCCGCCAGCAATCAGGACCTGGCACGTCGCAGTCGAGAAACGAAACTAGCGGGAATCCAAAATATGTCTCAACTGGCTTAGCGAGCTCCGGGCAGATATCAAAGCGGTACACTTGAAACTCGAAAGTTCCACCCGGAGTAAGAGGCGACATGGAAAATCTGGAATCTATTTATCCCACCGATGAACAGATCAAGGAAGCTCTTGAAGCGTACCGGAAGGGCGGGGACGCTCTAATGGACCTGATAAAGAAGCGGCGGCAAGAGCACGAAACTACGAAAACTCAGATAGAGCAGCCAGATTCATCGTTGAGCGAACGAGATGTGGATGGGGAACCCTAGGAAACCCATCCAAGTCATCAGCGCGATTGAGTCTAACATCAATTTCAAGCAGCCGTTCACGGCGAAGATCCAAATCTAGGCCGCCGGCTATTCCTGCATCCCTCCGAACCCGCCGAAAGCAGCGTGAAACCGGAGAACCATCGCTTCAGCGGTTACAACATTTATTTGTAACCAGCGAATAGCCAATTCATTGGTTACAACTGGATTCGGTTGCGGAGGCGCGGATGGAATAACCCTTTGAGGGTGAAGAACTTACAGAAGAAGACCAGCTTTCCGCACTCGGCGGCAATCCGGCCTTGAACCTGCTGAACACCGTGATGCCAAGAAATGGAAAATTAGTGGATTCTCTGAAGAACGGCAACGATGTTTTCGAATGGCTCGACCGCGCCGGATGGCCGTTAACAAAGGGCTCGAAAGCTTCCCTGCCGCCTCGCCCGCTCAAAACCGCGCGCGCCCCGCGGGAGGAAATCCGCACGTTAATCGAAAAACGAAAAGCCGGAAAACGGATCAATCTCGAAACTCTGAACGAGTTCCTGGAGAAGTCGGAAAGCAACTTGCAGCTCCTCCCCGGCTAGGATGGAACCCCGGATCTGATGCGAACCTGGAAGCAGCGCACCGCCGAACAGGTGCTCGGCCCATTGGCCGAAGCGGCAGCGGAACTGCTTTCCGAAGGCGATTTCAGCCTGATTCGGCGCTGCGAAAACCCCACCTGCACCCTCTGGTTTTACGACCGGACCCTGTCCCATCATCGAAGATGGTGCAGCATGGCCACCTGCGGCAACCGGTCCAAGCTGGCCGACTTTCGAGAGCGCCGGTGGCATCAGTCTTTAAGCGGGAAAGCCCTGATCCGGAAACCGGCAAACAGTTAGAATCCAGGTTACCTATACGTGTTTTTGAATCTGCAAATGTGATCTCTTCAGCCAAGCACGGCAAGGGCTTTCTGCAGCCTAGAGGCAATTCAGCGATGCGGTCGGCGCGAGCAAGGGCCAGAAAGATCGCGCCAACCGTAAATGTGCATACACCATCGAAATAACCCGAAGTGCGGGGGGGAATATGGAACGTCGTCAGTTGGGTCCCATGAAACGCGAGGTCTCCGTAATCGGTCAGGGGACTTGGAATATCGAGGATAAAGACCGTGATTCCGCGATTGCCGCTTTGCGCCGGGGTCTCGATCTTGGCATGTATCACATCGATACCGCGGAGATGTACGGTTCGGGAGCGGCCGAAGAACTAGTAGCCGAGGCGATTGACGGACGGCGTAATGAAGTCTTCTTGGTCTCCAAAGTTCTTCCACAACACGCGTCTCGTAGCGGAACGGTCAAGGCTTGCGAGGCATCACTCGCGCGTCTCCAGACGGACCGGTTGGATGCTTATCTCTTGCATTGGCGCGGCAGCCATCCTTTACAAGAAACGGTCGCCGCCTTTGAGGATCTGCGGCAAAAGGGAAAGATCCTAGCGTGGGGAGTCAGTAATTTCGACGTGTCCGATTTAGAAGAAGCGTGGAAGATCGCGGACGACGGTCATCTTGTTTGCAACCAGGTTCTCTATCACTTGGAAGAACGCGCTATTGAACACGCTGTAATTCCCTGGTGCGAGAAGCACAAGATCGCGGTGGTTGCATACAGCCCTTTCGGCCACGGCAGTTTTCCTGGGCCAGACACCAAGGGCGGGCGAGTGCTGAAGGAGATTGCGGAAGAACAGCATGCAACCCCTCGCCAGGTCGCACTTCAGTTCTTGTCGCGTCGCCCTGGCTTGTTCGCGATTCCCAAAGCTTCCACTCCAGAGCACGCGGAGGAAAATGCAGGAGCCAGCGACTTTCAGTTGTCGATTGCGGACATCGAGCAAATCGATAAAGCGTTTCCTCGTGGCGCACGCCCGAATCGGCTGCCTACGCTGTAGCAGGAATTTGTTTGCCTGCAGCGAAGATTTGAATTTAAGCGCACGGAGCACGAATTACACAACTTGAACTCTTAGGGACACACGACTCGTCTGCGTCCTATGCTCTGCATGATTTTCTCCATCGAAGCGGTGTCCCCTTTGAATGGATTGAGCTGACGACCGATGAGCAGGCGCGCGAGTTGGCCCAAGTTGAGAATCTCCAAGATGGCCGCTTGCCGGTTTGCTTCTTTCCTGACGGGACGCGGCTGGACTGTCCCACCATCCGGCAGATTATGGATGCAGGCTACGCAGGTACCATGCCGCTGTGCGTCGGATTGCCTCCTGCAGCGGCACGCCTTCAGACAGGCCCAGGTCTGACTTTGCTTCCTTTACGGACGGTACGTACCGCTGGACGGCTGCGCCGGGTGTGGCGGCTCTGGCGATGTTAATCTGCGTGCCCGGCCGGATCGCCGCGGCGACCGTCTCCGCGATGCTGCGAATGCTGAAATCCTGATCCGATCCGACATTGAACGGTCGCATAGACGGTGCCCGGAACAGCATCGTCCAGAGCCAGACCGCAAGGTCCGCTGCGTAAAGATAGGAGCGCATCGGCGTGCCGTCACCCTGGATTTCGATGGCGTCTCCGCGCATCGCATCGCGAATGAAGTTGCCGATGGCAAAATGCGCGTCCAGCGCAAGGTGCGGTCCGACAAAAGCGAAGCAGCGCGCGATCTTGCATTCCACACCGGAGCGGCCGGCAGTCACTGCGCACTCCAGTTCCGCCATCCGCTTGCCCTGGCCATAAACGAAATTTGGATTGTGCGTATCTGGCCAGCCGCGATACGTCTCCGCGATGTGCGTCATCTCCGGCGGCTGCGGTCCGTACACGGCGCCCGAGCTGGTGAGCAGGAACTTTTTCGTTCCATGAGACTCGGCGAATTCCAGGCAGCGCCTCGTGCCGTCCACAATGGTCGAGCGCATCTCCTCCGGATCGCATGCCTTCTGCTTCGGCACCGACTCCGTCGCAGCGTGGATCACGAACGGAAACTCCCCCGCAGGAAAAGAGAAATCGCGCACATCGCCGGCCAGCATTTCAACACTGCCGCTGTTAGCCAGGTGTGGGCTGCGCGCTTGGAATTGCTCCGGCGATCGCGTCAGCACGACCGCCTGCGCCCGCAAATCGAAGGCCTGGTTGGCCGCGAGAAAACTTTCCAGCAGCCAGCAGCCGAAGAAGCCCGTTCCCCCGGTGATGAAAATGCGGCGGCCGCGCATCTCTGGCCACAGATGCTCGGTCTTCTCGAGGACGTAGGTGAGATCCTGCGTATCGACTGGAGGAGCGGGCGTGGGGATAGCGTTCGGAAGGCTGGGCATGGGATTAGTTTTCCGGGATGATTCGTGCCTGCTATTCTCCGTCAGAAGCAGGTTCGCGGACACAACAGAATTCGCACCTGAAGTGTATACTCCGCTTGCATCGGAAGCGGGCATAACCCGCATCTATGCATAGTATTTACTCCCTCGATCTAGAATCGTTACAGAGGCTCTCGACCATGAACCCTGAATTCGGCATCGTAAAAATCGGCAAAAAACTCGTTGGCGACGGGCAGCCTTGTTACGTCATCGCGGAAATCGGAATCAATCACAATGGCAATCTCGACATCGCCAAGCGGCTCATCAGCGTTGCCGTTGCCGCAGGCTGCGATGCGGTGAAGTTTCAGAAGCGCACCATTGACGTCGTCTATTCCGCTGAGGAACTGGCGCGTCCGAGGGAGAGTCCGTTCGGCACAACCAACGGCGAGTTGAAGGAAGCGCTTGAATTCGACTTTGACGATTTCGAGGAGATTGACAAGTACTGCAAGGCAGTCAACATTCCATGGTTCGTCTCCTGCTGGGACGAAGGCTCAGTCGATATGATTGCCCAGTTCGACGTGCCCTGTTTCAAGATCGCCTCGGCTTCGCTGACCGACGACAATCTGCTGCGCCACACCCGCGAGCAGCGCAAGCCGATTATTCTTTCAACCGGCATGAGCACGTACCAGGAAATCGACCATGCAATTGAGGTGCTTGGCAAGCAGGACCTGATCGTGATGCACAGTTGCAGCACCTATCCGGCGTACTACGAAGAGCTGAACCTGCGGGCGATTCCCACGATGAAAGAACGTTACGGCGTACCTATCGGATACTCCGGCCATGAGACCGGCATCTCGTCGAGTGTTGCCGCCGCCGTGCTGGGAGCGTGCGCCGTTGAACGACACATAACGCTCGACCGTTCCATGTGGGGCAGCGATCAGGCGGCATCGCTCGAACCGAACGGCATCACGCGTCTAATTCGCGACATTCGCCTGGTGGAGCAATCGATGGGCGACGGAGTGAAGCGAGTGTATGAGCGCGAACTGCCGATCATTAAGAAGCTGCGCCGGGTCGGAGCAGCCGTTTGATCGTGGAGATTCGGAGAGAAGACGCGCCGGGTCCTGATACCGGTTTGATGAAGAAAATCCGCGCCATCGCTTTCGATGTCGATGGCGTTCTGACCGACGGGGGCATCTGGTGGGGACCGAACGGTGAGGAGTGGAAGCGCTTCTGTTTTGCCGATGTGATGGGCGTCTCACTGGCCTGCAAAGCCGGCCTGATCGTTACACTGATCTCCGGGGAAGACAGCCCGCTGGTGGACAGGTTCGCAGCGAAGTTCAAGCTGGCTGACATCACTAAAGGCTGCCGGGAAAAGGCCGCCGCTCTGCGATTGTTTGCCGAACGCAATCAACTTCAATTGAATGAGATCTGCTTCATGGGAGATGACATCAACGATCTCCCGGCGTTTGAGATTGCCGGCTTGTCGGCCGCTCCCGCCGATGCACGTGCCGCCGTGCTGCGGAAGGCGGAGTTCATCGCGACGAGCAAAGGCGGCAACGGCGCAGCACGCGAACTGATCGATGCGATCCTCGAAGCCCGCAATTCTTAAGCCCACCCGCAAGGTATAAAAGAAAACACATGCCAAAACTTTCCGACTACATGATGCAGTTTGTCGCCGACCAAGGCGTGCGGCACGTCTTCCTCGTAACCGGGGGAGGCGCGATGCACCTGAACGAATCGCTGGCTCGTTGCAAGGCGCTTGAGCCGGTCTGCAATTCGCATGAGCAGGCCAGCGCCATCTGCGCCGAGGCCTACGCCAAGGCGACGAACGCGCTGGGAGTAGCCATGGTGACCACCGGTCCTGGCGGAACAAACGCTGTAACAGGCGTCGCGGGCGCGTGGCTGGACTCAACTCCGGTTCTGTTCATTTCCGGGCAGGTCAAGCGGCCAGACCGCATGTTTTCCGCCGATGGCAAGCCGCTCGGGATGCGCCAGCTTGGCGTGCAGGAAGTCGACATCGTTTCCATCGTGCGCCCGATTACAAAGTACGCGGTTACGGTTCTCGACCCCGAAACGATTCGCTACCACATGGAGAAAGCGGTGTATCTGGCCCGCTCGGGCCGTCCCGGTCCGGTGTGGATCGATGTTCCCCTCGACGTGCAGGCTTTTCCAATCGACGATCCGGCAACGCTGCCCGGATTCGATCCCGCGGAATTGGAGGCCGCCACGCCGGGCAGCGATTTGCAGAATCAAGTGCGAGAGACCATCGCTCAACTGAATAAGTCGGAACGGCCCCTGCTCTTCGCCGGCAATGGCATCCGGCTCGCCCGCGCGGAGAAGGAATTCCACGAGCTGCGCCGGTTGCTCAACATTCCAATCGCCGCCACGTGGTGCGCCGCCGACCTGGTTCCGAGCGATGAGCCTCTATACGTCGGTCGGCCCGGTTCGGTTGCTGCACGCGGCGCGAACTTCGCCCTGCAGAACTGCGACTTTCTTCTCGCCCTTGGAGTCCGGCTGGACTTCGCAATCACCGGGTACGCGCCGGACAAGCTCGCGCGCGAAGCGCATAAGACTGTGGTCGATATTGATGGAGCGGAGCTGGCAAAGCTCAATCCTCATGTCGAGCAGCCGGTTCGTGCCGACGCGCGCGATTTCCTGGCGGAAATGTTGCGCCAACGCGATGCCATTCGTCCGCGCGATCGTTCGTACTGGGACGGACGCTGCGCGGAGTGGAAGCACCGATACCCAGTGGTGACGGAAGAACACCGCGACCCCGGGACGCAGGTCAGCATTTATCATCTCGCGGAAGTAATTGGAACAGAGACTGCGGCGACGGATCAGCTCGTGTCCGGGAGCTCCGGCGCTGGGATTGAGATTTTTCTGCTGGCTTGCCCCACGCGCACCGGGCAGCGCATTTATCACACTGCGGGCCTGGGCTCAATGGGGTTCGGGCTGCCGATGTCGATCGCCGTTTGCATTGCCGCGGGGCGCAGGCAGACGATTTGCGTCGATGGTGATGGCGGCTTTCAATTCAACATTCAGGAATTGGAAACGGTCGCGCGGCTGAATCTGCCGATTAAATTTTTCGTGCTGAACAACGATGGTTACGCGTCGATCCGCGCCTCGCAGAAAAACTATTTCGGCCACGCCAGCATCGGCTGCGACGACCGGACGGGCCTGACGGTGCCTAACCTGAGCAGGATCGCCGAATCCTACGGAATCAGGTCCGCTGTGATCGCCGATCAGCGCAACCTGCGTGCGGACGTTCGGCGGGTCCTCGATACTCCTGGCCCGGTCGTTTGCGATGTTCACGTGATTCCCGAGGAAAGCCGTGCACCACGGCTTTCCTCCGCGCAGCGTCCGGACGGCTCGTTCGTTTCCAAGCCCCTCGAAGATTTATGGCCATTTCTTGACAGAAATGAATTTTTAGAGAATATGATTGTCACACCACTGCCAGACTGAAAAATAAAAATCGGGAGATGCAATGCATGGGATTCCCCAGTTCCGCGCTTGCTCCACTTCCAGCCTGTTCTGCCGACAGCCTGGAAGAAACACTGAAAGAGATTCTTTCTGAACCGGTTTCCAGCGTTCAGGAACGTGAAAGAAACGGGCTGCATCAATTGCTGGCCAAACGAAGTGGCCGCTGCGTCATCTTCGGCGCCGGCAACATGGGCCGCCGGGCTTTGGCAGCTCTTCGCAGCGTTGGTGTCCACGCTCTCGCCGTTTCCGACAACAATCCGGATTTGTGGGGGAGTTCCGTAGACGGACTTGCAGTCGTGCCTCCCGAAATTGCCGCGGAGCGCTTCGGTCAGAACGCGCATTTTTTCATCGCCATCCGCAATGAGAACCACTGGTATCGCGAAACCTTCGACCAGCTCTCTGCGCTGGGATGCAGCCATCTCTCCAGCGCCGACCCGATTGCGTGGCGCTTTCCGGAGACCTTTCCATCCTTCCTACTCTATGACCTTCCTCACAAGCTCTATCGACAGGCAGAGCGCGTTCGCCGGGGCGGGGAAGTCTGGGCAGACGAAGCCTCCCGCGCGGAATATCTAAGTCAGATAAAACTGCGCGCCCGCGGCGATGCATATGGGCTTTCTCAACCCGCCATTGAGGAGTCGTATTTTCCGGAAGATATTTTCGAGGTACTGCCGGAGGACACTTTTCTCGATTGCGGAGCGTTCGACGGCGACACGATACGAAGCTTCATCGAGCGGAACGCGGCGTTTGGCAGGATCGAGGCGGTGGAGGCGGATTCCCGCTCCTTCGCTCGCCTGGCAGAATATGTCGCCACGCTGGAGCCGGCACTCCACAATAAAATCCGGCTGCATCAGTGCGCGATCGGGTCGCACAAGGGCGCCGTCCGCTTTGAAAATACGGGACTGGTCGACTCGAAATTATCGAACCATGGCGCCTTCCTTGTAGACATGGTGCCCATTGATGTGATGTTTTCCTCGAAACTGGTGTCGATCATCAAAATGGATATTGAGGGCGGGGAGTTCGACGCGTTGTTGGGAGCCACGCAGGTCATCCGGCGCGACCAGCCGATTCTCGCGATCTGCGTGTATCACTCCCAGGAAGACTTGTGGCGTCTACCTCTGCTGATGCGGGCCATGTATCCGGAGTATCGGATGTATCTAAGGTCCTACTGTGGAGACGGAATTCAGACCGTTGCCTACGCCGTTCCGCCGGGAAGAGTTCTCCGATGATGCGAATCGTACCCCTCACGCCTTCCGTTGGAGCATCAGCACCTTCCATCCATCCTTCAGTAACCGGCGAAACATATACGGAGTAAAAATCGCTCCCGGTGTACGCAGCGATTGAACCAGCGCATTGCGAATCCATCCAGGCTTGCCAATGGTCTGAATCAGAATCGTCAATGTGATGCCGCTGATGAAATTCTGTTTCTCTGCTTTCAATTCGCGCTCCCCACGGATGTTGTTACGGGCTCGCGCGCTGGCGAGCAGATCGGCGTGGACCAGGTGCGCCCAGTTCTGCCACTTTTCGACCGCGGACTGGCTGGTCGTGCTGCCGGGATGATTCGTATATTGCACCAGCGGCTCCGGGACACACGCAATGTTGTCGCGCAACAACGCCGCTCGCCCCCAGTTGCCGATGTCGCACAGATCGCCATACTTCGCCTCATAGCCGCCGACCACGATCGCATCCGCCGTTCGCAGAAGGATGCTGCTCAGGCGCGGGCCGCGGTTGCCGGCGAATAGGGCCGCGATCATCGTGGCGGCGGCCTCGACCGCGGGCCCGGCTTCCGTGGTCCAGAACTCGGTGCTGTCGGGGTTGGCAATGCGGCAGGGACACCACACGACACCCAGCGAGTCTGCGCCCTGGCCGAGGAACGGCGCGCTCAATCGTTCGATCACGGTTGGCAACAGCAAATCGTCGTCGCCCAACAAAAGAAAAAATTCGCCGCTCGCATGTCTCAAGCAGAAATCGAAATTGCCGACCAGTCCGAGCCGCTGTTTCTGCTCGAACAGAACAAGGCGCCCATCCTGAATTTCACGAACCCGTTGCACCGTGTCATCCGTCGAGGCGTCGTCCGATACAATCACTTCAATATCGCGGTAGGTTTGCGCCAGTGCGCTGCGGATCGCGCGCAGGGCCAGTACGCTGCGGTTAATGGTCGGAATTCCAATTGTGACTCGCCCCGGAACTGTCATACGCGGTTAGTTCGATGCTGTTGCGGCGGGAGTAGACGGTAACGAATACCGCACCCATGGAAATGGATCACCCCTTGGCCCAGGAACTGTCGCCGCGCAAGATCCCATGGCGTGCCAGGCTCGCCGGCCACATTCCGCCCGGGCAGTTTCTTCGTTACCTTATGGTGGGCGCTTGGAACACGCTGTTCGGTTATAGCCTGTATGCGCTGTTTACCGCCCTGCTGATGCCCAGGGTCCGCTTCGGCTATATCCTCGCTTCGGTATTTTCAAGCCTGTTCAGCATTACGGTGGCTTTTTTCGGCTATAAGCTATTCGTCTTTAAAACAAAAGGAAATTACTTCGTGGAATGGTTTCGCTGCATCCTGGTCTATGGCAGCGGAATGCTACCAGGTCTGGTTTTGTTGCCGCTCTTCGTGGAGGGGCTGCACTACGGCTTCCATCTGGAACGCAGCGCGCCATACATCGCCGGCGCGTTGGTGATGGGCCTGGGCGTGATTTACAGCTTTTTCGGGCACAAGCATTTTTCCTTCCGGGTCCCGGCGGATGCGGCGCATGATGCTGCAACGGAGCCGCCCCAGTTGATGCAGCAGATCGCTCTGGCGATGATTAAGGACGAGAAGAACCGCCCTTGAGCTGCGCGCCGGTTCACCTTTGGCCCGTGACTTGCGCATTTACACGGCCATTGGCCCTTCGCATGCTTTTATGTTCCACGTGGAACATTGTGTCGGAAGCCGCGATCTGAACATGCGGCAGAAAAGCAGCTCGCGCTAATTGAGAATCCCAAGAAGCCCGTTAGTATAAGTTCCATACCTGTTCTCGAGGCGACGTGAAGACCATCAGCATCATTACCCCTTGCTATAACGAAGAAGACAACGTCGTCGAGCTGTATACGCGCGTGCGTGCTGTAATCGCTTCGCTCGGCGGCTACAAGTACGAGCACATCTTTATCGACAACGCTTCGGAGGATCGCACCGTCGCTGTTTTAAAGAGTCTGGCGGCTGTTGATCCGAACGTAAAGATCATCGTGAATTCGCGCAACTTCGGCCACGTTCGTTCGCCCATGCACGCTTTCTGGCAGGCCCAGGGAGATGCCGTCATCGGCATCGTCGCCGATATGCAGGACCCTCCGGAAATGATTGCCGACTTGGTCCATGGCTGGGAGGAAGGGTATTCCATGGTGCTCGCCATCAAGCGGACGAGTGGAGAAAATCCGCTGATGTTCTGGGCCCGTAAGCGCTATTACAGGCTGGTAAACCGGCTTTCTTCGATTGAGACGTTTGAGAACTTCACCGGATTCGGCCTTTACGATCGGCGCGTGGTGGATCTGGTGAAATCCTTCGGCGATCCCTATCCATATTTTCGTGGCATGATCGCGGAGATCGGTCTGCCGCATAAGAAGCTCTACTATGACCAGCCCGGCCGCAAGCGCGGCATAACCAAAAACAATTTCTACACGCTGTACGACTACGGGATGCTCGGCATTATTAACCATTCCAAGGTCCCGCTTCGACTTATGACTTTTCTGGGCTTCGGGGGAGCGCTGGTATCTTTCCTGATCGCTTTGACCTATCTGATCTATAAGCTTCTGTTCTGGCGCAGCTTCTCTGTCGGCATCGCTCCGGTGGTAATTGGAATGTTTTTTGTCAGCTCCATCCTGCTCGTGTTCATGGGGGTAATGGGAGAATACGTGGGCGCCATCCACACCCAGATCCAGCACCGCCCCTTCGCTGTAGAGCGGGAGCGCGTGAACTTCGAATATCCACCGCAGGAGCCAATGGGGACTGCCGCGAAATTGGACGCTGGCAGGAATTAGCTATGGCGCGCAACGTCGCATCCACTCTAGTTGGGAACGACACCAAGGCCAAGCTCAAAGTTGCCGAACCCAACCATAAGCCGGAACTCGACGGGATCCGTGGAATCGCGTTGCTTGCAGTGTTGCTGTCCCATGGTGGGCCGTATATCTTTCGGGGCGGACTTCTTTCCAAGCTCCTTGTGTATGCACTAATACCCGGCTGGTCTGGTGTTGAATTGTTTTTTGTATTGTCAGGTTTTCTAATCACCGGGATTTTACTGAAAACCAAAAACGCCGAGAATTATTTCTCGTCATTTTATGTTCGGCGCTTTCTACGAATTTTCCCAATCTACTACTTTGTCCTCACTGCGGGTTTTCTGGTCGCGCCGCACATCTCATGGTGGAACTCCAGATTGCCGCCGCTTCTGAAAACAAGAATCGCCTACTATTTCTATCTTCAGAATTGGCCCATTTTCTGGAACCATGGGTATTTTCTGGTAAACGGTTTGTTTGGGCATTTCTGGAGTTTGGCGGTCGAGGAGCAGTTCTATCTGATTTGGCCGCTGGTTATATGGATGCTGCCGGAAAAGGTGATTCTCCGCCTTTGCGCCGTGGGTTTAGTTCTTGCGCTTCCACTTCGCGTCTACGTGGTGCATCTGTATGCGGGTGATTTCACAGCGATGGCTCTGACCACCAGCCGGGTTGACGGATTGCTGGTTGGAGTGATGCTGGCGATTTTGCTCCGCAAGGGTCAAATACCGCTGCGGTGGATTTATCCCTTCATAACTCTTGGCTTCGCACTTATCGCTTATATCGCGGTTTTCCATACTACTGAGCTGATCGCCACGTACTACTACATGCCGACAATCGGCATTACCGCGTTCTCGCTGTTGTCGGGAGGCTTACTCGCGCTTTCACAGCATCCGATCCGTTGGTTGCGTAGCATTCTGAACGCACGATGGCTGCGAGTTACGGGAAAATATAGTTACGGAATGTACATTTATCACCTACCCGTTTATGCGATTGCAGACCATATTCTACTTCCCCGTTTCAAACTTGCGCTGCCGCTGCCTCTCCACCTTGCGGTGCCATATATTGCCTTCCTGATCGCAGTAACATTTTTGGTGGCGAAGCTCAGCTATGACTACTTCGAATCTAGAATTCTCGCGCTGAAGGTTTACTTCAAGCCCCGGTTCGCGATCCCAAACCGTGATGATGCGATGCCGGCATCCGCAAACTGAAAATGACCCGTTGAAGACCACCGCAATGACACAGCGTGGGATCAGCTCGACTGCAGCCGGTGTTCGTACAGGCTGATCTGAGAGGCGCATCTGTCCCGAGCATCTTCCCCTGCCCGCGCGCCCTGGTACCAATCGAGGGTCATATCCAGAGCCTCGGGCAGGGTCAGCACTGGATGCCAGCCTAGTTCGAGCGATGCTTTTGTCCAGTCGAGCTTCAGCATTTGCGCTTCGTGAGGATGCGGGCCGGAATCGATCTGCCACTTCGCGGGCGGGCCTCCAGCCGAGGACCAGCGCGAGGCGAGATGTTCGACGATCCATTCCACGGACCGGGCACTTTCATAGTGCGGACCGAAGTTCCAGGCACCGGAAAATTCCGCGCCCGATTCATACAGCTTCTGCGCGAGCGACAAATATCCGTGCAGCGGCTCCAGCACATGCTGCCAGGGCCGGGTCGCCTTCGGATTGCGGATATGCAGCGTCTCGCCGGAGCCGAACGCGCGAATGATGTCGGCGATCAGCCGGTCCGAAGACCAGTCCCCGCCGCCAATTACGTTGCCTGCTCGCGCCGATGCGACCGCCACTTTGTGTTCCGGATAACGTTCGATGGGGAAGAAAGAATTTCTGTAGGCGCTGGTTACAAGCTCCGCGCAGGCCTTGCTGTTGCTGTAGGGGTCGTGGCCGCCGAGAGCGTCGTTTTCGCGATAGGGCCAGACCCATTCCCGGTTCTCGTAGCACTTATCCGTGGTGACGATCACCACGGCGCGCACGGTGTCGCACGCGCGCACCGCTTCAAGCAATCGCGCGGTGCCGAGCACGTTGGTCTCATAGGTGCCGATGGGATTCTGATACGAAGCGCGCACCAGGGACTGTGCCGCCAGGTGCAGAACAACTTCCGGGCGATGACTTAGAAGCGCATCTTTCATGTGTGGCAGGTCACCGATGTCGCCGATGGTGGAGACTATTCCCTCGGCGACGTTGGCTGCGCTAAAAAGGTTGGGCGTGGTATGCGGGGCGAGCGCGTAGCCCGCGACTTCCGCCCCTAGCTGTTGCAGCCATAGAGAGAGCCAGCCGCCTTTGAAGCCGGTGTGCCCGGTGAGAAAAACCCGGCGGCCTTGCCAGAACGCCGTCACCAGATCTTCCATGGAGCCGAGCCTTTGACCCATAGATCTTCCAGCAGATTCCTGTCGTGAACGGTGTCCATGGGCTGCCAGAAACTTCGGTGTTGGTAGGCCGAGACCTGCCGCTCGCGGCTTAATGTCTCCAGCGGGCCGCGCTCCCAGATTGTGGAATCACCCTGGATGTAGGAGCCGACCTTGGGCGAGAGTACGAAGAAACCGCCGCTCACCCATCGACCGTCCCCCTTGGGCTTCTCGGAGAAGGAAGTGACCTGTGCGTCGCTGCCGATTTCCAGTGCGCCGAATTTCCCCACCGATTGTGTGGCAGTCAATGTGACCAGTGTTTTATGGCTTCGGTGGAACCGAAGCAGTTCGGCCAGGTCAATGTCGGCGAGTCCGTCGCCGTAGGTGAAGCAGAATTCTTCATCTTTCTCGACGTACGGCAGCACGCGCTTCAGCCGCCCACCGGTCATGGTGGCCTCTCCGGTATCGACCAAGGTCACTCGCCAGGGTTCGCAATTCGCGCTGTGAGTCTCGATTCGATTCTGCTGCAGGTCGATGGTGACATCGGCGGAATGAAGAAAATAGTTGGCAAAGAATTCCTTGATCATGTAGCCCTTGTAGCCAAGGCAAACGATGAAATCATTGATGCCGTAGTGCGAATATATCTTCATGATGTGCCATAGGATGGGACGGCCGCCGATTTCGACCATGGGCTTTGGGCGCGCCGAGGTTTCTTCCGCCAGCCTGCTGCCCAAGCCGCCCGCCAGGATTACTGCCTTCATATCGCTCCCCCGCAGGTGCATGAATATAAGGATATGGCCTGCATAGTATTGCTCTCCTGTTATGGATGTGCCAGCGTAACTTCATAAAGTTGTTCATCTTTGTAGCTGGTGGGGAAATCTCCGAGAAACCGGACAGTTGCGTGGTCCGCGAGCAATTTTCTGAGCAGCCAGTCTTCCGGATAGTTGTAGGTCCCGAAAACAAGGAATTTCGAGTGCTGCTGGATGAACTTTTGGTATGGCATGATATTGCCCTGGATTGGAAACTTCCCAATAAGAGAGGGGAAGCCTTCAAATATTGTGGCATTCGCGTATTTAATTGCGGCCTGTTCATCGTTCAGGTAATAGACGCGGGAAAGGAAAACGCGGTTCTCGCGGCTGTTCATCTCAAGAAACGTCAATCCGCTTGCGTCCACCAAGGGCAGGTTCGGCATGACATCCGCCAGCGGCACCGGAGATTCTCCCGTGACCAGGGAGCTTGTCTTCGGCAGCGGCATAAGGTTCTGCAGGTGCCGGACGATCGTGGACGGAGTTATGACGCCGAAGAGAAAAGCAATTGAACATGTCAATGCAGCGCGGCTGCTTGTCGCAGTCCACCGGGCCAGAAACCAGGGTACAAGTATTCCGACGCCGAAGATGGCGGGCATTCCATAGCGTGGAAAGTATGCGCTATGAGAGTGCATGAATACGAGAATGATGACCAGCGGAACACAACAAAAGCCGAGCGCCAGGATTATTTCCGGCGGGCTGAACCCGGAACGCCCGTTCTGGAGCGTGACCTTCTCCGATCGGTCCCCGAGCAGGACAATTGCGATAACTCCCGCGGCGAGTAGAGAGGCCACTCCAACCCATATATCGGAATACGCGTCAACCAATGGCGCGAATGAGGCCTGAAATACCTGCGGAAAAGCTCCTGCAGAATGGGTCTGGATAGGCTGCAGATAGGTGATGCAGGCAGTAAGTGGCAGCGCAAGACAAACCCACAGGATCCAGTCCGGCTTGCGCCGCAGTAGGAATCGAATGAATTCTGTCAGAAGGAGTGCAGCATACGCTACGGCAGCTAGTACGTGGCTGAGAAGCATTCCGAAGCCGCCCAGCAGTACAAGCAGGAGAGCAAGCCAGCTCCGCGGTTTTGCTTCATCGATGGCACGCTGCCAGCCCAGCGCGACTAATCCCATAAAACCGAGAACCATGGCGTATGGCCGAGCTTCATAAGAATATAGATTGAAGGAGCTAGTGAGCAGAACCAGTGCGGCGACGAAACCATATAGAGGAGTTAGCCTTCGTCTTACAAACTGGTACAGGCATAGTGTGGCGACGAAGTAGCCCACCATGGATGGAACGCGGACGGAGAAGGGTCCCGGATGCAGAATATGGAAGGTGAGACGCGCAGCAATGTAATAGAGGGGAGGATTCAGATCGATGGTACGCGTCCACTCGAGCATCCTCGAGAAACTAGGTGCTTGCGCGATGTAATACGTATACAGTTCGTCATGCCAGAGAGGTTTTATCCGCTCGCTCTTCAGAATCCAGAGATAAACGACGAGCAGTACAGCCATCAGCCAGGGTGTGCGGACTTCTAGTTTGCCGGCCGCGGTGTCTAGTATCTGAACTACAGATCCTTTTGCGCGGCCCAGCAAAGATGGACTTGCTTGTCTCTGCTGGCTGGTGGTCATTGTAAGTCGGTCCTCTTGACGGTTCGCAGCTGAAGGTCCATTGATGCAGCCATGATCCTGTAGTTAACAGAATGGTACGGCAGGCGTAGCCATTACGCTGTTCGGCTGGCGAGATGTTTTCGGGTAAACGCTGCGACGGTTTCGATCATGTAGTCCAGCATCTCATTCGTCAGGCCAGGATAAAGGCCAATCCAGAAGACATTGTTCATGACGAAGTCTGTATTTTTCAGATCGCCGAGTACTCGGAACTCAACATCCTTGTAAGCGGGCTGCCGAGTCAGGTTGCCGCCGAACAACAACCGGGTGCCGATGCGCCGCGACTCCAATTCTCGAATTAATTCATCCCGCCGGAATGGCGCATCTTCGCGGACGCCGATGGGGAACCCGAACCAGCTTGGCTCCGCGTCGGGCGTACCTTCGGGCAGCAGCAATACGTCTTCGAGCGGCTTCAGCCCGTCATAGAGGCGCTGGAAATTCCGCCGACGCGCGGCGATGAACTCCGGCAGCTTGTCGAGCTGCGAAATGCCAATCGCAGCCTGCATGTCTGTCATTTTCAGGTTGTAGCCGATGTGCGAGTAGGTGTATTTGTGATCGTATCCGCAGGGCAGATCGCCGAATTGCCAGTCGAATCGCTTTCCGCAGGTATTGTCTTTTCCCGGCTCGCACCAGCAGTCGCGGCCCCAGTCGCGGAAAGACTCGACGAGAGTTTTCAGCAGCGGAGAATTGGTTATTACGGCGCCGCCTTCTCCCATGGTGATGTGGTGCGCGGGATAAAAGCTGACTGTCGCCAGATCACCGAAGGTTCCGACTTTTCGCCCTTTGAAAGTCGCTCCTAGTGCGTCGCAACTATCCTCGATCAGCCAGAGACTATGCTGCTTGGCGAAGCTCGCCACCCGGTCGAGATCGTACGGATTGCCGAGCGTGTGGGCGATCATGATCGCTCGCGTACGGCTGCTAAGCGCCGCATCGAGCTGGCTTGCATCCGCCTGATACGTGGGCACTGTGATGTCGATGAACACAGGCACGCAGCGATTCTGGATGATCGGGTTTACGGTGGTGGGGAAACCTGCGGCTAAGGTGATGACTTCATCGCCGGGGCGGAGACGGCGGTCGCTAAGCTTTGGCGAGGTAAGGCAGGAGATTGCCAGCAGGTTGGCCGAGGAGCCGGAATTGACCAGCGTTGCGCCCCGAACATCGAAGTAGCGCGCAAACCTGCGCTCAAACTGCGCGGCGAACCTTCCGGTGGTGAGCCAGCCGTCGAGCGATGCGTCGATCAAGTTACGCAGGTCGGCAGCGTCCAGAACTTTTCCTGCGACAGGGACCGGCGACTCTCCCGGGACGAATGGCCTGGAGCGAAATGTCTCTTCGAAATAGCGCTCCGATAGCTGGAGAATCTGTTCACGGAGATCGCTGCTGCTCTCGCTCATGGCTTCATCCTAATATAGGCGGCAGCGCTTGGGATTCGCGCGAAGAGCGCCTGATATTCTGGACTCTGACCCGCAGCAATCGACGACAACAGCTCCGGCGTCCTTACAATTTTGTTTCAGCAAACCCGAGGAGAAGACATGCAACGGAAAGCAAGCGCCATTTGGCACGGCACACTGAAGGAAGGCAAAGGAACCATTTCAACCGAAAGCGGTTTGTTGAAAGGCGCGCAGTACTCCTTCAGCACGCGATTCGAGGAGGGCAAAGGGACGAACCCGGAAGAGCTGATTGCAGCAGCGCACGCGGGATGCTATTCGATGGCCTTGGGAAATCAGTTGACAAACGCGAAGCTGCCGCCGGAGTCGATTGAAACCACTGCTGCTGTTACGTTGGAAAAGACTGAAGCGGGCATGACAGTGACGAAGATTCACCTGACCACGCGGGCCCGGGTTGCCGGCGCCAGCAAAGAAGCATTCGATGCCGCTGCAAATGAGGCGAAGACAAATTGCCCGATCTCGCGATTGCTGAAGGCTGCGGAGATCACGCTGGATGCGCAGCTGTTGTAAATCGGCGAGTGGAATTATGAACTGTGCGCGCGAATGTATTCGCGCAGTTGACGATGGATCGCCAAAGCCTGCTGGGTCCCGCCGTCCAGCAGGCCGATCCATTGCTTCAGCGGTTCTTCGGTTTCGGCGGTCGTCAGCAGATAACCGACCTGCAGCACAATCTCAAGAGCGTTGCTAAGGTCGTGCATCAGGTGCCGCATCTCGGCAGAAATCTCCGCCGGAATTGTTGCAGTAGTGGTGAGCGATTGTTCAGTCATCGATATCCTCGGCTTCGTACATCCTAAATCCTTGCCGGGGATTCGGTCGATTTAGTTCGCCCATTGATCACCGCCGTGCTGAAGTTGACAGCATGCGTCGTCTTTGTAAGAGTAGGAACTGCTGCTGGTTCAGCGTTTTCCACGCTGAACTTCCTCATAACATGCCGAAGTGGCGGAATTGGCAGACGCGCATGGTTCAGGTCCATGTACTCGCAAGGGTGTGGGGGTTCGAGTCCCTTCTTCGGCACCAGTCTTGATCGCGAATCTCTTTGAAACTTATCAGGGAAAGCAAGTAAGTCTGCGACCGGGAAGGCGCATGACCTTGCTCGCTGGCTGTTTTCAGCCATTTATACTGTTGATTCAGACGTAAACGTCTGCTTTTTATGGTGACGCATCTTGAAGAAATTCTGGCATCCACGCGGCGCGATCTCACGCGCCGCAAGCAGTCCGCGAACCGGGCTGCGCTGGAGCTGCGTGCGGCCCGGCATACGCCGCGAAAATTCGCCGAGGCTTTGCGGCTTCGCTCCAAGAGCGCTCCAGCTATCATTGCAGAACTGAAGAAAGCATCGCCCTCGCGAGGGGTGATTCGCGCGCATTTTGATGTTGTTTCGCTCGCCGCCACGTTAGCGAGCAACGGCGCAGCGGCGCTCTCGGTGCTGACGGAAGAGCATTTTTTCCAGGGCTGCCTGTCAAACCTGGAACAGGCATCCGCGGCTGTTCCCATCCCGTGCCTTCGTAAAGATTTTATTGTTGACGAATTCCAGATTCTTGAAGCGCGCGCCGCCTGTGCCGACGCGATTCTATTGATTGCCGCTGCGCTCGATGACGCTGCCCTTCGCAACCTGACGCTCGCCGCGCATGCCGCGAAGCTGGACGTGCTATGCGAGATCCACAATGCAGAGGAAGCCGCACGTGCAATCGATCTGGGATGCGATGCCATCGGCGTCAACAACCGCAATCTGCGGACGTTCGAAGTGAGTCTGGATGTTTCATTGGAATTGGCCCAGCGCCTTCCAGTAGATATTGTCCGGGTGGCTGAAAGCGGTATTCAGAGTGCGGAGGATATTACCCGTCTTCGAGCCGCTGGATTCGACGCATTTCTGATTGGCGAATCGTTGATGCGGCAGCCTGATCCCGGCAAGTCGCTGGCCACTCTGCTGGCCGGCGCGGCGGCCACACGCGAGGTCACCGCTTGAGGCGGTCGGCCATGTGGATAAAAATTTGTGGAATCAGCTCGATTGAAGACGCAGAGACAGCGATTGCCGCGGGCGCCGATGCCATCGGTTTCGTATTTGCGGAGAGTCCGCGCCGAATCACCAGGGAAGCAGCGCGAGAGATCATTCGAAGGCTCCCACAATCGGTCGAGAAGATTGGTGTGTTTGTCGATGCCGCGCCTGAGGAAGTCGTTGCAACCTACGAGATCGCCGGACTGACTGGACTACAGCTGCACGGGTCGGCTCGCGCTGACAGCAGGGGCTTCCCTGCGGGTGTCGGCGAGCATCATACCTATCCCCGAGTGTTGAGTGTTGTGCGCTACAGCGGGGATCCCGAGGGCTTTGACCTGGAGCTGCGAAAGCTTCATGAGAGTCGATCGGGTGGCGATCGATCCAGTGCCGTCCTGGTGGATACATGCGTGGCCGGGAAGCAGGGTGGAACCGGGCGCGCGTTCGACTGGCGGTCGGCGCGGGAGAGCTTCCTGCGCGACGCCCTGCACCTGCGGCTGATCGCTGCCGGCGGCCTGTGCAGGGAAAATGTTCGCGAGGCGATCCAGACGCTGCGGCCGTGGGGAGTGGATGTTTCCAGCGGCGTGGAATCCTCGCCCGGTCGAAAAGATGCGAGCCGTGTTGCCGAGTTCATCCGTATCGCGCGGGAAGCCGAAGTGGAATTTGGGATTACGGCAGAAGTATGAAAAGGTAAATTTTAAGAAGTGGCGGATATGAGAATTCTTGATCCTGAAAAATCGGACGGGAAAGAAGCGGAACAGCCAGTTGCCGGACGCTTCGACGCCTATGGCGGACGCTATGTTCCGGAGACGCTGATGGCGGCGCTTGCAGAACTGGAGCACGCGTATGCCGAGGCCCAGCAAGACCCAGCTTTTGCGAGTGAGCTGTCGTATTTGTTGCATCATTATGCTGGACGCCCGACACCGCTCTTTTTTGCGAACAGGCTGACCGAGTCGCTGGGCGGAGCCAAAATTTATTTGAAGCGGGAAGATCTGCTGCACACGGGCGCTCACAAGATAAACAACTGCATCGGCCAGGGGCTGCTGGCGCGGCGGATGGGCAAGCAGCGCATCATCGCGGAGACGGGGGCGGGTCAACACGGAGTAGCGACCGCAACCGTCTGCGCTCTGTTCGGTATGGAGTGCGTCGTCTACATGGGCGAGACGGACATGCGGCGGCAGGAGCTGAACGTCTATCGCATGCGGTTGCTGGGTGCGGAGGTTCGCGGCGTCAGTTCCGGTTCCGCCACGCTCAAAGATGCCATTAACGAAGCCATGCGGGACTGGGTCACCAACGTACGCACCACGCATTACCTGCTGGGCAGCGTGCTGGGCGCGCATCCCTATCCCACCATGGTGCGCGATTTTCATCGCGTCATCGGAATTGAAGCGCGGCAGCAGATTCTTGGGGCGGAGGGCCGGTTGCCAACCGCAGTGCTGGCTTGCGTCGGAGGGGGATCGAACGCTATTGGCGCATTTTATGAATTTATCCCGGACAAAAATGTTCGATTGATCGGTGTCGAAGCAGGGGGACGAGGATCAACGCTTGGGGAACATGCAGCGCGATTTCAGGGCGGTTCCCCAGGGGTGCTGCAAGGCACATATTCCTACGTCCTGCAGGATGACGCCGGCCAGATCGCGAACACGCACTCCGTTTCTGCGGGCCTTGATTACGCTTCCGTCGGTCCGGAACACGCGGCGCTGCACGATTCGGGCCGCGCTGAGTATGTCTCCGCGTCCGACGAGGAGGCGTTGAAAGCGACGGTGAAACTGGCACGTACCGAGGGCATTCTTCCCGCGCTCGAAAGCGCACATGCCGTGGCGGAGGCAATTCGCATTGCGCCGAAGATGAAGCGTGAGGACATTCTGTTAGTCAGTCTGTCCGGCCGCGGCGACAAGGACATGGGAATCCTAGCGCGCGAGCTGAAGTTGCAGGGAGCCTGAGGATGGCCATAGAATTCCGCAATCAACCCGGGCTGATCGTCTATCTGACCATCGGCGATCCGGACCTGAACACCAGCAGGAAAATTGCTCTGGCAGCGATCGATGCCGGTGCGGATGTGCTGGAACTCGGTGTTCCGTTCAGCGATCCGCTGGCCGACGGGCCGGTGATTCAGCGTGCCAGCGAGCGCGCGATCCGCGGCGGAACGCGGCTGGCCGATGTGCTCGCGCTGGCCCGGAGACCTGCGCCGGGAACGTCCCGTCGGTCGGGCTCGTCATTTTTTCGTATCTCAATCCGATTCTGCGAATGGGACTCGAAACTTTTGCCGAAGCGGCCGCGAGTGCAGGTGTAGATGCCGTCCTGGTGACCGACATGATCGTCGAAGAATCGAAAGAATATCGCCGAGTGCTGCGGAAGCACGGTCTGCAGCCGATCTTCCTGGTCGCGCCGACCAGCCCGGACGAGCGCCTGGCGAGCATAGCGGAAGTTGCTGAGGGTTTCGTATACGCCATTTCCCGGGTGGGCATTACCGGAACACAGCAGCAGGTTGCGGGCGATGCGCGCGGCCTGGTCGCGCGCCTGCGTCGATACACGCGCCTTCCCATCGCGCTTGGCTTTGGTATTTCGAACGCTGCGCACGTTGCCGCAGTTGCGGAATTCGCAGATGCAGCGGTGGTCGGGAGCGCAATTGTCGGGCTGATTGAAGGATCGAGCCGCGAAGATGCACCAGCCGCGGTCGGGGCATTTGTGGCCGCGCTGCGAGTCGCGGGCCGCGGTCGCGGAGAGTATTCTTTCCTGAAAAATCTCCCCGTCTCGATTAGGATAAGCAACATTATCTTTTATGCGCCGATCCAACTTCACCCGATTCGAAGAATATTGGCGGCCCTGTCTTGAGGTGAACCATGGACATCGCAGAATGGCGTCGAAAAATTGATGAACTCGATCGCCAGATTGTTGCATTGATCAGTGAACGCGCCACCGCCGCACTGGCCATCGGACGCCTGAAGCGGGTGACGGATTTGCCGGTGTACGAGCCGAATCGTGAAAAGGTCATTTTCGAGAACGTGCGCAAGATCAATCCAGGCCCGCTGCCGGATATCGAGTTGACCCACATTTACGAACGCATCATCGACGTGATGCGCGCCGTGCAAAAAGACGAACTGGCGTCGCAGGCTGGCTCTGCCAAAGAAGCAAATCAGAAGTAAAAAACTAGACGAAACGAGAACCGGAAATGATTGTAGCCATGCAGGAAAAAGCCACCGAGGAACAGATCCAGCTTGTGCTGGCGCGGATGGTGGAGATTGGTTTCAACGTGCATCGCACCACGGGTACGCTGCAGACGGTATTGGCGGGAGTCGGCCAGCCCGCGAGTTTCGACGTGCACGACTTCCAATTGATGACGGGCGTGGCCGAAGCGCATCGCATCACGTCGCCCTACAAGCTCGCCGGACGCGGATTCTGCCCGCAGGGCACCGTGGTTCGCTTCGCCAACGGCGTGACGGTGGGCGGCGAGGAAGTGATGGTGATGGCCGGCCCATGTTCGGTCGAATCGCGCGAGCAGATGTTCACGATTGCAAAACAGGTGGCTGCCGGCGGCGCAAAATTCCTCCGCGGCGGGGCTTTCAAACCGCGTAGCTCGCCCTACTCCTTCCAGGGCATGGGACTGGAGGGTCTCCGTTTGCTGCGCGAGGTGAGCGACGCGACCGGACTGCTCATTGTCAGCGAAGTCATGGAGATCTCTCAAATCGAGTTGATGCTGCCGTATGTCGACCTTTTCCAGGTGGGCGCGCGCAATATGCAGAACTTCAATCTTTTGCGGGAGCTGGGACTGGCGCGCAAGCCGGTCCTGCTGAAGCGCGGCATCGCGGCCACGATCGAAGAGCTGTTGCTCTCCGCCGAGTACATCCTGTCCGGCGGAAACTACGATGTGATGCTCTGCGAACGCGGCATCCGCACGTTTGAAACCTACACGCGCAACACCATGGACATCTCCGCAATTCCAGTGCTGAAGCATCTGACGCATTTGCCGGTATTGGGCGATCCTTCGCACGGCACCGGCCGGCGCGACATGGTTCCGGCGATGGCGCGCGCCTCCGTCGCGGCGGGCTGCGATGGGCTGCTGATGGAAGTGCATCCCAATCCCGACAAGGCTGTTTCTGACGGAGCGCAGTCGCTGTTTCCGGATCAGTTTGAAAAGTTGATGGGCGAGCTGCGCATTATTGCAACCGCTGTCGGCCGCAACATTGCATAGGGAGCAATGGCCGATTCCATCCAGAGCGTCGCAATTCTCGGCACCGGGCTGATCGGAGCTTCCGTCGGTCTCGCATTACGCGGGCAAGGCTTCGCCGGAAGCATTCTCGGGTGGGACCGCTCTCCGTCGGAAGCGCAAATTGCGCGCGAGCGGGGCGCAATCGACAGCGTCGCGCCGGAGCCGCTGGCGGCGGCGGAACACTGCGATTGCATCCTGCTGGCCACGCCGGTTTTCGGCATTCTGGACTGGATCGACCGGCTGGCTCCTGTGCTTCGCGCGGGACAACTAGTTACTGATGTCGGCAGCACCAAGCTGGCAATCTGCGAGCGCGCGGCAAAAGTCTTTCGCGCGGAAGATGCGGCCTGTTTTCTGCCGGGCCATCCCATGGCCGGAAAGGAAGTTCACGGCGCCGCCCATGCCGACGCCGAGCTGTTTCGCGGAGCGGTCTGGCTATTTACGCCGACCAGCTTGCCTAGAGAACAGGCGGAAGGCCAGCGGCGTGCAAACGAGTGGCGCGGTTGGGTGGAGCGTTTCGGAAGTCGAACGCTGGAGCTCGATCCCAAACGGCACGATGAAGTCTGCGCATGGGCGAGCCATTTGCCGCAGATGCTGGGGACAGCGCTGGCAGCGCTACTGGAGGATTCATTCGCCGACTCTGAAGGCAACGCCGCCCAATTGCGCGCGATCGGCGGGCGGGCCATGCATGAGATGACGCGCCTCGGGGCAAGCCCTTTTTCCATGTGGCGCGACATCGCACAAACGAACGATGGGGCGATTGCGACCGCTCTTCTCGCGCTCGAACAGCGCCTGGCGCTCATCCGCGAAAACCTGAAGCAGCCGGAGCTCCGCGATCAGTTTCAACTGGCCAACCACTTCCGCTCGCGGTTCTAACCAGTGAGTTTGGTGCTCATGGGCCTGGCACACGTGTGCCATCCGGAGCGAAGGGCTTGGCGTTGTGGCTAGCAAACCAGTGAACCCGATTCGCTGCGCTCGATGAGAGTTTCATTGATCAAACTGCTTAGTTCGCCTGGTTGAGACTCGTTCTTACGATCGAAGCCTTGTGTTCCTTCTGGTCCTCGTCGAGGATGTAGAGCCGGCGCCCCTCAATGGCATATTTCAACTCAGCGCCTACCGTGACATTCGCCGGTTTCGACCAGGGGAACAGCAGCTTCTCGCGAGCGATGTAGGTCTTCTCCGGTCCCTGGATGGTGTAGACCTCATAGGTGTCGACATTGTCGGTTGTATGTGCGGTCGTGGTTCGGGAATAGTCTGTGTAGCCATTCCTGTGTCTCGCGTGACTATCGGTGTTGTAGGTCGTCATGCTTCCGTCCTGGACCTTCTGCTGATCGGTATCGAGCAATTTGCCACTGTGCCAGTGGCGAGCGGCGCCAAATGCCATTGTGCCGCCAAGAAAAACGGTAAGAAACAACGCGACCGTTGTTTTGGGTCCCTTCATAATCAGTCCTCCAGTGTGCGCAATCGTGATGAATTTCGAGATATCGTCCGGGCGGCGACATCCAAGAGAATGGTCGCGCCTTGATCATCTTATCCGCACGGGAAGAACTTGCGAGCCGATTTTTTCCGGTGGAACAATTCACGGATTTGATACTCGCAGGCGGTTACGTCCGATCGAAGATTGCTAAGATCTCCATTATTCCGGTACAACGGCAGCATGAATGTATTGACCGCGGCGGAAATGCGCGCCTGTGATGAGCGCACGGTGGAGCGGGCCGGCGCTTCCTGGCAGGCATTGATGGAAAGCGCGGGCTCCGCCGTGGCGGCGTTCGTATTGCGCGAATTTCCGCGGGTGGACCGTGTCATCGTTCTCTGCGGCAAGGGCAATAACGGCGGAGATGGCATGGTGGCGGCGCGGCATCTCGATGCCACCGGCAGGCAAGTGGGAATCGTGCTGTTGGCGGAGCCCGAGCAGTTGACCGAGGGGGCGCGCGCGGTCTACGAAGCATTGCCGCGAGTGCTGCGAGAATCCGTCCTGGTTACGACGGGTGAAGAACAACTGTCGAGGGCGGCGTTCGACGCCTGCTGCGAGGGTGCGGAACTGTTTGTGGATGCGATCTTCGGCACAGGGTTCCATCCGCCCTTGCGGGGTGTGGAGGCCATAATTCGCAATCAGATCGCGAATCACCCCGCCATTATTGTCTCAGTCGATCTGCCCTCCGGTTGGGATGCGGACTCAACCGCGATGCACGCTGAGGATGCGTTCCGTTCGGATGCGGTCGTCACGTTTACCGCACCGAAGCTGGCGCATGTTTTTGGGGCGTTGACGCGGGGCCCGGTGGCAGTCGCGCAGATTGGCTCGCCTACCGATGCAGTCGTTTCGAAGGCAGGCCTTTCCTGGACGGGCGCATCGAAGAAGATAATCGAAGCCCCGCGTGCGCTCGATTCGAACAAAGGCCGCTTCGGCCACGTGCTCGTAGTTGGCGGATCGCCGGGCAAAGCGGGCGCGCCTTCGATGTCATCGCTGGCCGCGATGCGGGCGGGTGCGGGTCTGGTCACGGCGGCGATCCCGCGCAGTGTCGGAGCCATTGTCGCCGGGTTGGCTCCGGAGATGATGACACTGCTGCTCGATGAAAATGCGAGCGGCGATATCTCGCTAAAAAGCCTAGACACCGCGCGGATGGAAGCGATGCTGCGCGGCATCAGCGTCCTTGCCGTTGGCCCGGGAATTGGACGCGAATCGGAGACCGCCGAATTCGTCCGCCAATTGATACAGAGAACAAAGCTGCCCGTCGTGCTCGACGCCGATGGTCTGAACGCATTTGCCGGCCGCGCGGAGTTGCTGGACGGCCGCGCCCGCACCCTTGTTCTGACTCCGCATCCGGGCGAAATGGCGCGGCTGCTGGGGTCGACAATTGCCGACGTGGAGCGGGATCGGGTGACGACTGCACGCAGCTTTGCGGTCGAACATCATGCGACGGTAGTGCTGAAAGGCTGGCGGACCCTGATCGCGCACCCTGACGGCACCATCGGAGTGAATACCAGCGGCAATCCCGCACTGGCCAAGGGCGGCAGCGGAGATGTACTGACCGGAATTGTCGCGGCGCTGATCGCGCAATTTCCGGATCGAACTCGTGAAGCTGTCGAGTGTGCGGTCTGGCTGCACGGCGCGGCGGCGGATCTGTTCGTTCGCACGCGGAACGAGCACACCATGCTCGCGACCGACATTCTCGAACTTCTTTCGCCCGCCATTCAGAGCCCGGTCCAACATGATGGTTTCACATGGCTGCAAGAGGGGCGTCGATGAAAGATGCGGCCCGCTCCCATGCACAGCGCCACGTCTACACGACGAATTCATGCGATGAGACGATCGCGCTTGGCCGCGAGCTGGCCAAACTGCTGAAGCCGCCCAAGGTCCTGGTGTTGAGCGGAGATTTGGGTGCGGGCAAAACCACGCTGGTGAAGGGAATTGCCGCCGCGCTTGGGGCAGCCGAACCGGAAGAGGTAACGAGCCCAACCTTCACGCTGATTCATGAGTACACGGGCCGCGCGATTGAAGCTGCGAGCCCTCAGGAAAATCTCGGCGGCATTGTGCTGCTCTACCACCTCGATCTGTATCGCATTGAAGGCCAGCGGCAACTCGAAACACTCGGCATCGAGGACCTGATGACGCCGCAGAGCTTGGTGCTGATCGAGTGGGGGGAGAAGTTTCCCTCGCTGACTGCACTCAGCGACGGAGAGATCGCCATCGAAACGCTGCCTGGCGATGAGCGGAGGATCGTGCTTACTTTGAGGGCTTCAGCGATGGAGCCCACGGCCCGGCTTTGACTGGCAGCACTAAAATCCCATGATGTTGTAGCCGCTGTCGACATAAATCACTTCCCCGGTTATGCCCGACGCGAGATCGGAGGCCAGAAAGGCGGCCGTTCCGCCGACCTCTGACTGCTCCGTGTTGCGATGGAGCGGAGCTCGATCGGCATGGGCTTTCAGCATGTCACTTAACCCGCCAATGCCGCGGGCGGCAAGAGTTTTAATGGGTCCGGCGGAGATGGCGTTCACGCGAATATTCTGGCGGCCAAGATCGAAGGCGAGATAGCGAACAGTGGCTTCGAGCCCCGCCTTCGCCACGCCCATCACGTTGTAGTTCGGCACCACCTTCTCCGCGCCATAGTAGGTGAGCGTCAGAATGCTGCCGCCCTCCGTCATCAACGGAGCAGCCGCGCGCGCCAGCGCGATCAGAGAATAGACGCTGATATCGTGGGCGACGCGAAAACCCTCGCGCGTCGTCTGGACGAAGTCGTTCTTCAGTTCTTCGGCCGGAGCATACGCGACCGAATGCACCAGCACATGCAGTTTGCCGTGGCGCTGCTTCAGGTCGGCAAAAACGCGTTCAATCTCCTGATCGTTCGAAACATCGCACTGCAGCCCTTCGGCTCCCGGCAACTCCGACAGCAGCCCTTCTGCCTCCTGCTTCATCCGTTCGTTTTGATAGCTGATGATCAGCTTGCAACCCGATGCATGCAGCTTCTGCGCAATTCCCCAGGCGATCGAACGTTTATTTGCGAGACCGAAAACAACCGCGATGCGGCCTTCAAGGTTCAACATACTTTCCTCCATACTGATGCGCCGATGCTCCACGCAGAATATCAGCGTTGTTGTTCAGCCGCCGAGATCGATCAGTTCTACCCGCTCAATCGGCTGACCGAGGAAACGGCTGCCCAGCGTGCGGAATTTGCCCACTGAATCCGTCGCGAAAAAGTGGCAGCGTGTGAGCTCGGGATTCATATCCTGCGCGGACGACAACGCACCCGCAGCTTCCAGTTGCAGACGGACCCGCCGGGCCGTCGTCTCAGCGGAGTCGAGAATCGTCATCTCCGGCGGCAACGCATCCCGCAGCATTTCGCGCACCAACGGGTAATGCGTGCAGCCCAGCAGGACGGTATCGAGCGCGTAGCCGCGCACTTCCGCCTCCGTCAGCGCTTCATCCAGGTAGATGCCGAGCACCTGCCGAGTGACGGTGCCTGTGGCCATGTTCTTGCCGTCTTTGCCCGTCCATCCTTCTTCAATCAGCGGAACCAGCAGCGGACAGGCCTTCTCAAGGCCGCGCAGCCCGCGCGCTTTGCAGGCTGCCGCATAGGCATGGCTCTGGACGGTCGCCTCGGTGGCCAGCACCAGCACGTCGCGGGTGATGCTCCTGGCGGCAGCGCTATCTGTGCCGGTTTCGATCACGCCGAGCACCGGCACGCGCGCGGCGGCGCGGATTGCATCGAGCGCGAGAGCGCTCGCCGTGTTGCATGCAATGACCAGATATTGTGCGCCAAGGGATTCCAAAAGCAGCGCGCTCTCGACCGCATAGCGGGCCACGGTTTCCTGAGATTTCGATCCATACGGCAGACGCGCGGTATCGCCGAGATAAAAAAAGTCCGCGGACGGAATCTCTGACAACAGTGCGCGCAAGACAGTCAAACCGCCAAAGCCGGAATCGAAAACACCGATACTCGCGCCGATTCTGTCATCGGAAAGCTTTGCAACCTCGGTCATGGTGCACTCTCAGTCGTATTGTGCGCGGGAGAATTACCGTCCGGCGCCGCAGCCTTCTCGGTCTCCGCGACCTGCGGCACATCGTTCGCTGTCAGATAGGTGCGCGTCAGGTCGGCATGGCCGGCCAAGGTGTCCCTGGGTTGCCCATCGACCAGAAACCGTACCTGCGCAACCTGAGGCAGATCCGCGTGCAGGGTGCCCAGCACGGAGAGCAGCGTCAGCGTCTCGACCAGGATCCCCGACGGGTGATGCTCGGCAAACGCACCGTTCAAATTGATGACGGCCAGCTGCGCCCTCGCCGCATCCTTTGAGGCCGGCACCGGCAGGAGGAATACGTCATTCACCGCGGAAATGGCTGCAAGCGGGTGGGGAGAACCGGAACGCGCGTACTCGGCGAACAAAGCATTCAACAGAGCCTTCGCTCGCGTCGTCGTTTCTGTCGGCAATGCGAGTGGGCGTTCGACCGGTGCGAGCGATCCATCCTCGTCGTTGGCCAGCATCAGAGTGACATCGACCGGGGCGGCCTCCACGGGTACGGGCATGGGCGCGGCATCCGGCACCGCCGCCAGTTGGTCCTGGGCGCGGGCGCGCATGCGGATCAGATACGCGGCCATCAATACGGAGCCGACCAGCAGCACCCATAAGATTATTTTCTGATAGCGCGGGTTCAAGGCTGCAATCTCCAATCGCCGCGCCACGCGACCAGCGACGAGGCCAGGGCCTGCGCGATCTTCTCTTCATAGGGTGCATCGGTCACGGGGGTGTTCGCGTCGAGTGGCGCAATCTCCACCGCCACAGCCGGACAAGCGAGACTGTCGAGCGGAGCCAGCGAGGTGCGGTCCAGAAGCACCGGAATGTGCTGGCTTGCGAGTGCGGCGTTCACATCGGACTCGAGTCGCAGACTCTGTGTTCCGTAGCTCGCTTGGGCAGTTTGCCAGGGCAGGAACGTACGCCGCGGATCGCGCGAAGCCGCTTGTCCGATCGCCTGCAGGGACGAAGTAAAAAGATGGACGCCGTTGCCGGTCGATGTTGCATGCAGCAGAATACACGCGGCCGCGTGGGCGCGGTTGGCGACGCTGGCACGTGAGTTGTTATCGAGCGCAGCATCACTATCCCGTGTGAGGACGGTGCGAACGCCGTGCGCGTTCAGCAGTACATGCAGGCGGATGGCAAGCTCTAGAGCGTAGTTCTTCTCCTGGCCATTCGCCGCCAGCAGGGCACCCTTGTCGCCGCCGCCGTGTGCGGGATCGAGTACCACGGTGAATCGCAATTGGGGAGCACGCGGCTGCGCTGCGGGTGGAATGGGAGCCTGCGTCAACGGTGGCGCGGGAGGCTGCGGCGTCTTTGTGGAAGGCGGTTGCTGCGGCGCTGGACGGCTTGTGGTCTGCTGTGTCGTCCCACTCTGCGAGTACGCTGCAGAAACGATACACAGCACTATTGCGAGAGAAACGAAGGAAGGGAAGCGGCCGTGGCGAATCGAAACCTTCTGCCCGCTGGAGTTGGGCCCATAATCGAGGCAGAGTCCACGCGCCGCTTCCCAAACCGGTTTAGTCCAGTGCATAGATGGCGAGGCCGCTCAGCAACTTGGGATAGAAGTCGGTCGACTTCTGCGGCATCACGTCGCCTGCAAACGCCACCTCCCGCAATTGATCGAGCGTAACAGGGTTCATCAGGAAAGCGACATCGGCTTCTCCGGAGCGCACCTGCTGCATCGCCTCGACCGCCTCGCGAACATACCGCAGATGGCTTTGATCGAGCACGGCCTGCTGCGAAATGCCCAGCACGTCTTCAATCACGACGGAGTGCAGCTGCACCACATCGAGCCTTCGCTGGCGCTCTGGCTGTTCGGTCAGTCGCGCTTCTACCGCGGCTTTTTTCGCTATCAGCAGGTGGTTGCCCGACCGCGTCACCGCGACGAAGCTCGCGCCCTTTTTGCCCGCTTCCGCCAGCTGTTTCATGATGGCTGAGCTGTCGCTGTTTGTGGGCACTGGCTGAATCTCGAAATATTGCCCAGCCCGCTCCAGAAATTTCGCCGCGTCGAATCCCTGAAGGCCATGCACCACGCGGTGTGTGGGAAGGATTGTCAGTCCGGGCGCATCCATATTCACGAACGTCATCATTGTGGCGGCTTCAGGATAGGGCGGCTGCGGCAAGCTCCCGGTCGAACGTTCACTCGCGACCGCTGCTGCTCCGGCTACGTGTTCCTTGCTGTAGTTCAGTGCGGTTTCATAACGATGATGCCCGTCCGCAATGATCAGCTTCTTGTCCTGCATGGCGCTCAGCAGCATGTTGATCGTGCCCGGTTCTGAGACCTTCCAGACGCGGTGCAGCACGCCATATTCATCGGTCAGTTCGATATCGGGGGTCGCGGGATCGGCGAAAAGCAGGGTCTCGGCGGTCTGCCCGGGATCGGAGTAGAGCATGAAGATCTGCCCGAAGTGAGCGCGCGTGGCGCGCAGCAGGTTCAGACGGTCGGACTTCGGCTTCGCCAGCGTCCTCTCGTGCCGGAAGATGATGCCGTGGCTGTAATCCGCCAGCTCGCCCAGCGCGATGAAACCGCGCCGCTCCTGAAATGTACCCGGCGCGCCCGGAACCTCATAGCGTTGCGAGTAGGCGTAGACAGAGGGCTCATTATCCTGCGCCAGCACGCCCTCGGCACGCCAGTCGCTGAAGTTCTTCGCGGCGCGGGTATAAACGTTGTTCTCTGCCGAGTCAAACAACTCCGGCAGCCCGAGGATCACGCGAACCAGGTTCTGCGGGCTGCGCTGATAATACGATTGCTGCATTGCCGGGGAAATCTTGTCGTACGGCTGGGTGACAACATCTTCAGCGCGGACCAGTCCGGGATTGTAGCGCCATGCGCGAAACGGATAAATGCGGGCCATGCGTGTGGAGGACTCCTGTCAGTTCAGGTGTGGTCTGCGGTCAATTTCTGTACTCCCGATTCTATCGTAGCGACTCAGGTTCCTTAATGATGACGGAGTTCATCTCATAATTTTTGGAGTTTCGCAGGCGAACTCCACATTTGAGTTTCGGGAGCTGGATGGGCTGCGACAGAGTTCAAATCCAAGTATGGTGAAAAGAGAATGCGAACCGCCTCGGCACAATTTCTTCGATCCAACCTGAACCTCTCGGCGCTGGAAGCGATCGTGGCGATCTGCCTTTCAATCGCGGCGGGAAATGCAATGGCGCAGCAGCGCACGGTCACAGCAACTGCAGCAGGCGGGCAATCCGGCCAGACTTCGCAGGCTGCCCAGGCCGGCGCGAACGGCACGTACACCATACGCACCAACGTGACCGAAGTGGTCCTCTACGCTACCGTGGTGGACAACCATCAGCACCTGGTGACCACCCTGCAGAAGCAGGATTTCAGCATTTTTGAGGGCGATGTTCCGCAGACGATCTCTTCATTCCGCGAGGAGGATGTCCCGGTGTCGCTTGCAATTCTCGTGGACAATTCGGCCTCGATGGCGCAGAAGCGCGCTGCCGTAAATATTGCCGCGCTCGATCTGGTAAAGGCGTCGAACCCGCAGGATGAAGCGTTTATCGTCAATTTTTCCGACGAAGCCATCCTAGACCAGGACTTTACCTCGAACGTCGGTCTGCTGGAGAAAGGCCTGTCGCACATCGACTCGAAAGGCGGCACCGCCCTTTATGACGCTGTTGTCGCCGCGGCGGACCATCTTGCCAAAAATGCGAAACGCGCCAAGCAGGTCATCCTCATCATCACTGACGGCGAAGACAACAGTTCCACCGCAAGCTTGGATCAGACTGTGCGAAGCGTTCAGAAGCTGAACGGACCGATTGTGTATTCGATTGGGCTTTTATATGACGAGCACGATGGCGGCCAGGCAAAGCGCGCCCGCAAGGCTCTCGAAACGTTGAGTGATGAGACCGGCGGAATTGCCTTCTTCCCCAAATCTCTGGACCAGGTGGACGCTATCGCCGGGGAAGTGGCGCACGACATTCGCCAGCAATATATCCTCGGCTATCACCCAACCCGGCCCATCAGCGCCGGCGGCTATCGCACAGTTCGGGTTACTGCGAAGGCGAACGGCCTTGGCAAGCTGACGGTGAGAACCCGCGCCGGATATTTTGCCAACGCTCCCGGAAAGTAGCGCCACGCGCCCGGGAACATATCCCAGCTCCCAAGCGGCGCGGGATTCCTCGATTCTTGAACCGGTGCGCTCGATGATGTGGGCGCAGGCTCGCCCGCATCGGAACGAATCTTTCAGATTTGTTCGCGCAAGCGCCGCATAACGACTCCAGTAGCGTTTACCATAGCCAAAGAAAAGCACCTTGGAAAATTGAGTTCCGATCCGGCAGCGCGGAGGTCATTTGCTCTACTGGCTTCTCTATCAAAAATTATTTCCATACTTCCACGCGTTCCGCATCTTTCGCTATCTCACGTTCCGGACGGCGTTCGCCACGCTGACGGCGCTGCTCATCGGTTTGCTGATCGGGCCGTATCTCATTGGCAGACTCCGCGAATTTCAGATCAGCCAGTTCATCCGCGAGGACGGCCCCCAGGGCCACCAGAAGAAAGCGGGAACGCCCACGATGGGCGGCCTGTTGATCCTGGTGGCGATTCTTGTCCCTACACTGCTTTGGAGCGACCTGTCGAACCCGTTCGTCTGGCTGGTCATGCTCGCGACGCTCGGTTTCGGCGGCATCGGCTTCGCGGACGATTACATCAAGATTATCCACAAACGGAACCTCGGCCTTACCTCCCGTGCCAAGATGGGCGCGCAGATCGGCGTCGGCATTCTGATCGCCGCGTTGCTTCTGGTTCTGCGCGGCGATGGAGAATACTCGACCCGTCTGATGGTGCCGTTTTTCAAACGCTTCCGCCCCGATCTCGCGATCGGTCCCGTCGTCCACGCACCGCACCTGTGGGTGTTCGCATTCGTGCCGTTTGTTGTTTTCACCGTGCTGGTGCTGGTCGGTTCCAGCAACGCCGTCAACCTGACAGACGGCCTGGACGGGCTCGCCATCGGCTGCATGATTATTGCCGCGAGCGCGCTTACGGTGCTCACCTATCTGAGCGGCAACGTCGTATTTGCCGATTATCTGGGGCTGCAGCGCATGCCGCTGGTTTCCGAGCTGACCATCTTCTGCGGCTCGATGGTCGGCGCGAGCATCGGTTTCCTCTGGTATAACGCGCACCCGGCGGAGGTTTTCATGGGCGATGTGGGCTCACTCGCGCTTGGCGGTGCGATCGGCACCGTGGCCGTCGTCATCAAGCAGGAACTGCTGCTGCCATTCATCGGCGGCGTCTTCGTATTGGAGGCGATCAGCGTGATGCTGCAGGTGGGCAGCTACAAACTTCGCAAGAAGCGCATCTTCAAAATGGCTCCGATTCACCACCATTTCGAACTGCTGGGATGGTCCGAGTCCAAGGTGATCGTCCGCTTCTGGATCGCGGCGCTGGTTTTCGCCCTGTTCGCGCTGACCACCTTGAAGCTGCGCTGACCAGTCCAGGACGACGCCTGAGTATTTCTCTACATCGCGAGGAGAACCGCGGCAAGCACTACGCCGATCTCCTGAGAACATGGGACAATCGAATCGCAGAAGGCCTTCGTCGAAAATGAGTCAACTATGGAACTGAAGGGCAAAAGAATCCTGGTGGTCGGATTAGGAAAATCCGGGCTTGCCACGGCCATCTTTCTGCGAAGACACGGCGCGCAGGTCACTGTCTCCGACGTGCGCAGCGTGGAAGCGCTGGCTGAGGAACTACCTGCGCTGCTCGATGCCGGGGTGATGGTTGAGGCCGGCGGACATGGCCTGCTGACATTTCGCCGTCAGGATTGGATTATCGTCAGCCCGGGAGTTCCGCTTACCACTCCGGAGCTGGTGCAAGCGCGCGCATTCGGCACGCCGGTTATCGGCGAGCTGGAGTTCGCCGTTCGCTTCCTTAACGGAAGCATCCTCGCGATCACCGGATCGAATGGCAAGACGACCACTACGGCGCTCTGCGGAGAAATCTTCCGCGCCAGTGGAGAGCCGACGCAGGTTGGCGGAAACATTGGCGTTCCGGTCATTTCCCTGGTGGCCGAAAGCAGCGAACGAGGGTGGAATGTGCTCGAAGTGTCAAGCTTCCAGTTGGAGACCGCGGAACATTTTCACCCGAAAATTGCCCTCATTCTCAACATCACGCCCGATCACCTTGACCGCCATGGCAATCTGGAAAACTATATTGCCGCGAAAGAGCGCATCTTCGCGAATCAAACCGCGGAGGATTTCCTTGTCCTCAACGCCGAAAATCCGGAGACACAACAGGCCGCCGCGCGCGCCCGCAGCAAGGTCTTCTGGTTCAGCGCCAGCAGGGCGGTGCGTCAGGGAACCTTTGTCTATCAGAACGCAATCGTCTGGCGCGCGGACGAACAATCCGCGCTCGAACCGATTCTGCCGGTTTCGGAAATTCCGCTGAAAGGCGGCCACAATGTGGAGAATGTTCTGGCCGCTGTTTGCGCGGCGAAACTCGCCGGCATTTCCGCTGAGGTGATTCGCAAGTCTGTGGCCAGTTTTCGCGCCGTTGAACATCGCCTTGAATTCGTCGCAAAAATCGGCGGAGTCGAATTTTACAATGACTCTAAAGCTACAAACGTCGATGCGACCATGAAGGCTATCGCCGCCTTCCCCGGCGGGATACATCTGATCCTCGGGGGCAAGGACAAGGACTCTGACTACACGCTGCTGATTCCGTTGCTGCAGGAGCGGGTGCGCGCCGTCTATACCATTGGCACGGCTGCGGAAAAGATCGAGCGGCAGATTGCGGGCGCCACGAAAATTGTTCCCTGCCGCACGTTAGAGAGCGCAATCGACCAAGCCGCTGCGCAGGCGCAGGCCGGAGAAATCGTTTTGCTGGCGCCCGCCTGCTCCAGCTTCGATCAATTTGAAAACTACGAACATCGCGGACGGAGCTTCAAGCAATTGGTACTCGCGCGGCGGGGTGTGGACGCATGGCAAAACGTGTCGGCATAGACAAATGGCTGTTCATTGTCACCGTGCTGCTGGTCCTCTTCGGGCTGGTCATGGTGTTCTCGGCCTCGGCAGTCATGGCGAACCAGCGCTATGGCTCGCCCTATTCCTTCGTGATGAAACAGGCAGCCTGGGCAGCTCTCGGGCTCATCGTCATGGTCGCTCTGACACGCGTGAACTACCGGCGCTTCAATACTCCCTCGGTCGTTTTCCCCTGCGTCGCGATCACGGTCATGTTGCTGCTAGGGGCTTTTCTCATGCACGACTCCCACCACACGCATCGCTGGCTTCGCTTCGGCTCGCTCAGCTTTCAGCCTTCAGAAATCGCCAAGCCCGCGTTGGTCCTGTTTCTCGCCTGGTTCCTGCAGGACCGCGTCGATCAGCTTCAGGACTGGCGACGTGCGCTGCTGCCGGCGGCGTTGCCAAGCCTGGTATTCATTGCGCTGATTCTGAAGGAGCCTGATCTCGGCACCGCGCTGGTCTGCGCCGCCGTCACCACCCTCATGCTGTATTTAGCGGGCGCGCAGGTGAAGTATCTCTTTCTCGCATTTCTGGCCGCGTGTCCCGTTCTTTACTACATGCTGTTCCACGTTGCCTGGCGCCGTGCGCGGCTGGTCGCGTTTCTCAATCCGGAGAAAGATCCACGCGGCACTGGATTTCACATTCTGCAATCCCTGATCGCCGTGGGCGCCGGCGGTATTCACGGCGTCGGTCTGATGGAAGGCCGTCAGAAGCTTTTCTATCTGCCGGAGCCGCAGACCGACTTCATCTTCGCCAATATCGCCGAGGAACTCGGACTGATCGGCACGCTCATCGTTGTCGCGCTATTTTTGTTTCTCGCCTATCGGGGCCTGCGTGCGGCGCTGCGATCGACCGATCCATTCGCACGCTTTCTCGCTTTCGGCATCACATCGACGATCATTATCCAGGCGTTCTTCAACATCAGCGTGGTGCTTGCGTTGGTGCCAACCAAAGGCATCGCGCTTCCATTTATCTCCGCCGGGGGCACATCGCTATTTTTCACGCTGCTCAGCATGGGCGTGCTGCTGAACATCACCCGGGAGATTGACTGACGCGTATGGGCGCGAAGTCATGACACAGGAATCCTTGCGGGTCCTGATAGCGGGCGGCGGCACGGGCGGCCACGTGATCCCCGCACTCGCGGTGGCGCGTGAACTGACGGAGCGCTACCAGGCGCAGGTTCGTTTCGTCGGAACTGCGAAGGGTCTTGAAACCAGGCTCGTTCCCGCCGCAGGCTTCCCGCTTGATTTGATTCAGGTCGGACAGCTCAATCGCGTCAGCATCGCCACTAAGGTGAAGACCGCCGCTCGGCTGCCGCTCGGCATCCGCACGTGCATCAACCTGCTGCACGAATTTCGTCCGCACGTAGTCCTCGGTGTGGGAGGCTATGCCTCCGGCCCCGCGATGCTGGCTGCCATTCTGACCCGAACCCCTCGCGTTGCGTTTGAGCCAAACGCAGTTCCCGGCATGGCGAATCGGCTGGTTGGCAAATGGGTGCAGGCGGCCGCCGTGAATTTTCCCGACACGCTGCGATATTTCCGCAACGGACACGTCACGGGAATTCCAGTGCGCACGGAATTCTTCAGTCTGCCCGCGGGGTCGGCGGATACTCCGCCGCACCTGCTGGTCTTCGGCGGCAGCCAGGGAGCGCGCGTGCTCAACCGGGCCGTGCCGCAGATCGCGCCCGCATTATTGGAGGCAGTGCCTGGGCTGACCATTCTGCACCAATGTGGCGCGCGGCATTTCGAAGAGACAGAACAGGCATATCGCCAATCATTGCGTGACAGCTGGGCCCATTGCTGGAGCGTGCAGTCATTTCTCGAGGATATGCCGCAGCGTTTTGCCGCCGCTACGCTGGTGCTCTGCCGCAGCGGCGCGAGCACAGTCGCGGAGTTGGCCGCAGCCTCCAAACCCTCACTGCTGGTTCCGTTTCCGCTGGCTGCCGATGACCACCAGCGCCGCAATGCTGAGGTATTGGTCGAAGCCGGGGCAGCCCGGATGCTGCTTGAGCCGGATCTTACGACGGAAACATTGTTGACGGAACTAGCGGGTCTTCTCCGAGATCCGGACAGATTGACTGACATGGCAAGCAACGCCCGCAAGCTGGCGCATCCGGACGCAGCTGCCGCAATTGCCGACCTGCTCAAGAAACAACAGCCTGCTTAGCGCAGGCTGTTGTTGTTTCATTCATGAATACGGGATTCGATCGTGGGTTATGTCAAAGGAAGCTAGTGTCGGCCGCCGCCACCGCCGCCACCGCCATGGAAGCCGCCTCCGCCACCGCTGAAGCCGCCCCCACCGTGGAACCCGCCGCCTCCGCCGCTATATCCTCCGCGGGGCGCGCCGCTATTTCCGCGCGGAGCGCTATACGAACGCGGTACGGCAGATGATCCTGAGCCATAACCCCGTCCACCGCCGAAGTTCGAGCCGCCTGCGTATCCATTGCCGCCCCGTGGCTGGTTATAGGTTCGAGCCGGTGACCCGCCGGAGCGAAAACCTCCACCGTTGCCGCTTCTGCCACTCATGGCCGTCCTGCCGCCAAACTGTCCTGAACGTCCCGATGGCCCTCGCGAATAGGAGGAGCGGTTGAACCCACTCCCATTCGACAAGCGGGCTCCATGGCCGCCGGCATAGCTGTGAAAGCCGCCCCCGCCGCGCAAATGGTTCACGTCGCGGTTGTACCAATAACGGCCGCCGCGCCAGTAGCCTCCGTGGAATCCATGGCCCCAATAACCGCCGCCATAGTAGATTCCGCCGTAGTAGCCGACGTTCAGTCCCCAATAGCCGGGATACCAGCCATAATATCCGCCGTCCCAGCCCCAGTATCCGGGCGTCCACAAAGCTCCCGTGTAGGGTGGATACTCCCATGTACCAGGAACCCAGTCCCAGCCGTCGTTCTGCCAGTTCCAATATCCGGGCGTCCACTCGTAGCCATCACCGGGAATTGGCGGCTGATCATATGCGTCGTCAGGAAACGGAGGAGGGGCCTGATTAGTCGTCTCCGTGGGTGTCCGGTTTTCCTGTTCGGCACTGTCCTGCTGCGAATCGTCATTCGAATAATTCTGCTGCTGTTGCGGTGGCGGACCGTACTCGCCGTACCCCTGCTGACCATTGTCCGGTGGCGGCGGAGGAGCACCATAGGCCCCATTCTGCTGCTGCTCATAATTCTGCGGTGGCGGAGGTGGTCCGTACCCCTGCTGCGGCTGACCGCCATACCCCTGCTGCGGCTGGTTGGCATAGCCAGGGGGTGGCTGATTCGCATAGCCCTGTGGCGGGCCGTCGTTTTGATAGCTTTGCTGTTGCTGTGCGTCCGCAGGATAGCCCTGCTGCGAGCCGTCATTGGGATAGCCATTTTGCCCGAATGCGGGAACCAGCAGCATCGTGCCCGCGAGACCCGCTAGAAAAATGGAACGAACAGTACGCATCCGATGCCCCATTCCCCTCACCTTCCTCACGCGTCCACCGGATTCTGTGGCTTCAGGAAAGTGAAGGTTCCGGAGAGTTTCGGACTGGCCCGCGGCACCGCCATCCAAACTCTCACAGATTGAAACGCATTTCCGCGAAAGAAGTTGTGGCCATTTGGCCACGCTTTCGCCCGCTAAACAGTGGATGCATCCGTCGCCCGTTTGATCCCTCGGTATCTCATTTTTCCACCGATCCCACGCTGCTAAAGTAAGCATAGGCCCCTGGCAGATGTTTATCCGCTCGCAACGCGTGCATTTCATCGGTATCGGCGGTATCGGCATGAGCGGAATCGCCGAAATCCTGCTGAATCTTGGACATCGCGTCTCCGGGTCCGACCTGAAACGTTCTCCCGTCACTGAACGCCTGGCCAGCCTGGGTGTCGCCATTTTCGAAGGACACGCAGCGTCGAACATCGCCGGAGCGGACGTTGTTGTGACCACCTCGGCTCTCAGCCCCGAAAACTCGGAAGTTCTCGCCGCATACCAACAGGGAATCCCCGTGATCCAGCGTGCCGAGATGCTGGCCGAACTGATGCGGCTGAAATACGGCGTCGCCATCGCCGGGATGCATGGCAAGACCACGACCACTTCGATGATTGCCGCCGTGCTCGCCGCCGGGGGGCTCGACCCCACGGTGGTTGTCGGCGGAAGAGTCGAGGCGATGGGATCGAGCGCGCGACTGGGCCGGTCGGAATATCTAGTGGCCGAAGCGGACGAAAGTGACCGCTCCTTTTTAAAGCTCTCGCCGATCCTCGCCGTCGTCACCAACATTGATCGTGAGCACATGGATTGCTACCGGGACATGGAAGACGTCGAGCGCGCCTTCGTTGACTTCATGGGTCGCGTGCCGTTTTACGGTGCAACCGTGGCTTGCCTCGATGATCCGAAACTGGCCGCCATATTGCCCCGTGTGCGTCGTCGCGTGCTCACCTACGGACTCGCTCGCCGATGCGGCATTCCGGCTGGAAATTCTGCCGTCCGTTGGCAGGCAATCCCGATTTCTGGTCCACTGCAAGGGCAATGCGCTCGGGCCGTTCACGCTTTCCGTACCCGGACTGCACAACCTGCGGAACGCCACCGCCGCCGTCGCCATCGGCACCCAGCTTGCGATACCGCCCCAGCAGATTGCCGCCGGTCTGGCGGAGTTTGGCGGGGTCGAACGCCGGTTCCAGCAAAGGGGAATCGTGCGCGACATTACGGTCGTGGATGACTACGGCCACCACCCGACGGAAATCTGCGCCACTCTCCAAGCGGCGCGCCAGTGCGGCTTCCGTCGCATTCTGGTTTTGTTCCAGCCGCATCGATATACCCGCACCCGCGACCTGCTGCCGGAGTTTCTCCACTGCTTTGACCAGGCGGATGCGGTCTGGGTGCTCGACATTTACGCCGCCAGCGAAATGCCGATCGCAGGCATCGACGCTCCCTGGCTGGTCAAATCCATCGATCGCGCGGCTGTCGTCTATGGACCCTCGTTTGCCGCCGCTGTCGGAGGACATTGCGCGCATCGCCGAACCCGGCGACCTGGTCCTGACCATGGGCGCAGGCAACATTCATCAGGCGGCGGCAATGGTGCTGGCGGCGCTTGAGTCGAACAATTCGCAAAACCCGGAGAAAACCCGCAGAAACCCGGAAAAACCTGAAAAACTTGAACTCAGCGTATAGGAACAGCGATATATTCAAAGCGGCGGCCCTCTCAGCCAGCTACGGACGTGCGAAAAATCACAGGACATGGACAATCGACGGCGCTGCTCGAACCGCGGGGCAGCGATGTTTCTCGTCCACAGAGATACACGGAGACAGCACACATTCCTGACCCGGTGTTGGAAGAAAAGGCCGATACGGAAGCAGGCGAGCCTTTCCTGCGGACCCGTCATCGTGTGCCGGTGCGCCGCCGTGGCGGGTCTGGATTTCTCTCGCGGTTTGGCTGGAAGAGCCGCTGGTTTCGCGTCGCCGCGTCGCTGATTGTGTTTGCCGCGCTCGGCCTGCTGGCCGGAGCGTTCTGGGAAATCAAGTCCTTGCTGCTGCACAATCAGCATTTTCTTCTCGCATCCACCCGGAGCGTTCAAGTCAACGGGAATCGAGTCGTCTCCGACTCGCAGGTACTCGCGTTGTTCGCGCGCGACACCGCTCACAGCGTTTTCCGCGTGCCGCTGGCCGAACGTCAGGCGGAACTGGAACAGATCCGGTGGGTACGCCACGCCACCGTCATGCGGCTCTGGCCCAACCGGCTGCGCGTCAGCGTGGTTGAGCGCACGCCAATCGCGTTCGCGCGCGAGGGCAATCGGATTCGTCTGGTGGACGATGAAGGGGTTCTCCTGGACCTGCCCGATGCCGCCGCCCAGCATTATTCTTTCCCGGTGCTCACTGGGCTTTCGAGCAGCGACCCGCTCTCAACCCGCGCTGCGCGCATCGACCTGTACCGCCATTTCGTTCAGGCTCTCGATGCCAACGGAGAAAACATATCAGCCGCGTTAAGCGAAGTCGACCTCTCCGATCCGGAAGATGTCCGCGCCATCTTCACCGGGGGCGCGCGTCAGCCCCTGGTGCATCTCGGTGCGTCGGATTTTCTGCCGCGTTATCGTGCTTACAGCTCGCATCTTGCGGAATGGCTGCGGCAATATCCGCAACTGCAATCCGTGGACATGCGTTATGGAAGACAGGTAGTGCTCGATACCGGATCTGCGGGGTCCGCTCCTGCCGCACCCTCAGTCGCAGGTGAAATTCCTACGGTAGATGCGAGCCCATTGAAGAAATCGCTAGCGGTCCATGAAGCTGCCGCAGCAGGAGCAGTTCCGGCGAGGAGTAAAACAGAAACAGCCTCAAGGAAGAAAATTCGGGCGGCAAGCCATCGCGGCCCAATTCATAAAATCCATAAACACCCGCCTGCAAGAGAGCGCGGGCATTCGGTGCGCGATCCAATCATGCACGTTGTATCTGGAGCCTAGCCCAGATGAATTTGAAGCAGCAGAAAGGGGAGGGAAAATGGCGGAACGCGAGCAGAAAAGTATAGCGGTACTCGACGCAGGCAGCGCCCGCGTGCGCGCCCTCTCTGGCGAAATCGTCGATGGCGCGATCCGCTATCGCGGCCACAGTGTCGCCGACGCCCGCGGAGTGCGCCGCAGCATCATCTCTGACCTTGTACCCGCCACCGAGTGCTTCGATGCCGCGTTCCAGTCGGTGGAGGACGCGACCCATACGGAAATCGCCCGGGCCTCCGTCGGTATTGGCGGCTCTCGCGTGCGGGGAGTGACCAGTCGCGGCGGCATCCTGCTCGGCAACCGCATGCGCGAGATCACCCGCGACGATGTGCGAGCCGCCGTGGAACGAGCGCGCGAAGTGCATCTGCCTCCCGAATATCGCGTGCTCCATCTGCTGCCGCAGGATTTTCTCGTCGACGAACAGGAGGGCATCCTCGATCCCGTCGGCATGATCGGCGGCACGCTCGAAGTCAATCTCCACATCGTCATGGCGCCGGCAAGCGCGATGCAGAACGTGGTCACCTGCGCAAACAAGGCGGGCGTCGAAGTCTCCGACACCGTATTCGAGGCAATTGCCGCGGCCGAGGCCGTGCTGACCGCGGACGAGCGCGAACTTGGCGTTTGCGTGCTCGACATCGGCGCGGCATCGACAGAAGTTGCCGTGCTGTTTGAAGGCGCGGTCGTGCACACGGATTCTCTACCCATCGGGGGCTCCCACTTCACCAGCGATCTGGCGGTGGTGTTGCGCGTGCCGTTGGCCGAGGCCGAGCGCCTGAAGCTGCAATACGGCCACACCATCGTTACGGCGATTTCGCAGTCCAGCCAGATCATGGTCCCCGCGCCGGAAACCGGAGAATCGCAATACCGCCAGATTCCTCATCGCCACCTGTGCGAAATTCTGGAGCCTCGCGCGCGCGAATTATTTCAGATGCTGCGCAACAGCCTGCGCCAGGGCGGTGTTCTCGAAGCCATGGGGTCGGGGTGCGTGCTGACCGGCGGCGGCGCGAAGCTCCCCGGAATGGCAGAGCACGTGGAAAACATGCTGCGCACTTCGGCACGCATCGGCACTCCGGTCCCGCTCTCACGCATGCCGGAAGAACTGGTGGACCCGGAGTACGCCACGCTGATCGGACTGCTTTTATATACGCATCGGGTGCGCGAACAGCGCGTTCAGGACGATGTGGCAGTGGGGGCACGCCTGCGTGCAATCTTCGCGGGCAGTATTTAATCAATGTGTAGCAAGGACAATCCAGTCAACGCAGAAGCCGGCAAACGGGGCGGGGATGCAAACGAACTTGAGGGAGTTCCGGACCATGAGTGAAGCAACGATGAATGAGGCGATGAACGAAACCAGGAGCGGCTACGGGCAGCACGAACGCCCCCAACCGCTGGAGATCGACGACAACCTGCGGATTCAATATCAGGACGAAGTGCCGCGCGGCGCGAAGATCAAAGTGATCGGCGTCGGCGGTGGAGGCGGGAACGCCGTTAACCGCATGATCGAAGCGGGTGTGGAAGGCGTCGAGTTCATCGTCGCCAACACGGATGCCCAGGCGTTGCGCTCGTCGAAAGCTCCGGTGAAATTGCAACTCGGCATGAAGCTGACGAGCGGTCTGGGTGCGGGCGCCAATCCGGATGTAGGCCGCCGTGCTGCTATTGAAGATTCGGAAAAAATTATCGAAGCGCTCGAAGGCGCGGACATGGTGTTTGTGACCGCGGGACTGGGCGGAGGCACCGGCACCGGCGCTGCCCCGGTAATCGCTTCACTGGCCAGCGAAATGGGCGCGCTCACCGTCGCTGTCATCACCCGTCCCTTCGCGTTTGAAGGCAAGCGCCGCCTGCTACAGGCGGATCGCGGAGTGGAGGAGTTGCTGGAAAGCGTTGACACTATGATCGTCATTCCCAATGAGCGCCTGCTCAACGTCGCCAAAGACGCCGGCTTTTTCGAATCCTTCCGCATCGCCGACGATGTCCTTCGCCAGGGCGTGCAGGGAATCTCCGACATCATCACCATCCCGGGAATCATCAACCGCGACTTCGCGGATGTGAAGACCACGATGTCTGGCATGGGCTTCGCTGTAATGGGCACGGCCATGGCTAGTGGCCCCAATCGCGCAATGGAAGCTGCCCACTCCGCCATGTCCTCGCCCCTTCTGGAAGAGGGCGCAATCGATGGCGCGCGCGGCATCCTGATCAACATCAGCGGCTCCAGTTCGCTCAAGTTGAGCGAGGTCAACGAAGCCTCGACCATCATTCAGAACTCCGCGCATGAGGACGCCAACATCATTTTCGGCGCGGTGCTCGATGAATCGCTCGGCGATCAGATCAAGATCACCGTCATCGCCACCGGCTTCCGGCCCGACCTGCCAAGCCGTGGGGAGCATCTGGAGCATTCATTGTCGGCGCCGTCGTCGACCGGAACTCCCGTGGCTCGCAAATCCGGAGCGCCGGGCATACTTTCTAATAAGCCCCGCTTCGCGAGCGAAATCGCCGAAGAAGCGAACGCCCCCGCGCCGGCTCTTATGTCCGCCCACGATGGCGAAAAATTGCAGCGGGAGATCAGCCCTTCAGCCGTGCCGGAAGAAACATCCACCCAGGTCGCTCCGCAGTCTTCGCACGCATCCAACAAAAACGATGCCACTCGCGGCAGCGTTTTACGGGCAAACTCGGAGGTCGAAGACGGTCAACTCGATGTTCCCGCGTATCTGCGCCGTAATGAGCTGTCTTAGATGGGAGTGTTGTTTGCTGTGTCTTTCTCTGATTCAAGCCGTGGCGTCGAGTCGAAATATCTTGACGCCACCCGCCAATTCCGGGATGATCTCCTCATCTTCATTCAAAACACAGGTGCGAATCCCATGAAGGTCCCCCTCCTCCTTCGGATTGTTCTGATGTTCACGCTTGCCGTGCCTTCGGCTCTGTGGGTCCGTCCGGCAGGCGCCGCGACAACCGGCAGCATCACGACGACGCGCCGCAGCTCTCATCGCCGACTGCGCACCCACCGCCGCCTGCACAGACACGCGGTGGTTGTAAGGTATTCGCGCCGTCGCAGACACGGCCGCCATCACCGTTATTACGAACGTTTTAGCGCCAACTCGTATGCGCAGGACCAGACCCTTGGCGACGTTACCGAGGGAGAGGATCCAGTAGTTCGCCAGGCCGCGATTGCCGCGCTGGGAGACATGAACGGAACCATCGTCGTCATCAACCCGAATAACGGCCGCATTCTCACGATGGTCAACAGGCATCTAGCGTTGTCGAGCGGAGCAGAACCCTGCTCGACCATCAAACTCTCGGTCGCGCTGGCGGCGCTTGAAGAGGGAATCATTAGCGTCGATACGCCGGTGAATCTTGGCGGACGCTATCACATGACGCTCACCGATGCGCTGGCGCACTCGAACAATCTGTATTTCGAGACCGTCGGCCGCCGTCTCGGGTTTGAACGCGTGCGGTATTACGCCAATATGTTTGGACTCGGCGAGCTAGCAGGTTACAACATTGTCGGCGAGCAGCTTGGAGTTTATCCGGATCACGCTCTTCCGGAAAGCATGGGCGGAGTGGGCCGCATGTGCTCCTTCGGCGAAAGCGTCTCGGTTACGCCGTTGCAACTGGGCGCGCTGGTGGCAGCCATCGCCAACGGCGGCACGCTCTATTATTTGCAGCATCCGCAGACGCCGGAAGAAGTTGCCAACTACCAGCCGCGGATCAAACGCCAGTTGAACATCGCGCCGATTCTTCCTTCGATGAGCGTGGGCATGGCGGATGTAGTCAAGTTCGGCACGGGCCGGTCCGTGCTCGCGAACTTCAAGGAGTTTCCAGTGTTCGGTAAAACCGGCACCTGCTCCGATCATGGAACCCGCTTCGGCTGGTTCGGCTCTTATGCCGATACGCCCTACGGGCGCCTGGTTACTGTGGTTTTCCTCGAAGGAGGACATCCCACCTACGGGCCGAAAGCCGCGGAGCTGGCCGGAATTTTCTACCACAATCTGGAGCAGCAGAATTACTTTTTAACCCTGAGCCCAACGCAGCCAAAAATGGAGACGCCGGCCCTCGCGACCCGCTGAAAAGGTTAGGGTTGAATCTACATTTTTCGCTCGACGAGATACCGCGCTACCGCCTTCAGCCGCTCCGCAGTCACGCCAAATCCATCCAGCTCGGCGAAAGCAGAATCAATCAACGTACGCGCATCGCGCAAGGATTTCTCCACACCGTACACCGCCGGCCAGGTCGCCTTCACTGTCGTTTTGTCTTTGCCTGCGGTCTTGCCGAGTTGCTCTGAACTCTCCGTCACATCCAGCACATCGTCGATTATCTGAAACGCCAGACCGGCGCGCTGCCCAAAAACGCGCAGATGCTCGACCGCCATCGCATCCGCGTGGGCGTAGATTCCCCCAGTTACTAAAGCTGCCGTGATCAGGGCGCCGGTTTTCGCCCGGTGAATCGCATTCACCAGCTCAGCGGTCGGCATATTGCCCTCGCCTTCAATATCCATCACCTGTCCGCCGATCATGCCTTCAATCGTGCCGGTAGCGCGCGAAATTTCCGCCACGATCGAAACCACCGATCGAGGCTCGCGCGGCAACCCGGCCAGCGTCTGATACGCGAGTGTCTGCAACGCATCGCCGGCGAGGATGGCGATCGCTTCGCCGAAAACAACATGACAGGTCGGCTTGCCGCGGCGCAGATCGTCGTTGTCGAGCGCGGGCAGATCGTCATGGACCAGCGAATACGTATGCAGCATTTCAAGCGCGGCCCCAAGGTTCTCCACTCCAGCGGGAAGCGTGCCGTCGCCCCGAATCATGCGCGCTGCCTCCATGCAAAGCGTTGGTCGCAGCCGCTTGCCGCCTGCGAATGTGCTGTGGCGAATCGCCTGATGAATCGACGTGGGCATTGCGTCGGCGCGCGGCAGGAGACGCTCGAGCGCGCGATCGGTCAGTTCCGATCCAGAGCGCAAAATCTGTTGAACATCGGGGGACATGGATTCCATCATATAGAAGCTGATCGTCCGTCATCGACCGCTGCTAAGATACTCGGACACTTCGCATGCGGTCGGAATCACGATTGATAAGCTGAAGGGCAGGTGAGTCCGATGGTAAATAAATCGTTTACTGCGAAGCTACAGAAAAGCTCCAAAAAGGGCGGCTGGACCTATATCGTATGGCCGGATTCCGTTAACTTTTTCGGGACCCGCGGCGTGGTCAAGGTCAGAGGCAAACTGGACAATCGCCCGTTTGAAAGCTCGTTGATGGCAATGGGCGATGGCACGCATATGCTGCCAGTAAAAGCAGCCATACGCGAAGCGATCGGCAAAGAAGTGGGCGACACCGTCACGGTTATATTCGAACAGCGAATCACGTCATAGCCCTCGAAGGCAGCCTACGGAACCAGCGTGAGCGTATGCGCAGCCGCCGTGCGCACAGCAGCATCGCTGAAGGGCAACGCGAACGTCGCACCGCGATACCAGTACGGCCAGTGGTCGATGTAGTACGGGCTCAGCGGATCGCCCGACTCGCCGATGACCAGGTTCAGCGTGGAGTGATCGAGATTAGAAAAATCCACGGTCAGCCGTTCCGAGGGGCCGAATGTCCGCGAGACCTGTTTTACCGTCGTTCCGTCCCCGGACTGTGGCCGCACGCCGGTTCCGGTCCAGTCATGCAGCCATGGGAACATTCCATACAGCGGGTGCTCCACATCCACCGGATGTACATCGCCATAGTGCCAGTGGTTCAAATCGCGAGGTGCGCGTGCACCCGCCAACCCTCGCTCCACAGCCCGCGCAAGGAAATCGTTCCAGTTGCTGAACTGTGGGGGCAGCCAGCGGCGGGACTGCCCAGACACAATCTGCTCCTCGACAAAAGAAGACTCGTACCAGCGATACAGCTTCCAGTCATCGCCGAGTCTCCATTCAAGGATCATCGGCCATAGCGCCCCACGACCCGCATCCACGATCGCCGCAGCCGGACTGTCAATGCTCACCAATCCATTCCACGATCGCATCAGGTCGGCCGCCTGCCGCAACCGGCGGTTGGGATGGCTGGCATGGTCAATCGCATATGCGAAACGCTGGGCGAGTTCCTGATCGAGCGTGGAGTAAACGTCATTCTGCAACGCCAGCATGTCTGCGGCTGACGACTTGGGCTTGCTTGCGAGCACTCTCCAGATGCGCTCATTGCGATACGGCGATGCCCAGTCAAGTGTAAGCGGGAGGGGATCGTTGTCCGCCGTCACCCGCGAATTCGCTGTCGCTAGTATGCCGCTCGGCGGATTGTAGACCGAAGGCATTTTGTCGAAGGGAATATAGCCTTGCCACTCATGGCTGAAGTCTGTGATCGGAACGCCCGCCAGTCCACCGGGCCGCGCCGGTACCTTTCCAACCGCCTGGTATCCGATGTTGCCATCGATGTCGCCATACACTGCATTCTGCGGCGGCCCGCCGAACAGCGCGAACGCGGCACGAAACTGTTCCCAGTTCTGAGCTTCGTTCACCTGGTAGAAGGGAAGCGTCACCGCAGTCGGATCGTACACCGTCCAGCGCAGCGTCATTGTGCGGGTCTCATTCGGAAGCAGCGGCGTGATCACGGGGCCATGATCCGTACGCAATACGTCGAGCGTCACATCGTCGCCGCCTCGCACGTGGATAGTTTCGCGGTCATGCACAAACGGGCGCCAGCCCGCCGCGGCTTTATAGTCATCGCCGTGCGTCTGCTCCACATAAACGTCCTGCACATCGCCGTAGAGCAGAGTGAATCCCCAGGCAATACGCGCATTGTGCCCGACGATGACAAACGGAAGTCCCGGCAGCGTCACCCCGGCGACATTGAAATCCCCGGCCGTAAGCTGCGCCTCGTACCAAGTGTCGGGAATCGTGTGGTCAAGATGCATATCGTTCGACAACAGCGGCTTGCCGGTGATGCTATGCGCACCCGAAACCACCCAGTTGTTCGAGCCGGCCGCACAATCGCGACAATCGCCCATCGGCGCGGACGGCAGCAGCTTTTCGAGGTTCAGAATGTCTTCCACACTCTTTCGGAGTTTCACCTGCGAGGGGTCCAGCGGGATCTGCGGCACAATCTGTGGAGCTGTAATGTCCGGCTCGCTTGAAACGGGAGGATGGTCGCGCCACGAGCCCACCGGGTACAGATCGTCGATAAGAATTGGCGACTGCAGCCGCGCCGTTATTTTTTCCCGCGCCAGCTTGGTCGGAAAATCCATGCTCAGCGATTGGTCCATGTTCAGCGCCACCAGCACAGAGTCGAGCGGCTGCCACGGCTTTGGCTCATAATGCAGCAAGCGAAACTCTGCTGGAAGATGATCGTGGGTCTGGGTGATATAGGCGTTCACGCCGCGCGCATAGTCATCTAGAAAATGGCGGTCTGCGGCGGCCATTCCATGCAGCGCCGCATCTGCGGCGTTGCGAATCTGCAGAATCCGCTGAGCGCGATCGTGTTGGATCGCTTTCCGTCCCAGGATCTCCGACAGCTCCCCAGCGGCGTAGCGGCGCAACATATCCATTTGCCACAGGCGGTCCTGGGCGGTCACGTAGCCTTCGGCCACGATCAAATCGTCCACATTGCTAGCAGCGATGTGCGGGACGCCGTGCGCATCGCGGCGAACCGCTACCGGGTGGGATAATTCCGTCACGCGAAGCTGTCCATCGAGTTGCGGCAGTGAGGTTCGCATGGCCCGCTTCAGCCACAGCGTTCCTATCCAGCAGAAAAGGAATGCCACCAGCAGCACTATGATCACTCCAGCCAGCAAAGAACGCGCCGGCAAGCGGCGGGAATCCGATCTGGTCAAAGAGGAAGAACTGGCTGCCGCCATGCGATGTTCAGTCTAGCAGGCGATCATTGGCGTGCCGTGCTGACAGAGATCTCAGCACGGCTGCACTAGCGGAGTTTTTCCGCCAGAATGTCCACTTCCTCAACTTTCGGAGCCTCGGAAAAGAGCTCGGAGGCTTTCTCAAAAAGCGCCTCTGCGATCCTGCCGGAAAGGTGTGCCTTTCTTCCAGCCTCATCGTTGAACGTGTCGAAAATACCAAATTTCGAGGTTCCCATCCTGATCGCATACCAGGAGACAGTTCCCGGTTCCTCCTCAACCAGCGCCTGCGCGCTGGCCAAAAACTGTTCGACTTCAGCTTCTTTGCCAGGCTTTGCCTGGAGCGTTGCCAGCAAACCGAACTTCGCCATCGTCCACCTCACACTCTTGGATGCCGCACACGACAGCAGCACGCGTGTCCCGCTCCGTTGTTTGCTATTTGGATTCTCCGTCGAATTCCTGGGCTTCCTTTATAGAAGAATCTCCATCGCATTGCAGTGGTGGGCTCCACACGCTTCCAGCAGGGCTCTCCCCCAGTTTCAGAGAAATGGGAGTTCTTCGGAGGTCCCATGAATCCCGCCCCGCCGCCCTTCTTGCCGTCAGAAGGGTTTTCCCGCTGTTTCGATACCAGGCCATTTCTATTTCGCCATGATCTTTCGCAACGTGAACTGTTCGCTTTGCCGGTGCTCTACAACCTCGCGAAGAAAGCTGCGAATTCGGAAGTCAAACCGACACGCAAGAAGATTGTGCGGCAGCCCACGACTCCGGGATTCCTGATTGTGGAGGGGCGGCCATTGCGCTGGGGCAGCCCGGAATTCCATCGCGCTCTGGCTGACGCCTTCGAACATTTTGATACGAGTAAATTCCGCTTGAAGCTGACCGCGGTTCATGAGTATGACGGATACCGGGAGCTGCTGGCCGAGTGCACGCGCAGTTTGAGCGAGCTCACCGGGGTGGATTTCAGCCGGCATTACGATCGCGGCATCGCGACGTTTTTCATCTCTTCTCCGGAGGAAACCACGCCGTACCACATCGACCAAGAAGCCAACTTCCTTCTTCAGATACACGGAGTGAAACAGGTGTGCCTGTTCGATGGAGAAGATCGCAACATCGTGTCGCAAAAAGATCTTGAGGCGTTCTGGTTCGGGCGCAGTTTCATTCAGCAGATTCCGGGCAGCTCCTGCCAGAGATTCGATATCGGGCCGCGGCAGGGGGTGTTCAATCCACCATTTTTTCCGCACATTGTGAAAACAGGTCCGCACCCTTCCGTGTCGCTGAGCCTGGGATTCACTCGCCTTCGATTTCCGGAGGCGGAACTTCATCGCATGAACGCCTACATGCGCAAGCTTGGCTGGGAACCGAAGCCTCCGGGAATCAATCCTAGCCGCGATCGTTTCAAGAGCGTGGTCATTCGGAGTGCCGTTGCCGTTAAACGATCGGTGATGGGGAGCTAGCCTGGTTCGCTTTGTTTCTGGCCAGACGGATGCCGTGGTTCGGTTGCGTGAACCAGACGAACAGCGCAGCGAGCACAATCACCAGAAGCGCCCAGATGCTGCCCTCCGGACCAGTCGTGCCGCCGCTCACCAGCAGATTTCCCAATGGGTGCGCATTCATAAGCCGCCCGGCGGAAACAGTGCCGCTATCGGCAGTGCCGAAGAAAAAAGACTCCCCCCAGTCCCAGGCCATGTGAAAACCAATCGCCCACCACAAGTGCCCGAGCCGCCACAGGCTGAGTGAAAATACCAGCGCAATCAACGCCGCAGCGACGAGGCCAAAGGGGCTTTCCCCAGGATTGCCCTTATGCAGAAATCCGAATAACGCCGCCAGCACGATCGCAGCCGGCCAGAACCGAATACCGCGCGCCAGTGTGAACAGCAAGTAGCCTCGCAGCATCAACTCTTCGGTCATGCCGACAAGAAAAAAGCAGAGCGCCCAAGCCGCCGCGTAGCCCAGGGCGGTCCTCCCTGGCATCAGAATACGATGCAATTCAAGATGATGCGTCGCCAGCAGAATACCGATGAGCAGGCAGAGAAAAATAAATCCGCTGACAATGCCGATGAGGAACTGCCGTATGCGGTCCCTTCCCACCAGTCCGTAGAAAGCTACGCGTCGACGTTCCAGCCACGCCATGAAAGCGGTCGCCAGCACTACGATGAGCAGCAGCGTCGCTTCACCCACGATGGCAATCGTCGGATGGAAATCTCCGCTGGCGAATTTCTGATGTAGATGGCTCGCGAACCAGCGTATTTCGAACCTGGAGAGGAATATAAGCGCCGCAAGAATGGCGACATACAGCAGAATACTCCAGCCGGCACGCAGCCCATCGGGTCCGAAAAAAATCGGAGACCGCCCAGGGCCACGAAAAATTGAGGACCGCGGCGCCGTGACCGGGGCCACCGTATTCTCTATCGTGCCGTCCGGTGTTTCCGGTGGAAAGGTTCCCATGCCATCTCCTCGCTCGATCGACATCGTTTCCGGTTCTTTCGCTCCATACTACGTGCAATGGCTGGAAATAGTTCCCAGGCATGCGGATTTGCTAGAGCTTCGCTGGGCACTCCGCTTGACACATCGCCCGATGCCAGCAATCCTAGTTGTTTCAGCCCAACCGCGAATTCTGACGGAGTAATCGCCCCAAGTGAAGGTACGCGTTTTTTACCACGACAAATGTTTTGACGGCGCCTGTTCCGCCTCGCTGTTTACGCGCTTCCACCGCGAGTGCATCGACCCGGGCGGAGAGTACAAATACTGCGGCCTGGTGCATCGTGCGGGGGCTCTGTTCGACGAAAGCGAATTCATCGGCGACGAAAATGCCATTGTCGACTTCAAGTACTCTCCGTCACCGGCCATTACCTGGTGGTTCGATCACCACCTCAGCGCATTTCTCACGCCGGAGGACCAGGCCCATTTTCTCGCCGGTCAGCATAATCCGATTACCCGGGAGCGCAAGTTCTACGATCCCGACTACGTATCCTGCACGAGTTTCATCGCCCACATCGCCGCGATTCATTTCGGATTCAATACCTCTCCGCTCGACGAGCTGGTTCGCTGGGCCGATATCGTCGACGGTGCGCTCTATGAGAGTCCCGAGAGCGCCGTCGAAATGGCCGAGCCCGCCATGAAACTCACCATGGCCATCGAATCCACCCAGGATCCCGCCTTCATGCCGCGGCTGATTCCCCTGCTTACCGAACTGAGCTTTGCCGAAATCCTCGAACAGCCTTTTGTCCGCGATCTGCTGCCCGGGCTGCTGGAACGCCACCAGCAGGCGCTCGAACTGATACGGGAGCGGTCAACCTGCGAGCAGGGGACCATCTACTTCGATATCACCGACCATCCTGTCGAGGGTTACAACAAATTCATTCCCTACTACCTGCATCCCGAGGCCATCTACAGTGTCGGCCTCAGTCGGTCCAGCTTCCGCACGAAGATTGCCGTCGGCTCCAATCCCTGGACCACAGTCGAGCCGGAGCAGATGATGAACCTGGCCACCATCTGCGAACGCTATGGCGGAGGCGGTCACGCGCGCGTCGGCGCCATCTCCTTCCCGCGGGAAAAGGACGATCTTGCCCGGCAGGCCGCGATGGAGATCATCGCCGAGCTGCGCGCCCACGATCCGGCGCGGTCGGCGTCCCTGGCCTGAACCGGACCACTCTCGCGTACCGCGCCCAAGAAATTCCCATTCTGGAACCATATCGTCTCCGCGGCGAATTCGGGTCCGAAGACATCGCACCGACGTAGTATCCTCAAGCACAAATCCACTTTTGCCGATGAAGAAGAAGCGGAGAGGGGCCTCTGGTCACGGAGGGTTCGCCTCCCTCAGCCCTCGTGCGTTCGCGGAAGAACTGGGATTGCGGAGTGTGCAGTGCAGGAATCATTTTCTCAGGACAACCTTGGCGCCGAACCCGTTTGGCCGCTGGAAATTCAGGAGCATCGTCCTGCCCGCCCTGTTTTGATCGCCACGGCGATCGCCGCAGGCGTTGCGTTTGGCCTGCTATCCGCGGCTGGACGCATGCTTTCCGAGAGCAGCCATCATGTCTTCACCTTCTGCCTCGCCGACGGCGCCCTGGCCGGTTTTCTTCTGCTGCGTCCAAAGAAGCAATGGTGGGGGTTTCTCCTCGCTGCCTGGGCAGGGGATGTCATATCCATGCAGTTTGTGCTGGGCTACCCACTCGCGCTGATCGGCTCGATCGCATTCTGCAATGTGCTTGAATCCCTGATTGCCGCACTGCTGCTCGAGCGCACCTTGGTCCGGTACCGCGATCTCGCATCTTCCGCCGTCATGCTGCGGTTTCTGGCCTACGTCGTACTGCTGGCGCCGGCGGCTTCCGGGCTTCTGGCGTCCATCTGCTATCACCTGGCCAGCGGGGAGAACCTCTGGGCGGTGTTCGCAAAATGGTTTCCCCCTTACGCACTCGGCATGGCTGTGATGACGCCATTGTTGCTCACCCTGTTTAGCCCCAAGTTGAAGGAACTGTTTGGCCCGGATCGTCGCCTCCGCACCGCTGGCCTTCTTCTTCTCGTTCTCGCGATCTCCACTCTAATTTTCCACGAGCGCAACCGCTCGCTGGTTTTTCTCGTGCTGCCCATCCTGATGCTGGTGGTGTTTGAGGTCGGTATCCTCGGCGGCATCATCGCGACCTTCGAAATCCTGACCGTCGGAGCGGTCTTCACACTGCACGGCACTGGGCCCTTCTGGATGTTGCCGACCGCAACCATGCGGGGCAGCATTCTCCACCTCCAGAGCGCGGTGCTTGTGCTGCTTATGTCGATTGTTCCCTTCGCCGCCACTATTGAGCGCGAACGTCAATTGCGTCGGAGTCTCCACCTCGGAATCAAGCGCTACCAATTGCTGGCCGACAACTCCCGCGACATCGTCGTGCTCGCCAGTCTGGAAGGCCGCCGCTTGTATGTGTCGCCGGCCGTCCGCGATGTCCTCGGCTGGGCGCAGCAGGAATGGACTAATCAGAATTCCATCGATTTCATGCACCGGGAAGATGTGGCGGACTTCAAGCGCACGCTGAAAGGGATGCTCCAGGGCGAAGGGCGCCGCACATTTCGATATCGGACCCGCCACAAGAATGGCGAATACGTGTGGGTGGAGGCCAACGTCCGCACGCTGTATGACGAAAGCACCGGAAAACCGGATGCATTGGTGGCCAACATACGCGACATCAGCGAGCGGGTCGATTCAGAGCAGAAGCTTGCCGCTGCGCACGAGCATGCCCAGCAGCAGGCGCAGCGCGACAGCCTCACTCAGCTCGCCAATCGTCGCTGTTTCGATGAGACGCTCGAAAAGGAATGGCGGCGCGGCCGGCACACCGGCAATCCTGTGGCGCTGTTGATGGTCGATATCGATCATTTCAAGCGCGTCAACGACTGCTATGGGCATCGCGCCGGAGACCAGTGCCTGCAGGCCCTGGCCGCGATCCTGCGCCGCGTCACCCGGCGGCCCAGCGACTTGACGGCGCGTTACGGAGGAGAAGAATTTACTGTGCTGCTGCCGGACATCAATCTTGCATCGGCCTCTGTGATGGCCGACATGCTCTGCATGAAAGTCAGGGAACAACTCTTCGAGGCCGGAATCGGACGCTCTCTCGCCCTGACGGTAAGCGTCGGCGTCGCTGCGCAGATCCCCAATAAACACACCCGGGCCGACTCACTGGTCGAGGCTGCCGACCGCGCTCTCTACGCGGCCAAACAGGCCGGCCGCGACCGTGCCATGCCCGATTACGCCGAGGAGATGCCCGCCGCGCTGCTGCATCAAGTACAGTGAAAGCAGGCACGGGACTTCTCCTCCGCAAGCCGTCTTGACAATTGAGCGCCGTACCCCAGCCCAGGCCAACATGCCCCGCTATCAAACGAACTTTCTGCTTTCCGCGACCAGCGCCGCGCAATTTCCGCCGCCCTCGGTTCCGGAGATCGCTTTCCTCGGCCGTTCGAACGTTGGCAAATCCAGCCTGATTAACGCCCTGCTTGGCGAACCGGCGGCGCGCGTTTCTTCGACGCCGGGCCGGACCCGCGCCATCAACTTCTTCGCCCTGTACATGCAGACGCCGGTGAAACCGGAACTGATCCTGGCGGATCTTCCCGGCTATGGATATGCCAAGATCTCGCGGTCGATCAGCGCCGAATGGCCGGCGTTCATCGATCCATACCTGGCAACTCGGGAGACGCTGATCGCATGCGTTTGTCTGGTCGACATGAACGTGCCGCCGCAGCCCGGCGATGCTATGCTGGCCGAATATCTGGACAGCATCGGCCGTGCCCGCATCGTGGTCGGCACTAAGGCCGACAAGCTATCCGGAAACCAGCGCGTGGTAGTCACAAACCGTCTGAGGAAAGCTCTGGGAACCGACGATATCCTGGTCTGTTCCGCAAAGGACGGGCGCGGCATTGCGGGGCTGTGGACCGCAATCCAGAACGTCGCCAAAACTTCCAGCAACGGCTGAGCGCACTGCCTGCCTATGTGACTTCCGCCACGTGAGACTAGAGCGAAATCGTCCGCTCCACTCCATCCGCGTCTTGCCAGCGAACTCCCGCAGGCGGATGGAAGGGTGCCGCGGCGGCACTGGCCGCGAACGCATCGAGGAGCCGCTTCAGTTCATCCGCACCGAGCCCCACGACGCGTTCCGGCGGCGCCTGCCGATGGAAACTGCTCGCAGCCTGCTCCAGCCAACGGCGGCGAACCTGGTCTGCTGGTGGAATTAGTTCCAGAGCAAGCCTGTCCATCCGCCGCAGGTCTTGCAGGTTGGCCGTAGTCCAGGTCACTTCGTCTGCGCGTCGGACCTCAGATATCTCGACGATCGCCAGCATTTCCGCTCCCCGCTCGAGCAGCCGATTCAGCGCGGGACGGTTGGTTCCGAGCGAAGTAATGTCTTCGATTAGCTCCGGCTGCACGCCACGTTCGACAATCTCCGGCAAAAGCTCGGAAGCATTTCCCAGTAGCCCCGCCGACAACGGCGTCCGTTTGCGCAGTTCATTTTTGAGCACGCGCAGCGCCTCGTCCAGCGTGTTCACCATGAAATCGCAGGAGCCATTGCGAACCGCCGACTTCAACGATTGCGGCTCCGCCTCGATGCCGAGAAATGCGCCTCCGGCAATGGTGGTGGCAAGCGCCAGCTCCGCGCCTCGCACATCGAAGCCGGCGCACAAGACAAGCTTTCCCGCGAGTGAGCCCGAAAATCGCTCCGCAGCAATCGATTGCAGATGGATATATTCGCGGTAAACCGCCGCCTGTCGAGGCTGGGGATCGGAAGCGCCGTCAGATGTCACAAGCAGTCCCGCCGGAACCCATCACCATTCCGAGTATGCCTTGCCATCGCTGCCCATCTGGTCGGAACCACTGTGAACATCGCTGATCCCGGTCTGCGACTGATCCACATTGGTATAGCTGTCCGACTGTGCCGTCACCCAGGTATCCTTGCTCCGCGTCATCGGATCGGTGGGAATCGATCGCATGTAGCCGGCAGTCACCAGGTCGTCCAGCGATTGTGGCGCTGCCTGCTTGTCCTCGGTGTACTGCTCGATGGCGTCCCGCATCGTATGCAGGTCTTCCCGCAGCGCCGCTTCCCTCGCACTGCGGATGGCTGAGATGAAGCTAGGCACAGCAACCGCCAGAAGAATGGAGATGATGAGCATGACCACCATCAGCTCCACCAGCGTAAAGCCGCCCTCGCCCCGGCCTCTGCGCCGCAGGCGATGGAGCCGCTGCAGAACGGGGCCTGGTCGTCCAGGGCTTGTCTGCACAGCCTCTTTTCGGGGCGGGCCTGTCTGGGCCGCGTTTCTCCGGGCGGATTGGTTGCTGCCTACCATGTCGAATATTTGGTCCCGTCCATCGCGGTTGCATCTGAGGCCGAATGCACATCAAAAACATTTTCGCCGCCCCAGGAGTCGCTGTCCGGCTCGTCCTGCATCGAGCGCAGTACCCAGTCCTGCTTGCCGGTCATCGGGTCCACAGGAATCTCGCGCAAAAATTTCACCTTGTGCTCCTGGATATTGACTCCCTTGACCAGCGTGTCCAAGTCCGGCGGATATCCGAAGCTTTCAATCTCGGTCCGGATCGCGTTCCGGTCCGCGGCATCTTTATACGCGTCAATGGCGTGCCGCATCTCCCACAAATCATCGCGCAACACCTGCTCCTTGCGCCGCTGAATCTGAAAGCGGGCAATCGGATATGCGACCGACGCCAGAATCGCGAGAATGGCGACCGTCACAATCAACTCGACCAGCGTTAGCCCCTGCTCGCCCGTCTTCAAACGACGCCGTATCGACCTGCCGCTCGTATTTCGGAAATTTCGGGTCCAATTCATTGAAACGGGTCCATTGCGACCGATCCCAGCCGCCGCTCAGCTACTGCACATGCACCGTAGCCGGGGAGCCGGCGAGGATCGGCAGAATCGTTTGCGCGCTGTTCCTTGCCGCGGACTTGATCACCTGCACGCTGGTGTCGCCCGCCGCTTTAGCCTGGAAGGTCAAGACGCACACATCGCCGTTTCCGGTCACGCCCTTCACTCCTGGAGGACGTGAGTCGCTGATCGTTACATCGCCATTCTCGTCGCGATGCGCCAGCGCGGTGGTCTGCCCATCTTTGCCCAGCAGAGTGCCGCTGTCGACGTTCAACAGCGTCAGTACCTTTGGGTCATAATGCAGTTGCATCGGCACGGAGAAAACGTCCTTGCCGCCGCTCAGGTTCACCTGCATCTGGAACGAGCTGCCAACCTTGTGAATGCTCTGCGGCGGAGAAATCGAAAGCTGCAGCGGTGGTTCGGCCGTCGGGTTTGGTGTCGCTGCATTTCCGCTCGCGGGCTGGGGAGTATCCCCGGCACTCCATCCTCCCTGTGCGATCCGCCCAGCGGCTGCGTTTGCAACCTCTGCCGCGTTGTTCGCAACCGGCGTACCCGCAGGAGGAGCAGTCGGCTCGAATGCCAGTGGCGAGCGCCCGGTGCGCGTAATCGCCGCGGCGGAGGCATCCGCGGGCTCCTCCATCCGCAGGCTCACATTCGTTCCCGTGCCGGTGTCGATGGTCCGCAGATTCAGCGGAGTCAGATCGATGCGCCGCACCAGGTGCGGAATCAGCACAAAAACGATCTCGTTGTTCGTCATTTCTGTTTTCTGGTCGCTGAACATGTACTTAAGAATCGGAATTTCGCCCAGTCCCGGTGTCCCCCCAACGGTCAGGCTCTTCGAGTGCTGCAGGATTCCGCCCAGCAGGTTCGCCGTGCCCTCTCTCATCCGAATGTCCTGTTCAAGGTCCTGATTCGCGATGACTGGCTGCGAGATACCGCCCAGGTTGACATAGTTGGCGATGTTCGACACCACGATGTGCAGCTTCATCGAGACGTCGCCGTCATAGTGAATCGTCGGCTGCATCGTAATCTGCACGCCCACATCGATATAGGAAAACTGCGTGCTGACCAGCGGACTTATTCCGGCGGCGGCAATGCCCGCACCCGGGGAAAACGATCCGGTGGCGATCGGGACTTTCGATCCAATCTTCAGCGTGGCCTTTGCGCCATCCACCGCACGAATCTGCGGGTTCTGCAATACGCGTGTATCGGAATCGGTCAGCAGCATGTTCAGCGTTGCCGAACCGATCGATATGCCGAAGTTTGTGGCGTTCAGGTTGCCTAGGTCATTCAAGCTGAGTCCGGAACTGGTGGAGGGCGTCGGCGTTCCCGTGGTTCCCGTCGTCGACGTGGTGCTGGTCGTAGACGCGGTGGAGGACTGCAACTGCACCCCGATCGATCCCGGCAACTGCAATCCGATGTCCCGCAGCAGGTCCTTGTTGATCTCGAGCACCGCAATATCGACCACCACCTCAGGCTTGGTCTTGTCCAAGTCATCGATGATCTTCTGCGCCAGCAATAACTGATCCGGCGTGCCCCGCATTACGATCGCGCTCTGGCTCGGCACGGCTTGCATTTTGACTGTCGTGTCCATCAAATTGCGCACCGCGTTCAGGACTTCGTTCAGATCGTTCGCTGCCGCGACGTTCCCCAGGTAAAACGTCTGCACCGCCTGTTCTTCCAGATCGGTTCGCTTTTGGCGCGTATCTGCCGCCACGAAAATCGTGTCCGGAGTCACCGGCTTCCAGAAGGTCTGCGAAACGAAGGACACGCTGCGCAACGCGTCGTAAAGCGTCACCTGGTGCAGATCGATCGGTATGCGTTTGGACGTGTAGTCGGGATCGAACAGAACGTTGATGCCGGCCAGCTTGCCGATCGTCTGATAGATCGTTTTTGTGTCGTCGACCGCATGGATCGTAATCAGCGCGTTCGAAAGCGGCTTCAAATGCAGCGGACCGCCCATCTGCTGCATTTGCTGACGCGCCTGGTCGGATGTGACGGCCATGTCGTCCGGACTCGGCGGTGGCGGCGTCCCGTTGATCTTCTCCCGGGTACGGTTAACCTCCTGCTGAGCGGCTTCATAGCTGGGGTCGATCGCCAGCGCCCGCAGGAAATCCGTCAACGCGTCGTTCAGATTCCCCTCGGCGCGCAGTTTGCGTCCCAGATCCAGGTATTGCGACGCCGCCAAAAAGCGGAGCCGCTCATACGACTCCTTGTACTTCATGTCGTCCGGCTTCGCCAGCCAGGCCTGCCGATAATCCTGATATGCCGTGATGTAGTCTTCGCGAATCTCCGCGTCCTTGCCCGCTTTGTAAAGGTGCTTGGCGGACTCGGCGCGAAGCGGGGACAGGAATCCCTGCGCTGCCAGAAAAATAAGCAGAAGACAGAACCAGCCGGAAGTGCGCCGAGATTTTAGTTGGGATGTGGGTACACGACGGGCCGAATGCGCGGAGGCGCTTTCGCCGCCCAGGGAGTTGCCATCGAAAAACAAATTAAGACACAAAGACATGAATCCGACGAATCCCGGCACTGTTTTTGATAACTCCGGGGAAGTGGCGATGTTGCGCTCCTCAGTGGCAGCCGTTCTTATCCTCACTATACCATCCGGAAGCGGCCTGTATCCTCCCGGACAAGCCGCGCGCGCTCCATTGTCGCGAAGGCGACATGGCTCTTATTTCTCAACCATAGAAACGTACGCTGCAGCCAGTCTGCATTCTCAGGCGATCGTTTCGCGCATGCTAGCATTGGGGTTTAAGCGTTTCCTCATGCCCCGCCCACCTGCCGCCCTGGTTTCCGGTCCTCCAAAAAAGCCCAAGCCGCGCGACCCCGTCGCCTCGGGCGAGCGCGACATTGCGGTCAATCGCATGGCCGGACACAATTACTTTCTGCTGGACAAATTTGAAGCCGGTCTTGTCCTTCGCGGGACGGAGGTCAAGTCGATTCGCGAGGGCAAGGCCAACCTGCGCGATGCCTACGGCCTGGTCAAAGGCGGCGAGGCCTTTCTGTTGAACCTGCACATTGGCCCGTACTCCCACGGAAGTTACTCCAACCATGACGAGGTGCGCACCCGCAAACTCCTATTGCACAGCGAGGAATTACGCAAGCTGCTGGGCAAGGTACAGCAGAAGGGGCTGACCTTGATTCCGACAAGACTGTATTTTCGCAACGGGCGTGTCAAGTGCGAACTCGCCGTCGCCAAAGGAAAGCAGACCTGGGACAAGCGTGAAACCGAACGCCGCCGCGAAGACGACCGCGACGCCCGGGTCGCCGTAGCCGCAAGCAAGCGCCGCAATGTGTAAGGCCCCGCGCCCCGCAATCAGAAAGTTTTTGAAGGAAGCTAAAATCCCACAATGAAAACTGAACTGAAATTCGACTCCCCCGCTTCTCTCCCAGCCGAACTGCTGGTCGTGCTCGCGGCCGATGCCTCAACGTCGAAAGAAAAGAGCGCATCCGCCGAGCCCATTCTGCTGACCAAGGACACGGCGATTGCGAACGCCGACAAGCCCGTCTTGAAAAGTGGGGAATTTACCGCCAGCGCCTCGGAAACGCTGCTGCTGTTTGCACCCCCGGAACTGAAGGCCAAGCGGCTTTTGATCCTCGGCGTGGGGAAGACCGGCAAAATTTCCGTCGCGGAAATTCGTAAAGCCGCTGGAGCCGCTGTTCGTTTCGCCAAGCCCCGCAGCATTCGCGAAGTTACGTTCGTGCTGCCGGAACACGACTCGCTGAACCCCGTCGCAACGGCGCGCGCCGCCGTCGAAGGTGCATTCGTCGGCGACTTCGATCCCGACACCTATCGCTCCGACCGCAAAGATCGCTCCATCGAAACGTTCACCGTGGTTGCTCCGGCCTCTCAGAACAAGTCCGGAATCGAAGCGGCTGTTCGCGAAGGAGTGATCGTTGGGGAGTCGCAGAATTTCACTCGGTCGCTGGTCAACGAGCCCGGCAATCGTCTGACCCCGACCGTTCTCGGCGAACGCGCAGCCGCCATGTGCAGAGAGCAGGGGCTGCAATGCGAAGTGCACAGCACCGACAAGATCAAAGAGCTGAAGATGGGCGCATTCTGGAGCGTAGCTCAGGGCTCCGACGAGCCGCCCGCGCTGATTGTCATGCGTTACGAGCCGAAAAACGTTCCGAAAGATGGCCCGGTGCTGGCGCTCGTAGGCAAGGGGATTACATTCGATACCGGCGGCATTTCGATCAAGCCCGCCGACAACATGGAAAAGATGAAATACGACATGGCCGGCGCCGCTGCCATGATCGGCGCAATGCGCGCAATTGCGCAGTTAAAGCCCAACGTGCGGGTCATCAGCATCGTTTGCTCGGCGGAAAACATGCCGTCGGGAAAAGCCTTCAAACCGGGTGATATTTCTGTGGCGATGTCCGGCAAGACCATCGAAATCATCAATACGGATGCCGAGGGCCGCCTGGTGCTCGCCGACGGTCTGCATTACGCAAAGCAATTGGGCGCAACCCACCTGATCGACGCAGCCACATTGACCGGTGCGTGCGTGGTGGCGCTCGGAATGCTGAACGCCGGAGTGTTCTCCAACAACGACGAAGCCTACGAGCACTTCCGCGAAGCGCTTGAAATTTCCGGCGAAAAGTTCTGGCGTCTGCCAATTGACGACGAATATCGCGATCTGATCGTCTCCGATATCGGCGACATAAAGAACACCGGCGGCCGCTACGGCGGAGCGATCACCGCAGCCATGTTCCTGAAAGAATTCGTTGGCGACACGGCGTGGATCCATCTCGACATAGCCGGCACAGCCTGGATGGAAGATCAAAAATCCTGGATCGCCAAGGGACCGTCTGGTATCGGCGTACGGAGCATTGTGGAGTGGGTGCGCAGCTATGCCGGAAAGATCCTACTTCCCTCTAGCGAACGCGATTGCCGCTTTTAGCGATGTCCTACTCTCCAGCCGTTTCCTAAGGCGCAACTGCTCGGTCTTCCGCGGGCAGCGTCAGAAGAACAGGATGTCGCTCGATTGCCGCGCGGCGAAATGCAGAGAGAGCCTGGAGTGCATCAGGTCATTGGCGGATTTCTTCGCCGGCGCGAAGGAGCCGTCCGCGCTCCAGACCCAATAATGATGTCCGGGCGCCAATCCCCGCAATGGAATGGACTTCCGGTCCAGAGGGCTGTCCGGGCGAAAGATCATGGCCGCCCCCTTTCCGCTCGCCGGATCGAAATACTCGATGCCGTCCAGTGCTTTCCATCGGGACGGGGAAAGATATGGTAAAGGTTCCCGCTTCGCACCAGCGGGCGGATCATCGTTTTGTAGGTCGCCACGGCCTGTCGGATCGCTTCAGTGTGGGCCGCGGTCCAGATCGGGCCGCCGTTACCGCCGTCCGGTGCGTCTGGATGCCAGTAGGCGGCGCCGAGAGAGGCGGAGCGGAACTCGTAGAGCGATCCAGACGCCTGCCACGCGGCACAGGAACCTACGAGCGCGGCAATCTGGATGGGGTGAATCGCATAGGAAGAATGTAGAATGCCAGCTTCGTGCGAAGAGCGATAGTATCGGTCCTGCGCCTGGATAATGAACGCGCGCCGCAGGATTACGTAGTCCTTCAGGTGCCAGCCGCCGGCGCAGTTCTCGTAAGCAAAGTTGGGAACCTCGGCATACATCGTATCCAGGAACTGATAAAACCCTTTCGTCTGCCAGTAGACGACGTCTTCAGGATATTGTGCCCGGCAGAGGCCTTCATAGCCGCCGGTCTGGAGCACGTTCCCGTCGGTATCGTCGGAAAGGTAGAAGTCGATCTTGAAATTCTCAAACAGATACTTCGCCTCCCGCACGCGGCGCTCGATGCCGGCCTCGGTGGTCATGTTGGGGTTGCCATTCCAATACAGGCCGAAGCGCAGACCGTGCCGATGTGCCTCATCCCGTGCCGCCAGGATTCCCCTCGGCCAGGTTGTCGAATCTCCCGCCGGAGGATCGGGCCGATGCGTCGTGTCCCCCTGCCACCAGCCCACGTCGAGCACGGTCGCTTCGAAGCCGAGCGGCGCGATTTCTTTGATGAACGGATAATATTTTTCCTCCACAGGTTTCAAGCTGCATTGGCCCTGGCCGGTGGCGGCAAACGCATTCCATTCCACCTTCGGATACCCGGGTTCCTCCCGTAATGCGACGAGCATCGAATAGCGAAACAAATATTTATGCAGGCTGTTGGCGGCGTCGTCCAGATTGCCCCGGTAGGCTCCAATGAAGCCGGTAGGCACCAGAAATCTCGAATCCGGGCGCCAGATCGGTCCTGAAATCATCTCTGTTCCCTGCCTGCAGGTGGAACCTGCCGGCTGGCTCGCCCGCCACTAGAAGTCGTCCGATGCTCCACTCCCATCCGATGTAGACGCCCTGCGATCCTTTGGAATCAACTGCTGCATAGGGAATGAAATCCTGCGCCTCACTAACTGGCAGAATCTTGCGGTATCAGCTCGCAGCGGGTCGTGATAGATCCCCACAGGATCCGGAGTGCTGGCATCATCGCTGATATAAGTCACTTTCGTGCCACCTGCCGGACCGATGAGATCGAAATTCAGACTCTTTTGACACGGAATCATCACCACGAAACTGAGATTTCGAACAGCATGAATGGCGGATTGGTCAGGTCAGCGCGGCTCCAAATCGAGGTCAGCTTCTATCAGGGCTGGATCGGCGACAAGTTAATATCTTAGAAAGTATGTTCCTTTGAGGATCTCAATGGAACGAAGAGTATTTACAGTTTGGCGTATATGATCGACCTTCGCCACATCAGCTCGGGAAACGAGGGAAGATAGACGGCGTCGGGGCCCAGTTCCACCCTGACGGTCCTGAGAGCCGATTAATCTCCAGATGATTCTCCGCGTCCACGGCCACTGTTATCGCGGTATCGGCGGTGCTCAGGCTCCACCGATGAGCTAGCCGGCTCTGTCCGAAGATCCCAGCCCCTGCCCCCTGGATAGCGAGGGGACAGAGCAGGATAAAAAACATTTTGGCCAAAGATTTCCGCCTGCCGGCTCTGAATACCCGTCGGCCATTTACATTACCTCGGGAACGTCGATTCCCATCCAGCCGAGTGTGCGCACGAGTTCGCGCTGTGCGACGGCCGCAGCCGCTAATAGCAAGGCTTTGCGCGCTGGATCGCTCTCGGTGAGGATGTGGTGGCGGTGGTAGAAATTGCTGAATTGTTGTGCTAACTGGAAGGCATATTTCGCTAGATAGGCGGGCTCGGTGCTCTGGATGGAGCGTTCCAGAACGCTCACGGACTTTGACGCTAAGAGCCATAGTTCCCACAAGTTATGGCCTTCTTCTCCCTGAAAATATTGGTCGATTTCGATGTTTTGGAATTGCTGCAGGGCCTCTTCCGGGGTAATGGCGGCTTTGCGGAAGATGTTCGCGGCGCGGACGACGGCATATTGAACGTACGGTCCGGTCTCGCCCTCGAAGCTGAGGGCGTCCTGGAAGTCGAATGCAATCAGCGTGTTACGGGTGTAGCGCAACATGTAATAGCGCAGCGCGCCGACGGCGATTTTCGTCGCGATGTCGCGTCGATCGGCCTCATCACGGTCCGGCTGGCGGGCATTCACCTGTTCGAGGGCAGATTCGATCAGTTTGTCGATCAGGTCGTCGGCCTTGATTCCAAAGCCTTTACGCCCGGAGACTTCGATGTACGCGCGGCCCTGATCCTCCTCAGAAACGGTGTAGCCCAATTCCATCGCGCAGCGCGGAGTCAGCGCGACCATTTCGTAGGAAAAGTGATGATAATTTTCCGCCGCATCGGTGAAGCCCATGCCGCGAAGTGCTTCAATTACATTGGTTTGCGGGTCCGACTGGCGGGAATCGATGACGTTGTAGATGGCGTCGGCGTGGCCGAAACCCGGGGCTATTTCGTCTCGCGTGGCTGTGGAAATCCAACACCTATGACCGTTTTTACCGGTTACAAAGACGCGATATCCGAAATCGAGGCCGAGCTTGTCGAACTTCCAGAGATGGTAGGCAATGTCTTTGCCTACATAAGTTACGGTGCCATTCGAGCGGACAATTATCTTCGCATCTTCATCGATGAAATCGGCAGAATCGGCAGAAAAAGGCTGTCCGGAATCGGACAGTTCGAGGTTTGTGGCATCGGGATGCTCACCTGAGGGGTTCTGGTTCGCGCTCGCCGGAATCTGCTTTGGCGGAATCTGCTTCTCGGGTGGGGTGGCGCGGCGCATGACCCAGCACCCGGCATTCTTGCCCTCGGTTTCGAGATACAGCACGCCGGATTTTTTCAGCAGCTCGAAGGCAGCGTCCCAGAATTTCAGGTGCAGAATTTCGCTCTCGCGGGGAAGGAAATCGTATTCGATGCCGAGCCGCAGCATCGTCTCGAGGTGCCGGCGCAGGACAGCCATCGAGACCAGATCGGCGATGGCGGCGGTTTCGTTGTTGCCTGCTTCGAGCGCGTGCAGGGTGTCGAGGCGAATCTGTTTGCGCGCAGGCTTTTCTTTTTCGTCCGCCTCGTACCATCGCGAGACATTCGCGTAGAGATCCCAGCAAGCGTAATCGATGCGTTCGCCGCGGGCAGATAGATCCTGCATCCATTGCCGGACGCCGGCCAGATCGAGCCCTTGCAAATGGATCAGCGCGACCGCGACATCGGCTACCTGAACGCCGGTGTTGTCGATGTAGTTTTCGACGCCGACTTTGTAATTGGCGGCGCGCAGCATTCTGACCAGGGTGTCACCGAGGATCGCATTTCGAAGATGCCCGATGTGGGCTGCCTTGTTGGGATTGATGCTGGTGTGCTCAACCAGTACATGGAGATCGATCGCGGGTAGCTGCTCCGCTCCGGCGGCAATTTCTTTTGCCGCTGCCGGACGATCGAGGCGGCAGTTGATGTAGCCTGCGCCCGCGACTTCAAAGCCGGTGAATCCGGGAACATCGCCGATGGCGGCTACGATTTCTTCGGCAATTTTGCGCGGGGGTTTCCGGAGCGTCCGCGCCAGCTCGAAGGCGAGCGGCAGGGCGTAGTCGCCCATCTCTACCTTGGGTGGTTCTTCCACGGCGAGACGTGGGAGTTCCACTTGAAACTTGTCGCGGAGGATTTGATTGATATGTGCGAACAGAATTTGGCGGTAGGTGCGATACACGAGTGTCCTGGATTTTCGGTTTGTCGAATCTGGATGGATTGAGGTGAAACTTGCATCTCATTCTAGCCGCATACGACGAGGGTGGAGCGTGTGTTGTCGTTGCAGCGCTGGGATAGTTTCCCCAACTCAAACCGAAGAACAGCTGAATGGTGCACCTTCAGGCAGTCTCATAAACCATGGAGATCGTCGTGAGCCGAGCCGATAGGTCTGGATTGGTGCATCGAGAGGATCATTGGGTGCTCGCGGACCCAATCGGGAAAGGCCGGCACATGCGGACGATTCCTGTGCTTAGCTGGGTGAACTCCGCCGTCGATGCGTGGGCAGATGCGGCGAAGCTACAGGATGGAGCGCTCTTCCGCGCGATAGGCAAGACCGGGAGGGTTCAAGGCAAAGGACTCATGGCGAAGGTGATTTGGTCCATAGTTCGTGAAGCGGCCATTACCTGCGGCATCGGCGTAATCGCTCCGCACGACCTGCGTCGAACCTGCGCTAGGCTTTGTCATCAAGCAGGAGGCGAGCTTGAGCAGATTCAGTTTCTACTCGGTCATGTCTCGATTCAGACCACCGAGCGTTACCTTGGGTGCAAACAACGGATCCGGAATGCCGTAAATGATCAGATTGGTCTGGAGCCAACGTCTCCTTGACGACGGGAGCCTAAAGATGGCCGAATCATAAGAGACCCAACCGGAGATAAAACTTGTCCGCCGAAACCCAAACGTTGTTCAAGAGGCTGCTGAAGGAGATGCGCCCGCTGTTCAAAGAAAATGGGTTTCGCGCCATCAGCCAGAATTTTGTTCTCGAGTCGAATGAGTGTTGGGTCATTCTCAACTTCCAAAAGAGTCGCTGGTCTGATTCCGAACAGACAACCTTCTACGTGAACGTAGCGGCTTCCTCAAAAACTTGGTTGGGGTTCGAAGGTAAACCGGCGGACAAAGTTCCCCCCTTTTACGCTTGCGATTGGCAATGGCGAGTCGAGGATTTCGCACCAGACAAAACCGTAAAGAGCTGGACCCTTCGTGATGAAGCCAGCTTTCAAGCTACGTTCTCTTACTTGCAACAGCTCTTCCAGGAATTTGTTCTGCCAGCAACAAAAAGCATGACAACGAACGCTGAGTTACTGGAACACACAGGGGGCTTTGAATACCCGCAGCTGAAGACACGCGCTGTGATTCTCGCCTCGACGAATCATATTGACGCGCTGCAGCGAACCGTTGCCACTCTCATTGAAAAGTGTGGGGGAACAGTGGCTGACGGCATCCAGGAACATCTTCAATTGTTGCGATCTAAATATCCCGATGCGATGCGCCAAATCGAAGCGTCCGGGAATCAGTCCTCATAAGCGCGGTTCTCGGAAGGGATGCGTTACTTCCGAGAAACCGACTTATGAGGACTAATCCGGTTGAGAGATTCTTTTCGCCACGGCTAGGAGGCCGTCAGCATGGCGAAAAGAGCAAAGAAGCCCAAGAATGTTCTGAAGCTTCCCGATCTTGATTATTCCAAATCAGCAGTTCTCAACAGCCTTCCATCCCTAAACTCGCGACGGTCATACGAACACGCCATCCGTGACTTCATCGAGTGGTACTGCTCCGAACCACGACTCGCGTTCAACAAGACCGTGGTGACTCGTTATCGTATTGCCTTGGAGCAGCGCAGATACGCACCTTCAACAATCAATCTAAGACTCGCTGCGGTTCGCAGACTTGCGTATGAGGCTTCGGACTGCGGCCTTCTGAGCCCTGACCTCGCCGCGGGCATTCGTACGGGTCAAGGGAGCCAAGCGGCTCGGTGTTCGCGTCGGGAATTGGCTGTCTGCTGAACAAGGTAAGAAGCTCCTTGCTGCATCCGTCCGGTTCGAACCCTCCGAGACGTCCGCAACCATGCTGTCCTGGCCATGCTCATTGGTTGCGGTCTTCGAAGGGCGGAAATTGTGACCGTCAAGCTTGAGGACTTCGAGCTTCGAGAGGAACATTGGGTGTTGGCGGATCTCATCGGCAAAGGTGGCCACATGAGGACCGTGCCTGTGCCGGGTTGGGTCAAAGTCGCCGTAGACACATGGACGAAAGTCCGCCGGGCTTCAAGCCGGGACACTCTTCCGCGCCATAGGAAAACTGGAAACGTTCAAGGCAGTGGATTCACCGCGAAAGTGATCTGGTCTATCGTTCGCGAAGCGGCACTAGATGTGCGGTTTTGGTGTAATCGCTCCCCATGATCTCCGACGGACCTGCGCTCGCCTATGCCATCAAGCCGGAGGCGAGCTGGAACAGATTCAGTTCCTCCTCGGGCATGTCTCAGTTCAGACAACCGAGCGTTATCTTGGGTGCAAGCAGCGGCTTCACAATGCCGTAAACGACCGGATAGGTCTGGAGCCAGAGTCTCCGTGACAGGCTCGATAGACTAATTCTTTGCTGATGAGCCGCAAGCCATAAGAGCCTCAGTCGACCAAAGTTCAACCTTGCCGAAGAGACGATCGCCTAGCCATTTGCCGCTTGGACTGATTTTGAAATCTTGCGCCGGATGGATTTGCCAACGGCACTTCACAGTGCCATCAGCCGTGTAAAGCGCCGAAACCTTGAATTCATGCACAAAGAGCTGGTTGTGCTCACGATCAGCACCCACCCAATAAGTCGGGACACTTGTTGCCTTACTGTCCCTGAAGAGACGGAAGCTCGTATTTGAGCAGTCCGCTTTGGGAAGGGATATATGCAAAAGTCGAAGCACCGCTCGCCAGAACTGCGAGATTAGGAGTTTGGTCTAGCTTCACCTGATCAAGCAAGGCCGCTGTGCCGACTTGGCTCCAGTCGCTAACCTTCAGACCAAAAATCTTATTCCGATTGATTACCCAGAGCGTTGTTTTGTCCGGGCTCAACGCTATGTCGTATCCATCTCCAAGATCGGCGACAGCCTTCGGTGAACCGTTGCGAAGGTCCAACACCTTACCATTGTCCTGATTGACATATGCCAACCAGCTCCCGTCAGGCGCGAGCAGCACCTTTTGAATATCATAGTTGAACCGGCCCTTCTCGACTTGAATCTCGCTGATCTTCTTGCCCTTTTGAGGATCGACAAAGCGGATCACTCCACCTTTCGTGACCACAATAATCCGTTTCCCTGAAGGATCGTCGTAGGCCTCCCAAACAGGACCTGCGACAGGCTTAATCTCCGCCTAACCGCTTGCCAGTCGTCAATGTCCCGGGTCTCAAGGCGGCCAGACTTCCACTCTGTGAAAAGTGCGGTCTCGCTCGCGTTGAAATCGAAGGCCTCTAATTGAAAATCGTCGGGGGCTTCGCGAACTGTAAAGGTGTTTCCAGGCCCAAGCGTGGTCACATTGAATTGCTTATCGTCCTGCACAATCTTTGCGGGACCGGGAAACGGCAGCAACGTTGAATGCGCGTGGGCTGAATGAAAGCACGAGAGCGGCAATGGACAAAGCGACGAAGCGCATAGTGCAACCATCTTAGTCGGAATGGATCAGTCCTGACAAACGCGCTTCTCGTCAGTGAATTCCATTTACAGCGCCGCATCGTCAGGCGGATTTAGCATTGCGCGTGGCCGCGATTGACGCGGATTTGCTGCACACCTAAGATAAGGAGTGACTCGCCACTCCAGCCGGACTCCATGCCAACCCTAGAAAACAAGCAAGATAGCAGACCGGCTTTCTACATTACTACCCCCATCTACTACGTGAACGCGCGCCCGCACCTGGGGCACACCTATACGACGGTGGCGGCGGATACGATGGCGCGGTGGAAGCGGATGCGCGGCTTCGACGTCCACTTTTTGACCGGCACCGACGAGCATGGGCAGAAGATCGAGCGCTCCGCGGCGAAGGCGGGCAAGACGCCGCAGGAGTTTGCCGCGAGCGTGTCGAATGAGTTTCGCGGGTTGTGGGACCGCATGGGCCTGACCTATGACGACTACATCCGGACGACGGAGGATCGGCACAAGCGCGGAACGCAGCATCTGTTTCGCGAGCTGCAGCAGCGCGGGTTCATCTACAAGGGAACCTATTCCGGCCAGTACTGCGTGTGGGATGAGTTATACGTCGAAGGGCCGCCGGGGACGCACTGCCCGGACTGCGGGCGGCTGACGGAGACGGTGAGCGAGGAGAATTACTTCTTCAAGCTGTCGGCGTTTGAGCGCAAGCTGCTCGATTATTTCGATGAACATCCAGACTTTATTCGTCCCGAGGCGCGGCGCAATGAAGTGATCGCGTTTGTGCGCGGCGGACTGCGCGATCTCTCGATCAGCCGGACGAGTTTCAACTGGGGGATTCCTGTCCCGGGCGATGAGAAGCACGTGATTTACGTGTGGATGGATGCGCTGGCCAACTACATTACGGCGCTTGGCTACGGCAGCGGGGAGGATGCGCAGTTTCAGAAATACTGGCCGGCGGATGTGCATTTGATCGGCAAGGAGATCAGCCGGTTTCATTGTGTCTACTGGCCGGCGTTTTTGATGGCGGCGGAGTTGCCGCTGCCGAAGTCGATCGTCGCGCATGGATGGCTTTTGTTCGAGCAGTCGAAGATGTCGAAGTCGCGCGGCAATATTGTGCGGGCGGAGACGGTGCTGGACGTGCTGGGCGCGGATGCGCTGCGCTATTTTCTGCTGCGCGAAATCGTGTTCGGGCAGGATGGCAGTTTTTCTTTCGATGCGCTGGTGCAGCGGTATAACTCCGACCTGGCGAATGGCTATGGGAATCTGGTGAGCCGCACGCTGGCGATGATCAGCAAGTATTTTGATGGCGTGGTGCCGGATGGCGAGTTTGATCCGGGCATTCGCGCGGCGACGGAGAGCGCGGTGGAGAGAGTTTCGCGCTGCTTCGATCTGCTGGATTTCTCGGGCGCGCTGCAGGAGTTGTGGGCTTTGGTGGCAAAGATCGACGGATATATTACCGCGATGGCGCCGTGGAAGGCTGTCGAGAATTTGACGGAAGACGGGAACCGGGAGCGCGTGGCGGGCATTCTTTATACCTGCGCGGGGGCGATTCGCATCATTACGGCGCTGGTGTATCCGGTGATTCCGGAAGCGGCGGAGAAGGTGTGGCGGCAGCTTGGGCTGGGCGAGATTACGCTGGCGGATTTAAAAGATTTGCAGTGGGGCGGTTTGCAGCCGGGCACGAAGCTGGGCGAACTGGGGCCGGTGTTTCCCCGCGCGGAGAAGGAAGCGATCACTCGTATGCAGGAAATGGAAGATAAACGTATGGAACAGGCAGCGGCGGAAGCGGGACAGAAGCGCGAGGATGTCGCGCAGCCGCGTGTGGAAGATCGGCAGGGGAAAGAAGTTTCGCCGGTTGAAACCGAGCGGGCGCATGCGCATGTTTCGGAGCTGCAGTCTGTCGGGGCGGTGGTTTCCGCCGAGCAGGCTGCGCCGCCCGCGTATGAGACGAGTGCGCCGGTGATTGCGCCTGCGTCGGTGCCGACGCCGCCGGTTGCGCCGACGGAGACGGCGAAGATTGGCATTGAGGATTTTGCCAAGGTGGAATTGCGGGTCGCGGTGATTCGTGTGGCGGAGCGCGTTCCGAAGGCGGACCGTTTGTTGCGGCTGGAAGTCGATCTGGGTTATGAGCAGCGGCAGATTGTGGCAGGGATCGCCGAGGCGTATGCGCCGGAGGGTTTGATTGGGCGCAAGGTTGTGATCGTTGCGAATCTGGCTCCTCGCAAGCTGCGCGGGCTGGAGTCGAATGGGATGATCGTTGCTGCTTCGGTGGGAGAAAAAGGCTCGCCGGTGCTGGCTGGGTTTTTGGAAGATGTCGAGATTGGGGCGCGGCTGAAGTAGTTTTTGTTGATCCGATATAGGGAGAACTGCTTCACGATGCTGGTCGATTCTCATGCCCACCTGGACAGTGAACGCTATGTGGAAGATCGCGAGGCGATGCTGGTGCGCGCGCGCGGGGCGGGCGTCGAGACAGTGCTTGCGGTGGGAATTGGCGACGGGCCGGCGACCATGCACCGTGCGCTGGAGCTGAGCCGGGAATATGCATCCAACCCTGATATGCCGCGAATCGTGGTCAGCGCCGGGGTCCATCCGCACGAGGCGGAGCTGGCGGACACGGCGGCGCTCGAAAAGCTGAACGCGCTGGCTGCGGAGCCGGAGATGGTCGCGGTGGGCGAGATCGGCCTGGATTATTTCTACGATCATTCGCCGCGCGATGTGCAGGCGGACGCGTTCATCGCGCAGATGGAAATTGCCTCGGCGCATCGATTGCCCATCTTGATCCATTGCCGCGCTTCTGCAGACAGTACGAATGCATGGGACGACGCGCTGGCGCTGCTCGACGCGCATTGGCGGGGAACGGGGCTGGGCGGGGTGCTGCATTGTTTTGGCGGGGAGGAGCGGCACGCAAAGCAGGCGATGGATATGGGCTTTCTGGTTTCGTTCGCGGGGAATATTACGTTCCCGAAGGCGCAGCCGATCCGCGATGTTGCCGCGAGGATTCCGGCGGATCGTTTACTGATTGAGACGGATGCGCCGTTTCTGGCGCCGGCGCCCAATCGCGGGAAGCGCAATGAGCCGGCGATGGTTCGAGCGGTGGCGGAGAAGCTGGCGGAGATACGCGGAGTCGATTATGAGACGATGGCTTTGACTACGACGCAGAATTTTCATCGGATGTTTGGCGATAGCAAAAAGACGCGCGATTCTTCTGTTCGCGCATGATGAGAATCCTAATTCTGGTTCAATGTCGTAGCAGCGACGGCGGGGAAGAGAAAAACTATGGCGAGTGAAAATTCTTTCGATGTGGTGAGCAAGGTCGACGCTCCTGAGGTTTTGAATGCGGTGGAACAGGCGTCGAAAGAGATACGGACGCGGTTCGACCTGAAGGATTCGAAGTCGGAGATAAAGCTGGAGGGCGAGGAAGCGATCCAACTGGCTTCGAGCGACGAGTACAAGCTGCAGGCGGTGACGGAGATTCTGCAGCAGAAGCTGGCAAAGCGCGGCGTTTCATTGAAGGCGTTGACGTATGGCAAGGTGGAGCCGGCGTCGGGCAACAGCGTACGGCAGAAGATCACGCTGCAGCAGGGAATTCCCATCGAGAAGGCCAAGGAGATCGTGAAGCTGATCAAGGAGTCGAAGAGCAAGGCGCAGGCGACGATCCAGGCGGACTCGGTACGGGTGAGCAGCAAGGACCGCGACACGCTGCAGGATATGATTGCATTGTTGAGGAAACACGATTTCGGCATCGACCTGCAGTTCACCAATTACCGTCGGATGAGGGCGGGCTGAAGCAGGGCCTGTTCGATACGGAGCGAATTCTTTTTGAGCACAGCGGCCATCATTACGGCGAAAGAGGTGTTCGAGCTGCTGCGCGACGATCTGGCCGCGATCGAGCAGGAGTTCGAGCGGCATTCCGCCTCCGAAGTGGATTCGATCACGGAGATCGCCGGATATCTGCGGGAAGGCGGGGGCAAGCGGATTCGGCCCGCGCTGTTGCTGCTGGCGGCGAAGGCGCTGGGATACGCGGGGAACAGCGGGATTCGCCTGGGCGCGGTGATCGAGATGGTGCACACGGCGACGCTGGTGCATGACGACATCATCGACGTGGCGGATACGCGGCGGGGAAGACCTTCGGCGAACACGGAGTGGGGCAACTCCAAATGCGTGCTGGCCGGCGACTGGCTGTACATGCAGGCATTTCGGGTGGCGCTGGTGGAGCGGAATTTTCGCGTTCTCGATTTGCTGATCGGCTTGACGCAGCAGATGGTCGAAGGCGAATTGCTGCAGATGGAGCAGCTGGGCAGCGTGCTCGACGAACACGAATATTACGACCTGATTTATCGCAAGACGGCCTGCCTGTTCCGCGTATCCATGCAGCTTGGGTGCGTACTGGGCGGGGCCTCCGATCCGGTTGCGGAGCGGCTGGGGGATTATGGCCACAACCTCGGGCTGGCTTTCCAGATTGTCGACGATGTACTGGACCTGACGGCGAGCGAGGAAGTGCTGGGCAAGCCGACGGCGAGCGACTTGCGGGAAGGGAAGGCCACGCTGGCGGTGGTCCATTCACTGCAACATGGCGCGCCGGATGAGCAGGCGGAGATCATGGCGGTGATTGAAGACCGGTCCTTCGAACGGGTGAGCCATGAGCGGATTCTGGCGATCCTGCAGCGCAATGGATCGCTGGACTACGCGATGCAGGCGGCTTACGAGCACGCGGAGACGGCGCGACAAAATCTTTCCGTGCTGCCGGAGTCGGAATTCAAGCGGGCGCTGCTGTGGGTGCCGGACTTCGTTGTCGCGCGCGAGAAGTAGCATCCAAGGACAACAGCGAATTTGTCCTGTTCGATCTCATGCCTGTTCCAACCCCTACACGAATGAAACTATTTCTAGGAGATTTGAATGACCAGTGTTCCACGTAAGCGGATGCGTATTTTCAGTGCCTGGGCGGCCGTTGCCGTGTTCAGTCTATCTCCGTGGGCGTTGGGCCAGACATCCCCTCCAAATTCCGACACTCGGGTAATGGCGCACTTGAACGAGGTGCTGCGATGGTCGCGGCAATGGGACAGCGCGGACATCTACCTTTCTCGTCCAGGCGACGAGTTGTATGTGGAAGGCGGACGGAGCATCGCCCAGCAGATCGTAAAGCTGGAGTTCGAATCGGCGCTGGCGCAGGCGGCATTGATCGGAGAGACATCGCAGAAAACCGCTGCATCGAGCGGTTCCCCGACTACGGCCGAAGCCCAGAACATCAACAAAATGGTGAAGCGCCTGGCATTGCAAATGCAGGAATTGCAGGCTCAATTGGATGCGGTGAACCGAAAGCTGGCGACGGCGCGAGCCAGGGAGAAAGCGGCGTTGATGACTCAGCGGGACACCCTGCAAGGCCAGTTGGAGCTGGCGCAGGCTCTCGATGACGACCTGGACAAGCTAACCGCGTTTATGAGTTCGGCCGAAAGCACCAATGGAATCGCGAGCGAGCTGACGGGAAAAATTCTTGCAATGCAGCGGGCGATCCCCGGAGCGGCAATCACGCCGCCCGGTATCAAAGGAGCAGGCAAATCGAGCAGCACATCGCGGCCGTCGGCACCGGCGCCGCTGGTAAGCAATTCAAAGAACGAAGGTTTGATCGGCCAAATGGGCGATTTGGTTCACTATGTGCAGAGCCTGCGCACGCTGAGCCAGTTGAAGAATGAAGCCGCGCAATTGCAGACCTCAACCAAAGAGCTTCGCGCCCCCTTGTTGACGGAGCTGCGTTCTACATTGCAACAGGGACAAATTGAACTCGCGAATGCGGCGCAAAGCGGCGATGCGAATGGGCAGAGCGGGAGTGCGGACTCTTCTACCAGTACCGCCTCCGCGCCGTCGACGTCGGGGGCAACAACTTCGCCCGCACCTGCTGCCCCTGCAACGCAGACCCCGGAGCAAAAGCAGCGCGCCATGACGGACCTGGTGCAGCATTTCAAGCTGCTCTCAAAGGCGGCGTTGCCGTTGAGCCAGGAGTTGATCCTGCTCGGACAAAGCCAGGCGAACCTTGCCCAGTTGCAGAATTCTCTGAAGCACGACTACATTTCCATTCTGCGTACGCTGCTGATCAAGGCGGCGACGCTGCTGATTGCTCTCGGCTTGATCTGGTTGTTCTCCGAGCTATGGCGCCGCGCGACCTTCCGCTACATAAAGGACGCGCGCCGCCGGCGGCAGTTCCTGGTGCTGCGCCGCGTGGTCACCGGCTTCTGCATGTTCGTTGTGATCCTGCTGGCATTTGTCAGCGACTTCAGTTCTCTGGCCACCTACGCGGGGCTAATTACCGCCGGTATTGCTGTCGCTCTGCAGGCGGTCATCTTGTCGGTCGCCGCATATTTCTTCCTGGTCGGGCGCTACGGGGTGAAGGTGGGCGACCGCGTGACAGTCGTTTATAACGGTCCAAACAGCGTAACAGGCGATGTGGTGGATATCGGCCTTGTCCGTTTTTACATGATGGAGCTGGCGGGCAGCGGCGTGGACATGCAGCCCACGGGGCGCATCTGCGTGTTCCCAAACTCCGTGCTGTTCCAGACCAACCCACTGTTCAAGCAGATGCCGGGCACAGAATACGCGTGGCGCGAGATTGCCCTTCCGCTGAGCGCGGACAGCGATGGAACACTGGCGGAGAAAGAACTGCTGGCCGCGGTGGAGTCGATGTATTCAACCTATCGTCCGCAGCTTGAGAGGCAGAATGTGAACATTGAAACGAGCTTAGGCGTTTTTATGGACACACCGAAACCGCACACGCGCGTTCGCTTCGTCGGTTCGGGGATGGAGGTGATGGTGCGCTATCCGATTCCGCTGCGACAGGCTGCGGAGCTGGATGACCGCATGGTGACGGAGATTACAGAGTTGTTGAAGAAGAATCCGTCGATCCATCTGCTGCCCGGAGCTTCGCCCGATCTACGTTCCCCGGTTAAGGTTTAGCCGTTTACTATAAGCAGATAGAGATACTTTCTAAACCATTGCTTTATCTGCGCCGCGCGCCGAACGGAGTGGAGGCCACGCCCTGGATGCCGGTATCGATGGAGAAGAGGCTGCCGGAGAGCGGGGCATGGTTCAATTGCTCCGGCGTCATCGTCTCGCGGGCGCTGGTGATGAAGAGCGTCTGGAGATTTTCTCCGCCGAAGGTGCAATCGGTGGCGCGGGGCACGGGCAGCTCGATGACGCGCTCAATTTTTCCCTGCGGATCGTAGCGCACAATCTTCCCCACCCCAACCTGGTTGCTCCATATAAAACCCTCGGCATCGATTGTCATGCCATCGGGAAAGCCGCCGGCTTTGCGATCGGCTTCCGCAATCTCCGCGAAGGTTCGCCGGTTTTCTATTGCTCCAGTGGCAGGGTCGAAGTCGTAGGCGAAGATGGCGTACCGGAAGCTCTCGGTGTAATACATGGTGCGGCTGTCGGGGCTCCAGCCGCTGCCGTTGGAGCAGATGACCTGCGACTGCATTTTGGTCACCGTCAAATCGCTCTCCATTCGATAGAGATTGCCGGAGGGTTTGTCCCAGTGCTTCGCATCCATGGTGCCGGCCCAGAAGCGGCCTTGCGGATCGCATTTGCCGTCGTTGAAGCGGTTATCGGGCAGGTCGCCTTCGACCCCCTGCAGCTTTTCAAGATGCTGCGCGGTGGGATCGTAGAAGGCGAAGTTTTTTCTGAGTGTCAGCACAAGTCCGCCGCTTGAGCATAGCTGGATGCAGGTGACAATTTCAGGCAGCGCGAACGATTCGTCCTTCTTCGTTCGAGGATCGAAGCGGTGGATCTGTTTGCCTTGAATATCGATCCAGTAGAGGCGCTGCTCGCCGGGATGCCAGACCGGCGACTCGCCGACGATTGCGTCGCAGGGGAGAATGCATTGAATAGCTGCGCCGGAGATGATGGTGGGATTCATGCTGGCTCCTGTGTGTGACTGGAGTGGAAGCGGTGGTTCCAGCGCCCAATCCAGCCGAAGTGGCCGCGGGCAGCCGGGCCGCCGAATTTTGTGCTGAGAATGCCGCCGGCAGATACCAGTAGGATGCCGGCGACGGAGAGGGTGTCGGGCGCGTTTTTCCAAACGAGCCAGCCGATGAGGCCGGAGAAAACGACGACGGAATAGTTGAAGGGTGCGATGCGTCCGGCCGATGCCTGCCGATAGGCGAGGATGATGAGCAGTTGCGCGGCGGCCATGAAGATGCCGATACCGAGGAGCAATATCCATTCGCGTTGGCTGGGTGCGCGCCACTGGGCGATGGCGAATGGCGCTGCGGCAATCGATGAAATCAGAAAATAGTAGAAGAGAATGCGCTCTGTCGTCTCTGTGGTGGAGAGCCGGTTGACCGTGACCAGCGCGAAGGCGGAGAACACGGCGGCGCTGGTGGCGATGAGCGCAACAGGATTGGAGAGCAGAGCCGCGTTGGGTTTCAGAATCAGGATGACGCCCACAAAGCCGACAATGAGGCTGGCCCAGACGACGGTGCCGATTTTCTGTTTCAGCCACGCCCAGGTGATGAGCGGGATGAACAGCGGCGCGGAGTTCGAGAGCAGGACCGCATCCATCAGCGGCATTCGTTTTACCGCGACGAACATGAGCGCCTGGGAGAGCAGGCCGGCGAGCGCGCGCAGAATGTGCAGCCATGTCCGCGATGTTTTTAGGCCGGCGACGCCGTGGCGGAAGAACCAGGGCAGGAAGAGAACGAGGCTGATGAAGTTCTGGAAGAAGACGATCGTGCCCGTGGGAACTTCGGCGGCAGCTTTGCCCAGCGCGCTCATAACGGCCACGCAGAAGAACGCGAGGACGATCAGAAATCCGCCGAGTGGGGCGTTCTCCTCGCGCGCGGGGGCCGGCACGACGGGCGCCATTTATCCCAGCCGTTCCAGCAGGTGGTCGCCGACACGCAGCGCGTTGGCGATGACGGTCAACGATGGATTGACCGCGCCGCAGGAGGGAAAGAACGAGGCATCGACGACGTAGAGATTGTCGAGGTCGTGCGCGCGGCAATGGAGGTCGAGCACGGATTGCTTCGGGTCGATGCCGAAGCGGCAGGTGCCGTTCTGATGGCCGACGCCCTCCAGCGGGATGCGCTTTTTGAAGTATGCGTGCATGTTGACGGTGGAATCGGCGTGGCCTGCCGCCTTCAACACTTCAATCCAGCGGCTTTTGAGCCGCTCGAATGATTCGACGTTGTTGTCGGTGTAGTCCAGTTGAATCTGGCCGCGGATGACCTGCACGCGATTGTCCGGGTCGGGCAGATCTTCCGTCGTGAGCCACCAGGGAACGGCATGCGAGGACATTTTCTCGAGCACAAACGCGGGCGTGATGGCAGGCGCGTCGGCCTTCATCATCTCGTGATGGAAGGAGCCGATGGGCTGGATGTTTCCCATGGGATAGGGATAGTCCGCTTCGCCAAAATAAAAATCGTTGACGCCGAATGTCTTCATGTAGCGGGAAGGATTCGGCGTGAGGGAGAGCGCGAGGATCGCGTCCGCCTGGTGGAACATGAAGTGGCGGCCGACCATATCGGAGGAGTTGGCGAGGCCGTTGGGATGCTTGTCATTCGCGCTTTCAAGCAGCAGCGCCGCCGAGTTGATCGCTCCGCAGCAGACGGCCACGATGCCGGCGGAAAATGTAGTGCTGTGCGCCGGAGTCGCCGAGGTTCACTTCGACTGCATTGACCTCGTTCCCGGTTGAGTTCGTGAGCAGGCGCATGACTCTCGCGTCCGTCATGAGGGTGACGTTGGGCAGGTGCATGATGGCGCGGATGCAGTTGATGTCGGAGTCCGACTTGGCGTGGACCAGGCAGGGATAGCCATCGCAGGTATCGCAGCGGATGCATTTGCTCTCAAGCCGGTTGGACTCATTCAGCTTGAGGCCAAGCGGGATGGGGAAGGGATGATAGCCGAGTTTGGTGACGTCGTTCTGAATCTGCTGCATTCGCGGTTCGTTGCTGATGGGCGGGAAAGGGTACTCCTCACTGTGGAACGGCTCCGTTGGATCGAAGCCAAGCTGGCCGTGCACGCAGAAAAGTTTTTCAGCCTGGGTGTAATAGGGCTCGAAGGTGTCGTATTTCACCGGCCACTCTGGAGAGATTCCGCCCTTGTGGTGGAGAACGTTGAAGTCCTCCTGACGCAGACGAAACAACGCCGCGCCATACACTTTTGTATTGCCGCCGACCCAGTAACCGGTCCCGGGGTGCAGAGGATTTCCATTCTTATCCGTCCACACTTCCGTGGTGTGATAGCGGTTGTCGAGGAAGACGTCGGTGGTGTTCCAGTTGGGTTTTTCCTGCGGCAGAAAAGGGCCGCGCTCCAAAATCAGGATGCGCTTGCCCGCGTTTGCCAGGTGGTATGCGAGCGTGCCCCCACCGGCACCCGTGCCGATGACGATTGCATCGTAAGGCTGAGACTGAGACATCGAAATCCTTTCGTGAGTTTAGAGGCTTCCGGCCTGGCGCAGCATTCCGCCATCGATGAAAAACGTGCTGCCGGTGGAATATCCTGCGGCATCGGACGCGATGTAGATCGCGAGATCGGCGACCTCCTCCGGCTTGCCCCAGCGGCCCAGCGGAATCTCCGCCATCAATTCGCCTTCGAGTTTTTTATTGGCTTCGACCTCGGCATCGATGGGCGTGAAAATCGCTCCCGGCGCAATGTTGTTCACGGTGATTTTGTGCGGAGCGAGCTCGACGGCGATGGTTCGCATCAGCATGCGCAGGCCGCCTTTCGCTGCGCAGTAGGGGGCGTTGGTGATCATCGGCAGGTCTTCGTGAACGGAAGAGATGTTGATGATGCGGCCCCCGGAGCCTTGCTGGATCATCGCCTTCGCCGCCGCCTGCGCGCAGAGAAACGGTCCGGTGAGATCGACCGCGATCACCTTCTGCCATGTTTCGAAGGGATATTCCGTGAAGGGATATTTGTATTCGATACCGGCATTGTTCACGAGAATGTCGAGCCGTCCCAGCGCTTTCAGGGACTGCTGGATGAGGTTGTTGGCCTGCTCCGGATTGGAGACATCCGCCTGAATGGCGATGGCTTTGCCGCCGGCACTTTGGATGGTTTTGGCGACCCCGTCGGCCAGTTTTGGATCGCCGACGTAATCGATGACCACGGATGCGCCTTCTTTTGCCATGCCCCGCGCGATGGCGCTACCGATGCCGGTCGCCGCGCCGGTGACGATGGCGACTTTGCCTTGAAGTTTCATGATGTCTCCGATGATTGCACGTCACTTTTCCGCCGTCTCGCGGACTCCTGCAAACCGCGAGATTCTTCGATTCTGGGCAATGAGAACATTCGCTTAGTAAGTAGATGCGGAAATGCGAACTGGAAGGTCAGACGCGGAATTTCTCGGCGTCCTGCTGCTTCAGTTCCAATCCCAGCCCCGGGCGCGACCAGTCGGGGAACATTCTGCCTTCGCGGGGTTCGCAGAATCCGTCGAAGAACATCCGTTCGATGCGGGCGTGGTCGTGGAAGAATTCAAGATGACGAGCGCGGGGAACAGCGCAGCAGACATGCATGTGGATGCTCGGAGCGCAGTGCGCGGAGAGCGCCATGTTATGCGCGTCGCACACGGAAGCGGCGCCGAGGAATCCGGTAATCCCCTGGGCGCGGGTCGCATCGGCCTGCAGAACGTCGACGCTTTTCGCGGCGACCATGTTTTCAAAGTAGGGGATGGTGTAGCCGTACTCGCCGGCCGCCACTTCCATGGGCGCAGGAACGTGGCCGCGGATGAAATGCAGGCCGGTGAGATCGTCGGAGCTGACCGGCTCCTCAAACCAGGTGACGTGCGAATCGTGAAAAATCTGCGCCAGATAGATTGCCTGTTTCTGCGTGTAGGCGCCGTTGGCGTCGACGAACAGGGCGACGTTATCGCCGATGGCTTTGCGCGCCACCTGCACGCGGCGGGGATCATCCTCCGGGTGGGTGCCGATTTTCATCTTTACGAAGGAAAAGCCTTGCTGTGCCCAGCCGCCAAGCTGCGCCTGCAACTGGCGATCGTCATAGCAGGTGAAGCCGCCGCTGCCGTAGGCGGGAATCGAGTCCCGGGCCGCGGCGAGCAACTGGACCAGCGAAACTTTCAACAGCTTCGCGCGCAGGTCCCACAGGGCGTTGTCGATGGCGGAAATCGCCATTGCCGCGATGCCGCGATTGCCGAGGTTGCGCACGGCCATCTGCATTTTCGTCCACAAGGCCGGATGCTGAAATGGGTCCGCCGAGACGACGATGTTTTTGAGAAGGACTTCTGCTACTGTCGCGGTCGCGCGGTCCGCGTAGGTATAGCCGATGCCGCAAGTGTCGCCGACGGATAATTCCACCAGAACCATGGTCGTGGAGTTCCAGGAGAAGGTTCCGTCGGATTCGGGCGCATCGGTGGGAACGGTGTAGACGCGCACCGAGCTGCTGGAAATTTTGTCCATTCACAAACGGATTCGCGCTCGTAGTTCCGGGTTGCACCGCGATGGAGTTCGCATGCGCATACATCCCGTGTTTACGAATCGACTTCCTATCTAGTGTGGGCATCTGGTTCGCAGTCGAACAACATTCCGGCTTTCACCCATCTACCGACGTTCTGACGACAACCCAGCCATTCAGGAAGGGAACACAATGAGCAAGCAAGTGGCAGATATTCTGTATGAGCGCCTGATCGAGTGGGGCGTAGATACCATTTTCGGTTTCCCAGGCGACGGCATCGACGGGTTGTTTGAGGGGTTGCGGACGCACCAGGACAAGCTGAAGTTCATCCAGGTGCGGCATGAAGAAGCGGCCGCATTCGCGGCTGTGGGCTATGCGAAATACACCGGCAGGATCGGCGTGTGTCTGGCGACTTCGGGACCGGGGGGCATTCATCTTTTAAACGGCTTGTACGATGCAAAATGCGATCAGCATCCCGTGCTCGCGATAACGGGCCACACATTCCACGATCTGATCGGCACGAGCTATCAACAGGATGTCGATCTCGACAAACTGTTTATGGATGTTTCCGTCTACAACGAGCGCATCATGGGGCCGGCGCATGTGAATGTGGTGCTGGATGCGGCCATCCGCACGGCGATGACGCGCCGCGGCGTAGCGCATATCACGGTGCCGAAAGACATCCAGGGATGGACGGCAACGGAGAAATATCGCTCCGCGGCAAACGTGCCGCATCACAGCGAAGGCACGTATACGCCCACCTGGCCGGTGCCCGGGCACGCAGTGCTGGAGAGAGCCGCCGCGATACTGAACGGCGGCAAACGGGTGGTGATGCTGGTGGGTTGCGGCGCGCTGGGGGCGCGCGAAGAAGTGATCCAGGTGGCGGAGCTGATCGGCGCGCCGGTGGTGAAGGCGCTGCTGGGCAAGGCTGTGATTCCGGACCGTCATCCGCTGGCCATCGGCGGCATCGGATTGCTGGGCACAGCTCCGGCGCAGGAGGCGATGAAAGAGTGCGACACACTGCTGATGGTCGGCACGAGCTTCCCCTACATGGAATTCCTGCCGAAGCCCGGCGATGCGAAGTGTGTGCAGATTGACATCAACGCGGCGCGGATGGGATTGCGGCATCCGGTGGACGTGGAACTGGTGGGCGACGCGAAGACGACGCTGGCCGCGCTGGTTCCGTTGCTGGAACGCACGAACAAGCGCGCATTCCTGGAGGATTACCAGGACCGCATGAAGGATTGGAATGAATTGATGGACAAGCGCGGCACCCGGACGGACATGCCGATGAAGCCGCAGGTGGTGACGCATACTTTGAATCGTCTGCTGGACGACGATGCTATCGTTTCCTCCGACAGCGGAACGATTGCGACCTGGACGGCGCGGTACGTTGAGATGCGCGGCGACATGAAGTTCTCTCTTTCCGGATCGTTGGCGACGATGGCCAACGGGCTGCCGTATAGCATTGGCGCGGCGGTCGCATATCCCGGGCGGCAGGTGGTATGCGTGGTTGGCGATGGCGGCCTGAGCATGTTGATGTGCGAGCTCGCGACGATTGCGAAATACAACCTGAATGTAAAAGTGATCGTGGTCAAGAACAACACGCTGGGCCAGATCAAATGGGAGCAGATGGTGGAGGACGCGAATCCGGAGTTCGGCGTGGATCTGCAACCGATCGATTTCGCAAAGGTGGCCGAGGCGTGTGGCGCGACGGGCTTCACGATTGAGCGCCCGGAAGAGGCCGAGCCTGTTCTGCGCCGGGCGCTGGCGCACCCGGGGCCGGCCGTGGTGCAATGCGTAGTCGATCCCAATGAGCCGCCGTTGCCGGGCAACATCACCATGAAGCAGGCGATGCACTTTGGCGAGGCCCTGCTTCGCGGGGAGAAGGACCGCTTCAAGATCATCAAGACGATTTTGGAAGACAAGGTTCGTGAAGTGATTTAGCGCTGCCTTACCGGAGACAACCGGGGATGCGGGGCACCGGCATTCTTCGACACTAAACCACGGAGATGGGATGGATAAGGCGGAGACGGAAAGATTGGAGCCAGTCGGCGCGACGGAATCGGGGGCGCGGAGTACTTCTGTGTGGGCGGAAGGATCGAGTGCCGCGCGCGCCGTCGATGAACATATTCGCGAAGGTCGATTTCAGCGAAGCTTGTCGCTGCTGGCCGGGCTTTCCAGCTTGATGAGCGGGGTGGAAGTCGGCTACGAACATTATCGCGGCAGCTATAGCCGCAGGGTGATGTATACGCCGGTTGGTTTGAGTGTGCTGCTGTTTGCCGGCGGTGTTGCGGGGTTCCTGAGCAAGCGGGCGGCGCGTCGCGTGCTTCGCCCTGTCGCCGCGCTGACGCTGGCCGATGGGGTGATCGGTTTCTATTTTCATGTTCGCGGCATAGCGCGCAAGCCCGGCGGCTGGCGGTTCCCGATGACGAACATGGTGATGGGGCCGCCGGTGTTTGCGCCGCTGCTGTTTGGCTTGAGCGCGTATCTGGGCCTGATCGCTTCCTACCTGCGCCGGGAGGAAGAGGAAGATCGTCCGGAGGAAGACATAGCATGGGTGCCGCGCGCGGCGCATCCCGGACACTGGATGACGGCGCTGCCCGGGGAGAAAATCTCCACGCACGAGAAGATCGGCTGGGCGCAGGATCTGCGCGAAGGCCGTTTTCAAAAGCACATGGCCGCGGCGACGGCGCTGGCCGCATTCTTCAGCGGCTTCGAGGCTTTCTACTCCCACTACAAAAATAATTTCCGCTACAAGGCGCAGTGGACGCCGGTGGTGCTGACCCCAATGTTGATGGCCGCGAGCATCGTGGCTATGCGCAATCGCAAGGTGGCGCATACGTGGCTGCCGGCGTTGTCGGCGGTCGCGGTCATCGATGGCGGCGTGGGCTTCTACTATCATTCGCGCGGGGTTCTCCGGCGGCCTGGCGGCAGAAAACATCTGCTCTACAACATCATGTACGGGCCGCCGGTGCTGGCGCCGCTGCTGTTCAGCGCCTGCGGAATGCTGGGATTGCTGGCAAGCCTGTTTCGGAGGGAAAAATGAAGCGGCGGAATTCTCGCGGTGCGCAGCCCGGCTATTATCCGGGCTTCCAGACGCTGAGCCAGCAGCCGTACTGGGAGGAGGCGACACGCAAGGTTGTGCAGCAGCGGATGACGCGATCGCTCGAGCTGCATTTTTTTACGCCCGAGGAAGCTCCGCTGATCGAAGCGATTTTCGAGCATATTCTTCCGCAGAGCGATCGCGAGGAAAAGTTCAGAGTGCCGATCGTTCCGGTTGTCGATGAGAGGCTCTACAACAATCGGCTCGACGGATACCGATATGAGGGAATGCCGCCGGACCAGGAGGCGTATCGGCTGGGGATGCAGGCCATTGAAGAGATCGCGACCACGATCCATCGCCGGAAGTTTGTTGAGTTGATCCCGCTTGAACAGGATGAACTTCTGCGGACGCTGCATGATGGCGAACCCGAAGGCGCGCACGATATATGGCAGCGCATGCCGGTGCATCGCTTCTGGCTGCTGCTGGTGCAGGATGCGGCGGAGGCGTACTACGCGCATCCGTATGCGTGGGATGAGATAGGCTTCGGTGGACCGGCATATCCGCGCGCTTATATGCGGCTTGAGCGCGGCGAACCGGAGCCGTGGGAGGTTGAGGAGCAGCGGTATGAGTGGGAGGCTCCCGCGGATTCTGTTTCCGATCGCTACGAGCCGGTCGGCGGAGCGGAACACCACCACGCGACTCCGGGGCAGGGAGGCACGCATTGAATCCTCTGCTGTCGGATCTATTCAACGAACGCAATCAGAATGGCGACCACGCCCTGGGACCAATCCAGAAGATCGACGTGCCGATGCGACGCTTCGGTGAGGAGGAGGTCGATTACGTGATTGTGGGTGTCGGCTCGGCGGGTGGCGTGCTGCTGCAGCGCCTGTCGCGCGCGGGTTTTCGCGTGCTTGGAATTGAAGCCGGTCCGTTCTGGAACACGGAACGCGACTGGGTGAGCGACGAAGCGGGCTCGCACAATTTGTATTGGGAAGATTTGCGGATTACCGGCGGCGAGCATCCGCTCGCTCTGGGTGCAAACAACTCCGGGCGGGGCGTCGGCGGCGGCTCGGTGCATTGGGCGGCGTTTACTCCGCGCCTGCATCCGTCGGATTTTCGCATCCATAGCGAAGATGGAGTCGGCGTCGACTGGCCGCTGAGCTATCAGGAATTGAAGCCCTACTACGAGCAGTTGGAACTGGAAATGCCCGTCGCGGGGCCGGCCTACTATCCGTGGGGCGATCCGCATAGCTATGCGTATGGTCCGCATCCCATGGGCGGCGTGGGCAATGCGTTGATCAAGGGATGTACGAAGCTTGGGATCGGCGTCAGCATTGGCGGACCGGTCGCGATACTTTCCGGCTCGCATGGCGACCGTCCGCATTGCATCTATCGCGGGTTCTGCATCCAGGCGTGCAAGGTAGGCGCGAAGGCGAGCACGCTGATCACGCACGTGCCGGACGCGCTGAAGAGCGGCGCGGAGATCCGCGACAACTGCATGGTGAGCCGCATTCATGTCGATAAGGAAAATCGCGTCACTGGTGTCAGCTATTTCGACGAGCAAGGCAAGGAGCGCTTTCAAAAAGCCAAGGCCGTGATCGTCTCCGGCTATGCGATTGAGACGCCGCGGCTGCTGCTCAACTCCGCATGTCCGGGCCACGAGAATGGCCTGGCGAATTCGAGCGACACCGTCGGCCGCTATTTAATGGCGCAGGCAGGGAATGTGATTCTTGGCCGATTCGAGGAGCTGGTTCGCATGTACAAAGCGCCGCCCGCGCATTGCCTGACCGAGGAATTTTATGAGACCGATCCGCGCCGGGATTTCGCGCGCGGCTTTGCAATCCAGACAGTGGGGCCGCTGCCGATCGCGTTCGCCAAGCAGATGATGGTGGCGAAAGGTGCATGGGGATGGGGGCTGCGGCGGGTGATGATGGACTATAACCATTGGGCTTCGTTCGGCTTTCTGGGAGAGATATTGCCCTGGGCCGAGAATCGCGTGCAACTTGCCGAAGAAAAAGATCGTTTCGGACTTCCGGTCGCCAGGGTTACGTTTACGCTGCATGACAACGACAAGAAGCTGATCGAGTTCGGCAAAAACAAAACGATGGATGTGATGAGGGCAGCAGGCGCGGAGGAAGTTGTGCAGGAGGAGCGCTATGCGCATCTTGTGGGCGCGGCGCGCATGGGATCTGACCCGCGAACTTCGGTCGTCGATAAATTTGGACGCACGCATGATGTGGCGAACCTGTTTGTGTGCGATGGCAGCGTGATGCCGACGCAAGGCTCGGCGAATCCGGGGCTGACGATTCAGGCGCTGGCGGCGCGGACCGCTGATTATCTGATCGACCAGGGCAACACCGTGTTCACGAGCAGCGAGCGCGACATGACGGAACCTTCAATACGGCACGAGCTTGCTCCTCCCGGAACGTATGGCCGGGGCATTCCGCGCTTCGCGAACACAACCGCGTGATCAGTTTTCCGCTATGCGAGTTGGAAGGAGTAAATGATGAAGAGAAATCAAGTGGTGATGGTGACCGGAGCCTCCGCAGGATTGGGCCGCGCGATTGCGCATGGGTTTGCAAAACGGGGAGCACGCATTGGACTGATCGCGAGGAACCGTGAGGCGCTGGAGGCATGCGCGAACGAGGTGCGGGACCTTGGCGGGGACGCGGTCGTGCTGCCGCTCGACGTAAGCGACGCCAACCGCGGTCGAGAACGCAGCGGCGAAGCTGGAAGAGACGTTTGGGCCGATCGATGTGTGGGTCAACGATGCGATGGTGTCCGTGTTTTCTCCGGTGAAGGAGATGGAGCCGGAGGAATACAAGCGCGTGACCGATGTGTGCTATCTCGGATACGTGTATGGCACGCTGGCGGCTTTGCGGCGCATGCTTCCGCGCGATCGCGGCACGATCATCCAGATTGGCTCCGCGCTGGCGATGCGCAGCATCCCGCTGCAGTCCGCGTACTGCGCGTGTAAGCACGCCATCGCGGGATTCACCGATTCATTGCGCTGCGAACTGCATCACGATAAAAGCAACGTGCAACTGACGATGATCCAGATGCCGGCGATGAACACCGTGCAGTTTACCTGGGTGAAAAGCCGACTGCCGGACAAGCCGCAGCCTGTGCCTCCGATTTTTCAGCCGGAGGTCGCGGCGCGGGTGGTGGTGCGTGCAGCGGAAGCGAAGCGTCCGCGCCGGCAGTACTGGGTGGGTTACTCGACGGTGGAAGCGATCATCGGGCAGATGTTTATTCCCGGCCTGTTGGATCGCTATCTTGGCGACATGGGATACAAGGCGCAGCAGACCGGGGAGCGGGACGATCCGGAGCGGCCGAACAACCTGTGGAATTATGTGCCGGGAGAACACAGTGCGCATGGGCCGTTCGATGAGCGGGCGCGTTCCTTCAGTCCCCAGGTGTTCGTCGATCGATATCGCTGGTGGTTTCTAGGTGCGGGTGCGGCGCTGGCGGCGGCGGGAGTGGTGGCGTATTCGAGGAAGAGTTCCGGCGAACAGGAAGGGAATGAGAATGCCGACATCGTTGAAATGCAGAGACAGCAACGAAGCCGCCGCGGGTGATTTTAACGATTGCGATGGGGGCTCCGCGTACAGAACAATTGCGATCGCATTCTGCTGCGCGGCGATCACGACGCTGGTTCCAGTGGTGCTGGTGCAGCTTCGGGTGATCAAGCGGCTGCCGGACCCGCCGGGGAACATCTTCGACTCCAAGCGAATTGTGACTTCGAAGGGCGCGTATCTGCTGGGCATTCCGGATGGAGTGCTCGGTTTGGGCAGCTACAGCGTCACACTGATCTTGTTGATCTACGCGAGGCCGTCGCGTCCTTTGCTACGCGGATTGCTGCGGGCGAAGCTGCTGCTGGATGGAACGATCGCAGCCCGAAACGCGCGGCGGCAGATGAAAAAATTCGGACGCATCTGCTCCTGGTGCATGGGAACCGCGGCTGCGACAGCCGGCGTGATTTACTTTGCTCGCAAGGCGCGTGAAGCCGAGGAGCGAGACCGCGCAGAAACCGCACGGCTATAATTCGTCCATCGTATGAACTGGGCTCCGGCACGCGCGATGCACCGCTGGTTCGATACGGAACACGGCGTACCCGACCATCAAATATCCCGCTGGCTGTTCCTGCGGTGCCTGGGCCTCATCTACTTTTCCGCGTTCTACTCGCTGATTTTTCAAATTCGCGGGCTCATCGGACCGCGTGGAATTCTTCCCGCCGATCAATACCTGCAGGCTGTCGCACGCGGAACGGGGCCTCTGCGATTCTGGTTTGCGCCGACGCTGCTGTGGTTTTCAAGCGGCTCCCACATGTTGATGGCGTTGTGCTGGGTCGGCATTGTCGCTTCTCTGCTGGTGGCTGTAAACGTCTGGCCGCGCGCCATGCTGGCGGTTTGCTTTGTCTGCTTTATTTCCTTCGTCAGCGCGGCCGGGGATTTTTCCGGATATCAGTCGGACGGCATGTTGCTGGAGGCAGGTTTTATCGCGCTTTTCTTTGCGCCACCGGGATTTCTGCCCGGCTGGGGGAAGATGCATCTGCCTGCCCGCGCGAGTTTGTTTCTTCTGCTGTGGGAGTGGTTCCGCATTTACTTCGAATCGGGCGTGGTCAAGATTGCCAGCGGCGATCCGCAGTGGCACAACCTGACCGCGATGGACCAGTACTACCAGAATGGCCCGTTGCCCACATGGATCGGCTGGTACGTGCAGCATCTACCGCACTGGTTTCAAGCGGCGACAGTCGTCGGGACTTTCGTGCTGGAACTTGTCATCGTGTGGATGATGTTTCTGCCTCGGCGCTGGCGGATCGTTTGTTTCTTTATTGCCACGGTGTGGCAGATCGCGGTTATTCTGACGGGCAATTACGCCTTCCTGAATTACATTGTGCTGGTGCTGGGATTTCTGCTGCTGGACGATCGGTTCCTCGCGCGTTTTGTTCCGGCACGCTGGCGGCCGCCGATAGCAGTTGCTCCAGATGCGGCGCCTGAGATTTCAGAACACGAAGCGGAAGAGGGAAGGCCCGTCTCCGTTCTGTCTCCCGTCGCCGAGCCTGCGGCCCGCAAGCAGGGGCATGTCCATGCCATCGGTTTCGCGCTGACCGCCGTGATGCTGATCTGGCTCTTTTATGCGACAACGGTGCCGATGCTGCAAATGTTCTGGCGCGGCATTCCCTTGCCGCTGGCGCCGGTGACGATGTTGGAGCCGTTTCGTATCGCCAACCAGTATGGGCTGTTCGCCGTGATGACGCCGCATCGCTACGAAATTGAATTCCAAGGCTCGAACGACGGGCACACCTGGATCCCGTATCCCTTCCGTTACAAGCCTCAGGATGTTTCAAAACCGCCGGGCATTTACGCACCCTATCAGCCGCGCTTCGACTGGAACTTATGGTTTGCCTCCCTCGGTTCGTGGTCGCAATATGTCATCGTGCCGCGCACAGAAGTGCTGTTGCTGGAGAACGATCCTGATGTGCTGGAATTGTTTGCCGGCAACCCGTTTCCCAACAAGCCTCCGCGGGACGTGCGCGCGGTGCTGTATCAATACTGGTTCACCAGCATGGAAGAGAAGCGTACGCACGGGACCTGGTGGCGTCGCCAGTTGCTGGGGCTGTATGCGCCGACTCTGGAAACTCGGCCCAATGGCGGGATCGCCATCGTGGAGCAGCCGACACTTGCCGGTCCGCCGGATTAAGATGAATCGAAATCTATGACTCAGAATCCGCGCGATCTGCGGCGAAAAAAAGCGTGTGTGATCGGCGCGGGACCGAACGGTCTTGCCGCCGCCATCGTGCTGGCCCAGGCTGGACTGCAGGTGGAAATTTTCGAAGCCGAGGCGCAGCCCGGGGGTGCGGCGCGCACAATGGAGTTGACGCTGCCCGGCTTCCACCATGATTTCGGTTCGGCCGTGCATCCCATGGCCGTCGGGTCGCCGTTTTTCTCAACATTGGGGTTGCAGGATTACGGCCTGCAGTGGATCCATTCGCCCGCCCCGCTGGCGCACCCGCTGGACGATGGCACCGCCGTGATGCTGGAACGCGATCTTCACGAGGCGGAATTGGCGCTCGCGAGAAGACGGCAGAACGTGGCGGGCAATTATGCAGCCGCTGAGCGCGCAGTGGCAGCAATTTTCGAACGAAATTCTGCGGCCCATGACGACCTTGCCGCGTCATCCATTTCTGCTGGCGAAGTTTGCTGAAGATGCGGTCCCGTCCGCGACGTTTGTTGCGCGGCGGCGGTTTCGCGATCCGCGCACCCAGCGCACTGTTTGCCGGCCTGGCGGCACATTCATTTCTAAGTCTCAAGGAGCCACTAAGTGCCTCCTTTGGAATGGTGCTGGGTGTGGCCGCGCATGCCGTGGGGTGGCCTGTTCCTCGCGGCGGAGCCCGCGCAATTACCACCGCGCTGGCCGCCTGTTTCGCGCAATTGCATGGACGTATTACAACTTCAACCCGCATAGAAAATCTTCGCCAGCTGCCGAAATGCGATGTAATCCTGTGCGATGTGACGCCGCGACAGATGCTGCATTTATGCGGGGATCGACTGTCGAACAGCTATCGGCAGGGGCTCGCGAATTTTCGATACGGCCCCGGCGTCTTCAAGGTGGACTATGCTCTGTCCGCGCCCATTCCCTGGAAAGCTGCGGAGTGTCTGCGGGCTGCGACCGTGCATCTCGGCGGCAGCGATCGCGGAGATCGTCGCGTCGGAAGCGGCCATGGCCGAGGGTCGCTGTGCCGAGCGGCCGTTTGTGTTGCTGGCGCAGCCGACGCTGTTCGATCCCACGCGGGCGCCCGTGGGGAAGCACATCGCCTGGGCCTATTGCCACGTGCCCAACGGATCCCGCGAGGACATGCTGGAGCGACTGGAAAACCAGATCGAGCGGTTCGCGCCCGGGTTTCGCGACTGTGTGCTGGCGCGCCATGTCTCTACGCCGGCGAACCTCGAAGCAATGGATGCCAACCTTGTCGGCGGAGATATCAGCGGCGGCGCGGTCGACCTGGGGCAGTTCCTGTTTCGTCCAACATGGCGACAGTATGCGACTTCCGCCGAAGGAATCTATCTGTGTTCTTCCTCCACGCCGCCGGGCGGAGGGGTACACGGCATGTGCGGATATAACGCGGCGCAGATGGCGCTTCGCGACCTGAGACGATAATCACCCTGTTCGAAGCAAGCGATGACGCCCTCGGCGGGACGATGATCCATACCCCAAAACACGAATTCCTGTGCGTGGGAGGCGGCATCGTTGTCTTTGACGATCGGCACTCTACCTAAGACTTTGCCTTGCGATTTGGCAATAGTTGTGTTTCGATCTGCTTTACTTTTGTGTTCTTCTATCTCGACTCATTCCGGATGGCGCCACTCCTGTGGCTGAGCAAAACCCCGTACGTTCTTCCTTTCCCCCCATGAAAACGAAATGAAACGGCAACAGGGTTTCGCCTTGACGTATTTCCGAAAAGAGTGATAACTGTTAAACGCTGGAAAGAAAAGCAAACGTGCGCCGCATTTCGATTCCGAGATAAGGAATGAAAATGAAACCGGAGACTGGCTTGTGTGTGCCGATCCGGCAAAAGATCGCACCTAACGAAATGGAGAAGAACGTCTTGAAGAATGATTGGGTCACGCGGACCTTTGTACGCACAATGAACCTTTTTTTTGTGGGGGCTCTCTGCTTCGCTGCTCCGATGTACGCACAAGGCCCGCGACAAGCGCTGCAGATAAGGATTGAACCTGCCGATGGGAGTTACACCATCGCGGGCTCCGGCTCTACTGATCCCGTATTGCATGCCGGAGTAGCCGTTGACCTAGATGGCCGCTGGATTCAATCGAAAGATTATCCCAACCACACGTTAAAAAGATCGAACGTTGTGGACGACCTGGGTGGCGCGCAGCAATGGTCGGTCACATTTTCCGGGCTTTCGGGCCAGCCGGATCTGATCTATCGCCTGCGCGCCTATTCCGACAAGCCTTTCGCCGACCTGCAGGTATTCGTTCGAAACGGAACGGGTAAGCCAATCACCGTCGCCTCGATTCGACCCATTGCAGCCGCGGGAGATTCGATCCTCAATTTAGGTGGCGCGGCTCTTCAGGACCGCGTCCTTTCGGACAGCTACAGCGAAGATCGTCCGAACATCACCATCCATGATCTGAGTGAAGCTGGGACCGAGATGTATCGCGGAGTGGGCAGCCAGCTTATCTACAATCGGCAAAGCCATCAGAGCTTCTTTGCCGGGGCTCTGACTTCAGACCGCTTTGTCACCGTTCTTCGGCTGCATCTCGCGGGACACGGTGCACAGAAGCACATCGCAGGCTATGAGGCGGATTCCACCGGCACCACGGAATTGGAAACGGATGAGTGGGGATCGCTGCACGAGGCAAGTGCTGGCGACAAGATGCCGCTGCGGCTGACCGTAGCCCCCGGCGAGGAGTTGGCTTCGGAGAGATTGTTGCTCAGTGTGGATTCGAACTATCACCGCCAACTTGAGACCTACGGCGCGCTCATCCGGCAGCTTCATCACCCGCGTATCAGCGCTCCGACACCGCTAGGCTGGTGGAGCTGGACAGCCTATTACTTCGGGCTGAATGCCGGAACTGCATTGACCAACGCGCAATGGCAAGCGCAACATCTCAAATCGCTGGGATACGACTTTTTCCATATCGACGAGGGCTACCAATATGCCCGCGGAGAATACAGCACGCCCGACGCCACTCTTTTCCCTAACGGTCTTGCCGGGATGGAACGAAAAGTAACAGCTCTCGGGCTTGTGCCCGGCATTTGGACGGCTCCATTTGAAGTTTCCGAGCGCGCCTGGGTCTATCAGAACCATCCCGATTGGCTGGTCCACAAGGCGAACGGAGAACCCATCCACATAGGCTGGGTGACGAATCACCACGACAAACTATTCGTGCTCGATACCACGAATCCCGGCGCACAGGAGTATCTGCGCAAGACCTATTGGACCCTTGTCCACGCGTGGGGAATTCGCTACATAAAGATGGACTTCATGGACGACACCGCCGTCGAAGGCCGCTATTACAAGCCCAACACGACGGCAATGGAAGCGCAGAGGATCGGCCTGGGCATTATTCGTCAGGCGGTCGGAGATGACGTACTGCTCGATAAAGACGGCAGCGTGATGCTGGACCCGGTCGGCTATGTCGATTTCGGGCGCATCTCTCAGGACACCGGCCACACGTTCGGCGCCACCAAAGACGCTGCGTCCGGAATGGCTGCCCGGTATTATATGAACCGCAATTATTTCGTTGCCGATCCCGACGCCTTCAGCGTCTCCAGTCAGACCGTCGACGACCAGTCCTGGCATGGGGGAAAACGCCCGCTTACACTCGACGAAGCAAAGGCCTCCATTGTTCTTTCCGCAATCTCCGGCGGCATGTACGAAATCGGTGACGATCTGCCCACGTTAGGCTCTGAGCCGAAACGGCTCGCGCTGGTCCAGAACCAGGACCTGATCGACATGGCAAGGATTGGCCGCTCCTCAAACCCGGTCGACTTGATGAGTTATCTTTCCGCCGATGGTCAGCCGAGCATTTTTCTGCTGAAAGAAAGCCCCAGGCAAAGTATTTTGACCGTCTTCAACTGGACAGACAATTCACGCACCCACACCATCGCTCTTTCGAGTCTGGGCTTGAATGGAACCGGACGCTATACCGCCGAAGAAGTTCTAGACCAGACGCAGCTTCCCCTTTCAGGTTCGAATTCAATTGTCCTCACGCAACCGGCGCGATCCGTCCGTGTGCTCAAACTGATCGATACCGCTATCCCGGCCCAGTCGCCAACAATCCACGCACAACATCCAAATGCAGCGAGGGCAGGGGAGACGGTTGCCTTCTCCGCTCTACTTGGGAAGTCGGACACGCCAGTCATCTCCTATCAGTGGGATTGTGGCGATGGGGTCACATTGCAGGGTGCCCAGGTGACGCATGCCTACACGCGCAGCGGAACCTATCGGGTGCGCCTGATCGCACAGGGAGTGGATGGGCTCGCCGGGAAAGATGAGTTCCCCGTCCGCGTAACGGGCACTATATCGACCCGCTTCGCACCTGCGGAAAAGAAGCGATACCACGGGCTTCCATGAAGCCGATTCTGACCTGAACGAACGCCACGGACTGATTCCAAAAAAAATACCGGCGGTCAGCTACAAATCTGAAGAGGAAGAAATCAGGAGGATTGGGAAATGCAAAGCAATCGTATAAGTCCGACATTGTTGTCCCCGAAGCGGGCACTCGCGATCTGGACCGCTTTCATCTTGGTTCTATCGATCGTCTGCACGACACCTTTGTCGGCACAATTTACAAATTCAAGGTTGAACGGAACCGTGGTTGACCCTTCCGGGAACGCTGTAGCCGGCGCTAAGGTAACAGTCCAGAATGTAGCTACCGGATTTACTCAATCCGCGAATTCTCAATCCACGGGAAACTATGTATTCTCAACCCTCCCCGTAGGCACTTACAAGTTAACGATCGAGGCTCAAGGGTTTGGTACCTATGTCCAGTCAGGAATAACCCTGACGGTGAACCAGGCGGCGACGCAAAACGTCACGCTGAAGCTGGGCGCCACGTCGCAGCAGGTCAATGTGTTCTCGTCGGCGCCGCTGGTGACCACCAGTTCGGCTACCGTTGGTGAGCTGGTCAATAAGCAACAAGTCGTCGATCTTCCTTTGAACGGTAGAGAAGTTCAGAGTCTGCTCTTTCTAGGCGCGGGCACGAGGAACACAACGTCTAATTACTGCGCATTCGGTTGTATAGGTGGCGTCTTTCCCGGGGAGCAATATGCCAAGATCAACGGCACAAGTTCCACCGGAGTGGCGTATTTACTTGACGGCGCTGACTTCAACGACCTGCTCCTGAATACCAACCTGCCCTTCCCTAGTCCGGATGCGATACAGGAATTCAACACCCAAACCTCGAACATGACCGCCGAGTACGGCAACGCCGTCGGCGGCGTAGTAAGCGTCGTAACGAAATCTGGTACCAACGAAGTCCACGGAGACGTTTTTGAATTTATCCGCAATGGCGCGCTGAATGCGAAAAACTACTTCGCTCCCACGGCAGACACGTTGAAGCGCAACCAGTTTGGATTCACTCTCGGCGGACCCCTGAAAAAGAACAGGCTGTTTTATTTTGGTAGTTATCAGGGAACTCGAATTAGTACGGCGGCCGCCGGGAACGTCACATTTGTCCCGACCGCGGCGGAAAGAACCGGAGACTTCTCTAACTTGCTGCCGGGTGTTCAACTAGTGAGTCCGGTGACGGGTGCTCCTTATTTTGACAACCAGGTTCCTGTAAGTCCCGTGTCGAAGTACCTCCTGGCGGACATTCCTCTGCCGAACGGCCCGGGACGACAGGTGACCTTCACCGGCCCTCCGCAAAGACAGGACTTGAACGAGTACTTGATTAAGAGCGATTACCAGCACAATAAGCACCTGCTGAGCGGGCACTATTTGTACAGCAAATTCACTCTGCCAAACAATGTTTCCAAAACCAATCTGCTCCAGGCTGCAGGAGGTCAGGAGTTAACCCTGCAGAATGTCTCCATCAACTATGTTTATTCCGCCTCACCCAAATTGCTCTTCAGCACTTGGTATGGCTTGAATGATGAATCCGGACAATCCACCACTGGAGCGCCGTTCGGATTTAATACTGCCGGCGTAAATATCGCGGAGCCGCCCTCTCCCACGCTCAACGTTACCGTGGGCGGAGGCTTCACGATCGGCACCGGATACTTCGGACCGTTCACCCGCAGAACGCAACAGATACAAGAAAATATGACTTGGATCAAGGGCAATCATGAATTACACTTCGGCGGTTCCTATGCCCGCATCCATACGCCAAAAAATAACGAATACGGGCAGGGAGGATCGTTTAGTTTCGGGGGCAGTCTTTCTGGAGACAACATAGCGGACTTCGTATTAGGACAGGCAACAACCTTCTCGCAGTCGGGCGGTATTTACTATGACTTTACGCAAAACCGGTACAGCACCTTTGCCCAGGACAACTGGCGCGTGCAGCCACGGTTGACGGTGCAGATGGGCGTACGATGGGATCCATTTCTTCCCTACTACGAATCGAAGGGGCGAATTGGCTGCTACCAACCGGGACAGCAGTCGGTTCGATTCCCCAACGCTCCCGTCGGCTTGATCTATGGCGGAAGCAATCACGATCCGGGATGTCCGGTCGCATCCTATAATCGCGAGCTTAGTAACGTTGAGCCGCGCATCGGCTTTGCTTACCAGCCCAGGGCAGATGGAAAAATGAGTGTGCGCGGCGGATTCGGGCTTTACTATTCGATTCCAAATATCGTCATGATGCAGGACGTCACGACGATTCCACCCTTTGCTCCGGCTGTGAACCTGACGGATGTTTCCTTCGCCGATCCCTACGGAAGTGCCGGCGTGACGAATCCTTTCCCTGCGCAATTCGGACCCAATATTGCCCCGCCTGGTACGGTGTTTCCGTCTCCGCTGGCCCTGCCGTATATCTTGTCGAAAAACCTGAAAGCTTCTCGGGTGGCAGCCTGGAACCTGACCGTGGAGCAACAGTTGGGCCGAAGCTGGCTGGTTCGCGTCGGATACGTGGGTAATGTGGGGTCAGACCTTTCGGGCACGGGTGATGTCGAAGAAGGGCAGCAGGAAGTCAACCCGGCTATCTACATTCCGGGAAACTCCACGGAGGCGAACACGCAGCAAAGACGAATCAATCCTGCGTTCTCCAATGTGGATGTGGTGGGCTCCACTGTGCGTTCGAACTACAACGGATTGCAGGTGACGGTGCGGAAACAACTCAGCTACGGATTGTCGCTGGATGCGAATTTTACCTGGTCGAAGAGCCTGGATGATTTCGGTCCGATTGGTTCCTCCACCTATATAAGCACCAAACCGTTCGACCAAATGTTCGACTATGGTCCATCTCCAGGAGACGTGACCCGGGTGTTGAATTTCTCGCCGATTTACCAGTTGCCGGGATTAAAGGATGGCGGCTGGAAGACAAGATTCACCAATGGATGGTCGATCAGCTCCATCGTGAGTTGGCAGAGTGGAACTCCTTTCACCGTGTTCAGCGGAGTCGATAACTCCTTTTCAGGTGTAGGCGCGGACCGAGCTGACTTTACTGGTACCAACTTAAGTCAGGCGAAACTCGATCCGAACCGGTCGCACAGGGAATTGGTGAATGAATACTTCAATACTTCTGTTTTCGCGCCCAACGCGGTGGGAACATTCGGGAATACCGGCAAAAATATTCTGCGCGGTCCAGGTTATTTCAATACGGATGCTGCCTTGTTGAAGAATATTCAAGTGACCAATCGCTTTTCCGGGCAGTTCCGGGCCGAGGCTTTCAACCTATTCAACAACGTAAATTTTATGAACCCGGGCAGCACCGTAACGAACACAGGGTTTGGTCAGATCACCGGGGCGCAGGATCCACGCATTTTGCAGTTCGCTCTCAAGATTTTATTTTGATTCGATCGCTGATCGGCGCGGCCAGCCGCAGGTGGATCGATGGAGAAGCTGATAACGCAGGGTTGACGATTGGGCATGGGTTCCGTCTAAAGAACGGCCAGCCCTGCCCATTCCGGTCCATCGCGGCGGACAAGTTCCAGGCTTAATGAGAGGATTCAGAAATAATGCCAGATGAGAAGAATGACGGCACGGGGATGTCGCGCCGCAACTTTATATTGCAGGGCATCAGCGCTGGAACCATAGCCACGCTGGTCGGGCGATCGAGCTATTTATCCGGGATGGCTCTGCAAGGGACGGAGCCCGGAAGAGACCGGACTTTCGTCCGGATCGACAGGTCGCGAGTGCCGATCCTGCGTCAGGGCGATGTGGTCATTGTCGGGGGATCGTTGGCTGCCGTCGCGGCTGCTCTCGAATTTGCTCACAAGGGTTTCAAAGTAGTTATGGTTGAGCACCGTAACTATCTTGGAAGGGAAGTCTCGGCTACGCTGAAACCCTGGGTGGACTTAGGAAAGCTGACTAACTCCGCTCAGGTGCCCGAGCCCATTGCCGCATGTTTGAAGAAGATGGATGTGAATGCCCACCCCGGCGAGATGCCGCTGTGGTTGGATGCCTTCAAGGTCTCATTAGAAAATGTGCTTCTGGCTGCGGATGTAGAGATAGTCTACGCCAGCTTACCCACGGAAACCATTGTGACGGATGGAGCCATTCGAGGCGTAGTTATCGGAAATAAATCCGGACGCCAAGCTCTGGTCGCTCCGCTGGTTGTGGACGCGACGAGCACCGCTTTAGTGGCGCGGCTGGCAGGCGCGGAGTTTGCGCCGGAGACAGCGGATGACTTCCATTTCGTCCGGATGCTGGAAATGGAAAATGTGGACCCGCTTTCACAAGCGACACTCACAGTCCCGACTAACATGGGTGTAGCCGGTAACAAGTTGACCATCCATCCCGGGTATGGATACAAGGGGCACATTCTAATCGAGTGTCCGATGGAACTGCGGTTGGGAAAAATGAACCTGGAAGGGATGATGCAACGGGAGATCGAGGCGCGCCATCGCAGCATGCGCGTGGCTTCCTATCTCATTCAGAATGTCCCCGCTTTCAAATCGGCGAAACTGGCGATCTGTGCTTATGAGCTGGATGGGCCGCAGACAACGCAGCTGGCCGGACCTATCCCCAGATGGCAGGCAAGCTTCGGGAAGTCGGACCTGGTATTCAGCGACAAAAATCAGCGCGACACTCATTTGCCGCTCGCCAGCTTCGCGGGGCCGATGACGAACCTGTGGTGTCTCAACGAAGCCGCCCGGCTACCCGGCGGCAAGCGCGACCTTCTTCGCGATCCGGTGGATTCCACATTGACCGGCGCTGCCTTTGCGAAGGCGCTGCTTCCCGCGCTGCGCAAGGGGCAAGCCGCGACCACTTCGATGGACTATACAGTTCCTTACCGCGTACCGCATGCGCTGCAGGTCAAGCTTCAGGACAGCCCGCAACGCGGCCGCCCATACGAAAGACTGAGCGTGCCTGCGGTCGAGGTGCCGATCTACCGCGAAGCGGATGTGCTGGTCGTCGGCGGTGGGACAAGTGGCGCCACGTGCGCCAATTCCGCTGCTCGCGAGGGCGCGAAGACTGTTCTGCTTGAACTGAATCCAGGCCTGGGCGGCACGGGAACGCTCGGCGGGGTTTGTGCCTACTGGTACGGCCGGTACTGGGCCGGCTTCGCTTTACGAAATTCTCTTTTGACCGATGAGGTTCACAAGAGTATCAACTGGCCCACCTCGGCCAACACCTTGAATGGCAAGTGGAACATCGAAGCGAAAATGTACGCGTTGCTGAAAGACTCGCAGCAATCCGGCGCCGAGGTCTTTTTCGGCAGCACCACGATTGCCGCGGTCCTTTCCGGCAATAATGTGCGCGGAGTTGTAGCGGCCACACCGTACGGTCCCATAGCAGTGCTGGCCAAGGTCACTGTCGATACCACCGGCGACGGCGATGTGCCTGCTTTCGCCGGTGCGCGATTTACCTTTGGCGCTGCGCGGGATCACTACCCAATGTGGTACAACCTTGCCGAATACACGAGCCCGACAGAGAGCGCGTGGCACTTCGCGCATACGGTGGACGTAACCAACATCGACGACTACACGAAGGCGTTTCTGATCAGCCGTCGTGGTGGGCCCAGGTGCTTCGATCACGGCAACTATATCGCGACCCGCGAGTCGCGCCACATCCTCGGCGATACAGTTCTAAGCTTGACCGACCTGCTGCGTCATCGCGAATTCCCGGATGTCATCAACCTGGGTGCCGGCGAAATGGACTGCCACAGGAGAATCGCTTCGGACTGGCTCAGGATGGGTCTCTTGTGCCCCATTCTGCCATCGGAAATGCCATACCGTTCACTGCTACCGCAGGGGCTCGAGAACATTCTCGTGTCTGGAAAAGCCACTTCTATCTCGCATGATTCCATGTACAACACGCGGAATCAGCCGGAGATGGAGAACATGGGAGGCTCCGTAGGTGTGGCCGCAGCCTACGCCGCACGGGCTGGGGTCACGGCGCGGAATGTCGATCTGCCCAGGGTACAGAAAAGGCTGGTGGAGGTAGGTACGCTGCTGCCTGACATGCTCACTCGTCAGATCGTCGAAAAACCCTATAACGCAGACGAGATCAGAGCGTTCGTAAACCAGATCGACGGTCGTCATTTCGCTTCCTGGTTTGACGTGCCCATGGCCAGGGAGGGTACTCCACGATATCGCGAAAAAATTCCGGTTGTTGAGGTTTGCACATCGGATCCTGGTCTGGCCGTTCCCATTCTGGAGGAGGAATACGCGAAGGCGAGCGGGAATCGCAAGTTGCGGCTTGCTCAGGCTCTGGCCATGTTCGGTTCGAAGACAGGAGTACCGGTGCTGATCCAGGCCATAGAGCTGGGCCTCGCTAACAGGATCACGAACATCCCGCTTGACAGTGCACCCGAGGGGGGAGCCATCGAAGGAATGGAGTGGGGAATACCCTTTCCTCCGTCAGATCTGGTCTACTCTCTGGGCATGACAAGGGACCCCCGCGCAATTCCGATCTGGGATAAGGTGGCCGATGTAACCAAAGCAGAGCCGCAGGATTTCGTCGATGAGCTGCCCTGGCCGTTTCACTATGTGGACTCGATCTGCTATGGGGCCGAATTACTCGGCGATCCCGCTGCAATTCCTACGTTAAAGAAGCTTCATAGCCGACCCACCTTGCATAATCAGTCGGCTAAAGAAGGATTTGTGACCGACTTCAACCTGGACAAGCGTGCGCTGGTTGAAGTGACGATCGGTCGGGGGCTGGCCAGTTTAGGCGACCCCGAAGGATATGAAATCCTGATCGACTACCTGGATGACGTTCGTGCGAATCAAGCTGAATTCGCGCATATGACGCTGCAGCAAATGACTGGACTGGATAACGGCAAAAATCCCAAGGCCTGGACTGAGTGGCTTGCGGGAGCAAGAGGCTCGCTCAAGCCGATTCCGCTTCTGCAAAGGGGAGACGGTGCAGATGCCACCAGCCCCACCAGTGGACAAATTTTATTTATGGAAGCGGATCGAGAAGAGCCATACGATGCGCAACGCCCAACCCTAGGCTGACGAAGGTTCAGACAAATATGCTTAGGAGTTACTCGGGCATCTTAGCAAGAAGTACTCTGAGTTAAACGTAAGTGGAACCAGAGACGCATGGGTTAATGCATGACTTTGAATCCAAAATGGATTCCGATCAAGTGGCCATGTGGGCCCTTCGAACGTGCACGCCTGAACGAGTTCAATAACGGCGATGTCGAACTCCAGGAAATGGTTCAGGCCTGGACCCAGCCCGCGGCATTGCAGTTGCTCCAGGGAACGCCCGTCAACTGCCTCATCGTGGAGTGGGCTTTGGGAACGTCCGCCGATGCCGCCCAGCAGCAGGCGTTGAAGCCTCTCATCCATGCAGGCCGCCAGCTCGGACTCAGCTTCGTAGGTAAGGTGTCCGCGGTAGAGAATCTCCCAGCAGTCGTCTCCGCTGGCCGCGAAGCCGGTCTCGAAGCTGTCATTCTGAACGGTTCGGCGAACCATGCCCTGGACCTGCCCGTGCTCGCGCAATTTCCGAATGATCACATCAACTGGGATGTCACGACCCCCACCTTCAGTGCCACCGGGAACATCTGGCCCAAAGCAAACCTGAAGACCATGGACGAAGGCATGGACGGCGATACCGCCACCGCCGGTCCTACGGGAAATCCCTGGGTAGATTCGAACGGCTGGCTTCCTCTGCTCGCCAGCCAGCTGGTTCCAGAGAAGGTTCTTTGGCTCGACATTGATCCTCCTGATTCCAGAAGCATGCGCCCAGCAAAAGAATATTGTCTGGCGATTGCCGACAGTCGCGTCTACGGCCGCAGCCGCTGGATCGTTTCCCTCGACAGCAGGATGCGAGCGGCACTGCTCAAGAAAAATCCCTCTGCCGTGGATGCGTGGACGCGGATTTGCCAAACCCTGTCCTTCTTTGAAAGCCACGCAGACTGGGAAGCCTACGAGCCCATGGGAATTTTGGCGGTAGTGTCCGATTTCCGCGGGCAGAACGCCTACATGAGCGGAGAAGTCCTAAACCTCCTCAATCGCCGCCAGTTCCAGTTCTCGGTGATGGATCGAACGCGTGCGCTACCCAGCCCGAAAGAGTGGCTGAAAGGAATACTTTGGCTGGATGAGGAGGCGCCAACTTCCGAGCAACGGAAGCAATTACTCGCGTTCGTTCAGCAGGGAGGCCTGTTGATTTCCGCGAAGTACTGGGGCCCTCCCGGTGTAACTCCCTCCAAAGAAGATTGGCTGTTCGGTTACGACCTCTACGACGTGCCCAAAGGGAGGATGGTGGTAGCAGAACAGGGGCTTTCGGATCCATACAAAATCGCCCGGGACGCTCATCTCATCGTGAGCCGCAGAAATGATTTCGTCCGAGTTTACAACCCTGGGACTACAAAGTATTTTTCCAGCATCGATCCAGCTCGCCGCAAACAAGTCGTCCAGGTTTTAAACTATTCAACAGAGGTTGCCACCTACGTGACTCTCTGGGTAGATACGAGAGCACGATCGGCGAAGCTTTGGAGACCGAATCCCGGGATCTCACTTCCCATTGGGAATGTCTCCGCAAACGAAGGCACAAGTTTCGATCTCCCACCACTCCCTGTGAATTGTGCCGTCGAGATTGAGAGGTCGGTATGACAACCGCGTGGAATCCGTCCCGCAGAGAATTTCTTGGCGCCATGGGAATGGCAGCCGGCGCACATCTGATCGGGCCCGCAATGCTGCAAGCCCAGGCAGCGCCCGCGGGCCGCGTCGCCGTTGGAGTGTGTCCAAAATATAACCAGAATGTTGTGGATGTACTCTCAACGATGTTCGATCAACTCGGTGGACTGGAAACTCTGGTCCGAGGGAAAACTGTCGCGATCAAGCTGAACATGACGGGTACGGCCACCGACCGGTTGTATTATCTGCCGCCGGAAATGACCCATTGGGTTCATCCTCAAGTTATTTGGTCGACGGTTCATCTGCTTGGCAAGGCGGGGGCACAGCGAATTCGCCTGTTGGAAAGCCCATGGTCAACCGCCGAGCCGCTCCAGGATTTCATGCTGTACGCCGGTTGGAAGGCACAGGATCTCTTGAACGCCGCGCCTCGCGTGGAATTTGAAAACACCAACTACCTGGGGAACGCAAAAAAGTACACAACCTTCTGGGTTCCGGGCGGCGGCCTCATGTTCAAGGGCTACGATCTGAACCATTCCTACGACGACTGCGATGTCTTTGTCTCGCTGGCCAAATTGAAAGAGCACAGAACCACCGGCGTCACCCTCTCCATGAAGAATTGTTTTGGAATTACTCCATGCACCATCTACGGGGATGGCGCTCCTGAGGATGAACCAGGTCTTACTCCGGTTGGCGGACGCGGCCCATTCCACAGAGGCAATCGCTTACCTCCAAAGAGTGCGCCTCCGCCGGTTCGCCTCGACGCGCCGACGGATGCGGGCTATCGCGTGCCTCGCATCGTTGCGGATCTGGTGGCGGCCAGGCCCGTGCACCTCTCGGTCATCGACGGAATTTACACAATGACAGGCGGCGAGTTACCCCGCATGAAGAGCGGCGTCCAAACGCGCCCCGTCAATCCCGGTTTGCTGATCGCAGGAAAAAATTGCGTGTCCACCGATGCCGTGGCCATGGTCTTGATGGGCTTCGACCCCATGTCGGATCGAGGTACTCCTCCATTCGAGACCTCTGACAATATGCTTGCGCTGGCCGAACAACTCGGTGTCGGCAGTCGTGATCTGCGTCGAATTGAGGTCGCGGGCACGCCCATTTCCAAAGCTAGGTTCCAGTTTCCGAGAATGTCTTAGCCGGACGCTCGATTCGCATCTCCGCCGCTCAAATCGATTGATTGGTACGTGTTCTTGCGGTTCGTCCGTAAACTCTACCTATGGAAAATTGCAGCCCGGATGCGAAGTCTCACGAAGATACATCCGTTCTCGCAGCCGGTTCTCCGGTCCGGCACCAAGCCTCGCATCCGTCAATGGGAACTATTTTTTCCGTAGTCGCCTACGGAACTAACTCTGCTTCGCTTGAGGGCGTTGTGTGCCGGAGTTTTGAGGAAATCGACCGCCTGAACAATCAGATGAGTCATTACAAAGCGGACAGTGAACTCTCCGCAATCAACCGCGATGCCTCACGCCGACCGGTGACAGTCACACCTGAACTTTTCAAGCTCCTGGAAGATTGCCTTTGCTATAGCGAAGAAACGGATGGTGCTTTCGATATCACGCTCGGCCCGTTGATGAAGTCATGGGGATTTTTTCGCGGGTGGGGACGCTTGCCGTCCTGCTCCGAATTAGCCGACGTACGCAAGCGGGTTGGCTATCGGCATATAAAACTGGACTCCGCAGCACAAACCATCGAGTTCGATGAACCTGGAATCGAGCTTGATCTGGGAGCGATCGGAAAAGGCTACGCCGTCGATCGTGTGGTAGAGATCCTGCGCGCCGGGGGAGTCACGCAGGCCCTGGTTTCCGCCGGCACAAGCAGTATTTATGCGCTCGGAGCGCCTCCCGGCAAGCAGGGATGGGAGATTTCTCTGCGCCATCCTCTCGATCCGGGTAAGAAGGCGCGTTCGTTGCAGCTTCGGAACCTATCGATCTCAGCCTCCGGAAACTACGAGAACTTCTTCGAAGTGGAAGGTAAAATCTACGCCCATCTTATGAATCCGAGTAGCGGCGTGCCGGTCGAAAACATGCTGATGACGGTTGTAATTTCGCCCTCAGCCACTGAGAGTGACGCCTTGTCGACTTCTTTCTTCGTCGCCGGAATAGAGAAGAGTCGTGCCTGTCTGGAGCAGCATCCCAATGTAACTACTATCTTCTATATTCCGGAGAAACCCACACACGCATTTGAAGAGATCGTGTTGAAGTCAGCCGCGGCAACACTTCCGGCACATTGCTTTGTAAGAACGTAAGTCACAGTTAATCTCACCTTTGACGCGCCAGAGGTCCGCGGCAGATCATCGTAGCAACATAAGCCGCGCCAAAGCCGTTATCGATATTCACTACGGTGACGTTGGGAGAGCAGGAGTTCAGCATTCCCAACAGGGCGGCCAGACCTTGAAATGAAGCTCCGTAGCCTACACTGGTTGGCACTGCGATCACAGGCACGCTCACCAATCCACCTACGACGCTCGGTAAAGCTCCTTCCATCCCGGCGCAGACAATGATCGCGCGTGCGTGCTGCAGTGCTTCGCGATGTGCCAGCAGACGGTGCAGACCTGCGACGCCTACATCGTAGAATCGATCCACTTCTCCGCCAAAAACATCGATGGTCACCGCCGCTTCTTCCGCCACTGGGATATCGCTGGTCCCCGCACAGATAACCGCGATTCGCGACTCGCTGATCTCTGCGGATTTCTGCGTTTGTCGAAGCGCAATGATACGTGGGACGGGAAAATACTGTGCGTCAGCTACTCGTTGTTGCACGGCGGTAAACACCCGCCGGTCGGCACGTGTGGCAAGCACGTTGACCCCGCTTTCTACCATGCGCTCGAAAATCTCCGCGACTTGTTCAGGGGTCTTGCCAGAAGCGAGGATAACTTCCGGCAGTCCGACGCGAAGCGGTCGATGATGATCCAGCTTGGCGAACCCGATGTCTTCAAAAGGTAGATCGACCAGCCGAGTCGAAGCTGATGCGGGCGAGATAAGACCGTTGCGGACATCTTCGAGCAGACGAAGCAGTGTGTCTTGATCCATTCTTTGGTTCGCCGATCCCAGTTTACTTGCCTGCGACAGATTGATACATCGCTAAAGCCGACTGCATGACGACCTTGAGTGGGATGGAATGTTTCTCCGCGCATCGGCGGCAATCTTCGAACTCCGGCGCGGCGTTCACTTCAACCCCATTCAATAGTCCCACCTTGATTTTTACTTCGCCCCAGGGCGTCTGCACGGGGACGAACCTGCGATCCAGGCACGCCCGGCGCTCTTCGCGTATGCGCACGCCAAGTGTACTGGTTTCACGAAATAATAGCTGCTGTAGTTCGCTCGCATGCATTCGGTCGCTCAGGATTGTGACCAGCGTACCCAGCCTGTTCTTTTTCATCTGCACGGAGGAACACATAACATCAAGGGCGCCGGCCTGTAGCGCGTGTTCCGTGAAGTCACCCAGCACCTGCGGATTCATGTCATCCACCGCAGTTTCCATTACAACGATGGTGTCTCCGGAAATGGAAACTGCTTCGTCCGTTTCGCCCAGGCTGAGACGAACGACATTCGGAAAGCGCTTTGGGTTGCGTGTCCCCGCACCATATCCAATCCTCTCTACGCGCATCGCCGGTGATGGCCCAAAGGTGCAATCGAGAGCGCGTACCAGCGCAGCTCCCGTAGGCGTGACAAGCTCCATCTGCAAACCGGAGGAGTAAGTCGGCGCGCCCTGCAGCAAGTCCATCGTCGCCGGAGCGGGAACTGGAAATGTTCCGTGAGCGCACTCAACCATGCCGCCACCTACATTCAACGGGGAGCACATCCAGGCGCTCGCGTCCAAAGCATGCGAGCCGGCTGCTGCAGCAACTATGTCCACAATCGCATCTACGGCGCCTACTTCATGGAAGTGGATAGCATCGACCGGAACATTATGAATCTTCGCCTCGGAGTTACCGAGTAACTCGAAAGCTCGGATGGCTATCGCTTTCACCGGAGCATCCAGTGCCGAGTTTTCGATCAGTTGCCGAATAATACTCAACGAGCGGCCGTGGCTATGACTAGACGCTTCAGAATGTGGCTGCTTATGCGAATGCGCATCGTGGTTATGGCTATGCGGATGGTCGTGCTCATGAGAATGGGTCGCGGCGGCACCCTTCCGCGCGCTTGCCATCTACCAGCACCTGCACCCGGGTGGCATGGATTCCGCTGCGATCGACTTTTTCAATTTTAAGAGTGGCGCCTAGATTTAATGCTGCGACCGTGTCTTCCAGGAATTTAGGATCGACACCGGCATCCACCAGCGCGCCGAGGAACATGTCGCCGCTGATTCCGGCAAAGCATTCAAGATATGCAATTCGCATAAGTTTTTATATCTTTAGATCGCTGCATATCTGTTGCAAGCCGAACAAGATCCGTCGTCGACTTAGTGAAGATTTGCCGACTGAATCGCCTCAACCGGCAGGATGGCATTCATAGAGCCCGAACGATAGCCTTCACAATCCAGCGTGACATATTTGAAACCCAGCGCACGAAAGCCTGCGACCATCCGATCCATATTTTCCATCGATAACGCGCGCGGCATTTCCTCGCGTGCGATCTCGATGCGGACGATCTCGCCGTGGTATCGCACCCGAAATTGCCGATATCCCATCCTATGCAGGAATGTCTCGCCATCTTCCACCTGCTGGAGCACTTCGCTGGTTACCGGACGGCCATACTCAATGCGCGATGCCAGGCACGCCGAAGCCGGTTTGTCCCAGATGCGCAATTCTGCCTGCTGCGCCAGCGTGCGAATATCCTGCTTCGTCAATCCAGCCTCTGCCAGTGGAGCCAGCACGCTATGCATCTTCGCCGCCTGCTGGCCGGGGCGAAACTCGCCCCGATCATCGACGTTCATCCCATAGGCCATATATAGATATCCGAGCCGCTCGCGTTCCTGTTCCATCACCGAGAAAAGTTCGTCTTTACAATGAAAGCAGCGCGTCGCATCGTTTTTTACGTAGTCAGCATGACTAAGTTCAGAGGTCTCGAGAATTTTGATCGGAATGGAATATTCGCTAGCGAAACTTAGCGCATCTTCGAAATGCGTGCGTGCAAGGCTGGCTGAGTCGGCAAGAATTGCGAGCATGTCTGCGCCTAAAACCTGATGGGCCACATAGGCCAGATAGGCTGAGTCTACTCCGCCGGAATAGGCCACCAATACTCTACCCAATTCGCGCAACCGACCTTCGAGATTCGTTTGTTTCTGCGCAAGTTCCATAACTGGTGTAAATCCTGGTTTTAACTACCCGAGCCAACTTGGGTTTGCGTAAGTTCCGTCAAAGTTGTGGGTCGTCTTATACATCTCATACTTGCCATTGACTGCGACAGTTTCCGTCTTCGCTAGAATTGCGGCAACCTGCGTCTGGCTTAATGGTCTAAAGTTGCGCGCCGTGTTCAGCGCCTGATCGAGAATTCGTATGGAATCGCAACCGGTGATCACGGTGGTGACTTTCAAATTCATTGTATATCGCAGGCATTCCACGGGGGTCGCGGTATTGCTTTGTAAAATGATCCCATCGCCCATGGGTTTCATCGCCAGCGCGCCGATATTATGTTTTTCCAGCACCGGCAGCACCAGCTTTTGGAAACTGTCGAAGTGAGCATCCATTACGTTCAACGGCATCTGCACGGAATCAAAAATAAAGTCGTGCTTTGCAGCTACGTTCAGCATGTGGAGATGGATCTCCGGACTTTTGTGCCCTGTGAATCCTATATAGCGAATCTTGCCGGCCTGCTTTGCTGCCAGCAAAGCTTCCATACATCCCCCAGGTGCGAAGACGTGCTCCGGATCCTCCATACGAATAATTTCGTGAATCTGCAATAGATCAATGTGATCGGTTTGCAAACGGCGTAGAGATTCCTCTAATTGCTGTGTGGCGGCCTGCTTCGTCCGCCCGTCGATCTTTGTCATCAAAAATGCTTTTTGCCGGTAGCCGTCGCGCAGGGCCTTTCCCATACGAATCTCGCTGTGGCCATCGTTATAATCCCAGGCGTTGTCGAGAAAGTTCACTCCATTGTCGAGGGCCGTTCGGATGATCTGAATGCCAATCTTCTCCGGCACCGAAGACCGTCCAATATGATGGCCGCCAATCCCAACCAGTGACAGCCTCTCGCCCGTGTGCCCCAGGACGCGATGCGGGATGCCATCTTTGGTTTCCGCATACGCGGTTTTGTATGTCATGATCGATGCCGCAGCCGTTGCTGTAGCAGTTTTGATGAATTCACGGCGTTTCATGCCCGCACCTCCACAGCCGCCCATCATTGTGAGATGCGTTCCCCAAGCCCAACCGCATCCCACATCGTTCCAGGATGAAAGATTGGCTCGACATCGTCGGTTCGCCGAGAACCTCAATGGACACGGAAAACGTAGGCATACAGCAGCACTTCCAAACCAATCGCCGTTGCTAAAAGGATGCTATGCCGCAGGGTGAACCGAAACAGCTTCGCCTGGTCGGAAACCGTCATCGCGGTCGCGGCCGCCGCAATTGCAATGTTCTGCACGCTGATCATTTTCCCCATCACACCACCGGCGGAATTGCCAGCCGCAATCAGTATCGGATCGAATCCCAGTCGCGTCGCGGTCACTGTCTGCAGGTTTCCGAACAGCGCATTCGCCGAAGTATCGGAACCGGTCAGAAATACTCCCAACCACCCGAGTAGTGGGCTGAAGAACGGGAACAGCTTGCCCGACGCAGCAAACGCAAGTCCCAGCGTGCCGGTCGCGCCGCAATAATTCATTACGAATGCCATCGCGAGAACAGCGGTGACGGTAACGGTCGGCAGAAATAGCTGTCCGCAGACAGAAATCAGGAGCCGCCCAAAACTCCGTGGAGACATCCGCAACAGCACAACAGCCGCGAACGTCGAGAACATGCAGGCGGTTCCGGAAGCGGATAACACATTCAGCTCGTACATCGCTCCGTAGAGCGCAGGTCTTGGCACAACCGGCGGCATACGAAGAATGTGGTTGTGCAACAGCGGCCACGCGAAGCTGGTCGTGGCGAAATTCAGCAGCATGTGAAAGGGCTTAAAACCCCACAGCAATACGAATAGCACCAGCAATCCGTAGGAACTCCACGCACGCAGAATCTGGCCCTTCGTATAGATGTGGTCACCGGCTGGTCCGATCCCAGGTGAAGAATATCGTCCGGCGACCCCCGGCGATTCGGGCGGCATTGCAGTCAGATTGTCGCGGCACACCATCGCACTTTCGGCAATCGCGGGATGATCGATATCCCACAGGACGCCGGGCCGCCAGAAGCGCAGCAAAACAAGAAGCGAACCCATCGCCATCAACGAAGCCATTATGTCGACAAGTTGAGGGCCCACGTAGTTCGACATCAGAAACTGCACCGCGCCAAACACTCCGCCCACCACAATCACGGCAGGCCAGACTTCAGTCATGCCGCGCCATCCCACCATCACAGCGAGTAAATAACCGGGAACGATCATCGACAACGGCGCACAAAGACGGCCAACCGCGCCACTCAACTTATCCAGCGGCAACCCCGTAATCCCCGCCAAAGTCACGACAGGAATTCCAATCGAGCCGAAAGCCACAGGAGCTGTATTCGCCAGCAGGCACAGCGCCGACGCATAGAACGGAGAGAAGCCCACGCCCACCAGCATCGCCGCCGCGACCGCGACCGGCGTTCCAAACCCCGCCGCTCCTTCAATAAAAGCTCCGAAGGCAAACGCGATCAAGAGTGCCTGCAGACGGAAATCGCTGGTTAAATTCCCAATTGACACCTTGATGACTTCGAATTCACCCGTTTCAAGAACCACCCGATAGAGCGCAATCGCCCAGAACACAATCCAGGAGATAGGGAAAAGTCCGAACGCCGCGCCATATCCCGCGGAACTAAGCGTGAGCGAGAGCGGCATTTTGTAAGCAGCGAGCGCGACGATAAGGGCGACGCTCAGCGCGGCCAGAGAGGCCGACCACGCGGGCTTACGTCGCACCCCCAGCTGAAACAACAATGTCAGTATCGGCAGAGCCGCAATCATCGCCGAAAACGCCAGACTTCTACCAAACAAGTCGTAAGTCTGGTTCCAAGTGGGACTCATTCAGGCGGCTCTTTACCTGCTGGGATTATTACGAGTGCGATGAGGAAGCAACATGCTGATCCGCTGGAAAATCGCTAGACGCCGATAAAGCCGGGCTTTGTCTCGGAATCCCGTGGCAGCGCCGAACCGCTCTCCTGCGTTTTCAGCCAGTTGCAGTAGATTCGGACTTCTCTGAGACTACTAGATTCCATTTCTCACAAACGGAGACTAGCTTCTGCTTCGGATTATTGTCAACATACATCCTTTTGGCTTGTTTTTGCACTTCTTTTCCCGACAAATGTTTGACCTAAGACGATAAGCGGTGCTAAACATTAGCAGAAGAAAGTAAAACTAAGCGTGGATTTGCCGCTCTTGCGCTGAACACCCTTGATCCAGAATCTCCGCAGCCAAACAGAGCCTGGGGCAGCCATCGTCTCTTTCATCATCACAAGAAAACGTACCAGCTTCACGAATCGAAGGAGATAGTTCATGGCCCACCCCACTCTGGAGCTTCAAACACCAGCAGGCGCAGCCGAAGCCGAGATCCTCACCCCGCAGGCTCTCGATTTCCTGTCCGCCCTGACAAGCACTTTTGAAGGCGACCGTCAGCAGGCGCTTAAAAGGCGAGTGGCTCGGGCACAGGAACTCCGCCAGGGAAAGCTCTTTGATTTCCTGCCCGAAACCTCATCCATCCGCCAGAGTGAATGGCGCGTCGCTCCCATTCCGCCCGATCTCGCAGATCGCAGGATAGAGATTACCGGGCCGGTCGATCGCAAGATGGTCATCAACGCCCTGAATTCCGGTGCGAATGTCTTCATGGCCGACTTCGAGGATTCGACCTCTCCTACATGGCGCAACCTCATGGACGGTCAAGTGAATCTGCGCGACGCGGTTCGCGGAAACATCACTTACACCAGCCCGGAAGGTAAACCATATCGACTGACTGACAAGCCTGCAACGCTCTTCCTGCGGCCGCGCGGCTGGCATCTGCCGGAGAAGCATCTTCTCGTAAACGGCCAACCCATCTCCGCATCGCTGTTCGACTTCGGCCTCTTCTTCTTTCACAATGCCGCTGCTCTCCGCGAACGTGGCACGGCCCCTTACTTTTACCTGCCCAAGATGGAGAGCCATCTGGAGGCGCGGCTCTGGAACAATGTCTTCAACTTTTCTCAGGATAGCCTGGGGATTCCGCGCGGCACCATTCGCGCTACTGTTCTGATTGAAACCCTGCCGGCAGCATTCGAAATGGACGAGATTCTCTTTGAGCTGAAAGACCACTCCGCCGGTCTAAACTGCGGCCGCTGGGATTATATTTTCAGCTTTATCAAGAAATTCAGTTACCGCAAGGATCTGGCACTTCCCGACCGCTCGACCATCACCATGGATCGCCACTTTCTAAAATCCTACGTCGAGCTGCTCATAAAAACCTGTCACCGCCGCGGCATCCACGCTATGGGTGGCATGGCAGCACAAATCCCCATCAAGCGAGATGCTGCTGCTAACGACCGCGCCATGGAGCGCGTCCGCCAGGATAAGCTCCGCGAAGTGAAGGCCGGCCATGATGGAACCTGGGTAGCGCATCCCGGACTCGTTCCTGTCGCCAGGAATGTTTTTGACGAGCACATGCCGGGCCCCAACCAGATTTCGCGCCCTATCCCTGCAACCGAAGTCCGAGCTTCCGACCTGCTGGCTGTGCCCGAGGGCGAGATCACGCGCCAAGGCTTGGAGATGAATGTAGATATAGGGCTGCGCTATCTGGCGGCATGGCTCGACGGCCTGGGCTGTGTTCCAATTTACGATTTGATGGAAGATGCGGCGACCGCCGAGATCTCGCGCGCCCAGCTCTGGCAATGGGCGCACAATTCCGGCCGAATGAAAGATGGCCCCAATGAAACCACTCTTGACGTCCACTCGGTACAGAGTGTTCTCGCCTTAGTCCTCGATCGAATCAAGGCCGAAATAGGAGCCGAGAAATATCAATCCACCAAATATGCGGCGGCAGCAAAACTCTTCGACCAGATGATCGCCGCCCCGGAAATGCCAGAATTTCTCACCACCGTCGCCTACGAGTCGATCGATTGAGCTTTCAGAGTTGTCGCACGCTCACACCCGCCTTCCGAGTAGATACTTCTGTTGCAAAACAGGGGTGAAGATGCCAGGTTCGGTGCTGCAATCTGAATAAAACGAAGCCGGTCCCGGCGGCTGCTACGGCATCGGAAACGAGGAGGATGCCACGGGCAGCGGCTTTACTTCTCCGACTGTCTATGTCAGCGAGTTCACCGAATGGGCCAATTTAATCAGGCAGTACGATTCGACGGCACATTTCGTCGGGCCGAAAATGACGGCATGGGACGACGGGGGTTTAGGGACCAGCTGTGGCCTCTATCCTTACGGGCGCGGTGGAGATTGGTTCCAGGAGTTCGTCACCGCCTATAAGGCGGCGAACAACGGAGCGCTGCCTCCCCTTTCTGCAATTTCCATGCACCTCTACAACCTCGATCCAACGCAGTGCTCAGATGTCGACAGCGATACAGAGGCCGACAACTTCGTCACCGAAGTCACCAACTTCCGGAATGCCGCCAACGCTGACGGATTTTCCGCCTCAATTCCAATCTGGATCACAGAGCTGGGCTTCGCCTACAACCCGGCCACGGATCCGTATACCCCGGACCAGAAAGCTCAGATCACGCGTGTCCTCAACGGACTTGCGGCGGTCAGTTCGTCGGAGAACCTCCAGCGCCTCTTCTTATTTACCGACGGGGATTATGCCAGCCAGGGCCTGGACCCGCTCTACGATCCAAGCTCACCCTCTGGCCCGAACAGTTCGATGTTGCTGTCCGACTATGGCCAGCTGGTGCATAACTTGGCCTTCCAGCCGTAAAGAAGACCGGCCCTGGGCGCAGCAACCGCTCAGGGCCGGCTTTCATAACGCAGTGAGGAGCAGGCAAATCGTCGAACCAGGAGTCGCAGCGCAGCGTGGATTCCGGCGTCCAGACTGATCCTCACGCGCACTATTCAAGCGCAGACCTCGTCCAACGCGCGTGACGGCGATCAGGCTCATCGGTTTAAACGATCACGAAACAAATTATGATTGACCTGAACTTTTCGGATGAGGTAATGCTCAATCCTTGAATCCACCACCTTGGGCATCACATTCATAAGCATTTTCACGTAGAGGGTGAATCTCGATCCCCAACACGTCACTTCGCTCGCGTGTCCTCGCGCCACGCTCTCACTGCAAATCAAAAGGATGTTCCGATGCGCACAATCTCTCTTCGTACCCGTATATTCCTTTGCCTCTTCGCCTCGTTCTGTGTCCTCGCGGGCTCCGAGCACGGATGGGCGCAGACCACGATCCCACCATCTTTCATCGCCGTCGCGAACTACTCGACGAACCAGAACATGTATGCCGCCGATCTGGACGAGTTCAACATCAAATGGTGGTTAGGTGGAAGCCAACTCGGGGATCCCACCGATCAACAACCCATGTTGGAGAATGGCTACCATTTTCTGCCGACGTTTAATACCGGAATCGTCGCTGTGGAACAAAATTTCTTTACAGCGAATGGTCCCGGAGCCTGCACCACGACCTCAACCGGATGCACTCCCAACCTTCCCCACATGCAACAGACCATTCAATTGGCGTATAGCGAAATAGGTCCAGGAGGCTACTACAGCATTGGCAATGAGGAGAACAACGTCAACAGCGACGGCGTGGCTCCGAATGTCTATGTAGTCCAGTTCCAGACCTGGGTGAACATTATTAAGGGGATCGATCCGACCGCGCACATCGTGGGACCGAGCATGGAGCAATGGAGTGACGCCGCGACCATTCTTGACCCTGGGACATCGGGCACGGCCGGAACATGGTTCACGGAGTTCGTCCAGGATTACATTCAGGTGTATGGCGTGAAGCCCCCGCTCGACGTCCTGAGCGAACACCTCTATGGCAATCCACACGATCTCACGACTACCGAGGATGCCGCTCTGGTAAACGACGTCCAGGACTTTCGAAATTATGCCAACACGGTTGGGTACAACGCAACTCCGATCTGGATTACCGAGTTCGGCTTCTCTCACCCGGATGGTCCGCAGATTCCGGAGCAGTACTCCCAGATCGCTCGGGTTGTCCAGGACCTCGCGGCCGCGGCCCCGTCGACCGGCCTCCAGCGTATCTTCTGGTTTACCGACAACGCGCCCGTGATCATCGACGATGGCCTGGAGCCCCTCTTCGATCCAACGGCGCAATCCTATCCGGGAATTCCGATGCCGTTGACCCCCCTCGGCCAGCTGGTGTCGAACCTGACCCACAACCAGGTGCCTCTAATCGTGACGACGACGCTGCCCACCGGGAACACCGGCGCGGCGTATTCGCAGCAGCTGGTCGCGACCGGCGGAACTGGACCGTATGTATGGTCGGCCAGCGGCCTGCCGAAAGGCCTGCGGCTTTCCACGAGCGGAGTATTGTCCGGAACGCCTCGCGGGATTTCGGATTCGTACACCGCGCAGGTCAGCATCAGAGTGACCGACAGCGCCGGCAATACGGCGACGGAAACCATCCCGCTTCAGATCAACGCGCTCACCATCAAAACGACCTCGGTGCCGAACGGAACCAATGGCATACCGTATTCGCAACAGCTGGTCGCGACCGGCGGAACCGGGTCGTATACCTGGACGGCTCTGCAGAATCCGCCCAACAACTTGCCCGGCGGTGTGGGGCCATTACCGAACGGTCTGACGCTGTCGTCTACCGGGTTGCTGTCCGGAACGCCCAACGTCTCGCCCTTGTATCCCGACGCGGCCGAATTCTGGATCGCCGTCCTGGTCACCGACAGCGCCGGAGATACGGCGAATGAGGTTCTCCCAGTCCTGATCGACGCGCCGGGAATTCCTCAGTTCGCGGTTACGACGGCCGCTTTGCCGGAAGCGCGAGTGGGACAACCGTATTCATACCAGTTGACCGCGACGGGCGGATACATTGAGATCTCTCACGCCTATGCCTGGTCGTACGGAAACGCAGAGCTGCCGCCCGGGCTCACGTTGTCGAATACAGGGCTGCTGTCCGGAACACCTACGACTGCAGGTCGCACGTCCATCGACCTGATTGCTACGGATGATGTGACCAATCAGACGTCTAAGGTCCTCACGCTAACTATCAAGCGGTGAATCGCTGGATTCCCATGAGAACGGAACTGGTCATTGGGAGATCGGGGGATCAAACAATCTCCTGCTCCTGATTCCACCACAAAGGCCCCGGACTCTCACCAGAGCCAGGGCCTGTTTCTTATGGCAAATTTCGGCTCTGTTAACAACGAGCGTCTCAGTCACCAATGTTGTCGCAGCGGCTGGCTCAACACTTGAATCCACACTCAGCGAAGTCCTATTGGCAGCTTGGGAGAGTCGATTGATGTCATCGGTTAAACCGATCATTCTACATTTTACGATTGACACACACGTTTTATCTGGCGTAATACTTGCCCATTGTTATTCATCTGGCAATGATATCCGGGAGCGATTTTTAAATGGAGCGTTCGTACTCGTACCTGGCAAATAGTTCGCCTGATTCGAACACAAGCTCTGCGCACATTCGGTCGAAGCACTCTTCAATCCCCGGCGATCACTCACAGCGTGTACTCGTACCGCGCTTCCACTGCAAAACTAAAGGATGTCTATGATGCAGAAAGTACAATTTCACTCCCGCATATTCCTTTGCCTCTTCGCGGCGATATGTCTTCTTGCCTGTTCCCAGGTTGGGTGGACGCAAGCCACAACAGCCTCGCTTCAGGTATCCGTCAGCGACAGCTCTGGCGCGAAAGTCCCCGGCGCTAATGCCGCGATCCTCAATGTTGGAACAGGGGCCACGCAGACTGCGGCGACGGACTCCACAGGTGTCGTGATTTTTCCGCGGCTTGCCATTGGCCAGTACAAGCTCACCGTCGACAAGGAAGGATTTAGCCAATACATTCAGTCGGGTATCATGTTGACCGTCGGACAGCCGGCCAGCGCCGATGTCGTCCTGCAGATTGGTGCGGTGAGCAATAAAGTGACTGTGACGTCACAGGTTCCTCTCGTCGATACTCGCAGCTCCGGCAGCATTTCCCTGGTCGGCCAGAAACAGGTCGTAGACCTCCCGCTCAATGGCCGCCTCGCTCAAAGCCTCTTCAGACGGCGCCTGGGACCGTGAATATGGACCGGCTGTACAACATCGTAAGTTACGAGGGAGGCGCCTATCCCGGGGAAACCGACGACAATATCAACGGAACACAGCGATCCACGATCAACTACCAATTGGATGGCGTGACCCACAATGACACATACGTCAACGCATCCCTGCCATTTCCAAATCCCGACGCAATCCAGGAGTTCGCGCTACTGTCTTCGAACTTCAGCGCCGAGTTTGGCAATGCTGCCGGTGGGGTCGTGAATATCGTCTCGAAATCCGGAACAAATCAGTTCCATGGCGACGCTTTCGAGTTCCTGCGAAATGGATCTCTGAACGCAAAGCCCTACTTCGGCACTGCTCATGACGAGCTTCACCGCAACCAGTACGGTGGGACGCTGGGCGGACCCATATTAAAGAACAAACTGTTCTTCTTCGGAACGTATCAAGGGACGCGACCAGTCTTCCACCACCGCCGGCAGCGCCTTTGTCCCGGACGAGGCGGAACGGTCTGGGAATTTCAGCGAGCTATTGATGCAGAATCCACCGATCCAACTGACGGATCCTGTGACCGGACTTCCCATACCCGGGAACATCATCCTGAACCCCGACCCTGTCGTTCAAAAGCTCCTCCAGTTTATTCCGTTGCCGAACGGCCCCAACAATCACCTGACGTACACCACCCCCAGCGGCCGTACCGAGGACAATCAATATCTGGGAAAAATCGACTACTCCGGCGGAAAGAATCAACTAGTCGGAAGCTATTTCTGGACCAAATATACCCAGCCCGGAGTCAATTCAGCAACGAACCTGATTTCAGCGGTGGGCGGAAATTCCGTCCGCATTCAGACCCTGTCTCTCAATCACACCTATATTCAATCACCGACTCTACTCTTCAACACCACCTATGGCTGGGTCCAGCAAGTTGGAGGTTCCTCATCCGCGGCGCCGTTCAGTCTGGCCAGCCTGGGGGCGAAGATCGCTAACCCCACGCCCCCGGAAATCAATATCTATGTCAATGGAGGATTCAGTATCAACACCAACCATACCGGGCTGTTTAACCGGGGCGATTGGGTTGTCCGCGAGGATGTGACCAAACTGGCAGGGAAGCACGAGTTTCACTTCGGAGGCGAAATCCTGGACCTCTATAACAATCTCGTCAATACATACGGCCAATCGGGAGACTTCGGTTTCAACGGTAGCTCTCACGGGGAATGGCCTGGCTGATTTCATCTATGGCCGCGCGGCTAATTTCTCGCAGGGCGGCGGACAGTACGGACATATTGTGGGAAAGAATTATGGCTTCTTCGCTCAGGATAACTGGCGGGCGACGGATGCACTTACAATCAACGCTGGTCTTCGTTGGGATCCGTACCTTCCTTATTACGATCAGCAGGGCAAAACTGTCTGTTTCGATCCGGGACAACAGTCCGTGCGGTATCCCAATGCTCCGAATGGGATGATCTTCGGCGGGTCCAACCATGACGCAGCTTGTCCCGCGCACGGCTCCGACAGGTACTTGCCGCAGTTCGGTCCGCGCGTAGGGTTCGCGTATCGAATGGCCGCCGACGGCAGCCGCAGTCTCCGTGGCGGCTTCGGTATCTATTACGCTACGATCCCGACCGCATACTATCTCCAGAACACCGTGGCCCCGTTTGCGCCTCAGTTCTCTTTGAGCGACGTCACGCTGAGCGATCCATGGGGCAGCGCGGGGGTCCCCAATCCATTTCCGGCGCAATATGGTCCCACGGTGCCGGGCCCTTCCGCCACGTTCACGCTCCCCGTTGCGATCGGCAGCGTCTTCCCCAGGAACTTTCGCCCGTCCACCTACGATTCATGGAACCTCATTTTAGAACAGCAGCTGGGAGGACCGCGGTTGCGCGGCTCGCCTATGTAGGCAATCAGGGAAGGCATTTATCGGAAGTTTCATTTCGCGAAGTCAATCCAGGCATTTATATTCCGGGGCAGTCAACGCCGGGGAATACGCAGTCGCGGCGGCCCTATCAGAACTTCAGCACAGTGTTTGAGGACGATTCGAATGGAATTTCCAATTACAACGGGCTGCAGGCCTCGATTGAAAAGCGCATGAACAACGGGTCTGACTCTCACAGCTAATTACACATGGTCCAGGAGCCTGGACGATATGAATGAAGTCGATCTGGGTCAGTGGACGGATCCATACAATCGTAAGTTCGACTACGGTCCGGCCAGCGCCGACTCTACGAACAACTTCAAGCTCACAGAAGTCTGGGTTCTCCCGACTCCACATTCGCATGGCCCGCTTCTCGCTCGTCTCGCCGGCGGCTGGGAGATCAATTCCTTCACTACGTGGCAAAGCGGTGAACCCTTTACCCAATACTGCGATTGCGACAACAGCTTCACCGGAATCGGTCTCGATCGCGCCGACTACATTGGCGGTCCGATCAGATCCACGGAGTCGCAGCCATGCGCAACAGGCTGCACACTGGTTCAACAGCTCTGCGTTCGTCTATCCAAAAGTCCTGGGATCTTTCGGAACTCGACGAGGAACCAGATCCGGGCCCCGCGTTACTTCGATACCGACGCGGCGCTCCTCAAGAACACGAGAATTGCGGGGAATTTGAATCTGCAGCTTCGGGGTGAAGCTTTCAACGCATTCAACAATGTCAACTTAGGCTTTCCAAACTCAGGCCTGGCAAACCCCAACGGTGGCTCGACAATAACTTCAGCGCAGCCCCCACGCATTATTCAGATAAGTGCAAAGATCACCTTCTAGCACATTTTCTGAAACCCTCCGCAGCAGGATCCGCCTGTCTTCAGTAAGGTCCTGCTGCAGAGGGGCAGTGCCATACTCCAGCGAATTTCGCGTTGTCGTACTTATCTAATTCTCAATTCGAACGACCTGCAGTCTCGCGCAGTTCATCCTGGGAAAACTCAAATCAGCCTGGAAAGCCGCACTCTCGGCTGGCTAATCGTGGGAACCTCAAATTCGTAGCCAAGGTATCCGTCACATCCCTGGGCCAACGACGGGGTGTCCTGATGCTTGTACATGACGAAGTATTCGCAATGGCCGAGATGTTCCGGTTTACTCTCTTCTCCCGCCGCCACCCGTCCAACCAATGAGGCAAGTTGTTCGGCAGCCTTGTCCAACGTCAGGTCACCGGTCAAGACCCCAGACGCGTCGAAGTCCATATCATCCTCCATCTTCTTATAGGTGGAGGAATTTCCCGTGATCTTTATCGGTGGAGCAATTGGGCTGCCGATGACATTGCCGCGGCCTGTGACAAACAATACGATATGCGCCCGGACGGTGTCGGATTTCCATAATTCCCTCAGTGTCGTTCGGGTTTGTGTAGCCGGACTCCGTAAATTGCTCGTCCAGCACGGAGTCCAGCAGCCAAAGTCCTGGGCCGCGTGGCTGTTCGGAGACCCTCAAGACGCCCTGGATCTTTCGCTGCCCACTTTTTGGCGAAAGCGCCCATGCTCTTTTCTTCAATCGTGGTCAGGCCACCAGCAAAATTACCAGGAGAAACCGAGTATTGGCGAACAGCCTTGCAGTAAGCTTCGGCCTTGTCGTACGTTCTGGATAAATCTTCCGCCACAGAGGGTGTGACGGCGCGCGATACCAACGCGTCACGAAGTCAGATCATCTAAACGACGTTTTCGAAAGAGCAGCACGACCCCCTGCATCGACTAGCTGATCAAAGAACTTTCCAACCGTCGGATTACCTGCCAGACCTGACGTTCCGTCGGAACCGCGATTCGGCACGATCGTCAGGTCAGACCAGGCAATCGCAACGCGCCGCGCTGCTGCATCCCTTCGCACACGAAGTCGCTGGAGCACCTCTTTCCCGTACTCGATACTTGTCCTCGTGCCACCGTGTTCCTGGATGTAGAACCACTAAGCCGGCCGTTCAGTGCGCTGGACTGCTTCTGCAATCGCTGCCGGTCTGGTGTATTCGCATCCCAGGCCGATTACCACGCAGAGCCGTCAGCACGATAACGCTACAGCGAGAGCAACGGCGCACGGCATAGGCATTGTCATAGCGTCCCGGAAAGCCGACAACATGGGCATCCGGTTCATCGCGAGCTATAGCATGCGCAACGTGGCTGGCACACTCAACCGTGTAGACGACCAGCACGAGATTACGTATGCCCTTGCGGCCATCAAAACGCAGATAGCCAAGCCACGATGCGTCATTCATATTTCACGTCCTCAGATGAACCGGTATGTAAATCCAATGTGCCCGAGCGCTCATCCAGCTGACTTCGGCAGTTATGCAGATGAACCCATTGGCCGCGTAGATGGATTCGCTCGCGATCCCGATGACCACGCCATCTTTGATCACTGGAGAGTTTCTCGCAATGTCGGCGGTCGCAACTTTATGGCCGAGTTTGACAGTGTCCAAACAATGAAAAGCATCGCGGGCACCTGCGCCTCTGACCTGTATGTCTCTCTCTGCAACATCCGCCAACAACGTCGCCACATTATCCGACTCGTGAATGCGAAAGGCGGTCTTCATGGTTGGCCTCTTAAAGGATGCCGTACTTTGCAAAGGTCGCCGTACTGGAAGCCCCAGCCTCGATTTCCTTGCGAACCAGCTTCCCCGCACGCTTTCTCGAGCGAACAACAATGACTATTCTTCGACGCTCCTTGGAATCACCACAATCCCATCGAGGTCTCCGAACACCAGGTCTCCTGGCTGGAGATAACGCCGCCGATCTCGACCGGACAGCGAAAATCGACGACACTGCTGCGCACCGCTGCGTCCTGCGCATACCTGCCGGCTGAAAACCGGCCAGTTCTGGTCGAGTACGCGGGGTGTATCGCGATGGAAGCCGTCAATGATCGCTCCCAGCTCCACCGCCGGTGCGTGCTGTAGCGGTCAGAATTTCACCCCAGGCGGCGCAATTCAACTGTCCGCCCGTTGCCATATAAATCTCAGATCGTTGTCTGCTACAAGGCATCCGTCAACCGCCCGAACGGATGCTTTGAACACCCCATGTATCTGCAATTTGCACGGGCATCGCGCGCCCGGCCAACTTCATATCGACATGCAGCGGCTGGATCTGTGCGGCAGGAATTGGTGCCAATTTCCCAACCTGTTGAGCACGTCGCCCACCACCGGGGTGTAGAGCGTCTTCAACATCATTTCGAATAGTTCACTGTCATCGTTCCATCTCATAGCCGACTGACATTTTAGCCTAATAATATCTATGCATCCAAACGGATATACGATATGTTTTAATCGGTGGTGACGATGGACTTCCAACAGCTACGTGTTTTCCGAACAGCAGCCAGATCACGGGGATTTACAACAGCCAGCGAGCAGCTTGGCTTGTCGCAATCGACCGTCAGCCAGCACATTAAGCAACTGGAAGATGAACTCGGCTGCTCGCTGTTCCTGCCGGCAGGGAAGCGGGTTTATATCAGCGACGCCGGAAAGCTGCTGCTGAGCTATGCCGATCGTATCTTTCATGAGCTCAAGAACGCTGAAATGTCCGTTCGTGAGCTGAGTTCGATGAAGCGCGGGACCATTCGAGTCGGAGTCGGCGCCACGACTTTGACTTATCTGCTGCCGAAGGTTCTCGGAGATTTCAAGCGCAACTATCCAGAGATGCGAATTGATCGTGATAACGGGTACAACGGAATTCCTGTTAGGCCAGGTTGCCTCACAGGCGATCGATTTGGCGATCGTAATGCCTGTGTTCCGCGCGCCCGGAAATGTGTTGATCACGCCACTAGCCTCGGAGGAATTGGTCGTCATACTGAACACCGAACATCCGCTGGCGCGAAGAAGTGCGTTGGACCCGGCGGATCTCGAGGAACTGCCCTTCATCCTTTATGAGAAACATAACGCGATGGATAAGCTGATTCAGTCTTACTTCTTGCGCATGGGAGTGTCGCCGAAGATTTCCATCGAGCTTGAGAACATAGAGGCGATGAAGAGCCTGGTTGCCGCGGGCCTCGGCGCTTCTATTGTGCCGTTATGCAGCGTAAACTCGGCTCCACATCCGAAATGTTGCGCATCCTTCGCATAAAGGGATTCACCATGGAGAGGGAACTGGCGCTCGCGACTTTGAACGCGGAAGTGTTGCCGGCTGCCATTGAAAAGCTGGCGTCTCAATTGATCAAGACCCTCTCTCAAACCGGCCGAAAGCGCGCGGCGCGAGGCACCCCGTCATCGGTTCCATCGATCAAGTGACTCGCTTAAACACATAGGTCGTGTCGTAGGGTTCCCCTTACACTACCAGAGCATCTTCTGCCAAAGAGGGTAAGAGAGGACTTCTACCAATGTACGCAAAACACCTGGAAGACGCAGAACCATTCACATGCGCAGGCATTCAGTTCGGTATGCTGCTGCCCAGAGATATAACTGGATCCGTCGAAGTGGTATGGGAACGGCTGGAGCCATTTCAAGCCACGCCTCAGGATCATCACGCCAGCTTCGATCAACTGTTCTTCATTCTGAAGGGCACCGGCGATGTAACCGTCGGGGCGGAGAGCAGGCCAGTCAAAGGCGCTACAGTGGTTTTTATTCCCCAGGCCACACCGCACTCCGTCCAGTGCACTTCAGACGAAGGGCTTGAGTATCTTTACTTCAACGTCTGGAGGAACGGCATTCCAGATAGGGAAACAGACTGGAAAGCCATCTATTCTCAGACACACAATCGCCGCTCGGCAAGTCAACCGATCGAGTAAACCAGCACGGCAGAGCACCCCGACCGATGTATGCTCTTCTCTTTATCGAATCTGATAAATGGAGGTAATAATGGCAACCGATCGCCACGTAGAAAACCCGCAAGCTCCCCCTGAGCCTTACCAGGGTTACGCCGGTCTGCCTCCATTGGTTGGACTTCAAAGCATGGTGGAGGCAGTTACAAAAGGCCTCACCGTAGCGGATTCCGTGGCTCGCCTCAAGCGCTTGCACTGGTCGTTGAAACGGCTGCACGGAATATTCGTGAAGCGGATCGCCGCCACTCCCATTTACGAATTGAAAATGGCGTTCAGTCTGCACGCCCACTACTGTGCGGAGCATGTTGGTGAGTTCGCCAGGCGCGTCGAGAAATGCGCCAGCCGCCCTACGGGCTGGAGGTGTGCCCAGACGCCGCGCTCGACATTTTTTTCGATGAGATATTGGCGGCGCCGACGTGGAGTCGTTTGTACTCGGTCTATACGATCAGGCGGTGCCGGCTGTGCATCGGGCACTCACGCGCCTAATCACTGAGACGAACAGGCTTTTCGACCACCCCACCTATCGCATATGCCGTCTCACGCTTGTGGAAATGCAGGATGTCCTCGAGTATGGCCAGGAGGCAGTGCGTTGCCTCGTCACTCCGCAGAAACACGAATCGTTCAGTGACTGGTCCTCACTGTTGGAGCGGCTCTTGGGCGCCGCCGGAGATCTTGATGGAACTCTCCCAGTCTCAGGAGAAATCGTCGGCCGAATGTTCTCCGCCGTTCCATACAAGTACGACGGAATTCCTCAGCGCGACGAACGCTTTAAAGATCCGTACAACATGGGCGTGAACGCAGAAGCGATGCTCTTCAATCCCCACATTGAGCCACTTCCAAAATCAATCATGCTGTACTTCAAGCGCATGCGCGAAATCGACGTACCGGAAGTCATGTCCAGCATCCTGGCAGAAACAAGCGGAAAGCCATGGGAGTACTACAGGGACATGACGCGCCAGCTATGGGATGAGGCTCGCCACGCAATGATGGGTGAGATCGGTTTCGTCTCCATCGGCATCGACTGGACCACCATTCCACTTAACTTTACTTGGTCGCTGGGTCTCAATACGCAACTCACGGCGAAAGAGCGTCACGCCGTTCTCTATACCATCGAGCAGGGATTGATGCCGAAGAAGAACGGCAAGGAGAACGAATGGGAGATCGCGCTAGAACAGCGAACCCCCTGACTTCAATGATTCAGGACTACGATTGGGCGGACGAGATACTGCACGCCCGCATCGGCCGCCAATGGCTGGTCCCGGAGTTGGGTTCGCAAATGAATGCCCTGGCATATGGAGACGAGGCTTGGTCAAGGATCCTCGTTGACTGGGCGAAATGGCGCGAGGACGGAGTTACACAGCACAGGAACTGGTGGCCGGATATCTATCGACAGGCGTGCCGGCACTGGAGCATCGAGCCTGATCCATCTCTGCTGGCCTACAACACGACCTATGAAAATTCGCGCGCCGACATGAAGCAGGTTGCCGGTTGACGCCACAGCATAAGTAACCGGATTTGTATTGATGTGGACCTCATACAGGAAATTCATCGTTCAATCAGTAGCGGAGGAGAGCGAGTCGGCGAAGTCCTCTACCTGGTTCCGCTGGATGGAGGACCTCTTTCGCCATATTTGCCAGGCCAGCACTTGCCACTTAGGCTCTCAATCATGGTCAACCTCGTCCGGTCATTCGCTGCTACACGCTTTCGGACTGCTTCAATGAACGCCATTACCGCCTGACCATCAAAAAGGAATTGCCGCCGACGCGCCAACCAAACCTGCCGCCTGGACTGAGTTCAACTTACTTCCATCACGCATTGAAGGTGGGTCATGTGATTGAGGCCAAGGCGCCGTCGGGCCAGTTCTGCCTCGATCTGAAGCAAACACATCCGATCGTCATGCTGGCTGGAGGCATCGGGGTTACGCCCATGATCAGCATGATCAATGCTATCTGCCGGTCGGGCTTCAGGCGGGAAGTCTATTTCGCCTTTGCTCTGCGACACGGCGGGGATCATGTTTTTTAAGGAGCATGTGGCTGGATCGCGGCGCATTGCCCGAACATTCGCCTGCACGTGTTGTATGAAAACCCCCGGCCGCAGGATCTTTCGGAAATCGATTACACCAGGGTGGGACGAATCGATGGGACACTCCTGCGAGAGATTCTGCCCTCCCTTGACATGGAGTATTACCTCTGCGGTCCGGGCGCGATGATGGAGGCCGTATCGCAAACTTTAACGCAGGCCGGGGTGGCGCGAGAAAAGATCAGGACGGAGTCTTTGGGCCATCGAGTCTTGCATTCCGCACCCGTGGCGGCCGAAGAAGGAGAATCCGGCGCAAAAACATCTCAGGAGTTGCTGTCACCTTCGCAAGATCACGTAAGACCGTGATGTGGACCAACGAGACACCCACAATACTGGAGCTCGCCGAAATGAACGGTGTCGAGATCAGCTTCGGATGCCGCTATGGCGATTGCGGAACCTGCATGACTCGCCTCATTCGAGGGAAGGTCAAGTATCTGCATCCGACCGATGTGCATCCCGATCCCGGGACATGTCTGCCATGCAGTTGTAAACCGGAAACCGCAATCGAGCTCGATACGTAGATTAAAATGATCGCAGCCACCGATCAATCGTAAGATCCTAATTGACAGTGAAACCCTAGGCACTCTATCCTCGTCAAGAACGTTGAACTATCGTTTCGATTGCAGAAGCACGCGGTTTCTTTACCTTCCTCTACATGGGAAAGCTACGGAACGAAAGTCACTTTGTGTCGGGTATGGTTGGCTTGAACGCTTCAGTTACATCTCCGTCACGTGCGAGAAGGTAAACTCCGATTGCTTCCGATGTAAGGCTCGCGATAGAAGCTCTCGTGCAAATAGTTCCAGATGGCACGGCTCGAGCTTCTGAATCGACAATTTTCACACGCAGTCTTAAGGCCGATTGGCTCGACAGAAACACCTTCCGGCTTCTTACCCGCACACTGTTTACACTGTGCAACAATTTCGAATAAGAGAATTATGAAGCACCTACGGATGTTGGTCCTTAGCGTTTTCTTTCCAGTGCTCTGTGTAGGCGCGCAAAGCATTCCCGAACAATTGCCCGCGATTCTTGCGCCTCCTCTTCTGTCACGCCAGGTCGTAATGGATCAGTTGCAGGAGTATCTGCTCAAGCGAGCACCCCAGCTCCCCCCTCCGCAAACTGCGCAACAATGGACGACTGAGTCCGAGTCGATCCGAAAGCGCGTGCTCGAAAATGTGGTCTTTCATGGATGGCCCCAGGCATGGATTACAGCGCCGCCAAAATTTGAAGATGTGGGTAGTCTACCCTCCGGTAAGGGCTACCGCCTGCGCAAGCTTCGGTACGAGATCGTACCCGGCTTCTATTCGACGGCCTTGTTGTATGAGCCGGAGAAGATGGAAGGTAGGGTGCCGGCAGTGCTCAACGTCATGGGGCATTGGAAGGGCGGGAAATCCATGGAGTTCGAGCAGAAGCTCTGCATCAATCAAGCGCTTCGCGGCATGATCGCGTTGAACCTGGAGTGGCCGGAAAAGGGGAACTGGATAACGAGGAGAATTCCCACTTTATAGCTCCTGCTCTTGACTTCGTCGGAGTCAATGAAGCCGGCCTTTTCTACCTCGCTATGCGCCGCGGTCTTGATTTTTTATCCGAAAACCCGCACGTTGATCCGCATCGCATCGGCATGACTGGTATCTCAGGGGGCGGCTGGGAAACAATCGTGCTAAGCTCCCTCATTCCACGGGTGAAGGTTTCGATCCCCGTGGCCGGCTATAGCTCTCTTGAAAGCAAAGTCGGCCGTCAGACCTTAAACACAAACGAGGTTGCAGATCCTGAGCAATCGCCAGCAGACTTTCTGCTCGGTCAAGGCTATCCCACTCTGACTGCCATGCGGGCACCACTGCCAACCTTGCTGATTTATAACGCGGAGGATAATTGCTGCTTTCGAGCGCCGATGGTGAAGCGAGATGTCTTCAATAAGGTGAAGCCGTATTTCCAGCTATATGGGAAGGCAGACGTATTTCAGTTCTATGAGAACACAGAAATTGCAAGTCACAACTACGGCCTTTCGAATCGCGAGCAGGCCTATAAATTCCTGACCAAATCTTTCGATCTGCCTGATTCCCCGCAGGAATTTCCTGTCGGCGAAGATATTAAGAGCTATAGCGAACTTACCGTGGGAATTCCAAAAAATAACTTCACCATCCTTGGCTTGGCTAGGAAGATAGCACGCGAGCTCCCGCGGGTTCCTCTCCCAACCGGCGTAACTGAAACACGAGCATGGGAGCAATCTGAGAGATCGCAGCTCGAAAGCGTAGTACGTTACAAGCCCGTCACAATTGAACGCCTTCGGCTGGAAAATAACACTCACGACAACGGCGTGGAATCGGTCTCCTATAGGTTTGAATTCAGCAATGGATTAAGCGCCACAGGAGTATGGATAAAAGCGATAGCTTTGGTAAGGATGCCCCTCGACGATCATCTTGAACGACAAGGGTAAAGAGGCTGCCGCTACTGCAGTATGGGATCACCTATCGGAAATCGGAGATCGTCTTAGCCGGGGAGAGCAACTGCTGGTCCTGGACCTGGTGTTTACTGGCGACGCATCGCCAGACATAACAGATGTCTTCGGCACCGCGGGAACATGGCGATCGCCCAGATGCTGAATGCAGTCGGAGAACGGCCATTGGGCATGGAGGCCGCACAACTGCTAGCCGTGGCTCGGTGGGCGCAACAAAGGTGGAACCCTCCTCGGACTCGCCTGGAGAGTACCGGCATACGCAGTCAAGTTGAATCCCTGACAGCAGCAGCGATCGATCCCAGGCAGTTTCAAGCGGTCGAAACGCCGGAGGAATGCACAGCTTAAAGTTTGTCCTCGATAAGCCAGTGAATTACCGTGAGGCTCCAGACCTGTTCTGCCTCGATCTTTACAAATACTTTGACCTGGATCAGCTGGAAGCACTCGCAATGCCGACGGTAATCACTCAAGATGATTATGTGGAACCATCAAACCAGTGACAATCATCAGCTTGACGCTATTGCCGGCTGCATGATCGCTAAGGTGACCCATGCAATTCTAGTTCGCCAACGACGGTCCACCCAAAGGATAAAGTTAAATGAAAAAGAGAAGTATGATCTGCGGAATCATGTTATTTCTCGTCATCCTGTCGAGCGCGACGTTAGCCAGAGCTCAGGGAGATCCTGAGGATATTGTCCCCATTCTGAGCCAGTCGATTCAATCCACGCAGATCGTAACCTTCCAACTGCAACAGTTTCTGCTGCAAAAGGCTCCAAAGCTTCCGTCGCCACAGAGTGCGGCGCAATGGACAGCCGAGTCGCAGCAGATACGAGAGGATTTACTGAACGACGTAATATTTCACGGATGGCCTAAAGACTGGTCGACTCGCCACCTAAGTTCGAGGACCTGGGCCGCATTTCTTCAGGCAAGGGATATCAGATACATAAAATTCGGTATGAAATTGTGCCCGGCTTCTATGCTCCCGCGCTGCTGTATGAGCCCGAACACCTCACCGGGAGAGAACCAGCAGTATTGAATGTCATGGGGCCCATCCTCCCACAGGGAAACACGGTAGAGTTCGAGCAAAAGCTCTGTATCAACCAGGCCCTCCGAGGCATAGTCGCGCTGAATCCGGATTGGCTGGGAACGGGCGAACTTAACGTGGAAGGAAATGATCATTGGTTTGCGGCACATCTTGACCTCGTCGGCATGAATGGCGTAGGCGTTTTTTATCTGGCCATGCGCAGAGGCCTTGATTACCTCGCAGAGAATCCAAACGTCGATCCGAGCCGAATTGGAGTGACTGGGCTCTCTGGCGGCGGATGGCAGACCATTGTCTTGAGCAGTCTTGATCCGAGAGTTCTCGTGTCGGTCCCAGTCGCTGGTTTTACCTCGCTACCAGGCAGGGTCGAACGTCTTCCTGCTGAGCCCGGGGATATCGAACAGAATCCCACGGACTTTCTGAAGGGGCAAGATTATTCGACGCTCGCAGCCATGCGCGCTCCGCGGCCTACGCTGCTGATCTTCAACGCAGAGGATGACTGCTGTTTCCGCGGTCCCTTGGTGAAGCCCTATATCTACGATCCAATCAGACCATTTTTCAACCTATACGGGAAAAACAATAATCTACAGTTCTATCAAAATACAAATATTTCCGAACATAACTACGGCCTGGACGACCGGGAGCATGCGTATCGATTCTTCACCCAGAACTTCCATCTTCCGGAGAACGGGGCTGAGATTCCTGTCAGCCAGTTTGTTAAGAGTTATGACGAACTACACGTAGGCGTATCTAAGGATAATCTAACCATCCTCGATCTAGCTCGGAAAATGGCTGCTGGAATAAGTCGGCCACCGATTCCGCAGAGTCCAGCTGAGAGGACTGAATGGTCCACCTCGCAAAGGGCGAAGCTCCAGGATGTCGTTCGCTACCATCCCGTCGCAATGTCTCACGCGTGGCTTGAATCCAACACCTATCACAATCAGGTGGAGTCGGTGTCGTTTCGTTTTGAGTTGAACAATGGCCTCGGAGCGACGGGAGTTTGGCTGAAAGACGTGGGAACCAGCGCTAATGCTCCGCTCACCATCGTGCTGAACGACGGGGGAAAAGCGGCGGCGGCGACGGAGCTATGGGATCGCGTTCCAGAAGTTGCGGACCGAATGGAACGTGGTGAACAGGTCCTCGTAGTGGACTTGTTATTTACAGGCGATGCGGCACCCGTCCAGCCAGCCTATTTCATTACGCAGATGATTGCGGCCACGGGGGAGCGGCCTCTCGGAATGGAGGCTGCACAATTAACTGGAATCGCGCACTGGGCGCAGGCGAGATGGAGTCCGACAACAATTCGCCTGGAAAGCACGGGCATTCGGAGCCAGGTCGTCTCGCTAGTGGCAGCTGATCTAACTCCCCACTTATTTTCTGAAGTTACCGGCTACGATGGAATGCGCAGTCTTGGCTACCTTTTGCAGAAGCCGGTCCACTATGAGTCTGCGCCGGATCTATTCTGTCTGGATTTGTACAAAGATTTCGACATAGATCAGATGGAAGCGCTCGCACGTCCTGCGCAGATCGTTGAGCGTCATTATGTCGACTTGGTTCCAGCACGGACTGAGCCATAGATATACAGCCGCCCACTCAAGCCGGCGAGATATAAAATTTCAAGAATATCCACTTTGCCGAACCTCGGGAGAGAACACGTGAGCCGCTGGAAGTATGTGTCGATATTTGTGACTTTGATCGTCATAATCCCCATGATGCGTGCGGACGTGACGTTGCCAGGTGTGCTCGCCGATCACATGGTCATCCAGCGGGACAGGCCGGTGCACGTATGGGGCAACGCCGATCCGGGAGAGCAAGTGAGGGTTAGCTTTCGCGACCATCGCGGCGCCGTCTTGGCGGATAGTCTGGGACGTTGGAGCGTATATCTCCCTCCCGAAGATGCTGGCGGACCGTTCACATTAACCATCCAAGGAAAAAATACCATCACATTTACTGATGTATTGATAGGTGATCTATGGATAGCCTCTGGCCAGTCGAACATGCAATTTCCGATGATGCAGACTGACTGGGGCCTCGGCGTCCAAAATACACAACAGGAAATCTCCGTTGCCAACTACCCGAAGCTGCGACTTTTTCATGTAGAAAATTCATTCTCCGACCATCCCATGCGAGACGTTCCTGCGAAGACTTGGACCGCCTGTACACCGATAAGCGTCGCGGATTTCTCCGCGGTAGCCTATTTCTTCGGTCGCGAACTGCTCACCAAAGAAAACGTGCCGATCGGACTCATCGAGACTGATTGGGGGGGTACTCCGGCGGAAGCATGGACCAGCCTGGATGCCCTGTCAGCCAATTCTTCACTGATGCCGGTCTTCGCCGCTCGAGCTCAAATGATGAAGGACCAGTCTACGATTCTGCTGGAGCAAAAGGCCGAGGAAAAACAGCAGGCAGCGGCGAAAGCAGAAGGTAAACCGCCGATCAACTTACCTGGCATCCCGATCCCAACGCTTGGGCGCCTGCCGCGCTGTTCAATGCCATGATCGCCCCCCTTACCCCATTACCAATACGCGGCGTGATCTGGTACCAGGGAGAAAGTAACGCGGACGAAAGGCGTGCGCCGATTTATTCCAGTCTCTTCCAAACAATGATTCAGGACTGGCGCAATCATTGGGCACAAGGAGATTTCCCTTTTCTGTTCGTACAAATTGCAAATTTTGAGAACACGATCGACGACTGGCCAAAAGTCCGCGAGGCGCAACGGAAGGCACTCGCACTCACAAATACCGGCATGGCAGTGACTATCGACATCGGAGAGGCACACAATATTCATCCTAGAGATAAGCAAGATGTAGCCCATCGCCTGGCGCTCTGGGCTCGCGTCCTCTCCTATGGCGAGCACATTCAGGATTCGGGACCGCTGTTTCGCCAGGCCGTGCCAGAGGGATCTCAAATGCGCGTCTGGTTTGATCACGCAGCCAGTGGTGTTGTAGTGAAAGGCGGTACACTGCGCGGGTTTGAAGTCGCAGGATCGGACGGAAAATTCAGTCCGGCTTCTGCGAAAGTGGATGGCAGTACAGTGCTCGTCTCCAGTTCCGCGATCGTGGCTCCCGTTTACGTTCGCTATGGCTGGTCGTTGAATCCTCAGTGCAATCTTTACAATGCTGCGGGTCTGCCTGCCTCGCCGTTCACATCCCAGCAATGAACGCAATCAGTAGTGACTATTGAGTCTGGAAATGCATCAATAACGATTGTTCAAACCTAGTTGTGGCATGATTTCTAATCGACTGCAACCTTTACGGAATTTGATGGGACTTCGGCGCCAATTTCTATCTCCGATTTCTTTAACTCACGACTGTTGCAACATATTCGAATATCCGAACTACGCGCACCGTGGACGCTTACCACCGTTCCACCTTCACTTGGTATCCAGCAATCATTTATAAAGGCCAGTTTGGCGTCGTCGAGCGAGATAAGTGGAGCCTCCTGTTCAGGGTTCCTAGCTTTCAATCCGCACACTTCGATGCCTTCAACATCTTTGCAAACAATTGCAGGCCTGGAATCCGGAGCTGCACTCGCGAGATCAACGTGATCGAGAGAGATGTCTTTTGCATGCCGCACGAAGAAGCCGTAGGCCGGTAAAGTACCGAACATCGTAGACTCTGGATAATCGGCGGATTTTTCTTCCAGGGTTCGCTGCGCGGCCTGGAGAGTGCCACCACCGGCGAAAGCGATTCGGACGTTGAGTAGGCTGACGCCCTGTACGGCATGTCCGGGCAAACCGGTTATCGAGCAGCCAAGATCACCGGCTCCAGTCGCATTAAGATTGGAGATAGTTACATTGCGCAGCGAGCCAACATCAGGCTTAGCGTCTCCTGCACTTACCGGCCGTCCACGCCCTCCGAGCCTTATAAAAACTGGACACCTGACATCCCGCATCGCTATGTTTGAGATGTTGACGCCGTCGAGCGTTCCTCCATCCACCGATTCCAAGGCGATTCCCGCATAGGGAGTGTCGTAGACGCTACAGTTTGAGATCGTCATATTCCGGAATCCACCTACGGATTCGGTACCGCACTTGATCGCGTTACATTTGCTCATAATCAAGCAATTTGAGGCGACGATGTCTCTGCAAGGGATTGAAGTCGTCGACTTAAAGCATAGACCATCGTCCTCTGTGCGAAAGCTGCAATTCAGAATGCGTACTTGTCGGCATGAATCTACATCGATTCCATCGTTGTTATAGAAGGAGCGTCTCTCTCCGTTCGGAAGGTTCAGCACAGTAATGCCGTCGACCAGCAAGTTTTCGCAAGCAAGATAATGCTGCATCCACATCGGGGAGTTACAAAGCGTAATACCTCGGACCATCACGTTGCGGCACTCTATAAGTCTGATGACAAACGGCCGGTTTTTAGGAGGAATAAGGCTTTCCGCCGCCGCGGTATAGACTCCATGAAACGCGTGCCCGTGTCCATCAATAGTCCCTAGTCCGGTCAGCCCGACATTCTCAAGCTTCTCTCCATAGATCAGGCTTTTATTTACATAGTTGTCCGTATAAGAATGCAGGGCGGGAATAGTCGATGGATAATCGCTCAGGTGGGGGCTGCCTTGCAGAATACTACCTGCTGCGAACTCCAGGTAGACCCCGCTTTTTAGGAAAATCGTGCCCGAAACATACCTTCCTGGCGGAAAGTGCACCACGCCTCCACCAGCCGAGGCGCAGGCATCGACAGCTTTCTGGATCGCCTTCGTGGTGACAACAGACCCATCATTCACCGCACCGAACATCCGAACATCAAAATTCTTAGCACTACCGGAAGACGTATGTGGAATGTCGGCTGCCATTGCATCAGGCATTCCGCTGGCCGTCGCCACAAGGCTCCCGATCTTAAGAAGCTGAGCTGAGAACTTTCTCCGCGACAAATCATCTAATGTGCTCATTGGCGTTATTCCTGTTAGATGGGCCGAGGCAATTCAGCTGCGAACCGAGGTTACGTGGGCCAAAATGGCGTCCTCTCCGCTTACTGGACAACGTACATGGGAGGCAGTCTGTTGCTGCCCCAGTTGCGGATTGCCGAGTGCAGTATAAGCGATAATCAACGACCTACGATGATGCTCCGATTCATTTGGTCCGGACGTATGCAAAAGGTTTGCGTCGAAGTAGAGAACTCAGCCGGATGACATCTCGCAGTGCACGCGTGGAAAAAGAGGTTCTACCTGGTCGATGCGCGATTTCTCCACACCAGACTGCGAACCGATCTGTACATGATTCAAACGTCCCATGTGATGCGATCCCTTCAACACCTGAAGGCATCCGTTCGCCCTTGTGGCTGGATCCAGCGCGATAAAAGCGCTCATCATGCGCGGGTAAACGAATCCTTGATCGTACCAATAACCATAGTCCTGGTGCCACTCCCATGCTCCGCCGGTATGCGACTCCTTCAACATCACCTTGCCATGAAAAAAAGCGACTTCTTGCCGAAGCAATACGCGAACATTGTTCACCATCCGCGGCGATGTGCTGACGGCGCCCCAGATGTCATCCTCTAGTTTGTGCCAGATTGCAAGCTTGGTCTTCTTACCTTCCGAATCCAATCGAATCCGCGTATTCTCATCGATGCTACGGCCGTTTTCAATCTCCGCAATCATTGCGTCCACTTCAAGCTGCGAAAATACATTTCCAATAAGTACGAATCCGTCGCGATCATAGTTAAAAATATCGTCGGCAGTAAGGAAACTGTTCGTCGTCATCTCTAGACCTCGTTAACAGGGAGTGCTTTCCGAAGAGTTGCGGACACGTGAGACTCCGCTATTGTTGGTCTTAATTTTTTTGGCGGCCCGGTCTTGTCAACTAATATGAAGATATTCCAGACGCATCCCCAAGCCTGAATACCAGGCTTAGTGTAGTTTGCTTCAAGCTGGTTCGTAAATTGCAATAACTGATGGATGTCATCGGTATCGTAAATCTGATGCAGGATAGTTACTGCAAAGCGGCATCAGCCCACATCATGGGCCGAAGGCGAGTTGTCGTGACTCCTGATGTCCATACCTCCAGCAGTGACGCTGCGATGACAATGACAGTGATCGGCAGCGACGATCAATGTAGATGTAACGGATTGACATTCGCATTCATGGTAACTAGGATTCTCGCTACGAGCAGATCGTGGCAGGCGACGCAGGCAGTTAATGAGCTATCTCCTGTGATTTGGTGTTTCCAACTCAAACAGTGTGCGTAACATTCGCGTGACCCCTACTCATCCCGGAGATATTTTCATGTTGAAACTCGGCAGACTCGGCATCGCATGCTGTTTCTTTTTACTCTGTTGCACTTTCTGGGGTGGCTCGGCGGCACTTCATGCGCAGATGAAGGACTCCGACTCCAGGCCCTTCCAACCGGCATCTACACTCAGAATCCTGAATCCTGCCTCGGTCCCTCCATGGTTCCAAACAGGAACATTCAGGAGTGCCCGATGGGACGGCGGTCCTATCGAAGCGGAGAAAGGGCTGCTGTCAGGATGGCCGAATTTTAAGGAAGGTGATCCGCTCCAGACCCTGCAGGCGACGCGCGATTGGTACAACCCGCGGACCATCGAACTTCTAAAAATGGCGAATATCAACTGGGCATGGGTGACTTGGAGTGTCGGTTTTTCACCAGCAACAGAGCGGCAACAGGAGCAGGTGGTAGCCCAGTACATCAAACTTTGCCACCAGAATCACATTCGAGTGACAGCTTATATCTCGATCGGCAATATGTTCTGGGAGGATATGTTTCAACATTCTCCAGCCAGTATCGCCGAAGTCAAACGCGATTTTCGCGGAGGCCCAGTCTTTTATTCGGGTATGCCCAGCCGCTACATGGCTGATGTTGCCAATGCGAACTGGATCGATCTGCAAAAGGAACGTGTTGCAGCAGCAGCTCATGCCGGGGCCGATGCGCTATGGATTGATAACACATTTCCAATTTATCGCATCCAGGATGTGTCTCATTTGATTGACGTCCTTTATGATACTGCCGCTAAAATCAACCCTCATTTCGTGATCCTATCGAACCTTAACTCTGGCGTATATACATGGGGAAGGCTACAGAACGCCGTCTCAACCGAAGACGGCGAGGAGCCCGGCTACTACACGGATAGACAGCAGCCTTATCTAGTTACGAACGCCGGCTTGCTTCGTTACAACTACGCCGTGGGCGAAGGCTGGCGTCCTGTCTCGGTGGAGGATAATGGGCGCCACTATGGTGAAGGGGAGGCAGGGTATCGTCGCATAACGACCTTGATCCAGCCTCGAAAATGGCAACTCGAGATCGCCGAGAGTTCTATGTATCACACCAGCCTGGAAATTAATCCCGAAGGTCGTTTTTTGCGGGCTATGTATTTTAAAGATCCAAGGCAATGCAGGAATTGCGCGCCATAGGTGTTTATAATCAATTCCTGGAGCAGAACGAACAGTACTACACTAATCCGCAATCTTTAGCGCGCGTCGCCATCCTCAGCGATACAACCGATACCGTGGTTCCCTATCTGGACCAACTCTCGGGGCACAACTTAAACTATGACGTGCTGTTTAACTACCAGGTTCCGCACGAAGAAAACCTGAAGCAATATAAGGTCATTGTTCTGCCCAACACAAATCCTCTCAGCGAGCAGTGGTGCCAGATTCTCGCAAAATGGGTGCGGGAAGACGGCGGCACACTGATCGCGGTTCAGGACGCATCGCTTTTTTTATCCGGTCCTACGTCAGCAAAACAGGACTTCGGACTAGGGACGCTTCTCGGAATATCAAAGCGCGAGATTCCCACCACGATGGAAACACATTCGAGAGGAGCAGGATCGGTTGTCTATCTGCCGAACTCCATTCAGCCGCAGGGAATGATGTCATTGGTTCGGCGCTTCTTAAAACAATCGGAACTCGTGCATGTCGAGGCTCCGGACGCCACTCTTTCCAATGTGGCGTATCAACCCGCGTATAAGCGCGTTGTATTGCATCTTTTGAACTACCGGCAACAAAGGAGAAGGGGGTTCACGTCCAGGTGGGAGCGCCCGTTGAGAAGGTCGAAATCCTGTCACCGGACCATCTTGGCGAGACGAAAGCAGAAGTTCAGGTGCGCGGCGGTGGCTCCGAAATCGTTATCCCAGAACTCGAGACCTATGATCTGGTAGCTATCTATCTTGACGGTGAAGATGCGTCGCGTGGCCTTCGCTGACCTTACGTTCTGAGATGCTTTGCGAAGTGGTAGGCAGCAATCCAGCAGTACGGCCATGTCTCACGGGCAATCCGCCGCCTATATTGCTCCTTCAACCCCTTGCTACCCTGGAAGAAGTCGCTCCTTCTGTCGCCACGAATATCGGATCGAGAATAAGAGGTTTACATGCGGGTTGGAATCATTGGAACGGGAGCAATCTCATATAAGCATTCCGAGGCCTACAAGAATATCGGGTTTGAGATCACCGCATGCACAAACAGGTCGGTTGAGAGTGGTCGCAGGTTCTCTGAGGCAACGGGTGCGAAGTTTGTCGATTCGGTCGAGAGCCTGTGTCAGCATCCTGACGTGGACTACATTGATGTATGCACAATGCCGAATTATCGTCTGCCGATAGTTGAGCTATGCGCCAGGAGTAAGAAGCATGTGCTTGTGCAGAAGCCAATAGCCACCACCTTAGAAACAGCGCGCCGGATGATTGTCACTGCCGATCAGGGGGGTATCCAGCTTGGCGTAGTAAGCCAACACCGGTTCGACAGCTCCGTTATGTTTCTGAAGAAGGCGATATCCAACGGAAGGCTTGGCAAAATTCTCCAGGCCGATGCGTACGTAAAGTGGTATCGATTCCCGGAGTACTACAGTCGGCCGATCAAGGGGAGCTGGGCTGGAGAAGGTGGAGGAGCACTTATCAACCAGGGTATTCACCAGGTCGACCTGCTTCTATATCTCATAGGCGCCGTAAATCAGGTTGTCGGGTACTGGCAGCTTGGAGGGCTTCATAACATTGAGTCGGAGGATTCCATAAGTGCGCTGCTTCGTTACTCCTGCGGGGCGACCGGCGTGATTCAGGCGTCCACCGCGCTGTGGCCCGGGTATCCCGAAAGGTTGGAAATCAGCGGCACCAAAGGAACAGCCATTATCACCGGCGATAACTTGACCGCATGGGATGTGCAGAATGACACCGGCGAGGCCGCTCCGATTGCCCCTCAGCCTGCCTCCGGGGCTTCCTCTTCTCCCATGGCGATCTCGGTGGTTTCCTTCGAGCGACAGTTTCTGGAGTTCGGAGAAGCGTGCAAGGCTGGCCGGCGACCGTCGTGCTCGGGCGTGGATGGCTATCACGCGTTGCAGATTGTTCGAAGCATCTACGACTCATGTATTCAGAATCAAGCTATCGATATCCACGAACCATTTGAAATGCTATGCGATACCGACTAGAAGCTTCAGAATAGTCAGGACGCTTTCGTGACCGCGAGCATTCGAACCTCGTCCGAGACGTGCAATGGAGAACCAGATATGAATTCCGTGCCCCGCCCTCTGATTCTGCTGGACCCTCATCCCCGCCGGATCGATGTAATTTTTGACGCGCCAACTATGGTTCGGCTCCAGGCTCTCGGCGATGTAATCTCTCACCAGGACTCGCCGGCTCCCGACGAGTATATCGACCGGCATCTGCCGCAGACGATCGCGCTCATCGGCCAGACCGCGTTGCCGAAAGAGCGGCTGGACCGGGCGCCACGGTTAAAAGTAATTTTCAATGTCGAGGGAAACTTCCAGCCCAACATCGACTACGAAGAGTGCCACCGTCGCGGAATTCCGGTTTTATCTACCGGCCCGGTGTTCGCAAAGCCCGTAGCGGAGATGGTTTTAGGGATGGCGTTGGCCTCGGCGCGCAGAATTCACGAAGCGGACGCGTCCATTCGCGCCGGGCAGGAAAAGTTGTATGGCAGAGGCGATAACCAGGATTCCTTCCTCCTCTCCGGCAAGACAGTCAGTCTGGTCGGGTTCGGAAACCTGGGACGGGCTCTCCTGCCGCTATTGAAGGCCTTCGGCGGTGAGATTCTGGTCTGCGATCCCTGGATCCACCCCGCCGTGCTGCGGGAAGCCGGCGTCATTCCGGCGTCGCTCGACGAATGCTTTCGCCGCTCCTCCGTCGTTTTTCTACTGGCTGCTTCGACGACAGAAAATGCTGGACAGATCGACGGCAGCTATTTCAAGCGGATGTCGCAGGGCGCCATTGTCGTGCTTGCGAGCCGGGCCGGCATTGTGGACTTCGACGCGTTGCTCGATGCCGCTGCCTCCGGTCGAATTCGCGCTGCCATTGACGTCTGGCCGGAGGAGCCAATTCCACCTGGCCATCGCGCACGTCGCACCCCAAACACGCTGCTGCAAGCCCATCGGTCGGGCAATATTCCTGAAATCTGGCCACGGATGGGAGAGATGGTCGTAGATGATCTTGAACAGATCGTAAAGGGTCTCCCGCCACAACGATGTCAGCGCGCCCAATGGGAGACCGTCAGCAAAATACGCAGTAAGCCTATCTCTTGAGTCTGGCAGTATCGGAGACAATCGTATGCGGTATTTACGCCGGGTTTTGCGCTATGCGAGCACCTTGGCTCTCCTTTCTTGCATTGCCAGTTGCCCGGCTCAGTCCTGCGCGTGTCTTATCCAACCGGGTAAGGTATGGAAGGATACACGGGGGATACCAATTCAGGCACATGGTGTGGCATGCTGCTCTTTGCCGGTAAGTTCTTCTGGTTCGGTGCGGATCACACGCTGGGAAAAGATCCCGCCAAGCGCTACGTCTCCTGCTATTCCTCCCGAGACCTGATTCATTGGACCTATCGTGGAGATGCACTCCAGCTTTCCGATCCGTACAATCTGGGGACTAACTGGGTGGTGCAGCGCCCCAAGGTGTACTACAACTCGCGGACAAAACGGTTCGTAATGTACTTTCACCTCGATTCTGATACCGATAAAGTCACCCAGTTTGCACAAGTGGGCATCGCCGTAAGCCGGAACGTAAGTGGGCCCTATAAGTTTGTCCGCAGTTTTCGGCCACTCAATCAGGAGAGCCGCGACATCGGGCAATTCATCGACGACGATGGGAAAGCCTATCTGATTTTCGAGTCGCGTCCGACTAAGGGTTTCTTTATCGCAAAGCTGAACGACGATTATCTTGGCGTCAAGGAAGTTACGAGCTTCGTGCCTGCACCGCTGGAAGCAGGTGCATTAGTGCATTTGGGAGCTTGGTACTACGTAATTGGCTCGCACATGACGGGCTGGAGTCCTAATCCGAATGTCTACGCTGCTTCTCATAGCCTCCATGGACCGTGGTCGGCGTTCGCCAATATCGCCCCACCGAAGACGAATACATACGGCTCGCAATCGACGATGCTGTTCAAGGTGAAAGGGTCAAGTAAGACTGCCGTGATCTACATGGGCGATATATGGAAGCCGCAGCAACTACAGAATTCGCGCTATCTCTGGATGCCGCTCGACATAGGAAACGGCAAGCTTATTCTTCCGAAACCGCAGCCTTGGAGCATCGACGTGTCGACGGGAATTATCCAGACACCATGATTCTCAGAGCGAAAGAAGGATCACCGAACCCGGCCTGAGTCTATGAATACAGCTAAGGTAAAGATCGAAACTCTCGAGCATGCAATTCCATCCGGCATTTACTCTTGCTGGCGGTGCTTATTTCTGTTTCGATGGTGCAGGCGCAACCCACAGCGAAGCCTAACAACAATATCAGCATTGATTGGAACAAGATGGTCATCGTCTCCAGATCCGCGCCGACACTGCAAATTGTCGTCATCCGAATCTTGCGACATGGATAGCCCCTTGTCCATAACGCCTACACCGCGGTCAAGCAGCAAGCTGCCGACTACGTGTCGACAGGCTTCGAATCCTAATAATTAGGCCAGAAGAAATATGTCTATAGCCACACGACGCTGGCACAAACTGGAGGTGGTGCTGATGGCAAAAAAGCGCACGGTACACAGGTATTTTATCGTCTCACTGACACCAATCCTTTTATTGCTTACATGCATACCACGTGTATTTGGCCAACCGATCGCGGATCACGTAGGCAATCCTGACGAGCTTCCGTGTTCTTCCTATTTTCGGGCGCAACCCACTCAGTACAAGGTAGGAAACGTGGTAGGGAAAGAAGTCAAATTCACTATGGATGAGCATGATGCCTTACTTCTCCTGCCGGAGAAGACGCGATCTGCGAGTCCACTCGGCTGGGTATGGTTTGCTCCAATGGTGCCTGGCGAACCGAATGAACACCATGAATTTATCATTCAACATGTGCTGAGCGCAGGCATGGCGTTTGCATCCATCGATGTAGGAGAGTCGTATGGAAGCGTCGACGGAACGCGGCTTTACGCAGAATTTCATGATCTTCTTAATCGCTGTTTCGATCTCTCCCGCAGGGCTGTGCTTCTGCCGCAGAGCCGCGGCGGTCTGATGCTATTCAATTGGGCTGCTCTACATTCCGATGAAGTTGTGCGAGTCGTCGGGATTTACCCCGTGTGTGATTTGCGCAGCTATCCGGGTCTCGCAATTGCCTCCAAAGCGTACGGCATGACTGAGCAGGAATTGGTCGCACAGCTAAAGCAGCACAATCCCGTCGACCTTCTGTCTGCATTAGCAAAGGCCCATGTGCCTGTACTTCTAATTCACGGGAACAATGATAATGTCGTTCCACTCCAAGAGAATGCCGCCGAATTTGTCCGCCGTTATCGGAGCCTTGGTGGATCTGCCAAGCTAATCCTAGTTCAGGACAGGGGACACGAGGAGGTGGATGAGTTTTTAGATCAACACCATTTGTGAACTTCTTAACTACCGGAGAGTAGGCTCCAACATTGCACCAATTCCAATCTCGACCGATCGAGAAGGTGGGGGGGGTGCTTGCAATTGACGTCCTACGGATGTGCTTCCGGGATCGCCTTCTGGATTGTTCGCCGCCCTCATCTCCGTAAGCTTGTCATCGCACGACGCGCGCGCCCGCGCCCCGCATCAGCCGCTCCACTTCATCCAGCGTCGCCATCGTCGTATCGCCCGGCGTGGTCATCGCCAGCGCTCCATGGGCGCAGCCGCAATCAACCGCCCATTGCGGGCCTTTGCCCATCAGGAATCCATAGATCAACCCGGAAGCAAAGGAATCCCCGCCGCCAACGCGATCGAAAATCTCGAGATCGGGCATCGGGACGCGCTTCATAAAATTCGCCGTCGTAATAGCAGATCGCGCTCCAGTCATTGCGCGTCGCTGTTTTGGCGTGGCGCAGCGTGGTTCCCACCACGCGAAAATTCGGATACTGCCGCAAGCGCCTGCTGAATCATGGCGCGAAAGTGCGCCGTATCCAGCTCGGCAATATTCTCGTCGACGCCCTTGATTTCAAATCCCAGCGCGGCGGAAAAATCCTCTTCATTGCCCAGCATCACGTCGACCAGCCCGGCCAGTTCGCGGTTCACTTCGCAGGCGCGCTTCTTGCCGCCAATCGATTTCCAAAGCGAGTCGCGATAATTCAGATCGTAGGAGATGATCGTCCCATGCCGCTGCGCGGCCTCCATCGCTTCGCGCGCCACCAGCGGAGCGTTTCAGAAAGCGCGCAGAAGATTCCGCCGGTATGAAACCAGCGCGCTCCCTCGCGGCCAAAAATCTCATCCCAGTCGATCATCCCGGGCTGCATCTGCGAGATGGCGGTGTGGCCGCGGTCGGAGCAGCCAAGCGCCGCGCGCACCCCAAAGCCACGCTCGGTAAAGTTCAATCCATTGCGCACGGTGCGGCCCACGCCGTCATAGGGCGCCCAGTGCAGATGCGAAAGATCGACGCCGCCTTGCAGCATCATGTCTTCAATCAGCCGGCCGACGGGGTTATCGGCGAGCGCCGTGACAACCGCGGTGCGCAGGTTAAAACACCGACGCAGGCCGCGCGCAACGTTGTATTCCCCGCCGCCTTCCCAGGCGCGAAAATTCCGCGTCGTCGCCACCCGCTCATCGCCCGGATCGAGCCGCAACATCACTTCTCCCAGGCTCACCAGATCCCATTTGCAAGACTCACCGGCCCGCACATTCAGCTGTTTATTTTTCTCCGCCACAATCGTCCGAGTCTCCTGATCCTTTTCTTCCCTGCGTTAATTTCTTCCGGCGATGGCATTCACCCTAGGCAATCCCGGCGCCAGAATCACCAGCAGCGCAAACGCCAACAGGTACGCAATCCCTGAATACAGAAACAGCGGCGCATAACTGCCCGTCCACTCCAATACCTGGCCGGCCGCGGTCGCCATCACCACTCCGCCAATTGAGCCCGCCATGCCGCCCACCCCAACCACAGAGCCTACTGCGCTCGCGGGAAACATATCCGAAACTGTAGTGAACAGATTGCAGGACCAGGCCTGGGCCGCCGCGGCCGCCACGCTCACCACGCCCACCGCCACCCACTCGTATCTCGCGTATCCGGCGAACATCACCGGCAGCACGCAGAATGCACTGATCAGCATCGGAATCAGCCGCGCCCGGGTTGCCGTGAAGCCGCGCCGCACCAGAAATGCCGGCATCCATCCTCCGGCCACGCTGCCTACGTCCGAGATCAAATAGACCGTAATTAACGGCAGACCGATATGGGTCAGATTGACGTGATACCGGTGCTCGAGAAATTTTGGCAGCCAATATAGATAGAACCACCAGATCGGATCGGTCAAGAATTTCGCAATGGAAAATGCCCAGGTCTGCCGCTTGCCCAATAACACTCGCCAGGAAGGAGCGGCCGCAGCCGCCTCGACATCGTCGGCTACCTGACCCGCACGAATGTACGCGTATTCTCCGCTCGAAAGTTTCGGATGCTGTTCCGGGGGGCGATAGCTCGTCCACCACCACACGAGCCAAACCAGCCCCAGCGCGCCCGTAAATAGAAACACCGCACGCCAACCATAATGAATATCAATCCACGGAACAAGCAAAGCCGCTGCGATCACGCCTAGATTGGTGCCCCCGTTGAAAATGCCCGTGGCCAGCGAGCGCTCTTTCTGCGGGAACCATTCAGCAGTCGTTTTGATGGCGGCCGGAAAATTCCCGCCTTCGCCGACTCCCAGAAACAAGCGGCAGACTCCGAAGCCAAGCGCGGTCGAAACCAGCCCATGCGCCGCGGAAGCCAGGCTCCAGACAAACATCATCAACGCATAGCCAACACGCGTGCCCACGCGATCGATGAACCATCCGGCGAACAACATGCCCACGGCATACGCAGCCTGAAAGGCGCCGATCATGTACCCGTACTGCGCCTCATTCCAACCGATTTTCGTCTGCAGCTCGGTCGCCAGAATACCCAGTACCTGGCGGTCCATGTAATTCTTTGAAGTCGCAAAGAACAGCATGGCGCAGATCACCCAGCGCACATGCCCCGCCGTTCGCGACGGCGCCCGCTCTATAAGCTGGGCGTCAACCTGCTCGACTGATTCCACTGGTTCCACTGCCTCCCCCGGCGCTCACGCGAATCCCACCGATCCACGCTAGGCAATATCCAGGCACGTGATTTGTACCCCAGAGTAGCACTCCCCAACACATGGAAATGTCCTGACTACGGCGATCCTCTTCATCGGTCTCAACGATTAGCCGACAATCATCCCTTTGCTATCGATCAAATTGCGAACATCCTCAGTGTCTAGGCACAAAGAAATTCGCAACAATATCCCGTTGCACACGTCTAGCAGGTCGCAAAACCCCCCGTCAACTATGCACCTGCTGAATAGACGCGCAACCTCCTTCGGAACTAGCGGGCCGAAGCAAGCACTCTCCCCCGCTAATCGGCATAACCAATCGACACTATTGGAATTATCTAGTATTGCAATCGTTCCGTGGTGCATAGACTTGAGGGTGACACCCTCGTGCGCATTATGTCTAAAGTCTCAACCTCGAAGTACTTTCTCGCTAACCCAGGAGGCAAGACTCCGGCACTCGGACTGGCGCAATCTTTTTGGGCACTCACACAGCGCGAGATCCCCACTGCCCAGTCGCTTGAAGAAGCTTGCTTCCAGGGATTCGAATACTTTGAAGTGGGTATTCGTGAGGAGCGGTTAGTCGAAACCAGGGCCCTGCTCAACGCCTTCCCTCTGAAGCTCATCGCTCAAGGATGGGCAGTCTCTGCGAACGAGGCAATCATTTTCCTTCAGCGCGCCGTAGAGTTTCAAGCCATCGCTCTCAACCTGCATCTTGGCCATGCCTACCTCGCCACCAGTGAAGCCGTCGATCTCATAGGCGAGGTTCAATCTCAGGCCGATGCCTTGGGCATTCCCCTCCTGCTTGAAACGCATCGGGGCCGTCTCACACAGGACCTCTTCCGCACATCGGAGATACTCGCCCAACTTCCACAGATTGTGATCGCGCTGGACCTCTCACACTACATCGTGGCGGGCGAAACTCTGGGCGGATCCGAAACCCTGTTCCATGCTCACCTCGCACCTTTGCTGGCTCGCACTGCCCTCATCCACGGACGCATATCGAATGGCCAGTCCATTCAGGTTCCCGCCGAAGACCCCTTCGCTTTTACGTCCGTCATTCAATCTCTGTGGCAACAGGCGATGCAGCTCTGGCTGATAGATGCACCCGCCGATGCGGTCTTTCTTTTCGAGCCCGAGCTCGGTCCTCCCCCGTACGCCTGCGTGGCCGCGGACCGTACGGAGACTTTCAACCGTACCGCCCAGTCACGAATTCTGACGCATCTTGGCCGCCAGGCTTGGGCCTCGGCGCAGGCCAACACCGCGCCTTCCGCAGGATTTCGATCATGAGACACCACACAGCCGCCGTCTCAAAGCCTATCCTCAACCTCGACTACAGTCTGACCGGCGTAAACTCCACGCTCGCCATTGAGAAAGGTCTCGCCGAAGCAGACTGGTACCAGTGTCCGGTGCCGCGCGAGACCATGCGCAAGCTCCTCGAACGCCGCGATGGGCCGGCGATCCGCAACACTCTTCTCTGGTTTGCTCTTATCTTCGGGACTGCCTACGCCACCTGTCTTCTCTGGGGCAGCTGGTGGGCCATCGTCCCTTATATCGTCTACAGCGTGCTCTATGCCTCCACCTCCGATTCTCGCTGGCACGAGAGCGGCCACGGCACCGCGTTCAAGACCGACTGGATGAACAATGCTCTCTACGAAATCGCTTCGTTCATGGTTATGCGGGAGTCCACTGTGTGGCGCTGGAGCCATACTCGCCATCACAGCGACACCATCATCGTCGGACGCGATCCCGAAATAGCTGTGCCTCGCCCCCCGGATGTAAAAGCCATCGTCATGAAGTTTTTCAACATGGTTGCATATCCGAAATACTTCAAGGCCATTCTGGTTCACAGTCTCGGCCGTATCACTCCGGAGGAAAAAACATACATTCCAGAAACCGAGTTTCCTAAGATCCACCGCAACGCGCGCATCTATGTTGCCCTCTACGCCGTTGTGATCGGCCGCTCCATCTATAGCCGCAGCCTTCTCCCGTTAATGTTGGTCGGGTTCGCGAATCTCTTCGGCAACTGGCTCGGTGTCGTTTATGGAATGACGCAGCATGCCGGCATGGCGGAAAACGTTCTCGACCATCGCCTCAATTGTCGAACCGTGTACATGAGTCCAATCAACCGGTTCCTCTACTGGAACATGAATTACCACGTCGAGCACCACATGTACCCCCTGGTGCCGTTCCACGCTCTTCCCCAGTTGCACGACGCGGTGAAGGACGACTGTCCCGCACCCTATCCAAGCCTCTTTGCCGCCTGGCGCGAAATCGTTCCTGCTCTGCTCCGGCAGATCGAGGATCCCGCATATTTCGTCAAGCGCCAACTCCCCACGCCCAAGGCCCGGCTCAACGAACGCGCCCACTCCTCGGCTCTCAACCCGGATACGGAAGGTTGGATCGAAGCGTGTGCCGCCGCCGATCTGCGCCGTGCTGATGTTGTCCGCTTCGACTATGGAAAGAAGACCTACGCGCTCTATCGCAACGAAGCGGGCAGTCTCTTCGCCACCGACGGAATCTGCACCCACGGGAACGTCCATCTCTCCGGAGGCTTGGTGAAGGATGGCATCATCGAATGCCCCAAGCACAATGGGAGATACAACCTAGTCGATGGCTCACCTGCGCGCGCTCCCGTCTGCCGCGGTCTGGCAACCTACCCGATCGAGGAACGCAACGGTCTTCTCTACATAAACCTGGCCCGACCCGGCGGCGCCGGCGCGCGTGTGCCAAAAACCTATCGGCTCCGCGTTCTCAGCAATCGCAACGTCGCTACTTTTATCAAAGAACTTGTCCTCGAGCCCATTGATCTCACCGATAAGCTCGCCTTCACCCCCGGGGATTACATGCAGATCGACATCCCGGCCTACGACACAATCCGCTTCCGTGATTTCGAGATTCCCGAACCGTACGCTTCTGTTTGGGAAAGCCAGCACATCTTCGACCTCGTCGCGCACAATCCCAGGTCCGGTCAACGCAACAATTATTCTCTCGCCAGTAACAGGCGGACTGAGGACGCGCTACGTTTCAATGTCCGCATCGCCACTCCGCCCATAGGGCAGGACTGCGCTCCCGGTGTCGGCTCCAGCTACATCTTCAACCTGAAACCCGGCGATCTCGTTTCCGGTATCGGTCCCTTCGGCGACTTCCACATGAAGCCGACGCAACGGGAGATGGTATACATTGGCGGGGGCGCCGGCATGGCGCCTCTCCGTGCCCACTTATCGCATCTTCTGGAGACGGAGCAGACGGCTCGCAAGATCAGCTACTGGTACGGGGCGCGCTCCAGGCAGGAAGTCTTTTACGACGACTACTTCCAAAATCTCGCGGAGAAACACCGCAACTTCGACTTTCATCTCGCCCTCTCATCCCCGTTGCCTGGGGACAACTGGGCCGGTCATACCGGTTTCATCCACGAAGTAGTATTAGAGAAATATCTGAGCGAGCACCCCAACCCTGACGCGGTCGAATTTTATCTTTGCGGCCCGCCTATGATGATCAAAGCCTGCACCAGAATGCTCACGCAAATCGGCGTATCTGCAAGTCAAATTGCTTACGATGAATTCTGACATCTATGCATGCCTCGCCCCCAGCCGTTAACGCCGCTGCCGTCAACATCACCTCGCCGGCAGCGGCATTTCTAGATGGAGTGGTCCTCTCAGCAGATGGCGGTGCCGGCATTGAATTCTGACCGCCAACAGAAAATTCTGGAGCGACGGCGCTGGGCCATCGCCACCCTGCTTTTCATCGCCACTCTGCTGAACTATCTCGATCGCCAAGTCCTTGCGCTGGTTTCCCCCATCCTGCGTCGCGATCTTGGACTGACGGCGACAGGCTACTCGCATATCGTCACGGCATTTCTGCTCGGGTACACCATTACCCAGCTCTTTGTGGGCCGCGTAATCGATCGGCTGGGCCCAAGGTTATCGCTCTTGGTTGCGATGATGTGGTGGTCGGCTGCGGGTATAGCGGCGGCCACAGCGCACTCCATGGTGCAGCTTGGCGCGACCCTCTTGCTGATGGGCATCGGGGAGGCGGCAAGCTGGCCAACCTCGGTCAAAGCAATCCAGGAATGTTTTCCGCCGAGCGAGCGAGCCATCGGCGTTGGATACTTCAATTCCGGTTCAGCAGTCGGAGCCGTGCTGGCGCCCCTGCTGGTAACCCACCTCGCTCTCCGATATTCATGGCGAACTGCTTTTGTAGTGTGTGGAGTAATCGGGTTTCTATGGCTGATCCCGTGGCTGCTCCTCTACCCGGTCCGCACCGAAACAAAAACCGGATCGAGTGAACACCTCACCGCATCGCGAACGCCGCTCGCATCTCTCATCGGCGACGTCCGAGTATGGGGTGTGGTTCTGGCCCGCTTCTTCGGCGATTCCATCTGGTTCTTCTACATTTTTTGGCTGCCGGACTATCTAAGTCGCGTTCGAGGGTTTTCGATGAGCATCATCGGCCTCACCGCGTGGATCCCTTTTCTCGCCGCCGGGCTCGGCAATTTCGCCGGCGGGTCCTTCTCCGGTGCGCTCATCCGCCGCGGGGTTCCGGCCGTCCGGGCGCGGCTTCGCGTAATGCTGCTCAGCGCCGCCGCCATGGCCTTCGGCGCAGGCGTATGGTTCTGCGGTAATCCCGCATGGGCCATCGGCCTCATCAGCTTCGTGGTCTTTGCGTACAGTTGCTGGGCGGCCAATGTTCTTACCCTGCCTTCCGACATGTTTCCAGCGGATGCGGTGGCCACTACCGTGGGCTTCTCCGGAGCAGCGGCAGGCGTCGGCGGCATGTTGACGACGCTGCTGTTAGGAAGACTGATCGATCACTATTCCTACGAGCCGGTATTTTTAGGATTAGGCCTGCTCCCGATCTGCGCAGGCGCATGTGCGCTGCTGACAGTCTCACGAGGAGAGCGAATTTCATAAAGGGCCGATACGTAAAAGCGAGTCCCGAAGAATCGGCCGCCATCTCAGCCGGCGACAACCATCAGTAAACCCTCTCGTATCAATCTGCGTACAAGAGCAAGTTTCCCTTCATCGTCCAGGCCGGACGGCAGATCGCGCACCTGGAATCGCCGTCGCCCAAGCGCGAAACGCACCGCGTCGGCGGCATGCGCTGGAAACTTGATCCTCCGATTCGCGCAACGGACCACGACGGAGTCGCCCTCCGTCTCGACGCGCCAGATCACGGCCTCTCGAGCTGCCACAATGCTGTCAATCGTGACGCGCTTCAGACCCGCAACCTGCGCCATCTGGCCGCGTAGCGAAGGCGGGCATGACACCAGGAGATTGTCTACGAAATAATCGAGCGCACCGTCAAAGTCGCCGTGATCGGCGACGCGACGCAAAAGCTCCCGGAGTGTCTCGCGAGCAGCGGTGCGATCGAACTCCGAGCGAGCAAACCCCGGAGGCAAGGCCTTGCGCAGCGCCACATCGTTCAAACTTGCCCCGGCTACAAACTCCAGCAGCAGGTCCGCCCAGGTATAGCGCAGGACTCCAGCCGTAATGTGCAGGGAAGTCTCGTCCGTCGATCGCGCCTCATGGAGAGCTCCCCGAGGCACATACGCCATATCTCCGGCGTTCAATCGGAACTGCAAAGTTGGAGCTCCAATTGGGTGGGCCTCGGCGTCAAACTCCTGCCCGGCGAGCGGCAGTTCCACAGCAGTGTTGAAGATTGTCCAGTCTTTTGAGCCTGCCACCTGCATCACGAAAACATCGTGCGTGTCGTAATGCGTTCGGGCCCCCTGGGCGCCCGGCGGTGTCAAATAGATGTTTGTCTGGCACGGACAACTAAATTCAGATTCCAGGCTTCTGCAAAACCGGGTCAGCTTGGGAAGCACGGTGTCCAAGTATGCCAGCGTAATGGTCGATCCTTCGCCAAAAAGCTGGCACACCCGCGCAATGTCGAGAGTCGCACCATCCGTCGTGTAATCCTGGGCCGTCAGTTTTCGCGAGGCGTCCTTAAGGATCACCTCAGGATATCGACGACCCATGGTTGTCAGGACATGATCGACTTCGTCCAGGGTTAGAAGGCCGGAAAAATAATCTGGCTGCTCGCGGTGAACCACAAGCGTGCTGCGCTCCCAATACTCCGCGAAGAAGGTCTCTTCGCCCGTCGGATGGATAAGCCACTCAAACGATGAGCCTTCCGCCGCGGTCATCTCCGCGGCGGAAGGCCGGTTTGCACTGACAGACAAGGTTTCAGGCACGAATCAACACTCCAGGCGTACACCATCAATGGCACGCGAACGCAGCCAAACCGAAACCCTGTTTAGTGCGGGTCGGGCGGTGGCGGCGGAGCATTCGGGTCCGTCGGTGGCGGCGCATGGTGATGATGGTGATGGCGATGGTGATGCTTCTTGCCGTCCGGATCGGCGGGTGCGCCGTTCGGATCGGTAGGTCTGTTCGGGTCAGCCGGTCTGTTCGGATCGGGCGGCGGTGGTTGGTTCGGATCGCCTGTCTGGGCAAGAGCGTGCCGGCCTGTCAGCAGGGCCATCGCCCCGCCTGTCAGAAACACACCGGCTGCCGTCACAAACGACCTTCTCGACAGCCCGCGTTCGGTGACGATCTCATCATCCGTCAGCGAACGGCAAGCCTCCTGATCCACGGGTTCTTTACTCTCGTGACTGCTCATCTGTTTCCCTCCTCGCAGTAGGATGCTTCTGTTCGGTTTCGTGGCACCAAAAATCGCAGAGATTCTGTGGGAATCTCCCCAGTATCGATTCACGATGGCGTACCAGGATCAGCAGCGTGCATAAGCGTGTTTTTGATGGGTGGGATCCGCTTCACCCCGTGGCTCTCGCGTGAACCCGAGAAGTGGTGGCCAGGGAGGGAATTGAACCCCCGACGCCGGCCTTTTCAGGGCCGCGCTCTACCACTGAGCTACCTGGCCGTGGAGATTTTCCGGGAGGGAACTCTGCACACGAGTGGAAGAATTGAAGAATGGAATGCTTCTCGGTGAGTATATCAATCCACCCGCGCAGTGCCAAACTTCGCATCTCTCAGGAGCGACAATGCTGCCATGCATCCACTCTACGCGGCTGCTAGTCTGGATTGTCAGGAGTAACCTATGGACGATCGCGCGGAAGCAGCACCAAAAATCCAAAAGACAGATGCGGAGTGGCGCCAGCAGCTTACTCCCGAACAATATTATGTGACGCGGCAGAAGGGAACGGAACCGGCGTTTTCCGGCGCTCTCTACAAGAATCACGATGACGGAATCTACCACTGCGTCGCCTGCGATGCGGAGTTGTTCCGTTCCGACACAAAGTTCGAGTCAGGTTCCGGATGGCCCAGCTTCTGGATTCCCGTCACGCCCACCGCTGTGGAAACGCACGAAGACACCAGCCACGGAATGCGCCGCGTTGAGGCCACCTGCGCGCGTTGCGGAGCTCATCTCGGCCATGTGTTTCCAGATGGGCCGAAGCCGACTGGACTTCGCTACTGCATCAATTCCGCTTCGCTGAAATTTGAGAAGCAGTAGCATTTCCCACGCAAGCCAAAACTCACCGGCACCAGTCGGGCGGGCGGCCTTGCCCAGCCGAACGCGACTAATCACTTCGCAATGCTCTTGAATCGTTTGCTCCTCCTCTCCATCAAAGAACCAGAATGATTATGGCTGCAGCGAGCCTCTGGCCCCTCCACCACGGCGAACTGCCAAGGACGGGCTATGTATATGTCTCGCCGATCGCTTCACCCCGCCGCACTGTATATATATGCAAGCCTCATTTTCATCCTCTTCTCCTCACCCCTGGCCCGTGGGGCGACACTGAAGCAGCAGACGATCAGTGCATGGGACAGCTACCTAAAACAGATGCAGGCGCGCGTGGACCAAAGGACGCACGGACCAGCGCCCTTTCTCTGGGTGGATGCGGCGCCCGACGCCGCACTCCGAGTGCGTGGCGGGCAAATCCTCGTTGCTCCTTACGGACACGGGCCGAAGCGTGTTCCCGGCGGCCTTATTCACCACTGGATCGGAGCAGTATTCATTCCCGGCGCGCGGACTGAAGACGTCCTGAAAATCATTCGAGACTATCCGGAGTACAAGCAGTTCTACCGGCCCACCGTCGTCGATTCTTCCCTGATCACCGGTCCTTCGGCTCCGGCGGGCGCGGAGGACCGGTTCAGCGTTCGCTTCCTCAACAGGGCCGTGCTGTCGAAGATCGCTTTCGACGCGGACTACACAGCGTCCTACGTTCAGCTCGGCCCGGGCACGTGGTATGGCGTCGGGTACACCACCCGCCTGCGGGAACTTCGGAAATACGGAGAGTCCGAGCAGTGCGAAATGCCGGCCGACGCAGGCCACGGCTATATCTGGCGTCTGTATGCCGTCACGCGGCTTGTTGGAAAAGACGGAGGCGTCTATATGGAAGTCGAGGCCGTTGCATTGAGTCGAGATATTCCGGTCAGTCTGCGCTGGGCTGCCGCCCCCATCGTGCGCCGAGTATCCAGGGACGCGTTAACCACATCCCTCGGGCAAACCAGGGATGCAGTTCGGTCCGCGATGGCGCAGGAAAGCCGCGAGGCGGCGATTACGCAAACTGTCCGGTCCGTTGCCGTCAACAGCCCCGCCGCTGCACACTCCAGGTAAGGAACCTCGAACAGACTGGAAAGCGAATACGATTCTCGCAGTATTTATTGCGGCGGCTGCGGCTCCATTCCAGCCGGCATGGGAATGGCAATATCCAGCTGCTTTACCGGACCCAGCGTTGAGAGCGGCGTGCCGAATTGCGCCGCATTTCCCACAACTAAAATCGCCAGCTTCGATGGATGCACATACTTATTCGCCACCCTGGAAACATCCGCCGCCGTCACCTTCTCAACTCCGGCTCGATATTTTTCGATGTAATCGGCAGGGTAGTTGTAGAAGGCCAGCGTCGCCTGTTGGCGAAGAATCTTCTCCGGCGAGTCGAAGTGGAAGATCCAGGAATTCAGCACCTGATCCTTGGCGTTGCGCAGTTCCGTCGGCGTCGGCGGATCGGTTTTCAAATCGCGAATCTGCACCATCATCGCATTGGTTGCGGCCACCGTGCTGTCGCTTTTCGTTCCCGCTGCAACAAAAAACATTCCGGGATGATCGTAGCTCGCGCCATACGCGCCGTAGACGGAGTAGGCCAGGCCCAGGCGCGTCCGTACCGCCTGAAATAAACGCGATCCAAAGCCTCCGCTGAAAATTGTGTTCATCACGCTCAGCGCATAATAGTCCGGATTGTTGCGCTCCGTGCCCAGTCCCACGATCCACACGTTGCTCTGGTTCACATCGCTCTTCTGCGCCAGATAGACGCCCGCGGTAGGCCCGGGAAATGTAACCGGCGTAGGAACGAACTTCTCCCCGCGCGGCATTCCATTGAAGGCCGAGCGCAACTTTGCTTCCATCTCCGCTGTTTTAAAATCGCCGCTGATCCCCACAATCATATTGTTCGGCGCAACCGTGCGACTGTGCCAGGCCGTCAAATCCCCGAGCGTAACCGCCTCGACCGTGGCAAACTCCGGCACCCGCGCGTAAGGATTGTCCCTTCCATACGCCAGCATCTGCGCCTCACGCACCGCGATCTGGTCGGCGTCGTCATTCCTGCGAATGATGCCGGTATCCTCCTGACGCTTGGCGAGCGCCAGCTTGTCCTCGCGGAACTGCGGATGCAGCAGCAGATCGGTAGCCATGCCAAATACCCGGTCGAAATCCTGCGCGAAGCTGCTCCACGTCATCGTTGTCGATTCTTCGTCTCCATCGGTTTCGATCTTCGCGGCCTTCGCCTCCAGAACGTCGTCCATTTGATCGCCGCTCATTTTCGCGGTGCCGCTGGTCCGCCAGGCCTGCGAGTAGAGATCGACCAGACCCGTCTTTGCCGCAGGCTCATCCCGCGAGCCGCCGCGGATCAGCACGAACCCTTTGATGAACGGCAGCTCGTGATCCTCCTGCAGAAAAATCGTCATGCCATTGTTCAACGTGATCCGCGTGGGCTGCTGCGGATTGAATGCTGGCAGCGGCGGAATCGGAACGCTCTTCCACGATGTCCACGGTGCCCGGGAGCCGAGGGTTGTCGTCCCTGCCGCCGTTTGCGCGCAGGCTAAGTTGCTGGCCGTGAAACACGCGATCACCGCAATTGTCAGGAATCCGGTGCGCATTAGCGGGCCCCTTTCGTTGCCGGGTGAGCAGGCTTGCCCTTGGTGCCGGCTGGGTTCGCCGGCTGCGCGGGCGCATCGGCCTTGGGCTTGGGAGGTTTCGACGGGGTGAATTCGATCATCGCGTAGGTACGATTGCTCGCGGCAAACACCTGGTTCGCCACGCGGCGGATATCCGCCTTGCTGACCGCATCGATCTTGTTCAGTTGTTCAAACAGCATCCGCCAGTCTCCATAGCGCAATTGATATGTGCCCAACTCCTGCGCCAGTCCCTGGTTGTTATCCAGGCTGCGCAGAATCGTCGCCCGCGCGCGCGTCTTGAACATCGCCAGCTCGTCGTCCGTCACGTCCTGTGTCTTCAATTTCTCGATCTCTGCATGGATCGCGGTCCGCATCTGTTCCGGCGTGTGGCCCGGTGTGGGCACGGCGTAGAACGCGAACAGGCTGGGATATTTCTCACCCGGGAATCCGCTGAAGCCGGCAGCTTCGGCGGCGATTTTCTGATCGCGCACCAGGCTGCGATAGAGCAGCGACGTCCGGCCGTTCGACATGATGTCGCTGATCGCGTCGTATACCGAATCGTCTTTGTCCAAATAGTCGGGGCGATGATAGCCCTCGATGTAGAAGGGCTGTGTCGCCTCTTCCAACGTGATCGATTTTTCCGCGTGCTGCGGCGGCTCGATGGTGGCAAGCGGCATCGGCCGCGGACCGCCGGGGATGCTGCCAAAATATCTTTCCAGCATCGGCAGCGACTTCGTCGCAGTCACGTCACCGACGACCGTCACCACAATATTCGCCGGCACATAATATTTCTTGTGGAACGCATCCGCCTCGGTCGCCGAAACCTGGCTGATGTCCGACATCCATCCGGTTCCAGGATTTCGGTACGGATGCGCAACATACGCCGTCGCCAGGAACTGCTCGATCATGTAGCCGATCGGGTTCGAATCGACGCGCATGCGGCGCTCTTCCATCACCACGCTGCGCTCCTTGTAAAACTCGCGCGGCACCGGGTTCGCGATCCGGTCGCTCTCCATGTACGCCCATAGCTGCAGCCGATTCGCGGGCATGCTCCAGAAATACTGTGTCGAATCCGCGCCGGTTTCCGCGTTGACGCCGGTTGCGCCGTTCAGTTCTGCAATCTGCGTGAACTGGTTGGGGATCACGTATTTCTCAGCCGCCGCCGTGGCCTCGTCAAACTCTGTTTTCAACCGCTCCAGCTTCGTCGCATCACGCCCCACGCGTTTCCGATATTCCGCATCATAGGCGGCATAGGCCTGCTCCACCTTCGCCAGCGCGATTTTTTCAGCCGGATAATTGGTCGTGCCAATGTCTTTCGTCCCTTTAAACGCGAGATGCTCAAACATGTGCGCGATGCCAGTTTCGCCGTTGGGGTCCTGCACGCTGCCCGCGTTCACGATAGTGAAAAAGCTGAACACTGGCGCTTCCGGCCGGTCGCAAACAATCAGCGTCAACCCGTTCGGCAGCGTCTTCACCGTAACGTGCTCAGCGAAGTTTTTTTCAATCCTCTGAAATTCTTGCGCGCGTGCCGCCGGGCAGCAGCAAGCCGCCAGCAAAATGGTCACCAGGAGTAAGCGTTGCATTCGAAGGTGCATGGTGTGATGGTAATCGCAACCCATTCCCCATGTGAAATTCAGGCGCCTGCGCCGGGGTCGAACACAGAGATTACAATCAAACGTCCATATGAATCTCGAAACAATCCAATCCGCCCTGCGGGACGCCAACCTCGACGGCTGGCTCTTCTACGATCATCACCACCGCGATCCGCTCGCCTATCGAATCCTCGGCCTCAGCGATTCGCTGCACATCACGCGGCGCTGGTTCTACCTGGTTCCCGCACAAGGCGAGCCGAAGAAGCTCGTGCATCGCATCGAGCAGGGCAGGCTCGACCCGCTTCCCGGCAGCAAAGCCGTCTACTCCACCTGGCAGGAGCTGGAATCGCAACTGGAAGCAATGCTCGCAGGTCACACGCGACTCGCCATGCAATATTCCCCGCGCAACGCCATCATGTATGTCTCGCTCGTCGATGCCGGCACCATCGAAGTTCTGCGCGGGATGGGTAAGGAGATCGTCAGCTCCGCCGACCTGGTCAGCCACTTCGAAGCGGTGCTCAGTGACGATCAGATCGCGACCCACTACGAAGCTCAGCGCGCTCTCGACAAGATTCTAGCCGAGGGCTTTCGCGAAATCGGAAATCGCGTCCGCTCCGGCAATGCGCCGACGGAGTTTGCCATGGTCAACTGGCTCCAGGAAGCGATGGCCCGCGAGAATCTCGTATGGGAAAACGGCCCCAATGTTTCCGTCAACCAAAACAGTTCGGACTCCCACTACGAGCCGACCGCGGAGCGCACTCAACCCATTACGACTGGAGACTTCGTCCTCATCGACATCTGGGCGCGGAAGAATGTTCCCGCCAGCGTGTATTACGACATCACCTGGACCGGCGTCGTCGGCCGCGAGCCCAGTCCACGCGAGCGCGAAGTATTCGAGACCGTCGCCGCCGCCCGCGACGCAGCCATCCAGATCGTCGAGCAGGCCTTCGCGGCGAACCGGCCCATCGCCGGTTGGGAGCCCGACGATGCCGCCCGCCGCGTGATCCGCTCCGCCGGGTTCGGCGAATTTTTCACCCATCGCACCGGGCATAACATCGCGACGGAAATCCACGGCAACGGTGCGCACCTCGACAACTTTGAAACCCACGATGAACGCCTGATCCTGCCGAACACATGCTTTTCCGTCGAGCCGGGAATTTATCTTCCCGAGTTCGGAATTCGCAGCGAAGTCGACATGATCGCCCGCACCGGAGAGGCGCGAGTCACCGGCCGCGTGCAGCGCGAGCTCGTTCGGATTTAGCCGGAGCGGCGCGCCGGAGCCGGTAGAAGACTCCCGCATTCAAGCCCCCTGGAGTTTGTCTCGCGATCCGTCGCTGATATATTCGTTCTTGATGCCCACGAAAGTCATCGCAAAAGAGAATGCCGCGCGCGCTGAAGCTGGTTCGCAGGGGTTTGCCGCCGGAATCGTTTTGATCGCCGGCTGGCTGGTGCCCGGGCTCGGCCACCTGCTGCTGGGGCGCTGGATTCGCGCCCTTCTCCTCTTCGTCTCCATCATCTCCATGTTCGCGCTCGGGCTCGCCATGCATGGGAAAATCTATCCTCCCAGTTCCGATCTGGTCAGCCTCGACATGCTCGGATTTATCGGCGACCTGGGCAACGGCCTGCTCTACTTTCTCTCCTCTTTGTTCGGGTGGGGACAGAATATTGTGCAGGTTGTCACGGCGGATTATGGAACGAAGTTCATCGTCGTCGCCGGCCTGCTCAACTTTATTTCAGCCGTCGATGCGCACAGCCTGAAGCTTGGAAGGAAGCGGTAATGTACACGCCCTCGCATTTCACCGCTGTGCTGCTGTTCGCGCTCTTTGCTTCCGTCGTGTTTGGGATCACACAGCGCTCCGAACCCCGCGCCATGGTGCGCTATGGAATCTACTGTTTCAGCCTTTTTATTGCTCGGAACCATCGCGGCCAGCTGGCTGATGTGGCTCATCAATCACTAGACATCCGACAGCCTAGGAATTCCGCTTCTCCCACAACATGGCATCGAAGCGATGCTGCACCCTGTACCCCAGCCGCCTGGTAGAGAGCGACCGCGGCCGTATTCTGCTCCGTCACCGTCAGCGTAATAGCCTCGCTGCCTCGTGATCGCAGGGCATTCGAACAGAGCTCCAGCAGCGTTTTTCCAACGCCTTGGCGTTGATACTCCGGCAAAACGCACAACTGCGTCACATGTCCGACTCCCGCGCTTACCCGGGAACAAAGCAGCAGCGCCAAAAGCTTTTCATTGCCCGGCGGCGCCAACACCCACGACGACTGTTCCTCGAAAATCCCGCATCCCGGGAACCGCACAATGTTATGCAGGAAGCGGAGCGCCCCACTGGTCGACAGATATTGATCGTTGATTTCGCTGTCGATGTGCCCGGCGTAGGAGTTGATGATGACTTGCGGCGCAAGCTCGAAATCTGAAGCCATCCATGGGCGATACCTCGCGCCCGCAGCCCCTTCGATCTCGCCTGCTGCGGAAGAATTGAGCCCGTCGGAAGAGTTCCGCTGGCGTAAGTCGAGGTTCATAAACAACCGCGGAAACAGTCGAAATCCCGCCGCCTCAAACGTCTCGTGATGCAGCCCATGCGGATGCAGCAGCAGTTGCGCTTCAATGCGCGTCAGCCCCGGAGTGTTCTGCAATGTCTCAAGAAGCCGCTCGATCAGCTGCACCTCAATCGTCAGCGCCGCCGATTCCCCCACGCTGCGTCGCGATACAAACACGTCTCCAATGACGGCCTTGTGATTTTCATAGACGCAGAAAATGTACCCGCACACCCGGCCCTGGTCGACGCGCCACATATCCCGTCAGCAGATGCGATTCGACATATTGCAACACCAGGCTTGCGGAATTGCGATAGTCCCACCGCAGGCGGCTGCTCCACAGCGCACTTTCCTCATCCAGCAGCGGTCGCAGCTGCTGGCCGGAAAAATGGCGGAGGTCCAGAAAATCGAGTTGCAATGCCGAGGTCATGGTCGGTATCGGCTCGCGAACTCGCTGAAAACGATTCCGCGGGGGCGGGCACAAGCCGTATTGCGCGAGTGTACGGCATCATCGCACAATGCGAAAGACTGAATCAGCAAATGGATTTAACGAGTGAGGTGCCCGACCTTACCGGTCCGCCGGCGGCGCTTGAGCATCGACCCGGTAAACCGTCAAATCCTGCGGACGATATACGAACAGAGGCTCATAGTCGCGTCCGGCAAGCAGCTTTTGCAGCTCGGCTCTGGACTTCGCCTGCTCGGGCCCCGGCGGATAATTCTGCACGACCAGCAGGTGCGCCTGCGCTGGAACCCCGGAGCGCTCATAGTTCGGCACCTTCTCATTCAGATAGAAAGCCAGCCCGTATTGCACATCGCGGCGCGCTTCGAATACCGCCACCAAGTGCGGCGCGTCCGCGATTCCGGTTAGCTCATGCGCCAGCGTCCGCGCGGAATATTTCTGATCGAGCAAAACTCCATTGTGCGTGCCCAGCAGGAACACCAGGATCAACGCCACCGGAATCATGGTTGCAATCCGCAGCCGCGCCGTGCCGAAACGCAGCACCGTCACCAGAACAGCAAGCGCCACAGCCGCCCCGGCGACCACCGCCGAGACGATCACGCGGCCCGGCGGCCATGTTCCCGGATGCACCAGAATCTGCGGCAGCATCAGCACGCCCGCCACCAACACGCCAACTACCAGCGCGTGGATCGCCAGCAGCCGGACATGCAACCCGCGCTTGCGAACGCGATTCAGATAATCCCCGCAAAGAATGGTGATCGGCGGAACGGCGGGCAGAATGTAGCCGGGCAGTTTGGAGTCGGAGAAGCTGAAAAAAACCACCGGGAAAATCGCCCACAGCACCAGGAACTCCGGAAAGGCATCGCCGGTGCGGGGATTGCCCACGTAGCGATCGGGGTTGCGGCGCACCTTCCACTCGTCGATCGATGTGCGAATCGCGTCCCACATCGCGCTGCACGCCAGCGCCAGCCACGGCATCAACGCCAGCGCCATTACGGGAATGTAATACCAGATTGAATGCGCATGGCGGAAGCGATCCGTGGCAAACCGCTCCAGGTTATGTTCCAGGAAAAACACCCGCACAAATTGCGGGTTGCGATGTTGCACCGCGATAAACCACGGCAGCACCATTGCCAGATAAAGAACAACTCCCGGCCACCAGATCGTCCGCCGCAGCAGAGACCACTCCCGGCGCAATGCCGCGAACAGAAAAATGATCGCCAGCGCCATGAAAGGCGCCACCGGTCCCTTCGCCAGCGTCGCCGCGCCGCCGAAAAAATACAGATCGAACAGCCAGAATTTCTTGTCCGTCTCATACCACGCATACCAGCCCAGCATGCCGATACAGAACGGCGCCGCCAGTTGCATGTCCGTCGAAGCGCCGCGCGCATACCCGATAATTGCAGCGCAGGAGACGGTGATCAGCGCCGCGTCCAGCTGCCCGCCCGGCCGGAACCGGCGCATGTGCAGGAAGATCAGGAATACAAGGATCCACGCGAATTCCGCCGAAGGAATGCGCGCCGACCAGCCATGCACGCCAAAATCCTTGAACGAGAACATCGCACGCCAGTAATAGAGCGCCGGCTTTTCCAGCCACGGCTTTCCATACAGCACTGGAGTAATGTAATCGTGCCGAGCCAGCATCTCCCGCGCGACCTGGGCATAGCGCGGCTCATCCGCACCCACCAGCCCAAGCACCGATCCGCCCAGGTACGGGATCAACCCGTAGCCCAGAAAAAAAGTGGTGAAGCCGATCAGCGTTGCAAATTCGGCCACGGTAGCAGCCGTGAGCTTCTGCCAGAAACTTCCGCCCGGCAGGTATTGCGTCAATATTTCGCGTCGGTTTGCTGTCACGGAGTTTCGAAAGACCCGGCCTGCAACAGAATGCAGACGAAGACTCATTCAGCCTACCAAACCCGATGCTGAATCACGAGCGCGGCTCGAGAACCGCTCTATCGCGGCAGCGCGAACGCGATATAGATGCCGCCCGATCGCTGGTTCAGCAGTTTCCCCCCGCCCGAAGCGATCACCACGTACTGGCGGCCTTTCACCATATAGGTCGCCGGCGTCGCATTCGCCGCAAAGGGCAGCGTCGTCTCCCACAGCAACTTGCCAGTCGCTTTATCGAACGCGCGGAATTTCTTGTCGAAATCCGTCGCTCCAATAAACAGCAATCCTCCCGCCGTCACAACCGGACCACCGTAATTTTCTGACCCAGTATCGGGCAGTCCCTGCGCAACCAGCTCCGGATATTGCCCCAACGGTATCTTCCAGACGTACTCTCCGGTGTTCAGGTCGATCGCGTTCAGCGTCCCCCACGGCGGAGCCGTCGCGGGATACCCATCCGCATCCTGAAACCTGTGATAGCCGGTGACGTTATATGTGACGGGCGACGGGCTCGCTCCAATGCTGTCGAAATCCTTCCCGGCCCTCTGCTGCAAATATGCGAGCAGCAGCTTCAGCTCCTCGCCCTGCAGGTTCGGAAACCCCGGCATTCTGCCGCCGCCCTGGTGAATTTTCAATGTGATCTGTTGCGCTGAAAGCCGAGTGCCAACATCGATCAGCGACGGAAATTCCGGCGGTGATCCGGCCATGTTGTCACGATGGCAGACGCTGCATTGACTCAAATACACGGCCCGTCCACTGCTGCCGCTTTCCTGCTTGGCGATCGTTCCCGTCGACGCATAATTATTCGAGTTGATATAGATCACCCCGGTCTCCGGATCGACCGCCGGACCGCCCCACTCCGCTCCGCCCTCGAAGCTGGGAAACACCACCGTCCCTTTCCCCACGCTCAGCGGAACAAACTGTCCTTCACTGCGCAGTTTGCGAAACTGCTCGAGCGCCGACTGGTGAGCCGCGGGAGTGCGATTCGTCAGAAGGTCCTCGGTGAGCAACTGCCGAGCATACGGCGCGGGTTTCGTCGGGAAAGGCTGCTCGCTCGCCGCAACTTCCCCCGGAACCGTGCTCGGCGGATATTTGCGATATTCAATCGGGAACAGCGGCGTGCCGTCGACCCGGTTGAAGACATACAGATATCCCTGCTTGGTGGTCTGCGCCACCGCGGGCACTTCCTTGCCGTCGCGCTTCACCGTCAACAGCGCGGGAGCTGCCGGAAAATCCCGGTCCCACAGATCGTGGCGCACGCCCTGGAACGACCAGATCCGTTTGCCCGTCTCCGCATCGAGCGCAATCAGGGAGTCGGCAAACAGATCGTCGCCCACTCGATTCGCCCCATAAAAATCGCTCGCCGCCGACCCGGTCGGCACGTATACGATTCCCCGCACGCTATCGACCGCCATCCCCGCCCAGTTATTCGCGCTTCCGCTGTACTTCCACGCATCCTTGGGCCATGTGTTGTAGCCGAATTCGCCCGGATGCGGAATGGTATGAAATGTCCAGCGAAGTTTTCCGCTGCGCACATCGTAGGCGCGAATGTCCCCCGGCGGCGCCGGCAGCGACTCCGGCTCACGGCCGCCAACGATAAGCAGATCCTTATAGACAATGCCCGGCGTGGTCAGCGCGATCGATTGCACCTTCGGGTCGCGGCCCAGGTTCTCTCGCAGATCGATCCTGCCATTGTCGCCGAACCCTGGAATCACTTTGCCCGTAGTCGCATCGAGCGCATACACAAAATTCATCACCCCGGCGAGAATGCGCCGGTCCTTGCCATCGCTCCAGTACACAAGCCCGCGGTTGGCCTGCAGCCCCAGAATCCCGGACTTGAATTCCCACAGCAGCTTCCCACTCGCGCCGTCGAGCGCAATTACTTCCTGCGTCGGCGTATAGGCATACAGCACGCCGTCAACGATGATGGGAGAAGTTTCAAGTCCGCCTTCTTCCCCCGTATCGTAGCGCCACGCTTCCCGCAATTTCGAAACATTGTCGCGGTTAATCTGCGTCAGCCCGGAGTAGTGGCCCCTGCCCGCTGCACCGCCCATCACCGGCCAGTCCCGCTGTGCCGCGGCGCCCGCGCCCACAGCCATCAACACGCCGCCCGCAAGCACAAATCGACCAACAAATCTTTTGAAATTTAGCATCGCTGACAGACTAACTGAAGAGGGTTTGTTCGATCGATATCAGGCGATGCCGATCACCGCGTGCGGCCGAAGCTCGCGCCGCAGTTCATCAAGGATCCGATCCATCGCCGAATAGAGCGGGCCCTCCAGCGTGCAGCCGCTCGCGTGTTCATGCCCGCCGCCGCCAAACCGCTCCGCAACTTCCGCCACGTGGACCTTGCTCTTGCTGCGCAGACTCATCCGCACGCGGTGGTCCGGCAGCTCGCGCAGAAACACCGCAACATCGACCCCGGAAATCCCAATCGCATAATTAACGATGCCTTCGCAGTCTTCTTCCACCGCACCCAGCCGGATCATGTCGCTATGCGTTACCCAGAGCCACGCGATGCGGCCCTCCCGCTTCAGCGTCGTCAGCGCCGCGCCCAGCAGCCGCATTTTCGACGCCGGATTGCTGAAGTAAACGTCCTGCGCAATTCGCCCCGGACGAGCGCCCAGCTCCACCAGATTTTTCGCCAGCGCGAACGTCTCCGCGCTCGTGCCCTCGTAACAAAAGGAGCCCGTGTCGCTCAGCAGCGCCGTGTAAAGGCACGTCGCCATCTCCGGGCAAATGTGGATATTCGAAGCCATCGCCAGCCGGTACACCAATTCCGCCACCGCGCTCGCCTTCGGTATCGATCCAGTTCACGTCCGCAAATTCCCGGCCGCTGGTGTGGTGATCAATATTGATCAGGAAATTTCCTTCCAGCCCCTTCAAGCGTGAGCGCTCGATGCCGTCGCACTCCAGAAGAATGACCGCATCCGGCCGATAGCTCGCTGACACCACAGGCGCGGTGCGAATCTGGTCCGCTCCCGGCAGCGTGCGATAGATCAGCGGCACGCGATCGTAAAGCTGCATCTCCGCGCGCTTTCCCATTTCTTTCAGCGCCATCCAGATCGCCAGAATCGAACCGACCGCGTCCCCATCCGGCCGCGCATGAGCGGTGATCAGAAAGCTCTCCCGCTGCCGGATCGCGTCGAGCACAGCCGCCTGCGGCCCGTTTCGCAGATCACGCGATTCCAGCGTCCGGGTTGGCGTCTGTTGTGTCATTCCGGCTTGGCCGACTCCTGCACTTCCGCCGCGGCGATCCTCTGCTTCTGCTTGTTGCGCCGTTCCACCCGCCCCAGCAGTTCGTCGATGCGCGCCCGCACTGGCTCAGAATGGTCCACCTGGAAGAAGAGATCCGGTATGTGGCGCACGCCCATGCGATGCAGCAATTGGTGGCGAATATATCCCCGCGCCGCTTCCAGGCCCGCCAGCATCTCTTGCTCTTCGCGCTCGCCGCCCTCAACCGCCACATAGATTCGCGCCGACTTTCCCCCCGGCTGCATCACCACCTCGCTCACATATCCGAAGTTGATGCGGGGATCGCTCAACTGGCCTTCGAGCATCGCGCTGATCTCCTCGCGCAGTGTCTCCGCCACGCGATTCTGGTGATACGTCCGTCCGCGTTGCTCAGCCATACTGTCACCTTAGAAAACGGGTTCATCCATTCACCACCGGCATGAACCGAACGAATGAGGATATCAAATTCAGAGAAAACTAAGGAGGTTGACCGGATTTTACTCTTCCGGAAAAAATTCCACAAAACTATCGCTCACCTCCGCGCCATGGTTTTCCGCGATGCGCACGCACGCCTGCTCCACCCGTTCCAGTTGTCCCACCAGGTACTCGCGGGAAGCCGAAATCGCTGCAATCCCCAGCGTCGCCCGCTGCCACACCACCGCTTCGTCCATCTCCACCACGGATACGTTAAAGTTATGCCGCAGCGAATCCTTCAGGCTGCGCACACACTGCCGCCGGTCTTTCAAGGAGTGCGCATGTTCCATCCGAATCTCCACCGTAAGCACCGCGACGGGCATGAGGAATGATACGGCGTGGCACAATCCAATGTTCCGCTCATACCTGCGCCATTTATTACCGGCGACGCATCGTTTTCGACGTCCATCACATCTTGATCTGTAGCGGCGTTCCGCAGGCAGAGGTCGGTTATGAAAGCAGTCTTGATGAATGGATACGGCGGAGTCGATCAACTGGTCTACGGCGACGCGCCCGAACCCAAACCGCAGGCTGGCGAGGTGCTGGTCAAGGTAGCTGCCACCAGCATCAATCCTATCGACTGGAAAATACGGCGCGGCGACATGAAGGATCGAATGCCGCTGCCGCTTCCGGCAATCCTCGGCCGCGATGTCGCCGGCACTGTCGCTTCGCTTGGTCCCAACACAGACGGTTTCAATCCGGGCGACCGCGTCATGGGGCTTGTCAATCATGCCTACGCGGAATTCCTGGTCGCGAAACGCGAGACGCTCACGCGCATCCCCGATACTCTCGAAACCGAAGATGCCGCGGCGCTCCCGCTCGTCCTCACCACCGGCGCACAGTTAATTGAAAATGGAGTGCAGCCGAAGCCAGGTCAAACCGTGCTGGTCACAGGAGCACTCGGCAGCGTAGGCCGGACCGCGGTATATGTCGCGAGAAAACATGGCATGACGGTCATCGCTGGCGTCCGTGCCAGCGAGCGCGCGAAAGCCGAAGAACTCGGCGCCGATCGCATCGTCGCCATCGATCAGGAGCAGGGAATTGCCTCTCTCGGCGAAGTCGACGCCATCGCCGACACCGTCGGCCACGATGTCATCACGAAACTCATGCCCTACATACGCAACAGCGGAGTGCTGGCCACCGTACTCGGAAAGCCCGACGGCGCCGATGGAAAAAATTTCACCGTTCGCCCCGTCTTCGCCCAGCCGGATGCAAACCGGCTTCACCAGCTCGCCGAAGCTGTAGCCGCCGGAGAATTTTCCATTCCAATCTCAAAACGAATGAAACTCTCCCAGGCGCGCGAGGCGCAGCGCACAGCAGAAAAGGGCGGCGTCGGAAAAATCCTGCTCGTGCCCTAGCCGGTTCGACCGGATCAATTCGGTTCGACCGGCAAAATTCCATCTATCGCATCGGCACTGTACGACGCGGCCTTTTCCGCTGCGCTGCCGGACCGCGTCGTCGCTGCCTCCCGCTTCGCAATCTCCGCGCAGCCGGCGCGCCAGCTCCACCAGATGTACCGTGCGAAGTGCGCAACCACCCCCGGATCGCGCCACGGAGCATCCATCCACACACTAGGCTCGCGCACCAGGCATTGGAGTGAACGCATCCCGCCCGGTCGCACCCGCGTCATCGCGACCTTCGGAAACAGCGAGCTGTGTACGCCGCCCGCAAAGGAAAGGTCCGCCGCCGGCGTCTTCCCCGCGATCAGCCGTGCCAGCGGCCCGAACAGTTCAACTCCGGCCTGGGCGGCAGCGGAAATCGCGCCCCAGGGTCGCGGGTTGAATTCGATGAAGTAGTATTTGCCGTCCGCTCCCCGCATGACATCGACAGATCCCAGGCCGTTCCAGCGTAGTGCTCGAAACGTCTGCAACGCGTGCGCGATCAGCGCAGGATCAGCATCTGAAACCAGCCGCAGGGAGGGTCCGGTCGCATGCGAGCACTCAACTTTTTCCCCGGCATAAATTCGAAGCGCCTCGCCGTCTCGAAACAGCCCTCCCACCAGAAACGTGGGCCCGGAGACGTACTGCTGCAAAAAGCAGCTCGCCTCTCGCGCAATTTCCGTCACGGCATCGAGCGCCTGGTCCGCGGTCTTGGCGATGCGAACGCTGGCCCCGCCCACCCCGGTTCCGCCCTTTACGACGATCGGCAGCCCGAGCGCCTGGATCGCATCCATCGCGACGGCCGCCGACGAGACCGTCCGCTGCGCTGGGATGCGCACCCCGGCCTTGGCCACGTGGGCAGACATTCGCGCCTTATCGCGCAACAGCTCGCGCTGCGGCTCCGGCAAGCTCGGGTAAATGCGATCGAGCCATTCGCAGCCCGCATCCCACACGCGATACATGACCTCTTCAGTCAGTACCAGCACCTTCGCGAACGGCCGTTTCGCGAGCGCCTCTTCCACCGCACGCAGATATCCCGGCGTGTCGATCGGCGCCACCATCTCTCGCGTGATTTCCCGGCCAAGATGTTTATCGTCGGCCTTCACGTCCCGCCGAGTGGGTGTGACAATGTGAACCGTGCAGCCCGCCTTCTTCAGCCCGACAGCAAGATAGACAGTAGCGTCCCATCCCTCGTCCAATAGCACGAAAGCCTGCTTCGCCTGCAAATGTTTTTTCGTCGATAGTAAAAGCTCTTTTGATGAGGCCAACATGGCTGCATATTAGCCCGGCTTTTGCAAGTTACGCCAGATAAAAAGAGTGCATTACCGGTGCGCGATTACCAGATTCCAGCCGGAAAATCAGTCAGCAAGCCCGCATCGCATACGGCTCAAGCGGCTATGCAACAGAATAGAAGGGGGATGCAGCCCGGGGGCTCAGGAAGCGGTAGCGTCCGGCGCAGATTCCGCCTCAACGGAGGATTCTGCGCCGTTCGCCGTTACTTCGTTATTTACCAGGTCGCGCAAATCTTTGCTGGGCTTGAAAAATGGCACCCGCTTCGCCGGCACCTCCACCCGCGCCCCTGTTTTGGGATTGCGCCCGATGCGAGGATTGCGCTGGCGCGTCCGAAAACTCCCGAAGCCTCGAATCTCTATCTTGTCTCCGGAGCGCAGCGCGCCTACAACAGAGTCGAAGATGGTCTCGATGATCGTCTCCGCGTCGGAGCGCGTCAGATCCCCCAGTCGCATCACGTCCAATACCAGGTCGGCTTTCGTCATAACATTGGCACCTTCACTTTCAACAGTATAGGATGCACGCCGGGGATGCTCGAAAGGAACTTATTGCCATAGAAAATAAAAGCCGGGACTCTTTTGCAGCAGCGATTCCAGTTCTTCTTTCGGATCCGGAAGCGACAGCTTCGAGTTGGCTCCAACAAGCAGGTCAATCAGCCCCGGGTGCGGCTCCCTCGGCCGCACAACTCCCGGCTCTCCGCGGATGCCCGCACTGCGGGCCGTGTCGAGCAGCGCGTCCCGGAACCCGCCGATCTGGTCGATCAAATGTAATGGAAGCGCCTGCTGCCCGGTCCACACCTGTCCCGTCGCCAGCGGCTGAATCTCTTTGACCGGCAGTTTTCGTCCCGCCGCCACATCGTCAATAAACTGCGTGTGCATGTTGTCGGTCAGCCCCTGGAAATACGCCATCTCCGCCGGTGTAGGGTCGCGCGTCGGAGAACCGGCGTCCTTCAGCGAGCCCGCCTTCACGATGACGCTCTTCAGCTTCGCCCACTTCAGCAGGTCGCCATAATTGGTCCACTCCATAATCACGCCGACGCTGCCGACAATACTCGCCTGGTTCGCATAGATCCGATCCGTCGCACTGGCCACGTAATACGCGCCGCTCGCGCCCACGCTCTCAATGGAGGCGACAATGCGCTTCTTGTGCTGGGTGCGGATCCGCAGCACTTCGTGGTAAATCTCCTGCGAGGCCGCCGCCCCGCCGCCCGGCGAATCGATGTGCAGGATGATCGCTTTGATGGAACTGTCGTTGGCGTACTTCTCCAGCTGCTCGTTGGTCTTGTCCGCCGAAAGGATCACGCCTTTCAGATCGATCACTCCAATGTTGCCCGAGCCGAAACCGTCGAACGCAGCCGTCGAGCCGTGGGTCGATCGCAGCGTGTACCAGGCTGCCGTCCACAGCAGAATCACAAACAGCAGAAAAGCTCCGCCCACCCAGCTGAGCCAGAACCAGAAGGAATGCCCTTGTGTCGTAGTTGTCTGGTCTTCCATACGGGCGAGTGTAGCACTCCCCGCAAATGCGCGATCCGTCCTCCAGAGCCGCAGAACAAGCCCGAACGAATCGTCGTCAGGAACCAGTCACCGGCACAGCGATGCGCTCCGCCGCTCATCCCGATCGCATTGCGGAAATCCATACCATCCCCCATAATTGGCGATACGCGGAGGAGCGCGAGATATCCGCCTCCCAGGCAGCGTATAGCCAGTTATGGATGAGCTTCAATACAGCATCGTGATCCCGGCCTTCAACGAGCAGGCGCGCATCGGCGCCACGCTCGACCGCGTCATGGAGTGCATCCACGACCGCGGCTGGGCTGCGGAAGTCCTGGTCGTCAACGACGGCTCCCGCGACAGGACCGCTGCCATCGTCGCCAACAGGGCGCTCCGCCACCCCAATCTCCGGCTCATCGAGAATTCAGGCAATCACGGCAAGGGCTACTCGGTGCGCAATGGAATTCTGCAGGCCCGCGGCGTCATCGTCATGTTCACCGACGCCGACCTGTCCGCCCCCATTGAAGAGGCGGAACGCCTCTTCTCCGCCATTCGCGCCGGTGCCGACGTCGCCATCGGTTCGCGATGGCTCGATCGCTCCCGCCAGACCCTGCAGCAACCCATCTACCGGCGCTTCTTCGGTAGATGTTTCAACTGGCTCACGCGCCTCGTCATGAATCTTCCCCTCGCCGATACCCAATGCGGTTTCAAGGCCTTCCGGCGAGAGGCCGCGCAGACCATTTTTATGCGCCAGAGAATCGAGCGCTGGGGCTTCGATCCGGAAATTCTCTACATTGCACTGCGGCTGGGCATGCGTGTGCAGGAGGTCGCCGTCACCTGGGGACACGACGACCGCTCGCGCATCAGCTATCTGAAAGATGGAATGAAAATGCTGGAAGATCTGCTGCGAGTGCGCTTCTACTCACTCGCCGGATACTATGACCACGATCCCTGCCACGCCGAAGCCTGCCTCGGCTGCGCGAAAGAACGCACTACTCCCGTCGCCAAGGCATAGCTCAAGTCGCTGCTCTTCAGGATGCCGGTGCCGCCGAGGCTACCGCATAGCTGGCCCGCATGTTTCTCCGCCGGGTCTGCACAAGCTTCACGCCTCGCTTGCCGTCCGATGCCATCGTCCACTGCTTCGCGCAGACTCCGCACAACCAATAGTGTTCCATGCGCTGTGGCAGCTTGGAATCCGAAGACCCATTTTCGTGTGAAAAAAGAAAAACCTTGCCTTCCCGCAGGTAGTGCAGCGGCTTGTGGCACATCGGATTTGCGCAGTGGTTAACCATCGGGCGAACTCCTTCGATTCGGGGGAACCAACGTAACGTGAGGTAACATGCCGGGAGACTGCGGGCACTGGCAATTCCTGTCTCTCTTCTACTTGGACGCGATAACAACCAATATGGTTTACTAACGAATTCCAGATGAATTTCCCCATCCTCGCCGTCTCGTCGAGTGTAGGCACGCCTTCGCGATTGCGTTCCCGAAATGGGAACGATAACGGAAGTAACCGTGAGCAGTGACTAGCCTGATGCCTTTCGAATTTTCAATTCAAAACAGGAGCCGTCCCCGCACCCGGCTTTTACGCCCGGCGCGACGCATCGGGTAACTACTTGCCACTCGGACGGCTCGACGGCGGAACCACGCCATTCATCCGGGCATATTCCACCAGCTGCCCGAAATGGTCGTTCATATGGATGATCGCGAACAGCATCACCCCCACCCGCGTGTCCAGTCCATCCACCGGCTTCACCCGCTCCAGCACGTTCTCCTGGGTCAGCGTCCCCGCAGCCCGATGGGCAAAGGTAAAGGAAGCCCTCAGCGCCTGCAGCAGTTGAGCCTTGGTCTTCAGGTCCTGCATCTTCGGCATCGAGTCGGGCTGCATCGAAGCCGCCGCGCCGAACATGTAATAGTTCGCTTGAATGATGTGCCGGATCTGCCCGCCGAATGTCCGCACCCCTTTGAAGTTTCCATTCGTCGGCGCGAAGTCGTATTTATCCTCCGGCATCGCCTCGGCCAGCGGCACCAGGTCGTGCTCCACCATGCCCAGCAGTTGGTTCACCACCTGCGCCGGTCCGGGCGTCGCGCTCGACTGCCCCTGCATGTTCGATCGGCCCTGCATATTGGATTGCGCCTGCATGTTCGACTGCGCCCACATCCCCGGCGTCGTCGCCAGCGCCATCGCCGCCAGCAGCACCGCTCCGCCCACTCGAGAGAGATTGCCTGAAATTTTTTTCATAAGGATTCTCCTGGTCAAAGTTTGCAACGCCTGAGCCTAGCAGGAGCCCCCGACACCGGGCAAAGTCTGGCGCCGCGCCGGTCTGGAATTCGTACCGCTTTTCCGCAACCGGAATTGCTGTCGAACGCATCTTTTATCTGATAGAGTCGTGCCAAAGGAGTAAACCAATATGGAACAGGAAATGACTTGGATGCGGGCACTCGCGGCGGGCTCCTTGGTCGCCGGCGCTGCATTGCTGCTCACCGGACGCAGGAAGGCTGCCTTGACAGCTTCAGGTCTGGGCGCTGCCGTCATTCTCGCCGAAGATCCTGAAGCGATGAAGGAACTCTGGCACAGCGTTCCGGATTATCTCCAGGACGGCCACGAACTTCTAGGACGGCTCGAAGGCGTTCTCGACGGCATCACCGAGCAGGGAAGCCGCGTTCGCCAACTGGTCCGCCGCGCTTAGGCGAGCGCCTGGACGAAGCGCCTGAGCCAGGCTTAGCCTCTGCAAGCTTTCCCGCGCCCGCGACCAAGCGTCGCGAACGCGGTTACCGAGCCGCCGATTCCTCCTCCAGCCGGCACGGCACCCCTTCTGTCCCTAAGTCTTCCGAAGCAGCCGAAACCGTTTCACATGCATTCGGTAGTTCGGTGTCTGGCCGCCCTTGCGCCATGATCCGGAAAACACCATCCAGCCCTCCAGCTTCTGCTGATCGAACCATTTAAGAGGAAGCCTGGGGTTGTATGGATTCAGCTCAGTCGTTTCCCATGGGTCCTGATGATGCACCAGCGTGAACGGCCCCCACGGTTCGGGAGCATCGTAAACAATCAATTCGCTGCCGGCATCCGGGTTGGACTTGACCTTGTGATGCCAGGAATGTAGAAGATAGCGAGAAATTCCGCGAAGATAGACCATGTCCACGCACCCCAGGTATCCCGGGTGCGTAAGAATCGGGACCGAGTGGGCCATCTCACTCGACCAGACAGGCAGCCCATCTCCGCCCACGCCCGACACCCACTGCCACGACTCCGTCTTCATAATCTCCGCAGCGGGAACGCGCCCCAGCCGAAGCGCCGTCCCGTTGTCCCAGCCATCGCCCGAAACAGCATAGACAAAGTTGTCTCGCGCCCCCGCGTTATCTTTGCCGAAGTTAATGAACGCGGGAGCTCCAAACGTGCGGCCAGGGAACATCGGGTTGTGAACCGTCTTCAGATCAGGAATCCACGTCTTGCCATGGTCGCCGGACGCGACGATCTGCGCGTCATACCCATGCCCATAAGTAGCCATGATGTCTGCTTCATTCGGCGGCAGATCGGACCTGCCCGTCATGTTCTGAAACGCCAGATACAACTTGCCCTGCGCTGAAAGAAGTCCCGTCGGCTTGGGTCCGCAGCCGCCCCAGCCACTGTAGTCGCGCATCGGGTTCACACGCTCCAGCTTGAAATCTGGAGCGTTTCCAATCAGCCGTTCTACATCGAGGCCGCTGCCTTTGTCCGGCCACACCGGGTCGCCCGCCGAGGTATAGATGTCATCGTCATCGCTCCATGTCACCGGGAAAGTATCTCCGCGCTTGTCCTTCTCGGGATAGGGAACCACATCGCTCAACCATTCGATTCCACGCAGCACCGGACTCGGCGGCGCGCTGACGATCGATTTCGCGGCGGCAAAGATTTCCCCATCCAGGCCTGCAGCAGACTGGGTTGCGGCATTCTGCGCGAATAGAGATTGCGGGACGGAACAAAGTCCGGATACGGCGGCGGCACCGAACCCAGTCAGAAGTTCACGGCGTGTTGGCATCGCGCTCCTTCGCAGGCTATCGGTTGCCTGCCTGCTGGATTTTAAGCTTACGTTGCCGAGCGGCCGTCCCGGAGTTCTCCTCACTTCTGCGGTTGGGCGATCGCATCTATCATAAAGTTGAGATTGAATTCGGTAACACCAGAGAGAGCGCATCCATGGAATTTCGCTGCAAGCTTCCGGCAACAATCGAGCAGGATTTTTCCACCGCCGTCGCCGACTGGCAGAATGGCAAAATCGAGCGCCTGTGGTCGCGCGATGCTTCCCTGTGGACCAACCAGGATGAGGCGAAATGGCTCGGCTGGCTCGATATCGTCGAACGCCAGCAGCAGGACCTGGCGCAGTTGAGTGCCCTTCAGGAAGACATTAAGAACGCTGGCTTCGAATACGCGCTGCTCCTCGGCATGGGCGGCTCCAGCCTCTGTCCCGAGGTGCTCGCCGAAACGTTCGGCCAGCAGGACGGCTTCCCGCGCCTCTCCATCGTCGACTCGACCGATCCCGCCCAGGTGCGTGCCGCCGCGGAGAGCGTCGACCTAAAAAAGACCGTAGTCATCGTCTCCAGCAAATCCGGCTCTACGCTCGAACCCAACATCCTCAAGCAATATTTTCTCGCCCGCATGCAGCAATCCGTCGGCGCCGAGGCTGGCAAACACTTCATCGCCGTCACCGATCCCGGCTCTCACATGGAGCAGGTGGCGAAGGAAGCCGGGTTCCGCCACATCTTCTACGGCGACCCTCAGATCGGCGGCCGCTATTCCGCGCTCTCAAACTTCGGCATGGTGCCCGCTGCCGTCATGGGCCTCGACGTAGAAAAATTGCTCGCCCGCGCGAAGACCGCTGTAGATGTCTGCCGCGCGGCCGAGGTGAAAAAGAATATCGGCGTCGAGCTAGGCCTCATCCTCGGCACCGCCGCCAATGCCGGCCACGACAAAATCACATTTTTTCTATCCCCGGCCATCTACGACATGGGCGCATGGTTCGAACAGCTCATCGCGGAATCCACCGGCAAGCAGGGCAAGGGAATCACTCCCGTCGACCTTGAAGAAATCGCCGCGCCCGGCTGCTACGGCGACGATCGCATCTTCGCCTTCGTGCGCCTCGAAGGCGACGACAACGCTCCCCTCGATGCTGGTATCGAAAAACTCGAAAAATCCGGGCAGCCCGTAGTGCGGCTCGCCATCCGCGATGTCTACGACTGCGCCGCGCAATTTTTTACCTGGGAGATCGCAACCGCCGTCGCCGGTTCCGTCATTGGCATCGACGCCTTCAACCAGCCCGACGTCGAAGCCGCCAAAATCGAGGCCCGCCGCCTTACCGACGAGTATGAAAAAACGGGCAAGCTGCCGCAGCAGACCCCCATCTTCGACAACGGCGAGATTAAGCTCTACGCCGATCAACCCTACGCCGCTGTTCTCCATGGCGCACAGGACCTCGGCACGCCCACGCTGGTCGGCTACCTGCGCGCCCACCTGGCGCAATTAAGGCCATCGGATTATTTTGCCGCGCTTGCTTTTATTCAGCGCAATCGCGAGCACGAGAAGACCCTGCAGGAACTCCGCCACGCCGTCCGCAATAAGAAGCACGTCGCCACCTGCCTCGGCTTCGGCCCCCGATTTCTCCACTCCACCGGCCAGGATTACAAAGGCGGTCCCAACACCGGAGTCTTCCTCCAGATCACTGCGGACCACGCCGAAGACCTCGCCGTGCCCGGCCAGAAGTACACCTTCGGCGTCGTCATCGACGCTCAGGCCGCGGGCGATCTCAGCGTGCTCCAGCAGCGCGGCCGCCGTGCCCTCCGCGCGCATCTCGGCAAAGACGTCGAAGCCGGACTCCAACTTCTGACCGCCGCAATGGTGCAGGCCCTGGCGTGACGCGGTTTTCCACTGTCATCGAACATTCATCCTCTATTCTTCCCGCCGTCAAACCGAAGTAACGTACGGCCTCTAGTGTGGACACGTTGCCGCCGACTCCCAATCCCGGGAGCCCTGCAACGAAAGTCCTCGGAGGACCCTTTTCAATGCAACAGCCCTTATCTAATTCCCACAGTTGGACTCTCAAGGGCGGCGCGGTGTTCCTTTCTGCGCTGCAAGTGTTCGCAAGCTGCTCCATGGTTGCGTATGCGCAGAACAACACCGCCGACACCCAGACCCGCACCCCGATCAAGCACGTCATCGTCATCATCGGCGAGAACCGCAGCTTCGATCACGTCTTCGCCACCTACAAGCCCCAGGCGGCCAGACAGTCGACAACCTGCTGTCGAAGGGAATTGTCAACGCCAATGGAACTCCGGGACCGAATATGCCCTAGCCACCCAGTTTTCCGCCGTCGATATTGGTAGTAGCCGTTGGCAGGCCGTTTTCAACCGACATGGCTTCGCAACGGAGGTTATTGGCGGCGTCAGCCGCAGCCGGGACAACATGCCGAATCCAAAACAGGATGGTGCAAACCCGTATGTCCCGACCAACAGCCCGGCCATCGGAGACCTGATGGACATGTTCGATTTCCAGCATCCCAGGAGTTGAACGTCGTCAGAAATAAAACCGGCGCCGGCGAGAGTCTTCTCTCGCCAGCGCCGTTTTTATTGTGTTCCCATCGCGCCAAAAATACTTATCCCGCCAGCACCCTCGCCCGCGCAAAAATCTCCTCGAACATCTCCCGCGTCAGCAGCCCCGTATTCGTGTTCTGCAGCGAAGGATGATACGTCGCCAGAATATGCGGTCCTCCCGGCACCTCATATTCCGCCCCATGCCGAAATATCAATCCTCTCCTACTTGCAATCTTGCGAGTCCGCAGCAGATGCGCCACATACCCATCGAACGCGATCTTTCCCAGGCACACCACCACCCGCAGATCCTTGAGCAGCGCAATCTCTTCATCCAGAAACGGCGCGCAATTTCTAATCTCATCCGGCAGCGGCTTGTTTCCCGGCGGCGCGCAGCGGATCACGGAAGTAATCCGCAGCCCGCGCAACTGCATTCCATCCTCCCGCGAATGCGCCAGCGGCTGCGAAGCGAATCCCGTTGCATGCAGCACTGGATATAAAAAGTTTCCCGAGCCGTCGCCGGTGAATGGCCGCCCCGTGCGATTCGATCCGTGCGCTCCCGGCGCCAGCCCCAGCGCCAGCACCCGCGCATTCGCATCCCCGAAGGATGGCACCGGCCTGCCCCAGTATTCCCAATCCGCATACGCCCGCCGCCGGGTGCGCGCGATTTCCCCGCAGTAAACGCGCAGCCGCGGGCAGCGCTCGCACTCCGCTATGCGTACTGCAAGCTCATCGAAAGCCGGCTCAATGGCGCCGGAGCCGTCCGGAGGCAAGGGAACACTGGACACTAGAAAATTGTACGGGCGAACGGAAGATGCGCCGACTGTCTTCAGTGGAAGATGACCAGCGGAAATCACTCAAAGATGACCAGCGTAAAATCAACACGTGCGGAGCGAACCCTCTTCGCCGTCCCGAATCAAAAATTACCGAGGAATTTATTTCCGAATGAGATCCTTCCGGCGGCTGTCAGCAGCGAATCTGGTATGTATAGCAGTAATGGGTTGGAACCTTGGTTGTAAATCGCGTCGCCCCGCCCCGCCACCGTCTCCTACCGCGCTCGCCTCGGCGAACCTGCCGCAGGTAGGCGGCCAGAAAGCCGTCGAGCTTCGCCGCCTGCAAAGCGGAACCGGAGAAAAGCCGGAATTTCTAAGCGTCACCCTTTTGCCCGGCCGCGGTATGAACATGTTTCAGTTGACGGCCTACCTGCCCGGCAAAGGCGAAGTAAACTTGCTGGCGTCCCCGACGCTTGAGTCGGCCACGAAAATCTTGAACGGCGGCCCGGAAGACCTCCACGGCAACAAAAGTTTCTCCATGGGCGGCGCATTTCTCGTCCCCTTCGCCAACCGCATCCTCGGTCCTGTCACCGTCGATAAGCAGACCGGCAATCATTACCTCACCACGCAATGGCACGGCCGCACCATCCGCATGCTCGCCAACTGGCACGGCAAACTTCCCGGCGCGCCCTGGCAGGCGATTCACGGCGACATGCTTGCCTCGAAGGCCGCAACCCTCGACGTAAACTCTGATCCGGATGGCAGCCAGGCCGCCGCCATTTACAACCTTCCGGCGAACGGCGCATGGTTCTCCGACAATAAAGTCCAGGTAAAAATCGATCTCGAACGCGACACCGTCACCGCCACCATCACCGCCACCAACACCGGCCAGCAGCCGGAGCCGGTCGGCATCGGCTGGCACCCCTACTTCCAGCTCCCCAGCGGAACCCGCGCCAACGCGCGGCTCCACATTCCCGCCCTCATGCGCGCGGAAGTCAATAACTACGACGACGTATTTCCCACCGGCAGACTCATGCCCGTCATGGGAACGCCCTATGACTTCAACGCCAGCGACGGCGCGCCTCTGCCCGACGTCCTGGTGGACGATTCCTTCCTCGACCTGAAGCGCGACAGCAACGGCCACGCCGTCGCGGAGATACGCGACCTCGGCACCAACTACGGCATGCGCATGACCGCGATGACGCCCAAAATCCGAGCCTTTCAGGTCTATTCCCCAAAGGACAAATCCTTCATCGCTCTCGAAGCGCAGTTCAACTACGGCGACCCGTTCGGCGAAGAATGGCACGGCGCAGGACACCGGCATGGTCACCCTCCAGCCCGGCGAATCCGTCACCTGGCAGGTCCAGCTCCAGCTCTTCCAGCCGGCAAGCGAAATGATGGGCACCGCCCCTCATCCCCCGGTCCAGTAATGGTTAGCGGCACTTTCAATTCCGTGGATGAGTACATCGCCTCCCAACCCGACGCCTCGCGGCGCCCGCTCCAGCGCGTCCGCAGCGTTCTCCGCAAGGCCCTGCCCGGCGCCGAGGAAACAATTTCCTATCGGATTCCCGCCTACAAACTCGACGGTCGGCCGGTTATCTATTTCGCTGGATGGAAACAGCATTACTCGCTCTACCCGGCGACCGGTCCCGTCGTCGCCACATTCGCGAAAGATCTTGCGCCGTACACGATCAGTAAAGGCACGATCCGCTTCCCGCTGTCCCAACCCGTTCCTCGAAAGCTGATCGAAGGCATCGCCAGGCTGCGCGCCCAGGAAATCGCCGGGCGCGAAAGGACCGGCACACCGAAGAAGATAAGCCCGTCCCCTCGTTTGACCCGCCATTCGTAACCACCTACCATACAGACAGAAAGATCAAACCCTCGCCAGATCTATCGCGGATTTGTCCCCGCGTTTGCCGGCGCGAAGGCGCGATTAGCTCAATTTTGGAAGGCACAAGCCCTTTGAGTTCCACTGAATCTGTTCCTACGCCGCAAATCGACCCCGACGCTCCCCAACCGGAAACCTCTGCCGCTCAGCAATCTCAGGAACTTACCCAAACCTCCGGCGATGCCGACGGGCAGCCCCACGTTCACGATCATTCTGAGATCGGCCACACCCACGGCCCCACCCTCAATCCGGAATGCACCCGCCAGGTCGATGTTGAGGTCCCGGCCGAGGAAGTCAGCCGCGTCTTCGCCCGCGTCGTAAAACAATATCGCCGCCAGGCCCACATTCCAGGCTTTCGCGCCGGCAAGGTTCCGGAGTCGGTTATCCGCAGAAAATTCGCCGACGCCATCCGTCAGGATGTGCTCGAACAGCTTCTGCCCGCACAGTTTCGCGCCGCCATTGAAAAGCAGGGCGTGCAGCCCGTATCGCAGCCGCAGGTCACCAGCCTTCACCTCACCGATGGCGAGCCCATGCGTTTCCAGGCCGCGTTTGAAGCCCTTCCAGCCATCGATGTAACCGGATACGATCAAACAAAAATCGAGCGCCCCGACACCACTCTTTCCGACGCCGAATTCGACTCCGAGCTCGCCCACATCCGCGACTCCCACGCCACCATGGAGCCGGTCGAGGAAGATCGCCCCCTCGCCGATGGCGACTTCGCCCAGATCCAGTTCACCGGACTGGTCCATGATGACGCGCCCGCCGGCACCGAAGGCGAGCAGGCGCCGAAGCCGATCGAAGGCGACGACGCCACTGTCGAAATCGGCGGACCCAACACCGTCGAAGCCTTCACCACCGCCCTGCGTGGTACGAAGCCGGGCCAGGAGATCAGTTTCGAAGTCACCTATCCCGCCGAGTTCACCGAACAGAAGCTCGCCGGAAAAACCGTCTCCTACGACGTCGAAGTGAAAGGCATCCGCAAAAAAATTCTTCCCGAACTGGACGATGCCTTCGCCAAACAAATGGGGGAGTACGAAACCTTCGACGCCTTCAAGGAAAAGCTGCGCGAGCACATGGCCACCGACAAGCGCCGCCGCGCGGAGTCCGAAGCCAAAGACAGAATGCTTGAGAGTTTCGTCGAGCGCTTTCAGTTCCCAGTGCCGGAATCGCTCCTGCAGCAGCAGATCGATGCCCGCCTCGATCGCGGACTGCGCGCTCTCGCCGCCCAGGGCATGACCACCGAGCAGATGCGCCAGCTCGATTTCGCCCGCCTTCGCGAGGCCCAGCGCGACTCGGCATTGAATGAAGTGAAAAGCTCTCTGATCCTCGACCGCATCGCGCAGACGGAAAATATTCAGGTCACCGATGAGGAATTTGAAACGCAACTTCAACTATTGGCGTATCAGGCACGGGAACCGCTGGAGACACTAAGGAAGCGTTTGACGGATGATGGCGGCCTCGCTAGAATCCGAGAACAACTACTAAGAGAGAAAACAGTGAATCAGCTCTTCGAGCGCCTCGCGGCATAACTCCGCGTACCGAAGAGCCAACAGGCAGGCACAGGGATACCAGTATGGGTTTAGTTCCAATGGTGGTTGAGCAGACGAGCCGGGGCGAACGCGCCTACGACATTTACTCCCGTCTGCTGCGCGATAACATCATCTTTCTCGGCACTCCGATTGACGACCAGATTGCCAATTTGATCATCGCGCAAATGCTCTTCCTCTCCGGCGAAGATCCGGACAAGGACCTGCAGCTCTACATCAATTCTCCCGGCGGCTCCATCTCCGCCGGCCTCGCGATCTACGACACCATGCAGTTCATCAAGAACGACGTGGTCACCTATTGCATCGGCCAGGCCGCCAGCATGGGAGCGTTCCTGCTCATGTCCGGCACCAAGGGAAAACGGTTCGCGCTGCCGAACTCGCGCATCCTGATCCATCAGCCGTCCATGGGCGGGCTGTCTGGTCAGGCCACAGATATTGACATCCACGCTCGCGAAATCCTCCGTATCCGGGAAATTACTAACCGTTTAATGTCGAAACACACCGGACAGCCGATAGAGAGAATAGAGCGGGATGTGGAACGCGACTTTATTATGAATGCACCACAATCAAAGGAATATGGCATCATCGATGAGATCATCGACAGGCCTAGAACGTAGCAGCGAAAATTTTTTGTCGAGCGGCGCTTCGATGCCCCGGTTTCGCAACTGAGACCCCGGATTTCAACAGTGTCGATTCGAGTCAGTCCCGGAGTAAACTCAATCCGGCAGCAATCGTGGCAGAAGGAGCAACATGAAAACACGCGCCGGTACCGATGACGTACTCCGTTGTTCGTTCTGCCACAAATCACAGGATGCTGTGGCCAAGCTGATCTCCTCCCCCAGCGACTACCCCCGGGCTTACATCTGCGACGAGTGCGTCGCCGTCTGCAACTCCATTCTCGAAGACGACAAGACCGAAGCCCGCCCCACCACCGCCCCGGCCCATCTGCCCAAGCCCCAGGAAGTCAAGACCTTCCTCGATGAATACGTCATCGGCCAGGAGCAGACCAAGAAGAAACTCGCCGTCGCCGTCTACAACCATTACAAGCGCATCCACATGAATCGCGCCCGCACCAGCGATGTCGAGCTCACCAAGTCGAACATCCTGCTCATCGGTCCCACCGGCAGCGGCAAGACCCTCATGGCGCAGACTCTCGCGCGCATGCTCGACGTGCCCTTCGCCATCGTCGATGCCACCACCCTCACTGAAGCCGGTTACGTCGGCGAGGACGTCGAAAATATCATCCTGAAATTGCTCCAGGCCGCCGACGGCGATGTCGCCCGCGCCCAGACCGGCATCATCTACATCGACGAAATCGACAAGATCGGTCGCAAGGACGAGAATCCCTCGATCACCCGCGATGTCTCCGGCGAAGGCGTGCAGCAGGCCCTGCTGAAGATTCTCGAAGGCACCGTCGCCAACGTTCCCCCACAGGGCGGACGCAAGCATCCCCACCAGGAATTCACGCCCGTCGACACCACCAACATTCTCTTCATCTGCGGTGGAGCGTTCGTCGGCCTCGAGCGTGTCATCGGCCGCCGCGCCGGCAAAAAGGCGCTCGGCTTCAAAGCCATCTCCGACAAGGATGTTCTGCCGGGTGCAGTCGTTCCCTCCCTGCGCGACACCGAACTCCTGCGCCAGACCGAGCCCCAGGACCTGATCAAATTCGGCCTCATCCCGGAATTCGTCGGACGTCTGCCCGTCATTGGAATCCTCGATGAACTCGACGAAGCCGCGCTGGTTGAAATCCTCATCAAGCCGCGCAACGCCATCATGAAGCAGTATCAGCGCATGTTCGAGTATGAAAATGTGCGGCTGAACTTCACCTCGGATGCCGTCGGAGCCATCGCCCGCGAGGCCCTCGCCCGCAAGGTCGGCGCCCGCGGTCTGCGCATGATCCTCGAAGAACTCATGCTCGACCTCATGTATCACCTGCCCAGCAACAAGAAGGTGAAGGAGATCGAGATCACCGCGGACATGGTCCAGAAACGCGACCTCTCCGTAACCCTCATGCTCGAAAAGGCCGGCTAACTCCGCCCAGTCGGGCACGCTTGTCATCTTCAAACAAAGCGGCGTAAAGTGCCTTGCGGTTCCCCCGCCGCAAGGTGCTTCACGCCGCTTTGCACCACAGGCAATAATCCCCGAAGCAGCTACTGCCCAAACTGCGTAACAAACAACTCATTCGCATTGTTAGGATTCGTAAATCCCGTAAACGCCCCAGTCGTCGTCCCCGCCACAAACGCATGGTTCTGCGCATCGGTCGCCACAAACATCAGCGCATACGCCGACGAAGCCTGCTCCGCGATATCCTGCCCCGTGCCGAACTGCTGCAGCCACACTCCCGCTCCGCTTCCGCTCAGCTTCGCCAGAAAAACATCATCCGTATTCGGCGGGTTGGAGCGCAGGAAAGAACGGATAAAACATGTTCCCCGCCATCAGCACATTACCGGCCGTATCCGTCGCCAGGTTGCCCGGCACGCACGCCTGCGCCGCGCCGAAGCTCTGCTCCCACTGCTGCGTCCCGGTGCCGTTCGCCAGTTGCGCCACCGCGCATCCGTTATAGCCGCGTGCTGTTGTCGAGCCCGCCGACAAAAATATTTCCCGAGGCATCGAGAGCCACCTGCGTGTACAGCAGATTCTGCGTCCCGTAAACGGAGTACGTCACCGGCACTTGCACCCATTGCTGCTGCCCGGTCCCTCCGTCCAGCTCGGCGACCATGTAAACGGTGCGTCCGGTTCCCGGAAATCCCCCACCGCGATCACGTTGCCCTGGCTGTCCACCGCCACGCCGGAGACGCCGTAGTTCGTGCTGCCGGACCCATTGCCCTGGCTCCACAGCGTCGTCCCGTCGGCCGCTGCCAGCTTCATCACATAACCCTGCGGATTGTACCGGCTGCCGTAGCTGCCTCCCAGCACCACGTTGCCCTGCGGATCGACCGCCAGGGCCGTCACCTGGCTGCGGCCGCCTACCGAGGCAAACTGCTGCGTCCAAACCATCTGTCCCGCGGAGCTCAGCTTCATCACCACGCTCTGCCGCGACCCACTCGAATTCGTAAAGCCCGGAAACGACCCATACGTGAATCCGCCCACAAAAATATTTCCCTGAGAATCGGTCGCGATCGCGTTCGGGAAATCTCCTGAACCCGTGCCGAACTGCTGCGCCCACACCTGGTTCCCCGCGCCGTCGAACTTGATCACCGCGAACTCCGCCTGGTTGTTGCTGCTGGTGAACCCGGGAAAAGCCCCCAGCGTCTCATCGAGCACGATCACGTTCCCAAGTGGATCGGTGGCGATGCCGTAGGCGGTGTCGCCGTTCGCGGTTTCCTCGTTCGCGCCCGCGGGCACATACCCCGTCCCAATCTGCTGCAGCCAGCCCTGCGTCGAAGCGGCAGGGAAGGTGACAGTATCGGGCGGCGGCGGTATGGGCTTGTACACGCCGTTACATCCGGCCAGCGCCAGCGAGCAGGCCACACCCAGCACCGCCGTCGTTATCGCACGTTTGTTCATCAAAAATTCATGGGGGACATGTTGGTAGCCTCCGAAAACTGCCTTCGTCAATCACAGATATTCGACCAGCACCGCCGCAAATGTCAACAGCTCATTCCCCCTTGGCTTTCCGTCGGGTGCAACCGTGTATCTTCCAGAACCAAGGCCGCGTCCTCCGCCTTCGCTCCGCATCCAAAACACCATGCAGATTGCACAGGATTTATCCTCCCAAACCCGCCAGCTTGGCAACTCGGACATGCAGCTCACCCCCATCGGCTTCGGCGCCTGGGCCATCGGCGGCGGCGACTGGCAGTTTTCCTGGGGCGCCCAGGACGACAACGAATCCATCGCGCGCCATCCAGCATGCCCTCGATCTCGGCATCAACTGGATCGACACCGCCGCCATCTACGGCCTCGGCCACTCCGAGGAGATCGTCGGCCGCGCCCTCGAAGGCCGCTCGAAAAAGCCCTACGTCTTCACAAAATGCTCCATGGTCTGGCACAAGAAACTGTTCCGCAGCCAGAGCGCCATCCGTCGCAGCCTCAAGCGCGACTCCATTCGCGCCGAGCTCGAAGCCAGCCTTCGCCGCCTGCAAATGGATGCCGTCGATCTCTACCAGATCCACTGGCCGGATCCCGAGCAGGACATTGAAGAAGGCTGGGAGACGCTGGCGAAATTGAAAGAGGAAGGCAAGATTCGCTACATCGGCGTCTCCAATTTTTCCGTCGCGCAAATGGAGCGCATCGCGAAGATCGCCCCCATCACCTCGCTGCAGCCGCCCTACTCCCTGCTGAACCGCGCCGCCGAGCAGGAATTGCTTCCCTATTGCGAGCGCCACAACATCGGCGTCATCAACTATTCCCCCATGGTCTCCGGCCTGCTCACCGGCGCCATGACGCAAGAGCGCGTCGCCAATCTTCCCGCCGACGACTGGCGGCGCAACAACGCCCGCTTCCAGGAGCCGCAGCTCAGCCGCAATCTGCGAGTCGCCGAACTGCTGCGCGAAATCGGCAAGCCCCACGGCCGCTCCCCCGGCGAGGTCGCCATCGCCTGGACCCTGCGCCTCCCCGCCGTCACCGCCGCAATCGTAGGCGCACGCAGCGCCGCGCAGGTCGATGGAATCATCGGCGCCGCCACATTCCGCCTCACGCCGGAAGAGATCGCCCGCATTGAGGACTTCCTCGCCGCCAACCCCGTGCCTGCTAAACCACCCAACCGCTGAGCCCGTTCCAGGGTCGATCCGGGTACAAGCTCCAGCGCGTCCATCCCAGCGGACGCGAAATCAGCACCAGGTCCGCTTCAAAATTGCTTTCCATCGTTCCGCGTATTAGGATGCGACCATCCACCCATGGACATTCGCCAGGTCGCCAAGCAAGCCCGCGTATCCACAGCCACGGTATCGCGCGTCATCAACAGGTCCGCCCCCGTCAGCGAAAAGACCGCCGAACGCGTACGCCAGGCAATCGAGAAACTGGAGTTTTATCCCAACACCCATGCGCGCACCCTGGGATCAGGAAAAAGCCGCATCTACGGCCTCATCATCTCCGACATCACCAATCCTTTTTTTCCGGAACTGGTCCGCAGCTTCGAAGAAATCGCCGTCGAGCACGGGCAGGAAGTCATCGTCGCCAACACCAACTACAATCTCAAGCGCATGGAACTTTGCGTCCGCCGCATGATCGAGCGCAAGGTGGACTGCGTAGCCATCATGACCTCCGAGATGGAGCCAGGACTCGCGGACATGCTGAACCGCCGCGGCATCCCCATCGTCTTTCTCGACACCGGCGCTGTCGGTCCCCAGTCCAGCAATATCGAGCTCGATTATGCTGGCGGCATCGACCTCGCCATCGCGCATCTGGCATCTTTAGGCCACACCCGGATCGCCTTTATCTCCGGACCGGAAGTGCTGAAATCCGCGCAGATCCGCAACGATGTTTTTCGCCATGGAATGCACCGGCAGAACCTCACGTATGCTCCCACGCTGGTCCGCATGGGCGATCACCGCACCGAGGGAGGCCGCACCGCGATGGTGCAGCTGCTCCAGTTGAAAAATCCGCCAACCGCTGTCATCGCTTCCAACGACCTCACGGCGATCGGCGCCATCAGCGCAATTCATCATGCCGGCCTCCGCGTTCCGAAGGACATATCCGTCATCGGCTGCGACGACATCGAAATCGCCGCCTTTATCGACCCTCCGCTGACCACCATCCGCATCCCCCGTGACGAGCTTGCCCGCTGCGCCTTCACTGCTCTTTTCGCGGTCAGCCAGCGCGGCGAACTGGGCCGCGCCTACAAAATTGAAGTGGCTCTCGTGCATCGCCAATCGACCGCCGCCGCGCCCGAGCGAACCCGCAACCCGGCGGAAAAATCCTCTTGAATGCGCAGCAAAGTGAAGAGACCTATCTCTCCTACACCGGTTAAGAACCCGGGTGCCCCAGGTGCGCGAAGCTCACCTGGGCTCGCTCACCCCCAGATAAAGTTGGCATCTGCGTCCGGCCGCAAGCTCAAGGCGTCCACAACTCATAGCCATCGTTCCATCGGCGTCCATCTTTCCACCACCGGCGGCGTGGCCGCTGCCGTGCGCCGTGCATCCGCCATGGGCGCCGCCACACTCCAGATCTTTTCCTCCAGCCCGCGCATGTGGCGGCCTTCAAAAATTTCCGCCGAGCAGGCCCTCGAAACCCGGGCCGCCCGCGCCGAGCTCAGTATCGCTCCCCTCGTGATCCACACCAGCTACCTGGTCAATGTCTGCAGCCAGACGGAAGAGGTGCGCCGGAAATCGGTCCTCTGTTTTCGCGGCGAAATCGAGCGCGCGCTCGCCCTGGGCGCGGAATACCTCGTCATCCATCCCGGCTCATATCGCGGAATGACGCGCCACCAGGGCCTGCAATTCGCGGCAGAGTCGATTGCAGAAGCCATCGACGGACTGCCATGGCAGGGAACCGGCTTCCATATCTTGATTGAAAACACCGCCGGCGCCGAGCATTCCCTCGGCGGCTCGTTCGATCAGGTCGCCGAGATGATCGCGCACCTCAAACCGCACGCCCCCGTCGCCGCCTGCCTCGACACCTGCCACACCCACGTCGCCGGCTACGACATCCTCACCGAGCAGGGATGGGCCGACACACTCGCCCAAATCGAAAGCACCATCGGCTGCGATGCCGTCCGTGTCTGGCACTGCAACGACGCCAAAGCCGCGCGCGGCTCAAAGCTCGACCGCCATCAACACATCGGCGAAGGCCAGATCGGCCGCGAACCCTTCCGCCGCCTGCTGCACGAGCCGAAATTCGCCCACGCCGCATTCATCGCCGAGACCCCCGTCGACACCCCCGGCGACGAGCAGCGAAACGTCCGCGCGCTGTTCGACCTGCTGGAGCCCCTCTAGCGCAGCGCACCCTGCTTGCCCACAATCCTCCGCAGCAGGCCGGTCTGGCCCACGTGGTAAGTCTGGTGGAACAAGATCAAAGTCAGCAGAGAGCGCACCGTCTCCTCCGGATCATTGCGCGGCGAGAAAGGAGCCGGCGCATCGAGCGTCTCCAGCGTCATCCCCTCAAGCCCCGTATCCATGCGCCGGCTGGCTTCATCCCATGCCGCGATCAGCTCCTTTAAATCAACGGCGTCCGCCGCATCGCGAAGCTCCGGCGTCCCCCGGTCATATCGTGCGAGAATGCCCTTCTCCATCACCGGCGCCTGCCCCAGCAAGGGCAGCACCTGATCATAGGTATTCACCAGATGACCGACCACCCAGTTCAGGCAATTGCCCCCAGGCTCAGGCTGGATCAGGCTTTCCTGTTGCGTTACACCGTCCACATTCATATGTAGAACTCGGTCGTTGACGACTGCGCTCTGGCGAAGAACTTCAACCTCGCCCACTCTGTTCCATACCGCTGTAGCCATTGGTGGTTCCTCCTTCTTTCATCTGCGTTGAAAATCCCTAACGGCCTTTGCGGCCGCTCCCACGACGTTCCGCCGTCTGCTGAATCCTGGCGAGCTGGTTCGCCCATCCTTTGCCCATATTCTCGCGATGTTGCGCAGGAATCTGCCCAATCGCGCGGTGCGCGAACTGCAAACGCGTCACTCCGTTTTCCTCCGACAGCCGGTACTGCACGTTCGACGCGGCAGCGTAGGACATAAACAGCGGCCCGCAGATTTCCAGCAGCGTCGGCGGCTTGATCGCCTGCACATGGCCCCAGAAGTGGCCCGTGTTGTTGCCCAGATCGCGGAACCAGCGCCCGCCCGGCCACGCCTCCAGCTTCATCGACAGCGACGTTCCATCGGGCGTTTCGTTCAGCGGCCCGATCTGTTCGAGGATCGTCTCAAACACCACCTCGATCGGCGCCGCGATTTGCTCGTCCTTCAGTATTTCCACGGTTTGAATGGTCTGTTCCAGACTGCTTGCCGGCATGATCATTTCTCCTTTACATCTGTTTTGGCTCTCGCGAGCGATTCGGTCCATCATCTTGCGCTCCGCCCGCTCTTTCACTCGGTCGATCTGGTGGGTCCAGTAGCGCTCATACGTTTTGATCCAGTCGTGCACCGGTTTCAGCTCCTTCGGGTTCAGTCGATACATCCGCTGCTGCCCCTGCTTCGTCACCGACACAACCCCCACTTCAAGCAGCACGCGCAGATGCTTTGAAACCCCCGGCTGCGGCATCTGCACCGCCTCCACCACCTCGCCCACCGCATGATCCTTGCCGTCAATCAGAACGGAGAGAATCTCCCGCCGCCGAGGCTCGGCGATCGCGTTGAATACATCAGTCGTAGTCGCCGCTCGTGCCATGATCCGAATATATACCCATATAGGAATATGTCAAGCGAGAGCTGTGCAAAAAATTCCATCGTCGCGACCGAAGCCAAGCGAGTTCTACCGTCTCAACAAAGAGACCCGCATCCAACATTCTTCCGAGGACATTTAGAATCTAAACAGTATGCCGAAAGAAGAACCCACCAGCCTCGCCGCGCCCGCTGCCTCAGTCGCTCCTCCAGACGGAACCCCCGCAGCCGCAGCCGCCGAGCGCGCGCCGCGCTACAATCCCGCTGAGATCGAACCCCGCTGGCAGGCCGTCTGGGACGCCCAGCCCGAGCTCTACGCCGCCCAGCCGCGCGATTCCCGCAAGCCGAAATATTACGTCCTCGAAATGTTGCCCTACCCCTCCGGCCAGCTCCACATGGGCCACGTCCGCAACTATGCCATCGGCGACGCGCTGGCGCGGCACATGTGGATGCGCGGCTACAACGTGCTCCATCCCATGGGTTGGGACGCCTTCGGTCTCCCCGCGGAAAACGCCGCGCTCAAAAACAACACGCCCCCGCGCGAGTGGACCCTGGCCAACATCGCCGCCATGCACCGCCAGTTCAATCGCCTCGGCCTCAGCTACGATTGGCAGCGCGAGATCACCACCTGCATGCCGGACTATTACCGCTGGAATCAGTGGTTCTTTCTCAAGCTCTATGAGCGCGGCCTCGCCTACCGAAAAAACAGCAAGGTGAACTGGTGCCCCATGTGCGCCACCGTGCTGGCGAATGAGCAGGTCGTCAACGGCTGCTGCTGGCGACACGAAGAAACCATCGTCGAGCAGCGCGAGCTGGAGCAGTGGTTTCTCCGCATCTCAAATTACTCCGAAGAATTGCTGCGCGATCTCGACAAGCTCCCCGAGTGGCCCGAACGCGTTCGCACCATGCAGCGCAACTGGATCGGCCGCAGCGAAGGCGCCCTCGTCGACTTCACGGTCGTGCCCCATGAAAAAGACCGCAGGGAGCATCTCTTCCACCCGGTGAAGCTCCACCTCACCGAGACGATTCCTCGAGCCCGAGCCCGACGCGGAGAAAATCTCTGTCTTCACCACTCGCATCGACACCATCTTCGGCGCAACGTCGCTGCAGCTCGCGCCCGAGCATCCACTGATCGCCGAGTTCGCCGAACACAGCGACGAACTTCAAAGAAACATCACCGCCCTGCTCGATGAACAGAAGCGCGCGAGAGAAATGGGCGTCCTCGCCGACCTCGAAAAGCACGGCTTTCCCACCGGCCGGTTCGCCACTAACCCTTTCAGCCAGGAGCAGATTCCCATCTGGGTGGCAAATTACGTTTTGATGGAGTACGGAACCGGCGCCGTCATGTCCGTCCCAGCGCACGACGAGCGCGATTTCGAATTCGCGAATAAGTACAAACTGGAAACCAAAATCGTCGTTCTGCCGCGCCAGATCAACGACGCCGAAGGCGTCCAGAAAGAACCCCTCCTCCCCTACACGGAAGAAAGCAGCCTGCTCATCAACTCCGGCGAATTTAGCGGGCTCGGCTGCCAGGAAGCGCAGCAGAAAATGGCCGCCTTCGCCCAGGAAAAAGGCTTCGGCAAGCCCTCCGTTACTTATCGCCTGAAGGACTGGGGAATTAGCCGGCAGCGCTACTGGGGGACGCCGATCCCCATCATTTATTGCCCCACCGACGGCCTCGTGCCGGTTCCGGAAGACCAGCTCCCCGTGCTGCTGCCGGAGAAAATCGACATCACCCAGGAAGGCGGCTCGCCGCTCGCCCGCGTGCCCCAGTTCGCCCGCGTTCCCTGCCCAAAGTGCGGCGGAATCGCCCGGCGCGAAACCGACACCATGGACACCTTCGTCGATTCCTCCTGGTATTTCTACCGCTACACCGACCCGAAAAACTCCAGCGCTCCATTTGACACCGACACGGTTGCATATTGGTTTCCCATCGATCAATACATCGGCGGAGTCGAGCACGCCATCCTGCATTTGATCTATTCGCGCTTCTGGACCAAGATGATGCGCGACCTCGGCCTCGTCAAAAACGACGAGCCGGTCGAGCGCCTCTTCACCCAGGGCATGGTCATCCGCAATGGCGCGAAGATGTCGAAATCCAAAGGCAACGTAGTTTCGCCCGACGAGATGATCGCCCAATACGGCGCCGACGCCACCCGCATGTATGCGCTCTTCGCCGCGCCCCCGGACCGCGATCTCGACTGGCAGGAAGACGGCGTCGCCGGCGTCAGCCGCTTTCTCGCGCGCGTCTATCGCTTCGCCACTCAGGCCATTCCGCAGACGACTTCAGCCGGCACGCAGCCGCTGCCGAAAACTCTGACGCAATTGGAACAGCGACTGTTACGTAAGCTCCACCAGACCATCCGCCGCCTGACGCAGGAGTTTGAAGGCCGCTGGCATTTCAACACCTGCATCGCTGCCATCATGGAGCTGGTCAATGACCTCACCGCGCAGGAAGCCGCCATCGCCCGCGCCGAAGTTCGCAGCCCCGTGCTCTACGCCCTCGTCCGCGATCTCGTCCTCATGCTGCAGGCATTCGCGCCCTATCTCGCCGCGGAGCTCTGGTCGCAGATGGGCGAGACCACGCCGCTGCTGCGCGCCCCCTGGCCAGTTTTTGACGAGGCAATCGCGGCTGAAGACACCATCGAGATTCCCGTCCAGATCAACGGCAAATTGCGTACCCTGATTTCCGTCCCGGCCGCCACGCTCGAAAAAGATCTGCGCGCCATCGTTTGGGTCGATCCCAAAGTGCAGGCCGCCATCGCCGACAAGGAAGTCGTGAAGGTAATCGTCGTCCCCGGCAAGCTCGTCAACTTCGTCGTCCGAACGCCCCCGCAGAAAGCGCCCTGGGAAGATGCCGAATAACTCACCTGACTAAAAATCTGCCGGGCGAAGCCGCCGGCCTGCCCCACGCGAATGATCACCACCCAGACCCAACCCGCGAACGGCGAAAGTCTTCAGGCCCCGCCCGTCCGCGGCACCCAATCGTTCCTCGGCACCATCGCCCGCTGCTGGCGCCGGCCCTCGCTGCTGGCTCTCGAATTACTCTGGCGCTGGGGGCTCGGCATCCCCGCTCTCGCCCTGCTCGGATTCGAAGCCTTCCGCATTCTCTCTTCCGTCTCTCTCGCGCACACCGGCATCGATCAGTTCTCGCTCATCGACACGGTCACGGCAGCCCAGATCATCTCGGCCATAGTCGATCGACTCCTTCCCCCCGTGCGCGCCGTCGCCGTGTGGCTGCTCCCCGTGCTCGCCCTCGCCTGGGCGCTCGCCTCCGGCTTCGGGCGCTCGCTCCTGCTACGCCGATACGACCGTACACTGCGCTCCGCACCCTGGCTGCTCGTCGCCATGCAGCTGCTCCGCATCGTCATGCTCGGCGCCAGCGTCGCCCTCTGGCTGCTCTGCCTCCATTGGGCCGCGTGGAGCGCCCTCAGCGGCCCCGCACCCAACCTCGTCGCCTACTTCGTCAAGGCGATTTTTCTCTCCTTCGCCGTCTTCGCATTCTGGGCGCTCGTCAGCTGGGTGTTCAGCATCGCGCCCCTGCTGGCGCTGCTTGAAGGAACAGGCATCATCGCCAGCCTGCGCGCATCGCTCCGCTTCGGCCACGGTTCCTTGCGCGGCCTGCGCCCCAAACTCGTTGAGATCAATCTCGTCCTGGGCGTAGTCAAGGCCGCTCTCATCGTGCTGGCAATGGTCTTCTGCGCAACCCCCATGCCGTTCAAGGAAGAAATCAACGGCCCGTCACTCTACGCATGGTGGGCGTTCGTCACCGTGCTCTACCTGGTCGCGTCCGACTTCTTCCAACTCGCCCGCATCATCGGCTTCATAGAATTCTGGCGTGCCGCCAACCAGCCAACAACAGTGTCGTCCTGAGCAAAAAAATCTCTCAGCGCGCGATTCCTGCCCGCTGAGAGATCTTTTCGCCACGACGACAATCTGTTTTCGCTCTAGCAGCGGAACCAAATTACATCAGCCTCACATTCATCAGGTCCAGCCCACGGCGAATCTGCCGCGCGAGCTCGACCGCATTTCCCGTCTTGAAATTATGCGAGAAATATAACTGCGGATATTCATCCGTTTCCTGGTTGTAAAGACATCCAATATCCCAACCCTGCTGCTGCATCAATCCCACCACCGGATTGACCTCCGACGCGAGCATCCCAAAATCCGGCACCGCAGCCGCATTGTCCCCGCCGCCCAAGGGCTCAAACCCGATCGTCGTTGCCACATTCAGATATGGATTGATCACGATGCCGCCCAGCCGGATGGTCTCCGCTCTCGGCACCTGAAAATTCACCACCCCATCAGAACCGATCGACGGTGTCGCTCCGATGATCCGCCCAAGTCCGTCCGCCGGCAGCGGAGTTGTTGGATTGCTCGGCATCGTCTGCGGAAATGGCGTTGACGTCACATTCAGCGCCGCCTTGATCCCTTTGGCAATCTGAATGGGATCGCCCATCGCCCGGAAATGGACGAACCACACCATCGGCGAGAAGTCGTAAAAATGTTGATGTTCGGCCTGGAAAGTAATGTTGTGAAGAATTAGCTGGTGAATAAAAGGATCAAGCTCCTCAGCCTTCAGCGCCATGTCGGAATTCATCATCGCCACGCTGGTGCTGCCGTTCACCGCCTGGAAATTCAGCGTTCCGTTGATCTCGAATGATGGCTTGATCGGTACGCCGTGCAGCGTCACGTTTGGAATATCGTTGCGGTCGATCTCAATCTGGAACACTCCGTTCGAAACCTGTCCCTGGGCCTGAATGATCTCCTCGATGTCCTGGATAATCTCCGCGGGCGGCTCCGAATCGCCACCGTCTCCGTCCGAACTCATTGCCAGAACGCGACCGCCCTGCAGCGAACTCGCGGCTACAAATCCCCCAACCACGCTTGCTCCCATCGCAAGCGCCCGACGCCGACTAAACGGCGCTTTCAAGTCAAAATCGCTCATCGCCCTGCCTCTTTCTGCCGCCCCGCCATCCGTGAGAGCCCCGCCCAGTGCTGCCTGCAGTTCTACGACTGGGGAGAGATGCGCCTGGCCAGAACGGCCGTACATACCAAGGTGAGATGTGTCGATGTCAGAGGAAATTTCCGCCGCGCCTTTCACCCAGTCAAAATCCCGCTCTCCGAAATTAGAGTTGTCATCCTGGGCGAACCGGGGTGGGAAGCGAAGGACCTCGCGGTTCGCTGACCTACCGCAAAAATTGAGCATCGCGAAGCACGACAGCCCCACGCCTCACCGCCCCGTCGCGAAGGGCCGCGATCAGGCGATACACTGATCCATACCCAATGGAAATCCCTACACATCCTTCGACCATTGTCATTCTCGATTTTGGCTCGCAATACACGCAGCTCATCGCCCGGCGCATCCGCGAGCAGCATGTATTCTCCATCGTGCTGCCATGCACCACTCCCTTTGAAACCATCCAGAAGGCCAGCCCCGCCGGCATCATTCTTTCCGGCGGTCCCTGTTCGGTTTACGATGCCGACGCTCCGCCCGCCGACCCGCGCGTGCTCGCCATGGGCGTGCCGGTGCTCGGCATCTGCTACGGCCTGCAGTTCATCGCCCATCATCTCGGCGGCAAAGTCCGCTCCGCCGCGCGCAGGGAGTATGGCCACGCGGAAGTATCGATCGTCGGCGAGACCACATTGTTTAACAACCTGCCCACCGATCTGCACGTGTGGATGTCGCACGGCGACGAAGCGCTCGAGCTGCCGCCCGGCTTTTCCCTCACCGCGAAAACCGCCAGCGCCGTCGCCGGCATCGCCGATGAATCCCGCCGCATCTGGGCCGTGCAGTTTCATCCAGAGGTCCACCACACCCGGCAGGGAACCGAACTGCTGCGGAATTTCCTCTTTCGCATCTGCAAAGTCCCGCCCGACTGGACCCCGGAGCATTTCATCCAGGCCACCATCGAGCGCATCCGCGAACAGGTCGGCGAGGGTCACGCCATCTGCGCGCTTTCCGGCGGGGTCGATTCATCCGTCGCCGCCGTCCTGGTCGATCGCGCCATCGGCGATCGCCTCACCTGCGTCTTCGTCGACAACGGCGTCTTGCGCAAGGATGAGTTCCGGAAAGTGCAGGAAAATCTCCGCGGCAAGCTCGGCCTCAATCTCGTCGCAGTCGACGCTGGCCCTCGCTTCTTATCGCAGCTCGCCGGCGTCAGCGACCCTGAAACCAAGCGCAAGATCATAGGACAGGAATTCATCACCGTATTCGATGCCGAAGCCCATCGCATCGCGCAACAGACCGGCTCTGTAGACTGGCTTGTCCAGGGCACGCTCTACCCCGACGTCATCGAGTCTTCCTCCGTCAAAGGCCCGTCGCAAACCATCAAAAGCCATCACAACGTCGGCGGCCTGCCCGAGACCATGAAGCTCAAGCTCATCGAACCCCTGCGCGATCTATTCAAGGATGAGGTCCGCCGCATCGGCCGCGACCTCGGCATGCCGGAGGACATTCTCCAGCGCCAGCCCTTTCCCGGCCCCGGCCTCGCCGTTCGCATCGTCGGCGCAATCACGCCCGAGCGCGTCGCCATTCTGCAGGCCGCCGACGAGATCGTCGTCGATGAAATCAAGGCCGCCGGGCTCTACCGCAAAATCTGGCAATCCTTCGCCGTCCTGCTCCCTGTCCAGAGCGTCGGCGTCATGGGCGACCAGCGCACCTACGCAAATTGCTGCGCCATCCGCGCCGTCCATTCTGAAGATGGCATGACCGCCGACTGGGTCCCCCTGCCATATGAAGTGCTGAAGCGCATCTCCAGCCGCATCGTAAATGAAGTTCCTGGAATCAACCGCGTCGTCTACGACATCACGTCGAAGCCCCCCGGCACCATCGAATGGGAATAGCGCGAATCGGGTAGCCCCCGCACTAATGGGCAGACCCTGGATTCGAGGAATCATCCGTCGAAAGGGTAGACCCCGGACTTTAGTCCGGGGATGGGGAACTCCAAAAAACCCGCCTTCAGGCGCCGAGGAAATGTGAATCCCGGAACTCAGTCCGGGATAAGAAACTCTACCGGTCCGCCACCGACAGTTCCATCCGAGTGTTCTTCGCGAACACAACATTGTTCCCCGGCATCAACCACCGCCGCGTGATCGACTTCCCAAAAGAGTAGAACCCAAACCCCGCAGAAACCGCCGGCGTCACCGCAACAAATCCGACGATCCGCGCCACCACGCCGAAGCCATTGCTGTACGCCGAGGCTTCCCCTGCGCCCTGATCGCTATCGAAGGAGTGCCCGGCCATCGCCCCCAGCAGCAACGGCGCAATAAATTTTCCCTGTGCCGAGTTGGCCTTCGCGCCGCCCTCGGAATCGACCGAAACATTCTGCCCGCTCGTTCCTTCGACCGCTGTCATCTGCCCGTGCATGTGCTCGAGCGCCCCGCCCGGCAGCTCCATCTGCCGAAACGCAAATCGCAGCGTGCCGTTGCGCGAAAATTTCCTCGCCGGCCTCGACTGCGTCACCACCCCCAGCAGCCGTGTCCCGGTAGGCAGCACCACGCTCGTCTTCGCCGCACTGAAATAGGGCTCGGTCAGCACCGCCACCACCGGCGCTCCCACTTTGTCCGTCGCCGAGCTGATCGTCGTCAGTCAGCCGCGCGTCCAGCGTTCCCGGCGGAATATGCCCCCTCGGCGGCGTCAACGGAAGTTCCTCCCGATACCGCGGATTCGGAACCGTCACCGCATCTACCAGCACCGCGTCATACTGCGTCCCGCTCCAGATCTCCTGCGGATGATACGGAAGCTGCCCGTACACAAACTTCAAAGCCACGTCCGATTTGTGAGCGGAAAACACCACGCCCTCAACGCTCTTCTTCTTGGCCTCAACCTGCGCTTCCAGCTTTCCCACCAGGGATTGCTTGTGCTGCGGAGCGCCCATCTCGACCACCGGCGCCGTGCGTTCCGTCGCGGTCGCGTCCAGCCGCAGCCGCTCGCCGTTCGGCAGCACCACCGCATTAAAGGTCAGCACCGCCTGCTTCAGCGGCGTCACATCGCCGTCCAGCAGGGCCCATGTCCGCGCTCCCTTTGCAATGGGTTCGAGCTCGGAAATTGTCCCGTCAACCACCGTGTTGACCGGCAGCACGACGTGCTCGCCGGAATAGACCGGCGCGATCAATCTGCCCGTTACGGCCTCGCCTTTTCTTATCCGGTAGCGCCGGTCCAGTTCGACACGCAGCGGAAGACCCGCCGCAAGCGTCGCCGTCGGCCCTTCCTGGGGAAGCTCAGGCCCCGCCTTCTTCCTCGCCCGAACCGGTGCCGCGGCCGATCTTGGAATCAGCGGTTTCTCCGTCTGCCCAGCCATCGAACCCGCGGCAGCCAATAAGAACGCCACGCCCACCGCCAACCAGTTTTGACTACGCATTCCGAACCGCGGACGGAAGATTTTCAGCCATCTATTTCAGACTAATCCCGCCAACCGCCAGCTCCCGATCGACTCCAAAACCAAATTTTGCCCAATCAATATCGATATTGCCCAGCTCCGCATCCTCCGCCGACACCCACCCAAAAACGTTTACATTTTTCACCCATCAGGATTCGAATCCTCATCCAAAATCTCCCACTCCGAATTCAAAATCGCCCCCTCTTCCTCCTCGCTCACCGGCTGGATCCCCACCAGGTCCTCTTCGATCAGCAGAAATTTTCGTATATACCGCAACGGCTCCCGCGTCACCGCCATGTTTTTCAGGTGATACAGCCACGCGTCCGGCTTCACCGCCCGCCGTGTGTGTCCGCGCCGTTCCACCACCATCGTCGTGCCATTCTTCGATACCCGCGTAAAGCTCGAATTGGGAACCAGGAACGTCATGTTCGTCCCCTCCCGCCAGAACGCCTGCGCAAACTCATGCTCGAACAACAGCGCGTAATACCGCCGCTGCTTCGCCAGCGCCTCCAGCGCCGCGTCGAAGTTGATCCACGGCAGCGCCATCCGCATCGTGTACCATTTTCGGAATTCGAATCCGTTCGATTTCGCCTGACGAATTAGGGCGCGCAACAGCTCCACTCGCGTCATGGCTACCAGCTTAGTCCCAAAGCCGCGTTCGAACCGTCAGGAATGATAAATTTCCGCCCCATCGAGCTCGCCCCGCGTTCCCTCCGCCAACCTTGCGCGAACCCCATCGAAAGCCCAAACTGGAAGAGTCCGCCCAACCAACTATGCTGCGATTTCCGAAAATTGCCGTCCGCCTTCCGCGCCCACGAATCTCCCGCGCCCGTGCCTTCGCCCTCTTCGCCGCGCTCTTTCTCGGCGCCGGCCTGCTCCACGCCGCCGTCACCGCCCCCAACGGCGTCGATACCGATCCGCTGAATCTCACCCCGCAAGTCCAGGCCGCTTTCCAGTACTTCTACAATCTCGACTACGCCAACGCCGACGCCGCGTTCAAGAAAATCGCCGCCGAGAATCCCACGGACCCCATGGCCGCCGGCTATCTCCTCAACAACACCGTCTTTCAGGAGATTTACCGTCTCGACCTGCTCGACACCACCCTCTACGTTCAGGATGGCTTCCTATCCGGCAAGCACCCCGTCGTTGAAAACATGCAGGCCCGCGCCACCATCGAAGCCCTCTACAACCACACCCTCCAGCTCAGCAACGACCGGCTCAACGCCAATCCCAACGACGCCGACGCGCTCTTCGCACGCGGCTACGCCACCAGCCTCGAGACCATTTACGTCGGCATGGTCGAAAAGAAATATGTCGCCGCGCTCAAATCCGCGCTCGCCGCCCGCAAGGACGACGACGCCGTCCTCAAGCTCGACCCCAAATACGTCGACTGCTACCTCATCGTCGGCATTCACGACTACGTCCTCGGCGGCCTCTCCTTTCCCCTCAAGGTGCTCGCCGGCATGGTCGGCATTCACGGCTCAAAATCCCGCGGCATTAAGGAGCTGCGCCATGTCGGCGCCGACGGCATCATCAATTCCGTCTCCGCCCGCACCGCCCTCGCCATATTCCTCCGGCGCGAGGCGCAATATCCCCAGGCCCTTGAAGTCATCGATCAGCTCCACCAGCAATACCCGCACAATTTTCTCTTCTCCCTCGAGCAGGCCAACCTCCTCAAGGACTCAGGCGAAGGCATGCGCGCCATCGCCGCCTACAACGCGATGCTCGAGCTCGCCGCCCGCCCCGGCGGCTACTATCCCAACGCCCATCTGGAGCTGGCGTATTACGGCCTGGGAGAGGCCACACGCGGCCAGCGCCAGATTGAAACCGCGGCCAAAGCCTATCGAACCGCCGCCGCCGAGCCCACCGCCTCTCCCCTCATGCAGCGCCGCGCCCACCTCCGCGCCGGGGAAATGTACGATCTGCTCGGCCAGCGCGCCGAAGCCAAAACGCAGTACGAAGCCGTCCTCGCGCTGGGAGGAGAATTCAGCCAGGCCGACAGCGCCAAAAAATACGAGCAGTCCCCCTACACCGCCGACTAGCCGCCTCAATGCCAACGGAACCGAACGGCAGTATATTGCGTATAAAGAATTGCATGCGGAAATTCCGCCAATTTCAGCAAGCGGAAAATTCCACCGGGGGAGCAATATGTTCTGTCACAAATGTGGACAAGCGTTACCGGCAGGCGCGAGCTTCTGCAGCAACTGCGGCGCGCCCGCGAATCCGAATCTCTATACCGCGTCGCCCTTCAGCACCATCTATCGCCCTCGGGGCTTGCGCCGGCTCGCGGGGGTCTGCGCCGCGCTGCATCTCCGCTTCGGCTGGGATCTCACAGCGACCCGTATCGTCGCCGTCGTCCTCGGGATTTTTCTGTTCCCATTGCCCGAAATCGCCTACCTGATCGCCTGGATGGTCATCCCGGAAGAAGTGCTGCCGACGCCAGTCGAGGTCGCACCGCCAATCCAGACCCCGCAGCCCCGCTAACTCCCGTCATCCCGAAAACTCCGGGTGCCCCATGTCTCGAATCTGAGACATGGGACTCCTATATCATTCCGTACAAGGGAGTCACGCGTGAAGATCGAACGCGAGGGTGCACAACTGTTTTCGACCACGCTCGGCAGCGGCCCGGACCTGGTTCTCCTGCACCCCACCCCAACCCATCACGCCTTCTGGCTCCCGGTAGCCGAGCGACTGGCGAAGCATTACCGCCTCACCTTGGTTGACCTGCGCGGCCACGGCGAATCCACCCTCGGCAGCGGCCCGATCACCATGGAAAAACTCGCCGAGGATGTCCACGCCATCCTCACGGCGAGCAGCATCCACCGCGCCGCATTCATCGGCTGTTCCATCGGTAGCTACATGCTCTACGAATATTGGCGAAGGTTTCCGCAGGAAGTTGCCGCGCTGGCGCTCATCTGCGGCAAGCCGCAGCCGGACAGCCCAGCCTCTCGCGAAAAGCGGGCCCAATGGATGCAGTCCGCCCAGCAGCCCGGCGGCCTCGCAAAATTTTTCGATGAAATGGCGGACTCGCTCATCGGCCCCACCGCCCGCCAGCGTCAACCCCACATTCGCGCCGCCGCCCGCTCGATGATGGATACAGTCACACTCGACGCCATGCTCGCCGTGCAGCAGGGCCTTATGTCTCGACCCGATTCTGTCCCGACGCTGAAAACAATCCGCGTCCCGGTCTGCGCCATCGCCGGCGGCGAAGACCAGAGCAGCACCCCGCCGGAGATGCAGGTCATCCCCGACCAGTCTCCCAACGCCGAGTTTCACCACCTCCCCAACGCCGGGCACTACGCCCCGCTCGAACAACCGGAGACTGTCGCTGAAATTCTCGAAGACTTCCTGAATCGCCATTATCAATAGATGGTCATGCCGGGCGGAGTCGAGGAAAAGATCAGAAAGAGAGAAAACATGGGTGCCCAGGTCTCGCACTTGAGACCTGGGATCTTCAACTCAGGAGAAAAATGCCGAAAAGCAATAACAGTGTTAACCCTGTGCGCCCGTTCCAATACGGCGGCAAAAAGCAGCGCGATCTAATGTGCGATCAGGTCTCACTCGCCGCCCTCGCCAAAAAATACGGCACGCCGCTATACGTCTACTCCGCCACCGCCATACGCCAGCGGGTGCAACTCTTCGCCGAAGCTTTCGCCGGCGTGCGCCACACCGTCTGTTATTCGGTCAAGGCCAACTCCAATCTTTCGATTCTCCGTTTGCTGGCCGAACTCGGCGCCGGTTTCGACATCGTTTCCGGCGGAGAACTGGAGCGCGTGCGCCGCGCTGCGAAACCGGCTCTGCGCCGCGTGGTCTTCTCCGGCGTCGGCAAAACTGCCGATGAGATGGACGCCGCCCTCGCCGCGAAGATTCTCGTCTTCAACGTGGAAAGCGCCGCCGAGCTCGACTTGCTCGAGCAGCGCGCCCGCCACCTTCGCCTGCGGGCGCCCGTCGCCATGCGCGTCAACCCGGACGTCTTCGCCGAAACACACCCCTATATTTCAACCGGAATGAGCGAGCACAAATTCGGCGTCGAAATCGGCGCCGCCACCGCGCTCTATCAGCGCGCGGCGCACAGCAAATTCCTCGATCCCATCGGAGTCAGCGTCCATATCGGCTCGCAGATACGCACCGCCGAACCCTTCGGCAATGCCTTGCGGCGCGTCGGCGAACTGGTGCGCGAGCTGGGCTCGCACGGCATTTCCATCCGCTACATCGACGCCGGCGGCGGCCTCGGTATCTCCTACAAGTTAGAGGATGCCGACGATCCCAAAGCCCCCAGCCATTTCGACCCTGGGGCCGCCGTCGAAGCCTATGCCCGTCAGATACGCGCGGCCCTGGCCGGTTTCGAAGGCGAATTGCTGCTCGAGCCCGGACGCTTCATCATCGCCCAGGCCGGCGCGCTCATCACCCAGGTGCTGCACGAAAAGCAGAACGGCGCGAAGACCTTCGTCGTGACCGACGCCGGCATGAATGACCTCATTCGCCCCGCCCTCTACCAGGCCTACCACGCCATCCTGCCCCTGCTCCGCCCAGAAGACGGCGCCACCGCCACCGTCGATGTCGTCGGCCCGGTCTGCGAAACCGGAGACTTCTTCGCCCGCGACCGCGAACTGCCCCCCGCCGCCGCCGGCGAGTATTTAGCCCTGCTCGATGTCGGAGCCTATGGAATGTCCCTCAGCTCAAATTACAATTCCCGCCCACGCGCCGCCGAAGTTCTCGTCGACGGCAAATCCCATCGCCTGATCCGCCACCGCGAAACAATACAGGAACTGCTCACCAACGAACGCACCCTCCTCCGCTGACGAGCAGTTTGGATGTATTTCAGGGATTGAGGGGGAAGGGGAGAGCCGAGACCTGCGGCTGTTGAAACACGTGATTGCGCAGAAAATGCGCCAGAGAGGAAGAATTATCTTGCAATTTAGCTTTCAGCTAAACAATGGAAGCCCTCCATAGCTCAAAGCTATGAATTGTCCGTCGTCTCTCTCGTTTTTTGGTGGTTTTTAGTTCTGGTCGGCCACGGATGTTTCTGACGTCGCCATGGTCCGCATCTGCTCCGGCCCCGCCGGAGCAGACAGGCTCGAAACCCCTGCCGGGCTAGTGGCATACTCGCCGTCGTCCTGCTTGGGACCCAGTCCCAGCTTGATGATCGCCCGGGAATCCGGCGTGATCTTCGACTGCCAGCCATTGTCGGCCTGGTACTTCTGCATGGCCGTCTGGGTCTCCGCATCCCACTGCCCGGTCGGACTTCCGCTCAGGTAATGGGCCGCGATCAGCGCCTGTTGTATCTCCGTCGCCCGCGGAGCATCCATCGCCCGCTGCCCCAGGCTTACCGAACGGCGATGCACGTTAGCCCGCCGTCCATGCGGGTGCCGATAGGTTCCGTGATACTGAGTCTGATGCCGCGAACTGTGCCGTTTCACTGAAAACCGGTGCCCGTGGTGCGACCGCCCGAACGCAGCCCCAGCCATCCCGACCACCACAGTCAGGATTGCGGCAAGAACGCGGAAGCGGGTTGGCCTCGAAAACAGCATGGTGTTTAAAGTAGACGCAAAAAGACGCAACCGCAACCTCAAAATTCCTCGATTCCCCAAAAAATGACCCTCAAAACGGTGAATCGGGACCGAGGCGGCGAAGATATTCGCCGCCTCGGTCCCTGGCTATCCTAATTGTTTCCAATCAATTACAGCCTACGGCAGCGTTCCGCCAATGTACCGGTTGCCCGCATCCGGCTGCTGCGGATCAATTACCAGAAAAACCACATCATCGCCCGATTTCAGCTTGGATGCCATCTCCTGGAACTGTTGCACGTTCGCAATCGGCTGCTTGTTCATCTGCAGGATCACCGCTCCAGGAGCTACACCCACGCCGTCCGCGAAGGAACCGGGCCGGACATTGCGAACGACTACACCGCCGGTGATGCCCGCCTTTGAAGCCATTTGCGGCGGCACATCGCTGACGCTCATCCCCAGCTTGGTGGTTCCGTTTTCCTGCGAGCCGTTCGTTTCACCCGGAGCGCCGCCACGATTGAGCGCCGCCATCATCGCCGCACGATTCGCGATGGTGACCGTCGCGGTCTCGTGTTGTCCATTGCGGATGTAGCCAAGCGTCGCCTTGCTGCCCGGCGCGCGGTTCGCAATGTCGGAGATCAGGTCGGAGCCGCCCTTGATCGGTCGCCCATCGATGCTCGTGATAATGTCGCCCGGCTTCAATCCCGCATTGGCGGCAGGGAATCCCGGCTGCACACTGCTGATGATCACGCCGTTCTTAAAGCCGTACACATGGCCAACCGCGCTCGACATCACCGCCTGGAACTGGATTCCGATCGATCCGCGAACGACTTTATGCCCAGGCCCGATCAACTGGTTATAGACGTTGATCACAGTATCGGAAGGCATGGCGAAGCCGATGCCCTCATTGCCCGCCGATTGCGTGTAAATGGCGGTGTTCATTCCGATTACCTGGCCCTCCATATTGAGCAGCGGCCCGCCGGAGTTGCCCGGATTGATAGCAGCGTCGGTCTGGATGAAATGCTGGAATTCGCCGCTGCCCGGCCGGGCCCTGCGCCGGAATCGACCGGTTTTCCGATGAAATAATTCCCGCCGTAACCGTCTGGTTCAGACCGAACGGGCTGCCGATGGCGAGCACCCAGTCGCCGATCTGACTGCCTTCGGAATTGCCCAGCTTCACCGTCGGCAGAGGATGGTCCACGTTGATCTTGAGCACGGCAATATCGGTATCTTTGTCCGTCCCTACAAGAGTGGCCGCATGGCCCTGATCGCCTTCCGGATCGGTCGAGAGCTTGACCCAGATCTTGTCGGCCTTGTCGATCACGTGATTGTTGGTGATGATGTAGCCGCGAGGATCGACGATAAATCCGGAGCCCAGCGCCTCGCGCTCCCCGCCGCCCGGCGCCTCTCCTTCGGGACCCTGACCCTGCGGACCGCCGAATCCGAAGAAGTGATTGAAGAAGTCCTGCATCCCCTGATTGCCCTGACCCTGGCCCTGATCCGGGCCTTCCTGGTCCTCGTCAGGTCCCTGGCTATCCGGCCCATTCTGTTCCGGAGCCTGCGTCTCGCCGCCGCGGAACCGCCTGCGCCCGGCCTTCGGTATCGAGATCGTGTTGATGTTTACGACCGCCGGGCCAACCTCCTTGGCAATCTGCGTGAAGGTCGTCGACAAATTGACGGGGTTGGGCACCTGAAGCGGTCTGGCGTCGGAGCTATCGACCCTCGCCTCTTTTCCATTCACTCCATGGGCCAGGACTGACCCGATCAGGATCCCGGCAGACAGCGTCGCTAGAATTGCGAAGGTTAGCGCCAGGCGGCGCATGCGGAAGTTATCTATCCAAGCTTTCATGGTATTGGTCGAACCTCGTTATGAATGCGGCGTTAGGGATGCGATGTGCAAAATTGGGTTGGGACAGCAAAACCACAGTATATCGGTTTCATCTTGATGCCCGGACGGGCAACTGCCTCGCTCCGTCTGACTTGTTAGACGCGGCACAGCGGAAAAACGTACCAGAAAGATCCGTCAATTGATCTTTACAGCGCTCATCCTGTCCGCAGCAGGCGCTGCTGCCAGCGCGGCACAAACTCGACGGCGATAATGCCGGCGAGCACCAGCAGCGCGCCCAGCCCGCGCCGCACATTCAGATCCTCATGCAGGACGACAAAGGCCGTCAGGTAGGCGAAGACAGGCTCCAGGGTGGTGATGACGGCAATGTTCGTGGCGGGGATCACCTGCTGCGCCCACGTCTGAATGCTGAACCCGACCGCCGTCGCGACAATGCCAGCCATGCCCAGTTCAAACAGGAACCATGGGCTGTGCAGGGGACTCCCAGCGGACAACGCATACTTCCAGACTCCCGGCCTGGGCGGCTCCGTCCAACATGCGCCCACGGTCAGGAAAACCATGCAGAACCCGACCTGCAGCAAGGTGAGCTGATCGAAGCGGACGCGTCTCACGCCATGGTCCAGCGCAATAATCTGCGCAGCAAATCCCACCGCGCAGCCGATGCTCAAAATGTCTCCCCTGTTTAAGGTGCCCACGATTTGCAGCCACGGCGTATGGGCCGTAGTGGTCAACAGGGCCACGCCCAGAAAAGCAAGTAGCGCGCCCATCCACGCGCTCCATTGCGGCAGCGCCCCGCCCGGAGAACGCAGGCCGGGAATGCTGGCGAGGAAGGGAACCAGCACCACGACCAGCGCCGTAAGGAATGCGGAATTGGTCGCGGTTGTGTACAGCAGGCCCTGGGCCTGGAAGAAAAATCCGGCGGACATGCAAGCCCCCGCTATGGCACCCGCGGCCCAGGCGGTCGGGGTCAGCCGGCGGAACTGGCCGCGATACACGATCGCAAGACAGCCGAATGCGACAGTCATCCTCCAGGCGTTGAACCACTGCGGCCCCATGTGGCCGAGCGCTTCCTTGACCACGACAAAGCTCGCTCCCCAGAACCCGACGATCGAAAACATCAGCAGATGAGCCTTGGCATTGCGCGAGATTTTCGGAGCTGTCGATTGCGAATCCACGGTGGGAGTCATGGCAGATTCCGATCGCGTCCGGCCGCGCGGCAGGCGACCGGCTCCCCGGCTACGATAGTTTGCAGGACGCGCGCGCCAAGAATGTCGTGCGGTGGAATCTTTCGTCAGGTCGCGGTCCAGAACATCGAAGTCCGCGACATAGCCGGGGGCGAGTTTTCCCTTCCAGCGCTCGCTGAATTCCGCATACGCGGAACCTTGTGTGTAGGCATACAGCGCCTGATTCAGAGTGAGCCGCTGGCCGGGGTCGTAGCTCGCCGTACCGGCCTCATTCTCGCGTGTAACGGCAGCGTAGATGCCGCGGAATGGCGTGATCGGCTCGACCGGATAATCCGTTCCGAAGGCCAGCACGACATCGTGATCGAGAAAGCTCTTCCACGCGTAGGAATACGGTACGCGCGAAGCCCCGAGACGAGCCCGCGCCCACCGCATGTCCGTCAGCAACTGGCTCGGCTGCATCGAAGCGATGACGTTCAATTCGTGAAATCGCTCGAAGTCTCCGGGCGAGACCACCTGCGCGTGCTCGATGCGAAAGCGCTGATCTCTCGCATGCGGCACAGCCCGCTCGGCTGCGGCAAAAGCGTCCAGCGCCATCCCGTTGGCGCGGTCGCCGATGGCATGGAAGCCGATCTGAAATCCCTGGCGAGCCCGCTCGATGGTCATCTCATTGAGCCGCGCCTGGGTATAGCGCGCGATGCCGCTGTTCGCCGGGTCATCCGCATACGGAGCGATCATGGCAGCGGTGCGGGAGCCGAGCGAGCCATCCATGAAACCCTTCAACATTCCCACCCGCAACCTGCGGTCGGAAGCCGGTTGACTGCCGCGCTCCTGTTCCAGCGTTTCCACCGGATCGTTAAAATCCGGCCACTCGTACACGCGGATGGGGAGCTTGCCCTGCTTTTCCATCGATGCAAGCACCAGGAAATTCTGCCAGCCCGGAGAATAATCCTGCACGGAGGTCAGGCCGTTGCAGGCAGCATCGTTCAGCGCAATGGTGAGCGCCTGTTCCCGCTCTCGCATCGTAGGCGGTGGAATGCGTCCCAGAACTTCGTCCATTACGGTATCGCGGAGAATGCCCGTCAATGCGCCGCTCGGGTCGCGGTCGATCTTGCCGCCCTGCGGATCGGGCGTTTCGCGGGTGACGCCGCCCGCCCGCAACGCCGCTGTATTCGCAATGGCGATGTGCCCGTCCACCCGTTCGAAGATCGCCGGATGATCGCCGGTAACCCGGTCGAGATCGTAGCGCGTAGGGAGTGTCTGCACGCGCCAGAGGGTCTGATCCCATCCGCCGCCGGTCAGCCACCTTCCCGCCGGCGCTGCCTCGGCCGCCTGATGAATCAGCGCCAGCATCCGATCGAGAGAGGCAACGCCAGTGAGATCGAGCGAGAGCTTCTGCTGTCCCGCATCCGCAAGATGCACGTGGGCGTCGTTGATGCCCGGCAGGACGAAAGCTCCGCGAAGATCGACGAGCCGGGTTTGCGGCTGCTTCCACGTGTCGAGGACCTGGCGGTCGCTGCCGGTCGCGAGGATCACACCATTGTTAATCGCCAGCGCCGAGACGCGCTCCGGGTGCGCCGTTCCCAAGCCGACCCCGGTAAGAATGTTGCCATCGTAATAAATGGTCTGAGCGGCATTCGATGGGCGCGGATTTTGCCCACGGCCGGAGGCGGTGAGAATTCCGCTGAGAAGAAAAACATATCCGAGCCTGCGCAATCCCGTTCTCCTGGTGCGGTTGAAATTCACACGTGCCCACGTGTCGGAATCGACGGGCGCCCGCTGTCTACGATTGGCTCTACGGCTCCGCCTGCGCCAAAGCCAGCAGCAGCAACAGAATCCGGCGCAGCGCCAGATCTCGGCCCGTGGCATCGAACCATTCCTGAGGCGTGTGGACTCCGCCGCCGCTCCCTCCGCTGCCGATGCTCACGGCTTCAATCCCAAGCGACAGGGGTATATTCGCGTCCGTCGAAGCGATCCGCGGCTGGCTGCGAATTCCGAGATGACGGTCGACCGCGCGCAGAGTGTTCAGGATCGCGGCACCCTCTTCAAGCGCCGCCGCGGGCCGCTCGCCGATTGTCTCGATTTCAAAACGGAGCAACTGCGAAACTGCCGTGTCCCAGGACTGATTGGCCTCCACTACCGCCCCCTCAACCGCGCGCCGAATGCTTTCCTCAAGCTCGAGCAGCAGCTGCGGGTCCGTGGAGCGAGTGTCCAGGCGTGCCTGGGCGCGTTGTGGAATTGCGTTGATCGCCGTGCCGCCTTCGACATGGCCGATGTTCCACGTGGTCCGCGGAGCAACGGAGAGCTCGATCCGTCCCACCGCCGCCAGCGCGTTCGCCAGCACCAGTATGGGGTTCGGCACCCCGGCGTCCGTCCAGGAATGTCCGCCGGGTCCTGTAATGGTGACGCTGAAACGTTTGCTGCCGAGCGCCTGCGTGACGATGCTCTCCGTGCCCGCGCCGTCAAGCACGACCGCGGAGCGAATGCCGGCGGCGAACGGGGATTCTGTGAACAGGTAGCGCATCCCGCGCAGATTGCCCTCGCCCTCCTCGCCGACATTTCCTGCGAAAAGAATGTCGCCGGGCGTTTCAAGACCAGCCGACTGCATTGCGGCGGCAATCGCAAGCAGCGCGGCAATCCCGGCGCAATTGTCGCTCGCGCTGGGTCCGAGAAGGCGGCTGCCATCCTGCACGGGCTGGCCGATGGCGCTGGCCGGGAACACCGTGTCGAGATGAGCGGAAACCAGGACGCATCGCCGATCCGCGGAGACTTCGCCGGCCGTTTGATCAAGCCCCGATGAAGCCCCGCGAATGCAGCCCAGCGCATTCCCGCAGGCATCGATGTGGACATCCTTCAGTCCAAGAGTGGTGAACTGCTCCGCCAGCCACTCTGCGCGAGCCTGCTCGCCAAAGTGCGGCGCGGGGATCGAGGCCACGTGGCGATGCCAGTCCCGCAATTTCGGCTCCTGCAGATGGAACCATTGAAACGCGCGATGGACGGCGGTTTGCCCAGCCAGCTGGGTGACGGTTTGGAAGGCGGAAGTGGCGAACGTTTCCGGCATGGCGAGCGCGAGGGGATCGTCCTGAATTTCGATCCTCTTACAGTGCTAGCATCGCATGAATTGGGCGTGAGACTGAACTGTTCCACCGTTCAGTAGAGAACTTTCATCAGGCATAAACCGCTGGCTGCGGCGGTCGGTCCGCCATGTGTGCGATCCCGCGCTTGCAGGATGGCAGGAATACTCTCAGGCGCGATCCGGCCCCGGCCCACTTCCATGAACGTTCCCACCAGATTGCGAACCATATGGTGGAGGAAGCCGTTGCCTTCCACGGTGTAAGTGAGGACTTGTGCGGGACCGTTCCCCGCTGTAACACCGGCAAAAAAATCCAACTCCGACGCGGGGACTTCTGAGCACGACCAGTCGGACCGCTCAATCCGCCGACGGTTCGCATCGGCGGCATCGCTTCCGAAATGTGAGGGTGGTTCGACTCCCACACCGTGCGGCACCCGTTCAAATTCCCGCAAGCGTGTAGCCCGATCCGGATCGCGGGCCGCGAACGATGTGAAATCATGCTCGCCGAGGATGGCCTGCGCCGCTTCCTGCATAGCGGCCAGATCAAGCGGCCAGCGGGAACGGGCGGTATAGCGCGCCAGAAACGGTGAACATTCTGCGCCGCTAAAAATCCGGTAACGGTAGATTTTCCCAACCGCGCTGTGGCGCGCGTGGAAGCCGGGCGGCGCATGCTCCGCCGCAAGAACTCGTATCGAGCAGGGAAGAACGCGGTTCAGAGCGCGGTGAAAATTCGGCGGCGGAATCGGAGTGGACAGCGAAAAGCTGGCCACCTGCGCCGCCGCGTGAACCCCCGCATCGGTACGGCCAGAGCCCTGCGGAAGCACTTGCTCCCCGATGACAGTGGCAATGGCATCCGCGAGTGTTTGCTGAATTGTGGGGATCGTAGGGATGGGTAGCATCGGTACCGAAGAGCGGCGTCCCTGCACCTGCCAACCGTGAAAATCAGTGCCGTCGTAGGCGATTGTCAATTTCCAGTTAACTTTTTCCATCGGCATTCACGGCAGTCACGGTCCGCGCCAGGACAGAGAGCCCGGCGCTCGCTGCGATATACTCATCCTGATTAAAGGTACCTTGCGTGGAGGCATGCTGCGCACGGATTCGGCATGCGAAGATGCGGCGGAAATATCCGGATGGGAACAATCCAGGCAGCAATCTCGTAACAAATTCAAGCGGAGAAAACCGAGATCTCAAAACGGAGATTGTCGGGCACCCAGGTTGCCTGTCCATTGAAAATTCAAGAAAATTTTGAACCGGGATCGCTGCGCACACGTCTTATTGAGGAGCATCCTTCTGCCCGACGGCATCGAGTCGTCTGGGCGTAGGCACGAATTTTGTGAGGGAAAGAAGAGGTAGGGCAAACGTGAAGATGCAGACTCTGCAAAGTGGACTGGCCGTCGGGCTGATGCTGTTGAATGTTCTGGTGCCGGCGGCTGGAGCACAGCAGGTGCCCAACGCTCCAGCTCCGGCGACGGCCACCGCGACGATGCCCTCGCAGCCGATTGCGACCGAGCCCTATTCCCTGCGGCCAACCGGCCACGACTATTCCAGAGGAAAGTCGCAGTTTCCCAACCCTTTCGCGGTCTACACTCCGGTCGAGGTTCCTGCGCCGCGTCTCACGAATTCTTCGCTGCTCGACAGCTTGTATCGCGACGGAAAAATCTATCTCAGTCTCGATGACGCCATCATGCTGGCGTTGCAGAATAACTTCGACATCGCCATCGCCCGCTACAACCTCGACATCGCCGACACGGACCTGCTGCGTGCGAGGTCCGGCCTCTCTTTCCTCGGCGTGAACACCGGCCTGGTTCAAGGGACGCTGGGCGGCAGCACGAGTCCGGTCGCGAGTTCTTCCCCGGCCGCAACCACAGGCTCAACCGGATCGACTCCGTCCTCCTCGACAACAATTCAGACCACCGGCGCGTCCGGCGGCGGCCCGGGCGGCACTTCCGTAGGCTCGGGAGGAGCCGGTTCCGGGCCCAATGGAATTACCTCCACCACGCTGGGAGCCGGTCCTCTGGACGTTCCCATCGAACCGCTCGATCCGGTCCTGACCGGCACCGTGCAACTGGGACGGTCAAAAATTCCGCAGACGTCCAATCTGATCACCGGCTCCTTCCAGCTCAATCAGAACATCGACGAATATAACTTCGCCTACGTCCAGGGATTTCTGCCGGGCGAAACTCTGGCGATCACATTCGACAATAGCCGCGCCACCACGGACGAGAGCTCTCCGTTCAGCAATTTCTACAGTCCGTCCCTGACTACCTCGTTCAATGCGCAGCTCACGCAACATCTGCTGCAGGGCTTTGGCTGGGGAGTGAACGGCCGCTACATTGCCATCACGAAAAACAATCGCCGCATCACGGACTCTGCCTTCCGCGCGCAGCTGCTTTACAGCATCGACCAGATTGAAAATATCTACTGGGGACTGGTTGGCGCTTATGAGGACGAGAAAGCGAAAGAAGGCGCGCTCAAACAGTCGACACAACTGGCGGCCGACGATCAAAGGCAGTTGGAGATCGGCACCCTGGCGCCCCTCGATGTCGTAAACGCGAACGCCCAGGTGGCGAGCGACCGGCAGGCCCTGACCAGTTCGAAAACCAAGCTGGAATACCAGCAGCTCATTATCAAGCAGGCGATTGCGCGAAACCTGGACGATCCCACTTTCTCGAACGCCCCGGTCATTCCGACCGATCGGGTTTCTCTGCTGCAAACGCGGGAGGAGGACAGGCCGGTCGAAGAACTGGTCCAGGAAGCGTACACGAACAGCCCCAACGTGGAGCAGGCCCTTCTACAGCTTAAGAACCAGGAGATCACGCTCAAGGCGGTGAGAAACGCTCTGCTGCCGGTCCTCGACGTGTATGGATTTTACGGAGCACAGGCGATCGGCGGATCGAAAAACCCGCTGGTCAAGTGCGGAGTTATCCCGGGATTCGGCTTCGACCCATGCGCGGGCACGCCGGGTCTGAACATTCCATACAGCACGGTGTTAGGGAACCTGGTCAACAGTTCCGGCCCGAATAAAGGCGTCGGTTTCAATTTCAACGTTCCAATTCGCAACCGGCAGGCGCAGGCCCAGCAGGCGCGCGCGCAGATTGAATACCGTCAGTCGCAGATGAGATTGCAGCAGCTCTATGTGCAGCTGAAGATGCAGGTGACCAACCAGCTCTACGCGCTGCAGAATGATCGCGCGCAAGTGCAATCGGTAGAAGCGAGCCAGCGCTATGCAGTGCAGAGCCTGGATGCAGAGCAGAAGAAGTATCGCCTGGGAGCATCCACAGCAGCCAATGTACTGTCGCAGACACGCAACCTGGAAAATGCCGAGGACAACCTGATCGCCGCGCATACCGCGTATGCCGTCGACCGCGCCGCGCTTTCGGAGCTGGTTGCGGACACGCTCGATAAATACGGCATCAGCATCACGGATGCGGCGACGGGGAACATCTCGCATGCGCCGCTGGTCCCGGGGCTTGAGGCGCCGCATCCTGAAGCAAAGCCGGAGCCGCTGCATCCCAATCAAGCGCCAAACGGCGCGGCCCCGGACGATTCCAACGCTTCTGTTCCGCCGGCCATGTAGACCCGGGTCTCAGAACTGAGACCCGGGGCACTCCAGTCTAGCGCTCGGTGATTCGTCCAGGAATTCAAAAAATTCCGGAAATGAGATCGCGGCACATTCCGCGCCGTGGATTCGGGTCTCTCCGCTGGCGCGCAACGCCGCCACGGAGAAGGCCATCGCGATGCGATGATCGTCGCCGGAATCGATCTCAGCTCCGCGCAGACGCTGGTTGCCGGGTACGTCGAGGCCATCTTCGAATTCTTCCACCGTAGCGCCCATCGCACGCAGATTCCGCGCGACTAGCGCGATGCGATCCGACTCCTTCACACGTAGCTCCCGCGCATCACGAATCCGAATGCCCCGGCGCGTGTAGGGCGCGATGGCGGCCAGCACTGGCAGCTCATCGATCAACTGGGCCGCGAGTGCGCCCGAAATTTCCGCGCCCTCCAGACCCGCCGGGTTGCCGACTACCTGCAGCGTGCCGACCAGCTCACCATGCTGCTCCGCAAGCTGCAGCACGTTGAGCGAAACTCCCAGGCTGCGCAACACGTCGAGCAGGGAAGCGCGGGTAGGATTCATTCCAACCCCGTCGAGCACCAGGTTCGCTTCCGGAAACAGCGCCGCGGCGCAGAGAAAAAACGCGGCCGAGGACATATCCCCCGGCACCGCTGCGTCCATTGCACGAAGCCGCTGGCCACCTTCAATACTGACGGCGTTTTTGCTGCGCGTAATCTCCGCGCCGAAGGCTCGCAACGCCAGCTCGCCATGATCCCGTGTATGCACCGACTCATGCACCTGCGTTACTCCCGACGCCTGCAGGCCGGCAAACAGCAGGCAGGTTTTTACCTGCGCGCTGGCGATTGGAGTCGCATAGTCCAGTCCGACAAGCGGCCCGCCATGAACCCGCACCGGCGCGTGGCCATCCGTCAGATCGATGCGTGCTCCCATCGCGGTAAGAGGGCCGCGAATGCGCTCCATCGGGCGGCGGCTAAGGGAAGCGTCGCCCACCAGCGTCGTGGTGAACGGCTGTGCCGCCAGCAGTCCCGCCAGCATCCGCATCGTTGAACCGGAGTTGCCGCAATCGAGCGCCGAGCCGGGCTCGGCAAAAACCCCGGCGCGGCCCGTGATAGCGATCACACCATCGTCCTGATGTTCCACCCGCGCGCCGAGCTGCTCAATGCAGGTAAGCGTGCTGTGAGGATCGGCGCCGCTCGAAAAATTGCTCAGGTGCGAAGTCCCTTCCGCAAAGCCGGCCAGCATGGCGTAACGATGCGAGATGCTCTTGTCGCCGGGCAGCCGCAGGCTGCCGAGCACATTTTCCGCCGGCGAAATCAGGCGGGTGGATATCTGGGATGGAGAGGTCGGCGAGTTGTCTTGCGGCAAGAAAAGTTCTCCTTCGTTCCTGACGGCGTGAGCGGAACCATGCCGAACGGGAATTCCATAAGCAAATTCCATTTCGGGACTGCTGGTTCAAACCGGAAATCCTATCGTATCGCGAGTGGATTCTCCAGTGCGAAATCCCATGCTTCCATCGCAATATTGAAACCGATAGCTGCCGCACGCTAACAGGCGCAGCGGTTGTCGGAGACAAAACATTCCATGAGAATTCTACTGAAGCCGCTTTCTCCACCATCGACCATTGATCCCTTCAAGTTGGCAGCCGCAATCGCGATCGCGTTGTGCTGTCTGTGCGCTCCTCGCGCCCTGGCAAAGGATGTCGGCCAGAACACGAACGCAAGCTCGGACCCGATCCTGAGCGCCCAACTGGACTCGTCCGAAAACTCGCTGATTCAATCGGGAATCCAATCCGGCGCCGTGCGTCTCTATCTGAAGGCCGCGGCGGAATTGCGCGCTGGCAAGTATCCGTCCGCGGAAAAAGATGCTCTCCGTGCCGTCGATGCCGATGCGAAATTCGCCGATGCCTATGCTCTCGCGGCAACAGCCGCTTTGGCCGAGCGGCAATTCGCGCGAGCCCGCGAGGAAGCTGGCAGCGCGGTACGAATCAATGAGAACGACGAAAAGGCCTGGGTCATTCTCGCCACAGCAAACAACTATCTGGCCGAATACGACAACGCCATCGACGCATTGCATCATGTGCGCGAAGAACATCGGACGACGTGGCAGGTTGCGTATCAATGGACCAGGGCGGAAGCGGGCCTGAATAACGCCGCCGACACGCTGGAGTGGGCAGCTCGCGCAGCCTTGACTGCGCCGTCCGGCTTTGCTCCGCTGCACCTGCTGCATGCGAGTGCGTTGCTCGCAGCGGGCCGCAATGCCCAGGCAGCCGATGAACTCGCAACATATCTTCGACTGCTCGACAGCGACGCGCCGCAGCGTGCAGCATTGACGCGCGAGTTAAAGCGAATCCGTGCATCGACGCCGCCCGACACCAACGAAATTTCCGAATACAACGCGCTGAGGAACTAACATTTCCGCGGGGATCGGCGAGCATCGCGGAATAGAATCGTAATCGGTTCCAGTTCTATTCAGGCAGGTCTCGAATGCAGCGTCGCGATTTTATAAAGACCATAGTTGCTGTAGGCGGTGCCTCCGTGTTGGGCGAACCCGCATCCTTCGGAATGCCGTCTTCCTACGAACCGACGCCAGAACCGGGAGTAAAACGCGTTCTGGCGATGTTCAAGTGCCATTTCGACGTGGGTTTCATCGACACGCAGGCTGCGGTGCTCGACTGGTATTTCGCGGATTATTTTCCGCAGGCGATCCGCATCGCCAGCGATATGCGCCGCACCGGTGGACACCGCTACGTGTGGACGACGGGCTCCTGGCTGCTCTACGAATATCTCGAGCAGGCTTCGACCGACGATCGCCGGCGAATGGAGCAGGCAATTGCCGCCGGTGACATCGCCTGGCACGCGATTCCTTTCAGCTGGCAGACGGAGCTGATGGACCCCTCCATGATCGCCGGAAGCATCGCCTTGTCACACTCTTTAGACCGGCGATTCGGCCGCACCACGACTGGAGCCAAGATGACCGACGTGACCGGTCATACGCGCGGCCTGATCGCGCCGCTGGCGGCACAGGGCGTGAAGTTTCTGGATATCGGAGCCAACGGCGCCACTGTCGTCGCCGAAGTCCCACCCTTGTTTGTCTGGAAGAATCCGGCCGGGGATGAACTCATCGTGAACTTCCACAATGGCTATGGCGCAATCACCCGGGTGCCGGGGTCCGATCTAGCCATCGTCATAAACGTTCGCGGAGATAACAGCGGGCCTCATTCACCGGCCGAAATCGTCGGCATGTATTCGGAGTGGAGCCACAGATTTCCAAATGCCGAAATCGTTGCAACGAGCCTTACGGGAATCGCGAATGCGATTGAACCCTACCGTAGTCACTTACCGGTCGTCACCCAGGAGATCGGCGATACCTGGATCTACGGCGTTTCCAGTGATCCGCTCAAACTTGCGCGCTATCGTGAAGTCGCTCGACTTCGTCAGAGGTGGATTTCGCAGGGAAAATTTCGCGTCGGCGACGCAACGGATGTAGCTTTGCTGCGGCAACTTCTGCTGGAGGCCGAACATACCTGGGGGACAGACACGAAAACCTGGCTCGACTTCGACAACTACACCCCGCAGCAGCTGGCGAAAATGCTCGACACCAAAAACTACAAGGTTGTCGAATTCAGCTGGGCGGAAAAGCGCAAGGATCTGTTTGACGGAATCGCCACGCTCCCCGCGCCGCTCCGCACTGAAGCCGAAGAAGCGGTGCGCAGTCTTCACGCGAAAGAGCCGCGGCTCAGTGGTGGGTCAACCCTTTCTGCGGCGGACGAAATTGAGACCGCACATTTTATTCTCAAGCTGGATCCGCAAACGGGAGCGATCCATCGCCTGCGCAACAAGAAAACAGGACGGGAATGGGCGACTCCCAATCATCCGCTGGCGCTGTTTTCCTATCAGACACTTTCTCGACAGGACTACGCGCAATTCTTCTCGGAGTACCTCGTTATCAAGGCGGACTGGGTAAATTACGACCTGGGGAAACCGAATATCGAGCGCTTTGGAGCGAAAAGCCAGGAGTGGGTGCCATCCCTCGTCGATCTGCGTGAAGAGAAAGATCCACACGGACACCGGCTGCTTGCCCAATTGGAGATCCACGATCCCGAAGCGCTCAAATCCGGACGAGCCGCGTTTCCGCAGCGGATGTATCTCGAATTGCTGTTGCCGGACGCTGAGCCGATCCTCAATCTGAACTTCTACTGGTTTCAAAAGCCTGCCACACGTCTTCCTGAATCGCTCTGGTTGAGCTTCGATCCCGTGGTATCGACGCAGCAGGGATGGAGTCTGGAAAAATCCGGCGAACAAATTTCGCCGTTTGATGTTGTCACCGGCGGAGGCCGACAGATGCACGCCGTATCCACCGAGTTCACCTACAAGGATGAAAAGGGTTCGTTCACGGTGGAGCCGCTGGATGCTCCGGTGATTGCGATGGGTAGAAAATCGCCGCTGAATTTTTCGAAAGCACAGCCCGATCTCGCCAGCGGCATGCATTGCAATCTTTTCAACAATGCCTGGGGTACGAATTACATCATGTGGTTCGGTGAGGACATGCGTTTCCGCTTCGTACTGCGGGCGTAGCGATCATCTCTCAACATTCGGCTTGCGTTTTCCGGTCCATGACCCGCAGGGCGATAACGGTCTCATCGTCGAAATGTTCCACCGTGCCCTGAAATGCCGAAACCGCTTTGAGAATGTTCCCGACCACAGTCGTCGCGGAGCAGCGGCGATTCCTGGTCAGGATCGCTGTCAGCCGCTCCATATCGAACATCTCGTCGCGATCGTTTTCCGCGTCGATCATCCCATCGGAGAAAAATACGATCATGTCTCCGGGCTGCGTGGACAGGGTGAACTCCTCGTATTCCACATCGGGGAACATGCCGAGAGGAATACCAGTGGCGTTGATCGGCTCGACGCCTTTGGCGCGGCAGAATAGAGGCTGACATCCGCCCGCATTCGCAATTTGAAGCGTGCGATCGTTGTCATTCCAGATCGCGAAAACCATCGTGACATATTGCGCGTCGAGTTTGCGCTCCTGCAGTTGCTCGTTCAAAGCGGCCAGCATGTGGGCCGGTGAAGGCCGCTGCGCCGCAAGCGAACGCATCACGCCGCTCACCAGCGCCGCATACAGCGCCGCCGCCGCCCCCTTGCCGCTGACATCTCCCAGCACGATTGCCGTGCGGCCTTCGCCATAATCAAGAAAATCGAAAAGATCGCCCCCGATGGTGCGCGCCGGAACAAAGCGCGCCGCCAGTTGGGCATGGTTCGGGTCCGGCATTGTCTGCGGCATCAGGCGGAATTGCACCTTGCGCGCCATCGACAGGTCTTCCTCCAGCCGTTGCTCTTCCTGCGCCACGCGCTGGTACAGCGCGGCGTTTTCAATCGCGATCGCGAGCTGCGCGGCCAGCGTGCTGACCGCATGAACATTGTCCTCGGTAAAAAAGTTTGGCTTCGTGTGTTCAAGGTCAAGCACGCCGAGCACCTTGCCCTTGTAGATCAAAGGCACGGCCATCTCCGACCGGGTCTCCGGATGAACGACGATGTAGCGCGGATCGCGGCGAACATCCCCGACGGTGATGGTCTGGCGGCTGCTGACAGCCGCGCCGATCAGCCCGCGCTGGATCGGCACCGGATCTGAAAATTCGTAGTTCGTCTTGCCGAAGCGAATGGAGAAGCGGTGGATCAGCATGTTGCGCTTCTCGTCTAACATCCAGATGGCAAACATCTGATACGGAATCACCCGCTGCAGAAGATTGCCGACCCGCTCCAGCAACTGCTCCGGATCAAGAATCGAAGTAAGCTCGCGGCTGATCTCATGCAGCAGCTCCAGCGTCTGCGCCTGGCGCGAGATGCGGGTATACAGGCGCGCATTCTCAACCGCAATGGCGACACGCGAGGCTGTGAGCTGCAGCAGATGCAAATGCTCCGGACGAAAATAATTCGCCTGCTCCGATTGAATATCGATGACGCCGATCACGCGATTCTTGGTGACCAGCGGGACCGCCAGCTCCGACCGCACCTCGGGATTTGCATCGATGTAGTTGGAGAGCGTGCTGACATCGTTGATCAGCATGGCCTCGCGGCGTTCGGCCACCTGCCCGACCACACCCTGCCCCGTGCGAATACGCAAGCGCTCCGCGTCTGGAGTATGGCCGATCTGAAAACGCATGCGCAGTTCGTTGGTGCGGTCGTTCAGCAGCAGAATGGCGAAAATTCGATAGTCGATAACGGCCCGCACCAGGTCTGCCACGCGATGCAGCAGCGTCTGCAGGTCAAGGGTGGTATTCAGCGCATCCGCAAGGCGGGTGAGGAAATCGATCTGTAGCGAGTCCACGCGCGGCTCATCACGCGCGGGCAGCTCCGCCGAAGATGGCCGGTAATCGCCTTCGTAGCTATGGTGGTCGGCGGCTGGTTTTGCGGCGAGCGAATCGGGCGGCGTGTCGGCTGATCCATCCGTTCCCGCTTTGTTGCGCCCATTCGCCGGAGTCACTCCCGCGGACGAGGCTTTTGGCGAGCCCGGCTCCGACACTTCGTCCGCGGATTTGTTTTTATTCGGGCTCATCAGTTTCGCTCTTCAGGATAGCGCAGTGCGGCTTTACCGATGGCGTGTTCCCATGAATTTGGACTCGACGGGCCCGGGCAGCGCGAATCTATCCTTAAGAGCTGGAGAGTGGAGCGGCGGTGCCGCAGCGGACGTAATCTTCCTCAACGCGGCTTTGCTCGATGTAGCCGCGCACAATCGCGGCGCCGGAGGAGGTTCCAATGCGGCTGGCGCCCGCCTCGATCATTTCCCGCGCTGTTTCGAAGGTGCGTATGCCACCGGAGGCTTTCACGCCGCAGCGTCCGCCCGCCACTCCCCGTAGAAGACTGACATCGTCGAGGGTTGCACCGCCGGTTGAAAATCCAGTGCTGGTCTTCAGGAAGTCCACTCCCGCGGCGACGCAGATTTCCGAAGCGCGCAATTTTTCTTCAAGAGTTAACAGGCACGTTTCGAGGATTACCTTGACCGTCGCCCCGGCATCGTGCGCTATCGCCACCAGCCCGCTCACATCGCCTCGGACAGTCGCGTTGTCGCGTCCTTTCAGAGCGCCGATATTGATGACCATATCCAGCTCGCGCGCTCCCAGCCGAAGCGCCGATTCAGCCTCGTTGCATTTCGTGCGGGTGAGTGAAGCTCCGAAAGGAAATCCCACGACCGAGCCAACCGAAACTCCGCTGCCGGCAAGCACGCTGTGGGCCAGTGATATCCAGCAGGGGTTCACGACCACGGAGGCGAAGCGGTAATGGCCGGCTTCTTCGCATACATCAATGATGTCTCTCGCTGTGACATCGGGCTTCAGCCGTGTCTCATCCAGAATGGCGGCCAGGGATTGCCAATCGCGCAATGCGCTCGTCGCGAATCCGGCCACGTCAAAACCGGCAGTATAAAAATCCTCTGCCAAGCCAGAGCTGGAGAGGAAAGGAGAAAGGGAAGCGCTCATCCGTTGTTGTCCAGTCGTATTACAAATCACTTTTCGTAGCCGCTCCGTCGCACACCAGATAACTACATCGGGTGATTTCCTGCGGGGGTAGGCTACTACTCTTGGATGTCTGCTGGGAGCAAGTAGATATCCGGCAGGTTGCGATAACGCTCGGCGCAGTCCATACCATACCCGACAACAAACCGATTGGGAACAGTAAAGCCAACATAATCCGCTGCAATCTTTTGCATACGGCGCGATGGCTTATCGAGTAAGGTAACAATCTTTAGTTGAGCCGCTTCTCGTGAGAGCAACAAGTTTTTCAAATAGCAGAGAGTTATTCCTGTGTCGAGAATGTCCTCCACCAAAATGACGTGGCGTTTGTCGATCGAGTGGCTTAACTCTTTAGTAACTCGCACAGCGCCGCTGGAGTGCGTGCCCGCGCCATAGCTTTCAATGGAGATAAAGTCGAAAGTGCAATCAAGCGCGATGGCGCGCGCAAGATCAGCCACAAAGATTGCCGCTCCCTTCAAAACTCCCACCAGCACAAGCGGCCGTCCGGCGAAGTCGCGACTGATCTGCGCTCCCAATTCTTGAACGCGTGCGTGGATCTGATCGCGGGTCAGGAAGAGTTCAAGATTATTTTTCGCTGCAACGTCGCTCATTCATTCTGGAGTGTACCGCTGAATATCGGACGAAGTTTCCAGCGCGAAGTGAGCCGGACCCAACGACAAAGCTTCCAGCAGCGCGCTTATACTGGGGTTACAGGAACCCGCAGAATGTATCCATTTATCCACATCGGGCACTATTCCATCGGCACGTTTGGCATTCTGCTTTGGCTGGCGGCTGTTTCCGGCTGCTGGGTGCTCCACAAAAATTTTCAGCGCAAGGGTATCGCCGCCGACGCGATCAATGTCACCGCGCTTGTGACCGTCGCTGGAATCATCGGAGCAAAGTTGTGGCATGTTTTCGAATCGCCCCATCTCCTGATGCAGGCGCCGCTGCAACTGCTACTCGACCGCGCTGGATTTGCATGGTTCGGCGGCCTCATCGCCGCCATCCTGGTCTTGATGTGGCAGGGACACGTCGCGAAAATCGGCGCGCTTAGTATGTTGGATCTCGCTGCACCGGCCGCCGCGGTCGGCTACGGCGTCGGTCGGCTGGGCTGCCTCACCTCCGGCGACGGCGATTATGGCATCCCCACGTCGCTGCCCTGGGGAGTGAGCTTTCCTCACGGCCTCGTTCCAACCGCGCAGCATGTTCATCCAACGCCGATCTATGAATTCATCGTCGCACTGCTGATTGCCTGGTACCTGTGGCGGCGCGGCAGAGTAGACAAACCTGTCGGCCAGATCACCGGAGAATATCTCGTGTGGACCGGACTGGCGCGCTTTCTGGTGGAGTTTATCCGCATCAATCCGCGCATTTATCTCGGCATGAGCAACGCGCAGGTGGCGAGCATCGGCTCCATCATCTTTGGAGTGGCGCTGATCGTGTGGGCACAACGCCATCCTGCGCGGGTGCTTGCATCAAGGCACGCGCCGAAAACGGTAGCCACACCCCTGTTGGATAGAAAAGCTCGATAGCGAAGCTCGAGAGCAAACACGCCCTACAGCTTCTTCAGATATTCCTTCACCTTGTCGAGATCGGGAAACATCTTTTCGTCGCGTTGAAATTCACGGGAATGCACGCAGCGGCGTCCGTTCCGCATCTGCACCGGATGTTTCAGATGCAGCATCTCGTGAAAGAGCAGATACTCGATCGCATAGCGCGGGGTTTCGGCTTTATCGAACACGCGGCTCACGACGATCGTATTGTGCGCCGCATCGTAATGCCCGAGCATGCGTCGCGCGGAATGAGCGCTCCAGGTCAGCACCGGGCGACCCAGCAGGCCATGAAAAAACTGGCCATTCAGATGCTCGAAAATTTCTTCCAGATCGTAATAGTGTCCTTGCGCGGTGAGAACATTTTTTCTGCCGCGACTCCGGCGCACCTGCTCCGCGCGGCGAGTCACCGCTTCGCTTCCAAGATGCCGCCGATAGCGATTGGCGTGCCCCGCTTCGATTGGCTTCCGATAAAGTTTCGCGAGCAAAATATGCGCGATCGCACGAGCCACGCTTTCGGGCGCGCCCTCCAGCATGTCCGACAGTCGCACCAGCGCTTTGCCTTCGCGCAAGCGGATCGTGGTATTCACTCCCGTGAACGGATAAAAGCGCACATCGAATGCCGGCATCGGCGCGCGCGGACGCAGCAGGCGATATTCGGCTGCGAAAATTTCGCGCAGGTTGAATCGCTCGGGCGGGTCTGCTGATTCTTGTTCCAGCAGGGGGAGAAGTGCCGGTGGGGATGCGGGCAAGGCGATGTTCCCTTCTTACGTTGCTGCAACAATCATTGTAGAGAATTTGCTTCTCGCTGGCGTCAATGAGATTTCCGCAGTTCCGTCAGCCGTTGCCGCGCCTGCGGTTCTTCGTCCGGAAATTTCCCTTGCGCCTCTTCGAGAAACTTCCGATAGCAGACGATCGCTTCTTTGGTGCGGTGCAGATGGTCGAGTGCGTTCGCACGAAGAAACAGCGTCGCTGGTCCTTCCGCAAGATATTGGGCGCGGCGATCGAGCGCAGTCAGCACCAGCGAATACTGCTGGCTCTCGGACGCGGCAAACGCCAGGCCACTCCACGCATCGGCCTGCTGCGGCTGCAACTTTAACGACTGCTGAAAGGCATCGATAGCCTGCGACCATTTCTGCTCGGCCAACAGATTCTCTCCGGCCGCAGTCAGCAGATCGGTGTTCCGCGGATCGGCGGTGAGCATTTGTTGATAGAGAGGCTCAGCGTCCGACGCCCGTCCACTGCTGCTGTAGAGATCCGCAAGCATGCGCGTCACCGCAGGCTGATTGGGATTCTGCCGATGCAGCGTCTCCAGTTGAGGAACCGCTTCTTCAGCTTTTCCTTCGCCGGCCAGCGCCGTTGCTGACTCCGCAAGCAGTACCGGATCGTTTGCTTCCTGCTGCAGCGCGTGTGTTAACACCGGCTCTGCGTCGGCGAATCGCCCCTGGTGGATCAGCGCGCGCGCCAGGCCTTCCGCAGCGATCACGGAGTTTGGATCGGCAGTCAGCAACTTCCGATATTGCTGTTCCGAGCCCACGTAATTATTTTGTTCTTCCGCCAGCCGCGCGGCCAGCAACGTATCGTCAGTCTGCTCCGGCGTAAGTTTCAGAGCCGCCAGTAGAGCGTCGCTCGCCCTAGAGGCGTCATGCATTTCCGCCTCCACTCGCGCCAACGTGCGGTCGACGTCTGCGACCGCCACTGCATGGTCTCCGCTTGCCGGCTGCAACGTAGCTGCAAGCTGAAGTTGCTCGCGCGCCGCCTCCCACTTCTCCTGTTGCGCCAGCAGGCGGCCAAGCGCGGCGTGCGATTCAAACTGCCTGGGATCGGCAACTATCGCTTTGCGGTAATCCGCTTCGGCGGCTGGGAGCTGCTGCTGTTCCTGTTCAACGTATCCGCGATCGTAGAGTGCGCGCGCCGCCTGCTCTGAAGCTGCCGGTGCAACGGAGATGGCATTCGTCAGCAGCGGCAGAGCCTTGTCATATTCGCCGCGCACGATCTCATCTTCCGCCTTCGCAATTTCCGCGGAGCCTGGATCGGACGACCGGCCCTGCGCACCATCCGCGTCAGGCAAAGATGTCCCCGGGGGCAAGGGAGTGGCCTGAGCACGCAGCGTTCCGCCGCACTGCAATACCGCGAACAGGAAGGCGCATAGGAAAACAGGACGCATCTCAGTCCCCGACCAATGCGAGGTCAGCGGCCTGCGGGGCGGTCTTCAAAACTTTGGAGAGCCACTGGCCGGTGTGCGATTCGGGAATGGCGGCCACCTGTTCCGGTGTTCCCACAGCGACAATCTCGCCGCCCCGTCTTCCGCCTTCAGGCCCTAAATCGATGATCCAGTCCGCAGCCTTCAACACGTCGAGATTGTGTTCGATCACCAGTAGCGAGCCGCCGCCGTCAATTAACTGACGCAGCGCGGAAAGTAATTTTCCGACATCGTCGAAATGGAGACCCGTCGTCGGTTCGTCGAGGATATACAGCAAGCGGTTTTTTGCGCTTTTTGCCGCACTATGGCTGCCCGCCGGTCTCGCATTCGCCAGATGTGCCGCAAGCTTCACCCGCTGCGCCTCTCCGCCGGAAAGTGTCGTGGCCGACTGCCCAAGTCGCACATAGCCCAACCCAACATCGGCCAGGACGCGCAGCCGATCGAGTATCTTCACATGGCCGGCGAAAAACTGCAGCGCCTCTTTCACCGTCATATTCAGCACGTCGTGAATGTTCTTGCCCTTGTACCGAACATCCAGAATTCCGCTTTTATAGCGGGTGCCGTTACATTCCTCGCACGGAAGTTCGACATCCGCGAGGAATTGCATTTCGACGGTTACCGTGCCGTCCCCCTGGCAGACATCACAGCGTCCGCCCGGAACATTAAACGAGAAAAATCCCGGCGTGTAGCCGCGCCGTTTTGCATCCGGTAGCGACGCGTACAAATCGCGAATGCAATCGAACGCCTTCATGTAAGTCACGGGATTCGAACGCGGCGTGCGACCGATGGGCGACTGATCGACCAGCACCACGCCGTTCAGATAGCGAGATCCTTCCAGCGTGTCATACAGGTGCGTCGGATCGGCGATATCGGTTTCGCCCAGCGCGTGCGCCAGCGCGCGATAGAGAACGTCATGCACCAGCGTGGACTTGCCCGAACCAGACACGCCGGTGATGCACGTCAACATGCCCAGTGGAATTTCGCAGTCGACCGATTTCAGGTTGTGGGCCCGCGCGCCCGTCAGTCGCAGCCATTCATTTCCTGGAGCGCGGCGGCGCGACGGCACAGGAATCGAAAGCTGGCCGCGAAGATATTTCCCCGTCAGAGAATCGGGAGACTCCATCAATTCCGGCAGTGTGCCCGAGGCCAGCAGTCTGCCGCCCAGTTCGCCCGCGCCCGGACCCAGGTCGAGCAGATAGTCCGCGGCGCGAATGATCTCCGCGTCGTGCTCGACCACCAACATGGTATTTCCCAGATCGCGCAGCCCTTCAAGGATTCGGATCAGTCTGCTGGTATCCCGCGGATGCAGACCGATCGATGGCTCATCCAGAACGTACATCGCACCGACCAGCTGCGAGCCCAGCGAAGTCGCAAGCTGCACGCGCTGCGCTTCGCCCCCCGAGAGAGTCGATGACAGGCGGTCCAGCGACAGATAATCGAGGCCGACCTCATTCAGAAAATAAAGCCGCTGCCGGATCTCCTCAAGAATTCTTCCGGCAACTTCCATCTGCGCCGCGCTCAGACGAAGTTGCGAGAAGAATATCTGCGCTTCGGCTACGGTCAATGCAGTGACTTCGCAAATATCGCGACCGTCGATCTTCACCGCCCGCGCCTCAGCCCGCAGTCGCTTGCCTTTGCAATCCGGGCACAACGCGTAGCCGCGATATTTACTCAGGAACACGCGAACATGGAGCTTGTACTTCTTGCGTTCCAGCGCCGCGAAAAATCCATGCACTCCGGGAAATGAACCTTCGCCATCCAAGACGAAATCCTGCTGCGCCGTCGTCAATTGCTGCCACGGTACATCGAGCGGAATGCTCTTCTCTTTCGCCGCCCGGCGCAGCTCGCCGAACATCGGGCGGTATTTCGGCTTCACCCACGGATCGATCGCGCCATCATTCAAAGTGCGCGTTTTATCGGGAATGATGCGGTCGAGATCGAAATCGATCGTGTTGCCGAATCCCTCGCAGCGCGGACACGCACCATAAGGATTGTTGAAGGAGAACAGCGGTGGCTCCGGCTCGCGGTACACGCGATTGCAATGCTTGCACGCATACGCGCCGGAGAAACGCAGGCGTGTCGCCGCCGCAGTGTCCTCGGCGCGCGGCACTGTTTCAAAAATGACTTCGCCGCTTTCGCGATAGCCGGTCTCCGCGGCATCGACAATGCGCGCGCGAGCATCCGGGGAAACGACAATGCGATCGATCAGGACAAATAGCGGCTGCGAAAAGTCCAGCTCCAACAGCGATTCCGGAGTGGAAAATTCAACGATGCGCCCATTCTGATAGAGGCGATTGAACCCGCGCTGGCGCAGCTCGCCCAGCCGCTGCTTGCGCGGGTCCTGCTGTCCGGCAACTGCGGGAGTCTCCTCGGGAACGTAATCCCCCGCGTAACGATTTACTTTGGCGGCTGCTTGTGACGCGGCCAGCGCCGCTGCGGCTGCCTTCGTGACAGGCTTGCCATCTTTCTTTACGGGCTTCGATGCACTCTTGCTGACGGCTTTCTTTTTCTTCGCAGTCTTTGCCGGCTCGCCAACCTCGGGCAACACCACCGGGAACAGCGCAAGCAGGCGAGTTTTTTCTTCCAGTCCGAGAACAGCGGAAGCAATTTCATCCACGCTATCGCGCTTCACGATGCCGCCGCAGGTCAGGCAATACATCGTCCCGCAGCGCGCGAACAGCAGCCGCAGATAATCGTAAATCTCAGTCGCGGTGGCCACCGTCGAGCGGGGATTGCGCGTCGTGTTCTTCTGCTTGATCGCAATCGCCGGAGCCAGGCCATCGATGTGATCCACATCCGGCTTCTCCATCCGTTCAAGAAACTGCCGGGCATACGCGGAAAGCGATTCGACATATCGCCGCTGCCCTTCCGCGTAAACCGTGTCGAACGCGAGCGAGGATTTCCCCGAGCCCGAAACGCCAGTCACGACGGTCAGCGCGCCATGCGGAATCTCAAAGTCGATGTTCTTCAGGTTGTGAACACGCGCGCCGTGAACGGTGATGCGATCCATCGTGGTTAAGCACCTGCAGAGGCAGTAAAGTTGCGCCAGCGGCACATTGCCGCACTCTCCAGTTTACAGGTTGCACAGGCATGGGTTTATGTTGAAGGTTGCGGGCATGCCGCGTCGACAGGAGAAAAAATGAGACAAGCTTCGACAACAAACATCTTGCTGTTGGTCATAGCCGCTGCACTGATTGTGATCGCGGCCAGACCGCTGCGAACGCCCCCGGCCGCGCAGGCGCAAGCCTTGGAGCCCTATGCCGTCTTCATTGAGCCTGGGACGCAGATGCTGCGGTCCCCCGACGGCAGCCAGAATGTCTACGGCAGAATGGTCGTCGATTTACAGTCGGGAAAAATCTGGGCATTTCCCACACTGAACAGCGCGCCGTACCCGGTGGATATTGGCAGCACCAAGCCGCCCGTTTCTCATCCGTTTCTGCTCGGCACCTTTGCGTTTTCCGACATGTACAAATAGAAGAAGATCGCGTGCCGCAATGCCTGACAACAGCAGCGGCCAACGCGAACCTGAGCGCGTCGGCCGCTGCCTATCAGTTCCGGCAGAGGAGCAGTCCGGGTCAGTACTGTAATCCGAGTGCCATCGTTTTCACCAGGGTTCCATTGGCATCGTCGTCTTTCAACGCCCAGATATACGCGCCGCCCAGGCCGCCGGGCACACGGTGATTGACATATGCCATCTTCAGCAATACGGTCACCGGGTTATCGTAGCTGTAGAAGGTTTTAGTCGTAGGATTGTAGAGCGAAATTGCAACCCTTTGCCAGTCGAAATTGCGAGTGTATCCGTGATTCTTCAGCGTCTCAAGCGTTGCATAGGTGGCCAGGCCCGGCGTCAGCAGAGTGTCGCATCCCGGCGTGTTTCCGCTTAAATCCGGACACGGGCCGGTTCCATTGGCCAGCAAGACCGGCGATGGCCCGGTCGAGTCCTGATACAACCCATGGTTGACGTTCGGAACTCCCGTCCATCCCGCACCATAAGCAGGCACACCCATCGTGTACTTGTAGGCCGGAACGCCGGCTTTTAGATACGCTTCGACGGTATCGTTGATGTCGAGCTTTTGCCCGTAGTTGGGATCCTGGCGGTCATCGAACAGCGGCGATGCATGGTTGGTCTGTGTGTCCCACGAACCGGCATAGTTGTAGCCGTCGACGGTGATGAAATCCACCTGCGCGGCCGCCGCCGGAAGGTTGATGTTCACATAATTCTGCGAACCCGCCGGCCCGTCGAACGACATGGTGTATTGCTTGTGGGTCGTTTTTGACAGCGCATTCAACTGGCTGCGAAACTCAGCCAGCAGAGCGGTGAAGTTATTTGTGTCGGCGGCCGTGGGAAATTCCCAATCGATATTGAAGCCGTCAAACAGCCCGGGAGCCGTAACACCTGGAGCGATATTGCCTTTGACAAACATATCGATGCAGGAGGCTGCCAGCGCCTTGCGGCCCGCTGCGGTGCTCGCGGCTGTGACGAAGGCCGCGGTGTTTGGCGCCGATGCGCCGCCGATCGACATGACCACTTTCAACTTCGGATGCAGTTGTTTCAATTGTTGAATGGCGCCAAAATTTCCATAGAGTGGCGCGGAGTAAGGAGCGCCGCTCACGCTGGGAAGATATGGCGTGGAGTAGTCGGCCCACGTGTCTGCAATCGCGCAGCCGTCCGATGAGGGATCCGTATCCGATGCCGTCACATTCGCGAACGCATAGAAAAGGTGAGTGAGGTCATCGGCGACATGGTTCTGCTGCAAATTCGCGATGTTATATCCGGCGTAGTAAATGCTCCATTCCTCGAACCAGCCGCCAAGGATCTTTTGATGTTGATTCCCGGTTTCATTGCCCGTTTGGGCCCGGGATGGAAGAGCGCAGACGGTGAGCATCAAAAAGCCCACGGCGAACGCTCGCAAGGTGGATTGAAATGCAGATTGGGTCGTCATACTGGATGCCTCCACGGCACGGAACATAAGAACGACCGAATTGTAGACTGTAATTGCGGGCCTAGCAAACGTTTGCGCATTGCGGAAACAATGGCCGGCATAAACTGCCGCAGCTACACGCGTTTGAGCGAAAATGACGGCTCCCAATTGCAGCTACCGGGAACGCTACCGCGAAACTATCTGGTAGCGAGCGCCTGGGCAATTGCCTTCTCGGCCAGGGGAGCCATCACCGCGTAGCCTGCAGGGTTTGGATGAACGCCGTCCAGAGTCAATTCTTTTTTCATCCCGTTGTCGGCATCGACCATCGCCGAATAGTAATCGAGGTATATACAGCCGTTGGCTGCGCTGTAGTTCCGCAACCAATTATTCAGCGCGCGAATCTGTTCAACAGGATCGATGCCCGGCTTCCATGGATAGCTGGCGGCGGGAAGAATCGAGGCCAGCACAACACGAATGTTGTTGGCCTTCGCCAGATCCGCCATGGACATGAAATTGTCTTCAATCATTTGCGGCGTGGAAGGCCCGGTGTTGCCGGCGATGTCGTTGGTGCCTGCGAGAATGACGACCACCTTTGGCTTCAGCGCAATCACATCCGGCCAGAAACGGACCAGCATTTGCGGCGTGGTCTGTCCGCTGATACCGCGGTTCAGGTAGGGCTCGCCAGAAAAAAACGCGCTGCCATGGCCCCATCCATCTGTAATGGAGTCGCCCATGAATACCACCCGGTTCTCCCCTGGCGTAGGCGCCGGCAACGCGGCATTTTCCGCGCGATAGCGGGCTAGATCCGGCCAGTCTTCAAGCATCGTTTCCATGTGGGCGACTTCCGCGGCAATCGGAGTTGAAACCGTCGCCGCCGGTGCGGGAACATTCTGTCTCGCCGGTTGAACAGGCGCTTGTTGTGCGGATGCGAACGGTACCAGGAGCAGCAGACAACAGATCAGTTTCACTCGACCTCTTTCACGGTGTCACACCTAAGCTAGTCGGAAAACACAGATTTCGGCGTACGGAAAACCTCCAGCAGCAGCAGACACGCGCCGATCACAATGCAGGAATCGGCCACGTTGAAATCTGGATAATGATAGCCGAAGATGTTGAATGCTAAAAAGTCGATGACATAGCGCGAAGCAAGGCGATCATAAAGATTACCGGCAGCGCCGCCAAGAATCAGCGCGAGCGCAACGCTGGTGGTGTTGACAATGCTGCCCGCTTTCCAAAGCACCGCAACCACGATAAGAATCGCAACAATAGAAAACGCAATCAGCATCCAGCGAATCTTGTCCGGTGACGGCGTGTCGGCAAACAGGCTGAAGGCCGCGCCGTTGTTATAGACATGCGTCAACCGGAAAAAGCGCGGGACGATTGTAATGTCCTGGCCGGATGGAATGTGGGAGACAATCCATCGTTTGCTCAGACGGTCCGCGATAAAAACGAGCACGGAAATAATCAGCAGCTTCAGGCGGGGATTGCTCGGGCGCGCGCTGCTCATTGCACGCCCGCCGTGCTGCCGGCCATCGGTGTCGCACCGATTGCCTCCAGTGCCGCGACGCAGCGCTCGCATACCGTAGGCCACCGCTGGTCGTCTCCGACGTGGATGGAATAATTCCAGCAGCGTTCGCACTTGCTTCCATCAGCAGGCAGCGTGGTCACCCGCAAGGCGTCGGAGCCAGTTGCGGAAACCAGTTCCACCTGCGACACGTTGAAAAGTTCTTTCAGGCCCGATTCATATTTCCTCACCAGCGACTCCAGCGCCGTCGGGACTTCAATCTGGACCTTGGCCTCAAGCGCTTTGCCGATGCGCTTCTCCTTGCGCGCTTCTTCAAGACTCTTCAGCACCTCGCTGCGGACGGAAAACAGCCGCGACCATTCGGCCAGCAGACCTGCCGAAATATCAGATGGCGCAAGCTCTTCCGGCCGCGGAAACAGCGCCAGGTGCACACTCGATTCGCCACCCTTCACCGCAGGCAGATATACCCATACCTCCTCCGCAGTGAAACTTAAATAGGGCGCCACCAGCCGAACCAGCGCGTCGGTAATCCGCCAGATCGCTGTCTGCGCCGATCTACGCGCGGGACTGTTTGGAGCGAATGTATACATGCGGTCCTTCAGCACATCCAGGTACGTTGCGCTCAGGTCCGACGTGCAGAAATCGTTGATCGCGTGATAGACGCGATGGAACTCCATCTCCTCGTACCAACGCAGAACTTTGCCTGTCAGCTCCGCCGTGCGCGCCAGCATGTACTGGTCGAGCGGCAGCAGCTCGTCGAAGGGCAGGGCATCGGTCGCAGGCGAGAAGTCGCCGAGATTCCCCAGCAGAAACCGAAACGTATTGCGCAGCTTGCGGTAGATGTCCTCCGCCAGGCGCTTCATCAACGGGATGCTGGCGACGACGTCCTCGCGGAAGTCAACAGAAGCGACCCACAGGCGAATGATGTCCGCGCCCAGCTGATCGGCAACTTCACTTGGATAAATAAAATTGCCCAGCGACTTCGAAAGCGCGCGGCCTTGTTCGTCGAGCGTCCACCCGCACGTAGCCACGCGGCGATACGGCGCAGCATCATTGATCCCGACCGAGCAGAGCAGGGAAGTATGGAACCAGCCGCGATGCTGGTCGCCGCCTTCAAGGTACAGATCGGCAGGCCAGCTCAGCCCGAAGCCGGCCTGCTCCCCCAGCACGGCAGCCCAGCTTGTGCCGGAATCGAACCACACGTCGAGGATGTCCATTTCCTTTTCGAAATTTCTCACCGCCGCAGCCTGCAGTCGCGCACGTCGTTCCCGGCGGAAGAATTTCTGCCGCGGAGTGCGTGTGCCATGCCTCCGCCCCTTCTTTTTTGAACAGCTCGACCACGCGGCGAAAAACCGCGGGATCCATCAGCGGCCGATGACACTTCTGGCAGAGAAATACGGCAATCGGAACGCCCCAGATGCGCTGGCGGGAGATGCACCAGTCGGGCCGCGTGGCGATCATGTTCGAGATGCGCTCCTCGCCCCAGCCAGGATCCCATTTCACCTTTCCGATCTCATCCAATGCCCGCTGGCGGAACGTCGTCGAAGACCCATCGGCATTCTCAATCGGCGTCTCCATGTTGATGAACCACTGCTCGGTCGCGCGAAAGATCACCGGATTGTGGCAGCGCCAGCAATGCGGATACGAGTGATTGATATCGATGCGGGCCAGCAGCGCGCCGCGCGACTTCAGCAGCTCGATGATCGGTTCATTCGCGTCGTAAATGGTTTTGCCTTCGTACTCCGGCAATCCATTGTGCAGTCGGCCTTCCGCATCTACGTTGCACGTCGGGTCCAGTCCATAGCGCACGCCGGTGTAGAAATCGTCCGCACCATGCGAGGGCGCGGTGTGGACGGCGCCCGTTCCCTGATCGGCGGTGACATAGTCGGCGAGCACACCCAGAACGCTGCGGTCGAGGAATGGATGCTGGAACGTGGTGTACTCCAGCTTGCGGCCGGTGAAGCGCGCAATTTCTTTCGCGCCCGTCAGCCCGCAGGTCTCCATCACCGACTGCGCCAGCGACTCCGCAACGATATAAACTTCCCCGTTCGCTTCGAGCGCAACGTATTCGAAGTCAGGATGAAACGCCACAGCGAGCGACGCCGGCAGCGTCCACGGTGTGGTGGTCCAGATGATCGTCGACACCTTTTTCCCCGCAAGCGCCGCATCGAGCGCCGCCGGATCGCTGGTCAGCCGATAGCGCACATACACGCTGGGGCTGGTGTGCATTTCATATTCGATCTCAGCATCAGCCAGTGCCGTGCGGTCGTGGATGCACCAGTACACCGGCTTCAGTCCCTTGTAGACAAAACCGCGCTCTAAAAACTGGTAAAAAATCTCGAGTTCACGGGCTTCATACGACTTCGACATGGTCGAATACGGGTGCTCAAACTGGCCGAACACGCCAAGCCGCAGAAATTGTTCGCGCTGCAGATCGATGAACTTCGCGGCGTATTCGCGGCAGGCGCGCAACACCTCAACCGGTGCGATCTCATTTTTTCTGCGGCCCAGTTGCTCATCCACTTTGATCTCGATCGGCAGTCCATGGCAATCCCATCCCGGCACGTAGGGTGAATCGAAACCCGCCATGGTCTTCGACTTGACGATGAAATCCTTCAAGCACTTGTTCATCGCGTGGCCCAGGTGGATGGGCCCATTCGCGTACGGCGGTCCATCGTGCAACAGGTAAATCGGCGCGCCTTTGCGGGCGGCGCGGATTTGCGCATACAAATGCGAGTCTTCCCAGGCCGCGAGCCGTTTCGGCTCATTCTGGGGAAGATTGGCTTTCATCGGGAATTCTGTGTAGGGCAGGTTCAGGGTCGCCTTTAAATCGGGACCAGCAGGCATAACATCTCCGAGCGAAAATTTGCTTGTATTCCCAATGATAAATCCTTTGCTGCGAACTTCAGTTTCAGGCGAAAACGTATTTGGCTCGTTAACGTCTATTTAGGTAATGGAAATGTTCCATGGCACCCTTGTGTTTCGACGCAGGAACAAAAGCGCGAATCGCATGCCTTCGGAAACATGCTGACGGATTCGGGGGGTGACGACAAATACAGCGCACATCCCGCATAATTGATGTAGGCGGCAGCGCCGGTTCCCCACCGGCAGGTTGTCGAAATAGGTAACGATGTCGAATCAGCTTTTGGTGCCACCCGAGATCGAACCGGACAATCTGGAGAAGCTGGATCAACCGCCTCTTTTGAGCCATATCAATGAGGTCGAAGGTTCCTTCTGGCAATCGCTCACCGGCAATGTTCGCGAGCAATTGTTTCCAGTCCACAGGTCCGAGCTGCATCTGGAATCGAAGCCGGTTCCGGTCAAAGATCCGTTCTACACCGAGCCCATCTGGGTAGGCATTCGCGACGATTTCCGTGATGTCTTCTTCCCCGCGAAACTACCTCCGCTCGAGCTTCAGTCGCACGCGGTCGCGGTGTCAGACCCGCTGGCCCCGTCTCGCGATCGCAAGTCCAGCCTCATTTCTGTTGGCGTGCACATCGCGGCCTTCGCGATCATCGCTGCATTCCTTTTCTGGCACCCGAAAAAGAAAGTCATCGTCGCACAGGTGACTCCGCCGAAGGTCTTTAACATCACGCCCTTCATGCCGTTTGCGGCCAGTCCGACAGCATCCGGCGGAGGCGGCGGCGGTGGCGACCGCAGCGTTCTGATGGCAGCGCAAGGCAAGCTGCCCAAAATCGACAAAACACAGTTCGTTCCGCCTGACGAGGTCATCCGCAATCCAAAACCGAAGCTTGCAGTCGAGCCGACGATTGTGATGCCACCGAACATCAAATTGCCCAACAACAATATGCCGAACCTCGGTGATCCCTCCACAGTGGTCAAAGGGCCAGCATCGAACGGCACCGGCAGCAACGGCGGAATCGGCTCCGGGAAAGGCGGCGGCGTCGGGCAGGGAACCGGCGCTGGCGTCGGTCCTGGTGAGGGCGGCGGCTACGGTGGCGGAATTTATCAGCGTCGGCGGCGGCGTATCTCCGCCGGTTCTCATCTATGGGCCCGAGGCGGAATTCTCCGATCAGGCCCGCATGGCGAAATATCAGGGAGAGGTTCCGGTCGAAATTATTGTGGACGCCAAGGGAATCCCCCACGATCCCCACGTGATCCGCCCGCTTGGCATGGGCCTCGATCAAAAAGCGATTGAAGCCGTGCAGCAATACCGGTTCAGGCCATCAAAGTTTAAAGGCCAACCGGTCGCCGTCAGGATGACGGTCATCGTCGACTTCCACATGTATTGAGGCGCCTGCCGTCGACACCCGCTCCGCCACAAATTCCACCAGCGCGCCAGTCGCATACGCGGGCGGCTCCAAAACAAATTGCGGCTTCTCGCACACGGATTGTGACCCATCCGGCCAGCCCGCGCTCAACTCCGGCGCGCCCCCGCTCCAAAGCACCGCGTCCGCACGCTCCAGGAACAACTTCGCCGAAGACTTGAAATCGCGATTCGAAGAATCGAGAACCGTCAGATACAGATCCGGCTCGAGAAATTCGAGAATGCTGTTCGATTCAATAATCACGTTCACAGCCGACGCGAGCCTTTTCCGAATCAGCGGCATGGCATCGGCAAGCTGACCCTGCCGCGTGCGTACCCAGAAGGAATGCTCCGCGCCGGCCGCCAGAAAACGGGCGCTGTCGGTCCCCGTCGCAGAATCGCGCTCCTCGGAAATCGCAATGGTGTGCGGACCGGTTTCGCAAGCGCACGGTTTGCCGTTTGCAGAACAGATGCCGTGCCCAAATTGCGTGATCTTGAACGCGGTCCATCGCAGCTCCGGCAACGCTGCGATCAAGCCGGCAACCACGGAGCTCTTGCCGATATTGCGCGTCTGTCCGCCGACTACCACGATCGCCATTCGTTACTCTTTCGACTTCCGCGCGAGTCTGGCAACCATCGCCAGCCCTTTCAGATATTCGCGCAGCGGTTGTGCGGGCCGCCCCCAGAAAACAACTCCGGGGCCGCGCAGTTTCTTCTTGCTCAACACGCCCGTGCCGCCGCCCAGTATCACATCAGGTCCAATCTCGGCATGTTCGCCGATGCCGACCTGGCCGCCGAGGATGGCGCCATCCCCAACAGCACTGCTGCCTGAGATGCCCGTTTGCGCCGCGATGACAACATTCCGACCGATGCGCACATTGTGGCCGATATGCACCAAATTATCCAGCTTCGTTCCGTGCGCGATCCGCGTCTCTTCAAGCGCCCCGCGGTCAATGGTCGTGTTCGCGCCAATTTCAACGTCATCTTCGATCGTCAGCGTGCCTTGCTGCGGGAATTGAACGTAGCCTCCGGTCTCCGGATCGCGCACGTAGCCGAACCCATCGGAGCCCAGCACACAGCCTGCATGAACAACGACGCGGTCACCCAGCACAACCCCGCCATAGATCACAACGTTCGGAAATATCCTGCAATCTCTGCCGATCTCAATGCCGTCCGCGATCACGCATCCCGCGCCGATTTGGGTCCGCTCGCCGACACGCACCGCCTCCCCGATCACAGCATAAGGTCCGATGGAAACGCCGTCCGCCACATGTGCGCTGGCGGCGACATTGGCCGCAGGGTGAACGCCCGCAATCGCAGCAGCAGGCCGCAGCGCTTCCGCCGCGCGTGCAAACGCCACCCGAGGCTGTTCGACGATCAACAGAGGTTTGCCCGCCGCGGAAACAGAAGCAGCGAGCGCCGGAGTTGTCAGCACCGCTCCCGCAGCCGAAGCGATTGCCTGCCGTAGCGCCGTTTCGCTTTCAGCGAAGACGAGGCACGACGCATCCGCCTTCTGAACGCTGGCCACCTGACCCAGCATGGTGCTGCTCGCGGAATCCCGCTCAACGCATCGAGCCTTCAAAATCTCAGCAAGCTGAAGCAGCGGCAGCATAGGCATATGGTAGCCGAGTCTCACATCTCCCCGCCGCATAGGGCGCTCTAGTACAGCTTCGCTTCGCCCGCCGGACGCGTCTTCCATCGCCGATGCACCCATAACCATTGCTCGGGATATTTGCGGATGATATTTTCGAGCGTCCGGGTAAAAAGCTGCGTATTCGTCACCGCATCCCGGTCATCCTCTCCCGTATTGGCCAGTTCAATCTCCGGCAAAAAGTGCAGCACATAGCGGCCTTCCGCAGCCTCCCACGCCAGAAAGCCCGGCAGCACCGCCGCGCCGGTTCGCAACGCAAGCCGCGCGACCCCCGCAGCCGTGCACGCCTCATACCCGAAGAACTCCACGAACAGCCCCTGTGGCGGAGTCATGTTCGTGTCCATCAAAACGCCAACTGTCTCCCCGGCGCGCATCGCCGCGATCAAGCCGCGAGCAAAATCATCCTTATGCAGCACGCGATTGCCATGCAGACACCGGATGCGGTTCACGAACCGATCGACCAGCGGATTATCAAGCCGGCGAATCACCATGCTCATCGGATACCCGGCGAGCGAGTGGTAAAAACTCGAGAGCTCCCACGCGCCAATGTGCCCCGTGAGCACCAGCACCCCTTTGCCCCGGCTCCTCGCCCTCAGATAATTCTCCAGTCCCTCGTAGCGAATAAAATGGCTCGCCTGTGCCAGCGTGTAATGCGGCATCCGGCAAAACTCGCCGAGCTGCCACCCCAGACTGCGGTACATCCCGCGAAGGATCTCCTTATGCTCCGCGACAGATTTTTCCGGAAACGCGAGCGCCAGATTTCTCATCCCAACCTGCCGCAGGCGTGGAACCGCCGCAAACGCCACCCAGCCGATGCAGGCTCCAAGCCATCGCGCAGCCGGGCGGGGCAGCAGCCCGACCAGCCGTACCAGAACCCAGACCAGCGCGAATTCCAATTTGTAACGCATTTTTTTAGGGCTAGGTTTGATCTTACTGGTTCACGCTGGAAGGTTCGGCTTCGTGCCCACGCAGGCTGTCCTGAGCAGCAATATAATGGCATCGCCGCCTCGAATCGGCTAGACTAAAGCCATAGTTGGCCGGCAAAACTAGGGAGCGATCAAATGGAAACATGGAAATTCTGGATGGCATTTGGCGTGGGCGTAGCGGCCGGAGCATCTGTGGCGCTACTGTATGCTCCACAGCCTGGAGATCGCACGCGGAAGCGGATCAAGCGCGGCTTGGGCGACGCGACCGATCGGATACAGGATACTGCGGAAGACCTCAGCAAACAGGCCGAACGCTACGGCAAGCAGGCGGAGCGGGTGATTCGCCGCGGCCGTGAAGCCGTGGATGAAACCCTGTCGAAAGCCAGTTCCGTAGCCAGCAAAGTCGCCGAATATATTTAGAGATTTGACCTACGGGCCGCAAGCCCGCAAACCAGCCGTCACCGGCTGCCGGAACTTCCGGTATCCATGGACGCGCTGAAAAAAAGAAGCTCCGCCACGGCGGAGCTTCTTTCGTTTGCTGGCCTTTGACGCCTAGCTGCTGTAGAGCAGGATTCCGTCCGCCGTGCGCTCCTCGCCTTCCTTCCCGATAGGCCGATAGAACAGTTGATTGTTGTCCAGGTACACCTCGAGAAATGCGGGTCTCTCGGCGATCTGGCCGCCAATCAGCGCCTCAGATAGAGGATCTTCGACATACCGCTGCAGCGCGCGGCGCAGCGGGCGGGCGCCGTAGCTGCGGTCCGCCAGCGTGCGCTCGAGAATCCACTTCTTCGCGTCTTCCATCACGGAAATCGTGATCGCCTTCTGCGCCAGGTTCACGTTCAACTGCTGCACCAGCAGTTCCATGATCTGGATCAGATCGGCATCGCTCAGAGCCTGGAAGATAATGATCTCGTCCAGCCGATTGAGAAATTCCGGATTGAAGGTGCGCTTCACCTCGCCCTTCACCAAATCCTCAACCTTCTCCGCGACCGTGTCCTCCAGGTTCGATTGGAAGCCCAGACCCTGCCGCTTCTGCAGGTGCCGCGCCCCAATGTTTGAAGTCATGATGAGGATCGTGTTCTTGAAGTCGACCGTGTTGCCCAGCCCGTCCGTCAGTTGTCCATCTTCAAACACCTGCAGCAGAATGTTGAACACGTCCGGATGCGCCTTCTCGATCTCATCGAGCAGCACCACGGAATACGGCGAGCGCTTGACTCGCTCCGTCAACTGCCCGCCTTCCTCGTACCCGACATAGCCCGGAGGCGATCCGATCAGCTTCGACACCGAGTGCTTCTCCATGTACTCCGACATATCGAAGCGGATCAGCGCCTTGTCGCTGCCGAACAGGAAGCTCGCCAATGAGCGCGCAACCTCGGTTTTTCCCACGCCCGTCGGTCCCAGGAAAAGGAACGAGCCGATCGGCCGGTGCGGAGATTTCAAACCCGCGCGAGAGCGGCGAATTGCGCGCGCCAGCGCGGAAATCGATTTCTCCTGCGAGATGATGCGCTTGTGCAGCTCTTCCTCGACGCGCAGCAGCTTCTGCGTCTCTTCCTCTTTGATGGAAGTAACCGGCACGCCCGTCCAGCGGCTCACAACATCCTCAATGTCCTCCCGCGTCACCACGCCCGCGGTCGAATCATCCAGATGATATTTGTCCCGCAGCGCGCGCAGGTTCTCGCGCTCCTTGCGTTCTTCGTCGGAGTAAAAACGCGCCTTCTCAAACTCGTGATTCGCAATGGCGTTTTCCATCCGATGCACGATGAACTTGATGCGCTTTTGAATCTCCGTGATTTCCTCCGGCAGGGAAGTCTGCCGCAGCTTCACCCGCGCACCGGCTTCATCGATCAGATCGATGGCCTTGTCCGGCAGAAAACGGTCGGGAATGTAGCGGCTCGAATGATAGACCGCGAACTGGATCGAATCATCCGTGTAGCTGACCGCGTGAAACTTCTCGTAGCGATCCTTGATCCCCATGATCACTTTGACCGCGTCTTCTTCGTTCGGCGGCGGCACTTTCACCGCCTGAAAACGCCGCTCCAGGGAGCGATCCTTTTCAATCGACTTGCGATATTCCGCAGGCGTGGTCGCGCCGATGCACTGGATCTCTCCACGCGACAGCGCCGGCTTCAGGATGTTCGCCGCGTCGAGCGAGCCCTCCGCCGACCCAGCGCCGACCAGCGTATGCAGCTCGTCGATAAAGATGATGGAATTCTGGTTCTCCATCAGCTCCTTCATGATCGTCTTCAGCCGCTCTTCAAACTGACCCCGGTATTTCGTTCCTGCCACAATCAGCGAAAGATCGAGTCCGAGCACGCGCTTATCCGCGAGGAAGCTCGGCACATCGCCATCAGATATGCGCTGCGCCAGCCCTTCGACAATGGCCGTTTTGCCAACCCCCGGCTCGCCAATCAGCACAGGATTGTTCTTCGTGCGCCGGCAAAGAATCTGAATGACGCGATCAACTTCCTGGTCGCGCCCGACCAGCGGGTCCAGCTGATTGTCCAGCGCCGCCTGCGTCAGATCACGCGAAAACTCCGCCAGCATGCTGGATTCGCGATTGCGCGCTGCCTGAGGCGCGCGCTCCTGCGTCGTCCGAGCCAACTCGTCCCGCACGGTTGAGAGCCGCAGCCCGCGCTCCAGAAGAATCTCCGACGCGAAGCATTTTTCTTCCCGCAGCAGCCCCAACAGCAGGTGCTCCGTGCCGATGTGTTTGTTCGACAGCCGCTCCGCTTCTTCCGCCGCATAGGCCAGCACTCGCTTGCATTCGTTTGAGAGTGGCAGATCGACCGAGGTAGAAACTTTCTCGCGGATCGTCGTGTGCGCTTCAATCTGCTTGCGGATGGACTCAACCGAGGCGTGCGACCGCAGAAACCGGTTACTCAAGGCTTTATCTTCACGCAAGAGACCCAGCAGGAGATGTTCCGTTTCAATGTATGGCGAGCCGAACTGGCTGGCCTCGTAGCGCGCAAAAAAGATCACGCGCCGCGCTTTCTCTGTGTACCGTTCAAACATATTCCCCCCTTGGCTCATGCCGTTTCCGAGGTCCTACCATCGGAAAATGCGGTACGAACATTTAGATGCCCCCGCGTTTCCCTTGGATTCGTTCCACTTGGATTCGTTCCACTTGGATCCAGCGAAGCTGCGGCCATACTGCGCGGAGGCGCTTCTTCCAGGCCGTCTGGGTGCCACTCAGTCCCATGCAGCCGGATTTCCTGTAACCGGCCCTCATGCAGCCGGAGCGTGCGTCCACAACGTCTGGCAATTTCCATGTTGTGGGTGACGAGGATGGAGGTGAGCCGATGGGTCGTATGCAGCCGCGCAAGCAGGCCAAATACAGCTTCGGCAGTTCGGTTATCCAGATTGCCTGTAGGCTCGTCGGCAAGCAGCAGGCGTGGTTCGGTCACCAGTGCCCGCGCCAGCGAAACGCGCTGCTGTTCTCCGCCGGAAAGCTCCCCGGCAAGGTGGTGCGTTCTTGCTTCAAGCCCCACTTCGCACAGCAGTTGCCGTGCTTTAGCAAAGGCCGCCTGTCTCGGCTCGTTACGCGCCAGCAGAGGCATGGCCGCATTCTCCAGTGCCGTAAATTCCGGCAGTAGGTAGTGCATTTGCCACACATAGCCCACTTCTCGATTGCGAAATGTGGACGCCTGCTCCGCTGTAAGTCTTCCTAGCCAAGTTGAGGCGCAGTATACGTCACCGGCGGAAGGACGATCAAGTGCCGCCAGCAAATGGAGCAAAGTGCTTTTTCCCGAACCCGATTCGCCCACAATGGCGACCATTTCGCCCTGACGCACGGTCAGATTCAGCCCGTCAAAAAGAACCAGCGGCTGCAATCCGCTGCGGTACTCCTTGCGCAGGTTTTCCACGCGAAGAAGCACGGAATCCTCAAGGCACCCATCGCCCTCAGCGCTCGTATTCACACCTTGTTCGATGCGGCCGTTCCATCGGCTCTCCATGTATCCCTATCATACGAGCCGGCAGCAACAAATGTGACACGATCGACTTAGCCGGATTTAGCCGGTTGGCCGTTCGGTCCCACTGAAGTCCACGCCGTCCGGCAGAAACAACGTGAACACCGTCCCGCACCTCGTGGGATCGTCACTGCTCCGCAGCGACATTTGGCCTTGGTGCCGGGCTACGATGCCGCGAGAGATCCAGAGCCCGAGCCCGGTCCCGTTTAATTCCTTCGTTGTGTAGAACGCTTCGAACAGGCGCTTCTTCGTCCCGTCGGACATGCCATGTCCCGTGTCTGCCACCGTGAGCCGCACGCCCGTGCGCCCCGTCTTCCAATCCGTAACATCATGGGTCCGCAGCACCAGCCGCCCTCCCGTACGCATGGCATCCACCGCATTTGCAATCAGATTGTTCAGCACCTGCCGGATGTCGTTTTCGAAACATACGATGCGCCGTGCGGAAGCGTATTTCACATCCACCGTGATTCTGGAGTTCGAAAGCCTGCCCCGGTAAAGATCCACCACGGAGTTCATCAGATCGGCCGCGCCAACCCGCGTCGGCTTCATCGCCTGGCGATGGAAGCGCAAAGATTGCGTTGCGATCTGAGACACGCGCGCCAACTCGTCCTGCGCGCTTGTCAGATAATTTCGAACTTCCGGCGACAATTCATCGTGACTCGCCGCCAGGTACAGCAGATTCGTAGTCGATTCCAGCGGGTTGTTGATTTCATGCGAGATGGAACTTGCCAACCGTCCGACTGCCGCCAGCTTTTCGCTCTGAATCAGGGCCAATTCCGCCCGCTTTTGGGTCGTAATCTCAAGAGAGGCAGCGGTGATCGCGCGCACCGTTCCATCCTCGCCGTAAACCGGGTAATAGTTCACCGTCCAATAGCGATGGGCGCCCGGCTGCATCGGCAGCTCGCCTTCGAGCAGCTTGTTTCTGACCGGCACCCCATTGGCCACCTGCTCGAACAGCTCCCGCAGCCCGGCAATGGGCGCAATCTCCGTCACCGTCTTACCCAGTATCTGGTTCATGGGCAGCCCGACAATTTCCGCCTGCCGATCGTTCAGGCGCAGATAACGAAACTCCACCGGATCAAACAGCGCCAGCCCGATCGGCGCCGTGCGATACAAAGTTGCCAGCTCTATCCTCTGCTGTTCCGCCTGGAGCTGGCTGCGCTTCAGCTCCTCCACGGCAATCTTCCGCTGGTTGATGTCGATGCAGACGCCGAGCCAGTAAACCGTCTTGTTCTGTTTGTCGCGAACCGGCAGACCGCGCACCCAGAACCAGCGATACGATCCATCCGATCCGCGGCGAATCCGCGCTTCGACCTCGAAATCGACATCGGCGGCCAGCGCTTCCATCCATGCCTGCAGAACACGAAAATCATCATCCGGATGCACGGCGGCGCGCCACCCATACCCGCGGCTTTCCTCCAGCGTCATGCCGGAATAGGCGAGCAGTCGCGGATTCGCATGCGTCACCAGCCCGTTCACATCCGCCATTAGAATCATCTGCGGATTCAATTCCGTGAATGCCTGGTAGCGGTGTTCGCTCTCCTGAAGCGCAGCTTCGACCTGCCGGCGCTCCGTTACATTTTCCAGGTGGACCCCGATGCCTTCCTCCGTCGGGTGCGCGTTCACTCCGAACCATGCGCCCTTGGAAGCATCGAAATATTCGAAGCGGACGGCGACCCGCGATTCCATTACCTGCCGGTACTGCCGTTCTACTTCTGTCCCGGCTAACTCCGGCCACGTGACCCAGATGTTTTTGCCTGCCAAATCCTTCTTCAGATTGGGATTGTGCTCAATCGCTTTTTCATTGGCGCAGGTAATTTCCCAATCGCGGTTCAGCGCAATGTAGGCGAACGGCAGGTTTGCCAGCAACTCGCGCAGGCAGCCTTCAGCGAGCTCCGCGCGCAGGTGCATCCGCTGTTCGCGCTTTGTCGCAGCGGTATCAGTTTGGCGAGATACGGGCATCAAGTCGGGGGAACGAGGTGCAGAACGATTGTACCCACGGCGGGGAACAACTCCTATTGCGATTCTGGGCTCGCCCGCTCGGGCCCACTCTCCAGTTCCTTGCGGTCCCATTTCCCCAGGTTTGCTCCGGCATCGTAGGTACTTTGCAGAAAGTCCAGCAACATGGCCCTCGGGGAAGGGGCTTGCCGCACATGGTCGTACATCAGCAGAAATTCCTTCAGCTGCGGGTCGTAGAAGGCCTCAACCGGACTGACGGTCTGCTCCGCAAATCCCTGCGGTTCCGGCGCCGCATAGGTGTAAAAGGCCGCTCCCCGAACGTCGCCGCCGCCCGGCCACCATCCCGAGCTGATCACCTCATGCGAGTAGGCCTCGCGCGTAATCGGGTCCGCCCCCTTGCGCTCAGGAGCGCGCCGGCCGGAAAAGCGCGTCACAGCCAGGTCGAAGCTGCCCCAGAAAAAATGCGATGGACTCGCCTTCCCGACGAACCTCGCCCGAAACTCCTTGAACACCGTATCGCAGCTGCTGAGTATCCGCCAGAAGCGGTTGGCATACTCAGGATCGTAGGAAGCGTCCGTGAAGTCCTGATCGAACGGGATAGGATTCGTAACTTCAACCGGCATCGTCCAGATCTTCACCTCAATGCCAAGCGAAGCCAGCGCCGCCATGAACTCGCTATAAAAATCCGCGACCGAACGCGGCGCTAAATCGAGCGTCTTTGCCGCACCCGAACTGGTTTCAATCAGCAGCTTGTGGTGGATGAAATCAAAAACAACCTCAAAAATTCTCCCGGCGTATGGAATCGGCGAAGTCGTCAGCCCAACCGCATTCACATACAGCGGAACTTCCCACCAGTGGTTGATCTTCGGGCTTAGCGCCAGCCGGACCTTCCCCACGATCTGCATCCACATATGCAGCGTGTCGTAGGTGCCCTGCCAGGCCGCCAGGGGAAGTTCCGGCCAGTTCTCCAAGTTCGCGCTGCCGTCTGGTTGCATGAGAAAACCTCAGCGTCAGTATCTACCTATTCGTACCGCAGCGCCTCCGCCGGCAGTATCTTCGCGGCCGAAGAGGATGGATAAAGCGTCGCCAGCAGCGACACGCCCAGCGAAACCACCGCCACGATCAGCCCGTCCTGCCAGCGCGCCGCGAACGGCAGGTAGTCCAGCGAGTAGACCTCTGCCGATAGATGAATAAACCTGTAATGTCCGCCGGCCCACGCGAGGCCATACCCCACCATCAGCCCCACAGCCGTCCCCAGAATGCTGATCAGCATCCCTTGCCACAGGAAAATCCGGCGCACCTGCGCAGCCCGCACACCGTAAGACATCAACACCGCGATGTCGCGCGTCTTCTCCATCACCATCATGGTCAACGCGATCAGGATATTCAGCGCCGCCACGCAAACAATCAGCCCGATCACGATAAAGGTGACCACCTGCTCCAGCCGCAGCGCGCGGAACAGTTCGCGATTCTGCTCCATCCAGTTCTGGGTCATGAAGCCTTTGCCCGCGGCTTTTTCGATCGCGCGGCCGATACTGTCGGCGTGGTACAGATCGTCAACTTTGAAGCTGATGACGGAAACAACATTCGGCTCGCCGAATAGACGCTGCACATCCGCCAGCCGCGCCAGCGCAAACGAGGAATCGTACTGGTAAAAGCCGGAATGAAAAATTCCGGCGACCTGAAATCGCTGATACTTCGGAACCAGTCCAAATGGCGTCAGCTCACCCTGCGGACTGGTCACAAGCACCGTAGAGCCGACACTCGCCCCGATCTGGTCCGCAAGATCGGACCCAAGCACCAGCGGCGGCAGCACTCCGCTTTCATTTGCTGAAGCCGTCGCAGAAAGCGCCGCCGCACTGCCCTCTTTCACGTTGTCGAGCAGCGCGCTCACGGTTCGCTCTTCAGCGGGCAGAATGCCTTTGACCAGCGCGCCGCCGGAGCGCGCCCCACGCGAGATCAACACCTGCCCGTAGAGCGCCGGAGCCGCCGCGGTCACGTGCGCCACATGCCGCAGCCGTTCGGTCAATGCCGGCCAGTCTTGAATGCCGTCGCTCGCCACCCGCATCAGCTCAATGTGCGCCGTCGATCCCAGCAGCCGCTGCTGCAGGTCCCGCCGCATGCCGTTGGTGATGGCAAGCGCAACGATCAGTGCAGCCACACCCGCCGCAACCCCCACGATGGAGATCGCAGTGATCACGCCAACCAGCGCCTGACGGCGTTTGGCGCGCAAATAACGGCCGGCGATGAATAACTCAAAGCGCATGAGATTGGTGATCCGACGCCATCACTGAACGACAGCCTTCGCCGTCGCCATATTTCCCGCACGATCCACCACGCGCACCGCAATCACATGCTGCTGTGCGGCCATCGACCCCACCCCCGGCTGCGAATCAGCATCGCCCTCCCGCACCCGCGCGGCAAAGTCATAGTGCTCGTGAAGCGAATCGCTCAGCCGATTCACCGGCTCCATGTACTGCCACGCCCCGCCGTCCACGGAGTAGTAAGCGCGCGCGATCGTCGCCAGCCTCGCCTGCGCATCGAACACGACGTGAATTGCGCTGCCCGTCAAAGTGGCCTCAAGCGGCGACAGCACCGGCGGCGTCGTATCCAGCAGAACATGCTCACTGTCCTTGTACCCCGTCAACGATGCACCAATCGGATGCGAGGGCGCATCGCTCGCCACAACTCGCAGCGTGTAGCCGCCATCGGGAATCCGCGTCACATCGAAGGATGCATAGCTATCGCGAATATTCTTCTGCAACAGCAGCCAGTTCGACTCATCGTCGCCGCGGTAATAAATCGAATAGCTCAGTTGGTCGCCATTATCGTCATGCGCCTTCCACCGCAGCGTCGCCCAGTTGCGTTCAGGCAGCCCCATCAGCGGCGTCGACGATGGTTCGCTCACATAAGAGATTCCATCGCTCGCAGCCTTTGGCAAGTTGATCGCCACCGGCGTCGATTGCTCCGCCGGGTTCATCGCGGCAGGCACGCGAGCATGCAACTGCATCACGATCTCGTCCACAACCGGTGCCACATTCTGCGGCAAATAATAAAACCCGACGGCATTCAGACGCGCATCCGGACGCAGAACCGCCTTCCACTGCAGAAAACGCCCCTTCTGCAACGTCTCCGCGCTCGCCCCCGGTGTCACCTTCCGCCAGTCGCTCCAACCCTCTGTTGGCTGTTCGATGTTGCCCGTCCGCGCGAACAGCTCATAACCGCCCGAGCCGCGCACCTGCGCCCGTCCCCATTCAGAAAAAAAGTTCGCGTCATGCACCGTGCTGATGTAGGTCGACCGATCCTCCTTGCCGCCGCTCGATAGTCTGTACAGCTTGCCGATGTTGCTGGTGCCGACAAATAATTTCCTGTCGACCAAAGCGAACGCGGTCGCCTGCATCGCTTCAAGATGCGCCAGGTCGGCATAGGTTCCGTCTGCGTCGATGCGATACAGATGGCCCTGATTGCCGCTTCCCACCAGCAGTCCACCCCGCTGGTTTCCCGCGCCCGCCTGCCAGGCCAGCGCATACACCACATCATGCGGCGAGTCCCATAGCTGGCGCGGCGCGCCGTCCGGCGCAATCTGATAAATCACCGTACCGCCCGGAATCAGGCTGCTGTCGTTCGAAGATTCAGCCGGCGTAGCCGTCACAATGCGGATCGTCGCCGTCAATGTCGGAGCGCTGTGGACTGAAAGCGGCGGAAGGCTGGAGCGGCCCTTCTCTCCTAGCGCGGCAACATACAGATTGCCTTCCGGGTCGAGCGCCAGCGCGGGGATCTCCTGCTTCGGCGCTTCAAACAACACGAAGCCTTTGCCGTCAGGCGCGATGCGATACACCAGCCCTCGTCCATCGCTGCCCGCGTAAAGCGTTCCGTCCTTCGAGAAAATCAGCGAGCGGATATGCTGCTCATCGCTTGAAAAAAACTTCTCCGGCTGTGCCGCCGGCCGCTTCAGATCGACGCGGCCCAGATCCACTCGATAGATCGCTGCCGGCCCGCCCGTCGCAACGTACATGCGGCCCTGCGCGTCGAACGCCAGGTCCCAGATATAAGTTGGTTTCGTATCGACATTGGCGGGGTCGAACACCACCGCAGGCTCTAGTCGCGCCGCCGCATGGTCCTGCTTGTAAACCGGACGCGGCGCATTGTCGAGCTTGATGTCAGGCCCGTTCGGATCGATTCGATACACCTTGCCGTTCGGCGAGGTGGCCGCGTACAGCATCCCATCCGGCCCCAGTCGCACCACCTGCACCGCAACATCCTTGGTTTCGAGCAGCTTGCTCAAGCTGCCGTCCGGCGCGACCTTCAACACCATCGCCGGTGAACCCGTTCCTAAATAAGCTGTGCCGCGCCCGTCCGCAGCAACCGACCAGATATAGGAAGCTGACGTCGCCAGCACCTGCGCCGGCTCCGGCGAAGTCTCCAGACGCCCATCGCTGCGGATCGCGACCCCGTGCGGCGTACCTTTTTCAAAGCTTTCAAAGCTGGACTGATTCCAGAACTGCGTACCCTGCGCCTGCGCGAACACGGAGACGGAGAGAACCAAAAATCCAAGAAGGAGAGGGCGCATGGCTGCTTTCGAGTGTACCCAACGTGTGCCTGCTGTGGTGCTCCATGGAGCATCCATCAAGGCTGCACGTTCAGCGTAATCACATGAGAACCGCTCAGCGCCAGATCGAGACCCTTCGACCCAAGTGGAACAGCGGTTTCGCCATCAATTGAAAATCGTGCATTCTCTTCCTGCGGCTGCAGCACGTTCGCCATCGTCAGCGGAACTGCCGGCAGCGCAAGCCCCGATAAATTCGCCTGCGGCACCGGCGCCAGCAGCGTTACATACAGTTTGTCCGTCGCATGCAGTTCGTTCAGCCGCGCAATTGTCTCCCCCAGCCCAGGCGCCGGAGCAGCCGGGTTCGGAATCAGGTGCAGCGTGTGATCAAGCGTGTTGCCATCGCTCACCAGCAGGCGAACCGGCCCCGGCGTCACCGTCTCCGGCAGCCGCACACTCATTCGAACCACGCGCTGTGGCAGTCGATACGGATGGAGCACCGTCTCAACCGTCACTTCGTCACCGGCATGGACCGTCGAATTGAGCACCCGCGCATCCGCCAGCGTCGCCGAACGGCGGCCCGGAAACGCCTCCACCGTCAGCGTCACATTACGAATGTCAGGAAGCTCCCGCGGATTGCCGTAGATACTTTCAAATCGTTGTCCGATGACGACCGCAGCCGCCTGGCTCACAGGTTCGGCCCGGGTTGCCGCAATCCACTGGTCGATCCGCACCGCAGGATGTCCAGCCAGCACGATCTCTCCCGTCAAGTCATATGTGGAGGGATCGCTCGAGCCGTTCGTATCCTCCATCGCCTGGTACACCGACGACATCAAGGTCGCGGAAGTCAACCGCGGATGATCGATCACGGAAAAGTGATACGTGTGCGGCTGCGGAATGCCGCGAATCGTCAGCGTCACCGGAACCATTCGCGCCGGCTTCCCGAATACGCCAAGAATTCCCGACGCGCGGTCCTGCGTAAACGAACCGACAGTCTGGGTCGTGTTGACAATTTTCATCGGTTCCAGCTGGGAAGCGATCGTGGTCACGACAACCGCCTTCGTCATCGGCAGCGAAATATCTCCAAAATGAGTGATGGGGTGTCCGCACGCAAGCAGGCGTCTCGGGTCAACATAGGTCACGGTACAAGTCGCCGCCATGTTGAAATCGCCCGAAACAATGATGGCGCTGATTGCCGACCCGGCGACCACCGGCGCGGGATCTTTTTCCTCCGGGCTCGCCCCTCCCAGCCCCGACACGGGAACCAGGTCGCTCGAAGCGAAATGCTCCTTGAAAATTTGAATTGCGGCTGGAGAAAATCCGTTAAACACGAGAGGAGTTTCAATCGGTCGCATCGCCCCGATCCCAAATGGCGACGGAATGGAAGCGGCAGAAGAGGGAAGTCCCGGAGAATCAAAATCTTCTTTATTTTCTTGAGATGCAGTAACAACCTCAAGCATCTGTTGAATGGGAGTGACCCCCGCAATCGGCTCCTTCGTAAACTGCCCGATGCGATAGGCGATCGCCCCCGCCAGCTTGCCGTCAACATATACCGGGCTGCCGCTCATCCCCGCGGCGACTCCAATATCTTCAACCCTCGCCCCTCTCAGCCGTACCAGAATCATGTCCTTGCCCGGACCGATGGCATCCCGCAGCACCCCAAGAATTTCAACCTCGATCGGCTCCGGCGTGCTCCCTTCAAAGACGGTATACGCAGTCCCATGAAGTCCGGCATGAACCTGCGTCAGCGGAAAGATCGGCTGCGAGATCGAGGAATGATCGCCCGACGCGTGAGTCGGCCCAGCGTTCTGCGCCCAAGCTGGACTTCCAATAACGCCAGCAAGGAACACGCAAACAAAAAATCCGTTCTCAACGCTTGTCCAGAAATGCTTCGAGGTGGAGGGCCGCACCCTACTAGAGTAGAGCCGAATTCCCGCCAGCGGAAATGGAAGCGCACGGCCACGCAATTCCACTAACGCCCGAACGGAATCTCCACCGACGCGCCCAGCGCCCGCGTCCTCGCATCGGCGATCGGACTCACCGACCCAATCACCTTCGCCGCAAGAGTTTTCTTCCCGCCCGGCCGATACAAAGCGCGATGGTTCAGCAGGTAGCTCCCGGTCAGGAATCCGATCGCCTGGCCGACAACAATGTCCGACGGAAAATGCTGATTCGCCAGAATGCGCGAAATGCTGACGGACTCGGCAAATCCATAGGCAGGCACAACAACGTACCAGCGCGGATATTCCCCTGCGATCACACGCGCAAGCGCCATCGTCGCCGTCGCGTGGTCGGACGGAAACGAGGAATCCCACTCCCAGTGCTGCGTCCCGTACGGCCAGAAATCTCCCTGCCCATTGCCCTGCCGCGGCCGCTGCCGATTGCTGACGAGCTTCACCGCCAGGGTCACGGTTCCGGAATCGATAACCGCCTCCGCGCCCAGTCGCCCGGTTTCCGCCAGCTTAGGATTTTTCTGCGCCAGGCCGAGAAAGTAAATCCCCGCCCCCTCCGCCCCCGTAGCCACGAACGAGCCGAAATCGGCCAGCTTGTTCGCCGCGTCGACCCGATCCGCGGAGATACCCGTCGCATTGGACGCATCCGCATCGTATGCGAACGCAAGTCCGGTCGCCGCGCCCAGCGGCGCCAGCCAGTAAGCATCTTTCCGCTGCAGCCGCATCGGGCTCGTGAAGATGCCAACCTCGTCCTGCCCGAAGTCCTGAATACATCGCCCAATGTGTGTGATCCCGCAGATCACTTCCTCGCCCTGGGCGGTTGGTGCCGGCGCCGCACGCTGCGTATCCGCACTCGAGGATAACGAGCTCTGCATCCCTGCAACCCCGCTCTCGTTCAAGCTCGCGCTCGCGAATAGCTGGGGGCTGGGATTCACCGGCAGTGCACTCGATTGAGCGTGTGCGTACGAAAATGAAAACGCAAGGAGGATTGCAGTGAAGGAAAGAGAACGGCGCATGGGTCTTCTCATTGTACCTTCGTGCGGAGTAGAGAAACCCGCCGGTCTCCCCAACGTTCTTTCGTCGCGTCAACGATCAGCAAGCGATCGAATCAAACCGTGCCGCCCTGGCCAACGCATCCGAGACTGCCTGCACGCGATCCGCAGCCACGGAGCCTTGCGCCATATCCTTCGAGCCGCCGCCCCGCCCTCCAAACTCGCCCAACACCTGTCGCAGTATTGCGCCGCAATCGCGATCAAGATCACGGCTGCGCGCCAGAACAATCGTCGCCGGCGCCGTCGTGTCCGCCGGTCGCCATGCGAAAATCGCAACGGTCTTTTCCGCCTGCGCCGTCAGCATGCTCGCCAGCAGTTTCGCATACGCAGGGCTGTCGCCGTCCGTCGGCGTCAGTTGCAGCGTGACCACGCGCAAACCGTTTTCCATCGCATGTTGCCGAACCAGCTCCGCCGCTCGATAGCGCGCCAGCTCGGAGAGTTGCATCTGTATTTGTTTCGCAGCCTGCTTCCGCTCTCCCTGCAACCGCTCGATCGCTTCCGGAACTTCCGCCAGCCCCACGGAGAGCTGTTGTGCCGCCCGCCCCAGCGTCTGAAAATCCTCGCGGCGAAATTCGCGCAGCCCGCAGCCCGCACACAAACTCAACCCGCCACCCGGCCTGCACCTTCTCCAAACCGCGCACATGCAACCCGCCAATCTCACCAGTCGAGCGTACATGCGTGCCGCCGCATGCATTGCAATCGAAGACCGCGCCGCCGTCACTCCCCCCGCCAATTTCGATGATGCGCAACTCCCCTTCGCGCGCGGGAAGCTTTCGCAGCGTACCCGCCGCCAACCACTCCTCCGCCTGCGCTCGAGAAATTGTCCGCATGCCAACCGGCCGATCGTCAGCAATCACCCGGTTCGCCAGCAACTCAACCTCTCGCAGCATTTCATCCGTCAGCTTCTCCGTCGCCAAATCAATCGTGGAGATCATCTGTCCCAGATGAAACGACACCGTCGCCGCACCGCAGAGTCGCACGAACGCGGCGGACAGAAGATGCTGTCCGGAATGCTGCTGAATGTGGTCGAGCCTGCGCTCGCGATCGACCACTCCTCGCACCGCAGTGCCCGCCAGCAGCGGCTTGGCCGTGTGGTGCCACACTTCGCCATGTTCGTCTTCCTCAACTCCGACGATCTCCGCCGTCAATTCCGCGCCGCTCCGGGCGGTCGCGATCAGCCGCCCAGTATCATGCGGTTGGCCGCCGCTCGTGGGATAAAAGGCCGAGCGATCGAGCGCCACCCGCCACAGTGACTGCCCATTCGCGCGCGACAGCTCCTGGATCTCCGTCACCACGGCCTCGAAATCCGTCAAAAAAGAATCCGCGTAATACAGTCGTTCCGTCATTTTTTTTCAGTGAGCGATCGGCCTACTGTGGAATGATGATGCCGCCCACGCGTGTGCGTCGAGGCATTAGAATCCCGCGATGATCGTATTCGCGCGGTTCATCCGCCGGAAGATCGGCGCGATCTCGCGGAGCACTTGCATCCGCTGAATCAACACCCAGGCGCAGGTCCTCGATCTCCTCGTTCAAAGCGCGTCCCGCTGGCAATGTCTGCCCACAATGCGGACACAATGGCGGAGCATTTTCAGTCATGTCCGTATTGACTCCTCGAAAACATTCGGCGCTGCCCCGGAACAGAATTCTCCGCACATTGATTCTCGCCGATTAGACTGGAAACATGCCAATATCTGCTTCCGGTCCCCTGCCGGAGTGTCCGCGCATGCTGGTCTGCGATCTGGACGGAACCCTGCTCGACAGCAAAGGAATTCTCTCCGAAGCGACCCTCGCGGCCTTGCGTCGGGCCGTCGATGCCGGGGTTGAAATTGTCTTCGCGACAGGTCGGCGGCACAACTTCGCCTGGAAGGTCCTTGAGCCGGCGGGCCTCGATGCCACCACGGTTTTGATCAGCTCCAACGGCGCCATCTCCTGCACATTCGCCGGCGTACGCATGCAGCGGCTCAGCATGCCGATTGCAACAGCATTGCTCCTGTGCCGCGTGCTGGCAAACTTCCGCGACTCCCTCATCTTTACCTTTGAGCGCACAGGGCGCGGCTCGCTCGTGGTTGAAAATATCGACGCGCTGCATCGCCGAATCCCTCGCTGGGTAGACTCCAACCGGCACGAAATTGAATGCTTCGTGCCGCTCGAGCAGGCCTTCGAAGCCGGCGATGAGCCAATTCAGGCCATGATCTGCGGGACCCTTCAGGAAATGGAAGAAGCGATTGCCGTCCTCGACGATCCCGCTCCCATCGCCCGGCGCATGCGGCAAAGCCTCTCCATCCATCGAACCGAGTATGCCACTCGCGATTTGTCGATTGTGGACCTCATGCCGTACGGCTGCTCCAAGGGAAATGCGATCGCCCGGCTGGCCGCGGAGCGGGGAATCAGCGCCGCGGACGTGGCCTGCATCGGCGACAACATGAACGACGCCGACATGCTCGCCTATGCCGGCCAGTCCTTTGTAATGAGCAATGCCCCCACGGCACTGCTGGCCCTGGCCGAGCAAAACGGCTGGACGATAACCGGGAGCAACGATGAAGATGGCGCTGCCCAGGTGATTCTGCGTATGCTGGAAGGGTCGGTGCGAACGGCTGGCGATCTGGATCGGGTTGCGGTGTCCGGGGATTGATGAATGCCCTCGACGCTCGCGATGAACATCTCTTGAGCGGCCGGATCCAGTCAGGCAAGAACGACGCTTCTCACTGGCTGGCGAAGTTTCATGGGCCATATTGCCGCAAGACCGGCATGGAGCTTTTTCCAGGCTCGTTGAATGTCAGATTGGATCGGAAGTTCGATTGGTATGCCGATGGATATCAGCCGTCTATCCTTCAGTTTGGACGCGAAGAGTATGGCGGCGAACGCGACATATTGCTTTTGCCTTGCGCCTTGCCGGAACTGGGAAACAGACGTGGCTTTCTGTGGAGCACAACGACGGCTGCGCGAGATCGCCCCGACGAAGCTGTGATTGAAGTTATCACCGACGTTCATCTCCGAAAGGCATACGGTTTGGTCGATGGCGACCTGATTTATGTCGAACTGATCTTGAAGCAGGGTAAGCTTTAGCTGGCTGGTTGAAAATGGCGACGAGAAAAACATTTCCGAGAAAAACATTTCGTAGACTCGCCGCGTTCGTTGCTGGATTCCTGATGTCAGGAATCATCCTGCCGCTGCACGCCGCCGATCGCGTCTACCTGCGCAATGGATCGGACCTGGTATGCGACCACCAGAAGGCTCTCGATGGCGAGATCCGCCTCTATCTGACCGCTTCCGACGAGAATTACCTCGACGTCGCCCCTGACGATATCCTCCGCCGCGAGCGAGTAGAGACGCAGCCGGTCGCAGATCAAGTCCGAACCGCGCCAGAATCCCGCGCCGAATACATCCCCGAACACATCTCCCGCGCAAACCTCCGCGCCCACGCCAGAAGAGTTATCCGCACTCCTCAACCGCGCCGGCGCCCAGCATCATCTCGATCCCGATCTGCTCGCCAGCGTGGTGCATGCCGAAAGCGGCGGCCAGGCTCGCGTCATCTCGCGCACCGGCGCTCGCGGACTGATGCAGTTGATGCCCGGAACCGCCGCCGACCTCGGTGTTCGGGACAGTTTTGCCCCGGAGCAGAATGTTGCCGGCGGCGCGACCTACCTGGATGCGCTGCTCATGTTCTACAACGACAATCTGGCCCTGGCGCTGGCGGCTTACAACGCGGGCCCGGCAGCCGTGGCGCGCTATCGCGGCATCCCACCCTATACGGAGACGCGCCGCTATGTGGCGCGCGTAATTCACGATTACAACCGGCGCAAACTCAGGGAGGCGCGGCAACTCGCTCGCAGCGCTTCGCCGGCATCCATTGCGATGGTTACGCGCCCGTAAATCCCAAATGCAATTCTGCGATGTTTACTGAAAAGAGCGCATGAAACGAAATCGATGGCTGGCGATGGGGGCCGTTTTTGCCCTCGTTGTAATTCTGGTGTACGTCCAATTCAGGACGCTAAGACGGTTCGAATGGTCTGTCATGGCGCAGGCCTTCGATTCCATCAGCTGGGGGCATCTCGCGCTCGGCCTGGCGCTCATCTATGCCTCCTACGTCACCCGCGCATTTCGCTGGAGCGTCTTTCTGCGGCGCAGCCATCCGGCTACGGCGGCGCAAATGGTTCCGGCGCAGTTCATCGGCTTCACTTCATTGGCGGTCCTTGGCCGCCTGGGAGAATTCGTTCGCCCATACCTGGTCGCGCGTCGGCAGAAGCTCACCTTTACTTCGCAGCTCGGCGTGCTCGCGGTCGAGCGGGTGTTCGACCTGCTGGCGGCAGCGGCCATCATCGCAATCACGCTATCGACCAGCGCGTCCGTCCAGGCCCTGCCGCATCATCAGGAATTTCGCCGCTTCGGATATCTCGGCATCACCGTCGCCGTGGCGCTGGCCTTCGTCGCCGTTGCCATTCGCATTGCCGGTCCGCGGATCGGCGATCTGTCGCTTCGAATTTTCGGAACCATCTCGAAAAAAATCGGAGAGCTGGCGCGCGAAAAAGTGCTGGCCTTCAGCGCGGGACTCGACGCGGTTGCAGGCTGGACAGATCTGCTGCTCGTGCTCCTCTATTCTTTCCTCACCTGGGGACTGATTGCGCTGGCGTATGTCGCCATCGTGCACGCCTTCCGCCTTCCGGAGCTGGCCGCAATTCCTTCTGCGCAGATGGTCCTCCTCATGGCGGCCAGCATGGCAGGATCGGTTCTGCAACTGCCCGTCGTGGGCGGCGGTTCGCAAATGGCCACCATCCAAGTGCTGATCAGTATCATTGGCGTCAGCCCGGAGGCGGCGACAGCCTGCGGCCTCACCCTGTTTGCGGTGACATTCCTGGGAGTGGTTCCGGCCGGCCTGATCTTCGCCCGCATCGAGCAGGTGTCGCTCGGCAACATCGCGAAAGCGTCGGAGTCAGAGGAAGATTTGCTGGTGGAAGAGGGAGCGGTTTGAGCCATTGTCCGGTTTCGGACAGCAGGAAAGTCACACAAAATCGTATCGGTTACCGCTTTTTTGAGAAATCCAGCTCGCCGACCGTTCCCCTAAGTCCTACCAATTTCACAAGATACAGCCTGTCCGTTTTCGAACACCGAGAGAAAAAAGGGCAGATCACTTCACGATTTGGAACCGAAATCCCCACCAGAAAACGCCTGCTCGGAACGTTCCACGACAAGGATTGGCAGACAACGTGCGCCCCACCGAACCCACACGCCTCTAAATTTCCCCTGTAAGTAAAGTAAGGAAAAGAAAAGCCTGGCACTCCACGTGCGTTTGGCTCTTCGCATGCTTTTATGTTCCACGTGGAACATTCCGGCGTGGCCAGCGAATCCTACCCGGTCGAACTCATCTCCAGGCGACAAATATCAATCAATTTTTTTTGCAAAAGTTTTCAAAAATCGAAAAAGCCGATTTTAAAGTTTCAGCTTCGCAAAACTAGGAATCTTCGATAGATCGCTGAAGAGGATGAAAACAGTCATCAGGATCAAAAAGACGAACGCGGCCTGAAACACGCGTTCCTTGAACTGTTCATTCAAATCGCGCTGCATGATCGACTCAATCAACAGGAAGAGAATCGTGCCCCCATCGAGAATGGGGATCGGCAGCAGATTGAACAAGCCGAGTTGCAGGCTGATGTTGGCGGTCCAGGCCATCATCGGCGTCCAGCCGGGCAGCGATGCAATCTGCCCGGTCATGCGCGCAATCCCGACCGGGCCGCTCAGCGTGCGGACGGACATGCGCGCGGTAAACAGGCGTCGCAGCAAATCCACAACCAGCGTTGTCCCTTTGATGTTGTCGCGGACCGACTGAGAAAGTGCCGCGGAAAACGAGAGCCGCTCCACGTGCGACGGAGCCGGCGTTACATTGAAGCCGATCTCATAGGCGGGAGTTCCATCGGGCTCGACCGCTTTTTCCGGCTTGATGACAAAAGTGAGAGGCTTGCCATCCCGCAGGACGGAAAGGGTCACGGGCCGGTCGCCATTCTGCTGCAGGTACAAAATCATCGACTGCAGAGAATGCAAACGCGTTCCGTTCACCGACTCGACCGCATCGCCCGCTTTCAGTCCAGCCTTGGCGCCCGGCATGCCGGGCACAAGTGCGGCGATTTTCAAAGGCGCGCTCTGCTCGACAAGAGTGAAGCCGGCATCCCGCAAGCTGAAGTTATTCGGGTTCGATTCGGCGGGAAGGTGCAGCGAGATCTGTTTTTGCTGGCCGTTCTGTTCCACCGCCACCGGCACGGAGTGATTCAAATTCAGCACGGAGTGGCTGAAGATCGTCTCCCAGTCAGGATTTCGCAGGTTGTCAAACTGGACGATCCGGTCGCCGTGCTCAAGTCCCGCTTGAGCGGCGGCCGAGCCCGGCTGCACATAGTCCACAACAGCGGGCTGGCTCAGGTAATCCGAGACCTCGTTATGGCCCATGTAGACGACGGTCAGCAACAGCAGCGCCAGCAGGAAGTTGGCTGCCGGACCGGCGCAGAGAATCAAAATGCGCTGCCACCGCGGATGGCTGGCGTATTCGCCCGGGTCGCCCGTGGCTTTTTCCGTGGGCAGCTCGCCCGCCATCTTCACATAGCCGCCGAGCGGCAGCAGGCTGATGCGGTAATCCGTGCCGCCATGCTTAAAGCCAAAAAGGCGTGGGCCCATGCCGATCGAAAAGGTTTCGACACGCACGCCGCAGAGCTTGGCGACGGCAAAATGGCCAAACTCATGCACCAGCACCAGGATGCCGAGCATGACCAGCATGGATATGACACTTACAAGGACAAACGTCATGCGGGTGTGTGGGTTTCCATTCTCTGTACGTTAACGCTTCCGGCCTGAAGCGAGTAGTTCGCGGGCTGTCGCCCTGGCGCGAGCGTCCGCCTCCAGCACTTCGGCAATGGTTGCAGGATGCCGGTCTGGGGTCCGCTCCAGTACATCCTCAATTGTACGCGGGATTGCGAGGAACGGAATTTGTTCGGCAAGGAAGGCTTCGACCGCAATTTCATCGGCCGCATTCAGGGCAATGCAGTGCTCGCCACCCAGCTCCGCCGCCTGATACGCCAATTGCAGGCAGGGAAAGCGCGCAAAATCCGGAGGCGAAAAATCCAGTTGAGCCAGGGCGCTCATATCGAAGGTCAGGTCGGAAGGAATGCGCTCGGGGTAAGTCAGCGCATACAAAATCGGCAGGCGCATGTCAGTCACGGAAAGCTGCGCCAGAATGCTTCCGTCAATGAACTCCACCAGGGAGTGGATGGTGGATTGGGGATGGACCGTCACCCGAACGGCGCTCGGCGGCAGATTGAAAAGGCGGCACGCTTCGATAATCTCGAGGCCCTTGTTCAGCATGGTGGCGGAGTCGATCGTGATCCGCTGGCCCATCACCCAGGTGGGATGTTTCAGGGCCTGAGCAACGGTGATGTTTTGGAACTGCTCGGGCGGCATGGTGCGGAAGGGGCCACCGGAAGCGGTCAGCCAGATCGAGCGGACCTCGTGCGGGCGTACCGGCACGCATGGCTTGATGGATGGCGTTGTGCTCGCTGTCGATGGGCAGCAGCATCGCATTGCAGCGGCGAGCTTCTTCCATAAGGATTTCGCCGGCGGCGACCATGCACTCCTTATTTGCGATCCCCACCGTTTTGCCCGCCACGACGGCCGCGTAGGTAGCTTCCAGGCCGGCGACGCCGACAATGGCGCTGACCACAAAATCGACCTCCGGCAATGTTGCCGCGTGGATGGTACCGGCAGGTCCATGAACGACCTCAATCCCCGAAATTCCCGCAGAGCGAAGGCGCTGGCGCAGGCTATCGGCGAGAGCTTCGTCCGCGAGAGAAACAACGCGCGGGCGCCATCGCCGACACTGATCGAAAGCTGTGTCCAGATTGCGTCCGGCGGCGAGGCTTACGACGGCAAAACGGTCCGGATAGCTTTCGACGATGCGCAGCGTGCTCTGTCCGATGGAGCCGGTGGAACCGAGAATCGCGAGATGTTTCAAAGTGTCCTAATTTTAACGTTCGTTCGGCAGACGCTGGTTCGCTGTTGCCCTTGTTCTTGCGCCGCCGGGCGCCGTCCGCCGGGCGCTCAGCTCTAGGCCTGGTGGAGAAGCAGAGCGTACCACAAGACGGGCAGCGCGAGCAGCAGGGCATCGATACGGTCCAGAACTCCCCCGTGGCCCGGCAGAATTGATCCAGAGTCTTTGATTCCCGCCCCGCGTTTGATCGCCGACTCCAGCAGATCGCCAATTTGCGCTGCGACATTCAGCAAAATCGCCATCCCCACCCAGTACCACCATGGCTGGGTGTAGAGCAGCAATGAGATTCCGTGCCGGTACAGGTTTTCACCGCAGGCGACTACCGCCAGCCCGGCGACGACGCTGCCTATCATGGACCCGACCGCGCCCTCCCAGGTTTTTCTAGGGCTCAAAACTGGAGCCATCGGGTGCCGTCCCACAGAACGCCCGACATAGAGGGCGGTGATATCTCCGGCCCACACCACCATTAGCAGAAAAAGGAGCTGCGCAGTGCCGTTTTCCTGGGTGATGATCAACGGAACCAGGACCAGAGGAAATGCAACGTAAATCAAGCCGAAAAATCCAGCCGTTGTGTCACCCAGCACGCGATTCAGTGGAGAGCGCAGGGAGCAGATCCCCAGCAGGAGGACGGCTGAAATTCCGAACGCGGGCAGCAGGAACGCCGGCATCCAGTAGGCGGTTGCAAACAAAGCGGCGCAACAGGTCAGCACCAACCAGCGCGGGCTGCGTGTGCCCGAGCCATCCGTAAGCGCCAGGTACTCGTAAAGCGCCAGTTCCGCGATGGCCCAGGCAGCGATCACTTGCAGCCAGAGCGGTCCCCAGAGAAGAACAATCAATACCAGCGGAATCAAAAGTACCGCTGTCAGAATGCGTTTCATCTTCCAACTTTCTTCACGTCAGAGCTGAACAGCCGGTGAGCTGCGTTCGCTGCTTTCACATTATCTATGACATGGAGAGGGATAGGGTTGAATTCGGAGCTTCCGGTTAGGGACGAAACCTGCGTCTCAGGGCCTGGGCGCCAAGCGCGCTGGCTTTTGAAGAAACGACTGGAGACGAGCGAACTATCGCACCAGCGCTTGTTCCGGCTCGGCGACTTTCGGCCTGCTGACTGTTGGCAAGGCCGCCGAAACGACGCTCGCGTCCCTGATAATCGCGAATCGCCTCCAGCAGATGGATGCCGCGAAAATCTGGCCAGAAGCGTTCTGTCACATAGATTTCGGAGTAAGCGATCTGCCAAAGCAGAAAATTGCTGATTCGCATCTCCCCGCTGGTGCGGATCACCAGGTCCGGGTCAGGCATGTGCGCGGTGTAGAGCGCATTCGAGACGTGCTCCTCAGTCAGGCGCGACAGCAGGGCGTCGAGAGGAAGCTCGCCGCCGTTTTCCGCCGCAATCCTGGTAAGCGCGTCCCTTACGGCGTCGACAATTTCGCTGCGGGCCCCGTAATTCAAAGCGAGCGTCAGAGTGGTGCCTGTGTTGCGTTCCGTCTGCTCCGCCGCCCAGCGCATGGTGTCCTGCACTTCGTTCGGCAGCTCCGCGGTGCGGCCGACATAGGCGATGCGGACGTTATTGTCGTTCATCCGCTTTACGTTGGAGACGAGATAGGTGCGCAGGAGGCGCATGAGAAAACTGACTTCCGTCTCCGGTCGGCGCAGGCTGTTTTCGAGCGAAAATGCGTAAAGTGTCAGCCAGGGCAGGTCGATGCGCGATGCCGTCTCGACGACATACTGAACCGATTCCGCGCCCTGCTGATGTCCGAAGAACCGCTGCATGCGTCGCAGGCCGGCCCAGCGGCCATTTCCATCCATGATGATTGCGATGTGCCTGGGCAGCCGCTCCGGGTCAAGCTGCCGATAAATAGCCAGCTCCTCCGCCGAGAGTTCCTTCAGGCGGGCCGGTACGGTGATAGGAGACAAGGGAAGACACCTCTACTTGTTTCGACCGTAGCATAGTGCCAAGAGAGGCTGCAAACAAGTGCGGGTGGCAAGCAGCTGCCACCCGGAGAATCGGTTGTGCGGTCCTCGTCTGGCCGTATCTTTAAGCGGTCCTTCTGCCGCCTGTGGCCATTTCCCGAAGATGGCTCAGAACCATCGCACGGTGCAGCGGATCCAGCCCGGAGGCCCATTGACCGATCTCCGCGAGGAAGGGGTCTTCCATCATGGATGCGATCTCACGCTCCCGTTCAAAGCGGACGTCATGCACCATTTCAGACATTGGTACAGCGAGGGCGGCGGCAAGGCGTTGCAGAGAGGACAAGGTGGGCATCGCGCGCCCATTTTCAATCTTGGAGATGTAAGTTCGCGGCACGTCGAGCCTGGCCGCCAGTTGGCGCTGGCTCAGATGGCGCGCATTGCGGATTTCCCGCAGGCGCACTGCCACTCTGGAGCTCCGGTTGCCCGGCGCAGGTGAGCCCATTACCTCAACGGGAGATGAGACCGTGGGCTGCGGCGGTTCGATTTCCAGAGGTTTGTGGCAGCGCCTGCACAGCAGATTGCTGGTGCTGAATTGCACCAGACTACAGTGGTCGCAACGAAGAACCTCCCTGGACGCAACGGGAGCCATCATGGTTGCCATAATTGTTACGGAGGCCAGAGCCGACTTCCGTTGCACGCTTTGAGGCGTGCTTCTTTCGATACGTTGCGGGTAAATTGCGTAATTGTCAAGATAATAATGCGCAATGCCGTGCAATTGCTCAAAATATTCAGTGCGACCCGCCGGTTTCGTGAGCTCTAGTCATTTGAAAACTGTCCATTCGCCTCGCAGTTCGGATCGTTTGCCTGAGTCGTACAAGCTTTCGGGAAGAGATTCTGATCGTAGTCTGAAATTGAGAGAAGTAGCAGGCAGGCTCTTGAAAATAAAAGTGCAGGGCCGGATGAGAGGCCCTGCACTATCTTTTTAACGACGCACATCCTCTGTCGAGGAAATTGCAATCGTCACGCTACTTAGCAGGACACGTCACCCTGCCGTCGTTGCCATATTCATACGCGCCGATATCGATGGTGCCGTTGACGATCGTGCGCGCTTGGGTGCATTCAAAATTACCCGCCTGATCGCCGTGCTGGATATATTGATTCTGCGGCGTCAGGGCGTATCCCTCTGTACTCATTCCCGGCGTCGTACCGGCGTCGATGGGAGGGGAGCCGGCAGTCGAGGTGAGGTCGTAGTTGTATTTGTTGATGTTCACGAACATCGAAGGATCGTTCGACACAGAATAGTTGGTTGTCTCCGTTGGGGTTGGGGTCGTCTGGTCCGTAACGGTTCCTCCACCATAGAAGATGTTGTTTTGCAGAAGCTCCGGCACGGTTGTCGAGGCATCGCCAACGAACGTCGCGTTGTTGCCAATCTGATTTACGAACGTGTTGTTCACCACGTAGAGATCTTGCCCCGGATTACTGGGACTGATCCCTTCTTCGAGGTAGCGCAGGAAATATTCGTTCCCCTCGTTCGGGCCTTTTTGAAGTTCATTCCCGATCACATACGAAGTGCCGCCGCTGGGAAGGTCAACTTCAAGGCTGGCGGTCCCATTTTCCTGAGTCAGCTTGCTGTAGAGGATATAGTTCACCGCCGCCCGCGACTTCAACAAATGGCCAACGTTGGCGGCGTGGGTATAGCTATCCACGAAGGTCAACGAGGCGCAATGGCCGATATACAAATTATGCGTATACCCGTAGCCATAGTAGAGGTTTGGGTCGCTGACGCCATTCTGATAGAACTCCGAATTCTCAATCAAAATGTTGCTTCCGGCAACGTTGCTCTCCAGGAGTCCGTCCTGATTGTTGTGGAAGTAGCTGTTGATGATCGTCAGATTTACCCCATCGGAGCGAATGCCTGCGCCGTTGGCGCCATCGTCGTTGCTGATGGCGGCATTTTCGAATTCCATGTTCTCAACGGTGATGTTGCTGCCAATTGTGTCCCAGATCCCCTTGTAATGGGCGATATGTCCGGTCGTCGCTGTGTCCGTCAGTCCCGCAGCGTTCAGAACCGGACGTTTGCCGTTGGAGTTGAGCACCCCGATCAAGCTCAGGTTGCTTGCGGTCCATCCGCAACTGTCGTCGTAATAGCCCACCCCGGGCCCGGTGGATGGAGAATAGTCGATATACACTGTGTCGCCGCTCGCCACCAGCCTGCTGACGGCGCAGGGAGTTTTGTACGTCCGAGTCGGGCCCACATACCAGGTTGTGGCATTGGCCGCTACGGTCAAGGTTGCAAAAGCTATAAGTGCGCACACGCACAGCAGCGCCTTGCGTCGTCCTGCATTCATACTTACGTTCATCCGTATCTCCATACTGATTTGGCTTTGGAATTCTGGCTTCGATTTTTTAAGATCAGAGCCAGAGCATTCCTTATAGGCGGGCTTCTTTGTACTGTCAATTAGAAAAAGAAAAATTCCCCTTATCTCATTGCATCCGCTGTTCTATGAAATTCGCCTTCTGTGAAGGTCGGTGCAATCGAATTCCAGTGGACACAAATAGAGGTTGTTTATTGGGGGATATGCTGACTTTCAGTGACGGTTTGCACTTGCGGATGTGCTGAACTGTGGTGGGCGAGGCGGGAATCGAACCCACAACCCCCGGCTTAGAAGATGCCGTATTGCGCTTTTCTGCCATTTACCATCGTTTACTGCAGTGTGCCTTTTCGTGAATGAATAACGGGGATTTACAGCTTTCAACAGAAATTCCGTTGCTCTGGATTACCGCTGCTTTTCATCCAGAGGGGGTACAAAAATGGGCACATAGATATGTAAATACAAGCCGACTTATCAGGACTGATCCGCATAGAATGGGCGGATGACTATGCGCTCGCCCCTTGCTCGTTTGCTGGTGCTGTTCATTTTCAGTGCGTTCGGTACTGCTGCACTCGCGCAGCATATGAACGCTCCCGGTTCGCCTTGTAACCGACCATCTACACGCCTGAGGAATACGGATGCTTCGCGAAGGCTTCAGTCACGGCTGATAGGGCTTTGAACGCGCTTTACACGAAAGTTCGAACGGTGTTGAGTCCAGAAGAGTCTCGTGATCTATTAGAGGCCCAAAGAGCCTGGATAAAGTATCGGGACTTGACCTGCAACGCAGAGTACAAACTCTATGGTGGTGGCACCGGTGGACCAGTAACTCAGCAGGCCTGCCATCTCGCAATCACAGAAGAGAGAATAACCACGCTCAAGACCACATACGAATGGCGGCTGACAAGTAGGTCATATCAATCGCTCCTGATAAACGCGCTTCTCTTTACTTACGACGATAACCTTTGGATTGCCGAGAACCCTCCTGGAGGCCACAAGGCTCGTGTTCAGCGCGCTCAATGAGTGACTCGTCCCCGTATCGCCAGTTAAGAATCACTTGTGCTCAAGGCGGGACCCAGCAGCAACAGATCACTTCCCGCAAGCCGGTACTTCGGGAGTGGTTTAGCGCGATCACTTGCCCTTGAAATAAAGGGCAACAGTTTTTCGACTTCGCGCCGTGACGGTATCGCCTAATGTTTCAGGCACTCTCGATATGATCGCGGATGTATCGGTTGCGGAACTTTCGATGCGGATCAAATCGTTCGGCGAGGGCGCGGAAGTCCTTCATGCGCGGGTACAGTGGCTCGATCTGACTCGTTTTCATGGTGAACACTTTAGCCCAGTGGGGGCGGGCGCCAAAGGGCGCGAGCTTTGCCTCGATTTGTGGCAGGAGGTTCATAACTGCGTCTGGCTCAAGCTTCCAGGTGAAGTGGATGGCGAGGGAGGCGCGCTGGTAGGCCATGCTCATCCAGAGATCGTCGGCGGCTATGGCGCGGAGTTCAGTGATGTAAAGGTGAGGGGCAATACTGTCCCGCAGCGTCTCGACAGCGCGGATGGCCTCGTAGCCGCGCTCGAATGGAACGAAAAACTCGGTTTGCAACTCCTTGCCACTGGAGGGAGTAAAGTTCATTTTGAAGTGCGGTAGTCGCTCGTACCAGGGCCCGACGGTGTTGAGCTGGTCGGTGCAGGCTTCCGCGGGATGGCCGAGAATCGGGTGAAGCTTTTCGGTTGCGAGGGTTGCGTTGTAGAAGCGGGCGGGAGGGGCGGAGGTACCGCCCTGATCGACACGGCGCTTGATCCACAGTTCACCGGCGCGACCGTTCTGCCAGTCGGTGAAGATAGAGACGCTGTAGCCGGCGCCCATGATGTCGGCAAGGTGATGTTCCAGCTCGCTAAAGGGAAGGTTCTGATAGACGATCTGGGTCATCTCGTAGCGAGGCTGGAGGGCGAGAGTTAGGTGGGTGATCACGCCGAAGGCTCCGAGAGCAACAACCGCCCCTGCGAAGCGGGCGCCATCCTTGTCGCGTGATAGAGTTCGGACGGTTCCGTCGCCAGTCACGAATTCGATCGCAGTGACTGCTGTTGCGAGATTGCCGTTGCCCATTCCCGAGCCGTGTGTGGCGGTGCTGCAGGCTCCGCCCACGGAGATATGCGGCAGGGACGCCATATTGTGGAGAGCGAAGCCTTTCTCATCCAGAATGATGGCCAGATCCCCGTAGCGAATGCCCGCGCCTACCCTGACCGTGCGTGCTTTGGAATCAATGCTGATGTCCTTCAATTTGAGAGTGGAGATCTGTGCGATCTCTGAGTCGGCGATTCCGTTGAAGGAATGCCGCGTGCCCAGTGCGCGGACCCCGGCAACACTGCGGACGGCGTCCTGAGTCTCGGAAACGGATGCAGGCTGGAGAACTTTGTTGGTCGAGTAATGATAGTTGCCGGACCAATTGGTTCTGGGGATGGTGTCTTCGGCGAATGCATCGCGATCGTTAAAAGGAAGCAGCGTCACTGCCGCAGTGGCGGCTGAACCCTTGAGAAATTCGCGCTTGTCCATTCCATACCTCAGGCTGTACGTCAACGATTGTAGGCGGGGAAAGCGGTATGTGATGGGACAAGTCTATGCACTGTTCAACAATTCTGGGATGATTGTTGCGGGCGTTGCTTACTCGTGGATCGACCATCAACCCTTCATTCCATCTGCATCGTATGGCCGCAAGAGCTCAATCGGTGGCCGCTCTTCATCCGCACGGATAAGCCGCAGGGTGTAATCAGCGGCTTCGATATGACCGGCATTCGATGGTGGAATGGTTCTATCACTACGTTCGGGTTGGTCGTAATCAGCGCGTGTGTTTCACTCGACTGTGCGTCGGGCCATCCAAAGTTCCCACAGCCTGGGAACGCGAAGAGTCCCGTGATCCCTCACATCGATCAGGCGTGCATTAGTTCGCAAAAACGCCCATGTCTCGGGTCTCCAATTTCATGGCGAGCGCTAATTCAGTTCCCGAACCCAAATATTCCGGAAGCTGATCGGCTGACTGGGATCGCCGTGCGCCTGCAGCTTGATCGGTGCCCGGTCGTACCTCTTATAAAAGGGTTTGCCTACGTACAGAGTCTCCCCCTTCAGCTGGAAATGATTCTGTACCAGCACCCCATTGAAGAACACCGTCACATAGGCTGGGGATTGCAGCGATCCATCGGCGTGGAACACCGGGGCGGTCCATACCACGTCATAGGTCTGCCACTCCCCGGGTTTGCGGTTGGCATTCACCAACGGAGCACTTTGCTTGTAAATGCTGCCCGCCTGCCCGTTGACATAGGTCTTATTGTTGTACGAATCCAGGACCTGCAACTCATATCCGGCATCCTCTGGCCCGGTAGACGCAAGAAACACTCCACTATTCCCGCGTGCCTGTCCACTGCCGGAAATGTTCTTCGGGATTCTCCATTCGATATGCAGTTGGTAATCCCGGAAGGCGCGTTTGGTTTGGATGTTCCCGGCAGCCTTGCTCACCATCAGTATGCCGTCACCGACAGTCCATTTCGCTGGGGACTTGTCCTGGGCTGAAACCCATTGGTTAAGGTTCGTGCCATCGAAGAGCACGATCGCGTCGGAGGGAGGTGCTGCGTCGGTGACGCCCGGTGTAACAATCCTCGGCACCGGCGTCCACACTTCCGTCTCCTCCGGTTTCGGAGCAGACGATTGCTGGGCAAAGACGGGAGCGGTCGTGGAAATCAAAACCGCCAGGACGAGGGACATGAAAATGTGTTTGCGCATGACTTCAAGAGAATAAACCCAACTGCGTCGAATCTGGAAAAGCGGAGATTGGATCCCAACGGGCGCATACCGGTCCTTCCGGAAGTAATTCTCAACTGGCGAGAACAGGCCTGGTCACTCACTGACACGTTGTAGGCTAATCGGAGATTTGTGGCATGCGCCCCAAGGTCAGCAGAGGTCAGCATATCCGCTGGCCATTAACGGATCGCAAACCCGCTTCCCATCTCGGCCATGTTGCCCGGATTGTCAAAAAGACTTTGGATCAATTCGACATTCGATTTCCAGCGAGCCATTCATTCGTCTCATATCTGATTGCTTGCGAGGCGGTTCAAATCTGCGCGTTCCCGGCATTCCTACTTTCCGAAGCACACTCGGCATTTCCCGATCAGAGAATGGCTGTGTTTGGAAACAGATTTCAGCATGCGGAGAATCCTCTCCTGTGTCCTTCAGGAGCGAAAGGCGCCCAAATTGCGGGGAGATTGGAGGATTGTTGGCTGAAATTTGCAAATCTCAGAAGACGCAATACTGATTGGTGGAGCAAGTCGTGAGCGAACTATTCTCCACCGCCGAACTCCACCAACAAACCCGATTGGGTCCAAACTGTGGCCAATCTCCCATTGCCGGTGATGCGGACAGAAAGTGTCAATAGCGCATTGCCGATTATGCATAAATCCAACCTTAATGGCAGCTACATCGGCGATTCTGCTCTTAGTCCTTTGCGGAATTTATTTAGAGAAGTTAGGGGAGCAGAAGTACAACACCTTCGCCGGCACGAAGCGCTAACAATCCAGCGGTTTCCCCTTGGCGGTCCATTTGCGTTCCTAGCAATACCCTGGCCGATGGTGTCTGCACGGAAATTTCTTCGCGAGTCATGTTTAGGATCACTTCGATTTCTTCAGCTCCACTTCTCCGAAAACGCAGGATATATTTCTCGACATGAATTCCATTCAATTTGCCGCTGACCAATGTGGGATGGCTCTTTCGCAGTGCAATGAGTTTTCTGTAAAGTGTCAAAATGGATGAGTTATCTTGTTGTTCAACGGCCACGTTGACACTGCGCGAGTCCCCGCCGAGGGGCAACCATGGCACGCCGGTGGTGAAGCCGGCGTGCGGGCTTCCGTCCCAGCACATCGGCGTCCGTTCGGGGTCGCGGCCCTGGCCGATGCCGGGTTCATTCTTCTCCGCGGGATCCTGGACTTGTTCCGGAGCGATGGGAACGTTGGTCATCCCGATCTCTTCGCCGTAGTAGAGGGTGAGCGTGCCGGGCAAGGTTAGAAGCAGCATCGCTGCGACGCGCGCCTGCTGCTCCCCGACGCGGGAAGCGATGCGGGGCTGATCGTGGTTGCCGAGAACCCAGTTCGGCCAGGCGCCGGCCGGGAGCGCGCGGTCGTAGTCCGCGATGGCCTGGGCTATGGCATCCGCGGACCAGGCGCATTGCAGGAGATGGAAGTTGAAGGGGAGATTTGCGCCCTGCAGATGCTCCCCGTAGTAGGTCATCAATTGCGCGACGGGAAGATATATTTCGCCGATCAAGACGCGATCGGAAAATTCGTCGATGAGGCTGCGCATCTCGGCGACGACCGCATGGACTTCCGGCCGGTTGGAGTTGTAGACGGGGAGGAAACGGTGGTTGGACGAGAGGCCGGGGTGATAGCCGGGGTTGGGAGGATTGTCGCGAAACTGGTCGTCCTTGATGATGAGCCACATGACGTCGACGCGAAATCCATCCACACCTTTCTCCAGCCAGAAACGCAAAACGTCGAACATCGCTGCCTTCACGGCAGGATTTCTCCAGTTCAGATCGGGTTGCTGTTTCAGGAATGAGTGGTAATAGTACTGGCCCGTTAATTCATCGAACTCCCAGGCGGAACCCCCAAAGTTGCTTGTCCAGTTGTTGGGCTGGTCGCGCCAGATGTACCAGTCGCGCTTTGGGTTGTCGCGGGACGAACGGCTTTCGAGGAACCATGGATGTTGTTCGGAGGTGTGATTGGGGATGAAGTCGAGAATCAAACGAAGGCCGCGGCGATGAACCTGCTCGAGCAGGAGATCGAAGTCGGACATGTTGCCGAAGATGGGATCGATGCCGCAGTATTCAGCGACGTCATAGCCGAAGTCCGCCATGGGCGAGGGATAGATGGGTGCAATCCATAGCGCGTCGACGCCGAGGTCCACGAGATAATCGAGGCGATTGAGAATTCCGCGGAGATCGCCGACGCCGTCGCCGTTGCTATCTCCAAACGATCTTGGGTATACCTCATAAATTACGGCACGCTTCCACCAAATCAAATCCTGCATCAGACCATTAGCTCCTGTGGTTGAGTCGCGCTGAAACAGAGTCCTACTATGATCAACGACCTATGGTACAAAAATGCCGTTGTCTATTGCCTGTCGGTTGCTACGTATATGGATGCGAACGGCGATGGGATTGGTGACTTCGCCGGGTTGATGCGGCGGTTGGATTATCTGCAGGGCATGGGAATCACGGCTATCTGGTTGATGCCCTTTCAGCCTTCGCCGGGTCGCGACGACGGGTATGACATCGCGGACTACTACAACGTCGATCCGCGCTATGGAACGCTGGGCGACTTCGTCGCCTTCTCGCGGGGATGCAGGCAGCGCGGCATCCGCGTTCTGATTGATCTTGTGGTGAACCACACTTCGAATGAACATCCATGGTTTCGCGAGGCTTGCCATGATCCGAAATCCAAGTACCGAGATTGGTATGTGTGGTCGGCGAAGAAGCCGAAGGATGCCGATTCAGGAGTCGTGTTTCCGGGTGTGCAGAAGTCTACGTGGACATGGGCGAAGAATGCCCGCGCGTATTACTTTCACCGTTTTTACAATTTTCAGCCGGACTTGAATACGAGCAATCCAGAGGTTCAAGCGGAAATCCTGAAGATTATGGGGTTCTGGCTCGAGTTGGGAGTGGATGGTTTCCGAATGGATGCCGTTCCTTTTGTCATCGCGAAAAAAGGAGCCGCACTGAAGCGTTCGGTGGAGCAATACGACATGCTCCGATCATTTTCGGAATTCCTGACCTGGAGTAAGAGCGGGGCGATCATTCTTGGCGAAGCGAACATCGTGCCGAAGAATGATCTGGAGTATTTCGGGCAATACGGCGAGCGTTTGCAGATGATGTTCAACTTTGAAGTGAATCAGCACTTGTTTTATGCAATGGCGAGCGGGGATGCAAGATCGTTGATCAAGGCGATGCAGGATACGAAGCCACGTCCGGCGACGGCACAATGGGGACAATTTCTCCGGAACCACGACGAACTTGATCTTGGCCGTCTGACGGTTGGACAGCGGGAAAAGGTATTTGCGGAGTTCGGTCCGGAGAAGTCGATGCAGTTGTACCAACGTGGAATCCGGCGCCGGCTTGCTCCCATGCTGCACGGCGATCGGCGACGGCTTGAACTGGCGTACAGCTTGATGATGACGCTGCCGGGAACGCCGGTGCTTCGGTACGGGGACGAGATTGGAATGGGCGATGATCTGCGGTTACCGGAGCGGAATTGTGCGCGCACTCCAATGCAATGGTCAGCGGAACCGAATGGGGGTTTCACGGCAAATGCAAAGCCGATCTCGCCGGTAATCACGGAGGGGGCATACGGGTTCAGGCGGTTGAATGTTGCCGTGCAGCGCATCGACCCCAACTCATTTCTGAACTGGATGGAACGCATTATCCGAATGCGGAAAGAGATCCCGGAGATCGGGTGGGGGGATTTCTCCGTGCTTCCGCTGCGCATGCCCAATGTGCTGGCGATGGCGTATGAGTGGCGGAACAACTGTGTTCTATTCATGCACAATCTGATTGCAGAGCCTCAAGAAGTGCGCTTTCGGATGCCCGCGAAATGCTCCGGTGGTCAGAGCTTGCTGGTGAATTTGCTTTCGGGGGACAATAGCGAAGCCGACGAACGCGGACGGCACTGCGTAGTACTTGAACCTTATGGCTATCGATGGTATCGAGTTGGCGGACTTGACTACCTTCTGCGCCGTTCCGACGTATAGAAGAATGCGCATGGTTCTCGATTGACGATATCAGGCCGAGTCACTCATTGATGCGATGCAAATCGGAGATTTGTGGCTATGCACCCAAGGTCAGCAAAGGTCAGGGTATCCGCTGGACCTTAATGGGTCGGAAATCCGCGTCCCATCTCGGCAATGTTGACCGGATTGTCAAAAAACTTTGGTTCAATTCGACATTCGATTTCCAGCGAGCCATTCATTCGTCTCATATCTGATTGCTTGCGAGGCGGTTCAAATCTGCGCGTCCCCGGCATACCTACTTTCTGAAGGACACTCGGCATTTCTCGATCAGAGAATGGCTCTGTTTAGCAACAGATTTCAGTATGCGGAGAATCCTTTCCTGTGTCCTTCAGGAGCAAAAGGCGCGCATTTTGCGGGGATATTCGGAGGATTGTTGGCTGTAATTTGCAGATTTAAACAGACTTAAGATTGATTGGTGGACCTGGTCGAGAGCGAACTATTCTCCACCGTCGAATCCCGTCAACAAACCAATTTGGGTCCAAGCCGGTTCATCTGCGCGCGCGTGATCAGCCGCCGATCCGAGTGGCGGTTCTAAGCCGACTTTTGGTTAACCCGCACGCCAACTTGAGGTCGGAATTTAACATATCAGCAAGGGTAGATACAAAGTGAAGAGACGATCGATTTTATCTTTAGGCCAGATGATCATCCTGTGTGCCTTGTGTGTCCTGAGCCTGCCATTCTGCTTTGCCGCAGATAGCCCGCCGAAGGCAGACACAATATATTTCAACGGCAACATCATCACCATGTGGGATCGGTATCCGAATGTTCAGGCAGTTGCGATTCGGGGCGATCGATTTGTCGCCGTGGGTACAGATGCGGACGTGCTGAAGACGGCGGGACCCGGTACCCAAAAGATCGATCTCCATGGGCGATGTGTGATTCCGGGCCTGATTGAGGGTCATGTCCACCCCATCATGGCTGCACTCAGTGAGGTCGATGGTCCCATACCCGTCTTTCACTCCATTCCAGAGATACAGACTTACATTCGCGAACAGGCCAAGAAATTGCCTTCTGGTCAGGTCATCCTTGTTCCAAAGGTGTATTCGACACGGCTCATTGAACACCGCTACCCAACCCGGCAAGAGATTGACGCGGCAGCAGGCGAACGCGAAGCCGTCGTGGATAACGGCTATGCGTCTGTCCTCGATTCGGTTCTGCTTAAGGACCTGGGCATTACCCGCAACACACCGCGGCCTGCAAACGGCCGAATCGTAAAGGACGGGAACGGCGAGCCCACGGGTTTGATCCTCGGGGCGCCGCAACTTCTCGGTAAAGTGCGCCAATCGCGGCCCGTCACCCCAAAGGACCAGCTATGGGCGCTGAAAAGCATGTTGCAGCATTACAACACAGTTGGGATTACGAGTATTGACGACCGCCTGGAAGGTCCTGACGGTTTCCGCGCTTACCAGACGCTGCACGATGCTGGAGAACTGACCGTGCGCAGCTACGTCACCTACATAATCAAAGCGGAGGGGACACCAGCCGACGTACGAAAGGAAATCGAACAGATCCCATTTGTCACAGGATGGGGAGATAAATGGCTTCGTGTGGGCTCGCTGAAAACTATCGTTGACGGCGGCATACTGATTGGGACTGCTTACCTGCGCCAGCCGTATGGACTGCACACTCAGATTTATGGATTCGTGGAGCCGGGCTATCGCGGGGTGCTCTATGTGCCGCGCGAGAACGTTTTTGCGATGGCGCAGGCCGCCGATGACCTGGGCTGGCAAATGACGGCGCATGTCACTGGGGGCGGCTCGTTGGATATGCTCCTCGATGCCTACGAAGCGGCCGACCGGATCAAGCCGATCGCAGGTCGCCGGTTTGTCGCCACACACGCCAATTTCCCGGACGAACGCGCGATCGAACGCGCCAAGAATTTGGGTGTCGCTTTCGATGTGCAGCCAGCATGGTTATATTTCGATGGTCCGGCGCTCAAGGATGTCTTTGGACCTGAGCGCATGAAACACTTCCTGCCGCTGCGGTCGTTGATAGACGCAGGGGTCGTGGTAGGGGGAGGCTCGGACCACATGATTCGCTTCGACCCACGGCTCTCTACGAACCCCTACGATCCTTTTTTTGAGATGTGGATGGCAATCACACGCAAGATGACGGACGGAAATGTTCTGAATCCCGAACAACGCATTTCCAGGTTTGAAGCTTTGAAGATGTGGACTTTGAACAATGCGTATATGGAGTTTTTGGAAAAAGAGACAGGTTCAATCAAGCCGGGAAAACTAGCCGATATGGTGGTGATCGATAAGAATTTCGTAACCTGCCCGGTAGATGAAATCAAGGATATTGAAGCGCTGCAAACGATCGTGGGGGGCAGAGTCGTTTATCGGCGCAAGAGTGCCCGCGAGTAAGGCAGCGATCAGCCGTCGGTAAATCCGAGAATTGCAACCTCAGAACGTGTGTGGCGCAATCGGCGTCCCTCAAGGCTGGCGCGGGTGAGGGGGCCCATTCCTGCGACATGGGCATCGCTTTGCCCGTACTGAAGCGGTTTGAAGAGTCGCCACTCCTATGTGTTTCTCGCAAAGACAACAAGATTCTGTCTCGTTCTCTTGAACAGTTGACAATCGTCAATTTCAAGTGGTCAACTGTTTCACCAGACGAGGTACAACAGTTAACCTAATATCTAATTTATTGAGAGAATGGCTCCTCACTATTGCCAGAATTGCTGAGACGAACGGAAGATATTGGCAAAAACAGATCAAACGCGTGGAGGCCGAGAAATGCCGGAAAATCGTGAGAAGAATCAATGGAAGGAATCCACTGCGAGGCGTGCGAACCGATTGGTCGCGCTGGCGTTTGGGTTGGCAGTGGCGATCGGCATGACATTGCCGCTGTCTGCGCAGACCACTACCGCCCGCCTCAGTGGCGTGATTGTAGACGCATCGGGAGGCGCGATCTCCGGCGCCAGCGTTACAGTTACGGAGACCGCGACCGGTTACACCCAGACAGCGAAGACCAACAATTCCGGCGAGTACCTGTTTCCGAGCCTGCCGGTGGGCAGCTATGACTTGTCGGTGTCGATGACCGGTTTTGGTCCTTACGCCCAACATGGGATCGTTCTGGCAATTGGACAGACAGTCACGGTACGCGTTCAACTGCAGGTCGCCTCGATATCACAACAGGTGACGGTCACAGAAAACGGATCAATGGTAACGACAGATTCGGCGACCGTCAGCCAGGTGGTTGACCAGAGGAATATCGTAAAGCTTCCGCTAAATGGGCGCGAAGTACAACAGCTTGTATTTCTTGCGCCTGGAACGAGCAACGTTACAAACAGTTATTGCGGATTTGGATGCGAGGTGGGGATATTCCCAGGAGAGCAGTATGCCAAAGTCAACGGCGCGACTGCGAATGGTGTGAGCTATCAGCTCGATGGCGTCGACTATAACGACACCTACATCAACACCAATTTTCCATTTCCCAACCCAGATGCTGTGCAGGAATTCAATCTCGTTACCGGCAACATGAGTGCGCTGTATGGAGATGCGATCGGAGGAGTAGTCAATGTCGTCACAAAATCCGGAACGAACAGGATCCATGGAGACGTCTTTGAATTTATTCGAAATGCTGCGTTGGATTCGCGGAACTGGTTTGCCAATTCCGTCAATCCGCTGAAACAGAACCAGTTTGGGGGAAGCGGCGGCGGACCCATACTGAAGAACCGCCTGTTCTTTTTCGGAACCTACCAGGGAACTCGAATCAGCACTGCGAACAACGGCCAGGTAGCCTTTGTACCCAATGCCGACGAACGCAACGGCAACTTCGCTGATCTGCTTCCAGCTACTCAGCTTTATGTCCCCAACACCAACAATACGATTCCTTACCCCAATAACCAGATACCGGTAAGCCCAGTCGCCACCTACTTCCTAAAGCAGATCCCATTGCCCAACGGTCCGAACGATCAACTTACTTTCAACGGCGCGCCGGATCGGCAGAACACAGACGAATACATGGCAAAAGGCGACTTCAATTCCTACAAGCATCACCTAAGCGTTCGTTATTTCCAGTTGAATTACACGAATCCCGTCGTGCTGCCATCTCCGTCCAACCTTTTGCAGATGAGAGGAGATGCCCAGCATCTGGTCCTGAAGAGCGTGAGCGCAGTAGACATCTACACGATTTCCGATCACTTTCTCCTGGGCAGTTATTACGGGTTCACGCAGCAGACTGGGCAGATCCCCTCAGATTCTCCGTTCGGCTTTGCGGATGCCGGAGTTAAGATTGCGCAGCCGGCCCAACCGGTTTTAAGCCTCTCAGTCGGTAGTAACTTCGGCTTGTTTTCTGTACCGGTAGGTAACTTCACAAAGACCGACCAATCTCTCCGTGAAGTCGCGTCGGTTCAAAAAGGAAATCACGAGGTAGAGTTTGGGGGCGAGATTGCGAGAATCCGTCTGCCGATGCAGAACCAATACCAGCAAAGCGGAGCATTTGACTTTAGCAATGGCTTAACCGGCAATAGTCTGGCGGATTTCGTGTCCGGCGCCGTGTCTAACTACACTCAAGGAGGCGGCTTGTTTTTGGATTTCACGGGATACCGTTGGAACCTTTTCGCGCAGGATAATTGGAAAGCGACCGAAAGGCTTACGTGGAGTTATGGTCTCCGTTGGGACCCATTCTTCCCCTATACCGATAGCGGCGGTCGAGTCGCGTGCTTCGTCCCTGGTGCGCAGTCGACGCGGTTTCCCAATGCACCCGTTGGGATGCTGTTCGGCGGGAAAAATCACGATCCAGGGTGCCCTGCTTCGTCGATATTCAATAACCTGTGGAACCTCGCTCCCCGAGTTGGATTTGCCTATCAACTCTCCAAAGATGGAAAGCGCAGCCTGCGAGGAGGCGCAGGTTACTACTATGAACCTCCGGAGACAGTGGCATTTGAGGACGTCGTGGGCATCCCGCCATTTGCACCCATTCTCAGTTTCAATAGCGGGGTCAACAATGGCGTGAACACTCTTGTCACTTTCGCGGACCCTTATGGAAGCGCCGGAATCGAGAATCCTTTTCCAGCCAGCTTCGGGCCTCTAAACCCTGGTCCTAACGCAACGTTTCCTCAAAGCGCAATCTCATTCTCACAGATTTTTGACCGACATTTTCGTTTGCCGATGGTCCTGTCTTATAACCTGACTTTCGAGCAAGGATTTGGATCGAACTGGCTCCTCCGGATCGCATATGTGGGCAATCAAGGGCGCCACTTGTATGGAACTGGCGACCAGGAATATGGGTTGCTGCAGTTGAATCCTCCAGGCCATCCGATCTATCCGCAGTATGGGTCGATCGCGTCCATCAATTCCGGAGTCAACAGCAATTACAACGGCATACAAACATCTATCTCAAAGCGCTTTAACAAAGGGCTATCTTTTCTGGCAAATTTCACATGGTCGAAAGCATTAGACGATTTCGCGCCGGCGTCAAGCGGGAACTTTGCACTTACCAATAGTTGCTTGTGCGGACGGTACTTCGACTATGGACCGTCCCCCGACGATATCGAAAAGGCGTTCAAGTTCAGTGGCGATTACAACATTCCGCGTTTCCACGTCGCGCGCGGACTGGACGAGCTTGCGAACGGTTGGGAAGTAACAGCGATCGCAACTTGGAACACGGGGACGCCGTTCACAGTATTCAGTGGTGTGGACAATTCTGGCAGTGGGATCGGTGCCGATCGGGCGGATCTGCTTGTTTCCAGTGTGGGAAGAGCAGTACTGGGTTCTGGACGGTCTCATCAGGCAGAAGTGAACGAATGGTTCGATACCACCGCGTTTGGAATAAATCGGACCGGAACATACGGAGATACGGGCAAGAGCATTCTTCGCGGTCCTAGATTTTTCGACGCAGATTTTGCGGCGATCAAGAATACAAAAATCACAAGCGCAGTTTCGCTTGAGTTTCGCGGAGAATTCTTTAATGCATTTAACAACGTGAATTTCGGCGCCCCAGATAGTGTTGTCACCGATAGTGGTTTTGGCCAGATTACCAGCGCCTCGGATCCCAGAGTTATTCAGTTCGGCCTGAAGGCGTCTTTCTGACGCGGACGAATGTCGAACATGCCACTTGATCGCCAAGCATAGCTGGAAAGAACGCGTGGAATAGGTGGCAATCCGACCTGTGAGAGGACATCGGGATGAGAAGGAAATTCGCTCCACTACCAACCGTACTCCTCCTCGTTTTCGCGGCATGGATCGCGACAACGTCGACGTCATGCGCTCAGGCTTCTCGGCCGGCGTCCCAACGCGACCAACTGCGCGGATTTGCAGCATTGCACCCCATCGATGCGCATGTGCACGTTTTCAAAAGCAGCCCGGCATTCCAGGCGTTCGTGGAAAAGGCAAATCTAACGCTGTTGAACATCCTTGTGGTCGATGACACACTCTCGTACCGCAAGCAGTTGCAACCGCAGATAGACGACGCGTGGAAGTTGGTTCACTCGAGCAACGGCCACGTGTTCCTGTGCACCACATTCGATCCGTACCGGTTCAACAACAAAAACTTCACACAATCCAGCGTCGATCAAATCAATCGTGACTTTGCCAACGGCGCCATTGCCGTGAAAATTTGGAAAAACGTAGGCATGGAAATCAAGAACAGCCGTGGCGAATACATCATGCCGGACAATCCGAAACTCGAGCCGATCTATCAGGACATTGCTCTGCATGGGAACACACTGATTGCTCACCTGGCCGAGCCGGATTTGGCCTGGCAGAAGTTGGACGTCAAGGCCGACCCGCTTTCGCAGTACTACATCGAAAACCCACAGTGGCACATGTACGGGAAACCCGGAGTCCCGTCGAAACGAGAAATCCTTCAGGCGCGCGACCAGATTTTGGCGCACAATCCGAACCTCCGGGTTGTGGGCGCGCATTTAGGAAGCATGGAAGTCGACCTGGATGGGCTCAGCAAGGACCTCGATCGTTATCCAAATTTTGCTGTCGACACAGCCGCGCGAATGGAGTATCTGAGGTTTGGCCCCCGGCAGAAGGTGCGCAGCTTTCTAATGAAATATCAGGACCGGATATTGTACGGAACGGACCTGGATGTTGCGCCCGAAGCAAACATTTCTCAGTCCATCAAAGAATGGAGCTCGACTTATTTCGATGACTGGAGATTCTTCGCAACTGGAGATACCTTCAACGTCGACGGCAGAAAAGTGACCGGTCTGCGCCTTCCGCATTCCGTCTTAGTAAAGATATTCCGAACCAATGCACAGCATTGGATAAAAGGTTTATAGCCAATGACGAAACGAGCCTGTATGCTCACGCTGTTTGCCGCTCTTGTTTTTACCGGCATCCAGGTCTGCGTCGCGGCGGAGCCCGCGTCTGAAGCGACGCTTGCGAACCAGGACGTATCGATTTCACTCAAAGCTCGGGGGGCTGCCTTCCAGGTTTCAGCGAAAGGTCTCGCGACGCCGGTATTCACCTCGCGCGTCGGAGCAGAGGTCGACCATCAATGGCTCTGGTCTACCGATTACCCTACACGCACGATTACGCGATCTACGATGCGAGACGTTCTGGGCAGCGCGCACAGGATCAGCGTTAAGCTAAGCGGTCTTTCAGGGAAGCCGGAGCTTAACTACACCTTGGAGGTATACGATAGCCTCCCATTTGGCGACATTCAGGTGAACGTCAACAACGCCGACGGTTCTCCTGTTAGCTCAGGATATCCGAGTGATCGATATTGTCGACGGCTCGCCCCGCGTGAATCTAGGAGGAAAGGAAAGCTCCGAACGGGTCCTGTCGGACAGCTATAGTGAAGACCGCCCTCCGCTGCACATCTTTGATCTGGGGAAAGCCAGGAAAATGTCGGTGAGGATTCATACTCCGATGCGCTAGCAAACGTACATTTCGCGGTGGGAAGTCAGTTGATTTACAACCGCGATACTCGTTACAGCTGCTGCTGGCCGCGTTGACCGCTGACAAGTGGCTCACCGTTTATCACTTAAAAACGCAAACGCACCCTGAAGCTGCAGCCGAGGTCGCGTCATATGCAGTTGATTGCACGGGTACGACAGAAGTTATGAAGAAGGAAACGCTGAAGGACGATCCACAACAGGATCAGGTGGAGTTGCGTCTACCGCTTGCTGCCGGAGAAACCATAGCCTCTGAGAAGGTCATGTTTTCGGTCAGCCAAGACTATCACGCACAACTTGAGTCATATGGGACTACGGTAGGCCGCCTGCGGCATGCACTAGTTGGGGCGGCCGCTCCCTGGGGATGGTGGAGCTGGACCGCCTATTATTTCGGCCTGTCCCAAGCGACTGCACTTACCAACGCGGATTGGCTGGCTAAAAATCTGCTGTCCTACGGATTTAACTACTTCCACATTGACGAGGGCTATGCATACGGAGATGGAGAGTACACTACGGCGAACGCAACTCTTTTCCCGGACGGAATCAGAAGTCTTGGATATAAGGTCACTGCAAAGGGCCTGAGGTTTGGCATCTGGACAGCTCCGTTTCTTGTGTCAGGAAGAGACCTCGGTTTATGAAGAACATCGTGAGTGGCTCGTCCATAATTCGAGAGGAAATCCGATACAGATTGGCTACGTCGAGGGGAGCCGCGACGCCCTCTACGTATTGGACACGACAAATCCTGGAGCGCAAGCCTATCTGCGCAAGACCTATCGCACGTTGGTGCGAAGCTGGAATTGGTCACTGTCGAACTGGACTTCATGGATGACGCGGCGATCGAGGGTTTTCACTATCGGCCAAACACCACTGCCGTTGAGGCGGAGCAGATCGGCCTCAAGGTCATTCGCGATGCCGTCGGACCCGATGTACTCCTTGATAAGGACGGTAGCCCGATGTTGCCGGCGGTCGGCTATACAGACTTGGGGCGTTTGTCGACGGACACGGGCCACTCATTCAGGGGAACGCGCGAAGATGCTACCGGGATTGCGGCACGCTATTACATGAACGGTACCTAGTAGGTGCGGGACCCAGACGCTTTTTCCGTTTCCAAGCAGTTGATTACCGATCAGTCTTGGCACACTTCGAAGACACCTCTGTCGCTCAACGAAGCTGAGGTATCGATCACGCTGGCAGCAGTGGCTGGCGGAATGTATGAGATTGGCGACGACCTTCCCACACTCGGCACTCAACCCGAGCGGCTCAAGCTGGTACAAAACCCTGACGTGCTGAATATGGTTCGACTTCAACGCTCGGCCATTCCTATCGATTTGATGACCTATCGGCCTGAGGACGACCAGCCGAGCATCTTCTTTCTTCGGGAAGATGCACGTCAGCTACTGGCGGTCTTCAACTGGACCGACCAAACGCGGTCACGCGATCTGGCTCTTTCACAGCTCGGACTTCAGTCGAGCGCCAACATTCACGGTACCAATATATTTTCGGCCGAATCGAGGGGTTGAGATCTCCAACGGAGTCCTGCATCTCACGAATCAGTCTGCCCATTCTGTCCGGCTCATTAAACTCGTCAACGATTCAATGGCCGCGACGGCGCCTGCGGTCGCGATGTCTGTGCCGCGCAAAGGGCAACTCGGAGAAAACATCCTGTTCAAGGCAACCGCGAACCGAAGCGGAACCCCTGCAGTGCGGTATCGCTGGAGCTTCGGCGACGGAACTCAAAAGGAAGGACGAGTTTTACATCACGCGTATACGGGAGTGGGCACCTATAGTGTGAGTCTTGTCGCGCTTGGTGTGAACGGAAAAGAGGCCGATCGTAAAACCACAATCGCCATCGAAGGTACGATTCGAACAACCTTTGATGTGAAAGATTACCAAAGACGGAAGGAACACTGAGATGTTCCGCATAAATGATTGAAAGGCTGCCACGCTGACAGCAAGACCCATCCGGCGGTTAGAGCTTTGTAAACGCAATATTCGATTCAGTCGCACTACAGAATCTGAGTGGTTGCGATGATGACTGCAGGTTGAAGGATGAAGCGGCGGACACAGGTCAAGGAAGAGGAAAATTTGCAGGGGAATTCTGCCAACAAGGATAGCCGACGCGCGGTGACCATCCGAGACATCGCCAATTCCACTGGTCTTTCCATTTCGACCGTTTCCATGGTGCTGAATAAAGCTGGGCGCAGAATCCCTGCCAGTACCCAGCGTTTGATCGAGAATACAGCGCGCCAACTTGGCTATTCCCCGAACTTGCAGGCGCGCTCGCTTCGAAGTAAGCGAACCCACAGCATTGGGGTTTTGGTCTTCGATATTACGGATCCATATTGCACATTGATTATCAGAGGTATTGAGAACTCCCTTACTCAACTTGGGTATCTGCCTTTGTTAGCTGATCTTCAAAATACCCCAGCAAGGTTAAAGCAGTGCGCAAAGATGTTGATGGAGCGTCGCGTGGAGGGGGTGATCGCCATTGCGAACCCGTTGCATCTCGGCACAAATCTGGTGAGTGCGATTCGGCAATTTGAACTCCCCGCCGTTGTCATCGGAAGTGAGCCCGCGACTAAGGGTTACGCATCTGTTGTGACTGATAATTTTGCTGGAGGCCGCGCAGCTTTTGAACACCTCCATTCGCTCGGGCATAGAAGAATTGCTGTAATCAAAGGGCCTCGGGCGATGAGCGACAGCGCGCCTCGCTGGGAAGGGATCACCGAAGGCGCTCGTCTTCATGGAATTACACTCGATACCAAGATCATGGCGGCCATTGACGGTAGGAACTCGAACTATGAACAAGGCTACGAACTCACTGAGGGCCTTTTGAAGGCGAAGCAAGGATTCAGCGCCCTAATCACGTTTGACGATCTGACCGCGTTCGCGGCGATCGGAGCACTGAGTAATGCGGGCTTAAAAGTTCCAGAAGACTGCTCCGTAATCGGTTTCGATGACATTCCTGGCGCCGCATACTACAACCCGCCTTTAACTACTATCTGCCAGCATTTGGAGAAGCAGGGAGCAATCGCTGCGGAATTTATGCGAGAACGTATAGTTGGCCAAACTCAGCAATCTCTCATAAAGATGCACACAAAGGTTGCACCGCATCTCATCGTACAAAAAGCACCGGTCCTCGATTGAATGGAAGGAAAGCGTAGCAATGCCTTATATCTTGCGGCTAATACAGCAATACCATCCCTCTTTTGCTCACAAGTTCATGGAACTCGAATCGAGATT
>CAVUUE010000002.1:0-699678 GCA_963744615.1 uncultured Acidobacteriota bacterium
CTTGCCAACCGGTGCGATGCCCGTTAGCATCCATGTAGAAACCGGCCTGCGAAGCAGGTAGGGTGATCCACGCTGGTTGAACCTACATTCATTGAACAGGGAACTCGACTCGTATAAATCGGCTCGGTGTGCAGTGTCCGCCAGTCCGGAATGCCTAAAGAGCCGCGGCGGGTTCCCACCGTCTTAGGACGGGTTCACCGGCGCATCATTCTACGGCCCAGTGGGTCGGCTTTCTGTTTTTCAAATCAACAATTGCAGAGATTGCTATCTCGCCCGACTTTCCTTCACTGTTAACCTCGCTGAACAACCCATCCCGAAAACGAAGGCGGTAGAACGTGCGCGCAGCCGGGAACTTTGAAGTGAAGATGACTCCGCTGGCATTGGACGACAAAGCGGCGCATGCGACTCTTGGCAGAATGTTCATCGATAAGGCGTTTCAAGGGGACCTCGAAGGCACGAGCAAAGGCGAGATGCTCACCGGGACGACGTCGGTCAAAGGCTCAGCTGGCTATGTCGCAATCGAACGGGTCAGTGGGACCCTCGAGGGCCGTAGCGGGACGTTCATTCTCCAGCACACGGGTGTCATGACCCGCGGCACGCCCCAACTCAGTATCACCGTCGTGCCAGACTCCGGCACGGGGCAACTCAATACGCTTGCCGGCACGATGACGATCAACATTGTGGATGGAAAGCATTCCTATATTCTGGACTACTCGCTCCCCGAATCAGACCGGAACTGAAACCGACCACCGCCAGTCTGCTGATCTGATCCCATACCTCGTGTGTATCCGCGCCTATTTCAATTCGGCCTTTTGAGCGTTCCCACTTACGGAGTCTTCGCGGCCCTCGCGCTCGTGGCGGGACTTATGCTGGCCATGCGGACGGCGGCACGGGTTCGTATCCCGCCGGACGCCATGTGGAACCTCGGACTGATCACCATTTTTAGCGCCGTCCTGGGCTCGCGCCTGCTGTCGACGACAGGCCACTGGCACGATTTTCTTTCCTACCCCGTATTGATGCTGAGTCTGTCATTTCCACCCACGGTCGATTCCGTGCTGATGAGGTTCGCCCTCGGCATCTTCGCCGGTTTGCTCTATATGTCCTTCAAGCGGTTGCCTTGGCTGCTGACGCTCGATGCGGCAGCGCCCGCGTGCGCGCTGGGTCGGGCGATCCTGCTGTTGGGATGCCTCTTCGCCGGCTGCGACTATGGCCGTCCGACTACAGTGCCTTGGGGTATCGTGTTTCATAGCCGCTGGGCTGCGATGTGGAATGGCACGCCGCTTGGAGTTCGGCTGCATCCAGTACAACTGTATGGCTGCGGTGTGGAACTGGCGTTATGTTGGTTGTCGCTCTGGTGGTTGCCGCGACGACGTCAGGCCGGGGAAGTTGCGGGAGCATGGATGTTCTTGTCGGGCCTTGCGCAATTCTTTCTTGACTTCTATCGCGGAGAAAATCGATTGCTCATCTTTAACGGAGCCTTGTCGCTGACGCAAGCGATCGATTTCGGAATGGTGATCATTGGAGCCTTGCTGCTCCTCGAGCACCGCCGGACCGACATCGCTACTCGTCCGACGCCTGGGGTGCGCGCGTGATGGCCCGCGCTAAAAAACACTCACCCGTTGCGGATCCCAATCCCGACCAGGATGAACTTCCAGAAGAAATCGAACCTGAGACGGAGAGCAGCTTTCCGGTTGAAGAATCCGGCGTCGGTCAGAGACTCGATCAGTTTCTGACCGCGCACTTCGAGGAAGTGAGCCGGGCACGAATGCAGCAGTTGATCGACCAGGATCGCGTGTCTGTCCTCGACCCGAACGGGACCGTGCGCGCGGTAAAGGCGAGCGGAAAATTGCGCGCCGGCGAAATAGTCATCGTGACCGGTGAGGCTTCCGTGGCTCCGCTGCGCGCGCACCCTGAGGCAATTCCACTCGACATCGTTTATGAAGATGAATTCTTAGCAGTCGTCAACAAACCTGCCGGGATGATGGTGCACGCCGGATCGGGCGCGACCGACAGCGCGCGCAATCAAGGCACGCTGGTCAATGCCCTTCTGCACCACATGGCGTCGCTCTCAACCACAGGCGGCGAGTTGCGGCCGGGCATCGTGCATCGGCTCGACAAGCAGACCAGTGGTCTCATCATCGTGGCCAAGCAGGATCGCACGCATCGTAAGCTGGGCGAAATGTTCGCGCAGCGGCAGGTGCATAAAACGTACATCGCCCTGGTGCATGGCGCTGTGAAGCTCGACCGGGGCACGCTCGACGCATCCATCAGTCGAGATCAGCAGCGCCGGACGCGCATGACCACTCGGCGTGCGGGCGGGCGCGCGGCGGTGTCACATTATCGCGTACAGCAGCGCTTCGAGTCCCGCTATGGGCACTTCACTCTGCTTGAGGTTGAAATTGAGACCGGACGCACGCACCAGATTCGCGTGCATCTCTCTTCCATCGGGCACCCAGTGGTAGGAGACACACTTTACGGCGCCCCGCAACATGTTCTGCCCAGGCTGGCCGCGCCTGCCACGCGTCTCCAGAAAGAAGCGGCCTTTCGCGAAGCGGTTAGTCTCGACCGTAACTTCCTGCATGCAACCCGGCTCGAACTGGTACACCCGGAAACGAGTCAGTCCCTGACGTTGACAGCGCCGTTGCCCGCGGACCTGAAGGGCTGGCTGCAACGTCTGATGTCGAGCGAGTCTATCGTAGATTCGACGACGGACAATTCAACGACAAAAGGTCTAACGGCGACCGCGCTGGTAAGATTGAAAAAATGATGCGATGCCGGCACGAACAGGGGTTTAGCGGATTCTGCGTGGCGCGGCTGTCAGTGGCCGCCGTTTTACTCCTCGCCGTTCTCGCCATCAAATATCCGGCGCTCGCAGTAAATCGCGCCGCGGCCCAGGCCTCTCAGCCGACCGTGCCGCCGCAAAACGCCGCGCCGGCTGTGACATCCAAGCCACCGGCGAATTCGCCGCAGCAGCCAGGCCAGCCATCGCAGACGACAGCACCTCAGCAGCAGACCACAGCGACCACGGACCAAAACGGCGCGTACACCATCACCACCGTTGTAAACGAAGTCAACCTGATCTTCACTGTGACCGACAAGCATGGCCACTTCATCCGCGACCTGAAGGAGAGCGATTTTTCACTACTCGATGACCGCATGGCGCCGGCCGAAGTCTACAGTTTTACTCAGCAGACGAATCTGCCTTTACGCGTCGGCCTGCTGATCGATACCAGCAGCTCCATCCGCTCCCGCTTCGAGTTCGAACAAAATGCCGCCGTCGAGTTTCTCCTCTCGGTGGTGCGGCCCAAGATCGATAAGGCGTTTGTCATGGGATTCGATGTGACGCCGGACGTGACACAGGGATTCACCAACAACGGCGATTTGTTGAGCACGGGCATCCGAAAACTTTCTCCGGGAGGCGGCACCGCGCTATACGACGCCGTGTACACCGCATGTCAGAATGAAATGCTCCCGCTTCATGGGCCGCCCTCCATCCGCAAGGTCATCGTTCTGCTGTCCGATGGCGACGACAACCAGAGCCATGCCACGCTCGACGACGCTGTGAAGATGTGTCAACGCGCCGACACCACCATTTACACCATCAGCACGAATGACAGTCCCAGCCGCGACCGCGGCGACGACATTCTGAAAGCGATGGCGCTCGTTACCGGGGGGCGCGCCTTCGATCCGCCGCGCATGGAAGATGTGTCCAGCGCGTTCCAGGGCATTCAGGAAGAATTGCGCAGTCAGTATTCTCTCGTGTACAAACCGGCCGACTTCAAAGCGGACGGCTCATTCCGTCCCATTTTTCTGACCGCTTACGATCGCAGATATAAAGTGCGCGTTCAGAAGGGCTACTTCGCTCCCAATTCTCCGCGGTAAATCTTATTCGCCGGCGATCGTCATCCCTTCAATGCATACCGTTGGGCAAGCTACCGCGCTACGAAAAATCAGATCGCTTCCGACACTCGAGATATTGTGCAGCATCTCTTTCAGGTTGCCGGCCACTGTGATCTCTTCCACCGGATACGCGAGCTCTCCGTTTTCAATCCACAGCCCCGAAGCGCCCTGGGAATAATCGCCGGTCACAATGTTGACTCCATGACCAATCAGATCGGTCACATAGAGCCCGCTTGAAATGCCCGCAATAATTTCTTCCGCTGTCTTTGTGCCTGGCTCAAGATAAAAATTCCCCGCACCGATGCCGGGGCTGCCCGCCAGCCCGCGCGACGCATTCCCGGTCGACTGCAAGCCAAGCTTGCGCGCCGTGTAGGTGTTCAGCAGATAGCTGGTCAGCACACCGCGATCGAGCACAACCTTGCGCCGCGTTGGCAGACCCTCGCCGTCGAACGCCGCGCTGCCGAAACCGCCCGGGATCGTGCCGTCGTCGATGACGGTCAAATTGCTTCCGGCGACAGTTTCGCCCAGCTTGCCCGCCAGAAAAGACGAGCTGCGATAGACGGCGTTCCCATTGATCGCGCCGATGATCGCACCCAGAATGGACTTCGCAACCTCCGGCGCAAACACCAGCGGAACCCGCTGCGTGGCCACTCGCCGCGCGCCCAGCCGGCGAACCGTGCGCCGCGCTGCTTCCTGTCCGACCGCCTCCGGTGTATCTAGTAGCTTTAATGAGCGCTGGCTGGAGTACCAGTAGTCGCGCTGCATGCGGCCGTCCGCCTCCTGTGCAATCGGTTGCGCGCTGATCGCGCAGGAGGAGCGGCGCGACTCGCCGACAAAGCCGCGCGAGTTCGCCAGAATTTTCCGCCCCGTCCCGGCATCGAAGCTGCCCCCGCCGGAGTTTTGAATGCGCGGGTCCGCCGCCATTGCCGCCGCCTCCGTGCGCCGCGCATACTCGATGCGCTCAGCCACCGGCAGCGTATAGACATCCTCATAATAAAGATCGAGATCCCCCGGAAGCGCGCCGAATTCCCCGTGATCGGGTAAGCCGACGAACGGATCTTCCGAAGTTACGCGGACCAGCGCCATGGCGCCTGAGATCATCTGCTCGATCCCTTCGGATGACAAATCGCTGGTAGAGGTTGAAGCGGTGCGCTGCCCTTGAAAGACCCGCAGCCCGAGTGCGCGAGAGCCGGCTTCCTTCAACTGCTCCACTTGTCCAAGCCGGACAAGCGTTTCGAATTCGTCGCCCTCGGCAAAAACGACCTCCGCATCAGTCGCACCCGCGCGCAGGGCTTGTGCAACAGTGTCGGTTACAAGCTCCTCACCGACGCTGTGAATCGTAACAGCAGCTGTGCTATTCACAAATGATTCCCTCAAAAATGTCGCCCAGCTCTAAATTTCCAATTGAAAACAATGCTCCCATACTGAGCGGAGCCGTAATCAATTCCCCGTCCCGCCGACCGTCATTTTGTCGAGCTTGATTGTCGGCATGCCGACCCCGACAGGAACGCTTTGCCCCGCCTTGCCGCATGTGCCCACGCCTTCATCCAGTTTCAGATCGTTGCCCACCATGGAAACATACTTCAGCGCCTCCGGCCCGTTGCCGATCAGCGTTGCGTCCTTCACCGGGGCAGTGATTCTTCCGTCTTCGATCAGGTATGCCTCCGACGCCGAGAAGACGAATTTTCCATTCGTAATATCCACCTGGCCGCCGCCGAAGTTCACCGCATACAGGCCGCGCTGCACGCTGCGGATAATGTCGCCCGGGTCGTCCTCCCCGGCAAGCATGTAGGTGTTCGTCATGCGCGGCATGGGAATGTGCTGGTAGCTTTCGCGACGGCCGTTCCCCGTATCGGCGATGCCCATCAACCGGGCCGAAAGTTTGTCGCTCATGTACCCCTTCAGGACGCCGTTTTCGATCAGCACCGTCTCCTGCGTCGCCGAACCCTCGTCATCCACGTTCAGCGATCCACGGCGGTTTGGCATGGTGCCGTTATCGACCACAGTCACCTTCGGGCTCGCTACCATCTGCCCGATCAGCCCTGCGAATGCCGAGGTCTTCTTGCGATTGAAGTCAGCCTCGAGGCCATGGCCCACCGCTTCATGCAGCAGAACTCCCGGCCATCCGGGCCCAAGCACCACCGGCATCTCTCCCGCTGGCGCCGGCACCGCTCCCAGTTGCAGCACCGCCTGCCGCGCAGCTTCGATGGCAAAGTACTCCGGCGTCTTGTCTGTCAGGAAAAAATCCAGCAGCACGCGTCCTCCGCCGCCGGAACTTCCGCGCGCGATATTTCCTCCATCCTTCGCGATCACCGAAACGTTCAGCCGCGCCATGGGCTGTGTGTCAGTGGCAAAACTGCCGTCCGACCCCGCAACCAGGATGCGCCGCAGTTCATCCGCGAAGCTGGCCTGCACCTGCACGATGCGTGCGTCATATCCGCGGGCGGCCCGATTGGCGCGCTGGATCAGTTCGAGTTTCGCCGCCGTCTCCCCATCCGAGCCGGTTTCGGACACCGCATACAATCCGGGCGATGGCGATTCGCGAAAGCCTTGCACCTGGTGCTTTGTAGGGCCGCTTGCAATCAAGGCAGCTGTGCGCGCCGCCCGCAGAAGCCGCTCCGGAGAAAGATCGTCCGTATAGGCATAGCCGGTGCGCTCGCCGGAAACCACGCGCAGTCCGCAGCCCGCGCTGATTCCCTGGCTTGCGGACTTCACCAGCGACTCGTCAATGACAAGCGAGCTGGCAGTGACGTACTCAAAATAAAGATCGGCATAGTCGCCGCCCGCCGAAAGTGCTTCCGCCAGACAACGCTCCAGCAGCCGATCGTTGAGTCCGAGATGTTGATAGAAAAACTTGCGTGTGTCGGGCGAGGCTGGCTGCATCTTCAATAGCTCCTGATATGTGCGGTTGGCGCGTGGGCGGCCACGTTCGGCTCGAATTCAATTCTATTCTTTTGATTCCGGAAGCGGCCGGAAGATGCAACCACCAGCCCTGAACAGCAGTCCAGTTTCCGCTGCATGTCAGGCTTTTGCATGGTAGCGTGAAGGGCATGACCGCCGATCTGCGCTATCCCATCGGGAAACCGTCACGTGCTGAAGACACTTCCCCGGACGCACGAAACGCCGCGATTCAAGGCATCGCCGAGCTGCCGCAAAAACTCCGTGCCACCGTGCACAACTTGTCCGAAGCCCAGCTCGACACCCCGTATCGCCAAGGGGGATGGACCCTGCGGCAGACCGTACATCACATCGCCGACAGCCACATGCAGGCTTCCGCCCGCGTACGCAAAGCTCTCACGGAAGACTGGCCGGCAGTCACACCCTACAGCCAAGATCTTTGGGCGGAGTTGGCGGATGCGCGCACGCAGCCAGTGGAAACATCGCTGCAGCTTCTCCAAGCGCTGCACGATCGCTGGGTCGTTCTCCTGCGCTCGATTCCGCAAGCGGACTGGAGCAAGCGCGGCTATACGCATCCCGAAAATGGCAGGCAATCACTGGAGCAGATTACCGCGCTCTACGATTGGCACGGGCGTCACCACACCGCGCAAATCTCCGCACTGCGCGAGCGGATGGGATGGTAGGCGGGGAAACACCTGCGCCATCGCCAGACCGGCTCGCCGCCCAGATTCAAACGTTTCTGGACGACGAGCCCGCAGCCGTTCTGGTTGAGAATGGTCGCATCCTGTTCGATCTGCGGCTGGCGCATGCCTCCGTCGCCGCAGACCACGGCCAATGCGTGCTGCATGTCTGGTCGGAGGAACACGACCTGGTCCGGCACGTCGTCGATGTTACCGTGCGAAGAACCGGCTTACGTCTGCACGTGCTGCGCATGGGGCAAACAAAACCGCAAACACTGGAATTGCAGCCGCAGCTGCGCCGCCTGCCCTCGCAGAGGGATACGACCCGCACGCGCTTCATACCCATGCTGGAGCGTCTGCTGCCGAAGCATTTTCCGGAATACAAAGTAGAGGGCTTGCGGACAGCGATGGATCTGGAGCGCAGCTTCGGGCCCGCCTACGCGCGAGGGTTGCTGGTCGGGGGCAACTCCGGCTGGGCCATCATCGCAATCAATAGCGAAGAATCGCAGGCGCTGATTGAAGGCGCGCTCACGCTCGGCGTGTTGTGGCTGCACCATTGCCGCGAGCAGAGCGCCGGCCGGCGCACGATAGAAGGGCTGCGGCTGATCCTGCCGCGAGGAAAATCAATCGTCACCGCCGCACGGCTGAACTGGATGAACACGCGCTCGGCAAAGTGGGAACTCTACGAGCTCGATGAAAAATCCGAACAGCTTTTCCTGCGGGATCATTCCAACCAGGGGAACCTCGATTCCCACCTGGTTCACGCTCCGAACACATCCGCGGCGGCGGAGCGCTTTCGTCCCGCCATCGAACGCGTCCGTGCTCTGTTTCCACACGATGCGGCGGCCGGGATGGAGATCGTTTTCCGCAGCGGAAGTGAAGTCGCGCTCCTGTGGAATGGACTCGAATTTGCGCGGGTTGAAATCAGCGCCGCTGAAAATAGCTTCGCGCGCCGGGAGCAGATCCTGTTTGGATCCGGCATCCACGCGACCCTGCTCACCGACGAGTCGGCCCCGAAGCTGCGCGAAATGCTTGCCCAGCTGATTCTTCGTAGGCGCGCGAACGGAGACAAGCGCGACAAACTCTACCGCCAGCAGCCGGAGCGCTGGCTGGAGTCGCTGCTGCGGCGGTGCCCCGAGTCCCTGGACGCGATGATTGAGCCTCAGCCCGTGTACGCGCAGGTTCCGGCGTTTTCCGCAGCCGACCGCGCCGTGCTGGATCTACTGGCAGTGCGCCGCGATGGACGGCTCGTCGTCGTCGAGATCAAGGCGGATGAGGACCTTCATCTCGCCATGCAGGCGCTCGATTACTGGGTTCGCGTGCGGCGGCATCATCTCCCCGTGCCCGATGCGAACGACCGCGCGAATCCGAAAAGTGATCTCCAGCGATTCGGATATTTTCCCGGCAAGCAGCTTAAGCCGGATGCTCCGCTGCTCTACTTGGTTGCGCCGGCGCTGCGGATTCATTCCGCAACAGAAATTGTTCTGCGATATATTTCGCCGGAGGTGGACTGGACGCTGATCGCGCTTGATGAACGCTGGCGAGAGAAAGTCCGCGTCGTCTTCCGCAAGCGTCGCGAGAAATTGCAGTAAAACTTCCTACGACACGAGCACTGCGACAGGCCGCTCTACCTCCGCAGTCCGTTCCGCCAGGCGTGGCTCGAAAAATCTCTCCACCGCGTCCAGAACGTTCGCACCTGTCTTCGCCTCGTAAATCGCTTTGCGCAACGCCGCCCCCCCGGGAACCCCGTGCGTGAACCACGACGCGAACTGCTTCATCTTTCCGGTAGCATCGGGAAATTCTTCATCGAGCAGCATGGAAAAATACGTCCGGATCAGTTGATAGCGATCGAGCTCCGTCGGCTGCGTGTAACGGCCGTTCGCCGTATATTCGGCAATCTGGCGAAAAATCCACGGGTTCGCCGGTGCGGCACGGCCAATCATCACCGCATCGCAACCGGTTTCGGCGACCAGTGCGCACGCATCCTCCGGCGTGCGAATGTCGCCGTTGCCAATCACGGGAATTCCGACCGCCTGCTTGATCGCCGCAATCCATTCCCAACGCGCCTGTCCGGAGTAACCCTGCTCGCGCGTGCGGGCGTGCAGCGAAACGGCGTTCAGACCGCTCTGCTCCGCCAGCTTCGCCAGCTCCACGCAAACAATGTTCTCCTCGTTCCATCCCAGGCGAAATTTAACCGTGAAAGGAATCGTCACGGCAGCCCGTACGCGCTCGAAAATTTTGGCAATCAATGGCAGATCGCGCAGCAGTCCACTGCCCCCGTTGCAACTGACTACGCGCTTGGCCGGGCAGCCCAGGTTCAGATCAACCACATCGAAGCCCGCGTCCTCTACGATGCGTGCGGCCTCAGCCAGCGTCTCCGGGTCCGACCCGAAAAGCTGCGCCGCGATGGGATGTTCGTCTTCATAGAACGTCAGGTAGCGCTTGCGTTTCGACTCACGCATGCGCGACAGCCCATCAGCGGAGGTGAACTCCGTCATGATCAGGCCGCAGCCGGATTGCTGATTGCTGATGCTGGCAGCGACCCCGCCCGCCAGATCGACCGTGGGCCTCTCCTGACTGAACAGACTCGCATTGCGAATAAACCGCCGGAACACCGTATCGGTTACGCCCGCCATAGGCGCGAGCACAGTCGCCGGCGCAATGCGAACCCTGCCGATCGCGAAAGCCGCCGGCACACGAGCGTTCTCCGGCATCGCATGGTCAAGCGGATTGTCCCAGTGCTTTTTCATTGGAATCGGCAATTACATCCAGTAAATCAAAAGGCCTCCGCAGCAGCGGAGGCCCAGTTCTCCCATCCAGCGTCGCCGCTACTTGGTCGCGCTCGTAGTCCCCGCTTTAGCGGAGTCCGACTGCGCATATTTGCGGCGGAAGCGCTCCACCCGGCCGGCTGTATCGATCATTTTCTGCTTGCCGGTGAAAAATGGATGGCAGTTGGAGCAGATTTCCATGTGAATCTCGCCCTTGTGGGTGGAGCGGGTTTCGAACGTCGATCCACAGGCGCACTTCACGGTAATTGTTTCGTAATTGGGATGAATTCCTTGCTTGGGCATTGAATGAAGCCTTTCCATAAAAACGCTATCTACCAGTTTATTCGAGATTCCCACAGGCCGCAATGCTGGAATTCCGCGCCACCCTCTGACGCAGGCTGCGATACTGGAGCCATTGTCCACGTCCGCATGAAACTCGATCAGGATTCGCTCCGCCATGACTGAAAATACAACTGCCGTGTGCCCCCACTGCGGAGGCATGGGATTGACCCTTCTCCGCCGCGGCGGCGTACAATTCGCCGCTGAATGCGTCTGCCGCACGGAACGAAAGTCGGAGCGGCGTCTGAAGCGGGCGCGCATCCCCGAGCGCTACACGCATTGCTCGCTCGAAAGCTTCGACACCGGCTTTCGCGGCGCCGATCCCTCTCTGGGGATGGCTCTGCTGGCCACGCGGCGCTTCGCCGACGGCTATCCCCTCGAGACCGGCGGACGCGGTCTGCTGCTGACAGGCAATATCGGCGCGGGAAAAACACACCTCGCCGTCGGGCTGCTGCGAGAGCTGATTGAACAACGTGGCGCGACAGGAATCTTCTGCGATTATCGCGACCTGCTGAAGCAGATTCAAAACTCCTACAATCCCCAGGTCGCCACCACGGAAATGGAGATCCTGCGGCCTGTTTTTGAGGCGGAGATTCTGGTGCTCGATGAGCTGGGCGCCGTCAAGCCGACCGACTGGGTTTGGGACACGGTCGCCCACGTGCTGAACACCCGCTACAACGACAAGAAGACAACGCTGATCACCACGAACTACGCGAACCTTCCATCAGCCATGGTTCAGAATCAGTCGGCCTCGATTACCGATCGGGATGTCTCCCGGACGATGCCGGCCAATGCCGCCGCGCGAGCTATGCGGGAGGAAACATTGGGCGATCGGATCGGGGAGCGTATGCGTTCCCGGCTGCAGGAAATGTGCATCACGATCGAAATGCACGGCGACGATTTCCGCCAGACGGTTCGGCGCGCCAGCTTCTTGTAAATACGCGCGCCAGCACTCGCTACAGGAAGGCGACGGTCGCCAGAACCATCAATGCCGCTGCCACTGCGGCAGCACGGTACATGGTATCGCCTTGCGGCTGCACCGCACGCTTGCGGGCTTGCTCTTTAGGAGCCGCCATATCAATTTCTCCCTGTCTTGCACCCGCAGCGCGGCGAGGCTGAAGCTATTCCTTCATTGGACGTAACTTCCAGCGTTAGAGATGCGGTTCACTTCGATATTTTTTGCGTTGTTCACAAATCACCCCCCGCTCGAAACCGCTGGTGATTCGTTTCATCCGGCTGCATTCGATTCCGGCGCACCTGGAGTTACAATCGGCCAATGAACGACCCAGCTTCAACCTCGCGCCAGTCTCCAAAGTCACCTGCTCGCCCGGTGCTGTTCGCCGCCGAGGACCCGCAGAATCTCGACTCCGGCGCAAATCGAGCCAACGAACGCAACTGGCTTCCATGGATCATCGCGCTGGTTGCGATCTGCCTCATCGTCGGGCTTGCGTTCTTCTTCGGCCGCCCTCGCCAGGCTCCGGCCGGCCCTGCGATCGACCCCTATGCCGCCCATCTGGCGATCAGCAACGTGCGGATCAGCCAGGCCAGCAACTTTGCCGGCGACCAGCTTACCTATGTCGATGGAACCATCTCGAACCGCGGTGACAAGACGGTCACATCGGTCGCCGTGCGGGTCCTGTTCCCCAATGACGTCGGTGAGCAACCGCAGGTCAAGCAGGTTCCCCTGATGCTGATTCGCACCCTCCAGCCCTACGTCGATACCGAGCCCGTCAGCGCAGCTCCCCTCAAGGCCGGAGCGTCCCAGGATTTTCGGCTTATCTTCGACGATGTGACCACGCTGTGGAACCAACAGATTCCAAAGGTCCAGATAGCCCAAATCTCCACCCTGCACTAGACGTTCAAAACCTCGTCCAGCGGGCCCTCGGGAGATGCACCAATTTGAGGGCATGCAGGTAGTATTTGCCGTGGTCAAGCAGGATTTACCCGGTTCAAAGGAGCCTCTCCACCGGAGAAGTCTCCGTGACACACCGCACAACGCCTGCATCTTCTTTAACTGCAAGCACTTAAAAGAAAACCACGACGGAAACGCAGGTTTGGCACACGGCTTGCACCCCTCAGGTTGTTGCAGAGTGTTCACCCCTCGCTACCTGAGACTAAAATCATGAAATCAAACCCTCGAAATTCGCTTCTTATCGCGACCGCCGTTCTGGCGACATTTTCGGCGGTTCCCTTACTGGCCCAGACCGTTGGTGAGGCGAATAATGCACAAGTTCAGACTGGCACGTCGGCTTCCGGCACTCAGTCCCTGTCTGCGACAGGTCAGCCGTTAACGACCGAGTCGCACGAAGGATTTTGGGGTCACGTCAATCCGATGGCCCGCAAAAAGTGGGTGCATCGGCAACTGGATCCGGTGAAAGACCGGTTGAATGAGCTCGATCAGATCTCCGCGAACAACGCTCAGCAGATCAAGGACGTCGATCAGCGCGCCCAGGCGGGCATCAGCAAAGCAAGCCAGGAAGCGCAGCTGGCCGATCAACACGCCACCCTAGCGGGAAATACGGCAAACCAAGCCCAGCAGTTGGCCCAGAACGCCGATACACAGACGACCAACATCGGCACCACGGTGAACAATCTAGATCAGTACCAGACGGTGAACCGGGTGGAGATACGTTTTCGTTCCGGGCATGCGGTCCTGGGATCCAATGCAAAAGACGCCTTGGATCAACTTGCCAGCCAGCTTCAGGGTCAGCGCGGTTACCTGATTGACATTCAGGGGTACACGCCGTTGCGTGGACCTGCGGGCGTCAATGCTTCCCACAATATGGCTTCCGCTGTAACCCGCTACCTGGTCACGCAACACCAGGTTCCACTCTACAAAATTCACGAGATCGGCTTGGGAAATGCCCCGCTCACGGATAGTGATGCGAGCACCCGCCGTCACGGTAGCATCGTGGAAGTCACACTGATGCACAACAGTTTGTCAGCCATGAGCGCGTCGAATACCGGCGCCTCGACAACCGGCGCGGCGCAGTCCGTTAACCCGCAGTCCTCCTCGAACGGGATTGCGTCGCAGCCATCGGATAACCAATAAGGCTGACTCAAAAGCTCTCACACAAGAGAGAACCAAGGCAGATTGGCCCCTCTAGCGAGGGGCCCTTTTTTTGCTATCGATAACCCAGACAGAATCGTTCTCCTTCAGCCAAGCCATTCATCCAGGTTCTCCCGGACGAATTCATCATCGTTCAGTTCGGGATAGCAGCGATACACGCGATCGATTTCTTCCGCCTGCCCTTTAGAAAGGCCCTCGTGTGGATCGAGACACCAGATCCCTTCCAGCAATCCCTGCCTTCGCAACACTTCATGAATTCCCGCAATGCAGCCGGCGAAATCGTGCGCCGGATCGAAAAACGCCGCGTTCGCATCGGTGATCTGGTGCGCCAGGGTCAACAGATCCGGGGGCCCAGGCTTGCCGCGATACTTCTTTGCGAGCTCGAGATGCGCCGCCGCCGTCCTCGTCCATACCGCCCAATGCCCCAGCAGACCGCCCACGATGTAAGCGCGCTTGCCGCCAAAATCAAACTCTGTCAGCAAGTCGATCAGGATGCTGTCATCATTCCCGGTATAAAGCGCAATCTCATTCTCTCGACCGGAATCTAAAACAGCCCGTACAACGTCGAGTGTCCGATACCGGTTGAACGGGGCCATCTTGATTGCGACCACGTTCTCAATCTCCGCAAACTCCCGCCAGAACGCATACGGCAAGACTTTCCCGCCAACCGAAGGCTGCAAGTAGAAGCCAACGACAGGCGCGACTGACGCCACCGCCCGCGCACGTTCCAGGTGGTCTTCAAAAGAAAGCGACTCCAACCCGCCCATGCTGAGGAGTACCGCATCATAGCCGGAAAGCATCGCGAGTTCCGCTTCTGCGACTGCGCTCCCCTGCGAACCGCAAGCGCCGGCAATCTTCACCATCCCGCTGTTCTTCAGTTCTTCTGCCGCCAGCTCCAGCACCGGACGAAACAGTCCAGCCTCGCGGATTGCAAACTGCGTCGTGTGAACTCCAACCGCGACACCGCCGGCTCCGGCTGCTCGATAGTAGCGGGTCAAAGCGCGCTGGCGGCGTTCGTCCAGCTTCCTGGCACTCGTCAGCGCAAGTGGATGCGCGGGAATCACCAGCCCGCTCTTCAACTTCTCCCGCAACGTCATCAGTACTTTCCATCCCGTGTCTGGAAATGTGTCGGCTTATCCAGCATTGGTTTGCCGCCCGCAATCCAATGCGCCACCCACTCGATCATTTCCTCCGGCGTGACTCGTCGGATACCCGAACAGGCGATGCGATTTCGCCGCATTGCTCAACAGAGCGGTCGCAGATTCCTCACCGCGGAATATAGGCTCGCAGCCAAAATGCCGGCCAAACTCTTCGGCAATCCAGCGCGTGCTCAGAGTCTCGGGCCCCGTCAGGTTCAGCACGAAAGCCGGCGACTGGCAGAATGGAAACGAGCGGATGCAGATCGAGTTCGCATCGCCCTGCCAGATAATATTGACCAGCGGCATGCGCAAATCCACTGGCTCCCGTCGATACACCGCCCCGGCAATGTCCGCCAGCACTCCGTAGCGAAGATCAATCGCATAATTCAGCCGCAGGAGTGCGACTGGAGTTCCGTACCGGTGCGATGCGTATTCGAAAATTCTCTCCCTGCCCAGGACCGATTGCGCATATTCACCCTCGGGGGCTGCGGGAGTTTCCTCCGCTGCGCCGCCCAGCGCGAGCCGCTGGAAAGGATAGACATTCCCGCTCGAAAAACAGACGATCCGTGAATGACGATAGCGATCGGCCACCAGCGCGGGCAGTTGTGTGTTGATGGCCCAGCTCAAGTATTCCGACCCGGTGGTTCCAAATTTCCTGGCCGCCATGAATATGACGTTCGATACATCCGGCAAACGGCCCAACGCGCCGTCTTCCAGCAGGTCGCAGGCAATCGTCTCGATTCCGTCGGACTTCAAAGAAGCTGGAAGCTGCTTGTCGGAAAAACGCGCGACGGCGATAATCCGTTTTTTTACTCCCGCCTCATCAGCAGCTCTGCGCATCAACCGTACCAGGCTCGGACCCATCTTGCCGCCGACGCCAAGTACAACCACATCCCCTTCCAACTCGCGCATGGCCGCCACGTCGGCCGGCGTCGGCCGCGCCAGTCTCTCTTCAAGCTGCTGTTCTGTATCAATCGGCATCGTATCGTTCAGTCCCTTGGCGTAACGATTCACTTCCCCCACACTCTTTGGAGAAACAAATAGCGGTCGCGATGCCGATCCGGCCTCGCCTCAGCATCGGGCGCCAGGTGCATCACCTGCCATCCCCCCGCGGCATTATAGGTCGGCCAGTGGGGCAGGCCGGAGCCATTCGGATTGCCGGTTCTCGCAAAATTCGTCCAGTAGTTTTGTATCAGCTCGGAGAGCTGATAATCTTCCCGCCGCCATTTCGCACCCTGCCTGGAATCGAGATTCCCGAAAACATATTCAATCTCATCAGAATGGAAAGCTCCATAGTCTGCGGGATGGTTCGGGTCGCCCGGCGATTCTAAGTCAAAGCGATAGCGAAATACCGGAGCGTTCCCCGTGGCCACCTGCGCTTCCAGCCACGCCCAGGTCGAGTAGGCGATGAAAGTGTCGCCCGCAAAATCTGCCGCGGCTCGGAAAGCCTCCGCGTCGTTCGAAGCCGCATACACCTTCAGAAATTCCTCCGCGTGCGGACCGAAACGCTTTTCCGCGATTTTGCGCAGGCTTTCAGGTGTCGGCCGTTCGTCCAGAACTTCCCCTGTACCTTCATCTTTGTTCCATCCGGCCAGCAACGGAACGTGCGCCTGTTTTCCCTGCGCATAGATGGCGGCGACGCTTTCCGGCAAAAACTCGCCGTCAATAATCGGAGAGAAAATAGAACGATCGCCATTGTGATGGGAGGTAGCCGCCCTAAGGAGATCAGCGGCTGGAATCGCTCGCAACTGCTCAAGGCTCCTGGTCCCGAAAGCTGACTGCACAAATTGCGCACTACCCCGCTGAGTGACCTCCAAAGATGGATAGCTGTAAGAGTTCGTTCGAAAAGCGCCTCCACTCTCGCCAATGGCATGCGCAAACAGTCCTTTTGAGAGCGGCGACGCCATCTGTGCACTGACGGAAATTGACCCTGCGGATTCACCGAACAGGGTCACGTTCTCGGGATCGCCCCCAAATGCCGCGATATTGCGCCGGACCCACCGCAGCGCGGCCGCCTGATCCATCAAGCCGTAATTTCCCGCAGCATGCGCCGGCGATTCCGCCGCGAGCGCCGGCAATGCAAAGAACCCGAAGATGCTAAGCCGATAATTCATGGAAACGACAAGCACACCTTTATGAGCCAGATGCTCGCCATCCTGCCGCTGCTCCGATGTGCCGCCCGTCTCAAACCCTCCGCCATAGATCCACACCATCACCGGAAGTTTGGCGTCATGTTTCACGTTGGGCGTCCACACATTCAACGTCAGGCAATCTTCGCTCTGTCCGGGATCGCGGAAGATCATATCCGAATAGAGCCGCGGCTGCATGCAGCGCGCCCCGAAGCTGGTGGCCGAACGCGTTCCCTCCCATTTCACCGCCGGTTGCGGAGGTCTCCAGCGCAGCGGCCCTACCGGCGGAGCGGCATAAGGAATTCCAAGGAACGCCCGCACCTGTCCATCGGAACTCATCTTGCCTTTCAGTGTTCCAGCATCGGTTTTGACGGTCAGCGAATCGCTCGCTTGCGCTCGCAGAGTGAACCCGAGCAGACACAAACCCGCCAGCAAAACTTTGCAGCAGTTGTAAGGCTTCACATCAACGGAACCTGTTCGCATATCGTTAACCGGTTTCTACAGATTACACAATGCAGTTCAGTGTTCTATATACTTGTCAAAACTTTCCGCGCGCCGGAATCGGAGGGGCATCCTCTTCCGTCAGTACGCCAACTCTCCAGAGTCTCACCAATAAAAATTGCTCCGCCGGCCATCGATACGCTCCATAATTGAAACGTTCTCCCCCATGACAAAATTGCGGCAGAATCATCGTTCCGATCCATCCCGGCCCATTTTCTATGGCTGGTGGATCGTGGCAGCGGCTTTCCTCAATCTATTTTTTTCTGTCGGAATCATCTTCTACGGTTTCCCCGTTTTCTATCCCGCCTTTGTGGCTTCCCTCGGGTTTACGCGAGCTCAGGTCACGCAAGGATTTCTCCTCGGCTTTCTGCTGATCGGACTTCCCTTCGGCTTTCTCACCGGAGCACTGATCGATCGCATCGGAGCACGCTGGGTCATTCTGTCCGGAGTCGCATTTATCGGGTTGCCCCTGGTCTTGATGGGGTTCATGACCAGGTTCTGGCAGTATGAAGTGCTCTGCATCGTCGAGGTGCTCGGCTACACTCTCGCGGGACCAATTCCCAATCAAGTGCTCATCGCGCAATGGTTCCGGGCGCGGCGCGGACGAGCGATGGGTTACGCCTATCTCGGTCTGGGGCTGGGCGGCGTCGTTTCTCCTCCTTTGGAAAATCTCTTGATCCGAAGCTTCGGATGGCGCCACGCGTTGGAACTTACCGGCTCGCTCATCCTGGTCGTCCTGTTTGCCGTCGGGTTCGGAATCACGCGCTCCACTCCGGCCGATATCGGCCTCACAGCCGATGGACTCCCGCCTGCTCAACCAGACCACGCGCAGGAACCTCGTGCAACCGGAGTCCTCGCCGCCGTTCGCACCGTTAACTTCTGGCTCATCCTTGTAGGCGCCACGCTGGTCATCGGCACCATCAACGCGGTCATTCAGCACTTCATCCTGTTCCTCAAGGACCAGGGATACTCCACCACCGCCGCTGCCCGCTTCCTCTCGGTTCTGCTTGCATCCAGCCTGGGCGGCCGCGTGCTGGTCGGTTATCTCGCCGATCGATTCAAGAAGAAAAATACGATGGCGCTCTTTTACCTGCTGCTGGGCGCAGCGATCCCGTTGCTCTATCTTGCGCGCCAGCCGATCGCCGCCCTCGCCTTCGCCGTCGTTTTCGGCTTCGCCATGGGCGCCGACTACATGCTCATCCCGCTGGTGACCGCGGAGTGCTTCGGAATCGACTCTCTCGGCAAGCTACTCGCGCTCATCATCATGGGCTACTCCATCGGCCAGTGGATGGCTCCCTGGACAGCCGGGAAAATTTACGACGTCTATCATAGCTATAACGTCGCGTGGACGATCTTCGCGATCGCCGGAGTATGTGGGGCCGCTGCAATCTACGCGATTTCCATCTCATCTACAAAGACGGCTGCTAAACCTGATCTGCAGTAGGCGCCATCCCCGCGGCGAGTCGAGGTAACGATTGCCAGTTTCGATCGAGAAGTCATTTGTCCCGGACTTGGACAAGCTGCCTGCCGCCTCTTCCTCGCTCTACTGTATCCGCCATCCCGCGATGGGCACGGAATATTCCCTGTACCTATACGCAAATTCCCATGAGCAAGCTGACGCGATTGCCAATCCCATCTTTCTCGAAATCGATCGCGTGGATTGTCTGTTGAGCAACTATCGGGAAAGCAGCGAGCTTTCGCGGATCAATCGCGAAGCCTCCGCTTCTGATGTGACCACAGACCCCGAGACGTTTCGCTTTCTCGAAACCTGCATGGAATGGAGCGCCAGGTCGCACGGTGCATTCGATATCACCGTTGGCAAGCTGATGAAGGCCTGGGGATTCTTCGCAGCTGGCGGCTCAATCCCAACGGACACCCAATTGGCCGAAGCCCGCGCGCAGTCGGGCTGGCAAAACGTCCGGCTGGACCGCGAGCGAAGAACCGTCCGGTTTTTGTCCGATGGAATTGAGCTCGACCCAGGCGGCATCGGCAAAGGTTATGCCGTGGAGCGCGCCGTCAGGATCATGCGCGATCGCCACGTTCCGGCCGCCCTGCTCTCCGCCGGCAGCAGCACAATCTATGCGCTGGGCGCGCCTTCGGGAGAATCAGGCTGGAAGGTTCGCGTCCCCGCTCCCGGCTCGCAAGAGAGCACAATCTCCACAGTCCTGCTGCGCGATACTTCGCTCTCCACTGCAAACTTATCCGAAAAAAATTTTATCGACGGCGGCCGTTTGTACGGCGCCATCATGGATCCACGCACGCTTCGTCCAGTTCAAGGAATGCTTCAGACCACGGTGATCTCACCGTCCGCAACTGAGAGTGACGCACTGTCGAACGCTCTGTTTGTCTTGGGAGCGGAAGATCGAACTTCGTTGCTCGAACAACTACCGCACTGCTCCACTCTGGTTATCCTGGAAAATAAAATCGCGGCAGAGTACGAAAAGACCCGCTGGCCTGCTAAGGTTGCCGACGTGTCTGCCGCTGAACCAGCACTTGCCAAGGAGAAATGGGAATTATGAATCGCAGGCGTTTGCTACAGGGCCTATCGCTCAGCGTCCTATCCGCCAAATTGTTTCCAGCCTCGCCACTATCTGCCCAGCAAGCGAATCGCCACCCGGAGCCTGCGCGCACCATTGCAGCCAATGACCGCATTAACATCGGCGTCATCGGGCCGGGCAGCCGCGGACAGGAATTAATACGGCAACTGCTGCGCACGCCAGGTGTGGAGATCGCCGCGGTGTGCGACGTATATGAACCCCGCTTTGCCGAGGTGAATGAACTTGTCGGCAGAAAAGTGCCCGCATATACGAACGGTCACGAGCTTTTGGAGCGCAAGGATCTCGACGCTATCTTCGTCGCAACCCCGCCGGTCTTCCACGCGGAATACGCAATTGCCGCCATGAAAAGCGGACGCCCTGTATACGGCGAGAAGACCTTGGGCTTCACTCCGGAAGATTGCGTGAACATCGTAGATACGGTCGCCAGGACCGGCCAGATTTTTCAGATCGGTCATCAGATGCGCTACGGGCCATGGATTCAGGAATCCATCAAACGCGTGCACCAGGGAGAGATTGGAGAACCGACCCACGTCTACGGCTATTGGCATCGCAGCGATAACTGGAGGCGCGAGGTACCGACACCAAGTCTCGAACGCCTGATGAATTGGCGGCTTTATCGGGAGTCTTCCGGAGGCTTGTTCGAGGAACTTGGCTCTCACCACATCGACATAGCCAACTGGGTTTTCAAAGAAAATCCGCAGGATGTTATCGGCACAACCAGCATCGCCGTCTACAACGATGGCCGCACTGTGGGCGATAACGTACAGGCAGTCTTAGGTTATTCCCGGGGCCGGCGCATGTTCTTCAGTTCCATCACCGACAACAGCCTGATGGCAGATCAGGTCTGGGTCTATGGCACGGAAGGCAGCCTGCAAATAACGAGCGAAGACGCGACCTTCTACCGCAAGAAGACAAAAACCATTACGGCCGCTTCGCATTCCGATGTTGTCGAGCGTGGACTGAAAACCGGCGCCTCCTATGACCTCGACATGACCATGCCGTACCGCGGGCCCGGAGATCCAGTGCCGGTCAAAATGAAGGAAGATGCCACGCTCACCGCTTGTAAGGCTTTCGCCGAATGCGTGCGTACCCGGCAGCAGCCGTTTGCCAACGTCGACGTCGGCTTTGGATCGGCAATAGCGGTTTCCATCGGAAAACATGCTGTAAGGGAACAGCGCCTGATGAAAATTCCTCAGCTTAAGGATCTTCGCCGCACATAAAATCTTTGCATAGAAACAACAATGATTAAGGGAGAACTTCGATGGCATTTACCAGAAGAGAGCTTTGCGTACTGCTACCCGCGTTACTGGCCACTGCTAGTGCTCCAGGTACGGCCGCCGAGAAGCACGACAGTGACGATGGTGCGCTGCCGTCTGCAGTCTATGATTTCAAACAACTGTCCGGCAACGGCGACAAAACTCGTACCTTTGTCCCCATGTTTCAGGGCAACACCTCCTACGGAACCCACGTCGACCTCCACGAAACCTCGCTGGCTCCGGGAGCTGTCGTCCACGGAATGTACGGCCATCCCGGGGATGAGCTGTTTCTAGTCCGCGAGGGCATTCTGGAAGTGGAGTTCGACGGCAAGCGATGGGAAGTAGGTCCCGGCTCAACCGCGTACGTCGCGTCGAATACCGTATATGCTATCCGCAATACCAGTAAGCAGTGGGCCCGATATTTTGTACTTCTCTTCGGTCCACCTCACGTCCCGAGTGACTGGAAACCTTCTCATACCTAACGAAAAGAAGTTACGCCGATAAGCACCAATACATTTACGAAGATTGTCGACGTCACACGACTGCCGGTGATAACCCATGGATAAGTACATCGTTTCAGCCAGGCGAATGAAGCTACATATTCTCCTTTCTGTTGTCCTATTAACCAGTCTTGGTTTTGGCTCCAGCCTGGCAACTGCGCAATCGAACAACTCGGCAAATCGCGCCGCGTTCCCGATTGATTTTGGACCCTACAATGGTAACTTCCTCCCGGGCGGAAAAGGGCTCACCAAGCCACTCGCCTGAGCAGAGCGAGATCGTCAAAGCCGGTACCCCATGGACAATGTATTCCTGGGTGCGTAGTGAGGAGTTACAACCTTCCCCCACTTTAATCGCCGGCCTTGGCGATCCCGCAGGTGAATATTCCCAGTACTTCGGCCTGCTCAACGGCAACCTCATACTATGGATGGGTCCAGGCAATATTTTGAAGAGCGACCTGCCCCTCAGCCCCGCAACCTGGCATCTATTAACGGCTACCTTCGATGGACAGACTACGCGCCTATATTTGGATGGAACCGAAGCGGCCACGGGGAAATTTGCATTCGGGCCGACAACTCCCGCGCTCCAAATGGCTCCCGAAGTACTCCCCTGGCACAATGGCCATCACTTCGGCGGGAAAATCGCCCAACTGACCATCGGTAGGCAAGTAATGTCGCCGGATGATGTGAAGGTGCTATCTCGCAACCCAGTCGATTTTTCGTTGATCAACTTTGAAGAAGGATCGAAGTCATGGCCGGTCCAGACTATGGGACAGGCGGGCTATCGTGCGCCCCAGGATCCTTCTACGATGCCGCGATCAAATGCTCCGTTCTCCAGGCCCGCGGTACATCCCGACATTGCAGCACGAACGGCTCTCCTCCGCAATGCCCCTGATGACTGGACCCTCGCTTCCAACTGGAAACTTACCCCCGCTCCAAAGGTTCCCGCCGGCGGAGAACAAATTTCTCAAATCGGTTTCAACACTTCCGACTGGCTCCCCGCCACGGTTCCGGGCACTGTACTGACCACCATGATCAATCGCGGCATCTATCCCGATTCCGATTATGGCCTCAATAATCTCGCGATCCCGGAGTCGTTGAACAAACAGAACTACTGGTATCGGTTGGAGTTTACGGCACCCGAAACTACTACCGGCCAGAATCTAACCTTGACCTTCAATGGAATCAACTATGCCGCGGTAGTTTGGCTCAATGGGAAGCGGCTGGGCAGCATAAAGGGTGCCTTCATCCGCGGAACCTTTGACGTAACAGGCATCATGAAGCCGGGCAAATCCAACGCCCTCGCGGTAGAGATTTCGCCGCCGCCGCATCCCGGAATTCCGCAGGAGCAATCTATAAAAGGTGGCCCCGGTGAGAATGGCGGCATTCTCTGTCTGGATGGCCCCACCTTCGTCGCGACAGAGGGTTGGGATTGGATTCCAGGCATACGCGATCGCAATACCGGCATTTGGCAGGACGTGCGACTGCACGCAACGAACAGTGTAAAAATCGGCGATCCGCAAGTAGTAACAAGCCTGCCGCTCCCGGATACCTCACGCGCCGACGTAACCATTAACGTTCCCATCGACAATCTTTCAAATTCTCCGATAGACGAAACGCTGATGGCCACCTTTGGCACGGTGACTGTCGCGAAGCACATCACAGCACCGCCCGGCATAAGTTCAGTGAAGCTCACGCCAGCCGAATTTCCACAGCTCACCGTCCTGCATCCTCAACTATGGTGGCCGAATGGATATGGCGAGCCATATTTATACCAACTGACCTTACAGCTAAAAAATAATCAGGCAATATCAGATCAGAAGCAACTCCACTTCGGTATCCGCGAACTTACCTATGAACTAAGCTTGCTCGATCCTTCTGGCCATCTGCGGCGAGTTGAGTACTCTCCGACAGTCGCAAGCGGGAAAGACGAGAAGATCGTCGATGTAAGTCATGAAGGTATGCTCGAAATACCCGACGGGTGGGTTGCTTCCCTCACACCCGCTGCCGAAACCTCTCCCTCCATCCGCAAACTGGACGACGTGCAGCTATCCCCCTATCTCGTAATCCGCGTGAACGGCGTGCGCATCGCAGCCCGCGGCGGCAATTGGGGCATGGACGACTCCCGCAAGCGAGTCTCGCGCGAACGGCTGGAACCGTACTTCCGTCTGCACCGAGACGCGGGTCTGAACATCATCCGCAACTGGGTAGGTCAGAACACGGAACAAACCTTCTATGACCTGGCAGACGAATATGGAATGCTGGTATGGAATGACTTCTGGGAGTCCACGCAAGATGACAACATCGAAGCGGAGGATCCGGCCCTCTTCCTGGCGAATGCGAGAGATACCATCCTGCGCTATCGCAATCACCCCTCCATCGTTCTGTGGTGTGGCCGCAATGAAGGGGTCCCGCAGCCCATCATCAATCAGGGATTGGATCGCCTGGTACGCTCTCTCGATGGAACCCGCTACTACTCTCCCAGTTCCAATCGTGTCAACCTGCAGGACAGCGGCCCTTATAAGTATCAGGACCCCGCAACCTACTACACTACGCTCGATCGTGGCTTCGCGGTTGAGACTGGCACGCCATCGATGCCCACGCTGGAGTCCTTTCGTAACTCAATCCCGAAGGCTGACCAATGGCCGATCAGCGATGATTGGGCGTATCACGACTGGCACCAGACCGACAACGGCGACACAAAGCCCTTTATGAATGAGCTGGCTGCCGAATTCGGAGCGGCCACCAGCCTCGAAGACTTCGAGCGTAAGGCGCAGATGTTGAATTACGTGGACTATCGCGCGATCTTTGAAGGCTTCAACGCGCATCTCTGGTCCACCAATAGCGGACGTATGCTCTGGATGACACACCCATCATGGCCCAGCACAATGTGGCAGATCTATAGTCACGATTATGATACTCAGGCTTCCTTCTACGGAGTAAAGGAGGCCTGTGAGCCGGTCCATATCCAGCTCGACTTATCGAACAACAATGTCGCAGTTGTCAATACGACGACGGCCGCACTCCCGGACCTGACAGCGACTGCCAGGGTATTTTCGCTCGACAGCAAACTCTTACTCACGCAGCAAGAGAAGATCGCAGCGAATGTGAATTCTGTTTCGAATGTCTTTCGATTGAATCTCCAGCCCGAGATGTCTGCGGGGCTCGTCTTTGTAGAGCTGGAACTGAAGAACGCTACCGGCAAACTTCTATCGCGAAACATCTATTGGCTTGGAGCGAACAGCCAGGCCTATCGCGCACTGAACTCGCTGCCCAGGGTTCTCCTTACATCATCGGCTGTCTCAACAAAGGTAGGTGAAGAAGTCCACCTGCACGTAACCTTGCGGAATTCCACTCAATCCATCGGACTGGCCGCGAAGCTTACCCTGGAAAATATCAGCGATGGATCCCGTATCCTGCCCGCCTACCTGAGTGACAACTATGTTTCGTTGTTGCCCGGGGAATCCAGAGAAATCGAGATTGCCTATCCAGCGAAAGCAGCCGTCAGTAGCCCAAAGCTCGCACTCCGCGGATGGAACATAGCTCCTTCTTCCATCACTGTCTCCCCGCATTGAGTCTGTCTGTCTCCCGAGCTGCGAAGAGCATTCGCGGAACGGCATCGGAGCTTGGAAACGTCCTGTTGCTGACGCTTAGGAACCCTCCCGAAATGCGAACCCATATTCAGGCGACATGTCGATGGATACTTCGTCAGTCCGTATAATGAATGCTGTAAATCACTATAGGGCTCTGAGTGTCCGTTCTTGCTAACGCACTCTCATTCCTTTCGTGCTGCAAGTGCACAGGTACTTATGCATCGAATTCTGCAAGGTAGTTTGCAAAAGCAGATGACATTGAGCAGCGTCCACCGTTTCTGAATAGCTGGCATATCCTCGATTAATAAATCGAACGCGCCACCGGATGTGTAACGTTTCACGAATTGAATCTACTTTTAATAACCTGCTCTACTACATAAATTCCTTCGGAGTATCGACCCATGGCAGTGAATCGCAGAGATTTCATAGGCGCGATGGTAGCGTCGGCATCGCTTGGACACTTAGGCGTTTCCTTTGGTTCAACCCTTCCCGCTCGGCCGGAACAAGGGGAGTGGCTGCGCAACGGCATGATCGACGCCGGTGGAATGCACGAGCCATATATCTTTGTCGTGCGCCGCGGCGGCCAAGGCCAGGACGCCAGGCAGGTCTCCGACTTCCAGCAGAGCGAAGAAGTTATCAAGCAGCTTCACGATCAGGGTATCGAGCTCTTCCATACCCATCTATACAAGGGCTTCGGGATGGCGGCGGAAAAAGAAGGCATGGAGCAGACCCGCAAAGCTGCTGCCATTGCCCACCGATATGGAATGAAGGTCGATACGTACATTCAATGGAACAGCATGATGTACGAAACATTCTTTGCCGAACAGCCGCGAGCCACTAACTGGATCCAGCGGGATGTCGCCGGCCTTCCCATCCTTCTCCCCTACGCCTATCAACAGTCCTTCCGCTACCGGCCGTGTTTTGCTAACCAGGAGTATCTCGACTACCTGAAGAAGATCGTGCACTATGCGGTAGTCGATGTAGGAACCGATTTCATTCACTTCGATAATTTCGATCTGAATAATGAGCCGGATTCCTGCCATTGCCCAGTCTGTACCCAGGGCTTTCGAAAATACCTCAGGACGAAATACACTGACGAACAGCGGCGCCAGCGGTTTGGCTTTGAAAATACCGATTTTGTAAATCCACCGCTATGGAACCGCGACAATCCACCGGACCAGATGCAGATCATCTTTGATCCGGCTATCCAGGAATGGGTCGACTACCGTTGTCAGATCATGTCGGATGCCCTTCGCCAGATGTCCGGATATGTTCGGTCCCTGAACCCGGAGGTAGCCGTCGAGATCAATTGTGCAGGCATTACCGGCGCAAATCGGCCATGGGAAGCGGCAATCGATCATGCCCGCCTGCTGAAGTACACAGAATCGTTCTGGTCTGAGGAGGACGATCCACCGGCTTACCACGCGGATGGCCGCCTGGTTACCAAGATTCGCAGCTACAAGCTCGCGCGCACCTACGACAATGTCCTCCTGACTCCTTTTACCCAGCCTATTTCTCTGTCGATCGCAGAGGACCTAGCCTTCAACCAGACCATCGGCTATATAGGTCAATTCCCGCTTACGCCGACAATGCTCCAATATGTCGACTTCTATCGCAAGAACCGTGCCAGCTACACAGGCAGCGAAGATGTGACACCGGTTGCTGTCCTTCGCTCCTACGCTTCGCTGACTTATAACAATGCACAAGCCCAATTGAGCACTGTTCTGGTGGAGCAGGCGCTGATCCAGTCAGCGATCCCTTTCGCGCTCATTTTCGACGAGCATCTCCAGGATCTGGGAAAATACAAGGTCGTCATTCTTCCGAATTCGGAATGTCTGTCCGATGAGCAGCTGACTCTTATTCGCCGCTATGTCTCCCAAGGCGGCGGATTGATCGTCACCGAGCAGACAGGACTTTACGATGAGTGGAGACGCGTGCGCACCAAGCCCGGCTTATTGGGACTGGTGGATCATCAGTCTTCCGCATCGAACTATCAGGAGCGCGTGGTAGCTGAGACCGTCGTGGCCGGAGCAGTAACTCGAAAACAGGTTGGCCTCGGCAAAGTCGCCTATGTGCCTGCGCTTCCGTTCGACGGAGCGATGCCGCCAACTCAGCCTTTCTTCGAGATCACCAACCTTTTCTGGAAGCGGCCGAAGAACTGGAAAGACGTTATCGATGCTGTTCGTTGGGCGGCAGACGACCGAATTCCTCTCGCCCTCGAGGGGCCCGAATACCTGGTCGCGAACTGTACTGCTCAGTCTCGAAATCGGAAATTCTTTCTCCATCTGGTGAACTACAACGTAGAGAACATTCCACGTCTCACCAGTATCCAGGCCCAGGTTACCTTGCCGAACGATGCGAAGGCATCAAAGGTGACGCTCTATGCGCCCCAGTCTGAAGCACCCCACCCGCTTACGTTCAGTAATAGCAGCAACGGCGCCAGGTTTGTCGTACCGGAAATGCAAACCTACGCGCTGATCGCAGTTGACTACTAAAAAACGCTCGCGGCGACATTCTAGATACATGCTCGAATTGCCGTTTCGCGACCGCATTTTATTTTGATATCCGCAGCAAAAAAAAGAAGGGTCTTGTGGTCTTCAGCGGACCACAGGATCCCTTCGCTTTTTTACACGATAAACTTCCTGCTCGTGAATGTTCCACGTGGAACATAAAAGCACGCAGTGGGCCAGACGCATTTAGTGTGCCAGAAATTTTCTTTTGTTTGGCTCCATTTACAAGAAAAATGGGAGTGCATGCCGGGATGTGAAACGCACGTCTCCGGCCAATGCTTGTGCCGGGACATGCCCGTTGCCTCGGAATTGGACACGATTTCAGCCATGTAACGAGGGCTGGATCGGCCTGTTTTCAGCGAAGTGTGCGAAAACGGACAGTCTGCATATCCTTGATTCGAAGATAGTTACGCGAGACGCGACGAGTTGGTTGCCGGGGAAAAAACGGTAACCAATACGATTTTGCATGATTTTTATACTGTCCATAACTGGACAATCCGGCTAAACCGACCATGGCATTGATCGAAAGAGAGCGTGGCGTCAGAATTTCGAGGCGTGGAGGGCGCTCCCTCCTATCGCCAGGCAGACAAAAAAATTCCGGTGGATTGTAAGGTACACAATCCACCGGAACAAGTAGGAGTAGTGACGTTGTAGTTAGAAGGTGTAGACGCCCGATATCTGCAGCTGCCGCGGCCCGGACACAGTACTGTTGATAATGCCCAACGTGCCGCTGACCAGCCCGCGAATTCGGCGGTGGCGCATAACTGGCGATGTTGAATGCATTGTAGGCATCGATGCGAAGTTTGAAGTATTGATTTCCCACAGTGCGGAATGCCTTTGAAGAGAGACAAATCCACGTTTTTCCCTCCAGGACCGCGTTCAGAGCCGTTCTGATCATTGCCAAACTGGATATTTCCATTCTGGTCTGCCGCAGGTACTCCGTAGGCGCAGGGCACGCCATTGCATTGATGCGGCCGCCAGGTGTTTTACACGGCAATGCGGATGGGTCGGTACCGAACCAGTGATTCAGCGAGCGATTCACAATCTTCAGATGAAGGTACTGGTTGGCGCGTTGAGCGTAATTGTAATTGCTATTGCCGTGGCAGAGTTCAGACCGGTTGCCGTCTCCATTGGCACGGATGAGAATAGGAAGTCCGCTGATCGCCGACACATTAGCGGACAACTGCCCATCCGCCCAGCGGCGTCGTCGGTCAGGCGGTTCCAGTTGGCGCCATACTTCTTTCCATGGCCGAACGGAAGCTGGTAGACAATCGTTCCACTGAAATTATTCCGGACATCGAAAGCTCGAAGGGCCGTAATCCGCTGCTGGGTCATACGCATTCTGCCAGAAACTGAAGCCCCTCGTTAACTCCGACGACACCAAAAACCCACCGGGGCTATTCGTCATCGCAGCGAGACCAGGTGTAGTTCAATGTGAATTCCAGACCGTCGGTTTCCTGCTGATGAAGAGTTGTCTGCAAGGCATTGATAGTTTGAATACGCTTCCGAAGCGTCTCAACGATCTGGCTGTTACCGCCCACCAGCGCGTAATACGGCGCGACCAAATCGACGCAACCGGTGGTATCGAGCAGGCGTCGCACGTCGCCGGAACGGAGCGATGTACTGGTTCAGGAGTATGGGTACCGCAATATGCCGGCCAACCTGGCCGACATAGCCAACTTGAAGAGAAGTTTTGCTGGCAAGCAGATACTGCGTTGTCAGGTTGAACTGCTGAACCATGGCCGGGACGGAAATTGGGGTCCCAGACATCGTACTGGGTGCCGTTGCCGGGAATGGGAGTCGTTGCGGTAAAGCCATTGGTTACGTTCAAAGGCCGCTCCACTGGTTGCCTGTGGGCCTGCCAAGTTATTTGTAAACGACACAGTTGAAGGGCGCGTTTTGGGTCATTCGCAGGCCATTGCCCGTACCTTCAGAATCGTCGGTGATACTGTATCCGCCGCGAATGACCACGCGGGGAGTGACCTGGGCAGCAAAGCCAACACGCGGCATGAACTGGTAATAGAACGGGTTGACCAGCGCCCGGCTGTTGCCATTCTTTCCGGCGAACTCCAGCAAGGTGGCGGGATCCGTGCCGACAGGCGCAAAATAAGCCTTCTTTAGATCGACGGTGACCATTTTGTCGTGGGCCTCATACATGGGCTGGTCGTAGGCATACCGCAAACCAAGATTCAACGTTACGTTCGGAAGCACCTTCCAGTCGTCCTGGACGTAGTACGCATCGCGCCATTGCCGCGATCCAAATGCGCCGCTGACACCGCTGACCTGTGCGGAATGCCGCCTTATCCAGTTCAAAGTCGGCATAACCTTCGCCGGGAAAACGCTAGCCCGGACCTGCGGTGTATTGGCCGCCATAGGTGAAATATGCCCAATAGTCCGCCGAGATTGCCGGGTTGGACATAATTCTCCTGGTAGCGGACGAACTGCGCGCCAATCGGGTGATGTGTTTTCCATGCACCCAGGTAACGTCATCCCCATAATCGAAGTTATTGTCAATGGCCTTAGCTGCCGGCGCTAATATCGTTACCGTAGCTGCCATTGTCCGATCCGCTAGATAACATCTGGGTGAATCCAACAATGGGCTGGTTCGGAAATGGGATTCCGACGATGCTATCGCCGTTCTTCCCGAACACGCCAGTGGGATCCGATGTTTCCGTATTCTGCGACGATGCGCGAATATCCAGCACGAAGTTCATTCACTAGCGATGGCGAAAATGGTGTGGATCCAGTCGATCACGCCCATAGCGAAGGGGTAGTCGTGATTCACTGGGAACAAGCTGATAGTGAAGGGGTTGCTTGGTTGTGGCATCGTGCGCATCTCCGTAGGTACCTTTGACCATCAACGTGTCGTGGCTGCTGAGCGTGTAGTCGATGCGTCCATCGCCCTGATCGTTGATATGGTGGCTAGCAGTAGGGTCCGACATAGTTGTCCCTGTGACACGGTGCCGGGATTCGGCTGGATGGATTCGGGCAGCGGCAAGAGATTCGGGTGAGCAAAGAGATAGAGTGGCCACCGGGTTCACGATGGCAGGAATCGTGTTGTTCGGATACATGAGTGTCGTTATTGGTCCCGTTCGAGGTGTCGCAGATCGAATACCCTTCGACGGCCGCCGGTTCGCTGAAGTTGCCGGCGCGCTCATCCAGCGTCGGGAACGCTTGCTGTCGCCTCACTCGTTGGGATGGTATATCCGAAATCCTTCATAATCGGCGAAGAAAAACAGCTTGTTCCTGAAGATCGGCCCGCCGATGGCTCCGCCAAACTGATGTTGATGGAACTTCGTTTTGGTCAGACCCTGGTAATCGTTGCTCCAGGAGTTGGCGGCGAAGTTCTGGTTCTCGAAATATTCGAAGGCGCTGCCGTGGAAGTGGTTGGTTCCCGACTTGCTGACCATGAGCACTTCCGCGCCAGCTACGTTTCCATACTCAGCATCGGCATTGCCGGTGATGATCCGCATCTCCTGGAGCGAATACGGGGATGGGTTATAACCGCTGGTGTTGCTGATCGTCTCGTTGATTTCAATACCGTCCAGAACGAAGTTATTGCCCTGCTGACGGTTGCCATTGAAGGACGGAATCCCAGTTGGAATCCCGCTATTTGCATCTAGAATATTGCGGTACGATCCGGCAAAGCCCACCCATGGCGGAGAGAAGTGGGATTGACTGCACCCGGCACAAACATGGAGGCGTATAAGACGTTCAGCCCAGGCAACGGCATGTTCTGCAACTGATTCGCGCTGATGCTGGTTCCTAGCGTGGCATTTTCCGTATTCAGAATCGCGCCCGCGCCCGCTGCGACGTTGACCGTAGTGGAAGCCGTTCCGACCGACAGTTGCGGGTTGACGGTGGCGATCTGGTCAATCTGCAGGTGGATCGGGCCGACCGAAGTGCTGTTGAAGCCGGTCGCTGTCGCAGTGACGGTGTAATTTCCGAGCGTCAGAAACTGGAAGTTGTACAGACCGCTCTTGTTGCTGGTCGTGTGGCTGGCGACATTGGTGGCGACATTGGTGGCGGTGACATCCGCTCCAGCTACAACTGCGCCGCTCGGGTCCGTCACGGTTCCGCGTATGGACGCGGTAATTGTCTGGGCAACAGCTGCTGCGCCGCTAAAGAATAGAACGAGGCAGCAGAGCCACATCGCTATAAGATTTTTTCTCATCAAACTCCCCCTAAAATCAACCTTTTTGAATGGACGGACAATTTCTATTTGCCTGGGCGCGAGCGATAAGCGGCCCAGGTCAACAATCTTTCCAGAAAACGGATACATCTAGGCGGTCCAGTCGGACGATCTGTACGCGACGGACCAAAAGCAGGAACTGGCGATCGGAGAATCAATTCCGAGTTTCATCCCGCAGCCGGGCAGTGAAACTCCTTCCCATAGCAGCGGCAGCCAAAAGATCGCGCCGCCTTATTCCTTTGTGTCCATTTCCCTCGCCGGTTCGCTTACATTCTTCATTACACCTTTTGATATGAAAACAATCCTGCTCCCGCAACTTCGGTCTGTCAAGTATTAAATCGTTTATTTAAATTGTTCTGCTATGTTAGGTGGACTTAGCTCAACACGACAACATCCCAAATCGGGACCCCACCCGGACCGCGCCCGTAGAGCAAAACACTCGCTGGCCCCGCGCCACGCAGCGCTTCGCATGCCCTCAGCCAAGCCTGCAGCCGCTTCTACGCCTTCTTCCCACTCGCCTGTTTCCTGCGCGCGGTAGAATCGCGAGCCACCAATGTGGGAGCCATCAAGTGTCCATCTCCATACGGCTGCGCCCCATCCTCACCCGGCTGCTCCAGGTGTTTCAGAATGTACCCAGCAGCATATTCACCCATCTCGGCCATCGGCTGATGGATCGTCGTCAGTCCAGGAGTGCTGAATGCCGCGGCTGGAATATCGTCAAAGCCTATGACGGAGCAATCCTCCGGCACCCGGCGCCCGGCCTGCGACAGCGCCCGAATCGCGCCATAGGCTGTCAGGTCGTCGAATGCGATCAGCGCTGTGAACGGCTCGCCAGACTGGATCAGCGCACGCGTCAATCGCAAACCGCCTTCGAAACCGGAGTTCGATCCCGTCGTGCCCGGCAGATCGTGAATCAGCGCCGGGTTCAGATGAAGGCCTGCCTCCTTGGCAAACCGCCGAATCCCTTTCCACCGGATTCGACTATCGCCCACGCGCCGGGGACCTCGCACCATTGCAATCTCCCGATGCCCCAGCTCGTAAAGATGCTGCAGCGCCGCGTATCCGCCCGCTTCATTGTCGACCAGCACGGAATTGACCGTGGGCGATTCAAGGTCGCGCCCAACCACCACCGTCGGAATCCGCCGATCGTCAATTTCCTCCAGCAACGTAATGTCGAACAGCAGCCAGTTGGCCACCGTAATCAGGCCTTCCACGCGGCGCTCGATCATCATTTCGAGATAGCGCTCAAGCTGCTGGGGCTGGTTATGAGCATCCATCACGATCGGCAGATAACTCGTTGGCAGCAGCTTGCGCTCGATACCCTGCAGGATGACCGTGCAGAAAGGGTCCGCCAGATCGATAACCAGCACGCCGATCGTTTGGCTTCGCTGGCTGCGCAGGGAGCGCGCAAACATGTCGGGGCGGTACCCCAGGCGCGAGGCGGCCTCGGTGATCTTCTGCTTGGTCTTTGCCGAGATGTAGCGCGACAAAGGAGCTTCGTTGAGCACCAGCGAGACCGAGGTGGGCGAGAAACCACTCGCCCGCGCCACATCCGAAAGTGTCACACGTCTGCTATTGGAGCTTAATTTGCTCAATTTCGCTCATGTCCCGGAATCTGATTTTCATAACACCTGGATCTGCCCGACCATTCCAGCTTGCGAACAGCGGAAAATGCCCGAAGCCCCGTTCGCAAAGTCTTTCTTTGTCTGCTGGAACTCGCGTTGACTCCCGGGTGGAACTCTGCGTCCGTTTCTGCGAGCGCCTCAGCACAGATGCTGGCGCGTGCCAGGCATCGCTTTGGAACTGGTGCGATCTTCAGCGATCCGACCTCGCGTATCCAGCATAGTGTCTCCCGCTTCTCAGGTGTTTAGTCTACCCAAATTTATTAATCCGATTTAATATCAGTTTTGAAAACGCTCGTCAATGATCAAAATTGAAACTACTGGCAACCGACGCTCTGGTGACATCAGTCGCGGTCGAGAAATGCACTCACGCCTGCCTGAATCACGCTCAATTCGGTTATCAGCGGCTGCTTCCCACTCACAGAGTGGTAAAGTATTGCTCTTGTATCGATCAGAACAGAAGTAAGGAGATAAATATGGATTCCCGGCGTCGTTTCATTTTCTTCCTCTCGTTGGTTGCGGGGCTTGCATTCATCTTTTCAGCGCAACCTGCGACCCAGGCGCAAACCGTGTCGCTCGCCGCCACCCCGCCGATGGGCTGGAATAGCTGGAATCATTTTGCGGAGAAGGTGACCGACGCCGACGTCCGCGCGGCCGCCGACGCCATAGTCGCAAGCGGAATGCGGGATGCCGGATACATCTACGTCAACATTGACGACACTTGGGAAGGCGAGCGCGATGCCCAGGGCAATATCCAGACCAACAGCAAATTCCCGGATATGAAGGCCCTCTCCAACTATGTCCATTCCAAAGGTCTGAAGCTCGGCATCTATTCCTCGCCGGGACCGAAAACCTGCGGCGGCTACGCGGGAAGTTATAACCACGAGCAGCAGGATGCGAATACCTATGCAAAATGGGGCATCGACTATCTGAAATATGATCTCTGCAGTTATGAAAAGATCATGAAGAAAGAAGCCCCCGGCGACCGGAAAAAGCAGTGGCAGATGATGGAGCAGGCCTACGGGAAAATGCACCGCGCGTTGTTGAACACCCACCGGCCCATCGTCTACAGCCTCTGCCAGTATGGACTTGCTGCGGTGTGGAGCTGGGGTCCGCAGGTTGGCGCAAATCTCTGGCGCACCACCGGCGATATCAGCGACAACTACGACCGCATGACGATGATCGGATTCCGCCAGGCCGGCCTATCGAAATATGCCAAACCCGGCCATTGGAATGACCCCGACATGCTCGAAGTCGGCAACGGCAAAATGACCCCCGATGAGTACCGCACCCATATGAGCCTGTGGGCCATGTTGGCCGCTCCGCTGCTCGCCGGCAACGACCTGAGCAAAATGGACGACACCACGAAGAGCATTCTCATGAACAAGGATGTGATCGCCGTCGATCAGGATCGTCTCGGTATTGAAGGCGATCGCGTCAGCGCTACCGGACCCTTCGAAGTCTGGATGAAGCCTCTTCAGGGTGGAGCGAAAGCTGTCGCCCTCTTCAACCGCGACGATTTCCCCTATCCGATAACTGTCCAACTCAAATCCGTCGGGTTCGAAGGTTCCGTTCACGCCCGCGACCTGTGGTCGCATAAAGATATTGGTACGCTGCAAGGCTCCTACACCGCTACCGTCCCGAGCCACGGGGTCGTCATGCTTCGGCTTTCAAGATAACCGCGAAAACGAACAGGTCTCCGCAACACACCTGTTCGTTTCTGCCATTTACCTCTTTCGATGTGCAGCCAACGGTACAGTCCATCGACCTCGCACCATTCGTTCTTGTTCTACCTTTTGCCCGACCATTTCAATCTGCGCAGGTGCCTCATGACTCGAACCCTCAAGCCCGGACGCTTTCTGGGATTTTCGCTGGCTCTCCTTTTCCTCCTCTGTAGCGCCGCGAGCGGTCTAAGTCAGACCATGGCGCCCGGCCTCACTTCTCCGGATCTGTGGCAGCCGGCGCACGTTCCTTTCTCGTTCAAATATGACGGCAAGGATTCCTCGCAGATTCTGTCCACGTGGCAGACATCGCAGGAGACGGCGGCGGGAAGGAAGGGGCAAACTCGCCGGTATATCTACACGGATCCGGCCACTCATCTGAAAGTTACCGCCGAAGTTCGTCTCTACCCCAATTTCCCGAACGTTGTCGACTGGGTTCTTTATTTCAAAAACGACGGTACCTCAGACACTCCAATCATCGAAAATATTCTGCCGCTGAATTGGGCAATTCCAGCGTCGGATGGCGACTGCCTGATCCGCCATGCGCGCGGCAGCAACAACAGCGCGGATGACTTCACCCCGCTGGAGGAGAAGTTCGGCCCCGGCGATGGTGCCCACATGGAATCTCTCCTGGGAGATTCTTCCAACACGAATACGCTGCCTTTCTTCAACCTGCAGACCGGCGACCATGGACTGATCGGTGCCATTGGTTGGACGGGTAACTGGAAGGCCGACTTTACCTACGCCGACGATGGCAAAACGATTTCGATGACCAGCGGCATGAAGGCGACGCATCTGCTGCTGCATCCGGGCGAAGAAATTCGTACGCCGCGCATCGTGCTCATGAGCTGGACGGGAGGGAACTGGCAGGACTCGCAAAATAGCTGGCGGCGTCTCTTGTTCGCGCACTATTCACCCCAGGTCGACGGCAAGGCGTTGAGAGGCCCGGTCATGTTTGGCAGCTGGGGCTCGGAGCCGATTGCCGACAAGCTCGCTTTCATCCAATGGGTTCACGACCATAAAATTCCGGTCGACATGTATGCCGTGGACGCGGGTTGGTACGGGGCCTCGACGGGACCGGAATCGACCGGCTCCTGGTGGAGGAATCGCGGCGACTGGTTTTACAGCACGCTCTATTATCCGAAGGGAATTAAGCCGCTGGGCGATGCTTTGAAGGCCGACGGCATCGGCTTTTCGCTCTGGATCGAGCCCGAAGGATCCATGCCAGGCAAAAAGATCCTCCGTGATCATCCAGACTGGTTCATCCAGAAAAATCCGCACAAGCCGAACGATTCCTGGTTTGCGAATCTTGGCAATCCGGCGGCTCGTAAAGGCATTACCGATATGGTCTCCAATTTCATCACCGAGTTCGGTATGACCTGGTACCGGCAGGATTTCAATTTCAAACCGGAACTGTACTGGACTACGGCGGATGCGCCGGACCGTATCGGCATGACCGAAATTGCCCACATCGAGGGTCTCTACAAAATGTGGGACGATCTGCTGGCGCGCCATCCCGGTCTGCACATCGATAACTGCGCCAGCGGTGGACGGCGTCTCGACATAGAAATGATGTCGCGCAGCTTCTCCATCTGGAGAACGGATCATGGCTTTGCCGACACGCTGGCCGAACAGGCAATGACGCAGGCGCTGGCCTACTGGGTGCCGGAAAACGAGGGATTCGGGACGTATAGCCTGGCCGACCAGCCATGGACGAAGCCCGGGCCGTACACAACACCACAGAGTTTGTATGGTATGCGCCTCGGCTACGATGTGGGCTACGGAGTAGGCCCCGGAGCTGCGGGGCTGAACAATCCGGAATGGGTTGCGTGGATCAAGCAGGCTATCGGGGAGTATCGCGAAGTGCAGCCTTATTTCTACGGAGACTTCTATCCGCTGCTGCCCTATAGCCGGAGCGATACGGCCTGGACCGCGTGGCAATGGAACCGGCCGGAAAAGAATGACGGTCTCGTCGTCGTTCTGCGCCGCCCTCAAAGCCCCTTCACGACCATGGAACTTGGTCTGAAGCATCTGAATCCCGATGCTTCCTATCAGGTCGAAATTCGGACCACCTACGACAAAGCCCCCGTCAGGGAGATGAAAGGCAGCGATCTGGCGCGCCTGCCAATTCAACTCGCCGACGCGCCGAGCTCGACGCTCATCTTCTACCGGCAGAAATAGCGGCCAGCGCGCGTAGAGTTCGTTCCCTGGCGGATCGAAACAACGCAGATGTTAAAAGAGGAAGTCTGGCTTTATTGACAAGCTGCTGAAGAAATAATTTGTCGTCCTGAGCCGGCAGGCGAAGAATCTCGCGGCTCGCAGACAAAGCGCAACATCGCTCGTGTTCGATCGGGATGGGAGACGATCCCGAACCCCGTAAGTCAGCCGGCCTTGCGGTTGCCTTCCAGTGCCGCATCCAGCATTTCGGCCAGCGTCTCCGTGCGCGATTTAATATTGCGCGCAACATTTCCCGCCAACGCATCGCGCTGCTGTTGCAGCGTGACCAGCTCGTCCGCAATATTCAAAGCAGCCAGCACCGCCACTCGCAGGGAGTCGACGGTCTTGCCATGCTTCGCCACAGCCCGCATCTTCGCATCCACCAGAGCGGACAACTGCTCCAGGTATTTCGGGTCCGGCCCGCGCAGGTGATACATCTGGTCGTAGATGTCGACCACCAGGTTGCAGTATGCCGGCCCCTGCGGCGCATCATCGCGAGACTGCCCCGCACCCGCTTCGCCGTTCGCTGAATGGTCGGTCTCATCCAGGCGCTGCTGCTCGCCCGGCGGGTTCGTTTCAATTTCGCTGCGGCTCATACTCGCTCCCCCGTGCTGCGCGCCTTCTGCCGAAGCTGCTCGAATCAGGAAGCTTCAATGGCGTCAAGCGATGCCATCAACCGCTCCACGCGGGTCCGGACCGTATCCCGCTCGTGATTCAGCTCCTCGATTTCCCGGCGCAGCGCAGCGCCCTGTGCGTGCTGTGCTTCCAGTTGCTCGCGCAAATTCGCCAGCTGCTTCTCCGTCGCCGTACGCTGTTCCCGCTCCCGGTTCAGCAGCTCAATCGCGCGAACGACGCGCTGCTCTAACGCGGCAAATGTATCCACCGCTGCCGTCAACTCCTGCTCTTTCGTCATGGTCGCTGTCATAAATAAATAAGATGCTCTTCGCGCAGTATAGCGCCATGACGCGCTTCGAGCCGAATCTGTCGGCGGCAACAAACAAAAGCCGGGGGCGCATCGCAGCAGCTCGATGGCCGAGCCGCAGCCTACAGCAGTTCCAGAGGAAACCTCGGCTGCCCGCCCAGTTCCATCAACGCTGCAAAGATCCGATGCGCCCAGCTCTGCAGCTCTTCCAGGCGTAGCGTCCGCTCCTGCGCCTGAAACACCGCCCGCAGCAGCATCGCGTGATAGCCGGCGTTCTTTTCATCCCGAAACATTTCCAGCGGTTCCAGGCTGCGCATCTCTTCGATATCAAGCGAAGCAATCGCGTCGGCAATCTGCTGCCAACGCACCGCGTCCGGAAATTGAAATGAGAAATCGCGCACCACCGCCGGAAACTTTGATGATTCGCGGACCACGGGACTGCGCAATGCATGGCGGTACAGCCGTTCCAGGTCGAACTCCCCGGCAAAAATCGTCTGCCGCAGCTTGCGCTGTCTCAATTCCTCCGGAGCGAGCTGCCCAAAAAATCCCACCGTCTCGCCATCGCACACCGCGCGCACCGATCGCCCCGGATGCAGCCATGCCGGCATCAATCCGGTCTGCGCCGGAAACGTGTCGAAATAAATCGACTCCGTTCGGAAGCTCGCCAGCAATTCCTCCGCAATCCCTTTCATATCGTAGAAGCTGTACTCGCGGCCGGCGGCGTTCGCATGCGCCGCAACCGCCGCCCCTGTCGCGCCAATCGCCAGTGACTGCTTTTCATGCACCCGATCGATGTTGCCGGGCGTCGCGCTGAAGATTGTGCCCATTTCAAACAGCCGCACATTGTCCACTTCGCGATTCAGGTTATGCCCCAGCATCGACAGCATTCCCGGCACCAGCGAAGGTCGCAGGTAGCCCACTTCCTCGCTTAGAGGGTTGCCCAGCCGCACCTGAGAATTCTTCTCTCTCGAAAACGTAACCGCGTCGGTTGCAGAACAGAATGTGCTGCTGATCGCTTCCGTATACCCGGAACCCAGAAGCTTGCGCCGCAGCATGCGTTCCTTCGCCGCACACGGCAGTTCAACCACGCTGCCGGCAAACGTGGGCAGCGTGTTCGCAAACCGGTCGTAGCCATGCAGCCGCGCAATTTCTTCAATCAGGTCGATCTCGCGCTCGAGATCAAGCCGCCAGCTCGGCAGAGTGACCGCATAGCTTTCCCCCGCCTGTTTCCGAATGCCTGCGCCAAGCGCCGTCAGATACCGTTCCACCGTCGCCGCATCGATCGGCTGGCCCGCTACCGTTTCACCCAGGATGCGCGCAACTTCGCCCATCTGCAGGGCGACCGCAGGCCGGCCCACGGTGCGCGCAGCCCACTCCGGAACGACAACATCGACCAGCTCGCCCTCAATCTCTCCGCCGGCTTTCAAAATCAATTGGCTGACCAGCGCGGATGCCAGCGGCGGTGCCGCGAAGTCCGCGCCTCGTTCGAATCGATGCGATGCATCGGTGTGCAGGCCGTGCCGCCGCGCGGACCGCCGCACCGTACCCGGATCGAACCACGCCGCTTCGACAAGAACATTCCGCGTCCCCGCCGTAATCATCGTGTCCCAGCCGCCCATCACGCCCGCCAGCGCCAGCGCCTTCTTCTCATCCGCGACAACCAGATCATCCGCGACCAGCGTGCGTTCCGTCCCGTCGAGCAGCCTCAGCCGCTCGCCCGCGCGCGCACGGCGCACGACGATTCCGCCTTCCACTTTGTCAAGATCAAACGCGTGCGTCGGATGACCCATCGCCATCGTGACAAAATTCGTGGCATCGACCGCGTTGCTGATCATCTTCTGCTCCAGCAGCGCGAAATATTCGGCGACCTCTCCGGTCGACGCTTCGATTTTCGCTCCGCGCAGGACCCGCGCCGTGAATCGCCCGCAAAGCTCAGCCGCGTCGATGCGTACCGGAAACACCTGCTTCGCGGGAACCGCAGCAGGCAATGACGCCCCCATAGGCTCAAGTGGAAGCCCATAGATTGCCGCTGCCTCTCGCGCAATCCCATAGTGGTTCATCGCATCGACGCGGTTCGTCGTAATGTCCATTTCAAACAGCGAGCCGTCACTCTCGCCCAGATCAAACACACCTTCCACCGCAATGCCCCTCAGCGTCAGATCATCGGCAAGCTGACGGTCAGAAACACTTAACGCAGGCAGATAGGCGCGCAGCCATTTGGAAAGGATTTTCATACGAATGCTTATACCCGGGTGAGTTGCGGCTGGAATGGGGACGAATGCAGAGGACTTTTTATCTCAATGCTGTTATCCGTTCGATCGCCTGCCTCATTTCACTTCTAACATTCTAGTTCTCCCCAGGAGCACGTACCCTAGAACGACCAAGATACATAGCATCAGAGCAGCCATCGAGCCTATAGCCGTGTATGCGACTTCTCTTCCATGCGTGCTCGCCGCATAAGGCTCCAGTTCCGCGTAATGTACCTTGTACATAAAATACAAGAGCGACCACTTATCTTTCCAGGTGACGGAACTTCCCTTCAGCGCAACATGAGACACCAGAGGAGTCACCAGCACCATCTTCAATCTTCCCGCAGGGAGATCCTTTTCGAGCCAAAGCGCTTCTTCCGAAGGGATGACGTCGTCATACATTCCGTGAAGGATATAAACGGGAGCCGTGAGACCTTCCAGATTTCCATGCGGAGATACTTCCTCCAGTTGAGGCTTGGTTTTTTGGAATATCTCCGCGAAATCCAGTTTATTGTCACTTAGAATAGCGTTCAGCTTGCGAGCCTCTTCCGGCGTCAACTTGGCGACTAACCCGGAAATTATTTCCTTCTCGTGCCTGGGATGGTGGGCCGCATTGATAATCCTGTCTTTTAGAATCGGCTGCAACGCCGCAATGTCCTCTGGAGTGCCCAGCATCACCAGATCCGTATATTCCAGAAAATAGGACGCCCAGCGGTTCGGCCGCACTTTCGTGTTCTCGCCCTTCGGCCCTTCGTCCGTCCCATTCACATAGAAATTGGCTACTCTCGACAAGTCGTCATAGCCTCCCACATCGAACACCAACTTCACGTTGGGAGCATTTTCTTTTCTCGCCGCCGCGACCAGCGCCAGACCTCCACCGAAGCTGATCCCCATCAGGCTCACCGGGCGCCCTGTTCTATGCGCCAGCCATTGCGTGGATGCGCCAATGATATTTACGTCTGAAAGATTGACGTTCCCCACACTATAGCTTTTCAGCGGGGCGATATCCGGTATCAGCACGCGTAAACCAGTAGAGGCCTCAACCTGACCGTAAGCCAGCAGCGACCTCATGCCTCCAGCATCCAGCCCATGAACGATCACCAGCCCTGGAGCGTTCAGATGGCTTGTCGGCGTGTAAAGCGTCGCATTGATCGTCTGGCCGTCGGCAGCGGGAATCGTTACCTGCTCGGTAATCAGGTTCGTATCCAGCACGGGTTGTAGAACCCGCGGTGGCCGAGTGCCATTGCACTCCAGCAAAAGAGCTATGGACTGCAAACACACTTTGATCGCAGGCAGCAGGCATGCAACGATCAGCAGCAGACAAAGCGCAATCAGCACGCCGTAGCTCGACATCATCCCGCGCTTGCCACCGGCACTAGGATGTCGCGTCAACTCATCCTCGCCCCCACGGTTCGAACCCTTGCGGGGAGAGGAATCAGGCCGCAGCGACGCCGGAATATTTTTCATGCGAACTGCTCCAGAAACCGCATGTCGCCGGAATACAGCAGGCCGATATCACTGATGCCGTACTTCATCATCGCGATCCGGTCCACTCCCATTCCGAATGCGAATCCGGATATCTTGCTCGAGTCATAGCCCGGCTGTTTTCCACGAACAAATTCGAATACCGCCGGATCAACCATGCCGCAGCCCAGCAACTCGATCCACCCGGAATGCTTGCACTTGCGGCAGCCTTTGCCGCCGCAGAAAATGCAGCTGATCTGCACATCCGCGCTGGGCTCCGTAAAGGGAAAGAAAGAGGGAAAAAATCGCGTGCGCACGCCGGAACCGAAAAGCTCCTTCATCGCATGGTCAAGCGTTCCCTTCAAATCGCTGAACGTGATGTTCTCATCCACGCACAAACCTTCCACCTGATGAAAAATCGGCGAATGCGTCGCGTCCGCGGCGTCATTGCGATGCACCTTGCCGGGAATCACAATGCGCACCGGCGGCGGCTGCCGCTCCATCGTCCGAATCTGCACCGGGGAGGTGTGCGTGCGCAGCAGCAAACGATCCCGCAACGGCCGATGCTCCTGCCCGGCGATGATCAGCGTGTCCTGCGTGTCGCGCGCCGGATGGTTCGGCGGAAAATTCAGCGACTCGAAGTTGTAATAATCCGTCTCCACCTCCGGTCCCACGCCGACCGAATATCCCATCCGCTCAAACACCGCGACGATCTCCTGCATGGTGCGAATCAACGGATGCTCCGCCCCAAGCTCGGGCCGAATGCCGGGAAGAGTGATGTCGATCGCATCGAGATCCGGTGCGGGAACACTCGCACTCGCCGAATCTGCTTCAAGCGCCCGCTCAATCTGCTGCTTCAGCTGGTTGAAGTGCAGCCCCAGCGTCTTCCGTGCCTCCGGCGGCGCGGTCTTCAGCCAGGCATCGCTGATGCTCTTCAGCCGCCCCTGTTTCCGGCCCAGCCAGCGCAGGCGGAATTGCTCCCGATCCTCCGGCGTCCGAAGCGATTGAGCCTCCTCGGCCAGCTCCTGGTTCAAGGAGTGAAACGCTGCATCGAGCGAGCCCGGTTCATAGCTCTCTAAGGTGGGTATTTGGTTGGAAGACATTTGGCTTTGTCCGAGCATAACTGAGAGATGCGGAAATGCGGCTTTATTTTTGCAAAATGGTCCTTTGCCGCACATGGCGATCATGGTCAAATCGGGAAGAGGAGAAAACATTGCGGACTATCATTTTTCTGCTGGCCGTGGCGGGCATCGTCGTCTCATCCCTCGCCTGGCAGGTTCATTACTCCAACAAAACAGAGCCCTGCGACATCAATGCGCACTGGGACTGCGGCATCGTGAACCACAGCCGTTATTCCATGATCCGCGGCGTTCCGGTGGCTGCCATCGGCGTCGCCGGATACCTGGCGATTGCCATTCTGGCGCTCTTCCGCAGGCGGCAGTGGACGCTCATCCTGGCTCTTCTAGGCCTGGGGTTCGCGCTCTACCTGTCGCACATCGAAGCGTCGCTTTTGGAGGTCTGGTGCCTCTACTGCGTCATCTCTCAGGGGTTGATCGCACTCATCGCGCTTCTCGCCGCCGTCGATCTCGTCCGCAGCCGTCGCCGCGCATAGTGTGAACGCAAGCAACAGAGGCCCACTTCACAGTGGGCCTCTTGCTTCCCATCCGAGCCTCTGTTGCTTCCCATCCGACTAGGTTACGCGGCAGTCTTCAGCGCCGTCTTCGCCTGTTCCGCCAGCGCCGTAAACCCCGCCGCATCCTTCACAGCGATGTCGGCCAGGACCTTGCGATCCAGCTCGACCCCGGCGACCTTCAGGCCGTGGATGAACTGCGAATAGCTCATGCCATTCAGCTTGGCCGCTGCGCCAATGCGGACGATCCAAAGCGAACGGAACTGGCGCTTCTTTTCCTTGCGGCCGCGATAGGCGAACTTCAACCCGCGCTCGACCGCTTCCTCCGCCGCCTGGTACAGCTTCGACTTCGTCAGGAAGTATCCGCTGGCGCGCTTCAGGATCTTCTTGCGATATTCTTTGCGTTTGTTGCCACGTTTTACGCGGGGCATAGTGGGTTTCTCCGTTTTTGCGTTTCGTTTGTATGCGGCTGGAGGCAGGAAGGTCTCTTGAACCCGATCGCCTCTTCACTCGCTTTTGCTTGCTCTGATCTCTCGGAAAATTCTCTTCCGGGGGCCTCGAACGCCTGCGGGCCCATGCTTGTACAAAGCCGATCAGGCGTAAGGAATCATGCGCAGCACCTTCGGCAGGTCGGCAGCCGAGACCATTGCAGATGCGGCAAGGTGCCGCTTGGTCTTGGTAGCCTTCGACGTAAGGATGTGCCGCATGAAGGCCTGGCCGCGCTTGACCTTACCGGTTCCGGTCTTCTTAAAGCGCTTCGCCGCACCTTTGTGCGTCTTCAACTTCGGCATGGTGAGTCCAATCTAAAACAATTTTATGGCTTCGATCAGTATATGTTAAGGGACAGCCAGACGCCATACCGGGCACATTGATCGCTGCCGCCCGAATTTTTCAATGCCGTTCTGGAAACCGCGTTGGTACACTTCACTCGATTGCTTCCACACAAATTGGCCAGTACTGCTAAAAGAGAGCGGGCTATGGCAAATATCCAGCATAGGAAATGGCATCTGCTCATTAGCGCGATAGGTACAGTTTTGATCGTGCCCTGGGGCATGTTTTGGGGAGTAGCGTTCACCTTTTCTTCCAGAAGCAACGAATCGCCATCGGCTTACACCTTCCCTATCGTTACGTTCTGGAGCCAAATGGCGGCAATCCTATTTAGCTTCTTTAAACCTCGCTTTGCGGCCGTCTGGATGCTCTTAAGCGTAGGCGTCAGCCTATTGAGTGGCGGGTTAGAGGATCTGTCGGCATATGCTCCAAATGTAAGTCAACCAGGCGCTGCCAAGTGGATCGACCTTCTGCCAAAAATCGCAAAAACATGCGCCTGGTTGTGGGGACTTCCGATCATATTTGCGTTGCTGCTACTGAACGCGAGTTCGCAACGTAGTTCTCCAGAGAGCGTCGATAACTCACTGTTTTAACGCAAACACGGGCGACATCCCACTTTACCCGAACGGATTCAATACTCGAACTCCGCCATCAGCAAAATCCTTCGTATTCCGCGTAACCAACGTAAGGGAATAAGTATCTGCCGTTGCCGCCAACAAAGCGTCCACGGCATGCATCGTCCTCCCTTGTCGCTGACTTTCAGCCACCAGAACACCCCAGCTCCTCGCGATCCGTTCGTCGATCCCGATGAATCGTCCTTCAAAACGCGCAGCCAGATCCTCCTCAACCCATTGGGCCAGTGCAGTTCGTCTTTTACCTTGGGGCAATCGCTCGATTCCGTGCCACAACTCACCCAGCGTAATCACGCTCAGAAACAGGTAATCTTCGTTTGCGGCATTTAACCAGTTCAAGACCGCGGAATCTGGGCGTGGCTTGCTCCATTCCGAGATGACATTTGTATCAAGCAGATACTTCACAGCCCATTCTTTCTTGGCAGATCGGAACTCCGTTCGATCTCAAGCCCAGAACCAGCCAAAGGAGATTGGGACAGGAATTCCGTAAGGCTGCCCCTGCGCTGCGAGCGGCGCGTCCATTCCTCCGCCGATACCAGCACAGCCGTGGTTTTCCCGTGACGCGTGATCGTTTGCGGTCCTTGCGACTTTGCCTTTTCCACCAGATCGCTGAAGTGCGCTTTGGCTTCTGCCACGGTCCAAAGTTCTGCTTGCTGTTTATGCAAGCGTTTCTCTCTCGTTGTGGTCATAATGGTCATAATAGCAGTTTCACACAGAAAGGCGCCTCCGCATTAAGCGGAAGCGCCTTGGATTTATTCAACGGTAGTTCGCCTTACGCCGTCAACGGAATCTTCACCCGGAAACGCTCCATGGTGATCTTCAGCGCCCGTTCAATCCTCCGCAGATCGCCGCGTTCTTCTGGCGCTGCAAAGGTCGACGCAACGCCGCTTTTCGACGCCCGTCCGGTGCGGCCAACCCGATGCACAAAGTCTTCCGCCATCTTCGGCATGTCGTAGTTCACCACATGCGCGATATGCGCCACATCGATACCACGAGCGGCCACGTCGGTCGCCACCAGTACGCGATGCTGCCCCTGCGAAAAGCTCTTCAAGGCTGCGCTGCGCTGCGCCTGGGTACGATCCCCATGAATGCGGGTCGTATTCCAGCCGGAAAGACTCAGCTTTTTCGCCACCCGGTCCGCGCCATGCTTCGTCCGGACGAAGACCAGAAAGCTGCCCGCTTCGGAGCGCAGAAGGTGCTCAAGCAGCGGCATTTTCTTGTCGTTCGAAACTTCGAACGTCTGCAGACGGACATTTTCCGCCGGCTTCAGCACCGAACCGATCTCGATGCGCACAGGATTCCTCAGGTAGTCACGCACCACTTCCGTAACCGGCGACTCCAGCGTTGCCGAGTAGCACAGCGTCTGATGCTGTGCCGGCAGCGCCGTAACAATGCGCTTGATCGCAGGTTTGAATCCCATGTCCAGCATGCGATCCACTTCGTCCAGCACAAGAATCTGCACCTGATCGAGCTGCACCAGCTTGCGGCGCAGAAAGTCTTCCAGGCGCCCCGGAGTGGCAACGATGATCCGTGCCCCGCGACGAATCGCCTGCAGCTGCGGGCCTTCGGAAAGTCCGCCCACCACCAGCGCGGGCTGTACCGAAGAATCCAGCGCAATTTTGCGATACGCCTGCTCCACCTGCATCGCAAGCTCGCGCGTCGGCAGCAGGATCAAAGCGAACGGGCTCTTGCCGCGTCCTTGCGAACCCGGCCGCTGCCCCGCATTCTGCTCCGGCTGTTTCGGCATTTTTTGCAGCGCTTCGATAATCGGAATCAAGAAGCTCAGCGTTTTGCCGGTGCCGGTTTGCGCCGTTGCCAGCACGTCCCGGCCCTCAAGCGCCGGCGGAATTGCGCCGTCCTGTACCGGGGTAGGGGTAATGAAATTGGCCTGCGCCAGCTTTTTCTGGAGAGCAGGCAAAAGAGTGAAATCTATAAATTGACTCAAGGTTTTCCTTAGTTTCCGCGCCTGCTCTGCTTTGCACCCGCTTGGCAGTTGGGGCGGAACACACTGCTTGCCTCTTACGGTCTTCGTGGCCGCTCAAAGGTAAGGAGAACTACCGCAAGGGGGTACCGGAGTTTTCAGGAAACGATTCGTACAATCGCGTTTTAGAAAGCTCTAGGGGTCGATACGAAGAACTGAGTCGACCTCGGATGCCGCATGACAGCTGGTAAGGGGAAGCGCATCGCTTCACCGCATCGCAACGCAAAAATCTGCGAGCGATCACGCTGTAGAGGCTTGGGAGGGTGCAACTGCGGACGGCTTGCCGGGTATCACTGGCAGGCACGGCTCACAACCAAATCACTGAGCGTTGCTTCATGGTACCACGTAACCCCCGAAATCCGCGACAAATGCCTCAGCCCTCACCCATACACCGCATCTCGATTCGCGCCACGCGGAATGACGTACTGTTAGTAGAGTCCAACCGGAGATCCGCACGTCACAATGCTTCGCCATCCGCGACCCCGGCTTTCCGAACAGGACAAATGCGAGGACAGTACATCCCGATGAGCAACAGAAATTCCTACTCTTCTTTGGCCGCTCTTCTCATCCTCTCGAGTTTCTGCTTCACCTTCGCCGCGCCCACGTTCGCCGCGGCCACGTTCGCCGCTTCAACCGCTCTGCGTACTCCCCCCGCACCCGCAACGCCACGCATCAACGGACCCGCCATATACGGCGTTCGCCCCGGCCATCCTTTCCTCTATCGAATCCCCTGTACAGGGGTTCGTCCCATCCGTTTCAGCGCGAAAAACCTGCCTGCCTCCCTGAAACTGGATCCCGCCTCCGGAATTATTTCCGGCCGCGCGCCCTCCACTCCCGGCGAGTACATGATCACCCTGAAGGCCGCAAATCGCCAGGGCAAGATCGCCCGTCATTTCCGCATCGTCGTCGGCAACACCATCGGCCTCACCCCTCAGATGGGCTGGAACGACTGGTACACCTACTACGATCACATTTCCGATTCCGACGTCCGCACCGCTGCCCGCTCGATGATCTCCTCCGGAATGGCCGACTACGGATACCAGTACATCAGCATCGACGATTGCTGGGCGAACAAGCCGGGATCGCACGACCCGGCATTCAGCGGCCCTGTGCGCAATGCGGCTGGCGCGATCCTCTCCAACCAGCGCTTCCCGGATATGGCGGCGTTGACCGCATTCATTCACTCGATGGGTTTAAAGGCCGGAATCTACAGCTCGCCCGGTCCGCGAACCTGCGGCGGCTTCGAAGGCTCGTACCGGCACGAGGCGGCGGATGCCCGCCAGTTCTCCCAATGGGGCTTCGATCTGTTGAAGTACGACTGGTGCTCGTACGGTGATGTGGCAACCGGTAAAACACTGGAGGATTACCAGGCCCCCTACCGCAAGATGAGCAGCCTTCTCCAAAGCAGCAATCGCGACCTCGCCCTGAACATGTGCCAGTATGGAATGGCCGACGTCTGGAAGTGGGGCAAAACTGTAGGCGGCAATTCATGGCGCACAACCGGCGATCTGGGCCTCGAGAAAGGCAATTCCCTGCCCGGCTTCTATTCCATCGGTTTCTCGAACGCCACCCACAGCCAGTATGCGGGCCCAGGTGGATGGAACGATCCGGACTACATTCTCATCGGCCACGTGGGAGATGCCCGCCACATGGAAGCATCCGCGGCGGCAACCCGGCTCACCCCCGACGAGCAATACAGCTACATGTCCATGTGGTCGCTCATGGCCTCTCCACTCTTCTTCTCCGGCGATATGACGAAGCTCGACGCGCTCACCTTGAACGTCCTCTGCAACAGCGAGGTCATCGCCATCGACCAGGACTCCCTCGGCAAGCAAGCCGCCATCGCCAGGAAAACCGGCGACGAATTCATCCTCGCAAAGCCTCTCGAAGATGGTTCCCTCGCAGTCGGCCTGTTCAATCTCTCCGCAGCTCCGCGAACCCTCTCGATCGGTTGGCCGGACCTGCGACTCAAAGGCCGGCAGAAAGTCCGCGACTTATGGCGCCAGCAAAATCTGGGAACTTCGAAAGGCAGCTTCTCTTCGCCGGTTCCCGCCCATGGAGTGATGCTGGTAAAGCTGACCCCACGCCACGCGTTTTAATCCGAACTTCCCGCCCGAATCGCGGTAACCCCGCAGCCGCTTCCTATCGCGGGAGATAATTGCGAAATGGGATTGCCATCAGGTGCGGCGCCGGAACAATACGCCCGGCGTCTCGGTGAGTTACAGACCGAGGAAGCTCGTTGTGCGCGGAGAAGCAATCGTCTGGGAGTCGCCAAACTCGCAGCGATTTCGCTCACCATCATCCTCGCCGTCTACCTCGCCAAATATCATCCGCAATACATTCTTGTCCTGTTCGCGCCGATAGCGCTCATCGTTCTGCTCTTCGTCCTGCATGATCGCACCCTGCGCGCGCTCCGCCGCTGCCGCCTCCTCCAGGCGTTTTACCAGCGTGGAATCGCGCGCCTTGAAGATCGCTGGGCCGGCGCCGGAGAACGCGGCGAACGCTTCCTCGATCCAGCCCATCCCTACGCCCGCGATCTCGACCTGTTCGGCGACGGAAGCCTTTTTCAGCTACTGTGCACAGCTCGCACTCGCGCCGGAGAAGCAACCCTAGCCGCCTGGCTGCTTGGCCCCGCTCCGGTTTCAGAAATCACAGCCCGCCAGTCCGCCGTCGAAGAGCTTCGCCCTCGTCTCGATTTTCGCGAGAAGCTGGCGCTCGCGGGCGAAGACATGCGGACCGGCGTGCGGCCCGAAGCTCTTCTCGCGTGGAGCCAGGACACGGCCCGCCACCATGCTCCGCCCATCAATCAGAAGTTCGCGCGGATTGCCGCTCCGCTGCTCGCGGCGCTCTGGGCCCTCAGCCTGCTCGGCTGGTTGATTCTCGGCTGGTGGCTGGCCGCGCTCTGCATCAGCCTGTTGAACCTCGCGCTCACCTATCGATTTCGCGCCGCCGTCGACAAGATGGCAGCAGAAATCGAAGCAGCGACGCCGGATCTCGATCTACTCGCATCCATCTTCCGAATCATCGAAACCGAAAGTTTCAGCACGCCAAAGCTGGCCCATCTGCGATCGATTCTCACGCGCGGCAGCGCGCCCGCTTCGCATTCCATTTCCCGCCTCAGCAAGCGCGTCGATTATCTCAACTCCCACGACAACTGGTTCGTCAAAATCGCCGATCCCTTCGTTTTCTGGACGCTGCAATGGGTCTCCGCGATCGACCGCTGGCGTGCCCAACACGGAGCAGAAATCCAGGGCTGGATCGCCGCCGTCGGCGAGCTGGAAGCACTCACCGCCCTCGCGACCTACGCCTGGGAGCATCCGCACGACACCTTCCCGCAGTTCGTCGAGCACGAGCCGTACCTCGAGCTCGACGCATTCGCCCACCCGCTCATTCCGCGCTCGCGCGCCGTCGCCAACGATCTCAAACTGGATCGCGCGCTGCAGCTCATCGTCATCAGCGGGCCCAACATGGCGGGAAAAAGCACCTTCATTCGCAGCGTCGGCATCAACGTCGTTCTCGCCCAGGCAGGCGCGCCGGTCACAGCCCGCAACGCTGTGCTGTCGCGGCTCAACGTGGCCGCTTCCATCTGCGTGCTCGACTCGCTGCAGGGCGGACTATCGCGCTTTTATGCGGAGATACTGCGCCTGAAACTCATCGACGAACAGAGCCGGGGAGCGGCTCCCGTACTATTTCTGCTGGACGAGCTGCTCTCCGGCACAAATTCCCACGACCGCCGCGTCGGCACCGAGTCCTTCGTGCGATCGCTGCTTTCCCGCGGTGCGATTGGACTCGTCACCACCCACGACCTCGCCCTCGCCGAGATCGCCGACAGCATGGCCGGCCAGGCGGCCAATTTCCATTTTGAAGACAGCTTCGAAAACGGCGAACTGCGTTTCGATTACCGCCTGAGTCCCGGAGTCGTTTCCACCGCGAACGCGCTCAAGCTCATGCGCTCCGTCGGCCTTCAGGTCTGAGGCGCGGGAGATGTTCGCATCTCCCCCATCGAACACGACACCCGGTTTATGTGCGTGCCGTTGCGGAAGTGCGCGCAGATGCTCTTCGCCCTTCTTTGCTCGCGACCAGCCGTAGGCACTTTCTCCACCGGCCGTTTGCGGTCCTCGTGCGCCACCAGCAAAGCCTCAAGCTGCCGGATTAGCGCCTGGCTGTTCATCGGCTTCACCAGCATCTCGTCGGCTCCATCATCCCGCCAGCTATCGTCGTCCATCGGGAACGCCGTCAGCAGCGCGACTGCCGGTTGATACTCCGCCTGTTTCGCGGCCCGTGCAACTTCCAGTCCGGCCTTGTCGTTTTCCATTCGCATGTCGGTAATCACCATGTGGAACATCGAAGAGCGCAGCTTGGCTTTCGCATCCCGGGCAGACGACGCGGTATCCACTTCAAAACCGTGAATCTCAAGCAGGGCCTTCAACGTGAGCAGAATTGCAGGTTCGTCATCCACCAGAAGAATGCGGCGTTTCATATTTGGGATTTCCCTTCCTGTACGGAATTAATGTAAGCCAATCCGGCTCATTCTGTCGATTCGAAGGCGAACCCAGCGGCGGACCAACCTCGATTGTTACACTGGCGGGTGCCCCGATATCATGTGGAAAATTTCGGATGCCGCACCAGCCAGGCCGACGGAGACTCGATTGCCGCCGCCCTCGATGCATTCGGGTCCACGCCTGCCGGCAACCTCGTCCAGGCCGATGTCGTGGTCGTCAACACCTGCACCGTAACCGCGGAGGCCGACCGCGATGCCCGCGCCTTTATTCGTCGCGCTCAGCGCGTCAATCCCGGCGCCCGCATCGTGGTCACGGGCTGCTACGCGCAACGCGCGCCCGGGGAAGTCGCGGACCTGCCGGGCATCCACGCCGTTCTCGGCAACAGCCACAAACATCTCGCCGCTTCGATCGCTCTCGGCCCCCGGCCCGGCACAATTGGTTTCGTCCCGCTCGCTTCGCTGCCATCGGCCGCCCCCGTTGAGCCTGACCGGCCCTTGCTGCTTTCCGGCGACATCTTCGCGCACTCCGATTTTCAACTCCCGTCGCTCCCGGCTTCAACCGCCGAGCGGCTGCAGCAGGGCAGGTCCGCCCATCGCACCCGTCCCTCGCTGAAGATTCAGGATGGCTGCGGCAATCGCTGCACCTTCTGCATCATTCCCTCCATCCGCGGCAACAGCCGCTCGCTCAGCGGCAAACATGTCCTCGACGAAGTTCAAAAATTCGTCCACGCCGGCGGCAAGGAACTCGTCCTCTCCGGCATCAACCTCGGCCGCTGGGGGCGCGATCTCGAGCCGCAATCGCGCCTTGAAGATTTGCTGGTAGAAATCTTCGAGACCACCGCGCTGCCCCGCCTGCGCATCAGTTCGGTAGAGCCGATGGACTGGAGCGACAACCTGATCGCGCTGTTCGCCCGCTGGGGAACAGCCGAACATCCCCGCGCCCACGCTAGGCTCGCCCGCCACGCCCACCTGCCACTCCAGTCCGGGTCCGACACCGTCCTGCGGCGCATGCATCGCCGCTATCGGCCCTGGCATTACGCCGAACGCGCCATGGCGATCCGCCAGGCATCGCCCGACGCCGCCATCGGCGCCGATGTCATGATCGGATTTCCCGGCGAGACCGACGACGAATTTCAGCAGAGTTACGACTTCATCGCGGCCCAGCCCTTTACCTATCTCCATCTATTTCCATTTTCCGCGCGGCCCGGCACCCCCGCGTGGGAACTTCACCGGCAATCCCCGGTTCCCGCCCTCGCCGTCCGCCAGCGGATGTCCGCCCTGCGAGCCTTGGTCGACCGGAAGAATCTCGCATTCCGCTCCCGATTCATCGGCCGGACACTCAGCGCTGTGACCCTGATCTCGGATCCAGCCCGGCCAGGCTGCGCCCTCACCGACAATTTCCTTCCCGTCGAGCTCGCTGCCCCTTGCCCGCCAAATTTCCTGCTGCCCGTCCAGATCACAGGGATGGCGGACAAGGGCCTCAGCGGAACAACTGCGGCGTACAACATCGAAGCCGTTTCTACCGGCGCGGGACAACGCGCCTAGTCCCGTCTCCATCGTAGTAAGGGTAGTACGGGGGAACTTCAATGAAATTAACGGCTCTGGCATTGTCTACCGTGTTGCTATGCAGCACAGGCGCATTCGCGCAAACCAACGCACCGGCAACCTCGCCCAATAACGGAAGCTCTATGAGCAATACGCAACCGGGCGACACCAACGGCGCAGCGACACCGAACACCACTCCAAACGACATGAACAACACCATGCCGATGAACGATAACGGCCAGCGCCATCATCATGGATGGGGATGGATCGGCCTGTTCGGCTTGCTGGGATTGTTCGGCATGGGAGGCAGGAGAACCCGTGACGACGTTGTCACTCCGACCGCAACCCGCCCGCGCGTATAACCAGTCCGTCTGCGAATCTTGAGCGACGCGAACGCCGTGCCCACCGCCCGGCGCTCGCGTCTTCGCTTCGCTCCAGACAACAAACGCCGCCACATGCAGCCCTGTTTCGCCAACGCCGGAATGTTATACTTGCGTGGCGGGGCTCATTCCCGCGTATTCGGAGGCGGCACATCGACAAGCGTTCGGCAAAACAGTTTATCCGCATCAATGACAGGATCCGCGCGCGTGAAATTCGCGTTATTGACGAAAATGGGGAGCAGCTCGGCGTACTCCCACCGTTCGAAGCGCTCAAAATCGCTCGGGAGCGCGGCCTGGATCTCGTAGAAATTTCCCCCAACGCGGTTCCCCCCGTGTGCCGCATACAGGACTACGGCAAGTTCCTCTACGAGAAAGATAAGAGCGAGCGAGCCGCGCGCAAGAAGCAGAAGATCATCGTCATCAAGGAAGTCAAGTTCTCCGTCACCGTCGACGAGCATGACTACCAGACCAAGAAAAATCAGGCTGTGCGGTTTCTCCACGAAGGCGACAAGGTCAAGGCCTCGCTGCGTTTCCGCGGCCGCCAGATGGCCCACCGCGAGCTCGGTTATCAGATCATCAACCGCCTCATCCAGGACGTCGGCGATGGCGGCATCGTGGAGTTTCATCCACGCATGGAAGGCACCACGCTCCACGCCATCATCGCTCCCGGCAAGAAGCCCGAACCGGTGAAGAAAGCATCCACGCCAAAGCCGGTCGAAGCCGCCGCGCCCGAACCCGCCCCTGCCGCCCAGGCCTGAGTCGCGGGCCGAACGCTTCCATCCCTTTCACAAGCGGAGGAGATGCCCCTGCATACCTCCGCGCAATATTCCTTTCAAACTTTCGCCCGGCCCGGTGGGTCAGTTGCGACCCTGCGGCTTCATCATCCAGCTCAGCGAATGGCCTGCGTTTGCTGGAATCGTTCGCGCCTGCCCGGTCTTCGGCAGATTTGTCGGAAACAGCGGATCGGCAGATGCGACCGCACTCAAATCCACATCGGCAATTTTCGTCTTCAGCGCGGCATTCATCCGGTCGATGAAGATATTCGCCAGCAGCGCATAACCGGTGTTGGTCGGATGCACGCCGTCAAGCGAGAAAAATCCGCCCAGAAACGCGAAGCTGGGCTGCACGCCATCAATCGTCGGTGGATTATTCTTCAGCTGCGTCAGCGCGGCGTTCACATCCACCAGCGTGGCCTTTGCAGCCGTTACCTGCTGCGCGATCGCGCTGTTGTACTGCTGGATCGTCTGCTGCACCGTCGCCACTTCAGCAGCGCTCAAAAACCCGCTGTCGTCCACCGGTCCTGCCTGTTTTCCCGATAGTATTGCCTGGATTTCAGACATCCCGGTGGCGTTCACCAGGTCCGTTGCCTGAATACCAAGCTCCGCGCTCAACTGCGCCACCGGGATGCCGCTCGACTGAGAATATTCCGCCAGCACCACCGACCCCGGCGTCAGCGAAGCCACCAGCGTGATGTCCGGCACATTTGCAACAATCAGGTTCGCAGTGGTATTTGCCTGCAGCGCCTGCATCATTTGCGTGAATTCCGTCGCAAACTGCGCCGGCGGCGTCATGCTGGCAGGCTTGCCGCTGTCGACTGCCAGCAGCGCATCGTTCGACCCGATCCAGACGAACAGCGTCGTCGGCCTTAAATGCTCGGCCCACTGCAACTGCGTGTACTGCTTTCCCTGGGCCAGGCCGGGGAATCCCAGCACCAGATCGGTAATGATGTCCTCAGGGGTGGTGGGAGCAGCGACCGGCTCGCGATTGATCAGGTCCGTTAGCAACTGACCCGGCACCGCCAGATCGGTCGCTTGGACCGTGACATCATCGCGGCCGGTGGTGACCCCGGAAGCCTGCTGGATGACCGGAGGCGGACCGGCACTGACCAGTTGAAGGACTGCGGGAGCGCCCGGCGGCGCAATCAGCGGCAGCGCCAGTTTGAACCCCGCCTGCTTCGCGATCAGGTTGGCATACCCATTCGGCTGCTGGCTGTCGAGCAGTGACCCGTTCTGAAAACCCGCGCTCAGGGAGTCGCCAATAAAGACCGTCGTGGTGAAATTGCCGGCGTTCGAGGAATGCGATCCCGTCCCATGGCTGCCCGAGCCGCCGAACAGATTGCAGCCCGCCGTCGGAAGCAGCAGCGCCAGGGAAAAAACGGCAGCCGAACACAACTTCATGCGCCGCATTGTCGCGGCTCGCGTGGAAACTGAACAGATAGGGGAGATCATGGGAGCCTCGGAGTGATTCTGTATTGGATGCAGAACTCCGCAGCCCTGTCGTATCGAGAGCAGCCGCTGCCCGCCGCAGAACGGCTCCGCCCTCCCCCTTCCTCTATGCGCGATAATTCGTTCAGGGAGAAACTATGGATCGCACGATTCGCGCCGCCGTCGTCGGGTTCGGTCTGGGCGGCCGCATTTTCCACGCCCCCTTCTTACAAGCCATTGAAGGGCTGGAGCTTGCCGCCATCCTTGAGCGCCACGGGGAAGACGCCGCCCGCGCCCACCCCGGCGTACACATCGCACGAACCATGGACGATCTGCTTGCCCAGCCGGAGCTGGAGCTGGTCGTCATCACCACCCCGCCCTCCACTCATTTTGAGCTGGCCCGGCAATCCCTCGAAGCCGGCAAGCATGTCGTCATCGATAAGCCCTTCGTCGCGTCGAGCGAACAGGCGCGCCAATTAATTGACCTTGCGCGCACCCGCGGCCTGGTGCTCTCCGCCTATCAGAACCGTCGCTGGGACGGCGATTTCCTTACCCTGCGGAAATTGATTGCCGAGGGCGAACTTGGCCGCTTGACCAGCCTCGAATCCCGCTTCGAGCGTTTTCATCCCGGGCTCAGGCCCAAGCCGTGGCAGGAAAAAAATCTGCCGGGAAATGGATTGGTGCATGACCTCGGCGCTCACCTCGTCGACCAGGCGCTGGTCCTCTTCGGCACCCCCGAAGCGGTCACCGCCGACGTGCGCTATGACCGCGATCAAACCGCCGTAAACGACGGCTTCGCCATCCACCTCGAATATCCGCGGCTGCGGGTCTCCTTGTACAGCTCCCTCCTGGCCGCCGCGCCGGGACCCCGCTACGTCGCGCACGGAACCGCGGGATCGTATGTGAAATACGGCCTCGACCCGCAGGAACCGGCGCTCAAGGGCGGTGCCGTTCTCGGCGGCCCGCACTGGGGTGAGGAGCCTGAACAGGCCTGGGGCAAACTGACGACCATGCGAGACGGCGCCCCGGTCGAACGCACCGTGCCCACTTTACCCGGGGACTACCGCCGCTATTATGAAAATGTTCGCGACGCGATTCTCGGTCGTTCTCCGCTTTCCGTTCCCGGAGAACAGGGCTGGCGCGTCATCCGCCTGCTGGAAATGGCGATTGAGAGCAGCGCGCTGCGGCGAACCCTTCCCTGCGGCTCCCTCGACGCGATGGCGTGAAGCGCTCCCGGTCGGCTGCGCCTTTAATTCGAACCGGCCAAGGCTCTAGCTTGCCTTGCTCTGCATGCCGTGGATCGCATCCAGCACTTCCGAGCTGGCATGGTTCGGGTCGACCCCGATCCATTCCTTTGCGATCCTGCCTTGCGGGTCGATCAGAAAAGTATTGCGCTTCGCTATCTTCATGCCCATGTAATTGGCGAGCGATCCATACTGCTGCACCACGCCGTGGCCGGTGTCCGACAGCAGTTTGAAATGCAGACCATCCTTCGCGCAGAATGCCTGGTGGCTCTGGACGGAATCGACGCTGACGCCCAGAACGACGGCGTTCACCGCGTCGAACTTGCTCATGTCCTTCTGAAAATTGTGCGCTTCAATCGTGCAGCCGGAGGTCTGGTCCTTCGGGTAAAAGTACAGCACCACCCATTTGCCCTTGTAGTGGCTCAGGCTCACCTTCGTGCCCTCCTGCGAGGGCAGCGTGAACTCCGGAGCCTTCTCGCCGACCTGCGGGATCGGGTCGGAAGCGGCGAATACGCGCATTCCAAACATCACAACGGCTGCCGCCAGCAAAACTCCCAGCACGATACGTGTCGCGTTCATCGCTCATCTCCAGGCAGGTTCGCTGCGCTGCCGCCCCTGCAAACGAATTCTACCCCGCGCCCTGCTGCGACGGCAGCGCCACGATGGCAATTCCCGCGCTCTCCGCCTTCCGGCTCACTTCAGCCAGATCGAAGATCAGCGTTCTCCCCGCTTCGATCGCCAGGCAGGTCGCGCCCGCCGCCTGCATGCTCGCGATCGTTCCAGTCCCAATCACCGGCACGTCGAAACGCATGTCCTGTTTCGGCTTCGCCACCTTCACGACCGTAAGAGAGCGGGCGAGCGTAGATCCTTTTTCCAGCGCACCTTCAAGCGATTGCATAATCTTTCCCGCCCGCAGAATCGCCGCGTCCGTCCCTTCCATGGCCTCAACCGCCACGCACGCCTGCGCGGCAATCACCACCGTCTGCCCGATGTCGTAGCCAGCCAGCGCACGCGCCACCCCTCCGCCGTATTCAATATCCTTCAGCTCCTGTTCGCTCGGCCTCCGCGCCGTCAGCACCCCGGCCCGCGCCAGCAACGGTTCCAGAAATGTGGTGGACGAAAGCAGCGTGATCCCTTCCTCTTCGAGCACCTTTGCCACCGCGCCCAGCAGCCCGTCCGTATTGCGGCTTCCCAGTGCAAGCAGCAGCTTGGCCAGTCGCCAGTCCGGTCGAATGCTCGAAAAAATCTGCTTGTGCTTCACCTGCCCGGCCATCACTGCCTGCGCGATGCCTTCTCTTTGGAACGTCTCGATCAGCCGCGACAGCTCGCCGAGCGACATCCAATGCACGCGCACGCCCGGATCGCTCGCGGCCCGGATGTCCATCTCAGGATCGGTCTCCTCCCGGATTGCCGCCACCACCACCTCGCTGCCATGCGCGCGCGCCGCCTCGAGCAGCAGGAACGGGAATCGCCCGTTGCCCGCAATCAGGCCGAGTTTCTTCGGAGGGTTACCGGTGACCTGATCGTTCATTGGCTTGTCATCCTGAGCAGAGCGAAGGATCTCGCGGTCACCACAGTCGCGGGGCATTCCCAAATCTACTTGATAACCCCGCGCGTCGAATCTTCGATAAACGCGATCAAATATCTCACCTCTTCACTGAGAAATTCGTCCGCTTTCAACTTTTCCAGCGCCTGCGTCGTATTCAACTTCGCCGCGAGCAGCGTGCGATACGCCTGGTGCAGCCCGCGCAATTGCTCCTTCGAAAACCCCCGCCGCTCCAGGCCGATCTTGTTCAGGCTGAACGCATGCGTCTCGCGCGTTGCCGAGGTCAGCGAAAACGGCAGCACATCCTGCGTAATCGTTGTGCCTCCGCCAACGTATGCATAGCGTCCGATCCGGCAGAACTGATGCACCGGACACAACGCCCCCACCGTCGCATACTCCTCGATGACGACGTGCCCGGCCAGCGTGGCCGCATTCGCCAGAATGCAGTGGTCGCCAATCCGGCTGTCATGCCCGATGTGCACATACGCCATGATCAAGCAGTGGCTGCCGATGCGCGTGACCCCGCCTCCACCCGCTGTGCCGCGTGAAATCGTCACCGACTCGCGGATGACATTTTCGTCGCCGACCTCGAGGCGCGTAGGTTCGCCCCCGTACTTCAAATCCTGCGGAGCGACCCCCACCGCGGCGAAGGAGAAAACGCGGTTCCCTCTTCCCATCCGGGTATGTCCGTCGAGCACGACGTGCGACACCAGCTCGCAGTCCTCGCCCAGCTCAACCTGCGGCCCCACGATGCAATAGGGACCCACACGCGAACCCGCGCCGATCACGGCCGTTTCCGCAACAATGGCGGAGGAGTGAATTCGCGCCGTAGGGTGGATGCTCACGCTTCGACAGCGGCCTCTTGCACCGGCTGGACGACGGACGGACGGCGGCGCGGCACCAGCTGGCACATCACAATCGCTTCGCACGCCAGTTTGCCGTCGACGAACGCATTGCCCTGCATCCGCACCGCGCGGCTGCGCCAGTTCAGCACGTCCACCTCAATGCGAACCTGATCGCCCGGAACCACCGGACGGCGAAACTTGGCGCGCTCGATCCCGGTAAAGACCATCAGCTTGTCGCCGCGATCTGGAATTTCGTTCAGCAGCAATGCGCCGCCCGCCTGCGCAATCGCCTCCACCAGCAGCACGCCCGGCATAATGGGATAGTCCGGGAAATGACCCTGAAAAAACGGCTCGTTGAAAGTCACGTTCTTCAGAGCCACAATCCTCCGCTTCCGCTCCACCTCCACTACGCGGTCGATCAGCAGAAAGGGATAACGGTGCGGCAGAATCGCCATGATCTCGACAATGTCGAGCGGAGCCGTCAGCGTAGATTCCTGGGAGTGTGCGTTCTGATCTTTTTCCATGCCCAGCCGATTATAAAGCGCCGCCGCCCAATCGCTTCTCTCTCGCCGCTCCACCTTTGCGCTTGGACGCCCGTCTATTTTTCGGCTTGCGCTAGTTTTTCGTACCGGCTTTTCAATTCCCGATACCGGTTCGGGCGGGAGCTTCCAGCCAGATAATCCTCCAGCTGGTCCAGAAACGCATGCCACCCGGCGCCCAGCCCATCCATCAACTCCGGATGCACTCCAATATGCGACAGGTGCAGTTGCGTCTCGCCGGAGGCATCCTCAATCTCCCACTTCACCAGGGAATCTCCCCACGTATAGACCAGCAGATGAAGCGGCTCGACATTGCAGACGACGCCTTCCAGCGCGCCCTGCGCGGAGAACTCAATGTGGATTGTGCCGCCTGGACGTAAATCGAGCCGCGTCGGATATTGCATCCACGCGCCGATCTCCTGCTCATTCGAAATGGCCGCCCACACCCGCACCACGCTCTGCGGATACGCGCGCCGCCAGTCCATCCGATACACCGTCTCGACCGTAGCAAGGGAATCGTTCATCCTCGGCGCTCCACTTCCCTGATTCCCTAAGATGCGGTCCTGGGATGCGGCGACCCCGCGCGCCGGAAGCGCAACTTAACCGACCAGCACCGAGCCGCCGTTCACATTGAAGATCTCTCCGCTGATGAAGCCCGCCAGCGGCGTGCACAGGAACAGCACCGGCCCCGCGATCTTCATACGCCGTCGCCGCGCGCCCCGCTGGAATCCCGGAAAATACCCGCTGCGACTTCTCCGGATCGCGCAGCGTGGCCGCCGACATGTCCGTATCCACCCAGCCCGGCGCAACGCTGTTCACGTGGATGCCTTCGCGAATCAGCTCGCTCGAAAGACTCTTCGTGAAGCTGATAATCGCGCCCTTCGTCGCCGCGTAGTCGGAATGCATCGCTTCGCCGCGCTGCCCCGCCGTGGAGCTGATCAGCACAACATGCCCGGTCGCCGATCCGTCCGCCGGCCTGCCCTGCTTCTTCATCTGTGCCACCGACGCCTGCACCGTGCCGAAAACGCTGTCCAGATTCACATGCATCGTCTGATGCCACTGCGCGTCCGTCATCGACTCAATCGGCGCATCCTCCGGCGGCCAGATGCCGTGGTTCACCACCACGCAATCCAGTCTGCCGAACGTGCGCACCGCATCCGCGACCAGCTCGCGCCCATGCGCCGGAATCTTCAGTTCGCGATGCACGGCGACGCAGCGCCCCGCGCCGCCGCATTCAGCCGCAAGCTGCTCCGCCTCTTTTCGCGCGCTGCGATAATTGAACACCACCTGCGCGCCGGCCTCCACAAACAGCCGCACCGTGGCCGCTCCAATGCCGCGCGAACCGCCTGTGATCAATGCGACTTTCCCCGCCAGTGAAAGAAGAACTCCCTTATCGCTTTCCTTACTTGTCATAATGATGACGCTAAAAGATGGCGTCGAATCGCGCAACCCTCGTCAGCGATATTCTCCCGCTACAACTCGCGAATCGCCTGCGTAAACCGCACCAGTTCCTCTTCCGTGTTGTAGTAGTGCACCGAGGCCCGCACCATCTCCGGCAGCCCGCGATCCTCCATGTCGATCCGCGTTCCCATCACCGGCGTCACGCGCACGTGGATGCGCCGGTCGCGCATCCGCTCGAAAATCTCCTGCGCCGCATGCCGTTCATGGGTAAACGTCACGATGCCGCAGCGGGACTGCCTCCCGCGGCCCGGCAGGTCGCGCACAACCACACCGGGAATTGCAGCCAGAGCTTCGCGTAGCTGCTCAGACAGCAGAATCACGCGCTCGGCAATATTCTCGAGCCCCAGCGCCATCGCATATTCCACCGCGACACCCAGCCCCAGGCGGCACGCCAGCGAGTGTTCCCACGTCTCGAAGCGCTTCGCATCCTTGCGAATCTCATACCGGTCCCGCGCGACCCATTCCGCGGAGCGCATGTCGAGCAGCGGCGGCTCCAGCTTTTCCAGCAGCGATTGCCGTATGTACAGAAAGCCCGTGCCGCGCGGAGCACGCAGGTATTTGCGCCCCGCAGCCGAAAGCATGTCGCAACCAAGCTCTTCGACTCGCAGCGGCATCTGTCCCACCGACTGACATGCATCCAGAAGAAATGGAATCCCACTGCGTTTCGCAATCCGTCCAACCGCCGCAGCCGGTTGCACCAGGCCTCCGTTCGTGGGCACATGCGTCAACGCGATCAGCTTCACCCGGCCGCCGTGTTGCTCGATAGCGCCTTCCAACGCACGCAATGAAATTTCGCCGTTCGCCTCACTCGGCACGACCACAATCTCGATGTCGCGCCGGCGAGCCGTCTGCAGAAGCGCCAGGTAATTGCTCACATACTCGTTGGCGGCCGTAAGAACTTTGTCGCCCGGCTGGAACTGCTCCGCCAGCGCGTAAAAGACCGCGTCCCAGGCCCGCGTGGCGCTCTCGACCAGCGCAATCTCTTCCGGCGCGCAGCCGAGCATCCCCGCGATCGACGCATAAACACGCTCGTATTCCGCCGCAGCTTTATCCGCAGCTTCGTACGGGCCCATCTCCGCTTCAAGATCGAGATGCGCCTTGACTCGTTCCAGCACAACCGTCGGCGGCAGACTCGCGCCCGCATTATTCAGGTGCAACACGTTCCCGCATCCCGGCGTGTCCGCGCGAATCCGGGCGACATCGATGCTCACAATTCACCTCGCAAAGCAGAAAAGCCCGCTGCAATCTTTATACCGGCCTCTCCTCAAATCTTTATACTGGGTTTCAACATGCCGAATTTCGCTCCTGTAGACGAGCAGCTGGAATATCTGAGAAAGGGCGCGGCGGAAATCATTCCGCTCGCCGAGCTGCGCGCGCGCCTCGAAACCTCTCGCGCAACCGGCCGCCCGTTGCGCATCAAGGCCGGCTTCGACCCGACCGCACCCGATCTGCACCTCGGCCACACGGTGCTGATCCGCAAGCTCAAACATTTTCAGGACCTCGGCCACACCGTCATTTTTCTCATCGGAGACTTCACCAGCCTCATCGGCGATCCCACCGGCCGCTCCGCAACCCGCAAGCCGCTGACGCGCGAAGAAATCGATCGCAACGCCGAAACCTACACGGAACAGATCTTCAAAATTCTCGATCGCGAGAAGACTGAAGTCCGCTTCAATTCCGAATGGCTCGACAAGCTCGGCTTTGAAGGCATCATCCGCCTGGCTGCGAAATTCACCGTCTCGCAGATGCTCGAACGCGACGATTTTCACAAGCGCTTTCAGTCCGAGCAGCCCATCTCTCTGCACGAAATGCTCTATCCCCTCGCGCAGGGCTACGATTCCGTCGTACTCGAATCCGATGTTGAACTCGGAGGCACGGACCAGAAATTCAATCTGCTCGTAGGCCGCGAGTTGCAGCGTCAAACCGGTAAACCCGCGCAGATCGTCCTCATGATGCCCATCATCGAAGGCCTCGATGGCGTGCAGAAAATGTCCAAGTCGCTGAACAACGCCATCGGCATCAAAGAGCCGCCGCAGGAAATGTATGGCAAGCTCATGTCCGTCTCCGACCAGCTCATGTGGCGCTACTGGACCCTGCTCACCGATTTGCGCCCCCATGAAATCGAGCAGATGCAACAGCAGGTCGCCACCGGCGAGCTTCATCCGATGGAAGCGAAAAAGCGGCTGGCGCGCACCATCACCGCCGGCTTCCACTCCAGCGAGGCAGCCCAACAGGCCGATGACCACTGGGCAAAACAATTTCAGCGCAAGGAAATTCCGGACGACGCCGAACAGGTTCTGCTCGACAAAGCCGCACTCGGCTGGAACGCGGAAAACCAGACCATTCGCGTCGATAAACTGCTGGTCTCCTGCAATCTCGCAGAATCCGCCACGGACGCCAACCGCAAGCTGAAGAGCAACGCCGTCTCAATCGAAGGCGCATTCGCACAGCAGCACCCTGGCTGCGGCTTGAAACATCTACCCAGCCGCCTCGCGCTACGCGTCGGCAAGCGCGCCAAAATCGCTGTAATCGAATAGACTCGACGAAATTTGTCATCCTGAGCGAAGCGAAGGACCTCGCGGTTCGCCCGCTGACACGAAATCCTGCGCTTCGCTTAGGACCACACTCACGCGCATAGTTGCAAACCCGGCGGTCCGTCCTGCCAGGCGCAAGAAATTTCTTGTCCATCTCGACCTGCGCAAATTATTCTCGCCCCATGGCCATCCCCAAGCCTCTCGGCGTCTGCGCCGCGCTTCTACTGTTCTGCCTGCCGCTTTCCGCCAAAGTCCACACCGTCGCAATTGGCGCATGGCGTAAGGTTCCCTACACGCCGCCCTCCACCACCACCGCCGACACTTTGCGTGTCCGTCCGCTTGTCATCGATGGCCAGGTGCGCGACTGGACCACCGGCGAAATCCACGAAATCACCGGCCGCACCTTTGTCGCGCGTCGTGCCGTCAAACTCAACGACGCGCTGCCGCAGGAAGCCGGCGCGCACTGGCTGTGGGTGCTCGGCCCCTGGCTGCTGGTCGATCGAGCGTCGGCGCACATCACCGTCCTGCATCTTCCGGATTTCGATCCGGCGGTTTCAGAAGTTGTGTGGTTTCGAGACTATGCCGCGTATTGCGGCGTCAACTCCACCGGCACCCACCTCTACGCAGTGGTCTCGCAGCTTGGCGTGCGCCGTCCGCTCGTGGCCAAGCCCATTACCAAGTGGACCGCCGACGATCATCCCACGCCCGCCTGCACCGCAGCAGCCTGGCAGCGCCAGCCGCTTCAGGTCGTCTTCCACCCCGCGGGCAGCGATGCGCTCACCTATCAGATTTTTGGATTGACCTCCGCGCTCGTTGAAGCCGGCGAGGCTCCCGAAGAGGAATAAAAACAATTCCTACCGCGAAGCGCTGTAAGCCCGGACCACACCCGCCTCCCCCAGCTCCGTCCTCATTTCGAAGATGATGCGCTCATGCGGAACATCTAAGATCACCGCCTGGAAGCTCTGCAAGATGCCGTTCCCGATGGCTCCCGCCAGACTCCGTTCGGTCCCCACACCATCTTCATCGCGCAGGTAGTCAACCGGCAGGTTGCTCGTGGCGGCGTCTCCGATCGCAAGGGAAGAAACACTGCTGCGTGCGACCGGATAATAGCCATCCAGCCCAAAGGCCTGGTCCGGCTGCGAATGCAAAAAGCTGTCCTGCAGCTTCAAAGGCCGGATGGCGCGTTCATACAACATCAAAGTCGCATTGCTGCCCGAATCGACCGCCACCTCAACCTGGTGCTCCTCATATCGCCCGCTTCCGACCGTCACCGGCATCCTCACCGAGTTTTCGCTATATGCTCAGTGGGAGCTCGATCCCCGCCCCTCGATACCGAAAACGGTCCGGCCGCAACAGAGTCAGCAGTTTTCTTTGAAAATCCACCTTCACCACGAAGTGCCGGAGAAATGGATATCCCAGCATGCCGTCCGTGGGATGATGAAAATGCTGTTCGAACCGGTTCAGATCGATCACCGACATTGAATCGGCGACGCGGAACCCGCCGACCTCCGCGTCCACGCTCTCCTCCGGCCCCACGTAGATTCGGCCTGTACCATACCCGATGTCCTTCACATCGCGCAGCTTGCCTGGCTTCCTGCCAAGCTCCCGGGAAGTTCGCAAATTAAGTATGTTCCGGTTCGCTCCGCTGTCGAGCATGAAAATGAGTCCAGCCCTGCCATCGATGCTGACCGTCACATAAATGTGCCGCTGGAAATATTCGAATGGAACCGTGATCTCGCCCGCCGTATGCCCGGCAATCACTCCGCCCAGGCTGATGGTGCGGCTCGTTTTCGCAGCGTTCGCGGGCAGTGCGGCCTGCAACACCCAGCACAGGCTGAACACCAGCAGGTTGAGCAATTTTCCTCTCCCCATGGCTCTCACCTCCGCTTGGAAATGACTATATTCCAAACCGAACCCGCCCGCATTCTTATACTGGTAGACATATGAGGACCCTCGACGAGCTATTGAAAGAAGCCGAAATCGCGCATGGACATCTTTGCGCCGGGCAGGTGCTCGGGGTTCGCATGGCGATGCTCGGATGCCGGCGGCTCGGCATTGAAGATCCCCTCGGCAAAGACCGCAAGCGGCTGGTCACGTTTGTCGAAATCGATCGCTGCGCCACCGACGCAATCGCCGTCGTAACCGGCTGCCGTCTGGGCAAGCGAGCCCTCAAGTTTCGCGACTGGGGAAAAATGGCAGCCACCTTCGTGGATCTCGCAGCCGAACGCGCCATCCGCATTGCCGCACTCGAATCCTCCAAGGAAGCCGCCCGCCGGCTGCACCCCGAAGTCGAAAACAAAAACAACCAGCAGATGCTCGCCTATCGCGAGCTGGACGACGATGCGCTGTTTACCGAGCAGTGGGTCGAAGTCGCACTCGATGCAAACGAATTTCCCGGCTATAAAGGCGAGCGGGTCACCTGCGCCGTCTGCGGCGAGGGAATCAACTATGACCGCTACACGTTGCAGGAAGGGCAAAAATTGTGCCTCGGATGCGCCGCGCCCGAGAGCCGCTATTACAAACCGCTTTCAAAATAGAAATCCGTTTGTTGCCCGAACTACATTCCGAAAGCAAAGCGGCCCGGCATATTTGCCGGGCCGCTTTGCTTTGCCTTTAACTGCCTTACTTCTTTTTCGCTGCTGTCTTCTTGGCCGAGCTCTTCTTCACAGCCTTCTTCGCGCTTGACTTCTTTGCTGCAGCTTTCTTCGCTGGAGCCTTCTTTGCTGCCTTTTTCGTTGCCTTTTTAACTGCCAATTTATTCTCCCTTGAAGAATTTGAACTGCCTTGCTTCTTCGCCGCTTTCTTTGCGGACTTCTTTACGGCCGGTCTGGCCGAAGCTTTTTTTGTCGCCTTCTTCGCAGAACCCTTTGCCGACCCTGCGCTCGATTTCTTCGCAGCTCCACGAGGCGCAGCCTTCTTCGCCGCACTTCTCGTCGGAGATGCCTTCTTCGCCGCTGCCTTCTTCGGAGCAGCCTGGCCTGCCCGCACCGATCCGCCCCCAGCCTTGGCCCGCGTTCCGCGCCCGCCCCTCGACGCCCGCTGCCCACTCGCCGACCCGGAGGTCACACCGGAGCCCTCGTTCTCGCCGTCAAGATCGAGACCATCTTCATCATCGTCGGAAGTGACGGAGATCGTCACTTCTTCTTCCTCTTCGAACCCGTCGTTGGCGTCCTCGGCGGACTCATCCGCGTCCCCTTGATACTCGTCATTTTCCGACATCCGCTTGAATTGATCGTCGATCATGCTTGCCTCCCAGACCACTCCCGCGGCGCTTGGCCGCAGTCCCATCCTGATTACGATACACACCGAACATTCAATCGGTGTACCTGCATAAGAATGCTACGACTTTGAAGGAAACACAAGCGCGAAGTTTCGCCGAACCGTTATGCCACGCGATTTTTTAGAATGCGTTCCGCTCGCGCCGCCCCACTTCAACCCACGTTTCTCTTGCGATGGCGGCCAGATCGAACGCTCGCATGTTTCTGCGCCACCGCGCGATGCGTGCTCGAGCTCCGCGCTCCCTTGCGAGCCGCCGGACGCAGGCGCGCAGAACTGGCAGAGCGGCCAGACCGCGCCTTTGAACTCCCGCGGCCGCCCCTCCGGCTCGAACGATGACGGCCTCTCACCGGCTCCGAAACATACAGCAATCGCCCCACCGGCAGGCGATTCGAACGGATTCCATTCCACCGCCGCAACTGGCCCGTAGTCACGCCGAAACGATCCGCCACCGTGACGATCGTGTCGCCCCGCCGCGCGCGATACCGCATATGCGCGGACACAGCCGGCGGAGGCGGCACCGGCACCACCAGCGCTTCCCCTGCGTGGACAGCATCGTCCCGCTGCAACTGGTTCACCGCAATCAAATCATTCACCGGCACATGAAACTTCTGCGCGATCGAAGTCAGCGTGTCATCCCCGCCGGCGATATGCAACCGCCAGGAATTGCGATGCTCTTCAGGAATCATCGCCAGCCGCTGCTGAAACAGTGCTCCCGTTCCCGGCGGAAGATGCAGGTCGTACGCCATGTCTTCCGGCGTGCTCATGCGCAGCAGCGCAGGATTCAGCTCTTGAATTTCATCCACCGTGGTGCCGGCAAGGTCCGCCACCAGGTTCAAATTAATTCTTGAATTCGTCGTCACCGTGTCGCTCAGCAGCGGCGGGTCCGCAGGAATATCCTCCAGCCCATACTGCGTCGGATTTTTCGCCATGATCGCCGCCGCAACGATGATCGGCACATAATTCTTCGTCTCCGCCGGCAGCACATTCCGCTCGTAGAGCTGCCAGAAGTCCGCGTATCCGGTCCGCTGCACAGCCCGCTGCACTTTACCCGGCCCCCAGTCATAGGCGGCCATCGCCAGGTACCAGTCGCCGAACTGGTTGTGCAGTTCCTTGATATACCGCGCATACGCCTGCGTGGATTTCCTGGGATCGAATCGCTCATCCACCCACTCATTGCGCACCAGCCCGTAATTTCCATACGGCATAAACTGCCACATGCCGCCGGCGCCGGAGCGCGTGTTCACCGCGCGCGGCCGAAACCCGGACTCCGCGATCGCCAGAAAGATCAGATCCTTCGGCACGCCCTCATCCGTAAGCGTCTTCTCCACAATCGCCCGATACCGCCCCTCCCGGGAGAGGGAATTCTCGATCGTGTAATGGCCCTTCTTCGTGTTCGTGAAGTAGTTGATGTAGCTGGCCACGTAGTCGTTCACAACCAGCGGAAGATCCGACCGCGTGAATTTCAATTCCGCCTTCGCCCGCGCCAGCACGTTGGGATCGACCGGAAATGTCACGTCATTGGCCACGCTCACCGGCGTCTGGTCCTGCTGGCTGAATCCGTTGCTCTGCTGCAGAGAATCGATTTCAAGCGCATTGATCTTGTCGACCGTACTCTCAAAAGCATCGCCCAGCGTCGCATCCTGCTTCAGATCGCGTCCGCTGCTCAGGAAGATGTCGACCGCCCGGTCGAAGTCCGCGCGTGCGGCTTGATATTGGCCCGCCTGATAGAGACCCACCCCGCGGTCATAGGCCTGTTTCGCAGCCGCGATCAACGCCTCATCGCTCTGCGCATGGTCTCCCGCTCCAGGCGTCGTAGCCTGCTCCGGCCCCTTCGCCGCCTGCGTCGCCGGCGTCTCATTCAATGTGGGGGCTGTCGCATGCGGAGATGTACCCGCAAGGGCGACCGGCTTCTGCGCCGGGCATCCACACAGCAGAACGAGCAGAACGCTCGCAACCGGGAGGAGGAATAGTTTCATCGGAAGCAGTCAGTGGCGATTCTGCTTCCCATTGTATGGCCATCGCCGCTGAAACGCGCGCAGCCATTGGACCGATCCCCATTAATGAAACCGATCCCCTCAAATCGGCGCCATCCGCGTAACGCTTTGAGCACGTTTCACTCACCACAAAAAAAGAGAGCCCTCGCATTATGCGAGAGCCCTCCTTGAATCCCGGCTGGCTTAGAACTGGATACGTCCCGAGATCTGGACCACTCTCGGCGCGCCCGGAGCTGCCACCATGGATGTCAGCTGCCCGAAGTTGCTGGGCTGCGTGATATCGACCTGGTTGGGATAGTTGAAGAAGTTGAGCGCGTCGAAGTTGGGATGGTTCAGCACGTTGAAGGCGTCGGCCCGGAACTGCAGCACAACCCCTCTGGCCGGCCAAAGCGCAAAGTTCTTGGCCAGCCCCGCGTCCAGATTGATCAAATGCGGGCCACGCAGGATGTTGCGATTGCCGATCTTCAGCCCCACCGGGCCGCTGAAAGCCGCCGCCGCCGCCGCCGGGTCCGCATACAGGTTGAGTGCGCCGCCAGAGTCTTTGTGGATCTTGTGTCTCAAGGCGCCCCAATTTCCATTGAAAATGGCGGGAGCATCGTTGGCATAACCCGCCACAAACGCGCTCGCGACCGGAGTATAGGCCTCGCCGCTGTGGTAGGTAGGAATGCCGCTGACATCCCAGCCCCCGATCAATTCATCGAGATACCAGGGAACGTTGCCTCCGTATTGCCGCCCACGGCCCAGCGGCAGCGAGTAGGTAAAGTCGCCGGTGATGTAGTGTGTCGTGTCGAAATCGGAGTTGCCGCGACACTCGCGTGGGTGTACCACATCACAGATGAATCCATATCCGCCAAAGGCGATCTGGTTGGCATACAGCGAGACATTGTCGATCGAGTGGGACCATGTGTAGTTGAAGTCGAACTGCAACCCGTGCGTCAGGTTCTTCTGCAACGTGACCAGCAGGCCGTTATAGCTCGAGAAACCTTTGTTGGTGTACATCGTGTTCTCCGCAAATTGCGCGGCCATGCCCACGTTGTAATCAAGTAGACCGGCGGCTGCGAGGCCCTGAATGGTATCGGCGAAATCTCCCTTGATTACCAGCGACTGAAGGTTCGCCGGCCACGAATGAAGTGTTGTTCGGGTACCCGTTGGCGACTCCGATGCCGGCGGGCAGCTGGTTCTCCCACCATGGCTCGGCTGGCAGGTTCGTGGGATCGGCGCCACTGCGCAATTCGGTCGTGATATTCCCCATGGCCTGCGACATCAATTGCCCCGATGTCTTGTCGGGAAAGTCAATGATCTGGCTCGCATCGGCTTGGGCAAGCAGCCTGCGGCCCAGGCGTCCGACATAGTTGATCTTCAGAATGGTCGCACCCGGGAACTGGTGCTGCATCCCGACGTTGATCAGGATCGAGTATGGATCTTTAAGATTGGGATCGATCGTTTCATTGAAAACGCCCGCTTGCAGACCGTACGGCGTCCCGGTGCTGTCCACGTATGGCGTGTAGGGGGGCTTCGGCGAAGCAGGCGGCGTTGCCGTCGGCGGCGCCGAGAGGCGGGGATCGTTTTTCAGCGAGCCCACCGGGTCGGTGGCGTCGCCGTAGTTGGTCGGCTGGTTCTGCGCGAACAGATAGGAGTACTGGCTCTGCTGATACTGCACAGCGTTGATGATCGTGCGGTCATAAACGATCCCGATGCTGCCGTTGAAGACCGTTGCGCGATCGAAACCGGGGTTGTACGCGAAGGCGACCCGCGGCGCAAACTCCAACGGGTTGGCCTTATAAAATGACGGCCCGTGATTTGCCTTTCCGCCGAGAACATAGGTGAAGAATGGTACCGCCTGCGCGCCGCTCACCCCGGCAGCGCTCTGTGCCACGCGCTGCGCGAAGTACTTGTCGAAGCCCATCGTCTGCGCCGACTCCAGCCCATGAATTTCATAGGGTACGGAGAAGTATTGGTAGCTCACACCGTAGCTGAGCGTCAGGTTCGGAGTGACCTTCCAGGTGTCGGCGATGTACGGCTGCGTCTGGTAGTAACGGTAATCCTGCTCCGTGCTGGAGGGCTGTGGCAGCACCGTCCCGGCGGCGTTGTAGTTGTAGGTGCTCGATATACCGCCGATCGCCCAAGCATCGCCGCAAAGGCGCTGTCATAGGTCACCTGAGCCGTGCCGCTCGGCGTCAGAAGATTCACCGGACGCAGCGCGGCGTGAGTCCCTGAACGTTCCCGCCGAGACCGATCGTATACGAGTTATAGCCGAGCGTGGTCTGGTCATGGGCCAGGATCCATTTGAAGTAGCCGCCCAGCTGGATCGAGTGTCGGCCCACCGTCCACGTGAAATCGTCCTTGATCTCCGGGATGGGCACCCGGCGGGCCTGCGCGTTCGTCGGATTGGAGTACGGGTTGTCGATCAGCGTCGTGGTCCCGGTCGCGAAGGTGTACTGGTAAATGCCCTCCGGATTGGTCGGCCGCGGAAAGCTGTAGTCCTGCACCGTGCTGCCATAGATCAACTGGTTGAACTTGTTATTGCCGATCTGCCAGTCCATACCCGCCACATAGGCATAGCTGCGGTCCACGAACGTGCCTGCGGGCTGCGCGCCGGGAAACTGCGCCGCGTCCTGTACCGCGTTTTGACGCGCCACCGTGCCGCGGCCATAAAGCTTGATGCGGCTGTTGACCACCCAGTCGACCCGCCCCACGTAATTCGTCAAGTTCGTCGGTTCCGGCGAATTGAAGCGGAAGCCGCCCGTGTTCACGCCGTCGCCAGAGGTCAGATCGTTCGGCGCGGGATAATTATTCTTGAACAGATCCAGTATCTGCGGGCTGTCCCCGACCCCCGCCGGATCCATTGCCTGCACCTGCGCCGGTGTCAGCATGCTGATGCAGTTCGGAGTCGTGTTTTGCCGGCTGCGGAACGTGCACCCTGGATTGTTATTGATATAGGAAACGTTGCCCGCGGCGAAGGACGGCAGCGGCACGATCCGCAGTATCGATTGCATCCTGTGCGATCCGCGATTGAAGGAAATCAAAGAAGAAAAACATCTTGTCGTGCTTGATCGGGCCGCCCAGAGATCCACCGTACTGGTTCCGCACCAGCTTCGGAGCACGCAGTCCAATCTCATCGTTGAACCAGGTCGTTCGCCGTCGTGGAGTTGTCACGGTGATACTCGTTCACCTGCCCATGCCACGTGTTGGTGCCGCTTCGGGTGATCAGCTGGAACTGGCCGCCGCCCCCCGGACCGCTGTCCGCCGTGAAGCCCGCTGTGGTGCCGCGAAACTCCTGCACGGAATCGACCGGCGCGTTACCGGTAATTGCCCCGAAGTTGCCGGTCGCAAAGTCGTTCACATCCAGTCCGTCCACAGTCACGTTGTTCTGATCGACACGCGCGCCCGTCGTCGCGCCGCTAAGCGTAATTCCAGGCTGCAACGTAAACAGCACCGCGGGCGAAGCGCGGTTATAAACAGGCAGATCGTTCAGCTTCGACACCTGGAAGTTATTCCCAATGCTGGCGTCCGTGGTATTCAGCGTCACACCCAGCGCGTTGGAATTCACCTTCACCACCGTAGTGGTCCCCGGCGTAAGCGTCGCGTTCTGCGTGCGGGAATCGCGACGTTCACATAGAGGTCCTTCACCTGGTACGGCGAGAATCCCTGATAAGTGAACTCGATCGTATATCCCGGCCCCGGCGGAACGTTCGGCACTCTATAGGAGCCCACCGAGTTCGTCGTCACCTGGTAGGAGACGCCCGTGGAAGGATTCGAAAGCACCACGGTTACGCCCGGCATCACGGCTCCCTGCGAATCCGTAACCAATCCAGTCACCGTTGCCATCGTCTGTGCGAATGCGGATTGTATCGTTAGCGCCAGCCCCAGAATCAATACATAAAAAACAACTACGCGGAGAGATTTAATTTTCATGCCAGAACCTTCCCCCTTGTTTACTTAGTCTGTTCGTATAGCATCATCGATTCGCAATTACAATATCAAAAACGAACAGCACCCAATCTATAGACACCATCAAAGCCCTTCCTCTACCCATCGCTTCTCACCTTCCGCAGAGTCTCATCCGCTTCAGCAGGCCAACCGTTCCCGCCCGGCAGGCACGTCCGCCCAGCGCCAGTATTCGAAAATGGTGCGAAAATGTCTCGACGCCCGCTTCCGCATCCAGCACTCAATCTCCTCAGGGGAACGCGCCATGCCCGACACCGCAATCGGCTTCACCCTCGACATCGAACATCGCGGCGACACCGCCATCGTGCGCTGCCACGGCAAACTCGTCGCGCATTTTGACGATGTCTTCTATAAGCAGGTCAAACAACTCCTGCCCGCCTCCAAACACATCGTCCTCGACCTCACCGACCTTACCCGCATGGACAGCATGGGCCTCGGCGCAGTGGTTCGGCTCTACGTCTCAGCCCGCTCCGCCGGCTCCACCTTAGAGCTGATCAACCTCGGCAAACAGGTCTGGATGCTCATCAAAACAGCCAACCTGGCCTCCGCCTTCTGCACCGTAGCCGAAAACAACATAAAGTTCTGCTGACCCACACATCCAACCCACCCGAAGAGATCCCTCTCGCATCCCAAATTCGTCATCCCAAGTGCAGCTCGCCGCAGCAACCAAAATCGAGAGCCTGCCCCGAGCAAGCCTCACGAGTAGAACGGCGACCAGCCTCTCCCCGACTCGCAGAGAATATTGTGGTTGTCAAAGATTGCCAGCTTCCCCTCACCGCCAAGTGCCGGGTGCCCCAGGTCTCGCCCGAGACCTGGGATTGCATTCATTCCGCCATCCGTACAAACCTCCGGCGCGTCATCTGCCACTCACCGCTTCTCACTCCCCAGCAGAGCCTCCAATTGCAGCCGCGAAGCCTCGGGTATCTTCGCCCCCCGGATCTGGCTCCGCGTGATCAGTCCCCGGTTCACCATCTCGAGCAGCGCCTCCGACAGCGCCTCCCGCGCCATCGTCCTCGACCCCGCCGGGTCCAGCGCCGCCAGATCCAGGATCGTCCGCAGCGGCGCCGTCAGCCGGTACCCCTCCCCCGCCGAAATTTCCCTCCACGCCAGATCGCAGTAGTGCAGCGCCAGGCCCTCCGGCGTCGCGCTGTTCCGCCGGAAGCTCGCCGGCACAGTCATGTGCAGAACCGGCGGCCTCATCTCGGGTAATAGATATAGGCCCAAAGCCGTATAATGGCTGTAGACCCCCAGTGCCCGTCCCGCCCGGTCCATGGACCACAAATGCCACCGCGACAGTTCCGGTCGCAGCGCCGCCGGGAACGAGGTCAACCGGTAGATTCCCCGGTACTCGCGGGCCCAGTTTCCCTCGCGAACGTGGTACGTGTGGCTGCTGTTGCAATAACCGGCGATTTGCGCCTGTTTGGCGGTAAAAAGTCCCGCCTGGGCCTCGGCGACCGCATAAAGACGGCGTCCCGCCTCCTTGCTGGACTTCACCGGCTCCCGCACAATCATTCAATTCCTCCGCACAATGCTTCAACTTTCTAACACAATCCCTCACAAATTCGCAGCTTCAGCCGAAAATCCACCCTGAAGCATGCCCATAATCGCCAATGGTAAACTCACTGCAGAGAACCCTCCCGCCACCCGGCACCCCTTCATGGATCGCGAACACATCCGCAATTTCGCCATTATTGCCCACATCGACCATGGGAAATCCACACTTTCTGACCGCCTGCTGGAGTTGACCGGCTCGCTCACAGCGCGCGAAATGCATGCCCAGGTACTCGACGACATGGATCTCGAACGCGAGCGCGGCATCACCATCAAGGCGCATGCTGTCCGAATGGCATACCAGGCGCAGAATGGCGAAACCTATCAGCTGAATCTGATCGATACGCCCGGCCACGTTGATTTTTCCTACGAAGTTTCGCGCTCGCTGGCCTCCTGCGAAGGCGCGCTGCTGATTGTTGACGCCACTCAGGGCGTCGAAGCGCAGACCCTGGCCAACGCCTATATCGCAATCAACAATGGTCTGGACATCATCCCGATCATCAACAAAATTGACCTGCCGAGCGCCGACGTCGAGCGCACGAAGGAAATGATCGAGCAAACAGTGGGCCTCGACGCCAGCCAGGCGCTTGCCATCAGCGCCAAAACAGGCGTGGGCGTGCCGGATGTACTCGAGGCGATCGTGCATCGCCTGCCGCCTCCCAAGGGAGATGCGGAAGCACCGCTGCAGGCGCTCATTTTTGATTCCTGGTTTGATCCGTATCGGGGAGTTGTCGTGCTCACCCGCGTGATGAATGGGCGGCTCAAGCGTGGCGAAAAAATTCGCCTGATGTCGAACGGCCGCTCCTTCGATGTGGAATCGTTGGGCGTGTTGACGCCGAAGCCGGTCGAAGTGCAGGAGCTATCTGCCGGCGAAGTGGGATTCTTTGTTGCCACAATCAAGAACGTGGCCGATACAAAAATCGGCGACACGATCACGCACGAGGCCAGACCATGCGCAGCCGCACTGCCGGGCTTTGAAGACATCAAGCCGATGGTATTTGCCGGTCTCTATACAGTGGAAGCGCATGAGCACACGTTGCTGCGCGAGGCGCTTGAAAAACTTCGGCTGAACGATTCATCCTTTTTCTTTGAACCGGAAAGTTCGGTGGCGCTCGGCTTCGGTTTTCGCTGCGGATTTCTCGGCTTGCTGCACATGGAGATCATTCAGGAGCGACTCGAGCGCGAGTTCAACCTGAGCCTGATTACCACGGCGCCGAGCGTCCGCTATCGAATCACTATGACCGACGGCGGCGTGATCGAGGTCGACAATCCATCCCATTGGCCCAACCCGACCAATATCGAAAAAATTCAGGAGCCCGTGATCACCGCAACGATTCTGACGAATGAGGAATACGTCGGCGGAATTTTGAAGCTGGTAGAAGATAAACGCGGACGGCAAAAGAACTTCGAATATGTCAGCTCCACCCGGGTGATGCTGACCTACGAACTGCCTTTAAATGAAATCGTGCTCGATTTTTACGATCGCCTGAAGTCGATCTCTCGCGGATACGCATCGCTTGACTATCACCTCTCCGACCTTTGGGAATCGCCGATGGTGAAGATGGACATTTTGGTCTCGGGCGAACCCGTCGATGCGCTTTCGATCATTGTGCATAGCGAGTTTGCATATGAGCGGGGCCGCGCGCTCGTTTCCAAAATGCGCGAGCTGATTCCGCGACAGATGTTCGAGGTTGCGATCCAGGCGGCGATTGGTGCGAAGGTGATCGCACGCGAGACGGTTGCGGCTTTGCGTAAAAACGTACTTGCGAAATGCTACGGCGGAGACATTTCCCGCAAACGCAAGCTGCTGGAGAAGCAAAAAGAAGGAAAAAAGCGGATGAAGCGGATCGGCAAAGTGGACATCCCGCAGGAAGCATTTCTCGCGGTCTTACGGATCGGCGAAGACTCGTAACGCCTCGGAATCTCTACCCCTATTCACTTTCCTTTCATGTTGATCTGTGGAAAGCTCACATCGTCAGAACAGCTTCACCGCCCGACACAAATTGCAACTGTTTTCCTTCCGACGCTTTTAGCTGATTAGAATCAGCTACTTATTGGACCGAATCTGCAGCAAAGTGACAGTACTGCACCAAGCGCGGGCGATTCGGAATACTGCGGTCGGGATTTCCCACAGTTTTTTCCACAGGAAAACGGGCGGCCTTCGGCGCTTTGCCGAGACCGCCCAGTTAAGTCAATTGGTTGCCGTCCTAGAGGTATTTATCGGCGGCAGCTTTTTTAACTTTAATGTGATGTCGTGGTGCGGTGATGTGTGGCAGGAGTGTGAGGAGCGCTGGAGGAGGGCCGGGCTGTTGGCGCCTCGATACCGGACTTCTGGTTGTACTCGTTGACAACCACCTGGGTGATGTCCGTCGATTTACTTGCCCAAACAACCGGTGTCTGCTGCGTGCTCATGTCGAGTACCAGCCCGTAGCCGTTGCTCTGCGCGTAATCCTGCAACACTGGATAGAACTTCTGAGCAAGTCCCTGATATTCCTCTGTCAATGCCTGCTGAAAGTCTGATTGAGCGTCTTGTGCCTGTCGCTGCAGAGACTTTTCTTTGTCGTCGATCGTACGCAGCTGGGTGGCGCGGGCATCCTGGCTCAGGGTGCTCCCGCTGGCCTGCAACTGCTTTTTCAAAGTGTCGATCTGATCGCTCAATGTCTTCAGCTCGGTTTGTTTCGGCTGAAACTTCTGCTGAATCTTCGCCATTGCCGCGCGTCCTTCATTGGTGGACATCACAGCGGGTTGAAAAGCGATGACAGCGATTTTGGAAGTGCCGGTAGGCGCAGGGTTGGACGCGGCTGGGGCTGGCGCGGAGGGTGGCTGGTTGGTCTGCGCCATGGCGCCGACTGCGAACGTGGTGGCCAGTGCGGCAACCGCTAGTAAGGAACGCTTCATATAGTTCGGAACTCCTTTAACTTCCACTCAGGTTTCCGCCGTCAGGCGGAGCAACGGTTTAGAACTCGGGTTATGCCTGCAGGCTGGATACTGCTCCGACTGGACAGAAAGGCACTAAATCGCAGCGCCGACAGTCACGGAAACGCCAACACGTCAGGACTGAAGAAATCTGAGGAGAATTATAGGAGCCGCGAAAATCTTCCGTCAAACGCCGGCTGCGAATTTCTCCCACTTGATTTCACCTCTATTCGGTGTTCAACCTCTTTCGTGCTGTCGGACCGGCCATGCCCCGGCGGCAACGCTCGCCGGTTTAGAAAGAAGTGCTGACGGAAAGACGCAGCGTTTTTCGCGGTTCCCACAGGAAATATTGAGAACCGTAGTTTGCCACCGCCTGCCGATAGGTAAAGTCTCCAGCACCCCCGGCGGGGAACATATCGCGGGTGATGACCAATTGCGAACCCTGGTCCTGATGCAGCCGGGCTGGGTTGAAAGCGAAGAAAATGCGGACCGGCGCGTTGATGATCGGCAGCATCGCCGTGATCTGCGGGCCGACCGAAAGACGCGGCTGAATGTTGGTTCCAGGAATCGCACCGAGCCGGTCGGAAACACCGCCGTTCGGCCATTTCACTCCGCCCTGGCAGGTTCCGTTGACCAGCTGCGGACAGCCGTACAGTCCGCCGTTCAATGTCGCGTTGGCCTGCGGATTCAGCCGTAGCTGGTTGTGATTCAGCGCCATGTCCATGCCGAGATCCATGAAGAAGGAAAAGTCAACGGGCCCTGCGACGGGGATGCGGTATTCGATGTTGTTCGTAAACTGCGTATCCCCACCGATGGGAGCTATCGAATAAATCGGCAGCGGAATCTGCACCGCTCCCAGCGTTGGATTTGTCGGGTCTCTCGGGACCACCGACCCGTCCGGATTCTCAAGATTGTAGAGAACGCGCGTGGGGATGAACGCATACGGGGTTATGGAGCGCACATCAAAGCCGCGGACATCGTTTTCTCCACCACCGTTGAATCGGTCAAAGGGCGAGGCTTCCAGGCCAGCGATTCCCTGAATATAGGCGACCTGAAAACGGTAACCGAAAATATTGCGACCTTCGGGATTGAAATGGAGTCCCTGGATCGGTTTGAAAAACTTGAACTCCATCAACGGAGTGATTGAGCTGACATTGCCGCCAAGCCCGGAGCCCTGCAGCACAAGGTTGAGGCTCTCTCCATTGCGGGGGCGATACGGGTTTCCAATCGTGCTGTAACTGTAGCTGAGCGAGAGCTGGCTGGTAACGATACCGTTCAATGCGCTCTGTCCGCTGGTGCCGTGGCGGAAATTTAGGAACTGGAACAGGTTGGTTGTGGCCGCGCTGTATGCCTGGATGTTCGAGCGGCTCAGTGTATAGGTTGCGCCGATTCGTTTGAAGGTACGGGGAATCGGATAGCCGATCGACACGTTCAGACCAGTGCGGCCCTGGTCGTAACTCTGGCGAAAGGATCCCTGTGCCGCCGTAAAGTTCTCATCGCCGCCGGTGAGCGGATTTTTGGAGGTGTTGTACTGAGTTTTCTGCGTGAACACCTGAAAGCCGAGGCTGAGCGGATGATTCCTCACGTAAGGGACAGTGAATCCAAATGTGAAATTGCGCTGCAGATCGCCCAATGCCGTTTGCAGGGTCAGGCTCTCGCCTAGGCCGAGGAAGTTGTTGGTCTGGTAATTTGCGCCGATGAATGCACCGGACAGGCCGCTGAACCCGCCGTTCAAACCAATCGAATTCTTGCCTTTTTCTTTGACGTTCAAAAGCAGCTTGACGGTTCCATTGTCGGCATCCTGCTGCGTTTCGGAATCCTGGTCCACCTTCAGCGGGTTGAAGTAGCCCAGTTGATTCAGGCGCAACAAGCTTTGTTCCCAAAGATGGCTGTTGTAGACCTGGCCTTCTTCGAGTAGCAGCTCGCGGCGGATCACAGTGTCGCGGGTTGTGGTGTTGCCGCGGAATTCGATCCGTGAGACGTAGTAGGGCTTGCCCTCGTCGACGTCGATATTCAGAAAGACTAGCTTCTTCGCTTCATCAATCCGCGGCGTGGGCACGGCAGTGAAGTTGATGTAGCCCAGCTGCCCGTAGGCCTTACGCATATTTTCCAGACCCTTGCCGATCAGCGAAGCGTTGAAGACCTGGCCGTCCTTCAATGCGAAGAGGGACCGCAGCGCCTTCACATTGGTGACACGCTTGTTGCCGGTGAAGGTGATTCCCCCCAGCCGGTACTGCTGGCCTTCATCAACCGGCATGGTGATGTCGATCACCTTGCCCTTGCGTGGATGGATCAGAGGAATGGGCAAACCGCCCTGATTGCGAATGTGTGTTAGAGGCGTGTCAACGCTGGCGCGGAAGAAGCCGCGGTCGCGATAGGCGGCGCGCACACGTTCGGAGTCTTCTTCAAGTTTGCTTTCGTCGTAGGTGCGCGCGAACAGATTCTCAAGAATGATGGAATGCGGAATCCCGATGGGCCGCAGGTTCTTCATGGAATACCGCAGCACTCGACTGGGAACACGCTTATTGCCTTCAAAACGAATATGTCCCACCTTCACCGTGGGGCCTTCTTTGATATTGAAGTTGACCGAAACCGAGGCCGGCGGAATGGTTTTGATCACAGTATGGATCGTCGCGAACTGATGACCGTGCTCCGCGAGCAATTCCTTCAGCACCGTTTCCGCCAGTTTGATCTTGGTGGGGTCGTACTGAGTTTCTACTGATAGGCCGACCTTGGCTTTCTTGAAGCGGTCCAGCACATCCGATTGCGAAACCGAACTAAGCCCTTTGTAGTTGATCTCCCGAATGGTCGGACGCTCGCGGACGATTACCGTAAGGACCACGCCCTTGGCTGTGCTTTCGCGATTGATCTGGACGTTTTCGAAGTACCCTGTGTTCCAAAGCGCATTGAAGTCGCGTTCCACCGTCTGTGGATCGTAAGCATCGCCGACGTGTGAGAACATGCGCGCGAGTATCGTCTCTTTGGGAATTCTGCGATTACCTATGACGCGAATTTCGCTGATGACGCTGGCCTGCGGCTGACTGGTCGCGCTGGCAGGGGGGATGGATTGCAGGGTGGTCTGCGCGCCTGCGCTGAAGCTTATGACAATGAAGAACAGCACCGCCGAGAGAACTTGAACAGTCCGCCAGGTCCGTCGAATTTTTCGTATCCGTCGAATCTGCGGGCGCAGTGCGCTCGTGGTCGGTTGGTTTGGGACATGGAAGCCCCCTACAATCGCGGGAAAAATATGCACACCCTCATTGCCAAAAATCGATTCCAAAGGAAAAGTCGATTATACGGGACAGACTCTCTCCGCTCCTAGCGACCGCGCTCCTACTCTGGCTCAATTTTTTGTTTTGGGAACGCCTTCGCGAACCGCGCTCCGAACCACCCAATGCACCATGCTCAACTAACTTTCAAGCTGCGCATCGATTACAAATTCCTCTGTCGCACTGCTCCAGTAAATATCCAACACGTTCGCCTTGCAGCATACCTGGCAGTCTTCCACGTAGCGTTGTCGCTCTCCGCCAGATTCATCGACGACCGTCTCGTTCCACTCCCCGCATCCTGCACACTGAAACCCGACGGCATCCTGCATTATCTCGGCTCCGACGTGGCTTCGCTCATCAAGTTCCCCTTACGAGCGAGGCGTACCTCTACCAGTGTGGAATAAAAAGTAGGTCCGCCGCCTAGATCCGTGAGTGTTTCGCTGGTCAGCGTGTTGACCCCTTGTCCACCGCAGGAGAGCTTGTTCCATCCTAAACGGGAAGCGACAACTCCGGCGGGCACCGTTCCATCTGCCACGGCATTCACTTTGGCGCGCAGCAGAATTTTCCCCCGGTCGTTGAATACCTCGACCGGATCGCCTTCGACAATTCCGCGCGCAATTGCGTCGGCGGGATGCAGTTCGAGCAGGCCGGAGAATGACTTCTCCATCGTCCGATGGCCAGGAAGGGCGGCGAATGTCGAATTCATAAAATTGTCTGCCTTGCGGGCCAGCAGCTCCAGTGGAAATCTGCGGGCCAGCGGCGCGTGGCGGGATTCCGTCGCGGGCACATACGCGGGAAGTGGATCCAGACCCTGCGCGGCCAAGGTATCGGAGTAAAATTCCGCCTTCCCCGAAGGGGTACGAAACCAGTCCGCAGAGGTAAACGGCAGGAAGTCGCCGCCGTTTTCTTCCTGAGGGAATTTCACCCGAACGGAGTGTTCCGCTTCCAGCCGCTCGCGGGTGATTCCCTGCATCCACGGGGAATGGGTCGCGAGCGCCTGGTCGATCATGTCATCTTCCGTGTCGAGGAAACACGGTTCCGTGAACCCCATCCGCTGCGCCAGTTGCCGGAACACGGTTACGTTGGAACGCGCCTCTCCACGTGGGGCGATCGCCTGCTCGGATAGCTGCACGTAGTAATGGCCGTAGGTACCCTGAAAATCTTTATGCTCGCAAAATGTCGTTGCCGGCAGGATGATATCGGCGTAGTCGGTGGTGTCGGTGAAGAATTGTTCATGCACGACGGTGAATAGGTCCTGCCGCCGCAATCCGCGCAGCACCGTGTTCTGATTGGGAGCGATCGCGGCTGGGTTGGAGTTGAAAACCATCATCGCTTGTACGGGAGGATCATTCAACTGCGTCAACGCGTGGCCGAGGCTGCTCATATTCACGACGCGCCCGGGTCTCCGTATTGGGCTTGCCTGCGCCAGTTCCGGGCCACTCCAGTGCCTGTTTGTTGAACTGGAACGCACCGCTGGTTGAGAGTTGCAGCCCGCCGCCCAGATGCTTCCACGCTCCTGTGAGACAGGGCAGCATGGCAATGGCGCGGGCCGCGGTCCCGCCATTTTGCGATCGCTGTACGCCATAATTCATGCGGATCACCGACGGAGTCGCCGTGGCGTACTCCCGCGCCAGGCGGAGAATGTCTTCCGCAGGCAATCCGGTGATTTCCGCCACACGCTGCGGCGGATATTCGGCTGCGCGCTCCCGGAGCCGCTCGAAGCCATGGGTGTAGCGGGCCACGTAATCGGCGTCGTACAGATTCTCCGAGATCAGAATATGCATAATGCCCAGAGCAAGCGCGCTGTCGGTCCCAGGAAGAACGGGAAGATGCCAGTCGGCAGCCCGGGCCGTGCGGGTCTTATAGGGATCGATGACGATCAGCCGGCCACCGTTCCGCCGCGCCTCCTCGACAAACGGCCATAAGTGCACGTTGTTGCCGTGGATGTTCGCGCCCCAGGCGATGATTGTGCGAGCGTGGCGAAAATGTTCGATATCGGTGCCGAGCTTCACACCGTAAACGGCTAGCAGCGCCTCCCCACCTGCGGCGGAACAGATGGTTCGGTCCAGCTGCGAAGCGCCGAGACGGGAAAAAAAACGCCGGTCCATGGAGCCGAAGCCGAGCACAGCCATGTTGCCTGCGTAGGAATAGGGAAGGATGGCCTCCGGTCCGTAGACTGTCGAGATCTGCTGGAACCGCGCGGCGATCGTGTCGAGCGCTTCCTCCCAGGAAATTCGTTCGAAGGTTTCAGCTTGTTTGCCGGCCGGAATGGGGCCTTTGGCGATCCCGGATCTGCGGCGCATGGGATAGAGCAGCCGGTCGGGTGAGTAAACCAGGTCGAGATATTTGGTCACTTTGGCGCAGAGAAAACCACGCGTCACCGGATGATCTGGATTGCCTCGAATCTTTGTGGCGCGGCCTTCGCTGTTGACGGAGATGTGCAGGCTGCACGTATCCGGGCAGTCCAGCGAACAGGTCGCATGCACAATCTTCGAGGGCTCCATATCCGCATTCTAGGTTTTCGGCGGATAAGAAACAACGACCCGGCTGTTTTGTCATTCCCAAGCTCAGCAGTAGAGGATGGCGGGTGCGGGTTTCCGCGCGTCGAGGTGTCGATTTTTGGGAGATGGCAGTTGATTGCATCTGATTCGAAACTTCACCCCGCTCAGATCTGCATGACTTCCTTTTCCTTCGACTTGCACAGCTCTTCCATGCGCTTGATCTCGTCATCGGTCAGCTTCTGCATCTCTTCCAGGGCGCGCTTCTCGTCATCCTCAGAGATTTTCTTATCCTTGGCTGCCTTCTTTACCAGCTCATTGCCGTCGCGTCGGATGTTTCGGACGCCGGTGCGATGGTCTTCGAGCAGCTTGCTCAGGTGTTTGACCACTTCCTTACGCCGTTCCTCAGTCATCGGCGGGACCGGAATGCGCACGGTCTTGCCGTCGTTCTGCGGATTGAAACCTTGCGAGGAAGCCCTCAGTCCCTTTTCGATTTCCGCGATCAGGGTGACGTCGTAGGGCTGGACCACGAGCATCTGCGGCTCCGGCGCACTCACCTGTCCCACCTGGTTCAACGGCATCTCTGTGCCGTAAGCGGAGACCTTGACCTGGTCCAGCATATGCACCGAAGCGCGCCCAGTCCGGATCGAGGAGAGATTGACGCGGAAGTCTTCGACCGCTTTATCCATGCGAGTCTTCAACTGTTGATAGGTGTCCTTCAGGGCCGGTATCCCGGCCATCATCGATCCAGCCATGATTCAGTTTCCTCTCTGCGCAAAACGATATTGTAACCAACGAACGCGTACTCTGTTCACGTCCTCGCAGTCGTATCGCAGAATGCTGCATCTAAAAAGCGATCGGCCAACAAGGTAAGATTGTTAACAGATGCTTCCGCACGGACCGCTATGCATACCTGCCCAGTCTGTACCAATCCGTTAAGCGCCAGGCGAGCCTTCTTCCGCGCGGGAGTGCGCGGGTTCTTCCGCTGTCCTGTGTGCCGCGGCCATCTTCAGATGCATGGACGTGTGATTCCACTTTCTGTGGCTTTGCTGGTCGCCATTGGTTTCATCGTGCTGGACTTGAGTGGTCTAACGGACGTGAGCGCCACCACCTGGTGGTGGGACGCGTTTCAGATCGGATCAGTGCTGTTCGTGCTGCTGGTGATGCTGGGATGGCTGCTGAGGATCGACCGGCGCCAACCGTCGCGCAAGTTCGTCATTTAATTTAGACGGCAGCGCTTAGGCCAGCACTTTCAATCCCGTAGATGCTGCCTGTTCATGCGCATGGTAGGAAGAGCGCACCAACGGTCCGGACTCAACGTGCCGGAAGCCCATCCGCAGAGCTTCTTCCTTCATCCACGCAAACTCCTGCGGCGTGTAGATGCGCGCCATCGGCAGATGATCTTTCGATGGACGCAGGTATTGGCCAATCGTCAGAATGTCCGTGCCAACGCCCGCGAGATCGCGAAATACCTCTAACAGTTCGTGCATTTCCTCGCCCAAGCCGACCATCACACCGGATTTCGTAACCAACTTCGGAGCGATTTCCCTGGCGTATTCGAGCAGCCGCAGAGTGCGCTCATACCGCGCCCCGGAGCGCACCACACGATAGAGCCGAGGCACGCTTTCGGTGTTGTGGTTCAGGACCTCCGGCGCTGCCTCCACCACAATGCGAATGGCTTCTTCCTTCCCTTGAAAATCGGGGACGAGCACCTCTATTTGGCAGCCGGGCGCCTGGCTGCGGATTTCTTCAATCACCATGGCGAAGGCCCTTGCGCCGCCGATGATATCGTCGTCGCGGTTCACGCTGGTGATGACGGCATGCTTCAGACCGAGCACCGCCACGGCTTCGGCCACGCGGCGCGGCTCGTCGAAGTCGATCGGCTGGGGACGGCCCTTGGGCACGGCGCAAAATCCGCAGCGTCGCGTGCACAGGTTGCCGAGCATCATGAAGGTGGCGGTCTTATGGTTCCAGCACTCCCCGATGTTGGGGCAGTGCGCGGACTCGCAGACTGTGTTCAGGTTCAAACTGCGCGCCAGCCTTTTCAAGTCATGGAAAGTCTCGCCCATGGGCGCTCGCGCCTTCAGCCAGTCGGGCTTGCGCTGCTGCCGCTTGGGCGAAACGTCGATCTGGACAAGCTCAGGGATGGTAGCCATGGCCAACTTTTCATTGTATCCGCCCCGCCGAATCAAAAGGCAGTTATGTACTCTCAGGCTGCGCGAACGCAACCGGCGCCCTCCAACTATGTATGACGACCCCAAAGAAGAACTCCTCTGCGAAAAAGGTTACAGGCACGAACAAGAACCAGAACTGCTGGCCGGGCTTTGAACCCACACCCGGCAAAAAGCGCGGCGCCAAGGGAAGCTGTAAGCCGATGCCGGGCAAGCACAGCGCCATCACCCGTCGGGCCACACAGAAGTTTGCTGCCGCCAATCAGCTCGACAAACAAGGCAAGGCAAACCCTGACAAATAAGAACACGACTTTATAGGGGTGATTTCGCAGCAGTAAGATGGCGGGTCAAAGCGAGCGCGTTGTCGATTGCAGCTCCCGAGGCAGTGTTGTCGAAGATGCACCAGACCTCAGCTTCGGCTGGGTACGCGGAAAGACGGGTTGCGAGATTCTCCAGCCATTCCGCGGAATAGCTGGAGTAGTAGACACGCGGCGAGCCGTGAAGTCGATAATAGGTAAGCCCTGTGTAGCCGCTGCCGGAGTGGGCGGCTTCGGGTACCGGCGACGGATCAGCGATCACGCGCGCGATTCGAAACTCCTCAAGCAGTTCGTCTACTTCAAGAGAAAACCAGGATCGGTTACGAGGCTCCAGTGCCGCTGATCCCGCCGGATATAGCTCGCGAAACAGTCCGAAGAACGCGCGGGCGCGGGACTCTTCGAACGCTTGACTCGGCGGAAGCTGGAAGAGAATGGGGCCAAGCTTTCCGGAGAGATTGCGCACTTCATCGAGAAACATCTGCAACTGTTCGCGAGAAGGTGCGAGCGACGACTGGTGGGTAATGGCTTTCGGCGCTTTCACGGAAAATCGGAACTGCTCCGGAGTCGACGCCACCCAGCGCGCATATGTCGACGCTCGAGGCGAGCGATAGAAAGTCGAGTTGATCTCCGCACACGGCAGAATGTGGGAGTAACGTTCCAGGTGGGAGCCTTCACCAGCAAAGAAAGACCCATGCTGGCGCGGAATGGACCAGCCTGCAGTACCGATGCGCATGGGCGACCGTACGGATTCACGAGGAGATTGCGGCATACGAACTTCACCGCAGCCGGCGCAGAATCTCCGGCCGCACCAAGTAAAAAAAGAAAATGAAATTGGCGATGGTCATGACCCAATAATTCTGCTGGTGAAAACGGAGGATCAGGTATACGCCGTAGCTGCTGGTTAGAAACGCGGCAGCAAGGGCAAGCGCCCAACCCCAGCGTCTCATTCGCAGCAGGCCCAGGCCGGCAAGCGCCAGCAACGTTGCGACCGCTAAGACGCTGAGGCGCGAAGCCTGACTCACAAAGTGATGCGTGAAGACGCCCATCACGCCGATCAGCGCCTCCAGTAACATCCAGAATGCGATGGCGGCGACACCTGGAAATTTGGCCGCGGGATCGCGCTGTGGTCGCTTTGTGCCGGAGGCTGCCGGTTCCAACGCGCCCGGCTCGACGATCACTGGCTTCGCTTCAATTTGACGGGTTTCACTCATAGCGTATGGAGATAGGCTACCAAGTCCTGCATCTGACGATCGTCCAGCACATTGCCGAAGGCGGGCATCATATTGCGGCCCTGCTCGATGGCAGCGCGCACACGCTCGTCGTTTGCCGGAGCTCCGCTTGGCAGGTAGCGCTTCTTGAATATTCCCTGCAGTCCCGGTCCATGCAATGAACTTTCCCGATTCGCATAATGGCAAACAGCGCAGTGCGATTGAAACAGGTCGCGGCCCTGGATTTCGACTGGCGTCAACTGGTTGAGCGGTTTCGATGGCGGCGTGGAATGACAGCCCGCCGCAAACGTCGCAATTGCCGCAGCGACTACGAGGCCGGGAACGCACCTTCGCCTTGTCTGGTTCCTCCTGTTTGCATCAGACACGAAGATAATCCGGACGCCAGCTCTGGATCGCCTGCTTGATTTGTTTCGGCGTCAATTTTTCGGTGAGTGTCCGCTCGACCAGTGACGGCACCTCGGCATCAGCGGCAAAACGCAACGCGACGAGTTGCTTTTCGTTGAGATCCCCAATGCGCAGGCGCAATGGCTCAGGCAGCAGCGTTGCGAGTCGCATCCGTTCCTCGAGTCGAATCACACGATCCTGCACCTTTAGTGCATAGGTGCGGGCTTTCACCCCTATGACGACGAGCGCGAGCGCCAGAACAACGAGCCAGGCGGTCCAAACGTGCGGATGCCGCACCAGATTAACAATCGTGGCGACCAGCGTAATCAGCAGAACGGGAAACGCGAAGTAATGAACTGGCGGATCGATACGACTGTGGTTCGAGTACGTCTGAACTTTCACCTGCGCCATCTTTGCCTCCTTCAAATCTATCTGCACACAGGATGCTTCTATATTGGTGGCGGTTCAAGTCCTTTATTCCGCGGCCGCCACATCCGTGACAATGCTGTCGATGGTTTGCGTAATTCCATGGGCCTGCGGCATGTGCCCATTGCACAGGATTGAGAAGACGAGTGTTCGCCCGCTGGCCGCCGTCAAGTAACCGCTCAGCGAATTCACCTCGTCCAGCGTCCCCGTTTTCGCAAAAACACGGCCTCCCACAGGGCTGTGCAAGAAGCGGTTCGACAGTGTTCCATCGACACCTCCGACCGGCAGCGTGGTGCGAAACTGCCCTCCCCACGGCTGCGCGGCCACATACCGCAACAGCGTAGTCAAAGCGCGCGGGGCTATGCGGTCCTGTGGCGACAGACCGGAACCGTCGTAGAAGAAAAAGTCCTGCGGCTCGACGCCTGCCCGCAGTAAGAACGAGCGCACCACCCGCGCACCCTCGACGATAGAACCGTCCTCACCATAATGTTTCCCCAGCAGGCGCAGCAGAATCTCTGCATGGAGGTTCTGGCTGACTTTATTGGTTACCGTAATGTCTTCGAGCAATGGCACAGAGGTGCGCGCAGCCAGGACTACGGTTCCGGGGACCAACGCTGCCGCGGGTGCGGCGGTAATCGAGGGCAGAGCCAGTGGACGCAATGCACTTTGCTCGTAGATTGCTGTATCGGCGGATAGCCGATGATGTGCCATGGCCGTTCCGGTGACCACAATCCCGCGCGATTCCAGCATCTGTCGAAACGCTATCGCGGCGAACTCCGCAGGATCTTGAACGGCAAGCGCAAGGCGTTTTGACGACACTCCCACAGGCAGCGTGCCGAAGAGCCGTATCGTCCGCGACCCCACCTGCCGATCTAAACCCAGCGACGGCTGCGATCCTGCCGCTGAGGTCCGCGCCAAATTGTTGATCGAGTAATAGGAACTCGCGATCTCGGGACTCCATGCAAACGTCAGCGGATCGCCAGGCTGCGCTCCCGGCATTAGCGTCAAATAAACCACATTGTCGTTCACCGTGAGCGCGGAAACGGGAGCACCCCAGCTCCATTCCAGGTCGTCCCAGGCCCAACCCGAGCCATAGGGTTCCCATGGGAACGCCGAGTCATCGCCAATGATGTTGCCTTCGACGCGGCGCACCCCACGCTGCTGCAGCTGGTCGGCTAGCGACTCTAACGCACTCAGCGATGGAATCGGCTCATCGGATTCCTGCTTGTTGTATGGGTAGGAACGGCCAGACATGCTGGCATCCCCGGCGCCGACCAGCGTTACATCGCCTCGAACCGTGCCTGTTGTGTCGGGCGCACTCGCCGCGGTGACACGGGTCTCCATCGTCGCATTCGGGCCCAGCAGGGCCAGAGCCGTCGATGTCGCGAGCAGCTTTGCATTCGACGCCGGCGCGAAGAGCTGCATATCATTTTTCTCATAAACGACGCGTCCCTCGAGGGTTGTTACTGAGATTCCCCAATGCGCCTGTGCCGCTGCCGGCGCGGACAGCAGTGCATCGATCTCACGCGCAAGCCTCGCCGGCCCGTTCGTCCGGGTGCGGGCAGCTGACGAAGAACGCCGATGTGAACGTGCTGCCTGCATCCCTGCCGGAGACGAGCAAGCGACCGCAATCGCACAGAGGAGGCAGAGAAATGTTCTAACTTGAGTTCGCGGATAGAACGAGAGCATGCGGAGATTCTATCGGGTGCGATGCTTTACTCGGGGGCATCGCACTAGAATCATTGCATGATCGTCGCCCCGCGACCCCCCTTTTGCTGGAAGTTGCGCAAACGCTCGCTTACATTGGGCAAGCGGACGCTGTTGGTCGGGATCGTCAACGTCACCCCTGATTCATTTTCCGATGGCGGAAAGTTTTTCTCCGTGCAGGATGCAGTCGAACACGCGCTTCAGCTGCTCGATGAGGGCGCGGACATTCTCGATCTCGGCGGCGAATCCACACGGCCGGGCAAACACACGCCTGTCTGCGCGCAGGAAGAACTTGACCGGGTTTTGCCGGTCTTGTCAGCAGTTCTGGCCGAACGGCCGAAGGCAGTGATTTCGATCGACACCTACAAGGCCGAGACCGCCGATGTCGCCATAGCCGCCGGCGCAGAAATCGTTAACGATGTCAGCGGGTTCCTATGGGATGAGATGATGGCGGCGAGCTGCGCCGAGCTGCGGTGCGGGGTCGTCCTGACGCACACCCGCGGCCGCAGCGAGCAATGGCGAACGCTGCCTCCGCTGGCGCCCGGTGAAGTCATGCCGCTGGTGTTGCGCGGTCTGGAGGAACGCGCCGACCTCGCCCTGTCTGCTGGAGTGCAGGCGGACTGCATTGTGCTCGATCCTGGCTTCGGATTTGGCAAGTCTCTGAAAGAGAATTATCCGCTGCTGGCGAATTTCGATGCGCTGCACGCGCTGGGGTATCCACTGCTGGCGGGTGCTTCGCGCAAGGCTTTTCTGGGTAGAACACTGGCTCGCATTTACGGGCACGATGCGCCACCCGGGGAGCGAAGCAACGCTACATTAGCTGCGGTCACAACGGCCGTTCTCGGCGGAGCGCACTTGGTCCGCGTTCACGATGTCAAAGCCGCGCGTGAAGCTGTCGCCATCGCTGATGAGATTCGAGCCGGCGCGCAGGGAATGATGACAGGATACGCAGACGAAGAGGGCGGCGGCTTGCAGCCACTTTGAGAACAAGCCCACAAAGCAAAGCCGTTTGCCGGGTCAGGCGACGGTTCCGAATAGGAATCCGACGCCTGCGGTAATGGCCATTGCCAACGCGCCCCAGAAGGTGACGCGCAGCGCGCCGGCCGCCACTCCAGCTCCGCCGGTGTATGCCGCGAGCGCGCCCAGTAGCGCCAGGAACAGCAGCGAAGTTCCGGCCACCAGATAGGCGAGGAGATTCTGCGGCGCGAAGGTCGTGACCAGCAAGGGCAGTGCGGCCCCGACAGCGAAGCTCGCAGCCGAGGCCAGTGCCGCCTGAATGGGATGCGGTGTGTTCGTTGTGGTGATACCAAGCTCATCGCGAGCGTGCGCTTCCAGCGCATCATGCGCCATCAACTGCTGCGCGACCTGCTTTGCCAGCGCAGGATCGAGCCCGCGATCTACATAGATTTTCGCTAGCTCCTTATGCTCGCCTCGATTGTCAGCTTTCAGTTCCGCGCGCTCCAGCGCCAGTTCGGCTCGTTCGGTGTCTGCCTGGGAGTGGACAGAAACGTATTCACCAGCCGCCATTGACATAGCTCCGGCAACCAGACCGGCGACTCCGGCCACGAGTACGTTGTTGTGGCTTGCGTGTGCCGTGGCGACGCCGAGCACCAGACTTGCCGTCGAAAGGATGCCGTCGTTGGCGCCCAGTACAGCGGCGCGTAGCCAGCCGATTCGTCCGATGCGGTGGCGCTCTTTGCCTGGTAACGGCGTCCTACTGTGTTTTCCTGCTTCGGCTTGTAAGTTCATCGCAGTTTCCACTATGTCACCGCCGCTCTGAAATTAACGCGGATTTCGATTATTCCTCTAATGGTTGTTCTGCGGCAGCCAGCGCGATTGGCTCATCCCAGTGATCGGATTGCAGACTGCGTGTCGTGGTTTCAATCGGCGCCACTTCCGCTATTTCTTCCTGGCCGATCTTCAGTTCGTGCAATTTGGCTGCGAGAGCAAATACGCTTCCGCGACCTTCAACCGCGCCGACCAAATTGTTGAAGTGCTTGACGGTGCTTGTCAGAGCGGTGCCCATGCGGGTGAAATGCTCCTGCGTCCCAGCCAGTTTCCGATAGAGGTCTTCGCCCGCTCTGCAGATCTCGATCGCATTCCGGGTGATTTCCATCTGTTGCCAGCCGTAGGCGACTGCCTTTAACAGCGCGATCAGTGTCGTCGGAGTCGCGAGAATTACATTTAGCTGACTGCCGATTTCAATCAGGCTCGAATCCTGCTCCAGCGCTGCGCTGAAAAGAACCTCGCTCGGCAAAAAGCAGACGACAAAGTCCGGTGAATTATGAAACCGCTGCCAGTACTGTTTGCCGCCGAGTTGCGAAAGGTGAGCCCGGACCTGCGCTGCATGCGCTTTGAGACATACCAGCCGCTGAATTTCATCCGAACAGCTCATTGCCGAAAGATACGCATCGAGCGGCGTCTTCGCGTCGATAACAATGACGCGGCCATTCGGCAACTGTACGACCACATCCGGCCGTTGTGCCGGGTCCTGATCATTGCCCTTCATGTGTTTTTCTACATCGAACGAACAGTGCTGCACCATGCCCGCAAATTCGATGCAACGCTTCAGTTGCAGTTCACCCCAGTTGCCGCGCGCCTTCGGTGCCCGCAGCGCCTGCACCAATTGAGTAGTCTCCTGGCGTAGCGTTTCATGCGTCTTCTGGATGTTCTTGATCTCCGTCAGAACTTCCGCGTAGGCTTCGACGCGCCGGGTTTCCAGCTGCTGTGTCTGCACCTCCATCTTGCCTAGTGTTTCGCGCACCGGAGAAAGCAGCTTCTCGATGGATTGTTCTTTCGCTGACAATTCGCGATTTGCGATCCCTAGAAACTGCGCATTGTTTTCCTTCAGAATGTCCCCTGCCAGCGACTTGAAGGTATCTGTCAACCTTTCTCGGGCCACAATCAACAGCTCCCTTTCGCTGGCCAGTGCAGCTTGTCCCGCTTTCAATTGTTCTTGGACCCGAGCCGCTTCTGTCGTCAGCTCGACACACTGGCGGCGAAGGTTTCCGATTTCGTTCTTCTGCTCTTCCCCCTGCCGACGCAACTCCTCAGACTGCTGCTGGAACGCCGCGCGTTCGGCGAAAAGCGGCTCACGCTCCCGGCGCAGGCGTTCCATTTCTTCTTTGGCTTCCCGCAGAGAATTGCCGAGCGAGTCAACCTGCAGCCGGGCGGCGGATCGCGCGGCGCGGCTGCCTAGCCACCATCCTGCCAGCATTGCCGCAATCGCCAGCAATATCATTTCCAGTCCTGCCGTGAAACTCATCCCGGTGCCTCTGCTTTACTGTACCCGCGTCTATTTTCAAACGGAAATGTCGTTTTATTCCACGGTTTCGGAGAACGCCAACCCGCACTCCTGCGCTTTACACTGGCATAGGGCCTCAGTACACTCGAATTTCGAGTACGGACGGCGGAGACCGGATCGTGCGCCTCCGGCGGATTTCCCTGTACTCTGAATGTGGTACCCAGCCAATCGCATCGCTGCGGTCTCTCTCACGGGAGGGCGCAGGGCGAATGCCGTGTCCGCTTTCAGCAAAGGTTTCGTAGGTTCCAATATAAAAGTTTAGGAGAAACAAATGGCCGTTGAAGAGAAAGTGAAACAGATCATTGTCGAGCAGCTGCAGGTGGATGAAGCGGAAGTCACTCCCACAGCATCCTTTCAGGAAGACCTTGGAGCGGATTCGCTCGATGTGGTCGAGTTGGTGATGCAGTTCGAAGAGGCATTCGACCTCGAGATTCCGGACGAAGAAGCCGAGAAGATCAAGACGGTGCAGGATGCTGTCGATTACATCAAGAAGAACGGTAAAGGTGGCAACTAGGCCTGTTTTCCTGCAGGTCTATGCCAGCGGAATAAAAGTTTACGCATCCGTTCCTTCGAACAACGGATGCTCGAGAGGGCTGCTTGCAAGGGAACGGCAACAGGAACACGGGTTTGGTCTTGAAGCGGCGTGTCGTTGTCACGGGCATTGGTCTTATTTGCGGTGTGGGCAAGACGGCACCGGAGGTATGGAGCAATCTGTTGGCGGGCCAGAGCGGTATGGCGCCCATTACAGCCTTTGACACGACCGGCTTCTCCGTCACTTTCGCGGCGGAAGTCAAGAATTTCGATCCGCACGTGTTTATCGAAAAGAAGGAAGCGCGCAAGATGGGGCGCTTCATTCACTTCGCACTGGCCGCCGCCCACGAAGCGATTGAGTCCTCCGGGTTGAGGATCACACCGGAGAACTGCGAGCGGGTTGGCGTGCATATCGGCTCCGGTATCGGCGGGTTCGATATTATCGAGCGCGAGCACAGCGCAATGCTGGCCGGTGGTCCGCGCAAAATCTCCCCGTTTTTCATTCCCGCCGCCATCGTCAACCTCGCCGCCGGGCAGGTCAGCATTCGCTACGGGGCCAAAGGTCCGAACGAGGCCACGGCAACCGCCTGCACCACCAGCGCGCATTCCATCGGTGACGCTTATCGCGTGGTCGAACGCGATGACGCGGATGTGATGATCGCCGGCGGAGCGGAAGCCGCTATCACTCCCATGGGCGTCGGCGGATTTGCCGCCATGCGCGCCCTGTCAACGCGCAACGACGATCCGACACACGCCTGCCGTCCCTTCGACAAAGACCGTGATGGATTCGTAATCGGGGAAGGCGCGGGCATCCTGATCCTCGAAGAGCTAGAGCACGCCAAGGCTCGCGGCGCAAACATTCTAGCGGAGATCATTGGCTACGGCATGAGCGCGGACGCATATCACATGTCCAGCATGGCCCCGGAGGGCGAAGGCTGTGCGCGCGCCATGCGGAACGCGATCAAAACCGCAGGTATCCAGCCTGATGAAATTGACTATGTAAACGCCCACGCCACTTCGACGCCGCTGGGCGATGCGCTCGAGTCCGCGGCGATTGCCACAGTGTTCGGTGAGCATGCGACCAGTCACACCTTAAAGATCAGCTCCACCAAGTCCATGACGGGCCATTTGTTGGGCGGCGCGGGCGGCCTGGAGGCGGGCATCACGATCCTCGCCATGCAAAAAGGCGAGCTGCCCCCGACAACGAACCTAGTCGATCCGGATCCCGCCTGCACCCTCGACTACGTTCCGAACAAGCCGGTCAAGGCCGATGTAAACGTCGCGCTGTCGAATTCCTTCGGCTTCGGCGGCACAAACGGCGCCCTGATCTTCCGCCGCTGGACGGAATAAGCCGGCTGCATTCTGCGTCCAATCTCAATTAGGTACATTATGCTTTCAAAAACGCGAGCAGGTCTGTATTTACTTGATCCGCGAGCGTGGTGCACATGCCGTGGGGTGCCCCGGGATAGACCTTTAATGTCGAATTCTTGACGAGCTTGGATGACATCATGGCCGAGGCAGCGATGGGAACGATCTGATTTGTCTGCTGGCGTTGGGCGATTTCCCTGTCGCGGAATTTTCCTGCCCAGAGTTTAGTAGCTGGATGACCCTGCTACTTCAGCAACCCAAATACTGCCACACCGTTTGTCGTCCCTACGAACACCTTACCGTTGGCAATCATCGGTGTGATGTATTTGTTCCCCGCGCCGTACTGATCGCGGCCGTTTGCGGCCTGGTTGCTGTCGTATAACTCGTGCGCAAGATTTGTTGCGTCGTAGGCGTACAGCACCGCGGGAGTGCCGGACGAGCCGTTATCTTCCACCCAGACGATTCCATTCGACGTTCCATTGGAAGAAACACTGGGGGTGGCTCCGGGGTAAGGGAAACTGTGCGTGGACTGCGAACTCGGCGTGGTCGCGAGCTTCGCCTGTGAGATCGGGTAAGCGCGAATTACATCTCCTACCGCGCCGTAATAGACATTGTTGTTCCAGTAAGCGGGCATGGCGAACTCCGCGCCGCCTAAGCCCTTCTGTAGCTCCTGATAAATGTTATTGCTGCCAGAGTTGAATTTCCCCATGTTGTCACGATCGACCACATAGATGTTCGCATCCTTCCCCGCCCCTACGGCAAGGTGGCGCGCAACTCCTGAAGCATCCGTCTCGTCCGGCAACAGCAAAGCGCCCCCGGAGCCGAGGTCCTGGTCCGCGTCGGACTCGGCGATCGTGTTCGACATCTCGAAATAATCCGCTACAGCCAGCTTATTGCCGGCAGTCGAGAGCTTCGTAAACGCGTTCCCGTAATCGGCACTTGCGGGAAACCCATTGGCGTTGAGCGTGTTGTCGAAGGTGCCGTTGGCGTCGAGGAAATAAATGTTCCCGCTCGCATCCGCAGTCGGGCCCGCTCCCGACTGCCAGATCGATCCTTCCGATCCATTGGGTGTCAGATTCAGAACGCTGGTTTGACCCAGGGTGTTCTGGTTGTAGCCCATGATCCAGCCGGTATAGGGCTGGATGTCGCAGTGCGATGACCAGGAAATGTACACGATCCCGTTCACCAGCAGAAGTCCGGCGCGTTCGTTGTATTGCGCCGGGTCGAAAGTCAGCTGACCATTCGCGCTTCCTTCTCCGGTTCCAGGATAGGTCGCCTGCACCGTCACCGGACTGCCTGACTGCTCCCCGCCGGTGGTCAGGTCCAGGGCGTGAAAGCGCTGATGATATTTGCCGGAGCTGTCTTTCGACGCGGCGACGATATACATCGTGCCGTGTGCACCGGCTTTCGGGTCGATGACCGGAGTCGAAGTGATTCCGATCTCCGGTTCTACCTGGCTGCAGCTCCGCTGGTCGGTGGGCGTCTCATTCGGGCCCAACGCCGAAACGTGCCACAGAACCGTACCGCTATCCGCATCGAAGGCATAGGCGGAGTCGTGTTCCGTCACCACGTACAGCACATTGTGGGTTGCGCCATTGATGGGTTCCGCAGCGACATAAAGCGGCTCCGCATCCACTTTGCCGTCTACAGCATAAAACCCAACTTTACCGAAGGTCGCGGAGTTCACGTTCGCCGTCGTGAGAGCAGTCTCCTGCGTGTTCTGCCCGGTGCGCATATTGTCGTTGTGATAGGTCAGGACGGACACCGTTCCAGACGATGGCGCTCCACCGGTGCCGCTGCTGCTGCCGGTTCCACCGCTACCCGTGGATCCGGTGGAGGAAGAGGAATTGGAACTGGGGCTGGAGCCACAGCCACTGCAGCCCACCACACACATTACCGACACAAGGCACAGGACTGAAACAGCCTGAGAACAACCGCGAACCAATATACGCATGCTGAATACTCCTCGAAATCGTCTCCTGCTTTGGATGCGATATCGAGCCACTCAACTGCTCAACAATCCACTGCCTAGCAAACCGAGAGCGACTGAACCGAATTCAGCCGCCCTCGTTGATGCGCTAATTACCGCAGACCGAACACCGCTACTCCAGACCGAGTCCCGACATAAACCTTTCCATTTGCGATCATCGGCGTGATGAACTTATTACCCGCTCCGAAATGATCGCGCCCGTTGGCCGCCTGATTGCTGTCATACAGTTCGCGACCAAGATTGGTGGCGTCGTAGGCGTACAGCGCCGCGGTGCTGCCTTCATCGATGGCCCATAGGATGCCGTTCGACGTTCCGTTGGACGACACACCGGGGGTTACGCCTGGATACGGAAATGCGTGGCTGGTCTGCGAGTATTTACCGCCGCTGGTCGAGAATGCGCGGACGACATCTCCGGCCGCGCCGTAGTAAACGGTATTGTTCCAATACGCCGGCATGCCATACTCGCTGCCGTGGAGACCTCCGGCCAGCTGCGAAGCGATGTTGTTGACATAGGGGTTGAACTTACCCATGTTGTCCCGATCCACCAGATAGACGTATCCGTCCTTACCGGCGCCGATCGCAAGATGCCGCGGAGTGCCGGAAGCGTCTTTCACATCCGGCAGGAGCATGGCTCCGCCGGAGCCCAGGTCCTCATCCGCATTCGATTCTCTGACCGCGTTCGACATGGTGAAGTAGTCCGCCACGGCCAGCTTGTTGCCCTTCGTCGAGAGCTTCATAAAGGAGTTGCCGTAATCGCCTTTCGAGGGGAATCCGGCGGAGTTCAGCACGGGGTCGAAGGTGCCGTTGGCGACGAGGAAATAAATGTTGCCGCTCGAGTCCGCAGTTGGTCCGGCGCCCGCTTGCCAGATCGATCCTTCCCATCCATTCGGCGTCAAATTCAACACGCTGGTCTGGTGCAGATTGTGCTCATCGTAACCCATGATCCAGCCAGTGTAGGGTGTACGGTCGCAGTGCGATGACCAGGAGAGATAGACGACTCCATTCAGGAGCAGCAATCCTGCGCGTTCGTTGTACTGCCACGGCTGAAACACCACCTGCCCGTTGGAGCTAGCGGGGCCGGTGCTGGGATAGGTGGCTGCAATCTCAACCGGTCCGGGGCCAATCTCCTTACCCGTCGTAAGGTCGAGCCCGTGTAGACGCTGGTGATAGGTTCCCTGATTGTCTTTGGAGGCGGCCACTAGATAGATCGTTCCGTGTCCCTGGGTATCGATAACTGGCGTTGAGGTGATGCCGATCTCCGGCACGACCTGGTCGCAGTTGCGCGGGTCGCTCGGTTGTTCGTTCGCACCCAGCACCGACACCTTCCACAACACCGTGCCCGTATCAGCATTGAAGGCGTAAACGGAATCATGCTCCGTGACCACGTACAGCACGTTGTAACTGGCGCCCTTGATTTTTACGCCGGGTACGTACAGCGGTTCAGCATCCACTTTCCCATCGACTGTATAAAAGCCAAGAAGTCCAAACGTGCTGGACTTCACGTTAGCCGGCGTGAGGGTGGTCTCATGCGTGTTCTGGCCGCTGCGACTATTGTCGTTATGGTATGTAAGGACCTGGGCATTGCCAGGATGCACGGTTCCGAGAGCGATGAATAACGCACAGGTCGCGGAAAACGAGAGAAAGCTACGGTGGAAATCTAAATTCATTAATTTATCCCTCTGAATCAAAATGTGTAGCAAGATCAAATGCTGCAGAATGCTTCAGAGGTATCCCAAGGGGGAAAGGTCCATCTGGCAAACTTCACCGCTAATTACGGGAGCGGACCCGCTGGAGAATTGTTTCCTAAATGCAGCGATCGAGTTCAACGGATGCATGCTCGCTGCGCAGCGAAGCGAGGGCGACTGAAACAACTTCAGCCACCCTCGCTTGCGCACTAATTGAGCAAACCGAAGACTGCCACACCGCTTTGCGTCGCGACATAAACCTTTCCGTTTGCGATCATCGGGGTAATAAACTTGTTGCCGGCTCCGAATTGATCGCGTCCGTTGGGGGCCTGGTTGCTGTCGTACAGTTCATGACTGAGATTTGTTGCATCGTAGGCATACAAAGTAGCCGGGTTGCCTTCATCAATGGCCCATAGGATACCGTTCGATGTGCCATTCGAGGAGACACCGGGCGTCACCCCAGGATAGGGGAACGTATGACCCGTTTGTGAAGTTCCACCGCCGGCTATCGAGAATGCGCGGACCACATCTCCGGCCGCGCCGTAGTAGACGGTGTTGTTCCAGTAGGCGGGCATGCCAAATTCGCTACCCTGGAGTCCTCCGGCCATCTGCGCGGCAATGTTGTTAACGTATGGGTTGAACCTACCCATGTTGTCCCTATCGACCAGATAGATGTACCCGTCCTTGCCGGCGCCGACGGCTAAATGGCGCGTCTGGCCGGAAGCATCCTGGATATCCGGCAGAAGCATGGCGCCGCCGGAGCCCAGATCCTCATCAACACTCGATTCCCTGACCGCGTTCGACATGGTGAAATAGTCCGCCACGGCCAGGTTATTGCCGCTGGTCGAGAGCTTCATGAAGGAGTTGCCGTAATCGCCGTTGGAGGGAAACCCAGCGGAATTCAGCACAGGATCGAAGGTGCCGTTGGCAACGAGGAAATAGATGTTGCCGCTCGAGTCCGCAGCCGGACCTGCGCCCGCTTGCCAGATCGATCCTGCCCATCCATTCGGCGTCAAATTCAACACGCTGGTCTGGTGCAGCGAGTGCTCATCGTAACCCATGATCCAGCCGGTGTACGGCGCGTGGTCGCAGTGCGAGGACCAGGAGAGATACACGACTCCGTTCAGGAGCAGCAATCCCGCGCGTTCGTTGTACTGCGCCGGATCAAAGACCACCTGGCCGTTGGAACTGGTCGGGCCCGTGCCCGGATAGGTCGCTGCGATCTCCACCGGTCCAGGCCCAGCTTCCTTGCCGCTCTTGAGGTCGAGTGCATGCAGACGTTGGTGATAGTTGCCCTGGCTGTCTTTGGAAGCGGCCACCAGATAGATGGTTCCGTGGCCTTGGAGGTCGATGACGGGGGTCGAGGTGATGCCGATCTCGGGCACGACCTGGTCGCAGTTACGCGGGTCACTCGGCTGTTCGTTCGGGCCCAGTACCGACACCTTCCACAACACTGCGCCACTATCAGCGTCGAAGGCATAGACCGAATCATGCTCCGTGGCTACGTAAAGCACGTTGCTATTGTTGCCCTTCATCTTTACGCCAGGGACATAAAGCGGTTCAGCATCCACTTTTCCATCGACGGCATAGAAATTGAGAAGTCCAAACGTGCTGGATTGAACGTTAGCAGGTGTGAGGGTGGTTTCATACGTGTTCTGACCGCTACGAGTATTGTCGTTGTGATATGTCAAGACCTGCGCGTTGCCGGAATGCACGGTTCCGAGAGCGAGGATCAACGCACATATCGCAGAAAACGAGAGAAAGCGACGGTGGGAGTTGAGACTCATTGATTTATCCTCTGAATGATATTTGGCAGGATTAAATGCTGCAGAGTGCTTCAGAGGTATTCCCAGGGCAGGTTTACCTGGAAACATGGTTAGCCTGAGCAGAGTTGCGCCCGGACACTATTTCCGCTAAGCATAACATGGCGATACAAGGAGTCCCTATTGCCATAATCGAGACCCTTTCCATACCAAAACATTTGAGTCCCGTGAGACGATGAGGAAATAATGGACAAGAACGGCTTTGTGATCGCAATCCTGGCGGCCGGCAAGGGGACGCGACTCAACTCGAAACGGGCTAAAGTCCTGCATACGATTGGCGGGAAACCCTTGCTGCAGCACGTTTTGGATGCAGTGCTCAAGGTTAGTGCACCCGAGCAGGTTTTCGTAGTTGTGGGTCATCAGGCAGAGGAAGTGGAGCAGACGGTTGGGTCCACCGGAGTGCGTTTTGTCCGGCAGACTGAGCAACTCGGCACGGGTCATGCCGTCCAATGCCTTCGGGATGTGGTCGGGGGATCTGGGGATGTGCTGGTTCTCTCCGGGGACGTTCCCCTGATTCGACCGGAAACTATTGAGCGTTTGCGCGATTTTCATCAAGCGCAACAGGCGGCGATGACGATTTTAACGGCGCGTCCGGAGAATGCATTTGGATACGGTCGCGTCGTTCGGGTCTCACCGGCGAACTCGGAAGTCGCGGCGATTGTCGAGCAGAAGGCTTTGACGGCCGAGCAGCAGAGGGTGGGGGAAATCAATTCCGGAATTTATGCGTTTCGTACCGAAGCGCTCTATGAACATATCGATTCGCTGCGGGCCAACAATGCCCATGGCGAGTACTACCTGACGGACATGGCTGCGATTCTCCGCGCCGCGGGGGAGCGCGTCGTAGCGCTTGAAACAGAGGACGCAACGGAAGTGCTCGGCGCGAATACGATTGCCGAGATGATGCAGCTTGACGCCGCTCTGCGCATGGCTACGGCGCGCCGGCTGATGGCCAATGGTGTAACAATCTTCCGCCCGGAAACCTGCGTCATCGACGCCGATGTGACTGCTGGAGCGGACACGATCATCGAGCCATTCGTGCAACTGCTCGGGAAAACCCGCGTTGGAAACGATTGTCAAATCCGTTCATATTCAGTGATTCGCGATTCTACTTTGGGCGATAGCGTTTCGATCCGCAATGGCTGCGTGCTGGAGGATTCAACCGTCGAGGACGGCGCATCGATCGGGCCTTTCGCGCATCTCCGTCCGCAAAGCCGCATTGGGCGCGGGGCGCACGTCGGCAACTTTGTCGAGACCAAGAAGACGCGACTGGGCGATCGCTCGAAAGCAGGTCATCTCGCATATCTGGGAGATGCGGAGATTGGATCGGACTGCAATATCGGCGCGGGCGTCATCACCTGCAATTACGACGGCACGCACAAACATCCGACAAAAATTGGAGAGGCGGTTTTTGTCGGCAGCAATTCCACGCTAGTCGCCCCGGTTGCGCTTGAGGACAACAGTTACGTGGGGGCGGCATCCTGTATTACAGACCCAGTTCCGTCTGGAGCACTCGCTCTCGGTCGTGCTCGGCAAGCGGTAAAACCTGGATGGGTTGAGAGGCGACGCGACGCGCTAAAAAACAGCAAAAAGGCCTAAGAACGTGCTGTGCGAATTTGGACAGTAAGACATTTTGTGGCATGCCAATGCCAGATCGCGGCACTCAGGTGCCACTATGTTCGCCTCTTTACCTAGACGGTCTATGCCTAGAGCAAACACCCCTTAAGCCAACATACCTTAAGCAAACTAGGGTAGGGTAGGCTGCCGTCAGGTTCTGATGTTGACGAGTTCTGGCGTTTGCTCTTGAGGCATGCCCGGCGATGTTTCCGAAGTCTGCGGAGCGCGCCAGTGATCGATATGGGAGACCTGGTGGACGCAGGAGATGGTGCAGTTGGGGGCGCAGGTTTTCTGGGTTAGGAATTCCCGCTCGACGTCCGCTGTCTGATATTCCGACAGCGGCGTGCCGGGCCAGCCACGCTGCTGTGAGCAGTAATGGACGAGGCCGTTCTCGCAAATGTAGAGATAGCGCGATCCGGCTCGGCAGCGCCAATCGTTGGGCTCGCCGTTGGCGATGGCTTTCTGGAAATGGTTGAAGCGGGAATAATTTTTCTTACTCAGTTCCCTTACCTGGTAGAAGATTTGTCGTTCCTCGTCCCGCAGCGGCTTTAATTGGCCATCTCCGTCGTGGATGATGCCGATGGTTGAGGTGAATCCCAACTCCAAAGCGCGGCGCGCAATCGTCAAGGCGTCCTGCGGATACTTGATGCCACCGCCCACCACGGAATTGATGTTGACATGGAAATCGGCGTGCTCGGCGAGCATCTGCAATTTTTTGTCGAGGACTTTGAGACTCTTCTTCGAGACCTCATCCGGCTGAACGTTGTCGATGGAAATCTGCATGTGGTCGAGTCCCGCAGCGTTTAGACGCGCGATGCGGTCGGGCATCAGCAAATAGCCGTTGGTGATCATTCCAGCGATGCTGCCGTGGTGACGAATGCGGGCGATGATCTGATCGAGCTCCGGATGCAGCAGCGGCTCCCCGCCGGAGATGGTGATGACGCTGGTGCCGAGCCGTCCCAGGTGGTCGATGCGCGCGAGCATGTCCGGCAGCGGGACGGGTGCGGAAAAATCGTCAAACTCATTGCAATAGGTACAGGCAAGATTGCAGCGGCGCATGGGAACAATGTGCGCCATGTACGGATGGCTGGTCGATGCGAGCGCATGGCCGATCGAAGCCAGCTCCCGCACACGGCGAGCAACAGCCTTGCGGCGGCGGGTCAGGTTGGAGGAGGGTCGAACCATCTATCTTATTGAATCACAGCCGCGCGGGGTCCGACAGGACGGCCGCCTCAGCTTTGTGATGTCACTGATTGCAGGGGTGAAAACACCCTCACCTCTGCTCCACTGGTCGATGCTACGCAGGCCACTTACGATTTGTTTGCAGCGAGGGTTAGAAGCAGAATTGCGGGCTGGCGGTGGCGCATGATTTGCAGTTTGATTACGTCGTGGCGATTGTCCTTTAATATGCGATTCCAGCGGCTGCGGGAGGTTGCGGGGGCGTCGTTGGCCTTGCAGATTACGTCTCCGGCGTGGAGGCCGGCGCGCATGCCGGGGCTGTTCGGATCGATGCTTTTGACCAGCAGACCGGTTGAATTTCTCAAGCCGAAATAGCGCGCGAGCTGCTGATTCATGACATCGAACACGATTCCGGTATAAGGGAGCGTGCCGGGGATGTAGCTCATCAGGCCGCCGTTTGAACTCAAGGTCTTACCGATCTCTGACGGCACGGCAGCAAAGAATCCTGTCGGCGCAACGGATGGGGTGTTGGGATCAGGCACGGTATAGTGCTGCGACCATGCCTCGCGCTCAATGGTCTTGCGGTCAGCCAGCACGATGCTGAATTCGATCTGCTGACCGGCGCGCAGGACGAGCAATTCTATACGCTGGCCCGGGTCCATTTTGTGCAGAGCCTCTCGCAGATCCTCAGCATGCTGCGCCCGTTTCCCGTTCAGCTTGATGATTACGTCGTTTGAGTGCAGACCTGCTGTCCCGGCGGGTGCGTCATGATCGACGGCGGCGATGGCCACACCCTCCTTGGGAGGTACGCCCAGCCGGGCTCTTTGCTCGCTGCTGAGATTTTCAAAATCCACCCCGAGGTAGCCTCCGCCATGATGATGGAAGCTGGCGATGGTGCCCACCGAGCCGGTGGCGGGCGGAGGAACAGCCAGCGGAAGAACCAGCAAGGCGGCAACGCTCGACGATAGGAATCGCAATCTCATCTGAAGTAGGTCTGGTGGATGCTTCGAAGGCCTGCCGGTTGCCATCAGTCAGGCGCAGCTTAACTTTAGCCTAGCTACGCCTGTTTGTTTCCCCTTGTTTTCCGAGTCGATCCGGGCAAAGAGCCTGGCAGATCACTCGGTGGGCGGAATGGCGGCGAGCACCCTAAGGGACGCTTCGCGCATCTCCGGATTGCCATCTTCGGTAGAAACGGTGTGCAAGACCATCCGCACGCTGCTGTCCGCCTGGACGGGTTCCAGCATTTGCAGGGCACGGCTGCGGATGGGCTGATACGGGTCGTGCATCAGTGATTCGAGAACGGCGTCGCGAACATGCGGATCCTGGCCAACGTACGGTTCGAGGCCGGTGAGGGCAGTGAGTCGCACGCCGGGATCGCGATCATAACGGAGAGCCACCATCAACGCGGTGCGAACGGGACCGCCATCGCAGTCGTGGCCGGCTTTGCATTGTTTCGCCAGCAGCCCGACAGAGTCACTCTGCACGTTGGGGTCGACGGTATTTCCGGTGGCCATCAACAGCAGCTTGCGAACCTCCGGGTCGTCGATCGGACCTTCGACGGTGGCCGGGACCATCTGGTTGAAATGCACCTCGACCATTTTCGTATTGGGGTGCTGAACGATACCGCTGACGCTGACGATGGACGGTGCGGCCGAAGCCGCTGCCGCTGCCGGCGCAGCCAGCCGCGCGACCGGCTGTGCCATCGACTGCTCCGGGGCGGCATGTTTTCCATTCCAGTAGTGTCCGGCCGAAGCTCCGATTCCGACGCCTACGACAGCCAAAGCCATGGCCATTCCGGGAGCAGCACGCAGCTGGGCGAAAAAGCCGAAGAAGCCCGTCTCCAGACGCAGCCAGGGGCTGGGAGGGGGGAGTTGATCCAAAGCATCCTCAAGACGGATGCGGCTTTCGGCTAGAAAGCTGGGGGAAGGCTCTTCGATGGGGGCAAGCGCCATGGCGTGGCGAAGCGCTTCATAAGCCTGGAGTTCATTGCGGCAGCGTTCACATCCTGCGACGTGCTGCTCAAGGTTGTGGCAGCCTTCATCGGCCAGCTCACCGTAGACGTATTGCACAATATGCTGCTGTGCGAGATTGCATTTCATGGCCTGCTCCTGAAATTGAAACTTACATTGTGACGAGTCATCGCTCACCACCTGTCTAACGCAGCTCCGCAAGCTGAGTACGCAACTTGCGTGTGGCACGGAACAGCGTATTTTTCGCTGTTTCTTCCGTTGTGTTCAACATTTCGCCAATGGTCCGCAAACGCAGGCCATGGTAGTGCTTCAGTTCGAATACAGTCCGCTCGCGCGGAGTAAGTTTTTCGAGCGCCGCCTGGATCTGACGGCTGAGAATCTTTCGGTCCAGCTCGCGGTCCGGGTTGGACATGGCGCGCTCATCGGACACGTTGATCATCGTATCGTGCTCATCGCCGGCGGCATCGATCATTACCGCGGAATCCTCACGGCGCGTCTTGCGACGCCGCAAATGATCGAGACACAGGTTGGTGACGATCCTATAAATCCAAGTATAGAAAGAACATTCAAAGCGGAAACTGCCAATGTGGCGATAGGCCTTAAGGAAGGCTTCCTGATGAATATCCTGGGCATCCTGTTCGGAGCCGGTGAGATGCATCGCAAGACGCAGGACTGCCTGATCGTACTGCCTTACAAGAGCATCGAACGCTGCCCGTGATCCTTTTTGCGCTTCGCGGATCAATTCGGCGTCCTGCACCCGCGCTGAACTGTCGGCGTACATTCTTGTCTTCGATTCTAAGCGCGGACGGGCAGCCAGGGGTCTGGTGGGCGGAAGGCTGTCGAGCGGCAAAACTGCGAAGCGTGGCAGCTCCATGGTGGGTCTCCGATGGTTTGACGAAAATTCTTGGCAAAGGGTAGCCGATTCTCCGTTCGTTCGCTATCCGATAGACTGGGGCCAATGATCTCTAAGCCCGATTCTTCTGCAGGCCGGCCGTCTTTATTTGGCGCGGATATGCGTGCTGAATCAAAAAGTTCAGGATGGACGATTGCGTTTACGGATGGCGGCTCCCGTGGGAATCCAGGGCCTTCCGGCTATGGAGTGGTGGTTCAGGCGGAAGACGGCACGGTACTGGCTGAGCTGAACGATTTTCTGGGCATGCGCACGAATAACTTTGCTGAATATTCCGGCATGCTGGCGGCACTGGAATACGCGCTAGCGCATGGATTGAAACGGCTGCGAATTGTGTCGGACTCGGAGCTGATGGTGAAGCAGATGCGCGGGCAGTATCGGGTGCAGAGCCCGGAGTTGCGCCCACTGTATGAGGAAGCGAAACGGCGAGCCGCGAAGCTCGAAGCGTTTCAGATTGAACATGTTCTACGCGGGAAAAACAAGAAAGCCGATGAGCTGGCGAACCAGGCCATGGATCGGGGGATGCAGCGGAAACCTGATACCAGGGCGACGGCTGGGAATGCGGTGCCGCCGGTACGGGCTATTTCTCCCCCGGTGCGGCCTCTGCGCGGGATCGTGAAGAACGGGAATATTTCCCTGTTGGAAGGATCGATTCCGGAGGGGACGATTGTTGTAGTGATGCCGGAGAAGGCGTTGGGGGAGCGGGCCAAATCTGGCTCGAGCTAAGCTACGAAGCAGCGAGAGCTGACTTCACCAGTTCGCTGACTTGTTTGCCTTCGGCTCTTAGACCTGCGGCTTGAATCTTTGACTGAGCGGCCTTCATCACGCTGCCCATTTCTTTTGGTGAGGGGCGCTGGCCGGCGGCGGACATTTCCGCAATCACCTGATCGACAATGGCGCGGACTTCTGCTTCGCCCGCTGCTTTCGGCATGTAGCTTTCGATGATGGGTATCTCGGAGGCTTCCTTCGCGGCCAACTCCGGGCGGTTGCCTCTGGTAAATTGCTCGATCGAATCGCGGCGCTGTTTCACCATGGTGACGAGGATTTGGGCGGCTTCTGCGTCGGTGAGCGGGGCGCGCTTGTCGATTTCCTTATTTTTTAGCGCGGTTTTCATCATTCGCAAAGTTGAGAGGCGGTCCGCATCCCGCGTCTTCATGGCTGCGACCATGTCCTGATGCACTTTGTCTGTCAAGCTCATTTCAATCTCCAGATCACGAAACCACGCAAGCCTTCAGTATAAAAGGCGAGCGCTGCTTTTGTTCTTTCAGTAAAATGAAGGCATGCCTCAGGATACGTTCCGCAAGATTCGTCTGTTTACGCCTGGTCCCACGCCTTTGCTGCCGGCTGCGCAGTTTGCGATGGCCGCCGCCGATATTCACCACCGCACCCCGGAGTTCCGCGCGCTGTATCAACGCGTACTTGGGCAGCTGCGCACATTTGTGGGGACCGAGAATGATGTCATTTTGCTGACCAGCTCCGGCACCGGCGCGATGGAAGCTTCGGTGTCGAATTTGACTTCTCCGGGGGACCGAGTGCTGGTGCTGGCGGCCGGTAAATTCGGCGAGCGCTGGACTGGGCTTGCTAAAGCTTTTGGCTGCGAGCCCGATGTGGTGAGCGCGCCCTATGGGGAGACGTTCTCGATCGACGCCATTAAGAAGGCGCTGCGGCCGGATACGCGCGTGGTGTACATGCAGGCGACAGAGACCTCGACCGCGGTGCGCCATGATGTTCGGGCGGTGGCGGAGCTGCTGCGGTCTTCCGGGAGCGAGGCGCTGCTGGTGGTGGATGCGATTACCGGACTGGGAACCACGCACCTTGATATGGATGCGTGGGGAATCGACGTGCTGATCGGCGGATCGCAGAAGGCGGTGATGATTCCGCCGGGCCTGGCGTATCTTGCCGCAAGCGAACGCGCCTGGAAGCGCATGGAGACTGCCAAAAATCCACGCTATTATTTCGACCTGCGCAAGGAGCGGAAAAACGCGGCCAAGGGCGAGTCGGCGTACACGCCGGGCGTGGCGCTGATTGCCGCTCTGGGAGCGGCGCTCGATTACATTGGCGCGCAGGCCGATGGGGACCTGGCGCGGGGACGCGTGATGCTGGTGGAGAATGCGGAGACGTGCGCGGCGATGACACGGGCTGCCGTACCCGCATTGGGGATGCGGCTGTTTGCGCCGAGTGCTCCGGCGGCCGCGGTGACGGCTGTCCTGCCGCCCGACGGGGTCGATTCCGGCGTGATCGTGAAGGAGCTGAAGTCGCGCTTTGGGGCCATCATCACGAACGGCCAGGGCGAGATGAAGGGGCAAATCTTTCGAATCGCGCATCTTGGATTCTTCGATCCGCTGGACACGCTGGCGCTGCTGGGTGCGGTCGAACAGATCACTGCGGACACACTGCACGTCAAGGGCTTTGAGCTCGGCGACGCTTTGACCGCGGCACAAAAGACATTTGCGGAACGGACACGCGCGGCTTCCGATGCTTCGCTGCAAACGGCAGGGGCAGCGCGCTGACGCTGCTGCTCGTCTTGAACAGTTCAACCCAGGTCTCAAAATCGAGACCTGGGGCATCCACAAATCCCAGGTTCCTCGACTCCGCTGCGCTCCGTTCGGAATGAGAGATTTTATTCAGGGACGGTTTCTGGACCCAACAAATTCAGCTCTACGAACAGGAATCAAACATGAAGGTAGTGCTTGCAGAGAAAGTTTCGCCAGCGACGGTTGCTGTATTCGCCAACTCCCCAGACTGGAATGTGGTCACGCATGACCAGATCAAGAACGGCCTGCCGGCCGAGCTGGCCGACGCCGACGCGTTGATTGTCCGCTCCGCCGTGCAGGTGGACGCGAAACTGCTCGAGAGCGCGCCGAAGCTGCGCGTGATTGGACGGGCGGGGGTGGGCGTGGACAATATCGACGCGGATGCCGCCACGCGTAACGGCATTGTGGTGATGAACACTCCGGGCGCCAATGCGGTCGCGGTGGCGGAACTTACGGTGGCGCTGATGATCGATCTGGCTCGAATGATTCCGCGCGCGAATGCCACCATGCACGCTGGAAAGTGGGAGAAAAAAACGCTGCAGGGCTTTGAGCTGCGGGGCAAGACGCTGGGCATCGTGGGCATGGGCCGGGTTGGATTGGAAGTTGCGCGGCGGGCCCGGGTCTTCGGGATGGAGCTGATCGGGCATGACCCGTTCGTCTCCGAAAGGCCGAAGGAGCGGGCTGCGATCGCGCGCGAATATGGCGCACGCCTGACCTCGCTCGATGAGGTGTTTCGCGAGGCCGATTATCTGACGCTGCATGTGGGACTGACGCCCGATACCGAGGGAATCATCAACGCGTCCACGCTGGCGAGTATGAAAAAGGGCGTACGCATTGTCAACTGCGCCCGCGGTGAGCTGGTGGTGGAAGAGGCGCTGGCCGAGGCAGTCAGGAGCGGGCAGGTGGCCGGGGCGGCGCTCGATGTTTTCCGCAAAGAGCCTTTGAAGGATTCTCCATTCTTCGACCTGGAAAGCGTGATTCTGACGCCGCATATTGCCGGTTCCACGGCGGAGGCGCAGGAGGCGGTTGGAATTCAGATCGCCGAACAGGTGCGCGCGTATCTCACCACTGGCGTGGTGCAGAACGCGGTCAATTTTCCCTCCCTCTCTCACGAGGAATACAGTGCCATGGCGCCGTACCTTGAACTAGGCGAGCGGCTCGGAAAATTTCTTGCAGCGACTTTTGACGAAAAGATGGAGAGCATCCACATCGGATATTCCGGCGCGCTGGCGGAGATGCGGACGGAGATGATTCGCAATTCCGCCCTTTGCGGACTGCTGGGCAGCTCCGGGCACGCCAACCGAATCAACGCATCATCTGTAGCAGAGGGACAGGGGATTCATGTCCACGAGGAAAAAGCCGAGGCCGGCAGCAGCGGGGTGGGAAGCGTGCTGAAGCTGACGGTGCACACCGGGAAACTGGCTGCGGAACACAGCATGACCGTTAGCGGGACGGTGCTGCATGGACGATTTCCGCGATTGCTTGCATGCGATGGCATCGACATCGAAGCGCCGCTTGAAGGAACACTGCTGTTCATCCGCAACCGGGATGTTCCTGGGGTGATCGGACGCATTGGCACGACTCTTGGCGATCATTCGATCAACATCGCCAACTTCGCATTGGGCCGGGCGGAAATTCGTGACGGGGCCAAGGCCGGCGATGGGCGGCGGGAGGCGCTGGCGGTCGTGCATGTCGATGCGCTGACGGAGAACTCCCAGATCAACAAGGCGCTCGAAGCGCTGGTGGCACTTGAGCCGATCAGCAGTGTGCGGCTGGTGAAGCTTAAATAGAATCGCGTCGCAAGAGCGACACCTGTCTAGATTCGATCGCGATACATCGAGGTTTTTTTCATGCCGTTATACGAGTACGAATGCAAGCAGTGCCATCAGCGTCTGGAGAAGATCCAGAGCTTCAGCGCGCCACCGGAGAAGATTTGCCCGAACTGTGGCGGAGAGCTGGAACGGGTAATCTCCGCGCCGGCGATCCAGTTCAAAGGCGCCGGCTGGTATGTGAACGATTACGCAAAATCCGGCGCGAAGAAGGCGCCTGCGGATGGTGCGGAGAAGAAGACGGAAGGCAAGTCCGAGGGGGGATCCGACGGCAAGCCTGAAAGCAAATCGGGCGGGGCTACGGACAGCAAATCGGAGAGTAAGAGCGACGGCGGGGGCGGGACGAAGTCTTCTGGGGATTCCGCGGCGGCAGGTGCGAGTAGTTCTTCGTCTTCAAGCAGCTCTGATTCCTCCAGCAGTTCGGCTGCTCCGAAGCCAAGTTCCACAAGTTCGAATCCCTAGATGATTCTGCGCTGGGCCGTGACCGGCGGCTTGCGGCACCGCCTCGGATCTGAAGAGTCGCTACAATCGGGCTGTGTTTGAACATTCGCTGACCGTACCGGATAACGCACTCGAAGAGTGGCTGGAGGCGGTACCGCCGCGCGCGGCCGTCTTCGCACTATTCGGTCACGAAGCAGAGAGCGAACCTTACATTTCAAAGACTGCGAACCTGCGGCGGCGAGCGCATCGGCTGCTGGCTCCCGCCTCTGCTGGAACGAAACGCCTACACCTTGGCGGGCGGGTGGCGCGGCTTGAATACTCGGAAGTCGGTTCGCGGTTTGCAACCTCTCTGCTGCTGGTACAGGCGACGCGGGCATTTTGTGGAACCCGTGCGAAGGAACGTCTGCGGCTGCGGCCACCCGCGCTATTGCGATTGGCTTCGGAGAATGCGTACCCCCGCGTGTATGTCACAAATCGCGTGACGCAACGCTCTCTCGGTTCGACCTATGGACCTTTCGCGTCCCGTGCCTCGGCCGAGCGATTTCTGGACGACTCCCTGAACTTTTTCGAACTGCGGCGATGTACCGGTGAACTGCATCCCGACCCGGCGTTTCCGGGTTGCGTCTACTCCGAAATGAAGATGTGCCTGGCGCCGTGTTTTCGCGGGTGCACGGATGAGCGGTATACATGGGAAGCCCAGAGGGTGCGGGAATACTTCGCCTCGCGCGGAGCGTTGACGATTGCGCAAGCAGAAAGCGAACGGGACGAAGCGTCGGCGGCACTTGACTTTGAAAAGGCCGCGATGCTGCATCAACGTGTGGAAAAGATGAAGGCGGTTGCACAACAGGCGGCTCCGCTGGTGCACCCGCTCGCCGAGCTAAATGCAGTGATCGTTCAACCGGCCGTGCAACAGGGGGCCTCGGCGACAGCAACATCGACCCGCTCGGAGAAGTTGTCGAACCGTGCGCTTCGATCGGAGGCGAGCCATGTAGCCATTTTTCTCGTTCGCGCCGGCAGAATCGTGGGACCTGTTTTTTATTCGGTCGAAGGGATGCGGCACCCGAATGAGCGCGCGGGATCGACTTCTCTGTTCGCGCATCCCACGCTGCTGGAGCCGACGCCGCTGGAAGCGACGCGGGCTTCGGCTGCGGCGGGTCTCGGAAAGTTACCGCGAGGAGTACTGGAAGAACGCTTGCAAACCGTGCTCGACGAATTGGAGGCCGCGGCGCGGCGCGGCAAATTGCCCGCCGATCAGCTAGGGGAGCATCTATCGTTGCTGGCGCGCTGGTACTACCGGCCCCCGGCGCGGCGTGTGGGCGAAATATTTTTCGAGGATGACGCGCACACGTTTCCACTTTCGAAGATATTGCGCGGTATCTCGCGGGTTTTTTGCGGACAGCCGGAGATTCCCGAGGGTGTGGTGGCCGTCGGTTCGACTGCACCCAGCGATGCGTCGGCATCGTGATACGATTTTTTCACTTCATGGAGAGACAGGCGGCGTGAGAGGATCCGGCGTACAGGAATCGTCCTCCAGGCCGCTTGCGAGCCACGGTTGGCGCAAATGGTTACACCTGTTTGAGGCGCTCTTCGTGATTCTGGCGCTGACGCCGATCCTGTTGTTTTTGATTACAAGCCTGGGACGTTTGCGCTATCCGTTTCCCCTGGAGCAACTGGAAGGCCCCATGCTGCTGGCCGCGGAGCGCATCGCGCACGGCTTGCCGATTTATGTGCGGCCGGACTTCCACTTCATCCCCTACATGTACGGTCCCGCCTACTATTACGTTTCCGGATGGGCGGTCCGCGTGCTGGGTCCGAGCTTCGCGACCTTGCGGCTGGTTTCTTTGCTGAGCACATGCGGGACGTTTGCGGTCATTTATATTTTCGTGCTCCGGGACACGCTCGGCACGGGAAAACGCAGGCACCTGGCGGCGCTGGCGGGAGCTGGATTGTACGGCGCGGCTTACCCCTGGACCCGGGAATGGTTTGATCTCGGGCGACTGGATGCCCTCTATATATTTCTGCTGCTTGTCGCGTTGTTGTGTACGCGACTGAGCGGAGAAGGGCTGAATCCGGTAGTCGCGGCGGTGGCATGGACGCTGGCATTTCTGGCGAAGCAGACCATCCTGCCGGTTGCGTTGATTATGCTTTGCTGCGACTGGAAACGGCCTCGCCGGGTATTACTGGGCGTGGGAAGCTTTCTGGCGATGGCGTGCGGGAGTAGCTGGTGGATCAATCACGCGACTCATGGCTGGTTCCGGTTCTATGCGTTTACCGTTCCGCATGCGAATGCGGACCTGCTGCTGCGTCCGGCCGTTTTTTATATTCCGCAGCGGCTGCTGGCTCCGTTCGGTGTGGCGCTGCTGGTAATTGCGTTCGCGTGGATGCGCGAGTTTGCGGCCCGACGCGCTTCGATGCTCGACAGCGCGGCGGTGCGGTTCTATCTGTTCGCGATGGGCTCGACTTTTTTTCTCTGCTGGTTTTTGCAGGCGCATGGGGGCGCCACCGCCAACACGCCAATGCCGGTGTATGCCGTTCTCGCGGTGGTGTTCGGGATTTCGTTTGGCCGGCTGGATACGTCGCTGGCGCTCGAAAGTTGGCGGGAACCGGCTCGGCTGTTGTTGCTGGCGGCGGCGGGAATTTCGCTTATCACCTGGGTTTACAATCCGCATGATTTTATTCCTCACCGCGAACTGGTTGACTCGAATGACGAGATGGTCGCGTGGCTGAAGACTTTTCCCGGGGATGTGTTCCTGCCCTCCCATCCTTACGAAGCGGTTGTTGCGGGTAAGCCCTGGCACCCGGACAACGCCGCGCTGCACGATGCATTGCGGCCGGAAGTTGAAGGGATTCGCGGGCCTCTGCTGGCCGAAATCCGCGCGGCGATCGACGGCGAGAAATTCGATGCAATCGTGCTCGACGGAACGCCTGCGCAGACGCTTGCAGATCAGACGTGGCTGCCGCGCGATCTGGTGACCCATTATCCCGTGCTGGGGTTGCTACCCGGAGGCAATGTGTACGATCCGTTCATGCCTCATGCCACTTATTTTCTTCTGCCTTGCCGAGAGCGGGCCAAGGCGGAGACTGAAGGATGGACTCTGCTGGAGGGCGGTGGGCGAGACTCTTGTGCCCGGTGATTTCCGGCAGGGTGAAGAGAGGCAAGTTTCTCCGCTTTGCCGTACTTCGGTCGAGATCGACGGCGTTCTTCAACGGCGAGATGAATGGTCGTCGGGCAATGTGCCGAGATCAGGCTAGTGAACTGCGGTCCCGCATTCTTGCTTCCGGGCGCGTCACGGGCTGCCGCTGATAGACTAAATACACAGTGGTGGAGCTTGTACCCTCAATTTTATCCGCCGATTTCGCGCACTTGGCTGACCAGATTCAGGCGGCCGAGCGTGGGGGCGGAACCGTCATCCATATAGATGTGATGGATGGGCATTTTGTGCCGAACATCACCATGGGACCTCCGGTGGTGGCATCTTTGCGCAAAGTGACCATGCTGCCGCTTGACTGCCACCTGATGATCGAGAATCCGGACGAGTTTATTCCGGCGCTGGCCCACGCCGGAGCGAACTGGGTGAGCGTGCATTACGAGGCTTGCCGACATCTCCATCGATCGCTCGAATTAATCGCCCAGCATGGGATGCAACCGGCGGTCGTCATCAATCCAGCGACACGGGTCGACCTGCTGTTAGACATTCTGCCGATGGTGCATCACGTACTTGTGATGAGCGTGAATCCAGGATTTGGTGGCCAGAAATTTATTCCGTTTGCGACCGACAAGATTCGGCGGCTGTGTGAACTGCGCGAAGAACTGGGATTGCGTTATCGCATCGAAGTGGATGGGGGAGTTTCGGAAGAGACCGTCGCACGGGTGGTGAAGGCCGGCGCGGATCTGCTGGTGGCCGGCAACTCCATATTTGGCGAAGGGAATCCGGAAGAAAATGCCCGCAAGCTGCTGCACCGTGCGAGGGTTGCGGCGGGAGAGAGTTCGATGCAGTTGCAGGCGAAGCCCGGAAAGAACGAAAATCATTTTGAGGAGCCGGTGAATCGCAGACCGCCGGCTGGCAAAGGCAAGCGCAACGGTCTGCTGAGGGTGAAGTCACAATGAAGTGTTTTCTGAAGCGTTCGTTGCATCGTTATCTGGCGGTAAGTCTTCTCGCAGCACTCAGCGGCGCTGCCGCCCATGCCGGCATCTTTCATCACAAGAACAAGCCGCTTTCGCAGAAAGACGATGCGCTTGCCAGCGTCAGTTCCAATCAGCCCGACAAAGAGTTGTTCGACCGCTCAATGATCGCCCTGAAGAAGGGCAAGTACGATATCGCGCGGCTGGATTTGCAGACGCTGCTGAACACATACCCGGATTCGGAATACGCAATGCGGGCGAAGTTGGCCATCGGCGACACCTGGTACAAAGAGGGCGGAACGGCTGCAATGCAGCAGGCGGAAGAAGAGTACAAGGATTTCATCACGTTCTTCCCGGACAAGCCGGAAGCCGCGGAAGCGCAGATGAAAGTGGCGGACATTTATTACAAGCAAATGCAGAAGCCGGATCGGGACCCGACGAATGCAGTCCGCGCGCAGGAAGAATACCGTGCGATGATTCTGCAATATCCCGATTCCAGCCTGGTACCGCAGGCCAAGCAGCACCTGCGCGAAGTGCAGGAGGTGTTGGGCGATCATGAATTTGCGATTGGGTCTTTCTACCAGACGCAGATGAATTACGGCGCATCGATTGCGAGGCTGCAGTCCATCATCGACACATACCCTCTCTACAGCCGTAGCGATGAAGCATTGCTGGATGTGGGGGATGCGTATGCAGCGCAGGCCCGGAACGCAGCCAAGCTGCGACTTGATCCGGCGGCGAAAGCGCGGCTAGTGAAGCTGTATACCAGCAGGGCTGCCCAGGCGTATGACCGCGTCATTCTGGAGTACCCGATGGCGACACACGCCGACGACGCACGCGATCGGCTGGAAGCCATGAATCAACCTGTGCCCGAGCCAAACCATCAGGAACTGGCGAACAGTTCAGCGATCGAACAAAGTCGCGCTCCGGTGAATTTGAAATACCGTGCGGTTCTACTGATTACCGCGCGGCCTTCCGTGGTGCAGGCGGCACGGGTCGGGGAGCCGAGTTTGAACGACCCCCCGCAGATTATGGCGCCGGCAGTGGTGAAAGAAACGATGTCCGATGTCCAATGGGCGGTGAAGCCGGATGGTAAAGCGGCTCCGAACCTACCGGGCAGCTCAAACGATGTGAACGCGATCGGCACGCTGGCACGCAACAACAACCCAGCTTCGCCCGCGGCCGGCACCGGCGACACCGGAACCGTTGCCCCCGTGACAAATTCGCTCGAGATGCACGACATTTCGGGAGATAACAATGTAAACGGCGCGGTGGTGAACTCGAATGGAGCCGACACAGGGAACGGGCAGGGTGCTCCTGAGAATGCCGTGCAACCTCCGGCCGGATCGGACTCTCGATCAGTTTCGCCCGCGCAACCGGCGGCGGATCCAACGAACGCAAACGGCCAGCCAGCCGTGTGGCCTTCCGCAACGCATGATAATGGCGGGTTAGCGAAGGTGGCGCCGGCCGACAGCGCGCCGCTACCGGCTGCAAGCAAGGCAGCTTCGGCTCCGGCACAGGTGAACGACGTGCCCCCGAGCGCGCATCCCGAAAACACAGTAAGCGACAGCACGACTGCTTCGGGTAAGAGAAAGAAGAAAAACCCCAAACCGAAATTTACCAGCGGCGAGGAATCGTCCAGCACTCACAAAAAGAAGAAGAAGCTGCATAGACTAAACCCCTTTTAGCCGAGAGCTTCGTACAGCAGCCAATGGCGTCGCTCATGCGGCGCCATTGTTTTTGAATCCCTCAGGCAAGTCACGCCGTCACAAACGCGTGCTGTGCTATCGTGAAATTTGGCTGGATGACTTTGCGTCCGGTCCCTCCGAATCCATGCCGCGCGATCTCCCGAAAGCCTACGATCCCACTGCCATTGAAGACCGATGGGCAGAGTACTGGGTAAATGAGCGCATTTTCGCCGCTGCTACACCTGATGCTGCGCGCCCAGACACCTTCACGATGCTGCTGCCGCCGCCCAATGTGACCGGCAGGCTGCACATGGGCCACATGCTGAACCAGACGGAGATGGACATCCTGACCCGCTGGCATCGTATGCGCGGCGAGCTGACCCTATGGGTGCCGGGAACAGACCACGCCGGCATTGCCACGCAGATGATGGTTGAGCGACAGCTGGTGAATGAAGGAACGACGCGCCAGCAGCTTGGCCGGGAAGCTTTCGTCGAACGCGTCTGGGAGTGGAAGCGCCAATATGGCGGCGCGATTCTCGACCAGATGAAGCGCCTGGGGGCGAGTGTCGATTGGTCGCGCGAATACTTCACTCTGGATGAGCGGCTTTCGATAGCGGTGAAAGAAGCGTTTGTGCGCCTGCATGAACAGGGTCTGATTTATCGCGGCGCCTACATCGTGAACTGGTGTCCACGCTGCCAGACGGCCATCAGCGATCTGGAAGTTGTGCACGAGGAGCAGCAGGGAAAGTTGTATGAGATTCGCTATCCACTGACGGATGGGAGCGGCAGCATCACCATTGCTACTACGCGACCGGAGACGATGTTGGGCGATGTGGCGGTGGTGGTGAATCCGGACGACGCACGTTACACGCCACTCCATGGCAAACAGCTTCGGCTGCCGCTGGCAGGCCGTGAAATTCCGGTAATTCCGGATGACTGGGCGAATCCGGAATTTGGCACCGGTGCGGTGAAGGTTACGCCGGCGCATGATCCGAATGATTATGCGATATCGTTGCGGCATAAACTGTCTCCCATTGTGGTGATGGATGAGACGGCGCACATGAATGCTGCGGCGGGTGCGTATGCAGGGCTCGATCGGTATGAGGCGCGGAAGCGAATCCTGGCCGATCTCGAAGCGCAGGGCCTTCTTGTCGCAGTGAAGGACCACGTAAATTCCATCGGCAAGTGTGATCGCTGCAAGACCGTTGTCGAGCCGCGGCTCTCGACGCAGTGGTTCGTCAAAATTCAACCGCTGGCGGATAAGGCGATCGAAGCGGTCGAGAGCGGTGCGATCAGATTCACACCGGAGCAATACAGAAAAACTTACTTCGAGTGGATGCGGAACATCCATGACTGGTGCATCTCGCGCCAGCTGTGGTGGGGGCATCGCATTCCTGCCTGGCACTGCGGGAAGTGCAAGGAAATTACTGTTGCGCGGGAAACTCCGGGAAAGTGCGCGCACTGCGGCAGTGAAAACATCGTTCAGGAAACCGATGTGCTGGATACGTGGTTCTCTTCCGGGTTGTTGCCGTTTACCGTATTCGGCTGGCCGGAGCGAACGCCCGATCTGGCGGCTTTTTATCCCACGACGCTGCTGGTCACCGGTTTTGACATTCTCTTCTTCTGGGTGGCCCGGATGATCATGCTGGGCTGCCACTTCATGCTGAACCACGACATGCCCGACGGATCGCCGCGCGAGTTGAAAGACGCCGTCCCGTTCCGTGAGGTCTACATTCACGCACTGGTGCGCGACGCGGACCGGCAGAAGATGTCGAAGACTAAGGGGAACGTGATTGATCCCATCGACATTATTCAGCGTTACGGGACGGATGCGGTGCGTTTCACGCTGGCATCGATGGCTTCTCCAGGAACCGACATCGCTTTCAGCGAAGCACGCACGGAGGGAAATCGTGCCTTCGCGAATAAGATCTGGAACGCGGCGAGATTCATCTTCATGCAGATGGAGCGGGCGAAGGAGGTGGGAATCGTCGTTGACCTGCAGTCGTTGCCGGTAGAAGTCAGCGTTGACGAGGATGCGCCGCTGGAGGCGCGCTGGATAGTTTCGCGCTTGAACAAGTGTGCTTACGACGTAAGCCAGGCGCTCGCGAGTTACCGCTTCGACGACTCTGCAAGTCGGATCTACCAGTTTTTCTGGGGAGAATTCTGCGACTGGTATCTGGAAGTCGTGAAACTACGGCTCGACTTCAGCGAAACGGCCGACAAGCGGGCAACGAGGGCAGCCCTCGTAACCCTGCTCCGCGTCTTCGAGGCTGCGTTGCGCATGCTGTCGCCCTTCATGCCGTTTTTGACGGAAGAAGTCTGGCACGCGCTCTATGATGAACAGACGCCGCTGAAGTCTATTGCGCTCGCACCGTATCCGCAAGGTCGGGAGCACGCAGATGATGCAGCCGAGGTCGACATGGCACAGGTTCAGGATTTAATCGTCACAGTTCGTGCATTGCGCAAGGACCTGGGTGTGGAGGAAAAATTGGCAGTTCCAATCCAGATCGCCAGATATCCTGAGCTGAAGCAGCATGAGGAACTCCTGAAGCGGCTGGCGCGTGTCTCCGATGTGGTGATTGTCGAAAGCCTGGGCGATTCGGCAAACAGGCGCAGCACATTCAATTTCGATGTCGCCGTTCTGTACGAGAAGCAGATCGATGTTCCAGCCGAGCGCGAGCGTCTGGCTAAAGACCTAGCTAGATTTGAGAAGGAAATGGAATCGAAACAGTTTCAGTTACATAATCAGGGTTTTCTTGCGAAAGCTCCCGCCAAAGTTGTCGATGGGCTGCGCGCGCGCGCCGATGAGCTGACGGTTTTACTCGAAAAGACGCATGCCGCGATAGATTCGCTCGACGCAGTGGGGAGTCGCTAGCCGATGGATTGGAAAACCAAACGGGTTACCGCGATCCTGGAACAGGCGCTGATCGAAGATCATGCCACGCACGACGCCACTACGGAACTGACGCTTGATCCCAAGTTGCGTGCTTCGGCCACGATACTCGCGAAGCAGAATTGCGTGTTGGCCGGGTGGGAAGCTATTCCGCGCATTCTGGAAGTGTTTCGTAAGCTCGATCAAGGTTCCACGCTCCGGTTCGACGTGGTGCGCCATCCCGAAATTTTCGATGGGGTGCGGATACGGACAGGGCAAGCGGTCGCGGTGATCCGAGGGGATGCCCGCACGATTCTCGCGTGCGAGCGGGTTACTCTGAACCTGCTGCAGCGAATGTGCGGAATCGCAACGGAGACGCGGCGGTATGTGGATGCGGTGGCCGGTACCGGGGCGGTGATTCTCGATACGCGCAAGACTGTTCCCGGCCTTCGACTGCTCGATAAGTATGCTGTGTGCTGCGGGGGTGGGCAGAACCACCGCATGGATCTGGCGGACGGCGTGTTGATCAAAAACAATCACATTTCGCTGGGCGGCGGCGTGGCGAGGGTTCTGGGCCGCGCCATGAAGCTGCGGAAAGCGGCTCAAAAAATTCAAGTAGAAGTGCGTTCCATGGAGGAACTGGAAGAGGCATTGGCCGGTGGCGCGGACTCGTTGCTGCTGGACAATATGACGCCGGCAGAGACTAAAACAGCGGTGAATTTTGCGCGTAAGCGCGCGAGCAAAATTCCGATCGAATCTTCCGGCGGCATGACTCTCGAGACGGTGCGGAAGTATGCGCTGGCCGGCGTGAATTATATTTCGGTGGGCGCTTTGACGCATTCCGTGCAGGCAATCGATTTGAGCATGCGGATTACTGCGGACATCTTCTAGCAATATCGTCCTATGATTGACCTGATTCATTCCGCCGAGGTGAACTCCGCGCTCGAGGGGACTATTTTCGCGGACAATGTTCATGTGTTTTCTACTGTGGATTCCACCAATACAATGGCGATGCAGGAGGCGCAAAATGGCGCGGCCCATGGATCAGTTTATGTGGCGGAGGAACAGACCGCAGGCCGTGGGCGCGGAGCACATGCCTGGCATTCCGAGCCGTGTGCCGGGCTTTATCTGAGTGTGGTCCTGCGCCCGGAAATGGCTCCTGCGGATGCACTATGGCTGTCGCTTGCCACAGGACTCGCTGTCCAAGGGGCAATCGAAAACGTAACAGCTCTGGTTGCAGATATCCGCTGGCCAAACGATTTGATGTTTAAAGATCGAAAATTTGGAGGCATTTTGACAGAGATGAATGCCGAAGCCACGCGAGTACGGTATGCAGTCGCTGGAATTGGAATCAATGTAAATCACGGAAGGTTTCCGCAGGAGCTGCATGAGTCGGCTACATCATTGCGCCTCGAATCGGACCGGCTTGTTTCCCGTCAAGCACTATTGATTGCAATCCTGCAGGCAATACACTCAGAATTAAAACAACTGTTGCAGCCCGGATCCTTCCCACGAGCGACGGACAGCATCTTGAAGCGGCTCCAGAAGAAATCCAGTTGGATTCGCGGTAAACGGGTGATGGTGAATGAAGCGGGGGGATACACTGGCGTCACTGCGGGCCTGGATGCTCTTGGTTTTCTGCGCGTGGAAACCGGCGACGGCATGCGAACCGTGCTCTCCGGCGGCGTCCGCGAAGTGAAAGGTTGAGCTAGATGCTGCTGATACTGAATGTCAACAATACAAATACGGTCATCGCGCTGTATCCCATTGCGGACGGACGTACCGGCGCGTTGCGCGCGACGTGGCGCATTAGCACGCGATATTCCCAGACCGCGGACGAGTATGGCATTCTGATCCGCAATCTACTCCAGACCGAGGGCGTGGATAGCAAGGAGATTGGCGGGATCGTCATTGCGTCGGTGGTCCCCCCGATCGATTGGATCCTGCGGCAGTTTTGCGAAAGGTATTTCAATCACAAACCGCTGTTTATCGAACCGGGAGTGAAGACCGGGTTGCCGATTCTGACCGACAATCCGGGAGAAGTGGGAGCAGATCGTGTGGCGAACTGCGTTGGCGCTTTCGAGCAATATGGGGGTCCTTGCATTGTTGTGGATTTCGGCACCGCAACCAACTTCGATGTGGTTTCCAAACAGGGAGAATTTCTCGGCGGCGCCATCGCACCTGGTATGAATGTTGCTGCGGAGGCGCTGTTCGCACGGGCTGCGCGACTGCCGCGGGTGGAAATCAAGCGGCCTCCCAAAGTTATCGGCACAAACACAGTCGATAATTTGCAGATTGGCCTCTTCTATGGTCACGTCGGGCTGGTGGATGGGATTCTTGAAAGAATGGTGGCGGAGCTTGGGCCGGGTACGAAGTGTGTGGCTACGGGTGGTTTGTCAAAGCTGATCGCTGGAGAGTCGAAATATATCTCCGAGGTAAATGAGACGCTCACGCTGGAAGGATTGCGCGTTATTTATGAACGCAATCTTGCGGTCGGGGTGAGGCAGCGCGCGAGAAAATCGTCCATCGCGCATGAAGCCTGAGCGTACCCTTGCAGAACTATTTCAACTACTACACGGAGATCGAAGAACATTTTCAGCGTCGGCGCGGGACGCTGCTGATGCTGTCCACCTTGGACTGGTCGCTGATCGCAACATGGCAGGAAGCTGGATTTCCCTTGCAAGCCGTGCTTGCCGGCATTGATACCACCTTTGAGAAACATGCCGCTCGCCAGGCCAAGGGTCGAGCCCGGCGTATCAACGGCCTCGCTTATTGCGCGCAAGAAGTGCTGCGGGCGGTCGAGGACATGCACGAGGCTGCGACCGGAGCGGCCCGAAAAACACAGTCGATGGAAGAAAGCGGATTCGAAACCGGACGCATCGCCGGCTATCTTAGTCGGACCGCCGACCAGCTGCAGGCTGCCTCCGCGCCAACGAGTGCTCAACCTGTCTTTTCCGAGGCTGCCGGAACTTTGGCGAAGCTTGCCGCATCCATGAAAGACAACCCGGCCGAAATATCGGTCGAGTCCCTGGAGCGGCATTTGGTGGTTTTGGAAGACCAGATTTTCGCAGCCCTGCAGGCGTTTTCGCCGGCGCAGGATCTAGTGGCGCTGCGCGAGCAGTCCGCGCAGGAACTGGCTCCTTATCGAAGTCGATTGCAGACGGTACAAATCCGCCAGATCGAGCAACAGTTTCTGCGCCGGTGCCTGTTTCAGCAAAACAATGTTCCCCGCATGAGCCTGTTCTACATGCACCAGACATGAAGCTCACGATCGAAAAGGTCATTTACGGTGGCCAAGGGCTGGCGCGAATCCCCGCGGAATCTGGCGCGCACAGCGGTATGCGCGTGTTCGCGCCGTTTACGCTGCCGGAAGAAACGGTTGAAGCACAAATCGTCGAAGAGCACCGCGGCTACTGTGTAGCCGACGTGCACGCAATCGAGCGGTCATCTCCGTTCCGTACCGCTCCTCCCTGTCCATGGTTCGGAATATGCGGTGGCTGCCAGTTGCAGCACGCCACCTACGACTACCAGGTTGAATTAAAACGCGAGATGCTGGCGGAAAGTCTTACGCGAGCGGGAATCAGCGGTCTCCCGCCGATAACTTCGCTAACCGGAGCGCCATTCGGGTACCGCAACCGCGTCCGCTTACAGGTAGAGAGTCAGCCGGAATTCGCGATTGGATATCGGCAAGCGAAATCGCATCGCATTGTGGCCATCGATCATTGCCCAGTCGCCGCGCCTCTGCTTAGTCGATGCATTGCGGCTATGGCGGAGATGGGTTTGCAGCACAGTCTACCGCTGGGCCTGGATGAGATTGAGATATTTACCAATCACGACCAGTCGGAACTCCTGCTCTCCACGTGGACCCCACGGCGCTCCGGATTTGAGCGGAATGATTTCTCCGAATTCTTCGCCAAGCTGCAGCAGGAAATTCCGCAGCTTACCGGGGCTATTGTGCTGGCTTCAGAAAAACAGCACGGGCGTTCAGGCCTCCCGCTGCTGCGGTGGGGAAAGCAGAATCTGCGGTACCGGGTCGGTCTGCACGACTATACGGTCGGCCTGGGATCGTTCTTCCAGATCAACGCCACCCTGGTGGAAGCCTTTGTCGCTGCTGTCGTCGATGCACAGAGAGGCGAGTCGGCGTGGGACTTGTATGCCGGCGTCGGCCTTTTTTCGCTGGCGCTTGCCAGCGGCTTTCAGCGCGTCGTTGCCGTCGAGTCGAACCCGTCGGCGTTGGACGATCTTCACAAGAATCTTCACGACACTAGTGGCGTCCCCGCGAGTTCCACGATACTCGAGTTCCTCCAGCAGGCAAGCCTGCGAGTCATGCAGCGACAGGAACGCTCCCCTGATCTTGTCGTGCTCGATCCTCCTCGCGCCGGAGCGGGCGTCGAGTCCTGTCGCCTGCTGGTCCTCTGCAATCCCCGGCGCATCGTGTATGTCTCATGCGATCCGGCGACGTTGGGGCGTGACCTTGCCGCATTGATACAATCCGGCTACCGCCTCCAACGATTGCAGCTGGTCGATATGTTTCCGCAAACGGGTCACCTGGAAACAATCGCTATGCTCGAGCGTTGATTCGCGGAGTCACTCATGGTCATCTCCGCCCCTACGAGCCCCGGCTCTCCAGAGCAGACCGTTCGGCCTCGGCGCCTGCGCGGCTATCAACCTGCTCCGCTGCGAGCGACGCGAAATAAGCGAGCACTGGAAAATCTGACGTTTGCCGCCGCGCCGATGCTGTTCGCGGCAGGTGGATTCGCAGCCGGCATTCTCGATGCGCGTTGGGTTTGGCATCCTCCTTTGCTCTCGCTGCTAGCGGCCGCGGTGGCGGCTGGATTGACGATGCTGGCGATCTTACGCGCTCCACGAGTTCTGCTATTTCCACTGATCCTACTGTGGTTTGCGGCGGGACAATTCTGCACGCGGGTGATTCCAGCGCACGCACCGAGTGCGTTGCTACTTCAGCTAGCCGACGGTTTGCAGCGAGATGTGACCGGAACTGTGACTGCGATTCACTCTCCTCGTACAGAGACAAGGAATCGTCTTTTCGGCTCAAGCGAGGAAGCAGAAGAAACGCAACAGATCGACTTATCGCTTGACCATGTGGAGGACTTTACGGCTGACCGCGACTGGCAGTCTGCAGTGGCTGGCGGCCTGCGGGTAAGCCTCTACGCACACGCCGGAGAAAAACTGCCGCAGGTCAATTGCGGCGAGCGCCTGCGCATCACCTTGCGCTTTCATACGCCGGAGCGATATGCCGATCCCGGGGCGTGGGACTACCCCGCCTATCTCGCACAGCATGGCATTGCGTTGCTGGGCAGTGCGAACGTTACGAGCGTCCAAGAGGTTCCGGCGAGAACACACCCGTCGTTGACATGCCTGGCGACCGCGGCGCAGGCATGGGCCGGTCGGCGGCTTGATCGGATTGCGGCCATCGGCGCATCGTGCCCATGGCTGCCGCAGTGGTTACAGTTAACTTCCTCGGACAGTGGGGTTTTGGGTGCGATGCTATTTGGAGATCGCACGCGGCTGCAGCACACCATGCGGAGCGCCTTTGAGCGTACCGGGTCGTTCCATCTGCTGGTTGTCTCCGGCCTGCATATCACCATTGTGATTGGCATTATTTTCTGGCTGGCGCGACGGCTGCGCCTGGGCCAGGTGCCCGCCACGGTGTGTGGCGTTGTTGCTGGCTTTTCCGTATGCATTTCTTACTGGCTTTGCGCCCCCTGTGCAACGCGCTCTGTGGCTAAGTGCCGTTTACCTGATCAGCCGCATCCTTTATCGCGAGCGTGCCGCGCTCAACGCGATCGGGGTGGCAGCTTTGGGTGTTTTGACCTACACCCCCTGGGCAATATTCGATTCCAGTTTTCAGATGACGTTTATCGCGGTGCTGGTCATCGCGGGAGTCGCAGCGCCGATAATCGAGTCGACGATTGGACCTTATTTGAGAGGTGTCCGGCTCCCGCGCGAGATATCACTCGACCCGCACCTGCCGCCGCGAGTCGCGCAACTGCGTGTTTCCCTAAGGATGTTGGTGACGGGTCTGCGGCCGTTGATCGGTTCGCGTTTCGCATGGAGCATTCCCTTTGGCGTGGTGCGGTGGGCGCTGCGATTTTCGGAAGCACTCATCGTGGCGTTGATTGTTGAATTGGCGATGGTGCTGCCGATGGCAGTCTATTTCCACCGCATTACGCTGGTCGCGCTTCCGGCAAACCTGCTCGGCCTTCCCCTTCTGGCATTTCTGCTGCCACTGGCGCTGCTCACATTTCTTCTGGGGTGCATTCATCCTGCCCTGGCCGTGCCCACGGGCGCACTCACTGCCGTAATGCTGCACGCCATTTCAGAGCTGATCCATATGTTCGGGAATGTTTCAGCTTCGGGCGCTCGCACTCCCGACCCGCCGAGCTGGTCTATTTTCTGCTTTGCCGCGGCGTGGATCGCCGCACTATGGATGGTCCGAAGATCTAAAGGTTGGAGGCTCACTGCGGTAGCGTGTGTCTTTGTTGGCTCGCTGCTTGTGCTGTGGCCTGCATCTCCCACAGTTCACAAGGGAGCACTGGAAGTGACTGCAATCGATGTCGGCCAGGGGGATTCCTTGTTGATCGTGACTCCGGACGGAAAGACGCTGCTTATCGATGCCGGGGGACCGATCGGAGGTCCGCGCGACAACGATCCGCAATTCGACATCGGTGAGGACGTTGTCTCCCAGTATCTGTGGTCGCGGCATATCCGCCGCCTCGACGCGGTCGCGCTAACGCACGCGCATAGCGATCATATGGGAGGGATGCCCGCAGTTCTGCGCAATTTCCATCCTCGAGCGCTTTGGGTCGGGAACAATCCCATGATCCCGGAGTATCGGTCCCTGCTGTCGCTGGCGGGTCAGGAGAGGATTCCGGTAGAGCGCATGGTCGCCGGAAAACGTTTTGTTCTTGGCGGAATGAACGTTCGCATTCTCGCGCCGGCAGCCAATTATGAGCCCGGGCCAGTCGCGAAGAATGACGATTCGCTGGTGATGCGCATCCGCTATAAAGAGACTGCGGCGCTGCTGGAAGGAGATGCGGAGGCACCGGTAGAACGACAGATGGTGGATACGGGGTCGTTGGCGGCCGGGCTGTTAAAGGTCGGACACCACGGCAGCCGCACCTCGACGATCCCGAGTTTTCTGGCCGCTGTCCACCCCAGCTACGCGGTTATTTCTGTCGGCAGGCACAATCCGTTCGGGCATCCACGTATGTCAATTTTGGATGAGCTGGGAACGGCGCATGTCCATGTCTATCGGACCGACACGCTCGGGCTCAGCAGCTTCTTGCTGGATGGAAAAACCATCCGTCCCTTGCGCTGAACGCGTCTTATTTATTGCTGAAGCTGGTCAGGCGCATGGTGATGGTGCCCCAGAAGAGGCGGGCCCGCACCTGCACCGGCAAATGCCGGGGATCATCGGAATACCAGATGAGAATGCTCCCGCGATTTTTAACTACGCCGGCATCGGCTGTTGGCTGCACTCGCAAAGCGGAAAAAGTTCCTGCCGGAGTAATCACGGTTTCTTTCGCTTCAACCTTCATAGTCACTGCGACGACCTTGCCGCCGTCCGCCAAGGGAAAATGCAAGTCGTGTCCGATGGTGAGCGGCTGAGTGGCGACGTAAAAAATACCTGAGAGAACATCGGTGACACAACCTGGGATTGGGGACGTTTGTTGTTTCGCCGTTCCCGTGACGAGGTTTTTTTCGTTCAATTTCTGTAGATGCTTTCCGTAATCGAGCTGCATCAACCCCGTGAGGCGGCGCCGGCCTTCCTGAATTTGCTTGCGGTATTCGAACGAGCATCCAGTCTGACGATCGAAGACGCTGTCGTATCGATCCGCGACTGGAAACAGAAGATTCACAGTCCCGATTGAGGCTGCGGTCGCGGTTACGTGCTGGTTCGAACCCTCCGCCTTCAAATGAAACGAGGCCGTTCCGGCAGGGAAAACACGCCAATCCACTGCATAGGTTAGTGTTTCGGCGGAGGGAATTGGAAATCGCGGATCGGGTCGAGGAAACGCAGGCGCCTGCGCGTGCGCCGCCGAACACAGCGCAGCCATCGCAATGAGCCCGGGCACAAGAGTCGCTAGGAAGTTTCGCTTCAAACGTGAACCCACAAGGTCAATATCCAGACATTTGGCCGTCAGTGAAAAAGAAACATGCGCGCGATGAGTGCAAGGTAAATACAAAAAGTGCCCAGAAGCGAATTGTACTCGCGATGCTTGCGATAAAGCTCGAGTGAAAACTTTCCGCTAACACTATCCCCCGGTTTGCGAAGCCGAGGCAGCAGCCTTGGCACGCGTCTCGCGTAGTCGTCGTATCCAGCGAAGTGAGTGCGCAGATATTCTTCTTCGCCCAGAATCACCGGCCAGTAAATGACGAGAAAAAGAAGAGTCAACGCCAAAGCTATCCAAACGCTGCGTGCCGCGAGCGCGAAACCAAATGCAATCAGGATGGAACCGACATAGAGCGGATTGCGGGTGTAAGCATACGGACCAGTTGTGGCGAGCTCCGCATTCTTCTTCACGTAACCGGAAGCGTAACTCCGGAGAAGAATTCCGGGGACTACCAACAGTATGCTTGCCAGCAGCGACCAGGCGAGAGGCCGCGCCAACCAGAAATAGAAGATGACGAAAAGAAAACCGAGCGGCACGCGGATGCGCCGGGAGGTTTGCTTCCACTTCTGCTTGAAAAGCGATCGGGAGCCATGCTGATTCATGCGGGAAATTTCTCGGGCGTGCCTGATTTCTCCGTGTAAAAGGCTCTTCGCAGCTTCGAGAACATCGTGCACCGTGATCGTCAGTAGGCCCGCCTCGGGTTCGCTTCTTCGCGTGTGGTCCCGCTCGCTGGCGGGATGCCGCAAGATTCGTGCGCACGTTTCGTAGGGCCCGTTGCGCGCCGGGTCTGTGGGACCATAGATACCTACTACCGGAATTTTGAGTGCCGCTGCAAGATGCAATGGTCCCGTATCGCCACCGATAAATAAACAAGCACGCCTTGTGCACGCGATCAGTTGCCCGATGCTACCGCTCATGGCGAAAGCAGCAGCAGTATCAGCACAGATTGATTCCGCCAGCCCCGATTCTCCCGGCCCGACATTCACAACGCTTGCGAAACCCATGCGCGCGAGATCCTGTGCCACGCTGGCATAGCGCTCGATCGGCCAGCGCTTGGCTCCCCAGCCGGCGCCGGGATTCATTAATACAAACTGTTTCACGTCGCGTTCGCGCAGCCATTCTTCGCACCAGTGTTCGGCGTCCGAATCAATCGGCAATGCCGCGGGGCAATTTGGAAGTGCTTCACGCACATATTCTTGAACAGCCGCCGCGACGACTTCCCGCGCCTGTTCGATGACGTGGACACCCCTCGTTTCCACCTGTTTATGAAACAGCCAACGGGCAATCGGTTCACGTGGATTGGCCTCCCCGACCAGGCACTGTGATGCAGCCATGCGCCCAATCCAGGCGGAACGAACAGCACCCTGCAAGTCGATGCAGATATCGTAGTGCTGTCGATGCAATGCGTCTCGAACAGCTTTGATCTGGCGAATCGTGGAGAGGGAAACAGGATTGCGCGCCCAGTGCTTGGCGGGAATCGGATGCAGCACATCGACGACCGGCATTTGTGGGCCGCGAAGAGAGGACGGCCCTGCAGAGGTGGCACGCAAAAGCGGCATCCATTGAGGCTCAATCGCCCATCCCAGCCACCCGCCTTCGAGCACAGACCGCAAGGCAGTGATTGCCGGCAAAGCATGGAGGACATCTCCCATCGCGCCGAGCCGCACGATTAATATGCGCAGATCTTGTGATTGGTACGGCAAGCATTCATCATCGCACGTTGCGCTGTTCCCCTTGAAGAGGCTTCCCCGCCGGTACACCGAGCAAAGACTCCAACAACGTCATGGCGCCAGCCTCGTCGCGAAGGGATACCTCCAATCCAGCGACGAAGAACGGGATCTCCGATTCCAGTTCCCTACGCAGCTGCGCGGCGAGACGCACGTTGTCCTTTTCCGTCGTGACGAAGCATTGTGCGCCCGACTGTCTGGCAACATCCTTCAACCGATCGACGTCTTTCTGCGTGTACACGTGATGGTCGCGGAAAGCGATCTCCTCGACGACCGATATACCGGCTTTTCGCAGACCATCGAAGAACCCGTGTGGATCGCCAATTGCGCAGAACGCCAGAGCGGTGTGGCTGGTGGCTCTTGGTGAAGACAGCTCTGCGGGCGATATCGTGCGACGTTCCACGACCCATACTCGCTCCGGATCGGTCTTGCGCATGAGGCGCAGCACGCGATCTTTCAGGTCGGCGTCCTCTGCCCTGAGCACACATATATCAGCGCGTTCAAGTGCGCACAAAGGCTCTCTCAAACGGCCGACGGGCAGCATACGGTCCTGAAGGTCCTCGGGTTGCAACAGGATAATGTCCACATTGCGGGCGAGTCTGCGATGCTGAAACCCGTCGTCTAGAATATGCGCCCGAAGTGGTACATGGGGACCAATATCCGCGATGGCACTCTGTTCCGCTAACTGGCCCGCCCGATAGCGCTCTGCGCCGACATAGGTGGAAATTCCGCGCCGCGCCATCATCAATGGTTCATCGCCAAATACTTCGGCGTCTCCGTGCGGATCCACGCGAATTACATTTTCGCCAGTGCGACCGTAACCACGGCTCAACACATCGACGGCCCATCCACATTCGTGGAGCAAATTGGCCAGCAACATCACGATTGGAGTCTTACCTGTTCCCCCGACTGACACATTGCCGATGCTGACGACAGGCCATGACAGATGGCGCGTGTTTAGGAAGCGGTGGTTGTAAGCCCAATTTTTCAACCGGACGCCCATTGCATAGGCCAGTCCAACGGGCCAGGCGAGCGGGTACACGGATTGCCACAACAATGCTCGTCCGCGCGGACGCTTCATTTCGAACCTTCCGGCGTGGAAGCGGAAGCAATATTCCCCGTCAGTATTCGTGCGATTGCGGCGAAGCAATGTTCGGACGCACCCGCGTGCTCGTCGAATATTCCTCTCGCACGGATGCCCATCTGCGCGCTCAGTGGAGATGCAAGCAGTTCACCCAATACAGAAGCAAGCCGCTCCGGAGGGGCGACGCGAATCGCTTCCGTGTCTATAAGCACTGCGACGATGCCGCGAAAATTTTCGGTGTATGGCCCCATCACGATCGGCACAGCATATTGCGCCGGCTCCAGCGGATTATGCCCACCTGCGGGAACCAGGCTTCCTCCCACAAAGGCGACGGATGCGAGCGAATAAACGGAGGCCAGCTCTCCCATGGAATCGAGCAGAAAAACGCTCCCGGCCGCAATCGGCTGTGGCTGCAGCATCCAGTCCGATCTGCGGATGCATGGAAATTTCATTTCTTTGATGGAATCTTCTACTGCTCGAAAGCGTTCCGGATGCCGGGGCGCCAGAATTAGGACCAGCCCGGGAAGCTGGCGCAGCAGTTCGCGAAATGCGTGGAGCAGATAAATTTCCTCACGCTCCAGGGTGCTCCCGCCGACGACGATCTTTGCGCCCGCCGGCAGATGCGCCCGCAGCTCCCGCGTTACCGCCGATTCGCCCATGACGCGCACATCGTATTTCAGATTGCCGACAGTCCGCAGGGCATCCGGTGGCACTCCGATTTCTGTAAACCGCCCGGCGTCCTGTTCACTTTGCGCCAACACCAGCGTCAACTTGCGAAGAATGGGTTTCCAAAGCCACCGCAGCGCACGATATCTTGGCAGCGAGCGATCGGAGACTCGGGCATTTACGACCACGACTGGGATGTTTGCGCGATGCGCTTCAACCACCATGCGCGGCCAAATCTCGCTTTCCATTAACACCAGAATTCGTGGCCGCAGCACACGAAGATAACGCCCGACAATCCATCGGAAGTCGAGGGGATAATAGAAAACTCGATTGCCGGTCGCTACCTTTCTGCCGAAGCGTTCCTGTGCCAATGCCTGGCCGGTGCGCGTGGTTGTCGAAATGACGACGGGCGAATCAGGATCAAGATCATCGAAAAGCTCGACGAGACGGCTCGCGGCCATCACCTCTCCCACGGAAACAGCGTGCACCCAGATGGTCGGCCGCTGCCCGACGAAGTCTCGCAGATTGCGCGGGACTATGCCCAACCGCTGTGCAAGTCCGTCACGATATCGCCCACTCCAAAGCATCCGGAGTAGCCAGTAAGGCGAAGCGAGAATGATGGCCAGGAGCAGGCCAAGACTATAGAGCAGCATGGTCGAGAAAATTCATTCTTTCTACACTACTCTTCTCAGGGAGCAGCTTTCACGCTACAGGGAAGCCGTAGAGCCGTTACGATGAAAGGAGGAAAGTTCTTCGGCTATGGCAGATACCACTCCACGCATTCGTGTACTCGGCGCGGGGCTCGCAGGCCCGGAGGCGGCTTTGCAGGCCGCGCGGCGTGGGTGCCGGGTCGAGCTGTACGAGATGCGACCTACCCGTTCGACCGAGGCGCACCAGACAGGGGAGTTCGCCGAGTTGGTCTGCTCCAATTCGCTGAAGTCTGAAAGTGAACATACCGCGCCGTGGCTGCTGAAGCAGGAGATGCGCCGGGCCGGGTCTGTTTTGCTCCAAGCCGCGGATGCGACCGCGGTACCCGCCGGACATGCGCTGGCCGTGGACCGTGTTGAATTTTCCCGCCGCGTCGCAGATGCGATCGCTGCCGAGCCCCTGATTACGGTGCATCGCGAGGAAGTTACGAGCCTCGATCCTGAAGATGGCTGGACGATTGTCGCCTCTGGCCCGCTGACTTCTCCTCCGCTTTCACATTCGATTGCCGAGCTTACCGGCAGCGAGCATCTTGCTTTTTACGATTCAATCAGCCCAATTGTCGAAGCGGAAAGCATTAACATGGAGCGCGTCTATTTTGCCGCACGCTGGGACAAGGGTACAGCGGACTACATTAACTGTCCGATGACGCGGGAGGAGTACGACCGCTTTTACGATGCGCTGATCACGGCGAAATCGGTGGGTGAAAAAGAATGGGAGAAGCTGACTTATTTTGAAGGCTGCCTTCCCATTGAAGAACTCGCGCGACGCGGCAGGGACACGCCGCGTTTTGGCCCGATGAAGCCTGTTGGACTGCGCGATCCGAGGACCGGAAAAAATCCGTGGGCGGTAGTGCAATTGCGCTGCGAAAATCTTCGCGCTGATTCCTACAACCTGGTCGGATTTCAAAATCATTTGAAATACAGCGAGCAGGCGCGCATTTTTCGCTTGATACCGGGCCTGGAGAACGCGAAATATTTGCGCTTTGGACAGATCCATCGCAATACCTACATCAACGCGCCGCAATTGTTGACGGAAACTCTGCAACTGCGAGAGCATCCGCGGATCCTTTTCGCGGGACAGATTTCCGGCGTCGAAGGCTACACGGAATCCATCGCGACCGGAATGCTGGCTGGAATATATGCGGCGATCCTGGCACATGGATCGCGGCCGGAAGCGATTCCGCGAGCCACAGCACTGGGATCGCTGTTGAACTACCTCACTCACGCCGATCCCAAACATTTTCAGCCCGCCAATATCACGTTTGACCTGCTGGAGCCGCTCGAAGAGGAATTGCGCCGCACGATCCGCGACAAGCGCGAGCGCCACAAATTGCAATGCGAGCGAGCGCTGGCGCAATTCGAGGCGTGGTTGGAGCGCCAGTCGTCTAACGTTGCGAACGCGGTTTCCGAGCCCGTATTTTGAATCGTATTGGCGAACCTTCGAACCCGAAGGCCTCGCGAATCTGGTTTTCGAGAAAGCGTTCGTAAGAAAAATGCAGCTTCACATCGCGATCCGTAAACAGAACGAATGTTGGCGGTGCGACACCGGCTTGCGTCATGTACAAAATTCGCATTCTTCGTGACATCGGTACTGGGGCCCGCTCGAAATCGACGCGCTCGATGAAGCGATTCATCTGGCCTGTGCCGACGCGCTTCTGGCGCTCCGCGGCCACCCGGATCACCGTATCGAACACCTGGCTGATGTTCTGCCCCTCCGCTGCGGAGACAAAAATAACTGGAACATAGCTGAGAAACTTCAGGGCGTATCGTAGCTGCTCTTCAAAAACCTTGCGGTCGGCCGGCGGCTTTCCATCCGTCCGCCTTGTTGTGACCAGATCCCATTTGTTGACGACGATCACCATCGACCGGCCGCTCTCATGCGCATATCCACCAATGGTTGCATCGCCCGCGAGAACTCCTGCCGTGGCATCCAGGACCAGCAGCGAAACGTCCGCATCTTCAAGATGCTTGCGCGCCATCAGGACGGAAAGCTTTTCCGCCATCTCATGCGTCTTGCCCTTGCGTCGTATTCCCGCAGTGTCAATGAAACGAAATTTCTGTCCGTCGCGCTCGACCAGTTCATCCACCGCATCGCGTGTTGTTCCAGCGATTGGCGAAACGATCGCCCGTGATGTCCCCGTCAACGCGTTCAGCAGCGTGCTCTTGCCCACATTCGGCCTGCCGATGATGGCAACTCTAACTTCATCCGGCGCGCGTGCGGGAATCTCCGGCACATCTTCTTCGGAGTTGCCGTTCGGGATGGGCTCGCTTTCTGAAATTGAGTCTCCGTCCTCTTCCGCAGCGAAATCATCTTTGGGAAGAACGGCAAACACAGCTTCCAGCAGATCGCCAATTCCAAGGCCATGCTCGGCGGAAACAGGCAGCATTTCCTTGAATCCAAGCCGCCGGAAGTTCTCCGCCTGCGCGAGTAGCGACTCGGCATCCATTTTGTTGACGGCCAGGAACAGAGGTTTGCCCAATCGCATCAGAAGCCGGGCCAGTTCCATGTCCGGAGCGGCCAGTTCTGTGCGGCCATCGACCACCATTACAATCGCGGCCGCTTCTTCGAAGGCGACCTTAGCCTGGCGAAAAATTTCGGCGGGAATATAGTCCTGCTCGGTCGGGACGATGCCGCCGGTATCCACCACGCGGGCGTGACGACCTGCCCACTCGACGACACCATAGATGCGGTCGCGCGTAATGCCGGGCTCGTCGCCGACGATCGACCGCCGCGTGTGTGTGAGGCGGTTGAACAGCGTTGACTTGCCCACATTCGGACGGCCAACAATTGCAATGAGCGGCCATCGCACATCCACGGAATTTTTACGACGGCCTCGATTGCGGGTTCCGCCTTGGGTAGCTTGTTTGGTGGGAGTCATAAGGTTCGCATCCCTATTATAGGAACAAGCGGAAATTGAGAATTATAGGAACAGGCAGAAACTTGAGATTATAAGAAAGGCGGAAACTGGAGCGCCGCCAGGCTTGCCAACTCACTCCCCCACGGAAGAATCGACGGAGCGGAAGCTGCCGCGGCTCGAGGAATTTTTCTCGCCGGGTGGAGTATTGTCGCGCTCTGGCCTTCCCTACGAATATCGTCCGGGACAGCTTGAAATGGCGCGGGCTATGGAACGTGCATTTGCAGAGAAACGACATTTGATCGTGGAAGCAGGCACCGGAACGGGGAAAACTCTGGCGTATCTGCTGCCCGCGCTGCGATTGGGGCAGCGCGTAATTATTTCGACGGGGACGCGCAATCTGCAGGAGCAGATTTTCTTCAAGGACATTCCTTTTCTCGAGTCACTGCTGGGGCCGTTGCATGTCAGCTACATGAAAGGGCGGAGCAATTATCTTTGCCGTCATAAGCTGTACGCGCTCCGCGATCAGCCGATCTTAACCGGCATCGAAATGGTGGATCAGTTCAACATCATTCGCGATTGGGAACAGACCACCGAGAATGGTGACCGCGCAGAGTTGTCGACCTTGCCGGAGAACAGTCCGTTGTGGAGCCGCCTGGATGCGCGCGGAGAAGCCTGCCTCGGTTCCTCGTGTCCAAGCTATGAGCGCTGTTTTATCACGCAAATGCGGCGGCGTGCGCTCGAGAGCGACATCGTGATCGTCAATCATCATCTCTTCTTTGCAGATTTGGCATTGCGGCGGCAGGCGCAGAATGCTCCGGATGTTGGTGTTCTGCCGGAAGCGGCTGCCGTCGTTTTCGACGAAGCACATGAGCTCGAAGAGATTGCCTCCAGCTATTTCGGCGTGAGCATAAGCAATCTGCGCTTTGAGGAGTTGGCCCGCGACGTAGAAATTTTGCTGAGAGCCAAACAGTCTCTCTCCGCAGCGCTTACAGCGGCGGCAGAACTGGTGCGGGAACGTTCCCGCATGTTTTTTGCCGCACTCCCGGAACCGAAAAGCGCGGAAGGCCGCATGCCTTTCGGGGATCGCGAAGAATTTCTGGAGCAGTCCGGGGATGTGTATCTGGGCTTGCTGAACGCACTCGATCGGCTGACCGGGGAATTGGAGCGGCTGCGCGGGGTGGAAGAAGCAAGCGGCCTGAAAAAGCGTTCCGCTGAGCTGCGCGGCCAGTTGGAATTCCTACTGCAATCCACAGGCCGAGGGTTCGTCTTCTGGATCGAGCGGCGCGGCACAACGGGAATGCGCCAATCGGCCGGCCACATCTGGCTGCAGGCGACACCGATTGAGATTGCGTCCCTGCTGACCAACGACCTGTTTGAATCCGTGCCTTCCGTGGTGCTTACCTCGGCCACGCTAACGGTGCAGGGAAACTTCGATCACATTCGACGCCGCCTGGGGATGACTACAGCGCGGGAACTGGTCGTACCTTCGCATTTCCGCTACGGCGAGCAGGCGTTGCTCTACCTGCCGCCGGAGATGCCCGATCCGCGCGAGGCTAATTTCACCAGCGCCGCCGTGGACAAGATATGCGAGGTTTTGGAAATTACGAACGGGCGCGCATTCTGCCTGTTCACGAGCTACAGCCAGATGCGTCCGGTGCATGAGCAACTGCTGGCGCGCGTGGGCTTTCCGCTGCTGCTTCAGGGCACCGCTCCGCGCAATGCGCTGCTGGAGGAATTTCGCATTACGCCGAATGCTGTTTTGCTGGGAACATCGTCCTTCTGGCAGGGGGTGGACGTGCAGGGAGAACAACTCAGTTGCGTGATCATTGACAAACTACCATTCGCGGTGCCGAGCGACCCTGTGGTGGCGGCGCGGATGAAAGCGATTGAGGCGGAGGGCGGAAATCCCTTCGCCGAGTACCAGGTTCCGACTGCCGTCATCGCGCTGAAGCAAGGCTTCGGACGGCTCATTCGTTCCTTGAACGACCGCGGCGTGCTGGTGCTGCTGGACCCTCGGCTGCAGCGCCAGCGTTACGGCAAAGTGTTCCTCGAAAGCCTGCCGCCGTATCGGGTGACGCAGAAGATTTCGGATGTCGAGACTTTCTTCGCAGCGGATTAACATGAAGCAAAGATACTTCGCTACGGCTCGTATGGCGGGCTTAAGTCCGTGGCGGGGAGATGGTTCAATAAACATGTCCCGTAATCTATATATCCTCGCTACAGCGCTGTTTTTTCTGGCTGCGGCGTCCTTTGCGATGTCGTGGATTCTTGGCTCCCATCAACCCGACCTGCCGAGCGAAACGCAGATGTGGCGCACCATGGCGCTTGGGCTTTTTCTGCTCGGAGCAATTTCATGTCTGATCGGAACCGTTACGAACATGTTCGAGCAGGCCAGCCGCCGGCATGACGAACGCGAGCGGCGGAGGAATGGGAAATCCACGTAGTCCATTTTGACGCGGCGCGTTGATTATTGCGTCTCAGTTCCAACATGCATCTCAATCCAGCGCTTGGGGAGGACATCGATGCCATTGCTTCTGTTTCCGGGATCGCGGAATTATGCAGACTGGGGCTTTCTGCTGCTGAGGATTATGGCTGGTGTCGTTTTCTTCTGGAGCGGATGGAGCCATCTCAGAGCGCCCGATGAACGGGCGAAGAGCCTGGGTCTCAGCGTTCGATTCACTATTTTTCTCGGTTGGGCGGAAGTCCTCGGCAGCCTGGGCATCATCTTCGGAGTCCTGACGCAGCTGGCGGCGCTGGGGCTGATCCTGGTCATGTTCGGGGCGATCTACATGAAAATTACGAGATGGAAGACAGGCTTCTGGGGAGAGAAATCTTCCGGCTGGCATTATGACCTGATCTTCGTCGTGATGAACGTGGTGATTATTTTGACTGACGGCGGACGCTTTACCCTGATGAATCTGTTAGCCCGGCATTAGCTCGCATTCAGCCCCTGGCACCCGTACTCGATACAATGGAGTGAGCCGCTGGATTCAGGGCGGCGTTCGAGGAGCGGCATGTACGAAGTCACGGTGGAAGCGGGATTTTCCGCAGGACATTACCTGCGCAATTACCGGGGAAAGTGTGAAAACCCGCACGGCCACAATTACAAAGTCCGCATAACATTGCGCGGACGCGAACTGGACCATGCCGGTCTGCTGCTTGATTTCAAGCAGTTGAAGCATGTCATGCGCCCGGTCATCGAACGGCTCGATCACCAAATGATCAATGAGATTGCGCCGTTCACAGAACTGAATCCCTCCGCGGAAAATCTTGCGCATTATTTCTACGCTGAAACCAACCTCCAGTTGCGCGATATGACCGACGGGCGCGTCAGCGTGAAGGATTGCACGATATACGAAACCGATACCACGACCGCAACCTACTACGAGTAGCCCGTGCATCTGATCGAGTTGTATGCATCCGTGCAGGGAGAGTCGAGTTTCGCGGGGCTTCCGTGCATCTTCGTGCGGTTAGCCGGCTGTAATCTCCGCTGCACGTGGTGCGATTCGGAATACACGTTCAGCGGAGGCGAGAAATTTTCCCTCGATCAGGTGGAGCAGGAGGTTGCCGCGCTCGCGCCAGTAAAGCTGGTGGAATTCACCGGCGGGGAACCGATGCTGCAGGAGCGCGAATTGCTCCCCCTGATGAATCGCCTGTTGTCCAAGGGACATACCCTCCTGCTTGAAACCAGCGGGGAGCGGCCGCTCGCTGCTGTCCCCAGCGACGTACACAAGATTATGGACGTAAAGTGTCCTGCTTCGGGAGAAAGCGGACGCTTTCATCTTGCGAATCTGGAAGCACTCACCGGACGCGATGAAGTCAAGTTCGTTCTCTCCGATCGCGCAGATTATGAGTTTGCGCGTGAGTTTATTCGGCAGCATGATCTGGCGGCGCGATGCGGACAGATTCTGCTGTCGCCCGCCTTCACGAAAACGCCTTCCCCGGAGCGTAGCGCGGATAATTGCGCGCTCGATCCGCGCCTGGTGGTCGAGTGGATGCTGGCCGACAAGCTGCCGGCGCGCCTGAGTCTGCAGATTCACAAGTTCATCTGGGAGCCCCTGAAGAAGGGGGTATAGTCACGGAGAAGCCAGCCTTTATGGAATTCGATCCTGCAAGCGCACCGGAAGATTCGGCCGAAACAGACGCTGCGTTCTTGCCGACCGTTGTGAGCCACTGCTCAACGTTGAATGAGGCGCAGATGGTAGTCAGCCTGCTTGCCTCCTTCGGTATCGAGGCAATGATCGACTCGGAGAATTATTACCGCATGCTGGGCAGCATGGTCCCCGGAAAGGGCGGAATACGAGTGCGCGTGCGACAACTAGACTCGGAAGCAGCGCTGGAAATCCTGTCCGAGGACCATGAACTGCCCGACCCGGAGCGGCAGGGCAACTGAGTCGATTGAAGTGATTTTTGGATCGAGCGATATACCTCCCATCATCTAATTAATCTGGAATTCTAATTTCTGGTGCCCCAGCCATCGAAGGAAGAAGAAATGTCTCAAGCAAAAGGATATGCCGCTACTGCCGTGAAAGCTCCCCTTGCACCTTACACGTTCGAACGACGTGAGCCGCGCGAGCATGATGTCGCCATCGACATTCGTTATTGCGGCATCTGCCATACGGATATTCACCAGGTCCGCGATGAATGGGGAGGATCTATTTTCCCCATGGTGCCGGGACATGAAATCGCTGGAGTGGTAACGTCGGTTGGCAGCAAAGTTAGGAAGTATAAAGTCGGCGACAAAGTTGGCGTCGGATGTTTCGTCGATTCGTGCCGCCATTGCTCCGAATGCGAGCGCGACCTGGAGCAGTATTGTTCAAAGGGCCTGGTGCTTACCTACAATTCACGCGAAGCTGATGGCACGCCCACGATGGGAGGCTATTCCGACAAGATCGTGGTGGATGAGAACTATGTTCTGCGCATGCCCGACAATCTGCCGCTGGACGCTTGCGCTCCGCTGCTGTGTGCCGGAATCACGCTGTATTCGCCGCTAAAGCACTGGCATGCCGGTCCAGGGAAAAACGTCGCGATCGTAGGCCTGGGCGGACTTGGGCACATGGGCGTCAAGCTTGCTCATGCGATGGGCGCTCAGGTCACGGTACTCAGCCAGTCTCTGGGCAAGCAGAAGGACGGAAAGCGTTTGGGCGCGGATCATTTCTATGCGACGTCTGATCCGGAAACGTTCAACAAGCTGAAAGGCTCCTTCGACCTGATCATCAACACGGTCTCTGCGAAGATGGATTGGAACGTTTACCTCGATCTGCTCAAGGTGGACGGTTCGTTCGTTGTGGTGGGAGTTCCTGCGGAGCAAGTTCCCATTGGCGCATTTGCGCTGATCCTGGGCCGCCGCAGCATTGCCGGATCCGCCATTGGCAGTATCAAGGAAACACAAGAGATGCTGGATTTTTGCGGCAAGCATAACATCAGCAGTGATATTGAAGTGATTCCAATACAAAAAGTGAATGAGGCATACGAACGCGTACTGAAAAGCGATGTAAGGTATCGCTTCGTTATCGATATGGCTTCCCTGAAAAACAGCTAACTGATTCAGCGATTCGAAAATAGTTCAGAACATGGCAATCAGCAAGTTAGATGTTCCATCGGGCCGTGCACGAGCCGTGGTTTCGCTTTCCGGCGGCATGGATTCGGCCGTATGTCTGGCACTCGCGGCGCGCGACTACGATGTTTACGCATTGCACTTCAGCTACGGGCAGCGCACGGAGCGGCGAGAGTTGGCCAGCGCCCGCGCGGTTGCGGAGGCGATCGGCGTGCGGGAATTCCTGCCGCTTCGAATTGAGCTGTTCCGTCAGATTGGCGGATCAGCGCTGACGGACCCGAATATTCCCGTTCCAAGTGCATCCCCTGTTGAACAGATCGGCAAAGAAATTCCCGTCACGTACGTCCCCTTTCGCAATGGCCACTTTCTGGCCGCAGCGGTTAGCTGGGCGGAGGTGTTGGGTGCGGAAAAGATCTTCATAGGCGCAGTCGAACAGGACAGCTCCGGCTATCCAGACTGCCGGCCAGCATACTACGACGCATTTCAGCAGCTTATCCGCACAGGCACTCGCGATGGCGACATTCAGATAGTGACGCCGCTGATAGATTTGAAGAAAAGCGAGATCGTTCGCCTCGGGATGGACCTGAATGCCCCTTTCCACGCCACGTGGTCCTGCTATTCCCGGGAAGAGCTATCCTGCGGTGTATGCGACAGCTGCGCTCTTCGTCTCCGTGCCTTCGAGCAGGCTGGGGTTGTCGACCCAATACCGTACGAAATGCCCCGGCTCTCGCCTCGGCCTGTCGGAGCCAAGGCGCCCACAATCTAGACGCCGACGGGAGTGGGGTTCTTTGCATCCCACCGGATGACACGCCTGCTTTGTGTCGCTATACAGCAGTCTAAGAATCGCCTTAAAATTACTATCACAGATGTTTCGACAGCGGCGCGTAAGCAGGCGGCTGTGACCATCGATTGGGGAGAGCGAGAAAATGAAGAATATCCGATTCGCGGCAGTTTCCATGTCCGCAATAATGTCCACGGTTTTGTGTGCGACGACGTGTATGACGATTGGCGGCTTGATGGCTGCAGCCCCGGCGAGGGCGCAGGCCGCTTCCTCCACTGCCGACTCAGGTGCAGCGTCAGCCACAACGTCGAGAATTCATGGCCATGCGCAAGACCCGCTCTCTCAGCCGATTGCGAACACCAAAGTCGAAATCACGACGGACGGAAAGACGCCTTTGTACACCTTCACCACTAACGCCAGCGGCGATTACACCGGCGCGGGAGTCAAGCCGGGTACATACAGCGTTATGCTTTTCGGCGACATTATGGGTAAGGACGGCAAGACGGCCCAAGGCATTATCGACTATCAGCAAAATGTGAAGTTTACCGCCGGGGGGGACACCCAAGTCGACTTCGATTTGACTCGGCAGGCCTACATCTCCAAACTGCCTCCAGAGACGCAGAAGAAGATTGCTGAAACGCGGAAAGCGAATGAGGCCGCTATGAAGGCGAACGGCCAAATCAAGAATGTCAACAAGCTGCTGACCGACGCGCGCGCCGCTCGCACGGCGGGTAACTTCGATCAGGCGATCGCACTGGATACGCAGGCAACACAGGCCAAGCCGGATGTCGGTCTGACCTGGTACGAGCTGGGAGACAGCGACCTGGGGGCAAAAAAATATGACGACGCTGTCACGAACTACAAAAAGGCAATAGCAGTGATGGGCACGGAAAAGGCTCCCAAGCCCGAGGTTATTGCAGCGACCAACAATAACCTGGGCGAAGCTTTGGCAAGGTCCGGCAAGCCGAATGACGCCGTACCTGCGTACGAGGCTGCAGCGAAGGCTGATCCAACCCAGGCGGGTAAGTATTACGCTAACGAAGCAATCGTCCTTTTCAAGACGGGTCAGGCGGATGCAGCGGCGGCGGCAGCGGACAAAGCAATTGCGGCGGATCCGACGAAGCCGATACCGTATTACATCAAAGGCTGGGCTCTCGTGCAGAAGGCCTCGGTAGACCCCAAGACCAACAAGATCGTGCTGCCTCCGGGTTGCGCGGATGCTTATCACAAGTTTCTGGAGATGCAGCCCACCGGCCCCCTGGCCGACGATGCTCGCAGTATTCTTCAGCAGTCGGGAGAGACCGTCGAGAAATCCTACAGGAAACATTAATCGGAATTTTCACGCCAGAATGCGATAGATTCCAAACAGACAGCGGCTCCCAGCTTCGATGGGAGCCGCTGTTGCTTTCTTGCACAGGTGGGCCAAATGGATCACAATCCGCCGCAGCCACGTGTAGGTGTGAACACCGGGACCGCCGTTTCCTTTATGGAAGCCGCAGCCCTGGTGGCAGCGAAGGCTGCGGAGATCCTTGCATACGCGCCGGGCGATCCGCAGCCCTGTGAACTCTCCCGGACGCTGGGACGTGTACTCGCCTCGGCAGTCGTTGCGGACCGCGATCAGCCGCCCTTCGCCCGCGTGACACGCGATGGATTTGCCGTGCGAGCGCGGGACGTTTCAAAGGGCGGGAGTTTGCGGGTGACTGGCGAGCTACGTGCAGGTGAGCCCTGGCTTGCGAGCCGAGCCGCTCTGCTCCCGGGAGAAGCCATCGAAATCATGACCGGCGCCGCACTGCCGCCCGGTGCCGACGCCGTACTGATGGTCGAACACGCAGAGGAAATCTCTACTTCTTCCAAGGGTGGCGGGGCTGCTGAGCATCTAGCACAACGACTGATCCTTCTACGTCCCGGCCGCACACTTGTCGCGGGGGAGAACGTAATTCCACAGGGAAGCGAAGCGCAACGGGGAGATATTCTGCTGGAAGCCGGAACTCGCCTGCTTCCGGATCAGGCCGCGCTGGCGGCCTCTTGCGGCTGCCGTTCCGTCCTCGTCTACCCGCCCCCGAAGGTGGCTATCCTGGCAACGGGCGACGAACTGGTCCAAGCGTCGGCAGGTTGCGAAGCTGAGAACGATCCTGCCACGCATATCGAACCGCATCAGATTTACGATTCCAACACTCATGGCCTGGCCGCTCTGGTGACGCAGGCCGGCGCCATCCCACTGCCGCAACCCGTGGCGCGAGACACGAAGCATGAGTTGATGGACCGCGTTCGGCACGCCCTGAAGGTGGCGCCGTTGTTGCTGCTCACGGGCGGGGTTTCGATGGGCCGTTACGATCTGGTTGAGGGAGTGCTTGCGGACCTTGGCGCGGAATTTTTCTTTACCGGAGTAAAGATGCAGCCCGGCAAACCCGTGGTCTTCGGCCGCGTTCCCTGTGGAGAGGGTCTCCCGTGGCGCTTCTTCTTCGGACTGCCGGGCAATCCCGTTTCCACCATGGTCACATTCCGTGTCTTCGTCGAACCGCTTCTCGCGGCGCTTTCCGGAGACCAGCACTGGCAACCACGAACCGCTCTGGCGATTTTGTCTTCGGAGGTGCAGTCGAAGCCCGGTCTGACGCGCTTCCTTCCAGCAATTCTCGACACGGTGCCGCTGGAACCTGTTGTAACTCCGATTCGCAACCAGGGTTCCGGGGACTTGGCCGCCAATGCAAGGGCAAACTGTTATTGCATTGTTCCCGATGGCTGCGAGCTTTTAAAGGCTCAACAACCGGTGCGTGTTCTGTTGCGATGACACTGAGCTTGTCAGGCCGGCGGCGCTGAATCAGCAGCAGTCCTGTTCAGGCGCAAGCTGCTCCTGCTACGCTGATGGTCATGAGTGAGCTTTCGCATTACGATTCCGCCGGGCGCGCGCGTATGGTCGACGTAAGCGGGAAGGCCGCATCCCGCCGCGAAGCGCAGGCCACTGCTTTTGTAGAGCTTTCGGCGGAGGTTATAGCGGCGCTGCCGAAAAATCCTAAAGGAAATCCGCTGGAGGTCGCCCGCTTCGCTGGAATACAGGCGGCCAAACGCACAGCGGAGTTGATTCCCATGTGTCACCCGCTGCCGCTCAGCTTTGTCGATGTGTCGACTGAAATGCAATCCGACGGCGTGCTGGTGCGCGCCACGGTTGCGACATTGGGGCCGACCGGCGTGGAAATGGAAGCGATGACGGCAGTCTCCATCGCCGCGCTAACCATCTACGACATGTGCAAGGCGCTGGATAAAGGCATCGTTATTCGGGGAACTATGCTGGAAACAAAATCCGGCGGCAAGAGCGGCGATTATCGAAGAGCTAAAGACTAGAGTTTGGAATTTTGAATATCAAGTACTCGCGAACGCGGCACTTATTCATGGACGGCATTGATCGCGTTGATTGCCGGGCGCGCCAGCGCAAATCATAACCAGAATCGCTAAAGAGCCGGGTAACAAACATAAACCACTGTTTCAAAGGCATTTACAAACGAAAAGGCCACCCGGCAACAGGGCGGCCTTTTCTTCAAGGGAGAATAGTTCCAACGGAGGCAAAGCCATCAGAACTTTCTGAGCGTCATACTATGAGCCGCGCCGGGGGGTGTCAAGCCAATTTCAGGATTAAAATATCCACTTTGTTTTCAGCGGCTTATCGCAGATCCACCACGCCGCGAGAATATTCTTCTGTTTCGCCTTACCTTCGGGATCCTGCCTCCAATTACCGTCCAAGACACTCGCGCGCAAGCACTTAGCTGGCAAATGCACCGTTCAAAGTTCAATCTAACGTTAGCGGCGACGTTTCGAGAGTGCGAAGGGCACTCTCGCTCGACACTGCTCATTCTTTCAGGTTGAGGCGGATAAATTCCGCTGAGTCTGTGTCGGCGATTCCGGATTTGCCGCGCATTTTCCTCACTAACACACGGCCTCCGCCCAGCGAAACGCCGGCGATGATCGCGATGATCGCAAATATTCCAACCAGGAAAGCCACACTCAAGATAATTTGTGCGACCTTTGCCGGATCGGAAACATATCGGCCGCGGTTGCTCATCGTAAGATTCACTTCGTAATGAACGCGCTGTAGAAGTTGTTGTGCCGCGTCTTGCGAAAAACCGCCGGAGGTGACTGCTACCAGCGGACCGGAGCGGCGCGACTGGATAGCAGGCGGGTTGCTATCGGCCAACGCTGAGGTCCAGGAATTCTGCGACTGCCCCTGGCTCCCGCCATGAGATGTGAGGTAGGCCTGTATCGCATGCTCGCGATCGGTGGCAATTTCCGGAGTCGGATAATTGATTATGGTCAGCGTGCCGGTGCCATTCAGCGCGTTGTATTGGGCGGTCACAACTTCGGCGCTGCGGCCAAAGTCCACCAAGGAGACGGGCAGCACTCCGCCAGCGAGCCGATACGCCTCCGGGCCGATAGTGTACTGTATTGTCCCCGCTTCGAGGTGTTGCGGAGGCAGATAGGAAGGCAGGCTCGGAAACACGCCTTGATTGCCAACAGGCTTCGGCAGTTCGCTGGCCAAGTCTCGCAGCTCGGCGGCGGACATAGGGGTCAGCCGGCTGAATTTCGCATCCACCAATACGGTTCCACTCCAGAACAGCACGCGAGTTCCGTCGAACGCGGCACCCTGGCCGATCTGCTCTGGTTGCATGTTGGGGCGGCGATAAAAAGTAAACGCGCCAAACGCGCCGGTCACATCCCCAAACTGCATCGCTTTCACCGTCAACGAATCCTCTTCGCGCGCGTAGCTCGCCGCCTGGTACCGCACAAAGCCATATTCCTGTAGCGCCGGGGCATCGCTTGCGTCCGCCGCTTGCGGACTTCTCGATGACTGCGGAGAGCCGGTAAGCTGCCATCCGGCAAATGTTTCGGGCAACAAAGACGAGGATGCGACGGAGGAAGTCACCGCTGCCGGACTGACAGGAGTGGATTTGGTGCCCATGATTTTCGAGCTTGCAAAAACAGGAAGAGCGACAACGGAAGCGAACAGCAGCGTGGCAAGCGGGTGAACAGAAAAGAAGGGCCGAAGCATGGGTCTCGACCTCAGACTATCATTCAGCGGTCGATTGAGGAGGCGCGGGCGGCGCCGTTTTCGCCACACGAACACCGCTCATTCCATTGACGTATTGCGCGACGCCCGTGAACAGTGCTTCGGCCAGCCGCTCGCGATAGGCCGGCTGCTCCAACTCACTCGCGTCGTCCGGATTTGTAAGGAAGGAGATTTCCGCGAGAATCGATGGCATGTTGGCTCCGATCAACACCACAAACGGCGCCTGCTTGACGCCTCGATTCTTTAGCCGTTCGTTCCCAGGAGCAAGGCCCGTATAGAGCGATTGCTGCACGTTCGCGGCAAACTCCCGCGACTCATCGATCTTGTCACTGAGGGCGATTGTGCGTACCAGACCTGAAAGCTCATGCACGGATCGATTGGAAATCGCATTTTCCCGCGCCGCAACCTTCAGCGCATCCGGCGATGCGGTGAAATTCAAAAAATAAGTCTCCACCCCGCGCACGCTGGGGTCTGGACTAGAGTTGGCATGGATAGAGAGAAACAGGTCCGCATGCGCCCGGTTGGCAATCGCCGTTCGCTCTTCAAGCGGAATAAAGGTATCCGTCGTCCGCGTGAAGATAACATCCGCACCCAGCTGCCGATGCAGCAAATGCCCAAGGCGCAGCGCGACATCGAGCGCAACGTCTTTTTCTTCAAGACCATCCGGAGCGAGGGTGCCCGAATCATGCCCACCGTGTCCGGCATCAATAACAATACGGCGAACGCGCAAACCGAGCACCCTGGCCATCGAACGCTGGCCATCAGCGGTTGGCGGAGCGAAGGTTGCAGGTTCCGCGGGAAAATTGGCTGCTCGATAGGTTTCAGCAGTGGGCTGGGTGATACCCTCCTTGGCGGGAATCACCTTTCGTTGCTCCGTACGCGAGTTGCGCGCCACGGCTATCGCCGCGACCGAACTGCCTGTACGGGACCGTCGTAGATCCAGAATCAGACGGCTCGGATTCGACAAGATAAAAGAGGTGAAGGTTGCGGGATGTTTCAGCCGCAATACCAGCTCCGCCTGATCGCGCGTGAGGACACCTGCCTCAATCGAGCGAAGATTATCATCGTTGACCACGAGAGTTGAATCGCGAATCAGATGTTCGGAGGCGTGTGCGCCGAAGAAAATCAACGTGATCTGTTTACCATCGGGCGCGAGATAGGCCCGATACGTCACCAGCCGATCCATGTCGACCGAAATCCGGGTCGAGCCCTGATTGGCCCAGTAGCGCACGGCTTGAATTTTGGCGATCGGCACATTTTGGTGGGTGCGGGTACGTGCCGTTTGAATGTACGCCGCACGAAATCGGGCTGCGGGCGTGGGTTCCGGCTGGACCGATTTCTCAGCGATCACGCGCGAATGCGGGTCGTCGGATTTTATGTTCCGTTGTTCGAGCCGGGGGGACATTCGCCTTGCGCTCGCCGGGTACTCCCGCCGCAGGAATTTCCATTGTGCGATGGCATCGCGGGAGAGTTTGGCATCGTGAAAGCAGCGGCCCTCCTCGGCGAGGAGATCCGCCACCGCCGCGATGCTGCGGGGTGCGTCGGGGGAGGCCGGGTCCCCATGGTAAACGGCGCGATACGCATTGAGAGTGCGCTCGTAATCCTCGCGTGTTCGCGCAGTGAGAGGCTTTTCCGATATACGATGGTGGATGTTTTCCGCGTGCGCGTAAGCAATCTCACTCCGGCGATGTGGGGAAGATACGAGGGCCGATCCACTGCCGACAGAAACGAGGATTATCGCAAACAGCGCCGCGCGTCTGCGCCTGGAGCGCTGGGGGAGAGGAGGCGGATGGCAAAAGAAAAGAGGCACGCGTCTTGAGTAGCAGACAACACGCCAGAGCCTCTCCAGTATAGATTTCGAAGCCACGGCGCAGCAATTTAAATTGTTGCCCGGACAACCGCCGAACGCGGCGCGACACCGGCGAGGTTTCAATCTGGAACGGAGGGTTTGGGCGGTTCGCGGCTATGTCGAGGCGAACAGCCATTATAAGAGAGACTGCACCACCTGCGGCGCGCTCCGCAGCGTGGCATCCAGCTGACTGGCATCTTTGCCGCCGGCTTCCGCCATGTCGGGCCTTCCGCCGCCGGAGCCGCCGACCTTCTGCGCCAGTTGCGCGACAATTTTTCCGGCCTGCACGCGGGCGGTCAGGTCCTTGGTTACGCCGACCGTCAGCGACACTTTGCCATCTTCCTGCACGGCGCCGAGGACGACGACGCCCGAGCCGAGTTTCGCCCGCAGATTATCAACCAGCGTTCGCACCTGTCCTCGATCGAGCGCGTCCACGCGCTGCGCGAGCACTTTGATTCCATCCACTTCGACCGCCTCCGCCGCTGCATTGCTCACGCGTCCTGCCGCGGACTTCATTCGCGAATCATCGAGTTCACGTCGCAACCGCTTTAGCTCTTCTTCCTGCGCGGAGAGCTTTTGCTGCAGTGCCTGGGCTGGTGTTCGCGCGTCCAAGACTCCTGCCGCGGCGCTCCTGCCTGCGATCTGCTCGGCAACTTTCGTGACCGCGAAACCCCGTCGAAATTCTTGCAGCGCTCCGGTGCCGGTGATGGCCTCGATTCGCCGCACGCCGGAGGACACGCTGCCCTCACCGATTAATTTGACCAGTCCAATTTCGCCCGTGGCTCCGGTGTGGGTGCCGCCGCAAAGCTCGGTCGAGAAATCACCGATCTTCACCACGCGCACTCGGTCGCCATACTTTTCGCCGAACAGTGCCATGGCGTGATATTCGTTGACGGCCACATCGATCGGAACATCTTCGAGGGTCTCGACGCGGGTATTCGCTAAAACATTCTTGTTGATCAGGTCTTCGACATCCTGTAGTTCCTCGTCCGCGACGGAGCTGAAGTGCGAAAAATCGAACCGCAGGCGGGTGGGATCGTTCAGCGAACCGGCCTGTTTTACATGCGTGCCCAGCGTCTGCCGCAACGCAGCCTGCAGCAGGTGCGTGCCGGTGTGGTTGCGGGTGGTCGCGGTGCGGAATTCGTTGTCGACCACCGTCCTGAGCTTGTCTCCTATATAGATAGGGTGTCTAGCCGTGACCTGGTGCGCGAAAATCCCCTGCACCGGTTTTGTGCAGCCGAAAACATCCGCGACGATCACATTGCCGTCTTCGGAATAAAGCCAGCCGTGGTCGCCAACCTGGCCGCCGGAATCCGCATAGAAGCTGGTGTGGTCGAGAACCACTTCGGCGGATTCCAAAGGTTTGATCTCCCGCGCGCCTGCTCCGTCTTTTACGAGCGCGAGCACTTCGCAGTTGATCGAGACGAGTTGTCGATAGCCTTCAAAGATGGTCTTCGGCAGTTCGCGATAGACGGGGCTGGCAGATGTCTTCGCTCCGCCTTTCCAGGACGCGCGAGCGCGGGCTTGTTCTTCCGCTCGGGCTTTCTCGAAGCCTTCCATATCGAAGGCGATACCGGCGTCGCGGGCAGCATCGACCATGAAATCCAGCGGCAGTCCGTACGTTTCGTAAAGATGAAATGCATTCTGCCCGTGGTATGTGGCTCCCCGGGGATTCTCGGCCAACGCGTTTTCCAATTCACTGTTCAACCTGCCGAGTGCAACCTCCATCACCCTCGCGAACTGTTGTTCTTCGGCGAGAACCACTTTCGCTATGCGCTCCGCTGTCTCCTTGAGTTCCGGATACGCGTCCTGCATTTCATCGCGCACGGCATAAACCATGTCGCGCATAAATGGCTTTTCCTGTCCCAGCAAGCGTCCATGGCGAATGCCCCGGCGCAGAATCTTCCGCAGTACGTAGCCGCGCCCTTCGTTTGCCGGATGCACTCCGTCTGAAATCAAGAAAGTTGCTGCGCGAGCGTGGTCGGCAATAATGCGCAGCGACGCATCTGATTTGGCAGCCCCATCCTTATATATGGCGCCGGTCAGTCGCGACGCTTTTTCAATTAGTGGAGTGAATAAATCAGTTTCGAAATTCGAGATGACGTTCTGCTTTACGGCAGTCAGCCGCTCCAATCCCGCCCCAGTATCAATTGAAGGCTTGGGCAATGGCGTCAGCGTTCCATCCGCGCTGCGGTCAAACTGCATGAAGACTAAATTCCAGATTTCGACATAACGAGCTTCGTCTTCCGGGAAGGGCAAATCTTTGTCCGGGGTTTCCGAGGCAGCCTGTCCCATGTCGTAATAGATTTCGCTGCACGGGCCACAGGGGCCGGTGTCGCCCATCTGCCAGAAATTATCCTTCGCTCCCATTTCAAAGATGCGATCTTTCGACACACCTACATCCAGCCAGAACCGATAGGCCTCCGCATCGCGAGCTACGCCATTCTCGCCTTTGAAGATGGTCACGTAGAGTTTGTCTTTCGGCAGCGCGTACCAGTCCGGCGAGGTGACCAGTTCCCAGGCATAGGCGATGGCTTCCTTCTTGAAGTAATCGCCGAAGCTGAAGTTGCCGAGCATTTCGAAGAAGGTGTGGTGGCGGCGAGTGAACCCAACATTCTCAAGATCGTTGTGCTTGCCGCCCGCTCGCACACACTTCTGCGCTGTCGTCGCCCGGGTGTAGGGGCGCTTTTCGAGGCCGAGGAAAACGTCTTTGAACTGATTCATGCCCGCGTTGGTGAACAGCAGGGTTGGGTCGTTCTGCGGAACCAGGGAAGAGGAGTGGACGCGGGTGTGCCCTTTGCTTTCAAAAAAGCGTAGGAACATCTCGCGAACTTCAAAGCCGGACATCTTCGACATACGTACTACAAGTCTAGCAATTGCGTGGTCTTCGCGGGCCGCATCACTCGGCCTCGCCCGGCTCATCCAAGCTCTCAACCGCCGACAGCACATCCTGCTCAAGATTCCAGGCTTTCAACAGCGGAAAGATTGTTCCCATGGAAAATCCGGCGCGCACCATACTGCGGACGACGCGGGCGGTTTCTTTTTCATTGGTCGGTTTGCGCAGGCGCTTGCGTTCAATATAGCGGCGGGCCAGTTCCGACTCCGGCAGATCGGCGTAGGCCGCATCCAGTGTCTGCCCGACGATTTCGCCGTGGACGCCTCGCTGGGTCAGCTCCTGCTGGACACGGCGACGTCCGAAACGTTGATTTTCCTGGCGCATGCGGGTGTAGTCGGCGGCATAGCGGGTGTCGTTCAGATACTGGCTATCGATTAACCTCGCGACGACCGCGTCCATCTTCGCGTTGCCCATCTCGCCCGGCTCCACGCGGCGAGACATCAGTTTTTTCAACTCGGCAACGGTGCGCATCTTGCGACCCAGGCTGCGCACGGCGTAGGCATAAAGGCCGCCTTCGTCGAGCGGTTCGCGCTCGCGGGTGCTGGTCTTCCTCGATTGCCTGGTAAATACCATGAGATTCCTATCAACCGGTCGCCGTTCTGTTTTGATCGTACCGCGCATTTCGGGAAGTAGTGACCAATCGTGAACGTTGGTAACCCAAGAGGTTTTGCAAAGCATCCTTCCTGGTCTTTCTGTACTCTATGGTGGATAACAAAGGTGCCGTGCGCGTGCGCGCCTGTTCTCGAGGGATCTGCTGTGACTTGTTCTTCCTGGTTGTCCAGATTGCCATGGTTGCGACCGCCCGGAATTTTCGGCATTGCCCTGTTCGCAATTATGGGGATTGCTCCAGCCGCTCCTGCACAGTCTCTCGCACCAAGCTCGCAAGCGCTGCGGCATGTGGATGGGTTCACGCCAGCGCCGCTCGATTCCGCGTTTGGTCCGCTCGATATTTCCCGGCCGGTGGGCATTACTCCAAAGCGGATCATCCGCCGGTTCGCGGCCAAAGAAACGCAGTTCAAGCAGGCGCTCGAAAGCTATACGTACCGCCGGAGCGTCAAATTCGACACCCTGAACAAAGACGGCGATGTGGATGGGGAATATCTTCAAATCGATGACATTGTGTTCACCACTGCAGGCCGCAAACGGGAGATGGTGGTGTACGCTCCTGCCAGCACGTTGACTCGCGTTGCCATGAGCCCGGCGGACTTTGACGACCTCGAACACCGGCTGCCGTTCACGCTTACCTCGGAAGATATTGGCCAATACAGGCTGACGTACGTGGGCAGGCAGCGGATCGACGAGGTGGCGACTTATGTATTCGACGTAGCGCCGAAACAGATCGATAAGGATCGCCGGTATTTCACTGGACGGATCTGGGTAGACGCGCATGATTTTCAGATTATTGTGACGAACGGCAGGAATATCCCCGACGATACCCGGCCGGACCAGGAAGACCTTTCCATCCCGTTCACCACGTATCGTCAGCAGATCGACGGCAAATACTGGTTTCCCGTTTATACGCGGGCTGAAGGGGTGTTGCACTTCAGCAATTGCAAGCAATGCGAGCCGGACGATGTTCCTCTGCGGGAGATTGTGGACTACGGCGATTACAAGCGGTTTGGCTCCGACATTCGGATCATCTACGGATCGCTCGAACTCCTTGATAGGCAATCACAGCCTTCGCAGACTGCCAGCGGACCGCAAACGCTCAACTCAGGCGGGACAGCCGGTCAGGTTTCGGATGCCATCCAGCAAGGCGCGACCAAGGAATAACCGCGCTACACCAGAATCTGTTTTGTCGATGTTTTCTTTGCATCCTGGAAACGGCGCATGGAGGCGACGATTGCTTCCCTGGCCTGCGAAGCATCGTGCCAGCCTTTCACTTCCACCCGCTTGCCTTCCAGATCCTTATAAATGGAAAAGAAATGGGTGATCTCCCGCAGCATGTGGGGATAAATCTCCGTGTAATTCCACACATCGGCATAACGAGGATTGCTGCGGCCGACGGCCAGCACCTTTTCGTCGGGAATGCCCTGATCGAGCATCTGAAGCACGCCGATCGGGCGGACATCCATCACGCAGCCGGCAAAACTGGGCGAATCAACCAGCACCAGCACATCGAGCGGGTCGCCATCTTCGCTGAGCGTGCTGGGGACAAAACCGTAGTCTCCGGGATAGTGGACTGGCGAGTAGAGGTTGCGATCGAGCCGAAAAACGTGGAGGGTCTTGTCGTATTCGTACTTGTTGACGGCACCCTCGGGGATTTCTATGACGGCGTGAATCACTTCCGGAGCTTTCTGTCCGGTGGGAAGTTCCAAATAGTTCGTCATGCAATTTTCCTGACCGCTTGCCGTTCTCGAAAACCTGCAAGCCATTCCGTATAATCACCTACGATGAAAGCCCATGTTTACGTCATGCTGCGCAACACCGTGCTCGATCCGCAGGGCAAAACCATCCATGGCGCCTTGCGCAAGATGCAATACCAAGGGGTTGAAGACGTCCGACAGGGGAAATACTTCCTGCTGACCTTGAACGACGCCCTGGCGTTGCCCGCGGCCCAGCTGGAGGTGGAGCGCATCGCCCGCGAAGTGCTGGTGAACCCTGTAATTGAAGAGTATACGTACCGACTGGAGCCATAAGCGATCCCGGCGAGTGGTTCGGGCGCGCTTTTATGTTCCACGTGGAATATAAAAAGCACGCGGAATGCCAACGGCCACGCACGTGCGCACGCTGGGGCCACTCGTTGATTCTGTTCTGTAGACGAGGCGTGTCGCACGTACAATACGTGGATGTGTGGCATTGTTGGCTATGTTGGCAGTAAGGACCCGCTTCCGGTCATCCTGGAAGGTCTGCGGCGGCTGGAATACCGTGGATATGATTCCGCCGGCATCGCTGTTGCCGGGGGCTCGAACGGGCTGGAGCTGCGTCGCGCACCGGGGAAACTGAAAAACCTGGAAGAAGTATTGCGCCAGCAGCCGCTGCAGGGGACCTACGGCATCGGTCACACACGCTGGGCGACACATGGCCGCCCCACTGAGGAAAACGCACATCCACATCGCGACTGCACGGGCCGGCTGGTGGTGGTTCACAACGGCATCGTTGAGAATTATCTGGAGCTGAAACGTAAGCTGATCGCCCAAGGCCACACCTTTGTAACTGAAACAGATACAGAAGTGATCGCGCATCTGATCGAAGCGGAGCTGGCGACGGCGAAACAGAGCCGCGAGGATATTCCGCTGGAAGAAGCGGTGCGCCGCGCGATCCGGCATTTGACCGGGGCATTTGCCATCGGCGTAGTCTCGGCGGACCATCCGCAGAAGATTGTCTCTGCCCGCAACGGCGCGCCTGCGGTGGTCGGCTTGGGCGATGGCGAATACTTCATCGCGTCCGACGTTCCCGGCATCCTGCACCACACACGGGATCTCTACTTTCTTGCAGATGGCGACATGGCGGTCTTGACGCCGGAAGGCGTGACGCTGAGCGATTTCGCGGGCAAGCCAGTTCAGCGCAAAGTGCAGCGCATCCTGTGGGACCCGATCCAGGCGGAAAAGGGCGGCTACAAGCATTTCATGCTGAAGGAAATCTTCGAGCAGGCGCGGGCCATCCGGGATACCACTTTGGGGCGCGTTTCGCCGGACACGGGCAAAGTTTTTCTGGATGAAATGCAGATTACGGAGGCGGAATTTCGCGCGGCGACCAAGATCAACATCGCGGCCTGCGGAACCAGCTGGCACGCCGGCCTGGTCGGGAAGTATATGATTGAGCGGCTGGCTCGTCTGCCGGTCGAGGTCGACTATGCGAGCGAGTACCGCTACCGCGACCCGATCGCCGACCCGAAGGCGATCGGCCTGCTGATTACGCAGTCCGGAGAGACTGCGGATACGATCGCTGCGCAGCGCGAGATTGCCTCGAAGGGTTCGAGAACGCTCGCGATCTGCAACGTCGTCGGCGCGGCGATTGCGCGGGACGCGAATGGAACTATCTACACCCATGCCGGTCCGGAGATTGGGGTCGCTTCCACCAAGGCATTTACCGCGCAACTGACGGCGCTGTTCATCCTGGCGCTATATCTGGCGCAGCAGCGTGGGACAGTCGACGCGGGGGCCAGCCTCGAATTGGTGGAGGAATTGAACAAGATTCCGGTGAAAATTGAAGAGGTCCTGAAGCAGTGCGACGGACCTTGCGAAGCGCTGGCGAAGATATATTCCAACGCTCAGGATTTTCTCTTTCTGGGCCGCGGTATCCACTATCCCATTGCGCTCGAAGGCGCGCTCAAGCTGAAGGAAATCTCTTACATCCACGCGGAAGGGTACCCGGCGGGAGAGATGAAGCACGGTCCGAATGCGCTGATCGACGAAACGCTGCCGGTGGTGGTGCTGGCGACGAAAGACAACGGCGATCCTGAGTCGAAGCTACGGTACGAAAAAACGCTGTCGAACATTCAGGAAGTCACCGCACGCTCCGGACAGGTTATCGCGGTCGCGATTGAAGGCGACAAGGAGATAGCCCAGCTCGTCGATCATGTGATTTACATTCCGCATGCCCCGGAACTCCTGTTGCCGCTGCTTGAAGTCGTGCCGCTGCAACTGCTTGCTTATCACATTGCCGTGCGCCGCGGCTGCGATGTTGACCAGCCCCGCAACCTGGCGAAGTCAGTCACTGTGGAATAAAGTCGCGATCCGCCCCATTCAGGATTGCGAGATGATCGTGACCGACAAGGAAGCGACAAAGGAGACGATCGCTCCGTATCTGGAACTTGGAGTCGAGGTTCACCGGGTTTAGAGCTGTTTCCTGCTACTGCTTAGCAAAAAAATCCGAGGTGCCGCTTTTCTGGGGAAATGGCGTCGGGATATTCGCTTGGGACTACACCTAGAGGAAGAGCTCCAGCGATCAGGGCCGGAAGTCTTTCCAGACCTGTTGCTTTCGAGCCGGGTCTGAGACCCACATGATCGAATCGGGATCTTTCAGGAACTGCTCGTAGAGGCTGCACTCCGGCGACAGGTCGAGTTCGGGATAGTTGCGCGCCGAATGCACATCGAGCTTGCCCGTGCGATAGGAGGAATTAGAGCGCCATTCAATCTCACCGGTCGCATTCAACACCGGGAACCAGGCCACCCCACCATGACGGCGCAATTCGTCATAGATAAAACCATACTGCCGATCGCACCATGCGGCGAAGACCATGCGCCGGGTGGGATCGGCGTTGATGACGCAATGCGCCCAGGAAGGCGGCACCACGACCTTGTCGCCTTTCTCCGCGATGACCGCGATGCATGATCCGGGGTCGTCGTGCGCAGATTGCTGGGCATAGACGATCCCCTTTCCCTCGACGATTTCGAACAACTCAGGGGGCGACCAGCCGCTATGCGGTGCGATCGCATGGACGTGCCCCTGGCTCCGCGGCGGCTCGTTTCCCAGCTTTCCGGATGCATACACGACGATGCCATAGAGGAGCATGCGCTGCTTGAGAATGGGCAGGTCCCGCTCCCGTGCTACGTCCATTGCGATGCCGTACACGGGGTCGGGCCCGGAACAAAGCGGGTCGAGAAGGCTGGGGCGGATGTCGTCCAGCCTGCGAAACTCCGCAGCGGGGCCGACCACGCCCGGCCCGTAATCGAACGCCAGTTCGTCCGGCTTTACGGAGACGTCTAACGCGAAACGATTGGCATTTGAATGTTGGGTCACTGTGCCGTTCCGCGTACAAACGCCTTCATGGTCGCAAGCGGACGCTCCGACGGACCAGCAGGTCGAACGGTATAGAGACCTACCTGTGCGGGAACGATGAAGGTCTCGCCATAATGGATTGTGAACGGCTCAAAAAGTCCGGCCGGACTCTCGACAATCGCTTCCGCGCCCTCGACCAGATTCAAGACGTTTACCGTGCCCGCCGTATCATGCGGCACCGGACCTGTGAACCAATGACGGCGGGTCTCAATGAACTCCAATTCATGCAGGCCGGTTTTTTCTTCGCGCCAAGTGTCGGTGCGAGATATTTCGGAGACACGGTCGATCAGGCTTTTCCGCACCCAGTCTGTGGTCCGATCCCACTGGATGTTTTTGAGTCCGTGATCCAGGTGAATGGGACGCGGTTTTCCGTTCAATCCCACGCGGCCCCAGTCCCATAGCTTGAAAGTGAAAATGTAAGGCGTAGCGCTGATCTCGAGGACGACGCCATTGCGGCCGGAGCAGTGGATGGTGCCGGCGGGAATCGAAAAGTGATCGTGCTTTCTGGCGGGCCATGCATTCACATAACGGTCGGCTTCAAAGGGTGCGTCCGGATCGCGCTGCGCCCGTCTTAGATCACTCGCCATCTGATCGCGGTCAACGTGTTCCTTCAGGCCGAGGTAAACGATCGCATCGTCGGCAGCCTGCAGCATGTAATAGCTCTCATCCTGGGTGTAATCCATCCCGAACTTCTCGCGGATGTATTTCCGCAGCGGATGAACCTGGAGCGAGAGGTTCCCTCCTCCCATCGTGTCGAGATAGTCGAAGCGGATTGGAAACTCCGATCCAAAGATGGCGACCGTCTTTTCACCGAGCAGTTCGCGCGAACAGAAGAGCACAAGATCGAGCGCTGGAATCTCCACACGCCGGCTTCCGAAGCCAAGCAGCAGGCTGTTCTCCTCAGGCACGCAATCAAAGCACCAGGCGTAATTCGGCGGCCCGTCGGGCAAGCCGAAGGCTTCCTTCATCCAGTGACCGCCCCAAGGGCCGGGATCAAAGAATGGAACCACGCGAAAAGGCCGGCGGGCCGCGGTGCGCAACCCATTCCTGAAGACGTCGCCAGTGATCAACTTCGGTTCATTCTCCGCATTCGTGTCGAGCAGAAAGTCGATGCGATCCAGCAACGGTAGCTTCAATCGATCGGCGGCACGCCAATCGAGGAAGAAAGCTCGCCGGTAGAGCGCTGCGGGCGAGTCCTGGGCATTGGTTAGACCGAAATTGGCTGCTCGATGGGCGCGCTGCCGGCGCTGGATTTCCCAGCGGGCGAGATCGGCGTAGATCAAGCGATCCGGCTGCGGCTCGACGAGCGATGCCCCGGTTCCGATCACAAGCACTCGCCCGCTGGCGTTGCGGACGCGGCGGCGGAGCTCCGCGATTTTTTCCGGGCAGAAAAAATCAGCGAGTTGCCATGGCTGCATACAGGCAAAAACCGGATCATCGCCGAGTGCATCGGCGAATTTTCGTTCCAGAGCATCGGGATCGAGCAGCGCATCTTCGCTGCGCAGGATCAGATCCGGAAGAACAGCGCCTGTCAGATGGGGAAGAATCTCGTCGACAAAGCAGCCGGGATACAGCTCGACTACGGTCTTTGCGACGGGAGCCTGCAGAGCCTGGGCAATTTCGCTCCACCCGAGGTGACAATCGGAATCGCGCGCAGTGACGGCGACATAGGGAAAGCGGTCGTACGTTGAGCCGGCAAAATTCAAACCGGTAACTCCTTAATTGGAGGTATCGCGCCATCTACGGGAGCCATCAATGACGATGGCGAGCATCGGCTAATCTCGCGACACCAGGACGGGCTGGCCGTTGCGCTCCAACAGACGGGCACTGAACCCGTCACGTTCGATGGTTTCGTAGTCATATCCAGCGTCCGCCGGCCAGCATGCCGCAAACAGGAGTGAGGTTCGGCCTGTATTGGCGACCCGATGTGCCGTACTCCCGGGAATGTAATGGAGAGAACCGGGATGCATGGTCTCCAAGCGGGTCAGTCCATCCTCGCCCATCAGCAGGAGCGCGCCCTCGCCGTGAATGGTCGCGTAATACTCCGCACGATTGCGAATCCGATGAAAATGGCCTTTGGTCATGTAGTACTCGTCCCCGACCTTGCCCGGCTGAAGGGTCGTGTTGCCCCAAAACAAACCGCCCTCTGTACCTTCCGCGACGGGGGCAAAGACCTGCACGCTGTACAGTTCCACATCTGACGGAATGCGACTGGCAGCCTCCTGGTCGTGAAACAGTTCCCGAATCTGTCCGAGTGTTTTGACCAAGGTCTGAATTTTCGACCCGCTGAGACGGCCCGTCGCCCAATCCATTGTGGTGCCGTGCTGCACGCAGCTCTCCTGCGTCGCCAAAATCGGCAACGGTGCGACTTACCGTAGCAGCATGTGACAGGCTAGTCAACAATCGATCATGATGGGTGATCGAATTAGCCCAAATGCTTGACAGTGACTTGCTGCCGGTGAAGTATGGAGCGGAATGAAAAACGTAAACCGCAGGCATTTTCTCGGGACAGCTATCGCGGCCAGCGGCGGCGCACTGGAATCCAGCGTCCTTGTGCCCGAGCCTCCCGCACAACAGCCGGTGCAGCATCCTGCGGCGCCAGCCTCCGGTTCACCTGGAGCCGAGGTGGGGAGCCAACTGACTCCTGTCGATTTCCGATTCTCGCCTGTCCTGCGGCAACGGCATACTGCTTTCCCGACGACCCACACGCCTTTTGAGTGGAATTACCGAAGGAGAACTGGCGCAAGGCGAGCCATATATCTTCGCGCCACGCCAACGCGTTTCGGGCGAGTCGATATAGATTTTGAGTCGCTCGCTGGTCGCTAACCTGGAAAGCGCCGCCGCTCCGGGACCGAGCTGACGCTTTGAATGAACCAGGGATGAAGCGGGCCTGAATCGTCGCGATCAACCAGTATGTGCCGCTGAGTTCGCGCACTCCGTTCCGAACCGATTGCCGCAGCGTTGCACGGGCCGGGCGCAACTGCTCTACCGGCGGTTGGCTTCCGTTGTTCACCAAAGAAGCCCACAGGCAACCAACTCGTGAAGGCAGGTATCCCCTCTACATGGTCGGCGATTTCCGACCGCTATCGTTTTTCTGAAGTGAGAATGGATCCCCCGCATTCGGCAACTGCGGACTGCAGCAAAAGATCACATAGATTCCCAAAAATGTTACGTCGGGCGATTTCAAGAGGCCTTCAGAGCCTTAGACGACCGGCAACAACAGAGTTCGCTATTCGGACTCGCTTTCAGGAGGCAACATGCGTATTGCATCTCAGAGCCGGAGTTTCGAGACCGGCAAGAACTCGCCAACATTTGCACGAATACTCCGCGCCGTGGTTCTCATAGCTTGTGGATGTCTGATGACGGTGGCGGCGCACGCGCAATTTCGTGCTTCCATTCAGGGCGCGGTAACAGATCCCACCGGCGCGGTCGTACCAGGCGCCACCGTTACGCTGACCGACACGGCGAATGGTCACGTGCTGACGGCAACCAGTACCGGCAATGGCGTTTACACGTTCAACGCTCTTCCGCCGGACCGCTTTACGATCACCGTCACCGCAACCGGGTTCAAGAAAAAGACCCTCGACAATGTTCAAATTCGGCCGGAGCAGGCCAACGCCGTGAATGTGCAGCTTGAGCTTGGCCAGTCAGCGCAGACAGTTACGGTGAATGGCTCGCAAGCGGCGCTGCTGGACACAGAATCCGCGACCCTCAGCGGGACAGTCGACAGTAATCAGATTCAGCATCTTCCATCGTTCAATCGAGACGTGTTTCAGCTGGCGCAGTTGGCGCCAGGCGCGTTTGGTGACGCTTCGCAGGCCGCGAGCGGCGGCACAAACAATCTGCCGGGGAACCAAGGGCCGGGAGGATCGGGCAACGGCGATGGCGGAATTTTCGCGACGGAGAACGGAGTGCAGCTTCAGACTCGCGGCGGCCAGTATGAAACCAACGGCATCTCGGTCGACGGCATCAGCACAGTGAGTGCGGTGTGGGGTGGCACGTCCGTAATTACGCCCAGCGAAGACTCAGTGCAAAATGTCACCATCGTGACTAACAGCTACGACGCCGAAAATGGCCGTTTCAGCGGGGCGCAGATTCAGGTGATTTCCAAGGCAGGAACCAACCATCTGCACGGCAGTGCATTTTTCAAGGCAGCACGACCGGGTTTAAACGCCTATCAGCGGTTCAACGGCTATGTACCGGGCCTGCCGGCGAACAGCCCGGCTTCCGCGAAAGGAGTGAACAGGAACGAAAACCGTACCAACAATTACGGCGGCAGCATCGGCGGCCCGATCTGGAAGAACAGGGTTTTCGCTTTCTTCAACTACGAAACCAGCCCCACAGCCGGCACGCAGAGCTCGCAGGGATGGTATGAGACCTCGGCATTCGCCGCCGCGGCGCCGCCCGGCAGCATTGCGGCAAAATATCTGGCATATCCGGGGGAAGGCGTCGCTTCCAACGGCATGATCGCTGCGACCTGTTCCACAGTCGGACTGACTGCGGCACAGTGCGCCACCACTCCGGGCGGACTGGACGTCGGATCGCCACTGAAGACGCCACTGGGCACGCAGGATCTGACGTATGGGAATAGCCCCAGCACTCCTGGCGTGGGCAGTGGACTGGATGGCGTGCCTGATATCGCGCTTTTCAATACGGCGGACCCGACCACAATCTCCCAGGCCCAGTACAACGGTCGGCTCGACGCTTACGTTACCCAGAAAGACCATGTCACGTTCGCGATCTACTGGGTGCCTCAAACCAAGACCAACTACCAGGGTCCGGTACGCGCCGCGAACTTCTGGCACCATACGCAGGTCAATGATGCATTTTCAGGCATCTGGAACCATATCTTTTCCCCAACGCTGCTGAACCAGGCGCGCGCCAACGCCGCGGGATACCGCTGGAACGAAGTCGCCTCCAATCCGCAAGCACCCTTTGGTCTGCCGCAGGACAATATTGGAAATATAGGAAGCGCCACCTTTCAATACTTTGGGCCTCCGGGACCCGCCGATCTGAATCAGTGGACGTATGACTATAACGACATCCTGACGAAAACGCTGGGGAGCCAGAACATCAAGGTCGGGGGCGAATTCACCCGGCTTTATTACCTAAACAATCCTGTCTATACCGCGCGCCCTACTTTTACTTTTGGAAACCTGTGGGACTTCGCCAACGACGCTCCTTACCAGGAGACCGGAACGTTCAATTCGACTACTGGAGTTCCTTTCTCCAATCGCCAGGACGACCGCGTCAACCTGTGGGGCTTCTTCATCCAGGACGATTACAAAATTCTTCCAAACCTGACGATCAATGCTGGCCTGCGCTGGTCTTACTTCGGGCCGATGTACTCCAAGCAAAACAACCTGGATGTCTTGCGTTTTGGATCTGGGGCCGATGCGCTGACTGGTCTGAACGTACGCGTGGGTGGCAACCTTTACACCCCGCAAAAGACCAACTTCGGTCCGCAGATCGGATTTGCGTGGCAGCCCAGGTCGGCTCAGGGCAAAGCGGTAGTCCGCGGCGGCTTCGGCATCAATTACAACCAGAATGAGATTGCCATCCTGGCAAACGGATTCAGCAATCCGCCGAACGCAGTCAGTGGAAACTTTCACTGCTCCTATCCGTTCACCGCCGACCCTAGCTGCGGCGGCACCGGAATTCTCTATGACACCGCGCCGGACGTACACTCGATTTTCGGGTATCCGTCCAACCCGGCGGCGATCACAACCTTCGGCCCTAACAACCTGCCAACGGGTGGACAAGCGATTAACCTGGTCGGGTTTCAAGCAAATCCGAAGACCATCGCAACCTACCACTACTCACTGGAAGCTGAGTATCAGCTTCCCTTTGAATCCGTAGCCACGCTGGGCTATCTGGGTAGCCAGACGCGGCATCTGCTCGTCCACTCGAACTTCAACGCGATTGCGATCGGCAATGGCGTTCCGATCAACCCCATTGCCAGGGTCATCGATTTCTGGGCGAACACTGGAACCAGCAACTACAACGCGATGACTGCTACATTGCGTCACAACTTCGCGCATAATTTCAACGCGGAAGTGCAATATACCTGGTCGAAATCGATGGATGAAAACTCCGGCCCCTACGAGCAGGACCCCTACCCATACGATCCACATGCCGCTTACGGACGATCGGACTACAACGTGCAGAATGCGTTCAAGCTCTTCGGCCTGTGGCAGCCGGTCTTCTTTCACGGCGAGCATAGCTGGCCAGAAAAAATTGTAGGCGGGTGGTCGCTGGGTGGAATCATCAACGTCCATAGCGGCTTCCCTTTCAATCCCGTCTACAACACTACGGGGGTTTACTACCAGGGGAGCAATTATGGCGCGCTTCGTCCCGCGGCTTACCTGGGCGGCGCCGGGTCGAAGACCGGCAACAGCGTGTTCGATGGTCCGGTCAATCCAAACTACGGCGGGGATGCGACGAAATACTTTAAGGCGCCGACCTATGTTCAAGGGCCCGCCTTTCCACTGACTGCACCGGCACCTGCTCCAGGCATTCATCGCAACAGCCTGAACGGACCGGGGTATCAGGATGTTGACGCCAGCCTGACAAAAGCCTTCGGCTTGCCTAGCAACAGGGTCCTGGGTTCGAACGCCGCTCTTGAAGTGCGCGCGGACGCCTACAACCTGTTCAACAAGACGAATATCAACACTGGGGATATGGACGACACGATCGGATCGGCAGCGCCGGACGGTACCATCACGCAGGTCAACTCACACTTTGGATTGCCGAATTTTGGCAATGCCGGGCTAGGCGGCAGGACGGTTCAGTTGCAGGCGCGGTTCAGCTTCTAAACAGGTCGCAGTTTTCTCTCTTGAAGGGTGCGCACGATGCACCCTTCCCTTCGTTCCCCGGCTGCTCGCGGCCTGGGTACGGGTTCATTCTGGAGCAGGTCGAATGTCACGACACGGGCGCATTTTCGCGACGATCGCAGCGGTTGCTGCATCTTTGCTCGCATTGAATGCGAAGCTTGCCACTGCGCAGGCGCAGGAGAACGTGACGATAGATGCGCGAGCGTCGACTACGCAGTTTCCGCACTTCTGGGAGCAGATGTTTGGGTCGGGACATGCGATTCTTTCCCTTCGTGAAAGCTATCGCGACGACCTGCGGGCGGTGAAAAAGGTGACGAACTTCCGCTACGTTCGCTTCCACGGCATTCTCGACGATGAAGTCGGTGTATATAACGTGGACGAGCATGGCAGGCCAGTCTACAACTTCTCTTACGTGGATCAGATTTATGACGGGCTGTTGAAGAACGGCGTGCGCCCGGTCGTGGAAATCAGCTTCATGCCCAAAAAGCTGGCCGCCAACCCGGACGATCTGCATACCTTCTGGTACAAGCCGAATGTGTCTCCCCCGGAGAGCTACGAAAAATGGGATGACTTGATGACCCATTTTGCCCGACATCTTGTCGATCGCTATGGGATTGATGAGGTGTCGCAGTGGTACTTCGAAGTTTGGAACGAGCCGAACATTGATTTCTGGGGCGGTGTTCCACGGCAAGCCACCTATTTTGAGCTGTACGACCATACGGCACGCGATCTGAACGCAGTGAGCCCGCGGCTGCGGGTCGGCGGGCCGGCAACCGCTGCGGCATCGTGGGTGACGGCTTTCCTGAAGCATGTGTCAGAGAATCACGTGCCGATCGATTTTGTGTCGACCCACGGCTACGCGGACGACACAGTTGAAAATCTGTTTCATAACAGCGACCCAATCCCGATGGATGATCGGGTCTGTGCCGCCATTGCCAAAGTGAAACGTCAAATTGAATCGTCGCCGATGCCGAAGCTGCCTTTGTTCTGGACAGAGTGGAACGTGCAGGGAAGAAACCAGTCTCGCGATACGATTTTTGTCGGGCCAGCGGTGGCGAACACGGTGAGAGAGTGCGATGGGAATGTAGCGTTGATGTCGTTCTGGACCTTCTCCGACGTTTTTGAAGAGGGCGGAGTAGTTCAGACCAGCTTCAACGGAGGGTTCGGGTTGCGCGCGGAAGGGGGAATCAACAAGCCGAGCTACTATGGCTTCGCCTTGCTGCATCAACTGGGCGAGCGGCGGCTGGCGAACGCTTCGAAGGATGTGATCGTCACGAAATCGGCAGACGGCGGGCTTGCAATCGCCGCCTGGAACCTGGTCGATCCGGAGCAGCATGGAGCGACGCGCACCCTGACATTGAGTTTCCTGGGCGTGCCGCGAGATGCGAGTGTGACTCTTCAGCGGGTGGACAGCAACGAGGGAAACGTGCTGCCGAAGTATGCGGCGATGGGCAGGCCGCCCGATCCCACTCCGACGCAGGCGGAGCAGTTGAATCGAGAGACCGCGCTCAACCCTCCGCAACGCGTGCGATTACAAAGCGGAAAGCTGGAATTGACCCTGACGCCCAACGCGCTGGCGCTGGTGAAGGTCGCGCAATAAAAGATCTGCTACGGCATTGACAAGCCGCCGACCAGCCCGCAAATCACAGAGGCGGCGCCTAGAAGCACACTGCCGATCATAAAAAGCGGTAGATCGATCACGACGGAGATGGAAGCCAGCACGATGGCAATCTGCAAGCCTCCGCTGGCGACTTCAAGCATGTTTTTGCGGTGCATCTCGTGATCACGGAGGTGCTCTTGTGCTCGCGCCCGCCGGGACAATTGTTCCATGCCATCGTCGCCCGGTTCAGAACCCATGTGGGCCGCCCGGGCAAGCGCACCGGTGATCCTCTTTTGAACGGCGGGATCGGAAGCCGCGGGGAGACTCTCCAGGAGCTCCGCTTCCGCAGAAAGGACTGCGCGGCGAACGGATTTCGCCTGATACTGCGCCCAGATATCGCTGGCCGCGATATGGCTGGATAGATAATTCGTCTGCGCATCCTTCTCGGCAAATTCGTTGAGCGCAAGGAACGCCGCCAGGACGGCGATGATGACCGCAGTCCTCCTGTTGCGGCTTCGATTTTCGTCGCCCTCAGTCACGTGCTCCAGCCGCTCCTGCGCTTGGTCGAATTCATCGCTCATATTGCAGCCCCTCCTCTAAAATAGCCCGCTCGTCAAGTCATCCGCTGAATAGTATCGCGAACACACAGATTCCAGTCGGCAGCTCCGGCGAGAAATGGTTTGAATGTGATCCACAGCAGAATCCGAACTTCCCACGGATTTAATATCCGTAGGGTAAACTGCTTCGGATGCATGATTTAGCGAAGCCCAATCACGAAGAAAGCCATTTTCAGTCTAGCGAACTGGTGCGCGACGTCGTCATCGGTATGGCGGACGGGCTGACGGTTCCCTTCGCGCTGGCCGCCGGACTTTCCGGCGCGGTCGGCTCCTCCCACATTGTGGTGTTGGCTGGCCTAGCGGAAATTGCCGCCGGATCGATCGCCATGGGGCTGGGCGGTTACATGGCGGGGCGGGGCGACGCTGAGCACTATGCGAGCGAACGCGAGCGCGAGGAACGCGAGATCGTTGAACGAACCGCGGATGAAGAAGAGGAAATTTACGAAATCTTCGAGCAATACGGCGTAACCCGCGGCGAGAGCGAATCGGTTTTGATGGCGCTGAAGCGTAACCCCAAAACGTGGGTGGATTTCATGATGCGTTTCGAGTTGGGGCTGGAGGAACCGGCAAGCTTTCGCGCCCGCCAGAGTGCGGCTGTCATCGCTTTTTCATACATCGCTGGTGGCTTCATTCCTCTGCTGCCGTATATGTTGTTGCGGGAGGCAGCATCCGCTCTGCGAGCTTCTGTCGTTATCACTCTGATCGCGCTGTTTCTATTCGGAGCCGTGAAAGGGCGGCTAACGGGCGGCGGGACGTGGAAATCGGCCATTCAGACGGTCGGTATTGGCGGATTGGCGGCGGGTGCGGCATATACGCTGGCGCGGCTGCTCAGTATGCATCCTAACTTTTAGCGATTTCGGGCTTCTAGCGATTCGGGTCGTCCAGCGATTCGGGCTTCCGGCGCTTTTGAGCCCGGGCGCTTCTCTCGTGCATCCTATTCGAGACATGGGAAGCGGATTCTAAGCTACAAGGAGCATCTCAGTGGCGGGGATTGAAACGATACCTTCGGTGACAGCAGCGGACCCGGCCGTTCAAGAGCGCTTTCGGGCTGTGCGGGCAATGACCGAAGCGTTAGCCGCGCACCTGACGCCGGAAGATCAGATGGTACAGTCCTGTGCGGAAGCAAGCCCCGTCAAGTGGCACCTGGCGCACAGCACGTGGTTTTTCGAGACGTTTGTGCTGCGGGAGTTTCAGCGGGGCTATCGTCCCTTCGACGAAGAGTTTCTCTGGCTCTTCAACAGCTATTACAAGACATTGGGCGGTCATCCGGAGAAACGGCTACGCGCATCGTTCTCGCGCCCCTCACTCGATCAGGTGCTTGCCTACCGCGAGCACGTGGAAAGCAGCGTGCTGCGGTTGCTGGAGCAAGGTGCATCCGTAGAAGCGCTGGAGCGCATCGAATTGGGGATGCACCATGAGCAGCAGCATCAGGAACTGATCGCGACCGACATTAAGCATGCCTTCTGGTCGAACCCGCTGCAGCCGGTGTACAGTTTTGAGCCGCTGCGTGTAAATGGGATGAGCGACGCGAGGAGCCGGTGGCTTCCCTATGGCGGTGGCTTGGTGGACATGGGCCACGATGGCGACGGTTTTGCGTTCGACAATGAACTCTCGCGGCATCGCGTGTACCTCGAACCGTTCCGAATCGCGTCGAAACTGGTAACGTGCGCTGAATACCTGGAGTTCATGCGCGACGGCGGCTACCGTCGCCCGGAGCTTTGGCTCTCCGACGGCTGGGACACGATCGAGGCGCAGGGCTGGCGGGCCCCACTCTATTGGCACACTGACGCGGAAAACACCTGGAGTGTGTTCACCTTGCATGGAGCGGTTGCGCTGGACGAGTTGCTGAGTTCGCCGGTTTGCCATGTCAGCTACTACGAAGCGGACGCGTACGCGCGCTGGGCTGGATCGCGCCTACCGACAGAGTTTGAATGGGAGCATGCGGCCGCGTCGGTTCCGGTTGCGGGAAATTTCCTGGAGAGCGGGGTGCTGCATCCGCAGCCTGCGGTGGCCGGCGATTCACTTCAGCCGGTACAGATGTTCGGCGACGTTTGGGAGTGGACCGGCAGTGCATATACGGCCTATCCCCGATATCAACCGGCAGCCGGGGCGCTCGGTGAATACAACGGGAAATTCATGTGCAGCCAGATGGTGCTGCGGGGAGGCTCGGTGGCCACGCCGGTTTCGCACATGCGAGCCAGTTATCGAAATTTCTTTTCGCCGGCGACGCGCTGGCAGTTCTCCGGGATTCGGCTGGCGGCCGACGGAGAGACCGCGTGAATCCTCCCTCCGTGCTGGACATTGCCGCGGCGCAAATGGTTTCTCCGCATCTGGCCGCAAGCTCGGCCGAAGCAACGGCGGTGCTCGAAGGCCTTTCCGCGAAACAGAAGCATCTTCCGCCGTGGCTGTTCTACGATCCAGCGGGCTCGCGATTGTTTGAGGAGATCACACGGCTGCCGGAGTATTACCTCACAGCGCGGGAGCTCGCAATTTTGTCCGGACATGCGACGGAGATGATTGCTGCGGCGGGCGGAACGGCGGGGCTGCCGCTGTCTGTCGTCGAGCTGGGCGCGGGAAGCGCCAGCAAAACACTGGTGCTGTTGCAGGCGCTGGTGGCCAGCCAGGGCAGCGTTATTTATCTTCCGGTGGATGTTTCTGAAGCCGCGCTGAAGTGGGCGAGTAAGAATGTGCATGCCGCACTGCCAACCGTCGAGGTACAGCCAATCCGCGCGGAGATTACGCATGAAGGGCTGCTGGATTTGCCGGATGAGGGACGGCGGCTGGCGTTGTATATCGGGTCAAGCATCGGGAACTACGATCCAGACAAGGCAGTGGAAGTGCTTGAATGGCTGGGCTCGCAGTTGCAATCCGGAGACGCTTTGCTATTGGGGACAGACATGGTGAAGGACACGGCACCGTTGCTTGCCGCCTATAACGACAAGGCTGGCGTGACCGCCGCGTTCAATAAAAATATCCTGGCTCGCCTGAATCGCGATCTGGGAGCCAATTTTGCGCTGAACGCTTTTGAGCATCGCGCAATTTGGAATGCCGATGCCAGCCGCATGGAAATGCATCTGGACAGCAAACGAAACCAGACCGTTCGTATTGCGGCGCTGGATCGAAGCTTTCAGTTCAAGCGCGGAGAATCCATTCACACGGAGAGCAGTTACAAATTCCGCCCGGGAGATATCGAGGAGATGCTGCAGAAAGGCGGTTTCGCGCTGGAGCGGAGTTGGTATGACGCCGACCAGTGGTTCGGCGTCCACTTGGCCCGCGTAGTGGGCAGCGAAGAGATGTCTGAAGACGACTTGGAAGAGGCGGCTGCGTAGCGAAACCGCTTTCTGTGATCGCAGCGCAATGCTAGCACCACATTAAGACGCGAAAGGTGATGCATTGCTAGGGGAACCGTGAGTATCCTCAAACCTCCCTGCGCTCCGGTCCCACGACAACTTCTCGAATGTTGTACTCATCATTGGAAATCTTGGATCGGGGACCCGTCCTGCAATCATCTGCCGCGCTCCAACAGATACATCAATCCTGTCTCATCGAGAATTGCGATCCCAAGGCTCCGCGCCTTGTCGAGCTTCGAGCCGGCTTCCTCGCCCGCTACTACGTAGTTGGTTTTCTTGCTTACCGAACCAGCCACGTTTCCGCCCTGGCGTTCGATTCGCTCCTTCGCCTCTTCACGGGTCAGCGTGGGAAGCGTGCCGGTGAGCACAAATGTGAGTCCGCTCAGCTTTGAGGATGATGTCTTTTTCCGAACCGCGGTGAAGTTTAGGCCTGCGGCGCGCAGCTTTTCGATCAACTCTCGGTTGGCAGTCACATCGAAAAATTCGCGAATCGCTGTGGAGATCCGCGGACCGATCTCCGGAACCCGCTCCAGTTCCTCAGTGCTGGCTTCCATCACGCGGTCCATGGTGCCGAAAGCTTCGGCGAGAAATTGCGCTGTGCGCTCGCCTACGAAGCGGATCCCCAGGCCGAGGATCACGCGATCGAGCGGCGCATTTTTCGACCGCGCAATTTGGTGCAACAGCGATTGCGCTGTCTTCTCCCCGATGCGTTCCAGGGAGAGGAGGGCGGCTTCGTCGAGCTTGTAAATGTCGGCGAGATTGCGGACCAGGCCCCGGTCTGTGAGCTGCTGGACCACGGCTTCGCCGAGACCTTCGATGTTCATCACCTTGCGCGCGGAAAAATACAGCAGGCTTTCCCGCAGACGCGCCGGGCAGTTCACGTTGATGCAGCGCCAGTCCACTTCGCCCGGCTCTCGCACGACAGCGCTGCCGCACACGGGGCACAGTGCGGGGAAAGAGAAATCCCGGGCACCTTTCGGACGTTTTTCGGCAAGCACGGCCACAACCTTCGGAATGACGTCGCCACCGCGTTCGACTGTGACAAAGTCGCCGATCTTCAAGCCAAGGCGCTCAATTTCATCCGCATTGTGAAGGGTGGCGCGGCTTACTGTCGTTCCACCGATCGCTACCGGGGTCAGCTCGGCGACGGGCGTCAGCTTTCCGGTGCGACCCACCTGCACGGCGATGGTTTCCACCTGCGTGACCGCAGAACGCGCGGCAAATTTGTACGCGATGGCCCATCGTGGTGCGCGGCCGGTGAAGCCCAGGCGGTTCTGCAATGCGGTGCTGTCTACTTTCAACACGACACCGTCAATTTCATACGGCAGCGATTCACGCAGGGCATCGGCCTCCGCGATGAACGCGAGAGCTTGGTCGATGCTGCGCACGACTCCTCGTTTGGGATTCACGCGAAATCCGGCTGTGGACAAAGCATCGAGCGCTTTGCTCTGATTCGGGAAAATATAGCCGCGCTCATCGAGTGCAAAGTAAGCATAGAAATCGAGGCGGCGTTGTGCCACGATATTCGGCTCCAGCGTACGCAGTGTTCCGGCAGCGAAATTGCGCGGATTGGCCGCGGGGGCGAGGCCCTGCTCTTCGCGTTCCGCATTGAGCTTTTGAAATGCAGCGAGGGGCAGGACGACTTCACCGCGAACCTCGAAGTTCTTAGGCAGGCTGGAGGATTTCTGCCGTACCGGGGAGATGCTGAGGGGCACGGAGCGGATAGTGCGTACGTTCGTCGTTACATCTTCGCCAATCACGCCGTCTCCGCGAGTGACGCCACGCACCAGCTGCGCGTTTTCGTAGGTCAGGGCCAGGGAAACACCGTCGAGCTTGAGCTCATAGACGTAGACGATCTTTTCTTCACCGGCCAGCTCCCGGATCCGGCGGTCCCATTCGCGCAGCTCGCCTTCGTCATAGGCATTATCGAGCGAGAGCATGGGCCGGGAGTGTGGCACCTTGGCGAAACCTTCCTTCGGCTTGCCTCCCACGCGCTGGGTCGGCGAGTCGGGCGCAAGCAGCTCGGGATGGACGTCTTCGAGAGCACGCAACTCCCTCATCCAAGCGTCATACTGGGCGTCGGAAACCTCGGGTGCATCCATGACGTAATAGAGGTATTCATGGTGGCGAAGTTTCTCGCGCAAAGCTTCAACCTGCTGATGAATTTTTCCGGAAGTGGATTTTTCAGACATCGAGAGAATTATAGAGTTGCAAGATTGCATGAGCGGTCCGCAGCATGACGAAGTCTCGCAATTTCCGGTATTCTAAGGAGTGTCCAACCGGAGCGTTGGGAGGTGTAATCTCTTTTGGCAGAGGTAAAGATTCAGGAAGGCGAACCGCTTGAGAACGCACTGCGCCGGTTTAAGCGCAAGGTGCAGCAGGAAGACATCATCAAGGAAGTCAAGCGGCATTCGTATTATATGAAGCCAGGCGAGAAGATGCGCATGAAGCAGGCGCTGGCACGCAAACGCAACCGCAAGAAGGCTCGGAAGGAACAGACGGACTAGTTCGCTTAGAGTCGTGAAAAGAAGGGCCGCAGATTGCGGTCCTTTTTCTTTTGGACGTGTTTCGAGCCGACAGCCAGAGACGTTTAGCCTTTTCCGGCCATGTAGTAGTGGACGGCCGGGGTGATGACGAGCGACAGCAACATGGAGACCAGAATCCCGCCAATAACGGCAATCGCAAGCGGTTGCAGCATCTGGGAGCCGGCGCCGATGGCGAGCGCGAGCGGGAGCATTCCGGCGACCGCGGCAACTGCGGTCATTACGATGGGGCGCAGCCGGCGACGGCCCGCCTGGACCATGGAGTCGCGGGGGGAGAGTCCGGCGGCGCGGAATTTCACATCCGCATCCAGCAGCAGAATGCCGTTTTTTGAGACGATGCCGACGACCATGATCAGGCCCATGAATGACGAGATATTGAAGTCCGTGCCGGTGATCATCAGGGCTAGAAAGACTCCCGAGGTAGAGAGCACAGCGGAGGCAAGAATCGAAACCGGGGCGGAGAATGTTCTGAACTCGAAAAGCAACACCAGGAACACCAGCAGGAGGCCGACGAACAGCACCATCAGCAGATCGCGAAAGGATTGCTGCTGGGTGGCGTAGGTACCTCCATACTCCACACGGATCGAGGACGGCAGGTTGGCCGAAGCCACGGCCTTCTTTACGCCGACGATAGCCTGGCCGAGGCTGGTACCCTCGAGGCGCGCGCTGACTTCCACCAGCTGCTGCAGGTTTTGCCGCAGTATCTCCGTCTGACCGGGAAGGTTCTGCACGGTCGCCAAAGAGCCCAGCGTGGCGGTGGTCCCGGTAGAGCTGACGAGCAGGGTGTTTTCGACCGCCTGGGGGGAGGCGCGGTTCTGTTCCGGAAAGCGAATTCGTATGTCGTAGGCGCGATTATTGACGATAAGCGGCGTGGGCGCGGTCTGTCCCTCGAGCAGCGCGTTTGCGTCCGTCGCCACTTCTTCTGGCGAGAAGCCGCTGGTCGCGGTGACGGAGGGCTGAATCTGATACACGGTTTCCGGACTGCTGATGGTGTTGTCGATGCCATTGAGCACGCCGACAACTCCCGGCACCGTGGAGATTTTATCGGCGACGATAGGCGCCCATTGACGCAGCAGCGCCGCGTCTTCGCTGAAAAGCTGCACCACCACTGGCTGCGGCGCATTGGTCAGATCGCCGATCATATCTTCGAGCGTCTGATGCAGATCGATGTCGAGCGAGGGTTCCTGCTGGCTTACTTTCTGCTGGACCTCATCCATGATCGCGTAGATGTCGCGACTGCGATGGCTGGTCAGGTTGACGGAAATATCTCCGGTGTTGGCTTCGGTGACGGCGGCGAGGCCCAATTGCAGGCCGGTTCGACGGGAGGTTGCGACGACTTCCGGTATCGTGTGAACGATCTGAACTACCTGGCCAACGACGCGATCGGTCTCGGCGAGCGAGCTGCCGGGCGGCATGATGTAGTCAATGGTGAAATCGCCTTCATCCATCTTGGGCAGAAGGTCGGAGCCCAGTGAAGCGTAGCTGAAATACGAGATTACGATCAAGGCGACAGCAAACAGGGCCAGCCACCAGGGACGATCGAGCACGAATTCGAGCAACCGCTCGTAGGCATGGATGATGCGCCGCATGAAGCCGCCTAACGAAGACTCTTCGACCTCCATCATTCGCCGGGTTTCATCTTCCGGAGAGGCGAATTGGTCGATGTGCTCTTCGGTGTAGGCTTTGTCTTTGCGGCGGACGAAATATTGGCTCAGGGTCGGCGTCCAGGTGAGCGCGAGAACCAGAGACGTGATCAGTGCCGAGGCCATGGTTATGGCCAGCGCGCGGAAAAATGTTCCAGTGACGCCGGTAATCAGGACAAGGGGCAGGAAGATGACGACCGGAGTGGTGGTCGAGCCAAGCAGAGGCACTTTCAGCTCGCTGAGAGCGCTTTGCACCGCCTGCAATTTCCCCTGGCCGGCATCGCGATGGATCACGATGTTTTCGACGACGACAATGGCATCGTCAATCACTAGACCTACGGCGGCGGCCAGGCCGCCCAGCGTCATCAGATTGAAGCTTTCGCCGAGCAGCTTCAACACGACGAAGGTGATCATTATGGTGACCGGGATTACGAGGCCGGCAACCAGGGAGCTGCCCCAGTCGCGGAGGAACAGCACGAGCACGATGCAGGCGAGAACGATGCCGATCAGAATGGCGTCGCGAACGCTCTTGATGGCTTCCTTCACCAGGCCGGCCTGATCGTAAAACACGGAGAACTGAATTCCAGGCGGGAGGTCTTTCTTGATCTGATCAAGCTGCTGATAAACGCCGTCGGCGACCGTGACGGTATTCGTTCCGGGTTGCCGATTGATGCTGAGCAGGACGCCGGGCTTTTGATTGGCGGTGACAACGGTGTACCGAGGCTGCACTGCGGGCCCCACGCTGGCGACATCACCGATATGCACGGGAATGCCCGCCGGGGTCTTCTTAATGACAATGTTGGCGAGTTCCTTGGGGTCGTGGACCTGACCATCCACCAGATCGAGCACGAGATTGTGGTTGGACGCGATCAGTCCAGGGGACTCGATCAGGTTGGTCTTCTGGACGGCGGAGAGAATATCCGTGACGGTGACGGAGGCGCGAAGCAGCTTGGATGGATCGGGGACAATGTCATACTCCGGGACGTCTCCGCCCTGGACCACAACGCTGGCAACCCCTGCGACGCGGTTGAGGCGTGGCTTGATCTGATACGTCGCAATCTCCCATAGCTTGGTGGCCGGCATGCTGTCCGACGTGAGGCCGAAGCCCAGGATGGGAAAACTGGAGAAGCGAAGCCGGTTGGCCTGAATCCGGGCGGTAGGGGGCAGCGAGGTCTGCACCTGCGACATGGCCGCGTAGACGCGCTGGAGGGTCTGGAACATGTCGACTTTCCAGTCGAAGAACAGATCCACCTCGGCCGTGCCGCGGCTGGTAATCGACCGGACGCTTTGCAGCCCCTGCACACTGTTAACAGCCTCTTCGATCGGCCTCGTGATGGTGACGAGCATCTGATCGATCGGCATGACGCCGTTGTCGATTGCGATGAGCACGCGGGGAAAGTTCGTGGTGGGAAAAACGGCGAGCGGGATGCTAGAGGCAGAGTATGCGCCGATGAACGCGAGCACAAGAATGATCGCGATGAGCGCCTTGGAAAAGAGGGCGAACCAGTAGGTCTTTGGCGGCGGCAGTCCATCGGGTCGCCGCGGTGGGTTGGGATTCAAGCTTGTCATCTCGTCCTCAGGGCTCCGCCACCTGAGCGTTGCTGACCGGGGTGGCCTTGACGCGAGTTTTGTCGGGCAAGCCATAAGCACCGTTAACGATGACTTGTTCTCCGGCGTGAAGGCCGCTTACGATCTGAATGAAAGGACCCTGCTGAATTCCGGTTGTGACCTTTTGCGAATAGGCGCGACTATCGGGATGAACGACCATGACCGTCCTCCCGCCATCCGGGGCGGTCAGAATTGCGCTGTCTGGAATGACCAGCGCGTTCGGAACCGTCTGCGCCGTAATTGAAACACTGACGGAGGTGCCGGGCTTCAGATCGCCCTGGGGGTTGTCGGCCTGAACCCATACCTCTACCGTGGTGCTATTAGGATCGAGTGCGGGGCTCAGAACCGTAATCTTGGCAGGAAAAGCTTTCTGGAAGCCGGGGACCTGCAGGGTCGCGCTGTCGCCCAGTTTTAACTGCGCCGCCTGAGACTCCGGCACGTGCAGCCGCACCACCACTTTCGATGTGTCCATAACAATCAGTAGGGGCGTGCCCGCGGGGGCTGTATCGCCAGGGTATACGGCCTGGTCGGCGACCACGCCGGCTATAGGACTACGAATTTCGGTATAGGCGAGTTGTGCGGCAGCACCCTGATACTGGCCGTTAGCGACTTCCAGTTGACCTTTGGCGGCCTTTCGTTGCTGCGAAGCTCCCGCATCCTGAAGGTTTTTCAAATGCGTTTGCGCGGTCTTATAAGCGCTGAGCGCAGCGGTAAGCGCCACCTGGGTGGCGTCCAATTGCTTCCGCGCGATCGCTCCCTGCTGATAGAGCTTCTGCTCGCTGTCGTAGAGCTTCTGTTGGGAAGCGAGATTGGTCCTGCTGTCTTGCAGATTCAAATTTGCCGTCTGTATTTCTTCCGGCAGAGTCGAGGATGTAGTCGATGCATAGGTAGCCTTGGCCTGCTCGTAGCCGCCCTGGGCGGAGACCAAGGCGGCGGCAAGGTCGTGATTTTCCAGCACCGCCAGGAGTTGGCCGCGATGCACCAAGTCGCCACGCTGCACGTAGAATTTGCGAACAGGCGCGCTGATTTTCGGGGAGAGAGAAGCCTGGCGTGTGGGGAAGAGCACGCCTTCCGCGGTGATCACATTTGTGATCGGCTGGATCCTGACTTGCGCGGTGTCCACCGAGACTACCGGTTCGGGGGCCTTTGTGGTGGAACTGCCGCAGCCGAGCGGCAGCGCAACCAAAAGCGCCGCCACCGGGCCGGAGGCGACAGTGCGGAACCAAGGGCGCCGTATCATCTATAACCGTCCTGTCAGTGTTGCCAGATTCGCGAGCGCGGTCGCATAGCGGGCTTCGGCGTCGGCGAGAGCATTGCGTTCCAATGTTAGCGTGTCGTTCGCGGTAACCACCTCCAGCTCCGTAGCATTGCCTGCCTTGTATTGCAGCAGCGTCAGCCTTTCACTCTCTTCAGCATTGGCTTGGGCGGATTGGCGAATCTCCATTTCAGATTTTGCCGTCTTCGCTTCGCCATAGAACTGTTCTAGGTTGGCGATGAGGTTGCGCTGGGCGAATTTTCTCTCGAGGACCGCCTGATGCTGAAGGATTTGCGCGGACTTCACCTTGCTTCGTGTCGCGCCCCAATTCCAGATGGGTAGAGTCAAGGAAGCCAGCGCTGAGTATCCGAGGTTCTGGATGGGACGGCCGCCAAGTTCAGGGTCCAGCCTCGGATTCGAAGGCGTGGAGACGGCGAAATGGTTGGCATCGATGCCGTAGAAATAATCGAAAGTCATCGTAGGCAGATATTCGGCGCGCGCCGCGGATACCGCTTCCGCGGCTGCCTGCTCCGCTTTGAAGGCGGCATCGAGCGCGGGGTTGCGCTGGCGAGCGGCCGCTTCCGCGTCGGCGTAGGTGGGAAGGGAAAGGATCTCAGCGGGATTGTCGACCAGCTCGTAATTCTGGTTCACATCCGGGAACACCATCAAAGCCAGCGCCACACGTGCGTTTTCAGAGGCAAGCCGCGCGTCCTCGAGCGTTACCTGGCTGTCCGCCAGCTGGATCTGCGCCTTGACCACGTCGGCGTGGGCGACCTCGCCACCAGTTTCCAATCGCTGCGTAGTTGTCAAAAAATCTCGCGCCGTCAGCGTGGACTGCTGCTGGGCCTGATACTTGCGCTGAGCGGCAACCAGCGCTGCATAGTTCTGGACGACAGTGACAATCAGACCTCGTTGTGCGATCTCAGTTTGGTCTCGCGATAGCGCCGCCTCCAAAATGCTCTGGCGATAGATGAGAATGTTGCCCAGCGAGAGCGATTGATGCACGTCGCCTTGGGCGATGTATTCGTGCACGCCATTGTTCGCAATGTAGCGGGCGGACGGCGTGCCGTTGCCCTGAGTGTAGAGATATTGGGAATTTGCGGAAACGATGGGCAGATTGGCAGCACGGCTCTCCGCAAGTTTTCCGGCGGCGATCCCGGCGTTTGTCAGCGCCTGCTGCATGGTGGGACTGATCGCCCGGGCGCGTTTGATGGCATCTGCCAACGTGAGCTGAAATGCGGAAGCCACTGGCTGCGAGGTGCTGAGCTCAGCCGCGGGTGTGGTGCTTCCCTGCGCAATGATTGCTGGGGCAAGAATCGCGAGCAGAAGAATTCCAACCGCGCACGTTCGCGCGATAATCGCTCCCGGTCGGCGGCGCCTGACGTTCGTCACGGTATTGGACATTGAGACCTGTTGTTCGTTCTGCTTGTCAAGCCTAAGTCTTCCAATTCGGCTGGCAAACAATTATCCGGTATTTCGGAGTCCTGCGGAAATCCCATTGATAGTGGCTGCGATCGCACGCTGCAGGGATTCGCTGTTGTCTCCGGCACGCTTGCGCCGAAGAAGTTCCACTTGTATCAGACTCATTGGATCTACATATGGATTACGCAACCGGATGGAACGCGAGAGCACGGAATTGGTCTCAAGCAAGATCTTTTGCCCCGTGACTGCGAGAACTGCCTGCCGCGTGTTTTCATATTCTGACTTGAGCCGGGTGAATACCGATTCGCGCACCGTCGAGTCTTGCATAAGGGAAGAATACTGGCGGGCAATGTCGAAATCTGCCTTGGCCAGCGCCAGTTCAACGTTGCGGATCAGGTCGATGAACAGCGGGAATTCCCGCATCATGTTCTGTAACAATGACAGATTCCCCTGCTCTATCGACAACTGCAGAGCGTGGCCGACACCAAACCAGCCCGGGACTCCGTGTCGGCTCTGCATCCATCCGAAGACCCAAGGGATGGCGCGCAGGTCGGCGAAGTTTGGCTTGCCTTTTCTGCGAACCGGACGCGAGCCGATGCGGGCGAACTCGAGTTCATTGACCGGCGTGGCCTCGGAGAAATATTGGAGCACCGCTTCGTCTTCGGGAATATTTTTACGATAAAAGCCATAAGCGGCCGTTGAAAGTGCCTCGCAGACCTCCTCCCAGCCCTCCATCATTTCTCCAGTACGATGACCGCCAGGTCGATACGCTTCGGGCCTGGCGAGCGCGTCAAGCGAGGCGGCGACCATCAGTTCCAGATTCCATTCCGCCAGCACGACGTCGGAATACTTCCAGTGCAGGACTTCGCCTTGTTCTGTGATGCGGATTTCACCATTGAAGTCGCCGATGGGCTGCGCATAGATGGCCCGATGGGTGGGAGCACCTCCACGGCCCACGGTTCCCCCGCGTCCGTGGAAAAGACGCAGATCGATCCCGCACTCCCGGGCCGTCGAGTAGAGAGCGCGATGAGCTTTGTAGAGCTCCCACGTGCTGGTGAGCATGCCCCCATCCTTGTTGGAGTCGGAGTAGCCCAGCATGACCTCCTGCCGGCGACCCCAGGAATCGAGCAGCGGCTGATAGGCAGGAGCGGTCCAGATTTCGCGGCAGATGGAAGCGGCGCCACGCAGGTCATTGATCGATTCAAACAGCGGGACAACCTGAATCGCAGCGCGGCCTTCACCGGCGGTGCAGGAGACCTGATGAGTGCGCGCAAGATGCAGCACGCGCCAGATATCTTCAACTCCTGTGGCGCCGCTGATGACATATTGCTGCACCGTCTCCGCCGGTTCCTGACGCTGAATTTGCGCGATGGCGCGGAACGTGGCGAGGACGTCTGCGGTTTCAGGGGAGAGCGGTCGAGCGAAATCTTCGCCGGCTGTTTTTCCCGCCGGGTTCTGTTCAATTTCAAGCAGCGCCTCGGTGTGCAGGCGAGCATGCTGACGAATATCGAGCGTATGCAGGTGCAGCCCGAAGGTGCGGACTTCGCGCACCAGAGGATCGATGAGTGAGCGCGCGAGCCGTAGGCTTTTATTTTCTGCCAGACTGGTTCGCAGTAGAGTCAGGTCCTCGAGCAATTCCCGTGCCGAGCGATACGACGGCAGAAATGGTGCGACGCGTAGTTCCCCTGGCGCTGCCTGCAACCGCCGGTGGACACAGAGGGCAAAGCGACGGTCGAGTTCGTGTGGAAAGCGATCGGTTACGCCCGGGCCGGAGTGCTCCAGCTGCGATTCATATTCCGCGAGTTTCTGGCGCAGCGCGGAAGAAATCCCCACGCGCTGAACCGAGGGGGTCAGAAGATCGACAATCAGTTGAACGCGTGCACTGTAGTGTTCAATCAGCTTCCGGCGCGACATGGCGATCGCTTCCCACGTGACTTCCGGCGTGACATTTGGATTGCCATCGCGATCACCGCCAATCCACGAGCCGAAACGCACCACTTGAGGCAGATCGTTGGGTTCGATATCGATGCCATATTCATCGCGCAGCGCACCAGCGATTTCTTCAAACAATTGCGGCAAGGTTTCGAAGATTGCGATCTCGTAATAATCGAGGCCGAGTTTAATCTCATCCTGCACCGTGGGCCTGTAGCTGCGGACTTCGTCCGTCTGCCAAAGCGCGGTGATCTCAGCCAGAATGGCCTGTTCGCTGGCGGCGAGTTCTTCATCGGGCAACGGAATCTGGTTGAGGCCTTCCAGGGCTTCGCCAATGCGTCGGCGCTTGAACAGCACGGATCGTCGTGCGACTTCCGTCGGGTGTGCAGTAAACACGGGGATAACGCAGATTTTCTGCAGCAGATCGAGCGTACTGGCGGCGCTGATACCCGCCTCTCGCATGCGACGGAGCGTGCCCCGCATTTCTCCGGGATGGGGCGCGCTGTGGCCTGCCGAGCAATCGATGCGCTCGACGGCGGCGCTTGCGATGGTTCGTCTCCGCGAGGTTGATGAGTTCGAAGTAGAAGCCGAAGGCGCGGGTCAAGTGTTCCGCGAAGTTGGTGTCGCATGCTCCGATGCGGGCGATGGCCTGATTGAGAAGCGACTCGGCGCGTTCGATTTCACCCTGTAAGCGGGCTTCGCGGCTTTCGGTGGTCAGGCGGCGCAGGTCTTCGACTGCCTGGAAAAGCGCGTCACCGGCTTGCTCGCGCAGCACGCGTCCCAGCAGCGTACCCAACGAGCGCACGTCGCGGCGCAGAGGCGCTTCCTTGCGCTCCGGATCGAATGACTGCAATTCCTCCAGGCGCTCGCGCCAGTCCTCCGGTTTCCACAATAGATCCATAGATATTTGAATTATAGAGATTGCGGTTTTGAGGGACTTTACCTTTTCGGATCGCGATTACGAAATCGCCGTCTGCTCTTCAAGCTGGGTCATCAGTTCTTCCCATTCAGTAAGCAAGGCAGCGTGATCAGCGCGCAGACTCTCGAGCTGTGCGGTCTGCGCCTGGTATTGCTCCGCAGAAACGAAGATGCCCATCTGCTGCTCCGTCGTCTGGATGGCGGCTTCCATGCGGGGAATTTCCTCTTCGAGACTGTTGCAGCGTTCCTGCATTTGGCGCAGGCGAATGGGGTTGATTCGCCTGGCACGGGTGCCGTCCTCCTTGGGCTCTTCGGGAGCTACCGCCGCCGCAGAGAGGTTTCCATTCGATTTTTGTGCTACCGCGGGCATGTCGACGGAGCGCTTCTGTTCCGCCTGCCGCGAAATCTGCCACAAATAATCCTCGTAATTTCCGGAGTAGACGTGGACCGCACCGTCGCGAATCTCAAACACCCGGGTGGCGAGCGTGTCGATAAAGGCGCGATCATGCGAGACGAAAACTACAGTCCCGGTGAAATTTCGGATGGCCTCCAGCAGCACTTCCTTGGCACGCATATCGAGATGATTGGTGGGTTCGTCGAGCAGTAGAAAATTGGCTGGGCTGACCAGCAGTCGCGCCAGCGCGTAACGGTTGCGCTCGCCGCCGGAGAGCACGCCGAGCGGCTTGTAAACATCGTCGCCAGAAAAAAGGAAGCAGCCCAGGAGACTGCGCAGCTCCGTTTGGGAAATTCCTGGAGCGCTGCGGCCGATATCGTCGAGCATGCGGGCGCCGGCGTCGAGCTCCTTGTATTGGTCCTGGGCGAAGTATTGCAGCGCGACGTTGTGACCAAGCCGGATCTCACCGGATGTCGGCAGATCGAGCGCTGCAAGCAGGCGGATCAATGTGGATTTGCCCGCTCCATTGGGACCGACCAGAGCAATGCGGTCTCCTCGTTCGATGGTGAACCGCACGCCCGCGAAGACCTGCTTTTCTCCATAGCTTTTACTTACCTCGCATGCTTCAATCACAGCGCGCCCGCTGGCGGGCGGCTGTGGGAAGGTGAAGTGAATGGCGACTTCCCTGGGCGGCAGTTCAATCCGTTCAATACGCTCCAGTTCCTTCACACGGCTCTGCACCTGGCGCGCCTTGGTAGCTTGTGCGCGAAAGCGATTGATGAATGCTTCCAGGTGCTCGATGTGTTCGCGCTGGTGTTGATAAGCGGCCTCCAACTGGGACAGGCGCTCCGCTTTCTGCTGCAGATATTTCTCGTAGTTTCCGGTGTAGGTGTAGAGGCGATGGTTCCACAACTCGGCAATCTTGTTGGTGGCCACGTCAAGAAAAAAGCGGTCGTGCGAGATGAGAATATACGCGTGCGGGTAGGAGTGGAGATAACTCTCCAGCCAGTTGCGGGCTTCGAGATCGAGATGGTTGGTGGGCTCGTCGAGCAACAGCAGATCGGGTTTTTCGAGCAGCAGTTTAGCCAGGGCCACCCGCATCTGCCAGCCGCCGGAGAACTCCTCCGTATTGCGGCTCCAGTCTTCCTTGGCGAATCCCAAGCCGGAGAGCACAATGCCGACGCGGGCCTCCATGGTATAGCCGTCCTGGGCATGAAACTGGGCGTCGCTCCGGGCCAATTGCTCTGCCAAGGCGTCATATCCGGCGGTGTCCGGCGGCAAATCGGCGAGCTGGGAATGAAGTCCCTGGATTTTCAGTTCGAGTGCGTGGGTCTTCTCAAAAGCGGACATGCATTCATCAAAGACGGTTCGCCCGCGCAACTGCAGACCATCCTGTGGTAGATATCCAAACGTCATACCGCCGGTGCGCTCGATCGAACCGTCATCGAGCGAATCAAGCCCGGCAAGAATGCGCAACAGGGTGGACTTGCCGGTTCCATTGCCACCCACCAGGCCGGTGCGCTCGCCGGGCGTTATCTGCCAATCGACTTTTTCGAAGAGGAGCTTGTGGCCGAACCGCTTGCCGGCCGAGGTCAATTGCAGCATGGTTGCGAGACTCGAAAGAGTTCTGAGATGTGCATCTATATTGTCGCATCGCACGCTCCGGAGCAGGGAACGGCGCGGGAAACGGGAGCGGGATTGGTATACTCGCAGCACGGCGACAGGGGCCGTCTCAGAGCTTGAAACCGCTGCTCCGCCTGTTCGCGAGAAGGAATATCCCCGAAGAATGACGAACTATCTTGAGTTACCGATGGGTGCGGACGCGCCCAGGCTCGTCACAGCGGTGGTCGAAATCCCGCAGGGCAGCGTCAATAAATATGAGTACGATAAGATCCTGCACGTCTTCCGGCTGGACCGCAACCTGCACAGCCCAGTGCATTATCCGGGAGACTATGGATTCATTCCGCGCACGCTGGCCAAGGACGGCGATCCGCTCGACATTTTGATACTGGGGGACGCGCCCAGCTTTCCGGGCTGCGTGTTGAGCGCGCGTCCAGTCGGGCTTTTCCGAATGCTCGACCAGGGTGTCGACGATGAAAAGGTGGTTGCGTTCGCCTCTGCCAATCCAACTTTCAGCCAGATTGAAAACTATACTTCTGTGTACCCCCAGATACTGCGCGAAGTGGAGCACTTTTTCTCGATATACAAAGACCTGGAAGGAAAGCGGACACAGCCGATGGGATGGGAAGACGCGGAGGCGGCTAGGAGAACAATTCTGGAGTGTCACGTTCGATATAGAGAGACGCCTGCTCCGTTGATAGTTTCCGAATAACGCCTGCATCTGGAATCATGCGCATCCCCTATCCAACCCGGGTGAATATCAACCATGTATTGATTGCGGTGATGTTCCTGCTGTTCGCCCAACTGCTGGATGGCACGGACCCGCTCTTCGCCTTCCTCGGTTCACTGGCCGTTGTTTTCAGCGCGCTGGCGTTCAATGTTCTGAATGGCCTGGGCACAACCAGCGGGGCTTTCGTATTCTTCACAGCAGTACCCACCTTCGTGGTTCTGATTTTTATCAAGGTTTTGACGTGGGAACCCACGAACCGGCACTTCGACCAGCCGCTGATCACAATTTCCGCGACTGCGCTGGGATGGGCGGGGATACTGGTTGCGGCCGGACTGAGCCGCAAGTTCGCGAGCGTGCGAAATATCGTGCGCTTTACAGCCAGAGATCTTGAAAATCTAAAGAACACGTCCGCAGGCCTGCTCGTCATCGGTTTGTGCAGCCAGATCATGCTGAGTAACTTCAACACTGGCGTCAACGGCACGTTCTGGGCCGCTCTCAACCAGCTGAACATCTTTGTTCCAATGGCCACGATCCTCGCCACGTATTACGAGATATGCATTAGTGGCGGGAAGCGGAGCATCAACTGGATCGTGCTGGTGAGCATATTGTATGTCGCGGGTTTCGGTTTCATCGCCGCTTCGAAGCAGGGAATGTACTCGCCATTCTTCTCCTACTTCCTGGTTTGCGCGGCGCTCGACTATCGCTTTCGTCCCCTCCAGGTGCTCGCCATTCTGGGCTGGCTGGCGTTTGCAGTCGGATTCCTTTTTCCATGGGCGCAGTATGCCCGATCGATGACGCGGCAATCCACCTTGACCGGCACGGTGAATGCGACGCTCGATCTGCTCAAGAACCCCCAGACTATTCCGGCGATGTACCAGTGGTACGCGGATTCTTTGAAGATGAATGAAGACATCAACCAGGTCGCGCTGTGCTACGACCATCCGCATGGCTTGATGGACCGCGAGTCCCTCATCTGCCAGGATGATCGGCTGATCCAAGTGGCACAGCACGCCGGTCCGACAGGTCCCGGGTACCTGATCGTTGGATTTGAAATGGTGGTTCCGCACGCTTTGTGGCCAGGACGGGAAATCCTTTCGCTCGGCAATATCTACGGACGCGAAACCGATGAGGCCAACGTCGAAGACTATACGACCGCGGTTGCCTTCGCGCCGATCGGCGATGCCTACCGCGAGTTCGGATGGTCGGGGATCGTGGTCGTGATGCCGGTGCTCTATTTCTTTACGTTCATCATTCTGAACGGAGTTTTTGGCGATGCCCGCGAAAGTCCGTGGGGACTGGTGATGGTTGCCTACGCCGCTTTCGCAGCGCCGGGGCTGCTGCTTCCTGTGCACCCCCAGCTTTGGGGGCACTACATCCCACTTATCTTGATGGTGATGTGGGTCACGCGCTATGTGGCGCCGCAGGTCGCGGTAATTTTTGGATTTAGAAAGATTCAGGCGAAAGTTGTGCAACCCGGGAAGGATCTGGTGCCGAAAAGCAAGCAAGTTCGCACCGCTTTATAGCCGCACAGCTTGGCCCCGGAGCCGAATAGCTTGGTGAGGAGAGGACATGAAATTGATACGTTTGCTTGCTGGTATGCGACCGGATTTCAGAGCAGCGGGACGAACTGTGCTTTTCGGATCCGCGACGGCCTTGCTGGCCACCGGATTGATGTCTGCTCCTCTTTACGCAGCGAAAGCGACCACTAGAAATCCGAGCTCCGCCGCGAGCTCTGCCCCGTGGTGGAAGCACGCGCTGGTCTATGAAATTTATCCCCGCAGCTTTCAGGACACTACCGGCGACGGCATCGGAGATATTGACGGCATTATCCAGCGGCTCGATTATCTTCAAGGCCTCGGAGTGAACGCTGTCTGGCTGACGCCGATCTATCCTTCTCCGCAGGTCGACTTCGGCTATGACATTTCGAACTACGAGGCCATCGATCCGCAGTATGGCTCAATGGCAGACTTCGATCGCCTGATTGCCATGGCGAAGGCTCATCACATCCGCGTCATCATGGATATGGTGATGAATCACACCTCGGACCAATCTCCATGGTTCAAGGAGAGCCGCAGTTCGCGCAACAATTCCAAGCGCGACTGGTACGTGTGGCGCGATGGGAAAAGTCCGGGGGTTCCGCCGAACAACTGGCAGAGCGACTTTGGACACTCGGCATGGACCTACGATGCAACGACAAGGCAGTGGTACTACCATAAATTTTATTCCGCGCAGCCGGACTTGAATTGGCGGAACCCGGCGGTCCAAAAGGCCATGTTCGATGCATGCCGGTTTTGGCTCGATAAGGGGGTTGCGGGGTTCCGGCTGGATGCGGTTCCGACGCTGTTCGAAGATCCGCAGTTCCGAGACGAGAAGGTCTATTCCGGCAGGAACGACTTCGGCGATCCCAATATCTCGGAGGTTATGACCGCCAATCTGCCGCAGGTGCATGTGGTGATGCGCGAGCTTCGCAAGCTCGTCGACAGCTACCCGGGAGATCGCGTATTGATCGGCGAAACCTACCTGCCGAACATCCAAGACCAGCTGCTGTGGTACGGCGCGCACCACGATGAGCTGCAACTGCCTATGGACATGCAGCTAGGCTTCATCAACAAGCTGGATGTGAATGCGTTCCGCATTAAAATCAACCAGGCGGAGAGCGAATTGAATGGCAATATGCCGCTGTTCGTGTTCGACAATCACGACAACACCCGCAGTTGGGATCGCTATGGCGACGGTAAGCACAACGCCGCGATCGCTCGCATAATCGGAGCTGTTCTGCTGACCACCCGTTCCGCGTCGCTGATGTATTACGGCGAGGAGATAGGAATGGTGACCACGCCACCCCGGACAAAGGCAGAGGTGCAGGACCCGGTCGGCAAAACCGGCTGGCCGAAGTATAAGGGCCGCGATGGCGAACGCACTCCGATGCAGTGGGACAGCGGGAAAAATGCCGGATTCAGCACGGCTGACAGAACCTGGCTGCCGATTCCGCCCAGCTACAAGGCCGTCAACGTGCAGGTGGAATCCGGCGAGCCCGATTCTCTGCTGAACTGGTACAAACAGCTGATCTCGCTGCGGGTCAACAACCCGGCGCTCCACGATGGCCAGAACATCATGGTGAATACTTCGGATTCGAACGTGCTTTCCTACGTACGCAAAAATCCAGGTTCCGGGCCATCGGTACTGGTAGCAATGAATTTTACAGATCAGCCCCGCACGGTTTCCTACAATCTGCCGCGGCAAGGGATCGGCGGCCATCGTGCAACGGCGCTTCTGGAAGACGGAGGCGTCGGCAAGGAGATCGATTTGAACAACGTCGTCCTGCCGCCGTTCGCCGTCTTTATCGGCGAAATCAGATAACTGCGGCTAATTCCGCTTCGGCGATGATGACTTCGTTGGGGCGTCGTTCGGGTTGCTTATCGTCTTGTTCTCGTGATCTCTGGCCGCAGGGACATTTCAGTTTCGACATCGACCGAATCTTCCACTTTCTGCACTCCGGGTTTTTCTTCCTTCTCCAAATAATTGCGGGTAAGGTTCGATTTCAGTATCTCGAGTGCGTCCTCCGGAGTGTCGGCGAAGTGGAACAAATTAAAGTCCTCGGGACTGATGACCCCTTTTTGCAACAGGGCATCGAAGTTGATGATTTGATTCCAATACTTCGAGCCATAGATCACAATCGTCATCTCCTTGGCCAGCTTGCGGGTCTGAGTCAGGGTCAACAGTTCAAACATCTCATCAAGAGTGCCGAACCCGCCCGGAAACACGACAAGCGCCTTGGCAAGATAGGCGAACCAATATTTCCGCATGAAGAAATAGTGAAATTCCAGGCTAAGCGATGGAGTGATGTAGGGATTGTGATCCTGCTCAAACGGCAGTCGGATATTAAGGCCGACTGTCTTGCCGCCCGCTTCGCTGGCCCCTCGATTGGCGGCTTCCATGATCCCCGGACCGCCGCCTGATGTGACTACGAAACGGCGGCGGCGGGATTTAATGGTCAAGCTCCATTGCGTAAGCAGAAAGGCCAGGCGGCGGGCGTCCTCGTAATAGCGGGCCATCTCGACCGCGGCCTCAGCGTGGGCACGGCGAAGCTGGCTCGCCGTGCCGGCAGCAACTTCCTCCGGCGTAGCCGGCTGCTCGCTGGGCGGAGCGGGCTGGGCGGAATCGGGAGCAGCCAGCAACTCCAAATCGCGCGACGCTTCATCGAGCGGGCGAAAACGGGCGGAGCCGAAGAAGACAACTGTGTCCTGGATGCGTTCGCGGCGAAAATGTGCCAGCGGCTGTATATATTCCGCCATGATTCGCAGCATGCGTCCATCGGGACTGTTGATGAACGCCGGGTCCTCATAGGAAAGCAGCGGTGGTTTAGCGGTCATCGACAACCCTCGATTGCGTGTGTTGAAACAGAAAGAACTCTTGAATGGAATAGAGCGGCCAACCATGTCTGCGACTCACGCGCGATGCTCTCGATAATGAATGATTTCGGAAATCCCGATCCATATATCGAGCACTCCGACTCCGGAGATGATGCCACGGATGATCCCGGAGTTCAGTAGCGGGCCCAGCGAAGGCAACGTCAGCAGATAATGATTTTCCTGCCAGTACCGCGTCCAGGGCAGCAGGAACAGAAGCAACCCCACGTAAAAGCAGAACACGACCAGAATGACGATGGACAGGCGTTGCATCCACACTGGGGCGCGCGGGTCTGCCGGCTTCTCCGTTTGCGGCGCATGCGCGTTCTCGGACTTTGGGGCTTCCGCCGGAAACAGGTCCTGTTGATGCGGCATTTTCAAAATTGACCGGGCCAGAAACTCAACACCCGGGCTGTCATTCACGTTCGCGTACAGTCCGGTGTTTAAGGCGCTATAGCTCGAGTTTAAACGGAGACGGGCACCGCATTCCGTTTGGGCCGGCGATTGGCCTGCAGAATCTTCTTGCGCAAGCGTAGATTTTTGGGCGTGACCTCAACCAGTTCATCTTCATTGATAAATTCGATGGCCTGCTCCAGGTTTTGCGGTTTGAACGGCACCAGGCGGATAGCATCATCGGCAGAAGATGCGCGCATGTTGGTAAGCTTCTTCTCGCGGACAGCGTTCACGTCCAGGTCGTTGTCGCGCGAATGCTCGCCCACGATAATGCCCTCATACACTTCATTACCGGGGCCGAGGAACAGGATGCCGCGCTCCTGCAATCCATCCAATGCGTAGGTCGTCGTGGTACCCGCGCGGTCGGCGATCAGCGCTCCGGTCGATCGCTGGGGGATTTCACCCTGATGCGGCATGTAGCCATCGAATAAGGAGTTCATGACGATAGTGCCGCGTGTTTCCGTCAGCATCTCGCTGCGCAGTCCGATGAGTCCGCGGCTGGGGATGCGAAATTCGAGACGAACGCGCCCATAACCGTGATTGTGCATCTTGACCATCTCAGCTTTGCGCGGTCCGAGGCGCTCCATCACAACTCCCACGAAATTTTCCGGAATATCGATGGTGAGCAGCTCCACCGGTTCCATCAACTGGCCGTCGACCATCCGGGTGACAATCTCCGGACGTCCGACCATCAGCTCGAAACCTTCACGGCGCATCATCTCAATCAGGATGGCAAGCTGCAATTCGCCGCGTCCGAGAACCTTGAAGTTATCGGCGTTGCCCGTGTCATCGACGCGAATCGAGACATTCGTGAGCAGCTCTTTCTCCAGGCGCTCGCGCAGATTGCGGGAGGTCACATACTGGCCTTCGCGTCCGGCGAACGGGGAATTGTTTACGAAGAATTGCATCGCGATTGTCGGCTCGTCAATGGCAATCGTTGGCAGCGGTGTCGGATTGTCAAGACTGGTGATGGTCTCGCCGATGGTGATCCCACTGATGCCCGCAACGGCGACGATATCGCCCAGCGTGGTCTCCTCGATGTCCGTGCGCTTCAATCCACTGAAGCTGAACAGCTTGGTGATCCTGGTCTTTTCAAGCGAGCCGTCGCGCTTTGCAATGGCGACTTCTTCCCCGGTGCGCAAGGTGCCGTTGAAGACACGGGCGATGGCGAGTCGGCCAAGGTAGTCCGAGTAATCGAGATTGGTGACCAGAATCTGCAACGGACCGGCTGGGTCTCCGGTGGCCGGAGGAATGGTCGAAACAATGGCTTCAAACAGAGGCTGCAGGTCTGTGCCGGGTGCCTTCGCGTCGGTCGATGCTGTGCCGAGCTTTGCGTTGGTATAGAGGACCGGAAAATCGAGCTGGTCTTCGGCGGCGTCGAGATCGATGAAAAGGTCGTACACCTCGTTCAGAACTTCCTGTGGGCGCGCATCGGGTCGATCGATTTTATTGATAACGAGGATCGGCGGCAGCTTCGCTTCGAGCGCCTTCGACAACACGTAGCGGGTCTGCGGCAGCGGACCTTCGCTGGCATCGACCAGCAGCATGACCCCATCGACCATCTTGAGAGCGCGCTCGACTTCGCCGCCAAAGTCGGCGTGACCGGGAGTATCGACGATGTTGATCTTCGCGTCGTGGAATATGATGGCGGTGTTCTTGGCCAAAATTGTGATCCCGCGCTCACGTTCGAGCTCATTCGAGTCCATCACGCGTTCGGCTACAGCCTCGTTGGAGCGAAAAGTCCCGCTTTGGCGAAGCATGGCATCGACGAGGGTGGTCTTGCCGTGGTCGACGTGGGCGATGATGGCGATATTACGGATGACGGACGACACGATGGTTGAAGTTCCTGTTCTGGTATATAGATAGGCCGGGGAATGCCAGCGATTCGTCCCACTGGGCACGTCCAACAGGCAAGTCCATGGTGAGGACTGCTGGACCGAGGGGTTTTCTGTCCCTGCACCAGTTTACCGCATCGTCAATGCTAGACAATTGAGGGATCTGATGCCGGGAGGGAATTCAGGCTACGCTCGTGTGGAATCACCTGTCGCGCGCACCGCAGATCACTTGTTTGAAGAAGGAGCTGGTTTGGTAGTCAGGTACCACGTCTCCACCTTAAGGTCTGCTTCCTCGGCCTTGCCACGTTTGCGGGCCCCTTCAACGGTCGCCGGAGCGGGCACAATCACCGGCTGTCCCGGCGTCCAGTCGCAGGGAGTAGAAACGCCGTTCGCGTCCGCCATTTGTAGTCCATCAAAAATCCGCAGCAACTCATCCACGCTGCGGCCGAGTTGCATTGGGTAATAAAGGATCGCGCGGATCTTCCGCTTTGGATCGATGGCAAAAACCGCGCGCACAGTCGCCGTGTCGGAGACTGCCTCATGCACCATGCCGTAGAGCCGAGCCACTCGCTGATCCAAGTCCGCGATCACCGGGAAGTTGATTTCGACTCCGCTGCGCTGCTCCATATCCCGTACCCACGCAATGTGAGAATTGACGCCGTCGATCGAAAGCCCCAGCAACTGAACATTGCGCCGCTCAAAGTCATGGGCATGTCGCGCGAATGCCATGAATTCTGTGCTGCAGACCGGGGTGAAATCGGCAGGATGGGAAAACAGCATGACCCATTTTCCTTTGTTGGTGATATCGCTTAGCCGCAGCGGGCCCTGCGTAGTCTTCGCTTCGAAGTCGGGGGCCTCGTCCAGAATGCGAGGCATGCGGCTCGCTATGTCGGTCGTCATCGGTTCCATCTCCTCTATCTCTAACTCTAACCGCAACGACGGTCGCGGGTCCGCGGAAAAACTATTCGGAGACTTATGGATGCTTCTGGCCGGACAAACGATAGAAATACTTTGTCAGTTTCGTTCCGGTGTTTCCGCCGGATTGCTCGCACTGTTTCGAGTGCATCGAGACGTCTTTTCCTAGTGCGATTCACATACTTTCAACAGAAGAATCGCCTCCCTGATGGCGCATTTGCAGCACCAATCCACTGCCGGTGGAATGCTGTACCAAAACTGCATTCATTTCACCGAATATTCGCCGTTTACTTATCGCAAATCTCTCCGTACTCTGGGCGAGCGTTCATGGCAACAGGAACGCGCCTCTTTCGCCTATATAGATTTAAAAAAATGAGTTTGGAACGGATGGCCTGACGCAGCTGCGGCAGTTCGCCGGAACGGGAAAGCCTTGTCTCAAATCTAAGGCATAAGTCCCCTTCCCGCCGAATCGCGACCGCGACCGGCAACGGTGCGTTGTGCCTCCGTTCCCCCGCGACCCGGCTGTCTTGGCAGCCGGAATGCGCCTCGTGTGCAAAGTCTTGGAACCTCGCCGTTCACGGCGGAGCGCCGGCACTCGCACGGACCAGGCGTTCCTGTTTTTTTTGCAGCCGGGCCGCGGCTGAACCATTTGCCTTCCGTCTTCGGAATTGCCAAGTGTTGCGTGCGTGCAGGAGAAACAATGCGGCCAAAGAAAGTCATTCTATGCGTCGATGACAACGATCAGGTTTTATCGGTCAGAAAATTCGTACTGGAAACGCGCGGCTATCGCGTACTGACAGCCAACCATGCGGAGCAGGCCATCGAACTCTATGACCAAGGTCGAGTCGACCTGGTGATTGCGGACCTTGTGATGCCTCACTGCAATGGCAACGATCTGATCCAACGACTCAAGGAGATCGCACCCTGGGTGCCCGCCGTACTGGTGAGCGGCAGCATCAAGCAGTTCGATCCGACCAGCCGTGCGGACGCGTTCCTGCCCAAAGGCGCCAGCTCGCCGCAAGAACTGCTGGAGCGGGTGCGGATGCTGCTGGTCCGCAAGCGTGGACCCAAAAAGTTAGCTTCCGGACCGACAGCGGCGGTCGCCTCCGACATGGTCTCGGCCCAGAGCGAGGTACGGGAACCAGGACTGGGAGCAGCCCGGGGGGCGGCCTGAGTATCGGCGCGCGAGCATGGACTGCCCCCCGGGGACCCCGCACCCGACCGCGCAACCCGTACAATACATGTGAATGCAGCCTCTTATCATCGCCGACCGTCTCGGCAAGACTTACCATGCAGGAAAGGTCGAGGTCCACGCGCTGCGCGCCGTCTCTTTCACGGTTTCGGCAGGGGAATTCGTCAGTATCGTCGGCCCCTCTGGGAGCGGGAAATCCACACTGTTTTATAACATCGGCGGCCTCACCCGGCCCTCTTCCGGCCGCCTGCTGATCGATGGCGTCGACTTCGCCGCATTGAGCGACGCCGAGCGGACGCGACTGCGCAAGCAGAAGATCGGCTTCATCTTTCAGAAGTTCAACCTTCTACCGACGCTGAACGCCATGGACAATATCCTGCTGGCGCATGAGATTGCCGGTGGAGGGAAGAAGCTTGATCAATCCTATTTCGACCATCTAACGGAACTGCTCGGCATCCGCGACCGCCTGCGCCACCGTCCGTCGGAGATGTCTGGGGGAGAGCAGCAGCGGGTCGCCATCGCTAGGGCGCTGATCGCACGTCCCGCCATCGTGCTGGCCGACGAACCGACGGGCAACCTCGATTCTCAGAATTCCGACGCTGTGCTTGCCGTGCTGCGCCGCTCAAATCAGGAGCTAAAGCAGACTGTGATGATGATCACGCACAATCCCGAAGCGGCCGCGATTGGGGATCGCATCCTGCACATGCGCGATGGACAGATGCTAGACGGCCAGGGCGCGTCGCCGGAATAAAGGCGCGCTTTACTGCCTCTCCGCGGGCGCCAGCTCAAGGCTGGCAACTTTTGCCGGGGCGGGCTGCTCGCGGCGCAGAGTATGGAGGTCCGTTCGCAATTCTCGTTCCCTGCGATCTTCGGACACATGAAACAGATAATAGGCCCGTCTTCTCTGCGCGGATTTGAGCGGTGCATAGTAGTCCAGCAGGCAGGCACGGAGATCGCTCGCGATTGCAGGATCCTTCTGATGCACTAAAGACTTCAGCAGTTTGGCATAGCTCTCGTCCGCAAGCGGGTACTCTCCCAGATGCGTATCTTTGCCGGTGTCATAGTCGAGATCCTTCAATGGCAGCGTTCCCCCGCCTGCAGGTTGCGCCCTTAGCTGATCTACATCATTCTCGAAAAGATTCACGGTAGTCTGCATGCTGTTCAGGTAGGTCTTCTGGTCGGCAGCATTCGGCATCTCCAGCTTGAACGCGGAGAAGGGCCCGATCTTCGGCATGATTTTGATGACAAAATCGATCAAGTACGCACCCATGCCGGGGCGGTGGTATTGCTTGCCCCAATTGTGTTCATAGTCGGTGCGTTTAACGCGATAGACAAAGCTGCGACGGTCAAAGTTCGGGACCTGCTGCTGAATCTGCTTACTGTAATGCAGGACCGCGGCACGCGTCATCTCTGGAATGGCGGTGCTGACGGAGTAGCGATAGGTATTGACGGCAAGGCCTTCGTGCTTCAGGACGGTCTTAATATCGAGCCCGTACGTGTCTTTGAACGCGCGTTCCAGCAGCGGCGTAGCCACGTTGAAGCCGATGAAGTTGGTGTAATCATCCTTCACGTAATGGCCTTGCGCAACCTGTACAACGTCGAAGCCGAACTCGGTGCGGATATGCGCTTTGGGGGAATCGTAGTAGCTGACAAATGGGCCGAACCGACTGCTCAACTTCGGATATTCCCTCGCAGTGGCAATACCCACGGCTGGGTGTCCGTTGGTGTCGCCGCGGTAGTGGGCAAGGGCTCCCAAGGCGAAGGCATATTCATCTAGACTGCTGGCATCGTTCAGAAGATTGTTGACGAACTGGCCTGTCCGAACATAGTGCAGCAAGTCGCTGAACTCATGACTGCCGAACGGGTAATAGCCCATGTCCTGAACGATGCAGCCCCCATAGGCGTAGGAATGGGCGATGCGCATCTCGTCCGGCGTGGCGTTCGGATACCGCTCCAGCAACAGAGGAACGATGTGATGGCTCCATACCAGATCGACCGTCTCTTCATGGGACAAGACGGAATACGCGCCTGCTTGCGGAGGGGCAAGCGCGGCAAGAAATAGCAAAACGGCGAGGCACACCGATAACGCAGAGGAGGAAGGTTTGAACATTTTCATCGGCAAAATTGGGTTCTGCGATGAAGAATACTACTTGCCGACGTATTTCACGCGCCAAATTGAGTTCGAACCATCATCGGTAACCATCAGAGAACCGTCAGGCGCCACCGCGACGCCTACCGGACGTCCCCAGACGTTCCCATTCGGAAGCACAAAGCCGGTTAGAAAATCCTCATAGCTTCCGGACGTCGCATGACCATCCACAAGTGGAACAAGGATCACTTCGTATCCAGCCCGCATCTTTTTGTTCCAGGAACCGTGCTCGGCCGCAAAGATGTCTCCGCGATATTGCTTTGGGAACTGCTGTCCCTGGTAAAACGTCATTTCAAGGGATGCGGAATGCGGTTGAATCAGAACGTCGGGCGTCAGCACTTTGTCTTTCAGTTCCGGGTGCTTGCCTTGTAACGAGGGATCCCAATTGCCGCCCATGTAGAACCACGGCCAGCCATAAAATCCACCGGGTTGAACGTGCGTAATGTAGTCCGGCACCAGATTATTGCCGAGCGTATCGCGCTCATTGACCGAGGTCCAGAGTTGCCCTGTGATCGGATTGACGGCCAAGCCGACGGGATTGCGAATGCCGTAGGCGTAGATGTGAAAGTCTTTCCCCTCCGGCGTATAGGCAAGAATGTTGGCCCGGTGACGCTCCTGCGGATGGGTGTCCGGATCGTCGTGGTTGGAATGGGAGCCGACGGAGACGAACATTGTCTTGCCGTCCGGGGAGAACGCGACGTCGCGTGTCCAATGACCGCCGCCGCGCAGATGGCCGCCCGATGGAATGTCAGGAACGATCATTTGCGACGGCCCGGTGGCTTTCATATCTCCGTTCGCATACGGAAAGCGCACAACCGAGCCAGTATTGCCGACGTATACCCATTTGGGATTGGGTCCAGGCGGATAGAACGCAATTCCAAACGGCTTATCCAGTCCGGTTGCAAAGACCTCGGATTTTTCCGGCTTCCCATCTTGCGTGATGCCACGAAAAACTCGAATATCTCCGGCCTCACTTTCAGCGACGAACATATCTCCGTTGGGAGCGGTACGGATCAGCCGCGGATTGTTAAGTCCCGTGGCGTACTGTTCCACTTTGAAGTCGGGAAGTGTTTGCGGCCAAACTTTGTCCGGACGCGGAACAATATTCGCGCCATTGTCGACCGATTGTGTGGCGAATGGTTTGGGAAGATCGTAAATCGTGATGCGACGGGAGACGCCGGGCTCCTCTTGTTTCCAGTTCGTAAATGCAGCTTGCCCGGTTTGGAGCCTCTTGGGCTTGTTCTGCGCGAATACAGCTGTTCCCAGCAAACAAGCTGTGACGCCGATCAGGGGAAGTTGAATCTTCTTCATGAGGTTGTTTCCTCGACAAGTACGGATGGACGCTAAAAACCGGCGCGAAGTCTCATGGCTTGGATGCGGCTGAGCTCCGGAAAGCTTCTCTCCCGTTTTCCTGACCTGCAATTCAATCAGCTACATCCATGCCTCCGGGCTGGCGGCCATCGCTTCTTCCAGCGTGACGCGGCGCTTCTGCCGATAGGCAAGGTTCGACATGTGGACGGCGATCGCCGACAGATATCCAATTTCGACCGGCGCGTTGGGCTGCCGACGGTCACGGATGCAGGCCATCCAGTTGGCCATATGATCGACGCCCGACGCACTGCCCTGGATAGTCGCGCCTCCGGGATTGTTGACTTTCTCCGGATAATATTTGATCGTCGACGCGGATTCTCCTGTCAACATGTCCGTCGCGCCGCTGACATGTTCAACCGTCCCCTTGTCCCCAAGAAAATGCTCCCCCAGCCCGTAATGTTCATTGCTGAACGTGGACTGCCATAGAACGAGCAGATCGTTCGGATATTCGAGAGTTACGGCGATGGTGTCGGGGACCTGTCGGCCGTCTTTCTCGGAGAAGACGCCGCCCATCATCGTCGCTGCCGTAGGCAGCTGCAGATTCATTGCGCTGATGATCCATGCAATCTGATGGACCATGTTCTCGGTTAGATTGCCGCCGGAAAACTCCCAGAACAGCCGCCAGTTGATGAACTTGTAGCCGTCGAAGGGAATCTTCGGACGGCCATCGAGAAATAGGTTCCAGTTCACGTTGGCGGCAGTACAGTCGCTCGGCACCGGGCGCACCCATTGCCCTTTACCAATCGGCGTATTGCGGCTCATCCAGGACTCCACCATAGTGATCTTTCCGGCGGAGCCTCCCTGAATCCACTTCCTCGCATCGATCAGCGCGCCGGAGCTTTCGTGCTGCAGCCCGATCTGGACAACCTGTTTCGATGTGCGGGCCGCCGTGCGGCAGGCGACTGCCTCCGGAATGTCCCAGGTCATTGTTTTTTCTGAGTAAAGGTCCTTACCGGCAGCGAGGCTTAAGAGGAAATACTTGGCATGCAGATGCATAGGCGTGGCGTTGATGACGGCGTCGATGTCCTGGCGTTCGAGCAGATGGCGAGGATCATCGTAAGTGACGACGTTGGGCAGATAGCTCTTTACCTGCTCGCGGCGATGGGTAAACACATCGGCGATCGCGACGCACTCGACGTTGGGCTGCTTCAACGCGTTCTTCAGGTCCTCCTGGCCGCGATCGCCTGCGCCGATAAGGCCGATGCGTATGCGATCATTCGCCCCGATGATGCGGCTGCCCGGCCGGTCTTCCGCTGCAAAGATGTGCGCGGCAGGCAACGCCCCCAGGGCGGCGACGCCCATCCCCACCTGGCTCAGGAATTCCCGGCGATTGAGCTTCTCTTTTTGGTCTGCCATGCTGCATTCTCCTTCGCGTATTTCGCGACTGTGGCTGTTTCGTTGTGATTCTTCGAAGCGCTTCGGAAGGTCGCTCAACAGACGATTCCAGCCTTGCGCAGCGTATCTTTGATTCCCCGCATGCTGATGCGTGAGGAAGCCTCCGGCGTACCGGCGCCGTGCCAGTGAGTCTCGAGACTCACGCCATAGCGGTAACCCTCTTTTTGGAGGGCGCGGAACTGCCCCACCCAATCGACAATCCCCGCGCCAACCGGCGCCCAGGCGCGCTTGCCATCCGGTCCGCGCGTCACATCTTTACAATGGCAATGCCCTACCCGGTGTTTCGGCAGCGCATCGTAGCCAGCAGGATAGGGAGTAGAGCCGAACATGGCTGCATTGCCGGGATCCCAGTTCAGCATGAAATTCCTGTTCGGGATGGCCTTGAGAACGGCGGCGGATTCCTCTCCAGTTGCCGTGTTACACGTCATTTCATTTTCGAGAAGAAGAATCTTGCCGCTCTTGGCGCATTTCTCCGCCGCCTCGCGCAGCTTGTCATTGATAGCGGCGCGATAAGGCTTCTGATCGTCCAGTCGCCAGAAATCGAAGCAGCGGATGCGATCGGTTTCGAAAACCCTGGTTAGCTCGATGAGCCGCTCGAGCAGCTGCTCCTGTTGCTGGAAATCGAAATCGGCGTGGAACTCGGCGCGGTGCTCGCTGAAGTGCGAGCGCGGTGCGCCGGGCCAGTCTACTTTATAGAGCGGGCTCGCAATATCGGTCACACGCAGTCTATTTTTTTCGAGGATTCTGCGGGCCTCGGCGATTTCCTTCGCGTCAAGATCGGCCAGGCTCTTGTTCCACATGCCGCGCAACTCAATCCAGTTGAGGCCAAAATCTCTCCTGGCGACTTCGCACGCATGGCCAAAGTCCTGCGAAATTTCATCGTTGATGACGGCCAGCCGAAATGGACAGCTCATACAGCGACTCCCATCTTCTGCGTTAAATATCGCTTGCTCATCTCCGCGGACTGTCTGGGACTGCGAGCGACACCGATCCTTTCATCATCCAGTTCGACGATGCCCCAGCCTCGGAATTGAACATCGCGCAACGCGGTGAAGATCGCGGGGAAATTTACCCTCCCCTGTCCCAGCTCGGTAAATTGATAACCGCTGTGGGTTGCCGCCGGCTCCACGTCTTTCAGGTGCAGGAATAATAGGCGATCGTGATATTTTCGGATTGCCGCCGCCGCGTCTCCCCCGCCCTGAAAATAGTGGGCCACGTCGAGCTCCAGCTTTACATAGCGCGGATCGGAAGCGTCAAGAATGGCAGCGACCTGTTCCGGCGTTTGCCCCATGCTGTTCATGTGATTATGAAACCCGGTCTTGATTCCGAAATCCGAAACACGTTTGGCAATCTCGGTCAGCAGTTGACCTTCTCGCTTATAGTCCGCTGGCGTGAACGGGCCTTTGTGGAACGTCGCCATGACCTGCAAGTAGTTTCCGCCCGCGTCGCGCAGATATTTCGCATCTTTGAGATGGGTCGCGATGGCTCCGGCCTGCAATGAAGGATCAAGTGGCGAGCCGCCGTCGCTCGAAAGAGCGACAAACGTCAGGCGATGCTTCGCCAGAATATCTTTGAGCGCCGCAGGATCCGGAAATTCAGTCAGCGCGTTGGCGCGAAGCTGGATGCCCGGATAACCAAGCGCAGAAATATCGTCGATCGCTTCTTTGTCCTTACCGTCCCACGTAATCGCGGCGTAGCCGATCTTCAGGGCGGAAGGCCCGCGTGGGATGGGGAGGTCAAAGTAGGATAAGTCCGCAGGCGGATACAGACGCTCCGAAGGCGCCAATAATCTTTCTGCAATGGCTGGCACACTAGCTGTCGCGGTTGCCGCTCCTAATCCTGCTCCCACGGCTTTTACGAATTGACGACGCGAATGTTGCATACCCAGTTGCTCCTCATTTGCCGGCGCGATGTTTGTGATGACGCGCCGGCCGTGCACGTGTTGCCCAAATTATAAGACGCAGAGAAAGCGTCGATAAGCCGCGGTTAATCTTCGTCGCCGCCTCCGGGCAACTCGGTGGGCTCGCGAGTCGGATCGAGGGGCGCAAGATGGACCCCGCGCAACCGCTGATCGAGTGCCGGAATATCCGCTCTCTTAAACTGCTCCCATGCGCCCACAGCGTGGGTTATCTGCTGCTGAATCTCAGCCTCAACCTTCCACTGGGCCGCAGTCGGGGCAGCGTCGGCCTGCCCGAGCTGCGTGTACAAAGGAATGGCCGCTTCAGCGAGCGCATCCAGCCCGGACGGGGCGTTCTGCTCCTCTGCAGCCGGGCTCTGCATCAACGCGTTGAGCTTCGTCTGGAAGCGCTCGATTGCGCTGTGCAGTGCTGCGTCCTGGCGCAGGTTCTTCCCCGGACCGGCGATCTGCTGCTCGACGGCATGCGCTTCCAAAGTTGCCTTCGATATCAAGCTCAGGCTATGTGCCATTTGCTCTTGCGCCTGAAACAATTTGCTCAAATCCTGGGCCGAGATGTGCACGCGCGGATCCATGGCGATGGCGAGCGGCGCGGTTGCGCTGCGGCCGCCGGCGATCAACTTCACCGTGTACTTTCCCGGCAGTGCGAGCGGACCCTGCGGCACACGCGGGGTACGGTGGGGAACTGCGGAGATTGGATACTCATAGCGAATGGCAGCCGGCGCACTGTAGTGAAGGTCCCAGACCAGGCGGTGCATACCGGCTCTTGCAGACAGCGGTCGCTCGACAAGCGGCCAGTTTCGTGGAATAAGCTGGCGGCTGAGCTCTGCCGGAGTCGGCGTTATTGAGTCGGTGCTGCTGTAATGCCGAACCACCAGACCGTGCGCATTGAGAATCTCCAAGTGCACTGGACCGGTAATTCCAGCCGGCAGTGCATAGTCGATGATTGCGCCGTCGGGCGGATTTTCGCCTGCGGGTTCGTCGGCGGGCAGCGGCGTGTCCGTATTGGTGTCGCGGCGCAGGCGATACGTCAAGGCTGGAGTGAAAACAAATGGCTCCCTAATTGTCGCCGATGCCGCAAGCTGGCGCAGAGGGCCGATACCATCCAGCACCCAAAAGGAACGACCGTGTGTAGCCACAACTAAATCATCGCCATGTACGAGCAGGTCGCGCATCGACGTGTGCGGCAGGTTGTACTGGAGCGGCTGCCAGTGATCGCCATCATCAAGCGAAAACCACACTGCCGTTTCCGTAGCGGCATACAACAGGCCCCGCCGCTCGGGGTCCGCGCGCACTGCGTTCACCGGAGAACCGCCGGGCAGCGTGGATGCAATTGCCTGCCACGTTTTGCCGCCGTCATGGGTACGGTAGATATACGGGCGCTGATCGTCGAGCCGCATACGGCTGGCGGAAACGTACGCAGTCTCATCGTCGAACCGGGAGACGTCGATCTGGGAGATTTTGCTCCACGGCGTGACGTCGCCGGGCGTGATGTTGTTCCAGTGCATGCCTCCATCGCGCGTCCTCCACAAAAGGCCGTCGTCCGTACCTACCCAGATCGTCTGTGTGCTCCTGAATGACGCCGCCACAGCATAGATCGCTCCGCGCCGCTTGCTTTGCTGCTTTGCCGTGAGCGGCGGCAGCGACGCGGGTTGACCGGTGCGCTCCTGGGTGAGGTCCGGACTAATTGTTCTCCAGGTCTGACCGCCATCATTCGTCACAAACAACTTATTCGCGGCGTAATACAGCAGGTGCGGGTCAACGGGCGAAAAAAGAACAGGCTCGGTGCGATCGGCTCGAGAGGCCGAGTCTTTCACCGGTAGTGGCGTTACATTCTGCACCTGGCCGGTGGTCGCATCATAGCGGGAAACTTCTGTCCGCCCTGCGCCGTAGACAACATTAGGATGGAGCGGGTCGGGAGCGGCATAGCCGTATTCGATGATGCCGGCCGGATGCCAGTCGCGGAACGTGATCTCCCCATCGTTGCCGCGGGTCGAGGTGCAGACTGAGCCGCTCTCCTGCTGGCCGCCGCAGACCTGATACGGAAACGTATTCGTCGCGGCGACATGGTAAAGCTGCGCAGTCGGCTGGTTGTACCAGGAACTCCAGCTATCGCCACCGTTCACACTAACGAGCGCCCCCTGATCGCTGACCAGCAAAATAATCTTCGGATTACGCGGGTTGATCCACAGGTTTTGATAATCGTCCCCGCCAGGGGCGCCGCGAAGACTGATCCAGGTTTTGCCGCCATCGTTCGACCGGCAGGTGACGATGCTTGCGCTATAAACTACGTCGGCGTTTTGCGGGTCAACACGCGGCACCGGCAGATCGCCCCCGCCAATCTTCATCGCCGGGCGAGGGTCGTCGGTGATGCGCGTCCAGCTCTCGCCGGCGTCATCAGAGCGGAAAACTCCGAGCCCATTCGCGGAGGCGTACGCGCTCTCGGTCATCGTTGACACAGTCGCGTACAAGCGGTGGGTCTCGCTGGGCGCCAGGGCAATGTTGATCTGCACCAGATCGGCCGGGAGGCCTTTGCTCAGGCGATGCCACGTGTCGCCGCCGTCGGTGGACTTGAAAAGGCCTCCTCCGGTGCCTTCGTAGCTGTTGTCGTCCTCCCACGGCCCCAGCGTCGATTGCCACATTGAGGCATAGATCACGTTGGGGTCCGAAGGATCGATGACCACATCGGAGCCGCCTACATCGTCATTCCGATAGAGGACTTTCTTCCAGGTCTGGCCGCCATCCGTCGAGCGAAAGATGCCGCGCTGCGGATTTGGCCCATAGGGATGGCCGAGCACGGCAGCGAAGAGCCGATCGGGATTTTTCGGATCGATAGCAATCGCAGGAATCTGCTGGCCATCGCGCAATCCAAGATGGGTCCACGTCTGGCCTGCGTCCGCGGAGCGGTACATGCCATCGCCAACCGAAAGATCCGGCCGGTGGAGGCCTTCACCGCTGCCGACATAGATTACATTGTGGTCAGAAGGCGCGACCGCGATGGCTCCGATCGATTGCGTGTTCTCCGCGTCGAAGATGGGACGCCACGTGCGGCCATAATCATCGGACTTCCACACCCCGCCATCCACCTGGCCGATGTAGAAAACATTGGGCTGATCGGACACGCCGGTGGCTGCGCGGGTGCGGCCTCCGCGGAACGGTCCAATCATGCGCCAGTGCAGCTCCGGCATATCGGCTCGCTCTGAGGCGGGCTGGCGCTGCGCAGTGCTTTGCGCCACGCAGGTTGCTCCCGTGCACGCGCACAGAAAACCCAGAGCGACAGCGATAGGAAACCCAGGCCGGATCATGAAGTTTCCTCAGAACACGACAACCAAAACCGTTCAGTACAGCTGTCAGAGCTCATTGTGCTTCCTCCAGTGGTTGTGCCAGGAGTCCTTGCACATACGCGACGCAGAGTTCCAGTTCCTTAAGCGGGACGCATTCGCGCTCGCTATGTGCGGTGCGCATGTCCCCGGGGCCGAGCACGATTACATCCTTCGATAGAGTGGTCATTAGCGGCGCTTCAGTGCTAAAAGGAACGGCGATAGCGGACCGCCCGGTCAGCTCCGTCCAGCGCCGCACCAGCGGAGAATCGGGAGAGGTCTCAAAGCCGGCCTGTTCTCGCAGAACGTTTATCTCACACTTGAAATCAATATCATCGCGACGCAGTTCTTCGACCATGCGGCTAAGCGCATTCACCACCGCGCCAGCCACATCCCCGGGAAGCGGTCGCCATTCCAGCAGAAATCTGCATTCTCCGGCAACCACGTTCTTCGCCGTTCCTCCCTGAATGAAGCCGACGTTGAGGGTAGTGTGCGGCGGATCGAAGATCTGCGCCGGCTCGACGCTATGGGCTTCCGCCAGCAACGACGCATATTGCTCGATGCGCTCGATCAGGCGAGCGGCACGATAAATCGCAGAGACCCCCAGGGTCGGGTGGGCGCTGTGGGCTTCCTTGCCAAACACGCGAACTTCGGCCAATCCATACCCTTTACCGCCACGCGCCGGATGGAGAGAAGTCGGTTCCCCAACGACAATATGACGAGCCTGAAGCAGACCGGAATCTAATATGTGCTTTGCTCCCCGGCAGCCGACTTCTTCTTCCGCTGTCAATACAATCGCGACCGCCGATACAACGTGCTCCGATGGCATGCCTGCAACGGCAGCCAGTATGCACGCAAGGAAACCCTTCACGTCGCAGGCGCCGCAACCGCGCATGACCCCGCCTTCAACCTGTGGATCGACAGCGTCCATCCATGAAGCGTCGTAGGGGACAGTATCGGTGTGGCACACGAAAGCAAGATCGACAGAAAAATCAGCGGGATTTTGCCAAGGTGGGGTTGCGAGCAGGTTCAGCTTCTCGACCCCATTGTCGCCGCGATACGGGAGTTCCCGAAAGTGCCAGCCTGCGCCTTCAAGAATGCTACGCACGAACTGGATCAGCGGACGATTCGACATCGAGGAGACCGATGGTATGCGAATCAATTCCTGGAGAATCGCAGAAGGCGAGAGCTTTTTCATCACCATCGGAAAGCTCCATCTTGCTGGGCGTCAGTGAATGCCTCTGGGCAGCAATCTATGAGTTTTCCTGCAATGAAGACTCGGGGCAGGTTGGGCACCGCGACGAAGTACGCCAGCTCACGATAATCGCTAAACTCGTGGATCAGAAAATCCGCAGCCTTGCCGGGTTCGATCGAACCGGCGATCTTCCCGAGTGCCAAGCTATATGCAGCGTTGATGGTCGCTGCGACAAGTGCCTCGGCGGGCAGCATCTTCATCTGCTGACACGCCAACGACATGATGAACGGCATCGAAGTCGTGGGCGATGAGCCGGGATTAAAGTCGGTCGCGAGCACAACGGCAAGTCCAGCATCGATCATTGCGCGCGCATCTGGATAGTGATTGCGCCCCAAACAGAAGACCGACGCGGGTACGAGCACAGGCTGGACGCCTGCTCGCAAGAGCGCCTTGATTCCCGCCCTGTCCGTGTATTCGAGATGATCCGCGGTAGCCGCGCTGAGCTCCGCTGCGAGGGCCGCTCCCCCATCCGCGGCGAACTGCTCGACGTGCATGCGCAGGCGCAGGCCTGCGCGTTTTGCGTCCGACAATATTTTGCGGCTTTCGGAAAGTGTAAACGCGTGTTCATCACAAAACACATCGCAGAATTGTGCCAGGTTCTCACGCATCACTTCCGGCAGAATATCCTGCTCGATCAATGCGAGATAGCCGGCGCGGTCCTGCCTGAATTCCGGCGGAACGGAATGGGCTGCCAGCAATGTTGCCACCACGCGCAGAGGCCCGCAAATGCCAAGGGAACGAATCACGCGCAGAATTTTCAACTCTTCGCCGAGCGAAAGTCCATAGCCGGATTTCGCCTCGATCGTCGTGGTGCCGGTGCGCAGAAACCACTCCGCGTGACGGTGCGTCTGAGCGAGCAATTCTTCTTCCGTCGCGGCGCGCGTATCGCGCACAGTTGTCGCAATACCTCCACCCGCCCCCGCAATCTGCTGATAAGTCTCACCTGCGAGGCGCTGTTCAAATTCCCCCGCCCGCGATCCGGCAAACACGATATGCGTGTGTGCATCTACAAAACCCGGCGTCACCACGTGGCCTTGCGCGTCGAAAACTGAAATGTTCTTGTCTTTCGTCAGCAGGATACGTAACTCGTCGGTTGTACCGACCCGTTCGATCACGTCGCCTGCAATCAGCAACGCGCCGTCTTTGATGATCGCGAGCTCCCGCATTTCATTACGGCCGCAGCGGGGTCGCGGCGGACCGGCCATGGTGATCAGTTGCCCACAATGGATAATCGCCAACTTTCCGGGCACGCCGTTCATGCGCGGCGCATCGGAATCACGATGCCCTGGGTTTCGGCGGTTTCGATTGCTCTTTCATAACCGGCGTCCGCATGACGCGCCACTCCGATGCCGGGGTCGTTATTGAGGACGCGATGCAGCCGCTCATGCGCAGACTTCGTTCCATCGGCCACGCAGACCTGACCGGCATGCAGCGAATATCCCATGCCGACGCCTCCGCCGTGGTGGAATGAAACCCAGCTGGCGCCACTCGCCGTATTCAGGAGTGCATTCAAAATCGGCCAGTCGGCAATCGCGTCGGAGCCGTCCTTCATTTGCTCGGTTTCGCGGTACGGCGATGCCACCGAACCCGTATCAAGATGGTCGCGACCGATGGCAACGGGCGCTTTCAGTTCACCTTTACGAACCAGCTCATTCATAGCTTCGCCCATTCGCGCGCGCTCGCCGAGCCCGAGCCAGCAAATGCGAGCAGGGAGGCCCTGGAAATGGACACGTTCACGAGCGAGACGAATCCAGCGCGTCAGGATTTCATTTTCCGGAAATAATTTTAGTGCCAACTCGTCTGTGCGATAGATGTCCTCTGGATCGCCCGACAGCGCAACCCAGCGAAACGGCCCGGCACCTTCACAGAACAGCGGTCGGATATATTCCGGCGTGAAACCGGGGATATCAAAGGCCTGCCTGCAGCCGGCGTCGAACGCACGTTTGCGGATGTTGTTTCCATAATCGAATGCAACTGCGCCGCGGCGCTGCAGCGAAAGCATGGCCTCCACGTGCACGGCCATGCTTGCCATCGAGAGCTTTACATACTCGACAGGATCACTCCGGCGCAACTCCGCCGCTGCTTCGATCGAATACCCCGCCGGGATATAACCGTTCAGCGGATCGTGCGCGCTCGTCTGATCCGTAATGGCGTCGATTTCTACTTCCCGCCGGACCAACTCCGGCAGCACTTCCGCACAATTTCCCACCAAGCAGACCGAGAGGGCCTGCTTGTTTCCTCTTGCCTCTTCGCAAAGCTGCAGGGCTCGGTCGAGCGAATCGGCCAGGCGATCGCAATAGCCTTTCTTCAGACGACGCTCGATGCGGCTTCGGTCCGGATCAATGCCGAGAAATACCGCGCCGTTCATGGTCGCCGCCAGCGGCTGCGCTCCGCCCATGCCGCCGATGCCGCCCGACACGATCAGCTTGCCCCTCAAGCGATCCGCCGAAGTGCCGGTCGGCAACTGCGGAAAATGTTTGGAATGTTCCCTGCAGTATTCCCTGGGTGCCGATATAGATCCAGCTACCGGCCGTCATCTGCCCGTACATGATGAGTCCGGCGCGATCAAGCTTATGAAACTCGTCCCAGTTAGCCCACGCGCCAACCAGATTCGAATTCGCAATCAGCACCCGCGGCGCGTTTTCCTGTGTTGGGAAGACACCGACCGGTTTGCCGGACTGAACCAGCAGCGTTTCTTCATCGCCCAAGTGTTCCAGTTCCCTCACGATCGCGTGGTAGCACTCCCAGTTTCGCGCGGCCTTGCCGATGCCGCCGTAGACGACGAGTTTCTCCGGCGCCTCCGCGACCTCCGGATCGAGGTTGTTCATCAGGCACCGCAGCGCTGCTTCCTGCTGCCAGCTTTTACAGCGAAGCGAGTTTCCATGGGAGGCGCGTATCACCGGCGCGGATTGGGAGGTCGGTGTGGACATACTTTATTTCGTCGTCAGTTGCGGCGTGAGCCACACCTTGCGAGCGACCTCCATATATTGGCTCAGAATTTCCTGCTGCTGTGGATGACGATGATCCCGCACCACAAATTTTCCAGAGACTACGACATCAGCGATCGCGCTGGCGCGCATTCCGAAGACGATCATGGACAGCAAATCCTCTTCAGAATTTCCTGCGATCGAGACATCATTCAAGTCGACAGTGAAGAAGTCCGCCAGCTTGCCGGAATTGATTTCTCCAGCCTCGGAGCCGAGTGCATTCGCACCATTCGCCGTGGCGCAACGAAACAGACGCGCCGACAGTGCCTGTCCATCGATGTCATCGAGCAGACTGCGCTGCTGAGATTGAAGGCGCAAGTGATACTCAAGTTCTCGCGCGTCTTCGAGCGGTTCGATCTGGGCCTGGCTGTCCGACCCAAACGCCACGGGAATGCCTCGCTCCATCACAAGGCGCGCCGGAAAGATGCCGTCTCCCAGATTGCGCTCCGTTGTCGGACAGGCGCAAATGCCGGCACGGTTTTCGGCCAGCAGATCCATCTCTTCCCGATCGATGTGGATAGCGTGAACGGCTGTGAATCGCTCGCCGAGAACGCCATGCTTTGCAAGCAGCCGCACCGGCGTCGTCCCGTACTCCTGCTGACACGCTTCGATCTCGGCACGCTGCTCCGACACATGCATGTGGAGCGGCAGCTTGCGATCCCGCGTCCACCCCGCAATCGACTCAATCGCATCGATCGGCACTGCGCGGATGCTATGCGGCGCCACGCCGACCCATGCATCCGCTGAATGGTAGCGATCATCAAGCGATCCGACGTTCGCGAGAAATTCTTCTGTCGATTCCAAAAAACGCGTTTGACCCGGATCCTGGGGCATCCGATGACCCGCGCGCTGGTAAGCGGTGCGCAGCAGGGCGATGCGAATCCCCACGCATTTCGCGGCAGCAATAATTTGATGCGCCATTGTGTTCGGATCGGGATACGGTTTGCCTTCAGGGGTGCTGTGAACGTAATGAAACTCGCCCACCGTGGTCGTTCCCGCGAGCGCCATTTCAAGGAAAGCAGCGCGGGCGACATCGTACATCTGTTCCGGAGAAAGCTCCGCGGCGGCGTGATACATCGCCGTCCGCCATGACCAGAAATCACCGCCGCCGCTGCGGCGGGATTCGGTGCGGCCGCGGATCAACCGCTGGAAGGCGTGCGAATGAACATTTACAAATCCGGGCAACAGGGCCTTTCCCCGCAGCTCCACAATGGTAGTGTCGGCAGAAACTGAGCGGAGAAAATCATCGCCGCTTATGACACGAACGATCCTCCCGGAAGAGTCCACCAGCAAACCGGAGCCTGCTTCAAAGCGTCCAGAGGCGAAAAGTAGATCGGGTTGGAACAAAGTCATCATTTGCGAGCGGCTGTCGCAGAGCCATCCGGCCGGACTCACCATCATAGTGCGAAAGCCATCAATATGTCTGGCTGACACGCAGCCTGTAACGCCATGGGGGTAGCCAGCCCGCGCTGGTGTATCTTTGCCAGCAGCAAATCGAAGTTCAGGCATTGAGTATCTGGCTGGCTGCGCGCAGTCCGCTGCGCAAGGCTGCATGTACGGTTCCCCAGTGGCCAGTTGTGTCCGTATGCTCGCCCGCGAAGTAAAGAGTGTCGCGGACGGGTTCCGCCATCTGATTGGGGATGAGGATCGCACCAGCGGGAATATAGCTGTAAGCGCCGAGCGACAGCGGATCGCTTTGCCAGTCGTGTGAATGACACTCGATCAGAAGTGCGTCCAGTGTTTCAACTGATAGATCGAAAATACGTGCCAACACCTCGCAAGCCTTGCGGCGAAGCTGGATGGTATTCATCGCTGCTAAGTTGTCCGCACGTTGTCCGCCAGCCCAGGCTGTCAGACAGCCGTTGCGGCTTGGAAACTGGGTCCACCATGTCGGTGGAATTTCCTGAACGGCGAAGAGGAAGCTGAGATCTTCCAATTTAATTTGAGAAGTCCCTCCGTTGCATTTTGCCCAGAACCGCTCCTCGAACAGCAACTCGATCCGCCGAACAATCCCCATCCGAATACGCTGTGCCTGCTGCAGTATCTCGCCGGGCTCGGGGTTAAATTTCACGGAGCCGTGCTGCAGAACACCCAGCGGCAGCGTGATGACAGCACGATCGGCAGTGAAGCACTTGGTTTGGCCACTTATCGATGCAGTTAGTTTTACCCGTCCGGGTTCCCAGTCGACTAATTGAACATGAGTATCCAGCGATAACTCACCACCCGCGAGCTGTAACTTTTCTGCTATAAATTCCGGCACCCGTGCGTAGCCATCGCATAGGCGAAACAGCCTGTCTCCTTCAATCTCATCTTCCGCTGCCTGCTGCTTTCCTAGGGATGCCACGCCAATCACTCTGTGATCCGCGGCATTAAAGCCTTCAACGTAGGAGATGAGTTTCTGGCGCTGCTCCGGCTTCACATTCATCTGACCTAGATAGTCGGAGAAGGAACAGTCCGGTTCGTTCCAACCCTTCAGTTTCTCGAGTAAGTCGAAATCCTGCTCCCAGTTTCGATCGCAATCCTCGAGTCTGCCATGTTGATAGCAGATCTGTTTTCCCTTGAGTTCCTCAGTCCGGAGATTAGCCTCCCGGATTACCTGCCACAGCTCCGGGGGCAATCCGTGAACGAATTCGGCCCCAAGTTCGAGCACCTCCCCGGCTGCGCGCAATGTATGGATACGCCCGCCAACCCGGTGCCGTGCTTCCACCACAGTCACATCTTCGCCGGCCTCGGCAAGAACCCGACCCGCCGTCAAACCTGCCATCCCGGCGCCTATTATGACCACCTTGCGTCTTTTCACATTCACACCGTCAATGAAACCAGAAAGGCCCCCGAAAGTTTCCGGGGGCCTTTGTGCCGCACAGGATCAAACGTCTCATCTGTCGAGCTAAAATCTTCCCCACGCGCGGCTGATGTAGTCCGTCATGGTTAAGGTCATCAACAGAAGAAACGTGAACAGGCCCGCCGCCACCGTCATCTTCATGAGACGAGAGCTGTAGTGGATATGCATGAAGAACAAGACGACCAGCGAGGCCTTCAGACAGGCGATCGCCAGCGCGATAACTGCATTGAAGACACCCAAGTCGATAAAAGCGACACCTGTAGTCGTCGCGGTAAGCACCAGCAGGGCGAGGAAAATTGTGAGGTACACCTTCGGCCCTACAATATGTTGTTCCGAGTGTTCTGGATCGATTTGTTCAGACATGTTCCATACTCCATATCCGCCCGTGCTGGCGCAATCTCAATCGTCTGCCGAATCTTTAAACGAACTTAGCGATATCTGCTGATGAGGTAAAGCAGGGGAAATAAAAATATCCATACGATATCGACGAAGTGCCAATAGAGCCCGAAGTTCTCCATCGGCATGATATGGCCCTCCGTGTACGCCCCTCTGTAGGCATTCGCCAACAGCAAAAACAGCAGGGAAACGCCAATTACCATGTGCAGGGCGTGCATCCCGGTCATCAGGAAATAGAGTGAAAAATAAATCTGCGTCTTTTCCGCCATATCGGGCGCGAGTGCAACTGCCTTGGGGTTCGTCGGACGAACAAAGTCCTGGATTGAGAAATCCATTCCAGGAATGTGGTGCTCAACATATTTTTGGTGCCATTCCACGCCTTTGATTCCCAGAAACGCGATCCCCAGCACAATCGTCAGCGACAGAAACAGCATCAGCGCTCCCCTTCGGCGCATTTCCGCGCTGAAGACCGCCATTGCCATAGTGAAGCTTGAACAGATGAGCACGGCCGTATTTGTCGTGCCCAGCGTAATGTCGAGTGTGTTGCTGGCGGCAACGAACGCCGGGTGGTACCAGTTGCGAAAAATCATGTAGGCACAAAACATTCCACCGAAAAACATAATTTCCGTCAGCAGGAAAATCCACATGCCGAAACTGGCCGCTTCCCGCTGCTGGCCGACGGTCTCGAAGTGGTGCCGGAGAAACGCGGGGTGGTCGTGTCGGCCCACGCCTCCCGGAAGCTCCTCTTCCGGGCTTGTAGCGATCAATTGGCTATCCAACGGTCTGTACCTCATGCTGAGTCTTGTTCGCCAGCCACTCGTAATCGTAGGCTTCGTGATCCACGATCGGAATCTCGATGAAATTTTCGGTCAGAGGCGGTGACTGAATCTGCCACTCAAGACCGGTGGCCTGCCAGGGATTGTCCCCCGCGATTTGCCCGTATTTCAGAGACCATGGCAGATACAGCATCGGAAGCAGATACCCAATACCCAGGATCGAAGCGCCCGCAGTCGAGAAGACATTCAACACCTGGAAATCCGCCGGATAGGCCGCGTAACGCCGAGGCATGCCGAGATAACCGAGAATGAACTGCGGGAAAAACGTGACGATGAAACCGATGAAGGTGACGATCGCGGAAACCTTCGAGATGGCTTCCGGATACATGCGCCCCGTCATCTTCGGCCACCAGAAATGGATGCCGGACAGGTAGGCCATCAGCATTCCGCCTACCATCACAAAGTGGAAGTGGGCCACGATGAAGTAGGTCTCCGTCAGGTGAATATCCATCCCCAGAGTCGCCAGGAAAATTCCCGTCAAGCCGCCGATGGTGAACAGTCCAATGAAGCCGAACGCGTAGAGCATCGGGGTTTCAAAAGTGATCGATCCCTGATAGAGCGTCATCGACCAGTTGAAGATCTTGATAGCAGAGGGCACCGCAACCAGCATGGTCAGTAGGGAGAATACCAGCGCTGAATACTGGCTAACTCCCATGATGAACATGTGATGCTCCCACACCAGGAAGCCGAAGACCGCAATTGCGACCGAGGAAAAAGCGACGGCTGTGTAGCCGAAGACGCGCTTGCGCGAGAAGGTGCTGATCACCTCCGAAATGACGGCCATTCCCGGCAAAATCATAATGTAGACCGCCGGGTGGGAGTAGAACCAGAACAGATGCTGAAACAGCAGCGGATCTCCGCCCTTAGTCGGATCAAAGACGCCAATGTTCATCGTCTTTTCCAAAGCGACGAGGACCAGGGTGATAGCGAGCACCGGTGTTCCCAGAATCATGATGATCGATGTAGCGTAGTGGCCCCATACGAATAGCGGAAGCCGAAACCAGGTCATTCCCGGCGCCCGCATGCGGTGAATGGTGACGATGAAATTAAGTCCAGTAAAGATCGAAGAAAATCCCGCGAGGAAGATTCCCATTGCTGCCGTTACCACATGCGTGTTCAGGTAATGGGTTGAAAGAGGGGTGGTGAAGGTCCATCCCGTATCCACGCCGCCGAGAACCATCGCCGCCAGTATCGTGATACCGCCCGCAACGTAGAGATACCAGCTCAACAGATTAATCTTCGGAAAAGCGAGGTCCCGCGCCCCAACCATCAGCGGAATCAGAAAATTTCCGATTGTTGCCGGCACTGATGGCACCAGGAACAGGAAGACCATGATGATGCCGTGCATGCTGAATACCTTGTTGTAGGTATCGGTGGCCATCAGATCTGAGGCCGGCGTCAGCAGTTCCAGCCGAATCAGGCCAGCAAGCACTCCGCCGATCACGAAGAAAAAAGTGATCGAAATTAAATAGAGCATGGCAATGCGTTTATGGTCTCCCGTCAGCAGCCAGCTCATCAGACCGTATTCCTGATTTAGGTAGCTCTTGCGGGGCAACTTCGCCGTTGCCTGGTCGGGTAGTGAAACGATGGTGCTCATTGCTTGGGTACTCCTGACTCGGGTGCATGTTGCAGCGGGGCCGCGCCAGCGCCCTGATCGGCTTGCCCGATCGGGGCTGGTTGGGCCGAATCCAGTTCCGACTTATTCATCATCTGATGCAGCCGATAACTGGAATCCAGACTCTTTATATATTCGACGAGATCAATTAGCCCATCTTCACTGATCTGACCCTGATACGTGGGCATAATCGGAACATAGCCAGCGGGAACATGCAAGGAGGGATTGAGTATCTTCTCCCGCAGATACGCGTCGTTTGCGATCATCGTCGAGCCGTCCGTCATGCGAACGCGGGTGTTGTAGAGGCCGTAGAGGTTCGGCCCACGTGCCTGCGAATTGCCGGCGTGGCATGTGTTGCAGCCCATCCCCGCAAAAAGCCGCTCGCCGTTCTGCGCCAGCGAAGCCCCGCTGGTGCTTCCCGCCGCCCACTCCTTATATTTATCCGGCGACATCACGTACACCCAGCCGATCATGGCGGAGTGGTCGGTGCCACAATATTGAGTGCAAAACAGATGATATTTGCCAGGCTTAGTGGCCTCGAAATAAACCGTGGTGTAGCGGCCCGGAATGGCTTCCCGCTTCACGCGAAAGGCAGGGATTGAAAAACTGTGGAACACATCCTGCGAGATCAGCGTCACCTTAATGGGCACTCCGGCGGGAATGTGCAACGCGTCGATCTCATGCTGTCCACCGGGATGCTCCACTTTCCACATCCACTGCTTGCCGACAACGTATATGTTCATCGAATTCGCTGGCGGGTTGTAGATGCGGAAGTAGAGCAGAGCGCCCCAGACGAAAAATACCAGGAAAATGCCGAGAGGGATCAGCGTCCAGGTCGCTTCTAGCAGCGTCGAGCCTTCTAACTGTACCGCATCCGGATGTCGCGCCTGACGATAGCGAATGGAGAAAGTAAAAACCATCACTCCGACAAGCGCCAAACCTGTCAGGGTCATGCCGATCAGCGCAAAATAGAGCGCATCCGCATAGGGGGCGATGGTGGAGGCCTCCGGCGGGAATATCGCGAAGTTATTAAGCCAGTGAACTAAAAATTCCCAAAGGACAGGACTGATGTGCGACATTTATGTTTACCCATTCGCCTTTTTAGCAGCCCCGACATTGCCGCCATTCAATGCATCCTGCCGGAGCGAAATCAAAATAAATGCACCCAAAGCTAAAACCGTCATGATGCAGCCGAGCTGCACAATCCGCACGATCAGCATGCTGTTCGGAGCGGTATGCGGATCGTAGCGGTAGCAATATGTATAGATCAGGTCTACAGGCGAGCCAATCTCGCCATGCGACGCTTCAACCAGCCCCGCCCGCATATCGCGCGCCGAATACTCAACACCCAGATAATATTGCGAAATTCTGCCTTCGGTCGTAATCAGCTCAATCGAACTGGCATGTGCATACTGGTTCATCTTCCCATCCGGCCCGGGAACGCTGACGTAGCCAAAGCCAACCGCTTTTGTCAGGGCGTCGATCGATGCCGGCGGCCCAGTCAGAAAGTGCCAGCCTGCCGCGGTGTTCAAACGCCCGTAGCGCTTCAGATATAGCGCCTTTTCCGAGGCGGCCAGCGCCGGGCCTTCATGCGGATCGAAGCTGGCGACGATCACGTCGAAATCTTTCCCGGGCGTGAACTTCAGCATTTCGAGTGCACCTACGAGACCGTTCAATTCCTCGGAACAAAGCATAGGGCACTTGTAGTAGACCAGCGCGAGGATGGCGGGACGCTTGCCAAAATAGTCTCCCAGACGGACGGTTCGTCCGGTTTCATCGCGAAACTCCGCAGCCAGCGGCAACGGCTGATCCAGATGCTGCTCGATGGTCGCCTTCTGCAGAATTGCAGGCAGCTTCGACTGCGCTGGATCGCCCATGGATTTCTCACCAATGGGAGCGACCTGCGCGAGCACGGGTGCGGCGCCAAGCGCGACGCAGGCGAGCAGCGCTCCTACCCTCGCAAACTGCGACAGGAAGGGTCTGCGGCCAGGCCGAATTGTGGTCGATGCTCTCATTCTGCTGATCGTTCAGATCGGGTGCCGCAAACTGCCAGCCACGCTGCCTTGCAACTTCATTCAATTTCCATGCTAGTCCCGGTTGGCGTGCTGGGACCGGTTGAGCCGGCGAGGCTATTTCGCCGGATGCAATTCCGCTTGCGTATTGGGAAGCGTGCCATTCTCCAGACGCTGCTCCCGCGTCTCGATCATCCGCAGCTCGGGGCCGGTACGCGCGAATCCGTCCGTCAAGGGCGCGGTAACTGCCTGCGAGCCATCTCCAAACATTGTCGAGCCTGCGGATTTTTGCTGCCCGCTTCCCGACTGCTGTCCCGCGGGTTCCTTCTGTTGTGATGCCTGAACTTCCCCCGCCTGGCCGCCCTGGACCGGAAGTCCTCGCTGCGCCAGCAGCTGCATGGCCCGCGTAATCGGGATTCTGACAGTCTGCTTCTGTTCGTCCACCCAGGAATAATGGTTGAGCAATATGTCCTCGCGGGCGTGCATCTCGGCCACGTCCATGTTGCCGTCGTCGGTCTCAAGGCGCGGGGTCGGAAATCTCTTCACCAATGCCCTCAACTGTTGTTGCTGAATCTGAGGATCTGATTCCAGATTGCCGGGCTTCGCGCCGGACATCAGGCTCCATTTATTCGTGGGCCCATCCTGGCGGGCCAGTTCCATATTGATCAGCTTGCCGATGCCGAAAGCGAGCACGAAGACGACCGCCAGAGACGCGCCCAATACCACGAGAAACAGGGCAGTCTCGCGCACATTGGCATCTGTCAGCTCATAGCCGGCCCTTTTACTTTCCGAATCGCTGCCCTGCTGCAGCGTCATAAAATCATTCGACTCCCCCGATCCCGCCCAGTTGGAGGAGTCGGGGGTTTTCGGATGGCGCGTATCTCTTGGATCATGCGTGGGCATGTTCAGACTCCAAAATTTGCGGTAGATGCGGGTCGTTCAGGGGAACCAGATTGCGCGTCCGGAGCTGCGTGAAGTAATAAATCAGCCAGAGCGCTGTCATTGCGCCGGGGACAAAAATGTACTGCAGCTCGCCGAAGCTGAAATGAAAGTTGCGGCGGTCGCCTGGGAATGACGGCGCAATTAACCACCAGGTATCCCAGAACCGGGCGAACAGCATGATGCAGCAGACCGTGGCCAGCTTCCTCTTATTGCGCTTGATCTCGCGCGACAGCAGCAGGAAGAACGGCAGCACCCAGTGGAAGACGAAATCAAGTCCCGCTATGGGCCCCCATCCACCGGTGATTCGGTCCATGTACCATCGGATTTCCAGTGGAAGATTGCCCGACCAGATGATGAGGTATTGCGAAAACGCGATGTAGATGTTGAGCATTACAAAGGCGAAACAAAGACTGCCGAGATCATGCTGCTCGGTGACACGCAAAATCGACTGAACCGGCTGGTATTGAGACAGCGCCAGCGTCATCAGCACCGCAAGAGCCAGAGCCGCATATCCCTGCGACACCAGGAAGAGGAAACCGTACATCGAGGAGAACCAGGTGGGATCGAGCGACATTACCCAGTCCACGCACATCCCGGTCAGCACCAGGGAATAGATCACCAATCCGGCGCCGCTCAAGTTTTCAAAGCGCTTCTGCCAGAACCAGTTGCCGTGCACCGTGTCGGAGTCGCGCTCGAGGGACCAGCGATTCAGAAGATACGTGAAGATTCCAAAAATGATGAAGTAGAGGATCCCGCGCGCCCAGAAGCCCGTAAATCCGTAAAGATGCAGATACGGCCGCTTATACGCGATGGCATGCGCCTGCATTGCATCGATAATGCCGGACTGGAACGCCGCCTTCGGATCGGTGATGCGCGCCCAGATATAAAGGCGTTTGGCGAAGATCGCAATCGGCAGAAACATGAGGAAGATCAGCGGAAGCGTGCGGCTCATCGCCTCCAGCGGGCGCCGGATCAGCAAACCCCACTTGCCGCCGGTTGTCCATTGCACCATCAGAAGCGCCAGCCCCCCGGTGCAGAAGCTGAGACAGATCATCAGCCCCATCAGCCAACCGCGCAACATATAGTCGAAGCTGCGGCTGATGAGCAGATCGATAACCGCGAGCACAGAAAAAATAACCAGCGCAATGATCGCCCGGCTGCGCCAGCGAAGTACCGCGACTGGTGCGCTCAGGACCGCGGGCAAACGATTTTCGTGATATCCCAATTCCATGCTTATGATCCGTCCCGCTTACTTCTTTCCTTTGGCGACTGCTTGCTTCCCGGCAACTCCGTGATTTGTGGCTTCCGGACCGGCGTGCTTGTTCGCCCGAGCTACGCCCGCAGTCGGAACCATATCTCCGGCGCTGGGAACATTCGTCAGCGCCGGCAGCGTCCACCCTTGCGGGAAGTTTGCCGAATAGCCCATTTGTTGGGAGACTTCGGCCAGCGTTTGAACATTGGTCCCCGCCGGTACATCCTGCAGAGTGGCATTCTGGCTGAGCTGCAACGCCCGAATGTAGGCCGCGACAGCCCAGCGGTCCTGAGTCGCGATCTGCGCCGCATAATCCGGCATCGCGCCATAACCGTGGCTGATCACGTCGAAATAATGTCCCAGCGGTTCCTGAAGAATTCGCGGTTCCAGCAGGTCGCCCGCAGGTTTGTAACCGCGCTCGACAATCATGCCCCGGCCATTGCCCACGCGCGAATGGCAGGGCGTGCAATAAATATTGAAGCGCTCCTGGCCGCGAAGCAGCACGTCCTCTGTGACTGGGAACGGCATCTTGTCCTGCGCCTGATTGTTAACCAGGCCGGTATGAAAGTAGTCGTCGGCGTTCTGCTCTCCGCGGGCGACGGTCCCTTCCACTTGCGGACGAACGGAGCGGCCGCTTGCGAAAAAGCGGGTCCCTCGCTGGGGAATCATCTTCGGCTCGTCCTGCATATCCTGGCGGCAGCCCGCGGCCACAATCATCAGGGCCACCGCAGCCGTTGCGAGGGTCCATTGGAAGGTCGATTTTGAACCAAGCAGTGACATGAGTTTAATGCTCCACCTCGACAATAGAGACGGGATGGAACGACTCCAGCAGCGAACGCGAATCGGTAATGGAGAATCTTGGATCGTCCGCCTCCAGGCAGAGAAAGAATTTGTCAGACGTTGCCCCATTGCGAAAGTTGGGTGCGTTGAAGACCGGATGATAGAGAGCGGGCAGTCGGTTCAGCGCCAACATCCCGAAACCTGCGGAAAGCCCTGCCCACAGAATGGTCCACTCATACGCTGGAATAATGAATGCCACCCAGGAAAACTTGCCGCGGCCGGCGACGTTGATCGGATAGGCCCACACGGAGATCCACGTCTCGAGCAAAAACATAGCCAGGCCACCCATTACCCCGCCCAGAAGGCAGACGCGGGAGACAGCTCTTTCCTTGTGCTCGTCGTAGCCCATGGCCTCGGCCGCTTCTTCTACAGGATAGGGCGTATAGCAGTCCATGCGCCGGTATCCGGCATCGTGCGATGCCTTGGCCGCGAGCACCAGTTCCTTCGGCGTATTGAATTCGGCCATCAGGCCGTAAATCCCTTCGCGTACCGGCATCAGGTCGTCACCTCCGGCTTCTTATTGTCGATTTCTGATTCCGGCAGAATCTGGCGAATTTCGGACATGGGAATCATCGGCAGCAGGCGGATAAACAGGAAGAAGAGGAATGTGAACAGTCCCAGTGTTCCGACGAACGTCATGTAATCCCAGCGGGTCGCACGATACGTTCCCCACGAAGAAGGCAGGTAGTCGCGGGTAAGGCTGGTGACCACAATCACAAATCGTTCAAACCACATCCCAGTGTTCACGATGATTGAAAGAATGAACAGGAATGCCACATTCTGCCGCAGCCGACGCGACCAGAGCGTGGTAAGCGGAATGAAGATATTGCAGATAAGCAGCACCAGATAAGACCAGCCCATTGGCCCGAAGATGCGGTTCCAGGCCATGAAGAATTCCCATTTGTCCGCCGAGTACCATGCGTATGCGATGTCCGTCATATAGCCGTAGGCCACAATGAAGCCGGTCGCCAGCATCACCTTGCCGCAGTTATCCAGATGCCGGATAGTAATCAGATCTTCCAGGTGGTAGAACTTGCGGATCGGAATCGCCAACGTTAACACCATCGCGAAGCCGGAATAGATGGCGCCCGCGACAAAGTACGGCGGGAAGATCGTCGTATGCCAGCCCGGCATGATCGCCACTGCAAAGTCGAAGCTGATAACGGTGTGGACAGAAAGCACAAGCGGGGTCGCCAGGCCAGCCAATAAGATCGACGCACTTTCATAGCGCATCCAATGACGCGTAGATCCACGCCAGCCCAGCGCCATTTGGCCATAGATGAACCGGCCGAACTTTGATTTCGCGCGATCGCGCAGCGTGGCCAGATCGGGAATCATTCCGATGTACCAGAACACCACCGAGATCGTCGCATAAGTCGAAACCGCAAATACGTCCCACATCAGCGGAGAACGGAACTGCGGCCAGTAGTTCATCGTGTTCGGATAGGGGAACAGCCAGTAGATCGCCAGCCACGGACGCCCCGTATGGATCACCGGGAACATCGCCGCGCAGACCACGGCGAACAGCGTCATTGCTTCCGCGAATCGGTTGATGGAGTTGCGCCATGTCTGCTTGAACAGCAGCAGGATGGCCGAGATCAGCGTGCCGGCGTGGCCGATACCGATCCACCAGACGAAATTCACGATCGCGAATCCCCACGCCACAGGGATTGTGATCGCCCAGATTCCGACGCCCTTCAGAAACAGCCATGTCACCGCAACCAGCAGCACCACGGTGACACCGCCCGCGAGCGCAAACCCAAAGAACCAGCCCAGCGGCGTGTGCGGAGTCAGAACAATGCGCGACAGCTTTTCCGTGACCGAGCGAAACGTATGCCCGGGGGCAATGACCCGCTGCTCTCCCGTCTCCGGGTCGATCATCGGATTCTGCTTCGGATCGTGCGGCAAAATATCTTTGGTAGCCATGCTTAAATGCGACCTCTTCAGTTCGCCGAGGTTTCCCTCACTGCGTCAGCCTTCAATAGTCTGGAAAAACATCTCTTCCTATTAGGCGTTTTCCATCAGCTCCGGGTTCGGGTTCGCGACCCCGGCGATGTATGACGTCCGTGGACGCGTGTTCAGATCGGCGAGAACCGTGTAGTTCCGCTCCTGCGCCTTGATCTTCGACACGCGGCTGTTCTTGTCGTTGATGTTGCCGAAAGTGATGGCCTGCGTGGGGCATGCCTCCTGGCAGGCGGTGACGATTTCCCCGTCCCGGACCGTACGATTTTCTTTGTCCGCCCGGATTTTTGCCGCGCTGATCCGTTGCACGCAATAGGTGCACTTCTCCATCACACCGCGGCTGCGGACTGTCACGTCAGGATTGCGCATCAATTTGTACTGTTCCGTGTCCCAGTCGGAGAAGAGCAGCCAATTGAAGCGGCGCACCTTATACGGACAGTTGTTTGAACAGTACCGCGTCCCGACGCAGCGGTTGTAAATCATTGCGTTCAGGCCTTCCGGGGTATGCACCGTCGCTCCCACCGGGCAAACCTGCTCGCAAGGGGCGTTCTCACATTGCTGGCAGGTCATTGGCTGGAAATACGCCTTGGGCTTATCGAGATCTCCTTCGAAGTAGGTGTCGATGCGGATCCATTGCATATCCCGGCCCACCTTGACCTGGTGCTTTCCGACTACAGCAATGTTGTTCTCCGCGTAGCAGGCGATGACACAGGCGTTGCAGCCGACGCAGGAGTTCAGATCGATCGACAGCGCCCACTGATATCCCTGGCTGTAATCCCACACCGGGAACAGTGTCGTGCTTTTCGGCGGAGCCGTTTCATCCTCGCCATCGGTGGCGAATCCGGGGTTCCGCTTGTACTCCTCCAGAGTTGCATAGCGGATGATGCCGCGCTGTTCGGCTTCTCGGCCTTCGAGCGAATGCGGCGTCGTGTCGGGTTTGGCTTCCTTTGCCTCTGCCTCAAACCCATACTTACGCGCGAACAGATCGCGATGATCGATGTAATGGCTTTTGGTGGAAGCGCACTCGTAGGTGTCGCCCGTCTTCTTCACCGTCGCGCCGGTCACAAAAAGCGGCGAGTCAGAGAGCCGGATGGGAAAGGCATCAAAGCCGAACCCAGTGCCGACACGGCCCGAGTTCCGTCGGCCATACCCAACGTAGATCGTAATGCTCTGGTCCGGATGCCCGTACATAACCATCGCGGAAGCCTTGATCTTGCGCCCCTGATAGTCGATCTCGATCACGTCGCTCTCGCTGAGCTTCAGCTTCGCCAGCGTGTGGATGCTCATCAACGCGGCATTATCCCAGGAAAGATTCGTGAGCGGCTTGGGCAACTCCTGCATCCAGCCGAGGTTCGCGTATCGGCCGTCGTAGATGGTGGGGTCGGGCCGGAAGATGACTTCGATGGCTGAGGCATCGGGCATCGCGCCCGGCGCCGAATTGGTTTGGCCGGAACCGCTCCTGGCAGACACCGTCTTTGGCGTGAACGCCGTGTTCGCGATCCATCCATCGTGCAGGGCTTTCCGCCACTGCGGGTCGAGGCCATTGTGAATGTCGCCGTTCTGGTCGACGCCTTTCCCGCCCAGAACACTGGCCCACGTCAGCTGGACCGCCGCGTTTGGCGACATGTTGGGATCCGCCAGCATCAGCTGCACAATCTGATGCGCCGATCTGCCCCCATACAGCGGGCTGATCATCGGCTGCACGATGCTTACGGTGCCGTCGTAGGCGCGAACGTCCGACCACATTTCCAGGTAATGCGTGCCGTTGATGTGCCAGTCTGCGATCGAGCCGGTTTCATCCACGTACAGTCCCAGGTGCGCGACCGTCTTGGCGTGGCCCATGGCCTTTTCGAAGGCCAGGTCCGCCGGCGCGTCATACACCGGATTGGTGTCCAGAATGACCAGCCAGTTGACTTTGCCCGCGTTTAGATCGGCAACCAACTGCTTCATCTCGTCGATCTGCACCGTCGGCATCGGGTTCACGGTCTCCGTGTACACGACGGTCTTACCGACGTTGCCAAGCGCCTGATTGATTGCAATCGCCGCGAGATGGACGCCCGTCGCTGCCTGCTCGCCGGGAATGACCACGCACTTGCCCGCGTTCGCCTTCAAATCCTTGACTACAGCATTCAGATAGCCGGTCTGCTCGTCGGTCCACTGAGCGCCCTCGGGCGCCGAGCCGCTACCGATCGCTGCGGCAATGGCCGCCGCAAAGCCTTCCATCTGGCTCGCGCGCATCCGCAGGCGGTGGTCCGCTTTGAAGCCTGTGGTCGAGGGCGTGCTCTCCACCGAGTAGAGCCGGTTCATCTCGACACCTGGTTTCAGCGAACGCCGCTCGGCGTAGTCCCCCGCCAGCTTCAAAAATCCCGGATACCAAAGCCCGGACAGGAAGTCCGCGTCGAGCGAGAGAATCACGTCGGCTTGGTCCAGCTTGTACTGCGCGTCGAGGTAGTCGCCGAAGGCCTGCTTTGAAGCCCGGCGCGCGGAGTCTCGATTAACCGGCTCGTACTGTATCCATTTCGCGTTCGGATATTTCGCGCTCGCACCCTTCCACTGGCCGGCGAGCGTTGGCGAAACCACGGTCGAGCTGAGGAAGTAAAGACCTTGGCCCCCGCTCGATTGTTCGAGCATCGAGGTAAAGTCCGAAACGAAGTTGACATAGTCACGGGTTTCGCCGCGATAGAGGACGCGTTGCGAACGGTCCGGGTCGTACATGCCCAGCAGCGTTCCCTGCGTGTAAGCGTCGGTCGTGCCGCGGTTCATCGGATGTTCGGGATTGCCTTCGATCTTGATGGGACGATAAGCCGCGGTCTTGACCAGTAGCGGCACTGAACCCATCGGAAACGGATGCGCGGTGGCGAAATAGACAGGGTTGCCGAGCACCAGATCTTCCGGCTGCTTCACGTAGGGGTAAATCGGTTCGTCGGGCTGCTTGGTGCATCCCGTCAGCCCCGCCAGGGCGATCGAGGCGCCCATCAGTTTCATAAAACCGCGACGGGAAACAGAATCCACCCACTCGGAGGCGTGCTGCGGAAACTCACGCCGCAACGCGTCCTGAAAATCGGGCGTCTCGGCCAGCTCGTCGATCGTCTGCCAGTAGCGCTTCCCCGTCATGGCTGCCAGACGGGCCTGCGCGGTCTCAATCAACTGGGCCGTCTTCGACTTCTCTTCTTGATCGACTACGGTCTGGTGTTCGTTTTCCATCTTCGAATCTTGACCTTTAAGGTTGTTGTTCATTCGCCTGCCAGTCTGGCCGTGCCGGCCTGGCTCGCTCTTCGCAATTGCCTCGCCCGCTCCCAGATTGCCCGCTTCATCGATGACACGTATCGCAACTGGTCAGCTGACGCACTGGGCGAATGTGATACTGCACCAGCAAGTATTTGCCAAGTTCTCTCTGTTCTGTGAATTTCACATAATGTTGGTTGACCGGAACCTGCGCCTGGGGCGAACCCGTTTCCGGCCAGGACCAGATCTTCTGGTCATGAAACTGCGGCGATATCGGACCCGACGGCGGCACCATCGGCGTGTCGAGCTGAGCGACCGTGGCGCCCTCGCTGTCGGGATCGCGGGTTGTGCAATTGACAAGCTGCGCCGTTGGAGTACCCGGTGTAGTCCCGGAATTTGCGCACCACACCGGATGCAGCGAGGACGGCCCTTCCCAGGCCATTTGATAAATCTGCGAAGTCGGACGGAGATTGTTCTCTGGGTTACGGTGGCAGTTCAGACACCATTCCATCTGTAGAGAGCTGGCCTGGTACGTCAAAGGCATGTTGTCGATGCGGCCATGACAGCTTGAACAGCCGATGCCTTTGTTTACATGGATGGAGTGATTGAAATATACGTAATCCGGCAGATCATGAACTTTGGTCCATACAATCGACTGATTTGTCGCCCAGCTGTTTCGCACCGGAGCCAGCAGTTCGGCATTCGTCCAGATCTGCGCATGGCAGTTCATGCAGGTCTTGGTCGGTGGAATTCCGGCATAGCTCGATTTTTCAACCGAAGTGTGGCAGTACTGACATTGCAATCCGAGTCCCTGGACGTGGTGCTTGTGGCTAAAGGGGACTGGTTGCTCCGCCCGCTGTCCCTGCCGGGTCACCCACGGTGAGCGCTGCAGGTAATTCAGCGTGACCCCCAGCGCGATCAGAATCACTCCAAAAAGCACCAGGCTGAAGCGGGTCAGGTAATTCGAACTGCGATCAAAAATCTGCGCCATTTTAAGATTACTTCCCTGCGTGATTGCGCGGCATCAGTGCGGTCATAACGGACAGTACGGGCCGGTTTGGAAGAGATCGTGTAACGATCAGGAACGAAAATTCTGTTTTAGGTGCGAAACGAAAGTATAGAGCAACACCCCTGGAATCCGTCAACTTTACACACTACGGCATCAATTAATTGTGCATCCCGCAATAAGAAATCATCTCGAAAAATGGTTTTCATTTCGCCAAATGGAGCGTACCGAATCTCGCAGGCCACTATCGCTTGCGCTTTTATCCGACGGTTCTGAATAAAGAAGACGATTGCGAACCCGGCAGTAATCCGAAGCCCTCGCAAGTTTCGGACTTCGTTAACAGTCCAGCAGTTCAATCAACGCGCAACACGGATGAACTCGCGCCATCGCATGTATAAACTTGAAGGACAATGCCCGGCGGTCTTCGAAAAGTTCGTTACGATTACTCGCGCGCCTGTCAGGAGCTATCCGCGGCCGATCCGCGCCTCCAGAAACTGATCGAGCGCGCGGGCCCGTTCACTATGCGTCTGAAGCCAACGCATTCCACGTTCGAGGCCCTGCTCGAGTCAATTGTCTACCAGCAGCTTCACGGCCGCGCCGCCAAAACCATCCACGGTCGGGTGCTTGAATTGTTCCCGGACGGAATCGCCGCACCGGAACGGGTGGTCGATTTGGCCGACGACCTCTTCCGTGCGGCTGGGCTCTCCGCAAACAAACTCGCAGCGGTGCGCGACCTCGCGGAGAAAAGCATTGCAGGCATCGTGCCGACGCTCGCGGTGTTGCATCGCATGTCGGATGAGGAAGTCTGCGCGCGACTGACCTCGGTGCGCGGCATCGGCATCTGGACGGCCCAGATGCTTCTGATCTTCCGCATGGGGCGCCCCAACGTGCTGCCCCTCTCCGATTACGGAGTGCGGAAGGGCTTCGCCCTCACCATCGGCAGGCTCCGCGCCGGCTCGCCCGTCGCGCCCGCTGATCTTCCAGACGCAGCCACGATGATGCGCCGTGCGAAACGCTGGCAGCCGTGGCAATCCGTCGCAAGCTGGTATCTGTGGCGCGCATGCGATCTGGCCGTCGACCCCGCAAGCAAGCGTGTCCCGAGGGACCAATGACCGACCTCACGAAGGAGCCGCGGCGGTTCGTCTGCATCCACGGCCACTTCTATCAGCCACCGCGCGAAAACGCATGGCTTGAGGCCATCGAGGTACAGGATTCCGCTGCCCCCTATCACGACTGGAACGCGCGCATCAATCACGAATGCTATGCGGCCAACGGCAGCTCGCGGATCCTGAATACCGAAAACAAGATTGTGCGGATTGTAAATAACTATTCGCGCATCAGCTTCAACTTCGGGCCGACCCTGCTGGCCTGGATGGAAAAATGGGCCCCGCTCAGCTATCGGAAGGTGCTGGATGCGGACCGTACAAGCCAGGAACGATTCGGCGGCCACGGCTCGGCTATCGCCCAGGTCTACAACCACGTAATCCTGCCGCTCGCCAGAACGCAGGACCGGGTCACGCAGATTCGCTGGGGTATCGCCGACTTCGAACATCGTTTCGGACGAAGGCCGGAGGGCATGTGGCTGGCCGAAACCGCCGTTGATCTCGAGACGCTCGATCTGCTGGCCCTGCACGACATTCGCTTCACCATTCTCGCGCCGCATCAGTGCGCCCGGGTGCGCGCGATTTCACCGGAGGAAGATGCTGGACACGCCTGGCATCCGATCGCGCGCGCGGACCTCGATACGACCCAACCCTATCTGGTTCGCACCGCGAATGGCCGCAGTATTGCCGTATTTTTTTACGATGGGCCGATCTCTCGCGCGGTGGCGTTTGAAGGACTTCTGAACGACGGCGGGAACATGGCGCGGAGGCTGCTTCGCGGCTATCGCGAGAACGGCCGCGCCGGTCAGCTGGTCCACATCGCGACCGATGGCGAGAGCTATGGCCACCACCATCGACACGGCGATATGGCCCTGGCGTACGCGCTCCGCTGGATTGAAGAAAACAGCGACGCGCACCTGACCAACTACGGAGAATTCCTGGAGAATTTTCCGCCGTCACAGGAAGCCGAAATCTATGAACACACTTCGTGGAGTTGCTCCCACGGGATTGAACGGTGGCGCTCCGACTGCGGCTGCGGGAATTTGAGCGATGCCGGATGGAACCAGAAGTGGCGTGCTCCGCTGCGGACCGCGCTCGACTGGCTGCGCGATACTCTGCGGCCCCTGTGGAACGAAATGGCCACGCAGATGTTCAACGACTTTGAGGCCGCTCGCGACGGTTATATTCATGTCCTGCTCGATCGCAGCGCGATCACCCAACAGGCCTTCTTCGAGAAATTCGCGGCACATCCCGTGCCGCACGAACACCGCACCACCATTCTCAAGCTCATGGAGCTGGAGCGGCACATCCAACTGATGTACACCAGTTGCGGATGGTTTTTTGACGATGTGGCCGGGATCGAAACCGTGCAGATTCTCTCCTACGCCGGACGCGTGCTCGATTTGGCGGCCGACTTGTTTCCAGACGCCACCGCCGCACTCGAATCGGAATTCCTGGAGCGGCTGGCGGCGGCGGTCAGCAACAAGCCACCGAGGATTAGCGGTGCCGACATTTATCGCAAAGCGATTGCCACCCAGCGGATTGGCTTCGATCAGGTCGGAGCGCGCTATGCAATCGTTTCCCTGTTTGAACCGCAGCCCGAAAAAACGACACAGTATTGCTACGAGGTGCGCCGCAAAACGGGCGAGGTGCTCACCTCCGCTCGCGTTCGCTTCGCCTATGGGCAGGCGCAAATATGCTCCCGCATCACTCTCGAATGCGCGGATGTGGATTTTGCGGTGCTGCATCTCGGCGATCAGAATCTTTTCGCGGCTGTGCGTCCGACCGACCCAGCCCGTCAGAGCAAGTTTCAAAACTTCTCCCGCGAGATTCGCCAGGCCTTCACCCACCCCAATTCACCGCAAGCGACGCGTCTGTTTCGCCGTGAATTCGTTACGATCGGCTATTCGCTGAGTTCGCTTTTTCGCGACGACCAGCGGCGCATCCTCACAATCCTTCTCGACTCGACGCTGGGAGAGATGGAGGCCACCCTGCGCACCATTTACACCGACCATATTTCGCTGCTGCACTATTTAACCCTGAACGGCATGCCCAAGCCGCAGGCGCTGATGCTCGCCGCCCAGTTCAGTCAGAACGCGGACCTGCGTCAGGCTTTAGCACGCGATCCCTTCGATGCGGCCCTGGTGCGCCAGCTGATGGCCCAGACAGGCGCAGATCAGGTTGCACTCGATACCGTAAAGCTCGCCTACGCGGCAAGCCATCGGATGCTGCAAGCCATGGAACAGCTTGAGGGACGCCCAGAGAGAAGAGAGCTGGAAGCTGCCATTGAAATTCTGGATGTGCTGAACGAGCTGCCGTTTGAAGTTGACTTCTGGGAGACACAAAACCGTTGGTACCGACTCTCCCAGCAAGGCCCCGCTGCACGCGCGGTCGATCCACGATGGAGCCGGCAATTTCGCGAACTCGGAACGAAACTGAATATAGAAATAGATCAGCTAACCGTGGACATTTGAATTTTGGAGCGCCCGGGTTTCGATCTGGTGAGGGTCGCTCTAAAGCAAGCGTGGGAAGAATCCAGAGAATGGCCGCCCGGTAAACACGGTGGTTGATTGTCTTCCTGGTTTCGCGCCAAAACTCTGTGCCCTTGATCTAGCTGCGCCAGTGCAGCGTGACCGGCCCGGCCATCGGGTGCTCGAACGCGCCGCCAGTCATCGCCATCTGCAGTCGCGCCTGCTTCAGAGCGAAATACCATTTCGCCGGGCGATCGGCGTCGTCAATCAACATCAAGGCCGGGTTAAACTTCAACCCTTGCGCCTGCTCAACCATGGTCTGACGGTCCTGCTCGACGAATTTCTTTCCAAACGCTTTAGCGATCGCCGGCACCAACGGCACGCGATAAAAAATGTTCCACGCAGCGTACACATCAATGCGGCTTGTGGCCGCCGTCACCGGCGTGACCGTAGTCAGGCTCGAAAACCATTTGTCTCCGCAGCGGATGGTCTCGTAGCGCCGGTTCGGCAAAACGAAGTCGATGGTAGTCGTGACCGGCTGACCGTAGACCCCCAGCAGCTTGTACGGCGCGCTATTGGCTGAAGGGGCGTGGGCGGTCATCCGAAACCCCTGCGGAATCGGCTCAAACTGCTTTTCCTTTTCGTGAATACTGCCGCCGCTGCGCCACCACCAGGACTGATGCACGAACGGTCCATGCGCCGGGTCCATCAGGCCGATTATGCCGTGATCGACATTACAGGGCAGGTCGGCTGCAAGATGCGCGGAGCGGAATCGCAGCCCAAACTTCGGCAGCTCCGGCGCGGGAGCCAGCGCAGCAGCCTCCTCCTGTCGGACTCGCCCGGACCCCGGCACCGGCACATAAACCCACGCGTAACCATCGCGCTCGACACACGGAAACGCGCTCGCATAGATGCGGCTGCAGTCCAGCGTGTCCCGCGACGTCAGGGATGGAATCTCTTTACACTGGCCGCTGACGGGATCGAATCTCCATCCGTGATATTTGCAGGTGACCCCGGAATCATCGAACGAGCCGTACGAAAGCGGAATACCGCGATGCGGACAGCTGTCGCGCATGGCGAACAGTTCGTTTCTCCGCGTGCGGCCAAGCAGCAGCGGAATGCCCAGCAGCATGGCGGTCGCCGTGTGATCTGCGCCGTGTAAACGATCGCTGCGCATCGCCGGATACCAGTCGTCATAGATCAGCGTGGCAGGCGGCGATGCAGGCCCTTCATCGGATTTCGTCATCAACTTGAAAATACCACCGCAAGTTCAAAGAAACATTGCATGCACGATCTTCGCGGAAAGCAGTATCGGGTGCCCACGTTTCTATTCTGAGACGTGGGTTCAAAGTGCCGGATACTTTGATCGCGGACGAATCAATTTACCTTTGCGGAGCAGATACCGCTCCCCACGCCAGACGATATGATCGTCCGCAAAGCTCCAGATCCATATCCCGAGTGCGACAATATCCCGCAGCGGCAACAGCCATAGATCGCGTAGACTTCCACCGATCGCCCAGCACAGCGAAACCGATCGATAATGCCAGCGCCACCCGCACGCCCAGCATGATGCTCAGCAACGCGATGCTGTCGAGCGAAGCGCCGGCCGCGATCAAATTCGCCAGCGCCCAAGGCAGTCCAAACGTCACCAACAGGCCGAGATAGCCAATCGGACGAGCATCGCGAACACCGCGCGCCCAGCGCAGCTGATGAGTCGACGAACTGCGAAAACCTGTACGCGGGAATGGACGTTTCTGCCACTTCGCGACCCAGCTCCACCCGGTATCCCGCTGCAGATATACGCGCGCCAATCTCATAATCATCCGCCAGATAATTGACCAGCGGCACGAGCCCGCCGATCGCATCGAGCGCGTCACGCGTAACCGCCAATGTCGAACCCAGGCCGAAGCGCATTCCCTTCTCCAGCCAGCGCGCCGTCAGAACACCGGGCATAAAATCCGTCGCGATGCCGAGCGCTTCCAGCCGCGACCCGAGGGTGCCATGGCTGCGTCCGCGATAGAGCGCAGTCACCATTCCGACCGGCTTGTTTGTTTTGCAGGGAATCGCGAACGCCGGTAAAGTGTGGCGAAGATAGCGCGGCGAAACTCGGATATCGCTGTCGTTGATGAGCAAATGGTCGTAACGTGCCTGCGGGATCATCTGCACCAGGTTGCTCACCTTCCCGTTCGTGCCGAGCACCTGCGGACAGACCACGATCCGAATCGCCTGCTGGGGAAATTCACGCTGCAGTTTTTCGATTGCCGCAACCGCAGCGTCGTCCATGCTGTGCACGCCGAATAAGATTTCGTATTCGCCGCGATAATCCTGCGCGCAATGGCTCGTAAACGCCGCGTACATTTCCGAATCCAACCCCTTTACCGGCTTCAGAATGCTGACCGCCGGATAAAAATCAGGCAGCGCCGTCCGGGCCAGCCGTGTATACGAGCGCGTGGCGCGAAAAACCAGCACCGAGTACGCCAGCGCGGCCAGCGTCAGAGTTGTAAACAGGGCGCCGACAAGCTGTGCGACGAGAGGAAAGTTATAAGCGGGAGATGAAACAGGAATCATGGGCAACTTCGACTATTGTCTCTCAATTCTGCACAAAGCAATGTGCAGAATTGAAAATATAGTTAGTTTACAAAACTAACTATATTGACGCGGAGCCAGGGAGCCGTCACTCATACCGGAGTGCGTCGATGGGATCGAGATTCGCCGCTTTCCAGGCGGGATAAATTCCGAAGATCAGTCCAATGGCGCAGGAAACTACGAAACCTGTGATCGCCCAGAAGGTGGAGACGAACGCAGGAATATTCGGCAGCGCGAGCCGCACCGCAAGCGTCAGCGCGCCGCCTACAACTACGCCAATCACCCCTCCGACGGCGCACAGGGTAATCGCCTCGATGGTGAACTGCACCAGAATGTTTCGCTTGGTTGCGCCGATCGCTTTGCGAACCCCGATTTCGCGCGTGCGCTCGGTGACGGAGACCAGCATGATGTTCATCACACCCACGCCTCCAACCATCAGACCGACGCTGGCGACGCCGATCATGAAGATAAAAATGCCGCCGGTCAGCTGGTTCCACAAACGCGTAATCGCGTCGGGCGAGAAGATGGCAAAATTATCCTCCTGGTTGTAACGTTCCTTGCGCTGGATGCGCAGGGTTTGCTCGATCTCGTCATACACGGCGGTCTTGTACTGTGGGTCGTCGTATTTCACGCTGATCCAATAGTCCTTTATCTCCGGATGGATCTTCTGAAATGTCCCGATAGGAAAATAAGCGGAGTTGTCTTCGGGATTTTTCCCTCCGCCGAACGCCGTCTTTCGTTTTTCCATCACGCCGATCACGCGGAACTCGTCACCGCCGATTTCCACCTCCTTGCCCAGCGGATCTTCGCCGCGAAAGAGCTGATCGGCAGTGTCATGGCCAAGGACCACGATGTCGGAGTGCTGGTCCTGCTCGTATTTTGAAAAATAGCGGCCCAGTGCGATATTTACGGTGCTCACTTCGGGCGCGGCCACGGTATCGCCTTCAAGAATGGTGTGCTGCACCTGACGGTTCTTGTATTTCACCGACACGTTTCCCACATTCAGCTCATGGTCCGCATACTGCAGCGCGGGAGCGACGGCGACCACATGAGGCAATGCAGCCAGAGCTTCCGCATTTTCCATGGTGAGCTGCTTGCGGGCAAGCATCTCTGTCGTGGGGCGAACGTTGATGACGGGAAAGCGAAAGACCCAGTAGACATCGGTGCCGAAGGAAGCTACCAGGTTTCCGATATTCCGATTCAAGCCGTTGATGAACGAAGAAAGCGTGATTACCGTCGCTACCCCGATCACAATCCCTAGAATGGTGAGACCGGAACGCAACTTGTTTGCACGCAGCGTCTCGAGCGCCATGCGGGCGGATTCTGTGGATTTACCGGCAGCCATCGGCCGCTCCTCCTGCCACGGGCGTTGCTCCAGCCACGGGGGTTCTCACAATTCCGACCGCAGCGCGACGATGGGATCGAGCATGGCGGCCTTGCGTGCCGGATACACGCCAAAGAAGACGCCGACCGCGGTGGCCATAAACAATCCAACCGCCACCGACCAGAGCGCAATCTCCGTCGGAAATCCAATAATGATCGTGATCAACTTCGCAATGGAAACGCCCCCGATCACGCCAATCAAGCCGCCGGCGAGCGCCATGGTCGCGGACTCAATCAGGAACTGCAGCATAACGTCAGCGCGGCGCGCTCCCAGCGCCTTGCGCACTCCAATTTCGCGCGTGCGCTCCGTTACCGACACCAGCATGATGTTCATGATGACAATGCCGCCGATGACAAGCGAAATTGTCGAGATGCCGATGGCCACGCCAAAGAAGCTCTGACTGAAGCTTTTAAAGAGACCTACAAAGCTCTGATTCGTGTCCACGCTGAAGCTGTCGGGCTGGCCCAGAGCATCATGGCGCCGCGCGCGGAGAATGGCGCGCACCTGGTCCGAGGCATATTCCAGTTTGTCGCCAACACCCCCGCTTTTGCCGTAAATGGTGATGGAGTCGTTTGCCCCATAGACGGCCTGATAGGTGGAGATGGGAACGCTGACGAAATTGTCCTGGCTCTGCCCCAGCGTCTTGCCCTGGCGCTCTACCACTCCAATAACAGTGTAGGGAGTGCCATCGACACGTATCTCCCGGCCGATCGGGTCGCCTTGTCCTAGAACGTTGTCGACGATGTCATAGCCGATCACCGCGACTTTAGCGTTATGCTCCTCTTCTGTAGGCGTAAACGAGCGGCCCTGAGCAATGTTGTAGTTGTACATTTGCAGCATGTCGGTGGACCAGCCGTTGATACCAACTGCGGTGGCGGACTGATGATTCGAAATGACGGTGCCCGTTTTAGATATTTCGGCTCCCGTGAGCGTGCAGGCGGTGCATTCCTGGGCAACCGCCTCGTAATCTTCCATGCGGAGGATTTTTCTCTTCGTATATTTCAGATATTCTTCGCCGCTTAGAATTACCTGCGGCATCTTGCTGGCGGTAAAGACGTCCGCCCCATATCCGTAGACTTTGGTCGCCACATATTTGTTGACGCCATTGATCATGGTCACGATCATGATGACGGAAGCCACGCCGATCACCACCCCAATCAGCGTGAGAATCGTCCGCATCTTGTTCGCCCATAGCGACTGCAGCGCGAGTTTGATTGCTTCGCGAAATTCCATTTCGTCGTCTCAGATTTCCTGGTCGCCGCCGCTCGATTCGAATTCTTTCTCCTGCTGCATCGCCCACCACAGGCCGAACCCCGCCTCGGCAATGCCGATCGCGCGCGTCAGTTCAGGATGTTCGGCAAGATGTTCCATCAGATCGCGCCAAGGTTTGGGGCCGGCCACCCAGGCCTTCGCGGCCCGCGCGGGTCGGATCGCCGCCATCATTCCATCGCCGATCAGAAACATTACGCAAAAATGCTGCCATCTTCCGGCCATCATTGCACTGTCCCTCCCCAGTCATGATACGAGGTTGCGACGACGTTTGTTCCGGGAGTCATTCTGTTTCGTGGAGAGATAGAACGGCGGAACTAAGCAGCTGCGTTCTCTGACGTAAAATTGGGCATCGCCTGGAGGATACCTTGCAGCGCCGCCAATTTCTCGCCACTTCCCTTGCCTCCGCAGCCTTTGCCGTCGCCGGTGATATCACAGCCCAGGCGCCTGCGGCCCACTCCCGCGAGTTCTACCAGCTTCGCCGCTATAGCCTGCAAAGCGGGCCACAGACGAAGCTGACGGAGAACTATTTTGCCGATGCTCTTATCCCGGCACTGACCCGCATGGGCATGGGACCAGTCGGAGCCTTCCAGTTAGTCATGGGGCCTGAGACGCCGACGTTCTATTTGCTGATTCCGGGTTTTTCAGTTGTAGCTCTGGCGGAATTGGACTTGCGTCTTGCGCAGGACGCTGCATTTTTAAAGGCTGCGGAACCGTTCTGGAATGCGCCTGCGACGGCTCCCGCATTTCTGCGGGTTGAGACCTCCCTCTTGTTGGCGTTTCAGGGCTGGCCGCGACTTACACTGCCGGACACGTCATCCGCGAAAAGTAAACGCATTTTTCAGCTGCGCACGTACGAAAGCCCGAGCAATCGCGACCATGTCCGCAAGATTGAGATGTTTCACCATGGTGAGTTCGAGATTTTCACAAACGCCGGTTTTCACCCAGTGTTCTTCGGCGACACCCTGATCGGCCCGCGAATGCCGAGCCTGACCTACATGCTGAGCTTCGCCAATATGGAGGAGCTGAACGCGAACTGGGATGCATTCGGCTCCGCTCCAGCGTGGAAAAAGCTTACCGCTGAGCCGCGGTACAGCTTCGAGGAGATCGTAAGCAACATAACGAATCTGATCCTGAGTCCGCTTGCAGCCTCTCAGATCTAGGCCGGGAATGCAGACAGCGCGCTAGAGATCCATCCGCTTGAACTTCCACTCCGGAACAGCGCGGATGATGGCCATGATCCAGCGCCAGAACCACGGCGTGTACAAAACATCGCGCCGCGACTCGATCGCGTTGCAGAATGTCGCGCGCAACTACTTCGGGCGTGACGAACAGCGGACCCTGGGGAAGATGCGCTGTCATCGGCGTGGCGACAAAACCCGGGCGGATGGTCAGCACATGCACGCCTTCGCGGTCCACGCGATTGCGCACTCCATTTAGGAACGCATTGAGGCCCGCCTTAGCGCTGCCGTAGATGTAATTGCTCTTGCGGCCGCGGTCTCCGGCGACGGAGGAAATGACGGCGATGGTTCCATGATGCTGCGCGGCGAAGTAGTTCGCGAGCCAGGTGACGAGCGAGGCCGCCGAAAGAAAATTGGTTTCGAAGCTCGCGAAAGCAGTGGCGAAATCCTCTTCGCCGGCGGTTTGATCTCCCAGGGTTCCATGGGCAATCAGCGCACAATCAAGGCCGCCGAGCGCGGTAACGGCGCGCTCCAGCATGGCTGGATGCGCCGCTGTCTCGTCGAGGTTGGCGATCTCCACATAGACAACTTCCGCGCCGCGGGTGGCAAGGTCCTGCGCCACAGCTTCAAGATGGTTCGCATTGCGGGCAACAATAAAAAAGCTCGCGCCGCCGGGCGCCAGCAGCCGCATCCATGCCTGCGCAATGGCGCTGGTAGCGCCGAAGACGGCAATCCTGCGAGGAGCTGATCGTTCTTTGCCCGCTGACTTACCTGGACGCCATTTGGCGCCAAGCATGTCCGGCAGCAGAGCAGTATCGTCCGCGCGTCCAGCCTCGTTTGGCTGCCGCATATCATCGGGACGTCCGGGACGGCTACGCATCGGCTGTCACCCGTTCCCAGAACGCGGATGTGAAGGCCGGGTCGCGATACTGAGCAAACTGCTCCCATTGCGGATAAAAAGAGCGGAATTGCGGCCCTGTCATACGCGCATCCTTGGCAGGGTAGAGCCGGCCGCCCAGTTCGCGCGTCATCTCCGCGAGGCGATCGAACAGCGGAAAGGTCACGCCGGGCACAATGGCGATATCGAGCGCGAGGGTAATTCCTGCCTGCGGAAAGGACATCATGCCCGGCGACGGGACATCGCCCATCACCTTCAAGACCGCCAAAAATGAAGCGAGCCCGGAGTCGGCAATCGCCTGAAGAATCGCGATGATTCCATCGCGGCCATAAAGCCACGGAATCACGCACTGGAACTGCAGAAAGCCGCGCGTGCCGTAGATCCGGTTCCAATGCAGGATGCTGTCGAGCGGATAGAAGAACGGTTCGTAATCCACCAGGCCGGTGACGTGCCGCCGCAACTGCTTGCGATAGTACAGCTCGTTGAAGATTCGCATGGACGTGCGGTTCAGTACCCAGGCAGGAAAATCGAATGGCACGGTAAGCTTTGGACGGCTCGAGGGCTTCAGGGGCTCGAGGATTTCGGAGTGATCGCCCTGCATGTAGATGCCACGCGCGAAATTACGCCCTCGCGAGATGCAGTCGATCCAAGCCATGGTGCACTCCACATGCTTGCTGCCGCCGGCAATCGCGAGGAATTCATCGATACCGTTGAACTTGATCCCGTCGTAGCGTATCTTGCGCGATGCAATCGGCCGCAGCTGCACCTCCGCCCAGGTGATCAGGCCCGTCAGGCCCATGCCGCCAATCGTCGCCGAATACAATTCCGCATTCTCCGTCGCCGAGCAGACCAGGCGCGTTCCATCGGAGCGGACCAGCTCAAATCGCGGCACATGCCTGCCAAACGTGCCCGCAACGTGATGGTTCTTGCCATGAATATCGTTGGCGATCGCCCCGCCGATGCTGACATATTTCGTCCCCGGAGTGACGGGCAAAAACCAGCCGCGCGGGACGGCGAAATCGAGGATCTGCGCCAGCGTCGCCCCGCTCTCGCAGCGCAGCAGCCCGCTGGCAGAGTCGAAATGCAGCAGACGGTCCATGCCGCGCGTCGAAAGCAGCGTGCCTTGTTCCAGCAGGCAGACATCGCCATAGCTGCGCCCCATTCCCACAGCAAGGACTTCCGGCGGCAATCGCGTGCCGCGCGGAAATTCATCTGTCCAGAACAGCGGTTCCACCCGGCAGTCGAGCTTCGGATACCGGCCCCAGGATTCAAAAACGGGTTGCTTCGGCTTGGCTGGCATTATCTCCTAATTCTCTAGCGTCGCAGGTGCCGCATTCGCACACCCACCCGAATCTTTTCCAAATCACAACGAGGCCGAGAGCGCGATCAGAAATATTACCGCCCCGGCAAGCAAGCTGGCCGGGTCGGTCAGCGCGAATATCACCGGGTCTTCATTCATCTGACCGCGCGAAGCCCGCAGCCACACCCGGCACAGCCACCAGATCAGTACGGGAGTCAGCAGCCAAAGACGCTGCGGCGCGTGATACAAATCGCGCACCTCCGGATTGTTGATATACAACGTGAAAACGACCACCGAGGCGAATGCACTGGCAGCGCCGAAGGACCGCAGTTGCTCCATGTCGTGGACCAGATATCCGCGCCCATTCGAAGGCGCGGTGCCTCGTGCCCGCAGATTTTCAAGCTCGCTGAAGCGCTTGACCAGCGCCAGGCTGAAGAAGAAAAAAATGGCGAAACCTGCCATCCAGTCGGAGATCGGCACCCGCGCCGCCGCCGCCCCCGCAAGGATTCGCAGGGTGTAAAGCGCCGAAAGAATAATGACATCCACAATGACAATTCGCTTGCAGTAGAGGGAATACGCCAGAGTGACGACGAAATACGCCAGCAGCCACTCCAGGAATCGAGGCGCCAGCGGCAACGCGAGCAGAATGCCGCCCGTGAACAGGACGATCGCCACCGCGGCTCCAAACAGGGCAGACAGATCGCCGGATGCAAACGGGCGGCGGCGCTTTGTCGCGTGGCTCCGGTCCGAACCAATGTCCAGCAAATCGTTCAAGATGTAGGTGCTCGAAGCCACTAGGCTGAAGCTGAAAAAGGCCATCAGCGATTCGAGCAGCTTGCCGAGCCCCACCGCATGCGCCAGCAACAGCGGCAAAAAGATAAGAACATTTTTTGCCCATTGATGAACTCGCAGCGCGCGCCACATGGAACCGGTGACAGAGTTCCGATCCTGGAAAATATTTTGAACAGGAATTTTATTGCGACGCAGTGTGCTTCCGAGTCCTCGCGTCGGATTGGCGAGCATGGCCCCGGCGGAGACCCTGAATAATGGAAGGTCGGCGCGGCTGTTGCCAACGTAAGCGAAGCCGCCACGGCCGAACCGTCGCTCGAGTAGGTCCAGCTTGCGCGCGCCTGTCAGGTTTATCGAGCCATCGCTCGCGAACACTTCCTCAAAAATGCCAAGATGGTTTGCGACTCGCTCCGCCAGTGCGCGATCGGCCCCCGTCGCGAGATACAGCCGCCGCCCCTTGGCGGCCTGCTCGCGCAAATACAGAATCAGCGCCTCGTTGAAAGGCAAAGAAGCCACATCCAGGGGCGCCCGTGCTGTAATTTCCCGCTTAAGTCCTGCTTTTCCCCTGGCCATCCAGACCGGCAGCCGTAGCAGCGCCGCCGGACGCAGCCGCGCAAGGACGCACAGGCAGTCGAGCAGGGTGTCGGACTTGACAAGCGTGCCATCCAGATCCACACACAAAGGAAGCGCTGCCGAGTCCGCGCCTGGATCCAACTGCGCGGCCAGGCTCGAACCTTCCGTCGGAATAAGCGGCTCTACGTTCATATGCCCAGAGACTCCAGCATTCATCCTTACTGTAAGGCAAAATTAACAGACCAATGTAAATGGATCCGCCCACCTGCCTCTAGCTACACGGGCCTCTCACGCAGGCGCCGTCAGGCTTGGCTTAACGTCTCGGAATGGAGCTTTGCTTCGAACCCGCCCCAACGCTCCCGCCAAAAAAAATCTTCCCAGACGAAGCGAATTCTTCCAATCCTTTCAGGTCCGCCTGAAAGTGAATCGCATCCGGGGAGGTCACGCTGAAGCTCGCCAGCAGTACTCCTAGCCCCAGGGCGGACTTGATGTTCAACGCTGTTCCCGGAGACGTGAACGGCAACCCCGCAACCAGCCCGCAGAGCACGCCCGCCAGCAGCGCATCGCCCGCCCCGCCGGTCGAGACAACCGGCACCTGCGGGGCGCGGCAGAAATTCCATGTGCCATTCTCGAAGCCGTAGGCTCCATCCGCACCCGCGCTGATCACGATCCGCATCGCCGGCCCTTGCCTCGTCAAGGCAGCCGAACAGCGGGACAAAAAACCCTCCGTGTCGTCGGCGGTATAACCATAGCCGGTCAGCACCGAAGCTTCCTCCTGATTCAGCGCAAGCAGGTCGATCATCGAGAACAGGCCCAGCGCCTGTGCCGGTCGAATCTCCGACCGCGTAAACGAGGCCGCGCGGTAATTCCCGCATGTCGTCGCCAATTTCAGGAACTCATGGCGAACCTCGAGCGGCACCTCTGGAAGGCAGAGAGCAATGCCACGTCCTGCCGCAGTCCTCATCCCTTCTTCAGCTCGACGAAGGTCGCCGGCATTCAACGAAGCCGCCGCCGAGTTGCTCGCTGTGATGTTCCCGCCCGAGCCATCCGGATAGACAAAACACGTGCTGAACAGAGTGCCGCGTTCCGCATCCTTGCGGACCCACTCGGTATCGATGCCGGCGGCGCTCATCTCATCCAGAAGCTGGCCGCCCGCGGCGTCGTTACCGACGACCCCCACGGCCACAACTCGAAACGGCGCATCCGCCGCTTTCGCTCCCATCAAGGTCGCAATATAGTGCTCTACGATGTGCAGCTTGCAATAGTCCCGCCCTGCCAGCAGAGTGCCCATTCGGCTTTCTTCCCGGCCCAGCGTATGCGCGCCCTCCAACTGGAAGACCACGCCCGTGCCGATGCCGCCAATCCCGACAACCTGAGTGAACCCAGATTTCGGATCGGGCACAAGCGCCATCGCCACGGTTAGAACAGCTCCCAGTCCGGGTTTTCGCTGATCGGGTGCCGCGCCGTCTCCAAGGTCGCCGCAATGCGTGCGTCGGGATGTTCCTGCAGCAGCGTCATGGGATATTCCGCCACTGGTTCGCTGAACAGCGCCACCCGCAACGCCGTCTGTTTCCACGAACCCGTGTCGCTGTACACCCGCACTTTCTTCGCCGACAGGCATTCCCGCAACCCGAGCGTCACCGACATCGGCGGCACGAACTGATACGCCGCGCCGAAGCTGCGCTGCGCCAGCGCGATTAACGTATCGACATTATTGTTCTGGATGCGAATCGTGCAGTCGCGAAGGTCGTCGACCGTTGGATGATGAAACGGCTCGCGACTCGCCTGGTTGTAGGCAACGTGACCGTCCTGGCCCCAGCCGCCCACGGTGATATCGATCGGCGCGACGGAAATCGCCGCTCGCGTCGTCTCGACCGTCGCGGGCGAAAGCCAGAACCGCTGCTCCTCAGGAACCGCCAGCTCCGGGCGAATCGGAGCATAGAAAAACTTCTCCATGAAAGTTCGAAAGTTGTAAGGGTGGTTCGCCGGTAGCAGCTGACCCTGCCAGTCCAGACACTCATCCATGTGGAACACCGTGAAGTTCCTGAGCGACACCCCCCGGGAATTCACCATAGCCGCGAACGGCTCATACCAGCACTTCGGCCCACAGGGGATAATCGCCCTCGTGCCGCGGCTCGACCTTGCATTTTCTTCGATGACCTCCACCAGCTCTTGAGCCATCAACGCGCCCAAAGCGCTCGAGTCAGCGACCTGCCGGTACGGAACACGCAACGCGGCGTGCTTCGGCAGCTCCTCCGCCGGAACTTTGCACCACTCATACAAGCGGCGACGGTCGACATACATATTGTTACCCGCGGTTTTTCGATCGTTCACGCCAGCCATCGCCCCATTCTATTTTTGACGATCCGGTTGCCCGTACGTGGAATGGTACCGGTCATACCATTTTTTTGTTTCTTCTTCCGATATCTCCGGTGGTGCACCCAGCAGCAGCGCCAGATGACATGTCTTCGAAACATCTTCCAGCATCACTGCCGCTTTCAACGCGCTCCGCGCATCTTTGCCAAAGGCGAACACGCCATGGTTCGCCAGGAAAACAGCGGGTGCGCGGGTGCGTCCGGCTACAATCGCCTCTCCGATATGGTCGCCAACATTGTCCGTATACGGTATGCAGGGAATCTCCGCGCCAAATTCGTCGGCGATCGCAGTCAGATAAACCGGCAAGGAACGTCCAAGCAACGCGAAACTGGTTGCGTAGTTTGAGTGCGTATGGATCACGCTTCCTACATCCAGGCAGTGCCGGTAAAGGTACAGATGGTGCGGCAGATCGACGCTGGGATTCAACGCATCCCCCGGCTCGCCGGTCTCAACCTTTTTGCCGTTCAGCTCCGTCACCACCAGCATCTCAGGCGTCAGCTTCTCATAATCGACGCCGCTCGGCTTGATCACAACGAACCCGCGCGTTTCATCGATGCCGCTGGCATTCCCGCTGTGCATCGTGACCAGCCCCGCTCGATAAATGCCGATGTTCGCCTCATACACCTGCGCGCGCAGCGCGGTTAGATCCATAGGACTCCCATTGTTTTAGCTATGGTATACCGGCCGCTCGATAGAATCCCGGTCGAACCATTTCTTCGCTTGTCCTGCGAAAGATTGGGATCCTGTCAGGCCTTCTGTAACAGTGACAGTAGCGAACTCCCCACTGGTGATCCCAGGCCCGTACACGCGTCCCATCCCGGCCCCGCGCTATACGCTCCGTTGTTGCCGCTCGTAATATCGCGGAACGCCGCGGTCCCCACCAGAGGATAGATCTGCGGATTCAGAAATCCAACCGGCTTGCCCAGCTTCTGATTCAGCAAAGCCACCAACCCCGCCCACAGAGGCGCGACTGCACTGGTGCCGCCGACCACTTCACTCTGTCCGTCGACCTGAATCTGATAGCCCGTCCCGGGAGCGGCATCACCCGCGACATCAGGCGTTCCCCGTCCGCCCGCGCTTCCCGCAGGTGCGGGTACGTTCGCATTCTGCTGCCAGGTTGGCAATGCGAAAATCGCGCTCACGCCCCCACCCGTCGCGCCACCTCCCTGCGCCTCATCGTTCCACACCACCTCATCAGTTAAGGTCGTCCCGCTGGTCGTGATCTCTGTCCCGCCACAGGCCAGCACGTGCGGGCTGGAGGCAGGAAAGTCTACGTGGTTCGCGCCGTCGCTCACGCCGTCCGAAGACCCGTTGTCTCCGCACGCAACCGCAATCGTCACGCCCAGCGCCCCGGCCGACTGGCAGGCATCGTCGAATGCCGTCATCGCTGCCTGGGTCCAGCCCGATTCCGGGCCGCCCCAGCTGATCGAAATCACCGAGGGATGGTTCGTCGTGTCATGCACCGCCGTCGTCAGCGCATCGAGAAATCCCTGATCGGTATTCGGCGCAAAATATACGGCAATCTTCGCCGCCGGCGCAACACTGGCCGCAATGTCGATATCGAGCATCACTTCGCTGTCCGCCCCACTGGGGTTCGTCGGCGCATTCGCTCCGCCATCGACAGATACCGCCACCACGTTGGGCGGAGCGATGTTCTGGTTTTGAAAATACTGCTGGATGTCTGTAGTGGTGTAACCTCCGCCCAGCTCTAAAATCCCGATGGTCTCGCCGCTGCCATCCGCCCCCGCCGGAAAGCTGTAAAACTGCGCCACCTGCCGCGGCAGGTACGCCTGGGCCCCCGCGGCCGCGGGTCGCAGATTCTTCGTGTGGTCCAGGTCCGCCAGTCGACGATAATGCGGCCGCGCCAGCGGCTGGGTATCGAATCCAAGCACAGCATCAACCAGTACCGCACAGGACTGCGGCATCGTGATCGCATCCGTGCGCGCGCGATAGCTCTGCTCCCCGTGCTCGATCTGCTGGAGACCCACGCCAAACGCTTCGCGCATCTGCTCGGCCGTCCCGTAGATCACCAGCGTCCGCCGCTCCAGGCTCGATGCCGATTCATCGATCGCCAGACCATGCGCCTGCGCAAACCCGCGAAGCTCATCGAACGCTGCGGGATCAGCCGCATATTGGTCGAGGAATTCCTGCTGCGACAATTGCCGGCCTCCAAGCTCCTCCAGGTTCAACGGGTTTCTGCGCTTGACGATCATCGAAACCCGAATGGGCTCAGTAGCCGGCGTAGGCCCAACCACACGCGCGCCTGGGGGCAGCGCACGAGTCTCAAAAGGAAGCGGCACACGCGAAGAATTGTCAGATGGGGGATTCATGCCGAAGGTGACCTCCGAAGAAATTTGGATGCTGAGAAACAGAGATGCGAGACTTGGCGAATAGGCTTGCTGGAAGTATGTATCCGCTCCGGCAGCTGCAGCCAGTTCTTTACAGGAAACTGCTCGCAATCTGGGCGATGGCAGTCTGCAACTCTAGAAACACGATATTTATCTTTACTGCCCTACCTGGTCCATTTACTCTTCGTTCGCGTATCCAAAATTGAACATTATGCGAAAGGGAGCTTTGAATGAGACATTTCTTTGCAATCTGCCTGATCTTATCCACATCCTTGTATGTACTGCCTCAATCGCCAACGACGTCTGGGCGAGCAAACGTTTCCAGCCCGGCAAAAAATGTATTAGAGGACGGCACTCCGGTCCGGTTGACTTTGCAGGAAACCATATCTTCAAAGGACGCAAAGATCGGGCAAGAGATAGCATTCCAGGTAGTTGACGACGTCTCCGTGGATGGCTACGTTGTGATTTCAAGGGGTGCTACGGCGAAAGGAACCGTTACGGACGTTCTTCCCGCCCGGAGAATGGGACGCGCGGGAAAACTGAATGTCAACATCGACAGCGTACATCTAAACAACAACGAGAAAGTAGCTCTGCGCGCGGTAAAAGGTGAAAAGGGTGGTAGCCACGTTGGGGCAATGACTGGAGCGATGGTAGCAACAGCGATCGTTTTCTTCCCTGCTGCTCCTCTGTTTCTTTTCGTAAAAGGAAAAAACATAACAATTCCCCAAGGCACGCCCATAACGTCCTTTATCAATGGCAACGTGACCCTCGACCCTGCGAGGTTCACACCCCAGGCGGCAACGGGTCCAGCGGCACTCTCGACTGTCCCCAACGCTAGAAAGCTCTCCATTGTTTCGAATCCAACTGGAGCTGACGTACAAGTGGATGGCAACTTCCTTGGAAACACCCCAGCTCAGATGGACCTGCCCAACGGCACTCACCAGATAACGGTGTCGAAAAAAGGTTACAAAATGTGGCAGCGTGAGCTATTGGTTACCGACAATCCCATAAATCTGGACGCGGAGCTGGATAAGGATTAAATCCTCTCGAAAGAGAGGTTGTGAAGCCCAATATCCTCCGATCCAATTTAGGTTCGGCTGTTCTCGAAATTCAAGGCGTGCGCTAATCGGCCGCCCGCCCATCAGCAACGGAATGCGGAGAAAACCTCGCCGAGTGCCTGAGCCGCGCGCGCCATCTCCTCCTCGCGGGTCAGGCAGTCCGGGGAGAGCCGCAGCCACTCCCCACGCGCGTCTGTGCGAACTCCTAAACGCGCTAGTTTTTCCGGCAACTGCATCGCCTCTCGATGGCGGACCGTCAGAAATGCGCCATGCCGCTCGTCCCCACCTTGCGATTCGATGCCGCGATCACCAAGGTGCTGCTTCAACCGCCGCAGGCGATCCAAGCCGTACTTTCGCAGACGCTGCACTCCCACGCGCAGAACAAATTGCTGGCCGGCACGCGCCTGGTACCAGGTGAAAACCGGCGGTGTGCCCTCCAAAAATGCGTCCCCACCCGCACCAAGTCGCGGTGGATCGGGCCTTTCAAACTGAAAGAAATCCTGCTTCGCAAACCAACCCATGTCAAGCGGCTCAAAATCGCTTGCCAGCACTTTCGGGCGACACATAGAGAAAACCGGCGCCCGGTCCGCCGCGAAGGTATTTATAACTGGCTCCGATCAGGAAGTCCGCGCCCATCGCCTCCACATCGACAGGGAAAACACCGACCGAGTGATACGCATCCACCAGCAGCCGAGCGCCCACGCTGTGACACGCAGCTGCCAGTCGAGCCATCCCCTCCATTACCTGGCCCGTCATAAACATCACGTGCGCCACCACGACCAGATCGACAGCTTCGCGGGACGGCTGCGCAGTCAGTCGCTCGATCAGCCTGTCCACACTGAACTCGCCGTTTTCCTCCGCTTCCAACCACAGCATCTCAATCCTGCCGCAATGCGCGTACTGCTTTAGGATTACGTCCACGGAGTCGAACTCGCCGCGCGTACTCAAGACGCGCGGTTTGCCGGGCAACGCATTCAGCACTGTCCGCAGACCCTGGCCGGCCGCGGTTTTGGGAACGATGCCGTCCGGACGGCTCGCGCCGATCAACTGGGCAATCCGCCTACGAAAATCCTCGCGCTCGGCGAGCCAGTGCTCCCACGCGCCATCGAGCTTGCTCTGCCATAGTTCGAAAGCCTCAGCCAGATCATCGCCGGTCTGATCGAGCGGCCGGCCGAGTGAATGATTCGCGAGATAAATGTCCTCGCCTGCCAGAACTTTGGAAAAGAGCGGGAAGATGTGGCGCTCCAGTGCCGCCTCGGTCAGCTCCCCATCGCCCATCGCGGCGACCGCGGAAGAAATTCGCTCTGTCATTTCTGTCGCAATCCGGTGCGTGCGGCAATCAATTCAGGAAAAAATGTCAGTTCCAGCGCCTTCTGCAAAAATCCAACGCCGGAAGAGCCGCCGGTCCCCTGCCGAAATCCGATGATCCGCTCCACGGTCTTCATGTGGCGAAAGCGCCACAGTTGAAAATATTCTTCGATGTCCACCAGTTTTTCGCACATCTCATAGGCGTCCCAATAGGTAGCCGGCTGTTCATAGATCTTGCGGAAGATTTCGACCAGCTCGTCATTCTTGTCGTGCGGCTCGGACCAGTCCCGTTCCGTGCAGGCGGCGGGCACGGCGAAACCGCGCCGCGCCAGATACAGCAGAAATTCATCGTAAAGGCTGGGCGCCTCCAGGCATTCTTTCAGATCGGAGTAGATCGCGCGATCGTGCGCAAACACCGCTAGAGTCGCGCGGTTCTTGTTTCCCAGCAAAAATTCAAGCTTGCGATACTGGTGCGACTGGAAGCCGGAAGAGTTTCCCAGCACCCCGCGAAATTCCATGTATTCCGACGGCGTCAAAGTCTCCAGCACCGCCCATTGGTCGAACAGTTGCATCTGGATCAGTTTTGCGCGCGACAGAATCTTGAAGCAAGGGTCGAGCCGATCCTGCTGGATATGTGTAATCGCTGCCGAGAGCTCATGAATCAGCAGCTTGATCCATAACTCCGCGACCTGATGCTGGATGATGAACAGCATCTCATCGTGATGTTCAGGGCTCGACAGCGGCTGTTGCTGTCCCAGCAATTCCTTCAGCCGCAAATATCCCGCATAACTCAGCCGCTCGCTGAAGTCAGTAACAATTCCTGGTTCGAGGCTCTGGTTATCCGACTGCACCATTGTCCATCCTGAAACAGATCCCGTAACAGTGTCGGTTACATATCTGTCGCGAGTACATTATGCTCGCAGCTTGGCGGCTTTGAAACAAACCAGAAAGCGCAAACCTTAGCAATACGTTGCTGCGATGACACTCAACTCTGGCATGCGCACCAGGTGCCGACCATCGCACTGTTTTCCCGCGTGACGCGGGCATTCGCGTGAAAATGCAATTCCTCACAGCGGGATATTCCCATGCTTCTTCGGCGGATTCTTGTCACGCTTGGTGTCCAGCATCTCCAGCGCGCGGATTAAATGCCGCCGCGTTTCACTGGGCCGGATCACCGCATCCACATATCCACGCTCCGCTGCCACATAGGGATTAGCAAACCGCTCGCGGAACTCCTCCACTTTCTCATTGCGCGCCTCGGCCAGAATTCTCAACTTGTCTTCTTCCGTAAACGGCTTCCCTGAAGGCCACACCGCCCGCGCCTGCTGCACCACCTGGTCCAACTCGCGTTTGTACACGATATTGACGGCGCCCTCCGGACCCATTACCGCAATCTCCGCAGTCGGCCATGCCAGATTCAGGTCGGTGCGGATGTGCTTCGAGCTCATCACGCAATAAGCCCCACCGTACGCCTTGCGCGTGATCACGGTCAGCTTCGGCACCGTCGCTTCCGCATAGGCATAGAGCAGCTTCGCTCCATGCCGGATAATGCCGCCATGCTCCTGCTGCGTCCCCGGCAAAAATCCCGGAACGTCTTCAAGCGTAATCAGCGGAATGTTGAATGCGTCACAGAAGCGCACGAACCGCGCGGCCTTGACGCTGGCGTTAATGTCGAGCACCCCGGCGAGAAACGCCGGCTGGTTCGCAACGATCCCGACGGAGCGCCCATTCATCCGCGCAAATCCCACCACGATATTGCGCGCATAATGCTCGTGAATTTCGAAAAAATAGCCATCATCCACAATGCGGTGGATGACATCCTTCGTATCGTATGGCTGGTTCGCCGCCTCCGGCACCAGCGTGTCCAGCTCGCGATCGGCGCGGTCCACCGGATCCTGGGTCGGCTTGCGCGGCGGCTCTTCCAGGTTGTTCGAAGGCAAAAACGTCAGCAGCTCCCGCATCATCGCCAGGCATTCTGCGTCGTCGTGCGCCATCAAATGCGCCACCCCGGACGTTGCATTATGCGTGCCCGCACCGCCAAGCTCCTCCTTCGTCACCTCTTCATGCGTCACCGTCTTGATCACATCCGGCCCGGTCACAAACATGTACGAAGTCTTGTCCACCATGATCGTGAAGTCCGTGATCGCCGGAGAATATACCGCTCCGCCCGCGCACGGCCCCATGATCGCCGACAGCTGCGGCACGACTCCGGACGCCAGCGTGTTGCGCAGAAAAATATCCGCGTACCCGGCGAGCGAAACCACGCCCTCCTGAATCCGCGCTCCGCCGGAATCGTTCAGCCCCAGGATCGGCGCGCCCACCCGCATCGCCATCTCCATCAGCTTGATAATCTTTGCCGCGTTGGTTTCCGATAGCGACCCGCCGAATACTGTAAAGTCCTGTGCAAACACGAACACCACTCGCCCGTGGATGCGCCCGTGCCCGGTAATGAACCCATCGCCTGGAATCTGCTGCTCGTCCATACCGAAATCCGTGCAGCGATGCGTGACGAATCGGTCCGCCTCCTCGAAACTGCCCTCGTCGAGCAACAGGTCAACCCGTTCTCGGGCCGACAGTTTGCCTTCGCGATGCTGACGCTCGCGCCTCGCCGCCCCACCGGCTTCTTCAGCCAGGGAATTGCGGCGTTCCAGTTCCTGTAATTTCGATTGGACACTCATCAAGAGTGGATTATAGAGAGAATGCGCGCCCGGCGAGACACCCGGCCGCAGAAACCGGGGTGGAACCGCGAGAACGAGGCGCTACAGAACTTCGCGGTGGAACAGACAATCTTTCTTTTCAGAAGGGGCGAACCAGCTCGTCACGGCGCATCCAAAAAGAATGCCAACACTCACCGAGGCAGCAATGTAAGGAAGCATCGGCTCCGCCCTCTGTAGCCATTGACACACCGAAGCCAAATCGGTCCAAATCATGGGAGACTCCCTAATGCTTAGGTAGATTCCATCTTACGAATAAAAGTTGACTTGGAGGCAAAGAAAGTGAATCTTCTGTGGATTTCGCCGAATATGCCTCGTTTGTGATTCGCTATTTGCGTCGAAGTACTCTCTGGGCAGACAATCGGGCGAAGGATCAGCGAATTTCGGCGCAATGGCTCCCACTCCCACCTCCGTGGTTTCCACCCAGAATCCCGCGATGCCTCGGGTCCGCTGGCTTTTTCTCGATCTCAATTCCTACTTCGCTTCCGTCGAGCAGGAGGTCGAACCCACGCTTCGAAACCGACCCATTGCCGTCGTTCCAGCCATGGTCGACACTACCTGCTGCATCGCTGCGAGTTATGAAGCCAAGGCCTTCGGCATCAGGACCGGCACCCAGGTTGGCGAGGCGAAACGCATGTGCCCGGATCTGGTTCTGGTGGAGGCACGGCACGAGCTCTATATCAAATATCATCATCGCGTGGTCGAGGCCGTCGAGGGCTGCATTCCCGTGTCCTCGGTGCGCTCCATCGACGAAATGGCCTGCCAGTTGATCGGACGCGAACAGCCCCTGCTGGCGGCTATGCATCTGGGGCGGCGCATCAAAACCGCCATCCGGGAAAAAGCAGGCGCCACGATTCGTTGCTCCATCGGTCTCGCGCCTAACCGCTATCTGGCGAAGATCGCCTCCGACATGGAAAAGCCGGACGGCCTGATGGCGTTGACACGCGATCTGCTCCCTCACGCGCTGCTCGGTTTAACTCTGCGCGATCTGGTCGGAGTCGGCAGCCGCATGGAACGCCGCTTGAACTCTCAGGGCGTTCATACCATGGCAGAGTTGGTCGCGCTCACGCCGGAGCAGCTGGGTCAGGCCTGGGGAGGCGTCCAAGGGGAGCGCCTCTGGCACTGGCTGCGTGGAGCAGATTTCCACGATGCCGATCTCGAGCATCCAAAATCCATCGGCCATCAACACGTGCTGCCTCCGGAGTTCCGAACCCCGGAGGGAGCGTATGCCATCGCGCACAAATTGCTGCACAAAGCCGCAATGCGTTTGCGCATGCAGCATCTATGGGCTGCGCGGATCTCTCTGGGCCTGCACTTCGCCGTACCGAAGGACGACGCGCGCGGAAAACATCATTCCGGCATTCCTCAGCAGACCTGGTCGGAGCAACTTCGCCTCATCGAGTGTCAGGATTCGCAGACCATGATCGAAGGGCTGCAAAAATTGTGGGCCATGCGACCCGCGGCCGCGCTCCACCAGAAACCTTTTCTTGTCAGTGTCACACTGCTCGATCTCGTGCCGGATGCGTTGCACACCCTGAACCTGTTCAGTGGTCTGGAAGAAGAAGTGGGCCGGGGAGAACTGGCAAACACGATGGACCGCCTCAACCATAAGTACGGCACCGAGACGCTCTACTTCGCCAGCATGCATCTGGCGCGCGCCGCCGCTCCCACGCGGATCGCCTTCCAGTCCATTCCCGAGCTATTTTGATCCGCCATCGTTCGCTGAATGCCTAACGGCTTCGATCTGCGAAAATACAGTTACCAATGACAGCAAAAGTCCTCATCCTCGATGCCGACTCTTCCGCCGGATTGGAGACCATTCAAAGTCTCGGAAGATTGGGAGCAAGGATTCACGCCGCTGCCAGCCAGCCCTGTCTCGCATTTCGCTCGCGCTATGTCGGCGAGTCTATGATCCACCCAATCGCCGGCGATCATCTCGCAACCTGGATTTCCGAGCTTCATCGCGATCAGAATTACGACCTGATTGTTCCTGTTACAGAGCGCGCATTGATGGCATTTCTGACTCCGGAAATGTCGCCGTCGGCCCGCCAGCGCGCCGTTCTCGCTCCCCCCGAAAGCCTCAAGCTCGCATTGGACAAGGAAGCGACCCGGCAGCTGGCGTCGAAACTCGGCATTTTGCTGCCCCGCTCCAGAATGGTTACGAAATCAAGTGCGGCACCCGATCAATATCCCGTCGTCTTGAAACCTATCCATAGTAAGCGAGTGCGCGCAGGCATCGTCAGCAGCTACGTTGTCACCATCGCCCGCAACCTGTCTGAATGGAACTCCGCGCTCACCACTACGTACTCCGAAATCGATGTCCAGGAGCAAGAGTATATCCAGGGAAATGGCGTAGGCGTCGAGATGCTGTTCAATCACGGCGAGCCCTGCTGGCACTTCGCCCATGCGCGCCTTCACGAAGTGCCGCTGACCGGTGGCGCCAGCTCCTATAGACAATCCATTGCCGCCGACCCTTCGCTGATCGAGCCGGCGGAGCGACTGCTTCGCGCCCTCAACTGGCATGGTGTCGCGATGGTGGAATTCAAACGGACGGTCGCCGGCAATCTCTTCTTGGTGGAAATAAATCCGCGTCTCTGGGGATCGCTGGCGCTCAGTATCGACTCTGGCGTCAATTTTCCCGCAGGGCTGCTGGCGCTCGCCGCCGGCGCTCCTCCGCCTCCTCAGTCGAATTACAAAGTGGGGTATCGCACACGGAATGCCGCTAACGACTTTTACTGGATGCGGGCTAATCTGCTCGCCGACCATTCCGATCCCCTGCTGCTAACTCGGCCCCGCATAGCCTCCTTTCTCGAATACGGGCGGCCCCTGCTTCGTCGCGAGTCCTGGGATTTTTTCGACCTACGCGACCTGGCGATCACATTCCACAGCCTGGGTGAAGTAGCCGCTGAGATCGCGAAAAAAATCACGGCGAAAACGTTCGGCCCATTGCGCGATTTTTTTCTCAAGCGGTACCTTCTATCTGTCGAACAGAAGGCCGTGCTACGCGCACTCGGTCAAAAACGCAGGAAGAGCATCCTGTTTCTCTGCTACGGCAATATCTGCCGCAGCCCGCTGGCCGAAGCGCTCGCCCGGTTCCATATGCCGGAGGTTCAAGTGGCCTCGGCCGGCTTCCATCAGCGAGAGTCTCGTCTTTCGCCCGGCTTCATGCACTCCGTCGCGACATCAGTCGACACCGACCTCTCTGCTCATCGCTCCCGCCGCGTCGTGGCAGCCATGATCGAGGACGCGGACGTAGTCGCGATCATGGACTTGAACAACTACGCTCACCTTAAAGAACAATTTCCCGATGCCCTCCGCAAGACGATTTTTTTGGGAATGTTCGCCGACCCGCCGCAGCTTGAAATCAAAGATCCCTACGGATTGCCGCTCGAGGACGGACTTCGCATCGGAGCGAAAATTGCCGAGTCCATCCAGGCCATGGCACGCTGGATGCGCTCGTAGCCTCAGAAATATCCCAGCGGAAGGGAGATGCCCAACCCGCTGCTATCGCGCCAGCAGATTGCGAAGCCCGCTGGCATATAGCTTGAACGCGTCCAGACCTGCGTGCCCCGGAACGCACACCCGTGGAATGCGGAGCGGGTCGTCATCGGTTTTCGACCACTGCGGCGTTGTCATGAAGCTCCAATCGTACCCCGCGCGGCGGCCGCTATCGACCACAGCTCCATTCACGTCCATCTCGGTGCCGTTCGGATATGCCATCGAAATGCACGCGCAATTCAATTCCCGTTCCAGGGTTGCCTTACTCTCGCGCAGTTCCACGTCCACTGAACCATTGTCCGCCTGCGAAAGGATCGGATGCTGGACGGTATGCGCGCCAATCTCGAAACCCATGGCCTTCAATTGCCGCGCCTCGTCCCAGGACATAAACGCGCGGGCCTCCATGTCGTCCATTGGTTCAACCGACGGAGTGCTGGCACGCAGATAGGCAAGGTATTCCGCGCAGGAGTGCGCGGCGAGCCGCTTTGTGCGCTGCCCCGCCTCGTCCGCCAGGCTGCGGCGCTCACCTAATTCCGATGGAACCACTCTCACTTCTCCGGAAGGCAATCGAATTTCTCGCTCCGTCCAATGCAGAACCCGCATCCGCACCTCATCGTTCCACAGCAGCCGTTCCGTATCCACATATCCCGTCGTGAGAAAGAAAAGCGCGGGCACGCCTTCCTGCTTCAGGACAGGCGCGGCCTCGGTGAGGTTGTTGCGATATCCGTCGTCGAATGTGACCAGCAGCGGGCCTTTTTTCGCCGTCCATTCGCCGTCGCGCCATCGACGCAGTCCAGCCAGATCCGTCGGCTCCATCGAGGAGTTCAGCCAGCGAAGTTGTTCCCGGAAGGATTGCCGGTCCACACAGTTGTCGTAACTCCAGGGATCCGGGCGCGGCTCCGCCACCACCGCGTGATAGCAGAGCACAAGCATCTGAGACCGATGGAGGCGCATGGCCAGTTCATTGGCCTGCAACCTCTCAACGAGCCTTTTTACTCCGGATGTAAGCGACATTGGCACCTTGCGATAGTCTACCTTCGATAATTCAGCCGCGGATGAAAGCGCTGCATCTGGGCGCCCGCATGCTCGCGTGTTTACGCAAGATAAATGGCCCCATGTTTCGCAATCAGGCTGGATCAGTTCACCGGGATAGACCCTGCCGGCGCAGAGAGCGGTGTGACTATATCCCGGTCGCTTCGATGGTCGCCCCGATCATGGCTTCAAAACCCATGCAGGAATTCAACATCATGTGATAAAGCCGATAGTCGTTCCACACATTGCGGTAAAAATGGGCCACGTACTCCGCGCGCCGCTGGTCGGTCGCCAGCAGCTCCCGCTCCGCCACCTGGGTTTTGCCCGGAAATGTCTGCTCAAACCAGCGAATTTTCCTCGCCATCGATGCATAGACAAATATATGGAAGCATTTGGGCACTCCATGCAGCGCGCAAGCGGCGCCGCGACCCACGATGATGCACTTTCCCGCCGCCGCCCTCTCTTTCATCACTTCCTGGATCAGGCCGGTCATGCGGGTCGAATCGAAGATTTCCTGCTCCACCACGCTCGTCGCCCGCTCGTTGCTGCCCTGCCAGAAAGCCCGGCCCACCTTGTTGTACCAGGGATCCAGTTGCTCATCGTGGCGTTGCACTACGGATGACGGCACGTTCGCCCGTCTTGCAACTTCTTCGATCAGTGAATGGTCGACAAGATCCCAGCCCAGATGCTCGGCCAACTGGCGGGCATATTCCGCTCCTTGCGTTCCATACTCGCGTTCCACTGTAATCACTTGAATCATGGTTCGATCTCGCAAAAATTAAGATGCAGTATCCGAAAGACGAGTCGAACAGCTCTCGCTTTTGACAGATGCGGTCATTGCCGCAGCTCGACCTCGGTTGCCCCCGCGCCCCCCTGGTTGTGTGGCGGCTCGCTGACCCCGGCAACCTGCGGATGTTTCGTCAGATGCGTACGCAGCGCCTTGCGAAGAATCCCCATGCCGCTGCCATGCACAATCCGGATGCGCGGCAATCCCTCGAGAAACGCCTGATCGAGGAATTTTTCGACCGCGTCGATCGCTTCCTCCACATTGCGACCGATCACGTTGATCTCCATAGCTCCCGCAGTGCCTTCACGAGCGAGCGAAATATGGATACCCTTGCTGCGCGCCGCCACCACGGGAGAAGTCTGCCGAGCGCGGTCCGCAGCCGAGACCACCACTTCCGCAATATCGTTGCGGCGAATTCGCATTTTCAGCGCCCCCACGGACACCTCAAAATTCTCCGCGTCCACCTGTCGTTCGATCCGTGCGTTTTGACCCAGAGACCGCAATTTCACCGTATCCCCCACGCTCACGGCTCGAACGATGTGAGGCTGAGCGTTGGGATCGTTCCTGTCCGCGCCGGTATGGTGCGCCACAACGGTCGCGTCCACCTGCTCACGAAACTCTCGCCGCAGTTTCGAAAGCCCCCGCTCTGCCTGTTTGGCGACTTTCTGTTGCGCCGCCCGGTCTTCAATCCCGCGCACCGCTTCCCGCACCTGGTATTCAAATTCCTTCAGCAGCGATCCCAGCTTGGCTTCCATCTCCCGGACTTTTTGCTGCTGCTCCTGCCGTCCTTCCCGCTCCAGCCGCTTACGGGCGAGCGCAATCTCCTGCTCCCGGCGCTGCAGCTCGGCACGCTCCGTATTCACCGCCAGCAGGTCCGCGTGCAACCGGTCCAGAAATTTTCCGATCTCCTCCGCCTGCTTGCCCATCCGCTCCCGCGCCCCGGAGATGATCGCCGCATCCAGACCCAGCCGCTCGGCAATGTGGATGCCCGCCGAAACCCCTGGCACACCCACACGGATCTGATACGTCGGAGCGAATGTCTCTTCCTCGAATCCCGCCGCCGCATTTTGCACCCCCGGTGTATTCGCCGCGTACACCTTCAGCGAGGTGTGATGGGTCGAGATCAAACACCACGCTCGACGCGCCGCAAAGTGCGCCGCGATCGCGGCTGCCAGCGCCGCGCCCTCCTCCGGATCGGTGGCTGAGCCCAGCTCGTCAAGCAGCACCAGCGAATGCGAAGTGGCCAGTTCCGAGATCGCATTCAGCCGCGTAATGTGCGCCGAAAATGTGGAAAGATTCTGCGCGATCGATTGCGCATCCCCGATATCGGCCAGCACGGCATCGAACAGCGGCAGCTCCGCGGAATCGGCCGGAACCGGAATTCCCGCCTGTGCCATCAAAGCCAGCAGCCCCACAGCCTTCAACGCCACAGTCTTGCCACCGGTATTCGGCCCGCTGATGATCAACTGCGGTGCTTCCGGCGGCAGTTCCAAATCCAGCGGAACAATTGCTGGCGCGGAAGTGCCTTCGGGCGCGGCATGCGATCCAGTCTCTCGACGCTCCCGCCGAAGGCGTTGTTCCAGCAGCGGATGCCGAGCGCCCTTCAACGCGATCCGTTCCGAGCCCGGCGAAGAAAATATCGGAGCGGTGCAGTCGAAATCCAGCGCAAAACGCGCGCGCGCAAACAGCGATTCCATTTCTGCCAGCACCCGCGCGCAGGCGGCAATCGCCTGCGCATGCGCAGCGACCTGGCGAGTCATCGCCGCGAGAATCCGCCGCACCTCGGCCTGCTCTTCTTCGAGCAGCCGTTGCAGCTCATTGTTTTGCTCGATGGTCTCGATCGGTTCGATGAAGAATGTCTGACCACTCGAACTCGTCCCATGCATCACGCCGGGAACGCGCCGCTTCCATTCCGCTTTTACCGGCAGAACAAACCGCTCGCCGCGTACCGTAATCAAGTCCTCCTGCAGCGAACCCTCCGGCCCCAACCGGCGCAGCATGGCTCGTAAACCCTCTTCAATCGCTCGCTGCTGCCGCTCCATCTGGCGGCGAATCCGCGCCAGCTCCGGCGAGGCATGATCGGCCACCGAACCATCCGGGTCAAACTTTCCATCGATCGATGCAAGCAGCCCGGAAAATTGAGCCTCCATCAACGGAGTGGCCAGTTCACGGAACGAAGAAATCGCAAGTGCACCCTGTTTCTCAGTTTCCGCGACGGATGGGGCCAAATCCTCGGGAAGTCCAGCCACCCATTCTCGAAACGCACGAAACCGCGCAACCAGCGTGGAAAGTCCGCGCAGCTCCTCCACTTCCAGAACAGCGCCCACGATACGCGCACGCTCCAGCCACGACGTAGGATCGATCAGTCCATGGAAATCGAAGTTGAATCCGCCTCTCAGCAGCCGCAGCGCTTCCCCCGCGCGCTGCTGTTCCGTGGCCGCCCAGGCGGCGTCGCGGGAAGGCGACAACCCCAACGTCCACTCCCGTCCAGGCGCAGTGCTTGCGTAGCCGGCGACAAGCTCCCGCAAGCGCGGGAACTCCAGCATCTCATCGCCGGTGTATTGCATGGGACTGGGAACAACAGGCAGCATGGTCACATTCCATCGTAGTCGCTTTCGTCCGGGCAGAATCAGGCAGGGTATCGAAGCAAGCCGATCCAAGCTGTAAGCAATATCATCCGAACCGCAGCCCGGCGGTGGACATGCATTCACAGCAATTGCCCTGACCATCCCCCGCACAAAACCAGGAACCGCCTTCGCGAGATTCGCGTATTGTTTATGGAACGGAGAAGGAGCGTCGCACAATGTATTGCAATCGATGCGGTCAGGCAGTCGACACGCAGCCATTTTGCCCGAATTGTGGTGCCCCAACCGGATTCACAGCGCCCCCGCCTGGAGCACCAGCTGCAGGCATTCCTGTTCCGTCCGGTTTTCCTACCGCGAGAGTAGCGGGGCATCTCCGAACTCTGGGCATTCTGTGGATTGTGTTTTCCATCTATTCGGCGCTGCGCTGGCTGCTCATTTTGCCGTTTCTTCACGGCGTTCTGGGCGATCGGATGTGGATGCATGGTTCGACCGCATGGGAGTACGGACCTTTTCATCCTGGCGGTTGGCTGCTGCACGTCATCATCATCGCGGTTGTGGCGCGCATCCTTCTGTCGCTGATTGTGGGCATCGCTCTTCTAACCCGCCAGCCCTGGGGTCGGATCTATGCCATCGTGATTGCCTTTCTGACGCTGCTGAAACCTGTGCTCGGCACCATTCTGGCGATCTATACATTGTGGGTTTTGCTCAGCCGGAACGCCGGCCCGGAATACGACCGTATGACCCTGGCCGACCGATCGCAGCGGCTATAGGATCACCCTGGAACTTGGCTTTTTCTCCTCAGCAGTAGAATCGAACGCAGCATGGACTTCCCTCAAACGCGAATGCGACGCCTGCGCCGCAACGATCCGATGCGCGCCCTCGTCCGCGAAACCCGCCTACATCCCGGCGCCCTCATCGCGCCATTGTTCGTCTGCGCCGGTGAAGGAATCCGCCGCCCCATCGCTTCTATGCCCGGCGTGTTCAATTTTTCAATCGACGAAGCGATCAAAGAAGCCGTCACAATCCGTCAGCTCGGCATCGGCGGATTTCTCCTGTTCGGACTGCCGGAGATAAAGGACGACCACGGCACCGGCGCATGGGATGAAAACGGAATCGTTCAGCGGGCCCTGCGCGCCATGAAGCGCGAACGCGCGCTCGATTCCGCTGTGCTGATCGCCGACGTCTGCCTGTGCGAGTACACGACACACGGTCACTGCGGTGTCATTCGCAAAAGCGCCTGGCAGGCTATCCGCCAGCCGGAACCCCACATGGTCGAGATCGACAATGACGCCAGCGTCAAAGTGATTGCGAAGACGGCCGCATCGCTCGCCCAGGCCGGTGCGGACATCGTCGCGCCTTCAGACATGATGGATGGTCGCGTAGGCGCGATCCGCGAAGCGCTCGACGATGCTCAGCTACCTGACGTACCCATCCTCTCCTACGCGGCGAAATTCTCGTCCGCGTTCTATGGACCATTTCGCGACGCGGCGGATTCCGCCCCGCAATTCGGGGACCGGCTCACCTATCAAATGGATGGCGCAAACCGTCGCGAAGCCATGCGCGAAATCGAGCTCGATCTGGCGGAAGGCGCCGACATGATCCTGATGAAACCCGCTCTGCCCTATCTGGACATCATCCGCGAGGCCCGCGACCGCTACGAAATCCCGCTAGGCGCCTATCAAGTATCGGGAGAATACGCGATGCTGCAAGCCGCCTTTGAAAAAGGCTGGCTGGACCGCAACCGAACCATACTGGAATCCCTGATATCGATCCGCCGAGCCGGGGCCGACTTCATCGTCTCCTACTTCGCCGCCGAAGCTGCAAAGCTGCTGTAAGTCATAAGGATATGTGGATGCCCTGGGTAGCTTCGTGAACCGGCACCTCTATTGCTCAAGGATAGTTAACAATCTTGATCTGGAAAACATTCGGCCACTGTTTTCCAGTAACAAACAAGCGGTCGTGCTGTGCATCGTAAGCAATGCCGTTTAGAACTGAATCGTCGTTGATCATTTCGTTTGCGGGCAACAGGCCAGTGAGGTCGATCCAGCCGAGTACTCTTCCGTCTCGTGGGGAAATGCGTGCGATGCGGTTCGAGTGCCATACATTGGCATAAATCTCACCCTTGATGTATTCAAGTTCGTTTAGCTGTTCAACCGCCGTGTTACCCTCCTTCACGACAATGTGACGAGTCTCCCTAAAGGTCGCAGGATCGCGGAAGCGGAGCGTCGCCGTCCCGTCGCTGGTAATGATCTCTTTCCCAGTGCGGGTCATTCCCCAGCCCTCGCCCGTATAGGCAAATTGTCTGACAGGTCGAAGGCTGAACCGGTCGTAGACGAAGCAGACGTGAGATTTCCAGGTCCACTCGTAGATATTCGGACCCCAATTCACGATTCCTTCACCGAAGTACTGCTGCGGAAGATTGCGTCGTTGTAGAACCCTGCCAGTTTCCGGTTGGGTTACGATCACCGCGGAGTGGCCATGCAGCCCGGTCCCCTCATAGAAGAGCCCATCCAGATAAAAGAAACCTTCTGTATAGCTCTCGGTCGAATGCGGATACGTCGCCACGATCTTGTAACCACGAATCGGCGCTGCCACGCAGTTGACTGAAAGAAAACCGAAAACCAGTGCAACAGTTCGAATGGCGCGGCATAAATGGTGAGTGGGAACCCGCATAAAAGAAGTCATGTCCACGCTTTGCGATGATAGTTGCCCAGAATATCACTGCCTCGAACCGACAGCCCGCCGCGAACTTCGATTGAAAACTGCTCATCCCTGAGAGGTTCTTAGCGCCAGGTACCGACTTCAACTATCGACGCGCACAAGCAAAACCTCATATCCTACAAGCTGGCACCCACAGGACATTCAAATGAGCACAGCGACAGAGACGATCCAGATCCACTTGCCCGATGGGAGCGAGCGCGAAGTTCCCGCAGGCACGACGCCCCTCGATATCGCCCAAAGCATCTCTCCGCGTCTGGCTAGCGCGGCAATTGCTGCGCAGATTCAGCCACTGCACACCAAAGCCGCAGCCGCCAAGTCAGAGGACGCCCACAGCGAGCACTCCATGTACGCTGCGGAAGATGCCACCGCCGAGCGCATCGTCGATCTATCGCAGCCGCTCGAAGAGAGCGTCACTCTCCGCCTGCTGACGGAAAAGGATGACGAGTCCCTCCACGTGGTTCGTCACTCCGCAGCGCACGTCATGGCGACTGCGGTGCTGGAACTATTCCCGGAAACAAAGCTCGGCCATGGGCCCGCAACCGACAGCGGCTTCTTTTACGACTTCTATCGTCCCACCCCTTTTACGCCTGAGGATCTGAAAAAGATTGAAGAGAAGATGGCCGAAGTAGTAGCGCGCGATGAAAAATTTGTCCGCGAGTATCAGCCGCGCGAAGAAGGCCTGGCGCGCTTCAAAGCCGACAACGACTTTATGAAGATGCATTTCATCGAGCGTTTCACCCAGCCCGGTGAAAAGATCTCCCTCTATCGCAATGGTGCCTTCGTCGACTTCTGTCGCGGCCCCCACGTGCCTTCCACCGGTCGCGTTAAGGCGTTCAAAGTGCTGACCATTGCCGGAGCCTACTGGCTCGGGCGATGAAAAAAATCCGCAGCTTCAACGCATCTATGGCACCGCCTTCTTTTCAAAGAAGGAGATGGACGAACATTTCGCTCGTCTCGAAGAAGCCGCGCGCCGCGACCATCGCCTCCTTGGCAAGCAGCTTGACCTCTTCTCCATCCAGGACGTTGCCGGGCCGGGCCTCGTCTTCTGGCATCCCAAGGGCGGCATTATCCGCAAGATCATGGAAGACTGGATGCGCGAAGAATGTATCCGTCGCGGTTACGATCTGGTCCATACCCCCATGTCATGCGTCACGAGCTGTGGAAGATCAGCGGGCATGCAGGTTTTTACGCGCAGAACATGTACACGCCCATGGAGCTTGATGACGCCGATTATCAACTCAAGCCCATGAACTGCCCCGGCCACATCCTCATCTACAAAAACACGCCGAAAAGTTATCGCGACCTGCCCGTGCGCCTTGCGGAATTAGGCAACGTCTACCGCTATGAGCGCAGCGGCACCATGCATGGCCTGCTGCGTGTGCGCGGGTTTACCCAGGATGATGCCCACATCTTCTGCACACCGGAGCAGATTGAAAATGAAGTTGTAGCCTGCATCGACTTCGCGGAGGCCGTGCTGAAAACCTTCGGCTTTGCCGAATTCAAGATCGAGCTTTCCACCTGGGACCCCAAAGACCGGCAAAGCTACGCCGGCACCGACGACAAGTGGGCGCTCGCAATCACGTCGCTCGAACACGCACTGCAACGCAAAAACATTCCCTACAAAACCATCTCCGGCGAAGCCGCATTCTACGGTCCGAAGATCGACATCAAGCTAGTCGATGCCCTCGGCCGTCTATGGCAGCTCTCCACCGTGCAGTTCGACTTCAACCTGCCCGCCCGCTTCGAGCTCGAATATGTCGGCGAAGATGGTGAACGGCATCAGCCTGTAATGGTGCATCGCGCATTGTTCGGTTCCATAGAACGTTTCTTCGGCGTGCTCATTGAACACTACGCCGGCGCCTTCCCCTTATGGCTGGCGCCTGTGCAGGTCGGGCTCGTGCCGATCAGCGAAAAGCACATCGAGTACGCGAAGCGCATCCAGCAGCAGCTACAACAGGCTGGGCTGCGGGTTCAACTCGACGACCGCAACGAAAAAATGAATGCCAAAATCCGCGACCTAACCATGCAGAAAATTCCCTATCTGCTGGTCATGGGCGACAAGGAAGCCGCTGCCAACGCGGTAAGCGTCCGTACAAGAGGTCAGGGCGACCAAGGAAGTATGCCGCTTGAAGATTTCATCGCCAAAGCGAAGAAGCTGCTGGAAGAAAGATCGACTGAGTTGTAACCCGGGTGCCCAGGTTTCGCTTCCGAGACCTGGGAGTCTGTCGCATTTCGAAAATTCGGTCACGGATGTATCTTCTCGCCCCGCTCCAGCATGGCAACGAACTGCTCAATCTTCCGGGCACGCGTCTCCGCCTTCTTCACCGTCTGAACTCGAAACAGTACAGCGTATCGATTCGCGCCGTTCAGCGTCGCGAAGAAGTCCCTCGCCCTGGGGTTGGCATCAAGGGCTGCCTGCAAATCCGCAGGCACCCCTGAGGTGCGCGCAGAATCGTAAGCCGCTTCCCAGCGTCCATCCTGCTTCGCGCGTTCAATCTCTCGCATCCCCGCCGACTGCATCTTCCCGCTCTCAATCAAAGCCAATGCCTTATTGCGATTGATCTTCGACCAGATACTCTTTTTTCCACGCGGAGTAAATTTCTGCAGCCACCAATGTTCACTATCAGGGCGCTTCTGGCCGTCGATCCAGCCATAACAAAGTGCTGTTTCCAGCGCTTCTTGGTAGGTCACCGACCTACCGCTCGAAGATTTCTTCGCAATCCGCAGCCATATACCCGCCATAGTCTCGTGATTCTTGTTCAGCCAGTCTTGCCAGTCTTTCTGCCGCGGAAACTCAAAGACGGGCAGCTCCGCCGGCATCTCGATCGACTGGTTGCTAGTCGGTCTTTTCATATCGACATTCTAAAACTTCAGCCGCACCGCCAGCTGTATCTCCCGGGGTGTGTAGTTTGAACTACTGTTCGCGTTCGTAGTCACTCCATACGTAGGATTGAATTCAAGATATGGATGCGCCGCCGTCGAGTCCGGCGGGCACCCCTGTGTCAATGGCGTCGAGCACGCGTTGTACCCCAGCGTATCCACACTCGTCACATTTTGCGTGTTGGTCAGGTTATAGGTCTCTACCATTAATTCCAGGTATGCGCGATCTTGTATAGGGACTCGCCGCGTCACCCGCAGGCTCGTCGTTTGCGTTGCGGGGAAACGATAGCTGTTCCGCTGCCGGATGTTCAGACGCGACGGGCCGCCCGCGCCATTGACGCCATAGAATGCCCCCCCGGGTGCGCTGCCGCCAATCCCCAGCGTGTACGGCATTCCCGTCTGCCAAGCAACGACTGGCGAGATCCCATAATCGTTGACCAGATATCCTAGCCGCCCACCTTTGTGCCAGGTGGTCCATAACGATCCGTGCACCGTCAGCCGCTGCCGCACGTCTGTGTTCGAATTGCCATACTCCAGCGCCATGTTATTCGGCTCTAGGATATTAGTGGGCGACTTATAGAGAAATTCGTTCTGGTTGTAGTCGAGGGCATGTGCCAAGGTATAGTTCAACCCAAAGCTGATGCCATGGCTGGTACGGTGATCAATTGCCAGAACACCGGCGTTGTAGTTTGAATTCACGCTGCTGACTAACTCGGTGATATTGCCATACAGATGGTTTGGCCGCACAGAAGTATACAGCGGAGTGATATAGGTGCTCCCCTGCGGCAACGGGCTTAGTTTGCCAAGCGCCGGCCCTGGGATATCGACGGTGTAGCGAAGCTGGCCAATTGTGGCATTGTCGATGTTCGTGTCGATGAAGTTCGGCAGCTCACGCCCCTGGCTGCTCAAGTAGCTGAGTGAAAGTACGGTCTTCCAACCTAGCTTCTGCTCCAGGGTAAAGTTTCCCTGCATTGTTTCCGGAGCCTGGTAATTGGCTGCGAAGTAGTAGGCGCTCGGCAGCGCTCCTCGCTCGGCCCCGGTAGGAGCGCTGAAGAAAATACCGGGAAATAGCGGCGCGCCGGGCTGGGTCGCCGAGGAATAGCGATACGCCCGCTGAGACTCCGGCGATCCCGACCCGGTAAGCGCGGAAAACAGCGACCCGTTCACGATCCTTCCATAAAACAATCCATACCCAGCGCGCAGAATTGTGCGGCCATTACCAAATATGTCCCAGGCGAAACCTGCGCGGGGAGCAATGTTATTGCGGTCATCCGGATAGTTTGCCGTCTGCGGCAGCTGGGGATTGATGAGAAAAGGGCGCGGGACGCGCTCGTATTCATATCGCACACCGGCGGTAAGCGTCAGCCGTGGAAGCGCCCGCCACTCGTCATTGGCGAACCCGGAAAAATCGTTCGTCGTGATAAAGAATGCCGGTGGTCCAAAGGTCTGCGAAAAGCCCGCATAGGTATCGACATAGTAGGTCGGGGAGGGCGGCCCCAGCCCGCCGACAGCATGGTAGTAGTCCGCAAGGAAATCTCCAAACGCGTTATAGGTGTATCGGCCAACCCCGCCGTACAGGTTATCGAGCAGATCTTCATTGCGGTCCCAGTCCGCGCCCAGTTTCACAGTATGGTTCCCAGCCACCCAGGAAACGGTATCCGAAATCTCGGCTCGATGTTCATTCGGATATTCCGGACGGGGCAGCTTGGCCGGATTGCCCAACACCATTCCTTCGCCGGAAGACCCTCCGGCAATGCTGATCTCCGGCGCCAGCCCAAACTGGTTCCTCGCCAGCGGAGTTTCCCCGCCAGCCGGAGCCGGACTGGTTTCCCGGTCCAGTTCGCGCCCGATTTGCACCCGTATCTCGTTGCCGATATTCTCCGTCAGAAAACTCGTCAGCCGTCCGATGACCCAGTCCACGCTGACATAATCATTACCCAGGCTATTCACCCCATACTGCGTGGAGCTTTGCGTCTGCACACCGTTCGGCGAACTCCATCGCATGCGGTTATAAGAAACCTCCGCATGGTTGCGCTCGTTCACCTGCCAATCAAGCTTGGGAAAATTCAGCGTCTGGTTTCCTGTGCGTGCCGCAACCCCGGTAAGGGTCCCGATCAGTTGCAGTCCTGCCCTATATTGCTGCACTCCCATTGCATACGATGGCAAATCGAGCCGGTCATACATTTCACACGCGCCCTGCGTTGCCTCGTACTGAAAAACGCTCGCGTAATAGGGGCTGTTCGCCCCGCTTCCATTCGCGTTGTAGGGCGGCAGGTTGGAGCACGTAATCGGAAACCCCAGATAGGTTCCAGTCGGAATTGTCGCAAGCGGCTGGGCGTATATGGCAGTGGGATACCCCACTCGCGAAACGGAAGGAAAATCGCGGGTGACCCGATCGAAAGAATAAAACCAGAAAAGCCTGTCCTTGACGATCGCCCCGCCCGCGCCAAACCCCATTTGTCTGCGCACGTCCAGCGGTCGATAGGGGCTCGTGATGAAATCGTCCCCGGCGCTATCGAAATTCGTCAGCGTTGTGTACGGGTTAATTGCCGCCAGGTCGCTGTTGCGCTCAAAAAAGAACGCCTGCCCGTGGAGTCCGTTGGTGCCGCTCTTGGTCACGGTGTTGATCACGCCTCCCGCGGAGCGGCCATACTCGGCCGAATAGTCGGCCGTGTTTACCTGGAACTGCTCCACCGCCGCCATGCTGATCGAATACGGCGCGCGCGTGCGTCCGCGTTCTTCGGAAAAGAATGCCTCGTTGTTGTCGGCGCCGTCTATGGTGTTGTTGTTCAGCAGCACGCTTACTCCGCGAAAACTCAGTAGCCCTGCGCCTTGCGCGTCGCTCACCACACCGGGCGTCAGTAACGCAAAGCTGCTCCAGCGGCGCGTGTCGGAGGGCACATCGAGCAATTCCGTCTCCGTAACATTAGTCGAAATGGAGGGATAGGTGGCCTGCAGAAACGGAATTACAGTCTGCACCTCAATGGTGCTCACCGAAGCCCCAATTTGCAGCACGGTATTGAGCGTCGTCCGTCGACCCAGCTCGATCACTACATGCGTAGCGGTGAAGGCTGTAAAAGCGCCCGCGCTGATATCGACTGAGTACGTCCCGGGCGGCAGACTTCCCAGCGTATAGTTGCCACTCTGGTCGGAATAGCCGATAAACTCCGCGCCCGTCGCGCCGTTCAATGCAACCACGCGCGCGTCCGGCAGAACTGCATGCTGCGGATCGTAAACAGTGCCGCCCAGCTCGCCCGTTGTCGCCTGCGCGCCAAGCCGAACACGCGTCAGCAGCATAAACAGGCATAGCACAATAACGGCACGCCCTTGGGGGGGAACCAAGCGCAGCATTGAATCTCCTGAAGTTTTTCATCCCGTTCAGGCCACTACACATGCCCGCGCGGACGACACTAAAGACGAAGCAGCCTTGCGAAATCGGGTACAGAAGTTCCGGTGCCTTATCCTCGCGTTGTATGCGAAGGGTGGAATTTCCGGCTGCCGGTAACTGTTGGCTTGGAGCGTTACACTGAGAGTACCGCGATTGTTTCGCGACCGGAAAGACTATTCATACGCATGTTTATCGATGAAGCACGGATCCGCGTCAAGGCCGGCGACGGTGGCAACGGCTGCATGGCCTTTCGACGCGAGAAGTTTGTTCCCCGCGGCGGTCCTTCCGGTGGAGATGGCGGCCGCGGCGGAGACGTCATCGTCGAAGCCAGCCAGAGCCACAACACGCTGGTCCATTTTCGCTACAATCCGGAGCACAAAGCCGAACGCGGCCGCCACGGCGAAGGTTCGAATTGTTCCGGCCGCGAGGGCGAGGACACCATCCTCAAGGTCCCCGTCGGCACTGTCATTTATGACGAAACTACAGGCGAGCTGGTCCACGATTTCCAGCGTCCCAACGAACGCATCGTGCTCGCCCATGGTGGACGCGGCGGGCGCGGCAATCAGCACTTCGCCACCTCAACCCATCAGGCGCCGCGCGAGCATGAACTCGGCCATGCCGGCGAGGAGCGCCTCGTTCGCCTGGAACTCAAGCTGCTCGCCGACGCCGGTCTCGTCGGCTATCCAAATGCCGGCAAATCCACGCTCATCGCTCGCATTTCCGCGGCCCGGCCCAAGATCGCCGACTACCCATTCACCACGCTCGAACCGAACCTCGGCGTCGTCACCGTCGGCGAGCCTCCGCACGAGGAGAGCTTCGTCGTCGCTGACATTCCCGGTCTCATCGAAGGGGCACACCTGGGTGCAGGCCTCGGCGCGCAGTTTCTCCGTCACATCGAACGCACTCGCCTGCTGGTGCATGTCGTCGATGTCTCAGATAGCAGCGGCCGCCCCGATCCTGTCGAAGACTACAAAGTGATCGAAGCCGAGCTGAAAAGCTTTGGCCACGGGCTGGATGAAAAGCCGAGAATCATCGTCGCCAGCAAGGGCGATGTCGCCAACCCGGACAAGCTGAAGAAGCTGCATGCAATGGCGAAGCGCAGAAAGCTGCCCTTCTATGCGATTTCCGCCGTCACCGGCGCCGGCATCGACGCCCTCAAATTTGCTCTTGCCAAAGAGATTCGCTCGCTGCGCGAAGCTGACCTCGAATCGCAATCCGATGCGAAGTCCGCTGGCCAGTCGCTCACGCCCTAGGTTCACCTCAAACGTGTCATTCGCAACGTAGCCTGAAATCTTGCGGTTCGACGAAGGAGGCGAAACTCGATGAGGCGCATCGCATTTTTCGGCGGCAGCTTCGATCCTCCGCACCGCGGGCACCTCGCCATTGCCAAAGCGGCCGCGGACCGCTTCGCCCTCGATGAAGTCCTGTTTGCCCCGGTGGGGGCGCAGCCCTTGAAACATCCCGATTCTCCCACTCCCTTTCCGCATCGCTATGCAATGACGGCGCTCGCCACGCAGGTGGACGCCCGCTTCACTCCTTCACTGCTCGATGCTCCCGCCGAGCACCCGAACTATACGGTTGAAACACTGGAGCGCCTGCGTTCCATCCTCGGCGCCGAGTCAGAAATTTTCACCTTGCTCGGGGCCGACAGTTGGCTCGAGATTGCCCTCTGGCGCGATGCCTCCCGCCTGCTGTCGCTTACTGATTGGATCGTCGCGGCACGGCCGGGATTCTCTCTCGCCGGCGCAGAACGCGCTTTGCCGCCGGGAATTCAGGCGAATCGGATGAGCAACTCCGGCGAACATTCACTCGAGCTCCACCACGCAAACGGCAGCGCAACACGCGTTTTCTTCCTACCCGAGATTCAGGACGAGGCCGCCGCTACCAAATTGCGAGACACGCTTGATCCCGGCCATCTCAATCCGGAGTGGCTGCCCGCCGCAGTTTGGGAGTACATTCGCAAGACTCGGCCTCTATGGCGACAACGCTGTCACTGGCGGAATACGATGATAGAAAGTAAGTGGAGCGCACAGGAGAGCGCGATATCGAATGACGAAAACAGAAACTCGCCGCATGGTGACGGCGGCCGCGGCCGCCTGTGAAGAGAAGAAGGCAGAACGGATCAGCATCCTCGAGCTCGATCCAGCGGACTCCGGTTTTACCGATTATTTCCTGATCTGCAGCGGCACCAACAGCCGGCAAAACCAGGCCATCGCCGACGGCATTGAAGACGCCATGAAGCGCAACTTCGGCGCGTACGTAAATTCCATCGAAGGCTATCGCCAGGGCGAATGGATTCTGCTCGACTACGTGGATTTTGTCGTCCACATTTTCTCCGAGGAGAAGCGCGATTTCTACGACATCGAGCGCCTGCGCAAAACCGCAACCAGCCGCAGCCTCGATGAGATGAAAGCCTCGCTTACGGAGCGAGTGACGGCGGCGCGAAAAAAGCAAGCCGCCAAGAAAGCAGTGGCCAGCAAGACGGCGAAGAAGGCGGTAAAGACAAGCAGCAAAACTGCTCCGAAGAAACTTGCTAAGGGAAAGGCGGCAAAGGCCGTAGTCGGGAAAGCTGCTGTTAAGAAGAAGAGTGTCAAAAAAGCAGCGCAGAAGCGCAACTCCTAAGATTTTTTCAGCAGATTTAAAAAATCTGGCGAAATTGAAAAAACAATTTGGATTGAGATTTATGGTCTAGGCGTTCTGGGGATTCGCCTGCAAAGGACAGGAAATTTCCAATGTTCCACGTGGAACATAAAAGCATGCGAAGGGCCAAATGCCGTTGCGTGCGGTTCGCGTCCTTTTGTTTGCAGGGGTTTATAGGAAGAAAGTGAGTGCGCGTGTCACCACCCGGCGCACGTTGCATGCCACTCATCGTTGTGGAACATTCAAGACCCGATCACCTTTGCCCCTTTACGGGACGAAGGATTTGTAGCGATTTCTCCTATCTTGGCCGGGTGTGTCCGAAAACGAACAGTCTCGGATCACTTTGATTCCAATTGGTTTAGGAGAGGAGCCAGCGCACTGATTTTGGTCAAAAACATCGTGTCTCATACGATTTTCGGTGCGTTTTGTGCTGTCCGAAACCGGACAGTGGAGTTTCGCCGCGGATGACGGTTTCGCGTTATTCGTCCTGACTGAGAATGAAAAAGGAAAGGGCAGAGAGTCTCCTCTCTGCCCTTATGATTCATACCGTTCCCTCTAGAACAATAACCTGCCCTGAACCACGAGGATACGGCCGGAGACCACCGAGGGGGATTGACTGGAACCGTAGGGACTCGTCGGGGGACCGACGTCCGAGGAAATCTTTCCCAGCGTCTGGCTCGACGCGTTGCCCGACGGGGTTCCGAAGTTGACATGATTCAACACGTTATAAGCCTGGGCACCTACCTGGAAAGCAAAATCCCCCTTCTTGAAGAGATCTTTATAGAGGTTTACATCGACATCCGCGTAATGCGGTCCATAGAAAGCATTCCGTGGTACGTTGCCGAAATTCGTTTGGGGATAAGGCCCAGGTCCATTTGGCGCTACGCCGATAAGAGCTCCACTAACTGGATCGAAGACCCCCGACAACCCTTGGCCATTGAAGAGACCGGGGGTCTGAAAGCAGGGACTGGAATATGAGTTGCAGGTGTGATTGAAGTGGTTATTCAGCACCTGAGCGAGCACGACCGATCCACCCGTTCCGCTGGTGCTAAGAGCGGTCTCCGCATTTCCATTGACCACAGTAAACGGTTGTCCGGTACGCCAATAGGCCTTGGCGCCTATGGTCCAACCTGCAGCTCCAAACGCGACCAGCTTGTTATGGAACTGGAAGGGTTCAACATAGACCGCATCCAGCTGAAAGCTATGCCGAACATCGTAATCGGAGTTTGAGTACATCAGATAAGACGGGCCATTCGGCGTGATCTGGTTTGCTATGGAAATGCCTTTATACGGAAGCTGTGAGTTGCCCCCATTGGAGATGTCGTCCAGTGAATGGGAGTACGTGTAGGAAACATTGGTGGTCAATCCGCGCCGGTCAAAATGTTTGTACTGGACGGAAACTCCGTTGTAGTTGGAGATGGCGTTGTTGGTGAAGGTCGAAACCTGCGCGAAGCGGGGATCAGGCGAACTGACCGGAATATCGTCGAAGGTCCCATTTCCGTAAAGACCGTAGAATGGGCCGCTGTTCTGGTTCAGGTGATTATTGGGAATAAACAGATCGAATCCATGATTGCCGGCGTAGGAGAAGATGACCGCGTCTGTCTGGGATAGAGCCCGCTGCAATTGCATGCTGTACTCGACATACCGCGCGCCATGAAACTCGTGGGGAGTGGTCGCGTAGTTCGGCGGTGCGAAACCCGGCACCGCTGCCGAAATTGAGTTGAACGACGCTCCCTGGGAGAATCCGCCCAGCACGGCAGCAGCAGAAGCGGCAGCCAATCCCTGCGCGGTTCCGGGGCCAACGCCTACGGTTCCCGAAGTCACAAAAGACGCAGAGCGATTCGGGAAAGACAGGAAGGTTTGCTCCGTAATCAGACCGGGGAAAACGTCCGAAAAGAGCCCAACCCCTCCCCGCAGCACGGTTCTTCCATCTCCACGTGTATCCCAGTTGAATCCGACGCGCGGCTGGATGATACCAAACTCCATTTGCGGAACAAAGCTGTTGTGGTGGGCGGAAATGGTCGAGTTATAGGGGGTGTCCAAGGTTGCGGAAGTGTCCGGAAATCCGCCGACGTATTGGGAGAAGCACCCTTCTTTACATTGGGGATTTCCGTTGCGGTCAAACCGCACACCAAAATCTATGGTGAGGTTTGTCTTGGCGCGCCATTCGTCCTGCGCGTAAAGTCCCAGGTTGTAGAGCGCCATATGAACATTGCCGAAATTCGAGAAACTCTGGAAAAATTGGGAACCGACTGGGCCCGGGAGTGACCCGCCGAATTCGTCAGCCATCGAGCCGAAGATGAAATCACCGGCTTCAGCAGCGGTCTCGAAGCTGACATCGGAGAAGATGTACCTTCTAAAATCGCCGCCAAACTTAATATTGTGGTTCCCTTTCAGCCAGGAGATATTGTCAATAATCTGATATTGAGTGGCGTTCACTCCACCCGGAAAGTCGATCCATGGAGTTCCCAGCGTGGTGGATCCGGTAAAAAATGTCGCCTGACCAATGCCGGGGGTAATGTTTGTTCCACCATTAAACGCCTGATCGAACTCCGCCGGCGAGGATGCCAGGGCCGTCTGCAAGTTCGCTGGCTTGAAAACTCCGCTGCTGTACAGTGCCGCAGCGATGAAATTGTTCGTCAGATTCGGGGTAAACGTATAAGTGTCGTTCATCTGCCCCGTCCAGCTCGGCTGGATGCTTATCTGGTTCCATGCAGGATTGATCAAACTGGTATAGGAAGCCTGTGTACCCTGATCGTCTGTGACGCGAAAGAAGATCAGATGCTTGGGGCTGATGTTCCAGTCCAGACGGCCCGCTGCGAGCCACTCCGTGTTCAACGCGCCCGTGTTGATGAAGCCCGCATCGACGCAACTCTCTGCCGCGCTGGTGCCCAGCGTTCCGCCAGTAGCATAATCAGGTGTGCCGTACAGACCTCCTGCCGACGGTGTTCCGTCTGGGTTCAGTCCTCCGCATCCATACGTGCCTGAGTTGTCTTGAAAAATCCCAGGACCAGTGACGACGGGAACTGTGTTCTTGTACGCGGACGACCCCTTGGTTGCGCCGAACATTGCCGTGTAGATTGCTATGCTTGCCGGAGAAAGATTCGGGTTCGCCAGCACGCTGTTCATTAACACGGGAGAAGGAAGATTGATAAAGCCGGTGGTGGGCAGAACGAAACGGAGCCCTTCTGTATCGGCAAAGAAAAACAGCTTATCGCGCTTGATCGGGCCACCGATCTGCGCCGCGTACTGGTTGGAAACGGCCTTGGAGCGAGGCGTACCCGATTGATTGTTGAAGAAATCGTTTGCGTTCAATCCAGCGCTGTTGTAGTCCCATTGCGCCAACCCATGCAGCCGGTTGCTGCCGGACTTCGTGGTGAAGGACTCGATGAGGCCCGCCTGCCGGCCATATTGCACGCTGTAGCCGTTCTGAATAACGGAGGCCTGCCCTATCTCCTGCTGACCGAGCGTGTTATTCGACGCTCCCGAATAATTGATGCCGCCGTACAACGAGACGTTGTAATCCGCGCCATTGATCAGCACGAGGTTTGAAAGGCCAGGAAGTCCATCCGAAGTAATGGCGCCGAAACCCTGAGTGCCCGGGCCCGAAATAACGCCCGGCACCGTATAGGCAATCGTCGTGATGTCGCCGCCCGGTGCGGGCAGGTTTTGAAACTGCTGGGTGGTGAACGTCGTAACCGTATTTGAGGTCTGAGTATCGATCAACTGCGCGTTATTGGCGCTGACCTGGACGGTCTGGCTGCTGGCCGTAGGAGTCAGGACGATTTTCGCCTGGGATTCCTGGGCAGTTAAAACCTGCACGGTCGTGGTAACGGACTGCAATCCTGGGGAGGTTGCGGTGATGTCGAATCTATCGGGCTTCAGGTAAGAGGCGGAGAAAGCTCCTTCCCCATTGGTCGTAAGGTTGATGGTCGGCACCGGTAGCCTGGTCTCTCAAAGTTACTGCGGCGTTAGGAACCACCGCGCCGGTCGGATCCGTTACCGTGCCATTGATGGCGCCCGTGGTGCTCGTTTGGGCGAATGCCGACGGCTGCGAGATTTCGATCGCGGTCGCGAAACCTAGAATCATTGCGAAGGCCACTGCGCTGCGGGCCCATCCTTTAATGCGAAATTGCATTGAATCCCCCTGAATACAGTTCCTGAACTGATGACTGCCGCATCGTTGAATATGGAACCCTGCTGCGAAACTCTTCTACGCAGACGACTCACACGATTGTGCGGGGCAGCCCCCCCGGAACCTAGTGCATTAAGCAATTGGATGGCCAGAGCAGATGCTCAACGGAATCAGTAGCTTATAAGCTAAGCTTTAGGCCTCATGCAGAAAATTTATGGGATTTCAGATATGTGAATACGGAAAACAGTAGATCGCCGGCGATCGGACTTCTTCGTCGGCCGCCACCGCTCCGGCACCCCGGCGTTCTTTTCCGATACAGTGTTTGGAATGGAGATTCGGATCGCTACTTTGGGGCCGAGGACGGTCCGCAAGCATGCATCCGCGGAGGAGATGTTTTCCAGCTATTGCGAGCGCATCGGGCGCCATTGCCGCTGCGAGACGGACAATTTCGCGACGGAAGAGAAGTTCCTGGCGGCGATGGATCGGGGCTCGGGCCGAACGAAGTTGGCGCTTGTGCCTGGGCTCATCCTTCTGGATAGTCGTGGTTCGAGGTTTTCCTCGGAAGAGTTTGCGGAGTGGCTGCGACGGCAGCGCGATCAGGGAGCCCAGCGGTTGATATTTGCCGTGGGGCCGGCGAATGGCTGGTCGGAAGCGATTCGTGAGCGCGCCGGAATGCTGCTTTCTCTGGGACCGTTGACGCTGCCGCATGAGTTGGCTGCGGTGGTGCTCGCCGAGCAGATCTATCGCGCATTTACAATCATCGAGGGACATCCCTATCACCTGGGACATGCGGGTGGATAACTTCCCCCCAAACGGGGCACCCGATTACCGGATCGGACTATATATAGATGGCGGACGCTCGACGCGGACTGATCCTGATCAACACCGGACCCGGGAAAGGCAAGACCACGGCGGCCATGGGAACCGCCCTGCGCGCTGTTGGCAACGGCATGCGCGTGCTGATGCTGCAGTTCCTGAAAGGTTCCTGGCATTACGGGGAGCTGGATGCGGTGGAGGCTTTCGGCGGCCGGTGGGTGATGAAGCAGATGGGGCGCGGGTTCGTGAAGATCGGCGGCGCGGAAACCGACCCGGAAGACCTGCGCATGGTCGAAGCGGCGTGGGAGGAGGCGCGGCAGGCGATCCTGTCGGGCGAATGGGACATGGTGGTGCTGGATGAAATTAATTACGCGATTGGATATGGAATGCTCGACCCGGCCAAGGTGGTCGAGACGCTGAATCAGAAGCCGGAGATGGTGCATGTGATCCTGACGGGGCGGAACGCGCATGCCAGCCTGGTCGAAATCGCCGACACGGTGACCGAGATGCGCGAAGTGAAGCACGCATACCAGAAGGGAATTCTGGCGCAGCGCGGCATCGAGTATTAGCCCAACCGTTTAGGATGGATTCATGTCCTGGTTTAAGCGCGATGAGAATGAGATCCAGCCTGCACAGGAGAAATCTGTGCGCACAGAAGGCCTGTGGATCAAGTGCGATGGCTGCACGCAGACGGTGTGGAAGGCAGAGCTGGAGTCGAACCTGAACATCTGCCCCAAGTGCGGAAAGCATTTCAAAATGTCGGCCGCGGCGCGGATCGCCAGCCTGCTGGAGCCTGGATACGAGATGATCGATGGCGGCTTGCGCTCGACCGATCCGCTGGAGTTTGTCGACCTGAAACCGTACAAGGCCCGCCTGGAAAAGGCACAGCAGGACACTGGGTTGGACGATGCGATCCTGAGCGCCCTGGGCAAGCTGGGGGAGCACGATGTTGTCCTCAGCGTGATGGAGTATGCGTTCATCGGCGGCAGCATGGGCGCGGTAGTCGGGGAAACGATTGCCCGCGCCATTGATCGGTCGCTGGCAACCCGGCGGCCGCTGATTATCGTCGCCGCATCCGGGGGCGCTCGCATGATGGAAGGTATCGTCAGCCTGATGCAGCTGGCGAAGATCTCTGCCGGTCTGGCGCAGTTGGACGATGCCAAGATTCCCTATATATCGGTGCTCACCGATCCGACAACGGGCGGCGTGACCGCCAGCTTCGCCATGCTCGGCGACCTGAACGTGGCCGAGCCGGGAGCGTTGATCGGATTCGCCGGCCCGCGCGTGATCGAACAGACGATCCGGCAGAAATTGCCGGAGGGATTTCAGCGTTCGGAGTTTTTGCTGGAGCACGGAATGCTGGACGCTGTGGTCCCTCGCAAGGAAATGAAAGCTTACCTGATACGCGCACTGAATTTCATGCAGCCTGCACAGATTCAGCAGTAAATCGCAGCTGTGTTGAAGAGTTGAAAAAGACTTTCACACGACGCCGGCGCTGAATATCCCTTCCGCTTGTCGGCTTTTATAATTGGGACGGAATGTCGTTCCCCATTAAAACCTGCGTTGTTTGCTCGGAAGAGTTTGAGCTGAAGCCGGACAAGCCCGGCTTCGCCAACCGTTGCCCCGAGTGCAGCGAACCTGAAAACGCTGCAACGGACGCGAAGCGCCCCGCCGATGCCGCGCTGAACGAAGCCCGGCGCAAGGCCATGCGCGATCTGCTCTATCGCAAAGAGAGCTAATTTCAGTAGTCACAGTTGCAGGGTGGCCGCCTATTTTGGCTTGAGTGGGCGGTGGACGCGGGCAAAGAGCATGCCTTACTGCTGGCCCCAGAATCCTGGATCAGCGGTCTTCCATTTGTCGGCTACATAGCTCATCTTCGGGTTGAACATGAAGAGGTTGGTCTCGGTTGATTCAACCGAGGCCGCGTTCAAATCCGCCATTTTCTTTATTTGATCGGCGCCCATCGCGGATGCCAATTGTTTCTGCGCTTCCAGCGCCTCATCCACTTCTGTCAGCGACCGCAGCGGCATGATCATTATGTATTTGCCGCCGCTCTTCACGCCGTACATGTCTTCATATGCGGCCCAGTGCGCTTTGGGCATGGCTTTTCGCGAAGCATCCGAATACATTTTGCAAAACGCTTCAAACTCCTGTGCGTGGCCGGGGCGCACATTGAATATGGTGATGTCCATATAGCGCATGCTTGGGATGTCGACGGGCGCGCGAAAGCTCAGGTCATTGCGGAAAACGAAGACGCTGGTTTCATAGGAGCTCAACAGTTTGCCGTCGGCCTGCTGCGCGCTGTCGACTGCCGCGGCGAGGGTGGCGTCCTTCTGGAGGGCCAGCAAATCATTTTCCCAGTTGGCGAAAGCATCATAGCCGAGAAAGAAGAGCGTCCGCGATTTGCCGGAAAGCGAGTCCATCGCCAGATAGTGGGACTGAGATTTCGCCTGGGTGAACGCCTGAACGAAGGCGCTCTCCGTCTTTTGATGTTGACTGCCGGCTCTGCCGGGTTTCAAAAACTCGCGCTGGATTACCAGCACCTTCGGAGGTGTGGATTTGCTGGTCTGGCCGATTGCTGTTGCCGCGCTTAGCCCAGCGAGACCCAGACCTGCAAAAAGACCCAAGCTGATCAATGGTCCAAAATATCTTTTCATCAATGGGCGCCTCCTCAGGCGGTGCAATGCAATCGACCAGCAGGCAAACGATTCGTGGATTTCTCGGGATAGGCGAGAGTGAGGCGAAAGATTTCGCGAGATTACGTTCTTTCGCGAGCGAGTGAATGAAAACCAAACTACGTTGTCCCACCCACAACATGCAAGCTCTATCTTTCTACTACGGTGAGGCACCACGCCCACCGATCCAGAGCGGGAGCAGAAATCGTCGCGGGGTTGAGCGCTGCCAGCCTGGGCGGGTCGAAGGGCGAGGCAAAGTATGCAAGGGAAGAGATATGTGGCGCAGCTTTTCCGTGCAGGAAAAGCTGCGCGTGTTTTGCCGGTTCTTTACTGCTGGCCCCAGAAGCTGGGATCGGCAGCTCTCCAATTGTCCGCCGGATAGCTCATTTTGGGATCGACCCCGAAGAGGTTCGTCTCCACCGACTGCAACGTGGACGCCTCCAAATCATTCATTCTCTTTTTCTGGTCTGCACTTGCCGAAGTCCACGCCTGGTGCGACGCGGTGCGATGGTGGTCCAGCTCCGCCAGCGAATGAATCCCTTCAAACACTATGTAGACGCTGCCGCTATCGTCGCCGAATACCTTTTTGAACATGTCCCAGTGCGCATCGGGCATATTTCCGAAAACCTCGTTGTGCAGCTTGGCCAATGCATCCCAATCGTCATCATGCCCGACCCGGACTTTCAACGTGGTGATTTCCCAATAGCGCACCTGCCCAATATTGAATCCCGGCGACACGCTCTTCTCCGGCTGGAACACGAACACGCCCGAGTCATAGGAGGTCAGCAGTTCGCCGTCGGCCTGCTGCGCGCTGTTCATGGCCTGGGCGAGACTGGAGTTGCCCATCAGCATTTCATTGTCTTTTCCCCAATCCGCGAAGGAGTTATAACCGAGCATGAACAGCGCCCGCGATTTTCCTGACATGGAATTCACCGCAAAATAATGCGTGGGCGATTTCGCATTGCTCATGGCCTGAACAAACGCCTGCTCGGATTTTTCATGCACGCTGCCACTCTTGCCCGGCTTCAGAAACTCCCGCATGATGACCAGGACTTTCGGCGGCGTCGTAATGCCGGATCTCTGGTCCTGTGCTGCTGCTGTGGATGGTCCTGCGAACCCGATGCCTGCAAAAAGACACAAGCCGATCAACGACCCTAAATACTTCTTCATACAGATAGCCCTCCCTGGGCATTGCGTGATGAATGAATGGAACTATGCCCGAGGAATGGGGTGGCGGGAGGGGAAGATTTGCCCAGATACCGGAACAGGCTTACAGAGTCTGGAGGTCACCGTCTTGCTTTCTTAGGCGAGAGCGATAGTAACCCATGAAATCGCGCCGTGCAAATGATTCCTGCAGGCCACGATACATATCAAGCCTGGAACTGTGCATAACCCTGCCTCCACCCGGCAGCATCTCAAAAATTGTCGGCGGCGGCCGCAAAAGGTCCGGCCGCGACACGATCCATGGCCGTCGCGAACACTCATTCCGAAGACATTCGCGGCACCGGCCGTATTGCTTTCCCTCCGGTGCTGCGGCAATTCTGGCTTGCGCTCGTTGTTCTTACCGTAGCCGCGTGGTCGATCAGCTACATCTGCTGGCGTTTTCTTTCTCTCCATTACCCTTACTCCTGGCCTTTGGACATGACAGGATTGCGGTTCTGGGATTTCACCGTTTATTCCCGGCGTTTTCATCACTTTCATCAGCTCGCATTTTTCAAGGTGCGAGGCTGGCCCTTCAATCAGACCGCACCGACAGCGGTTGTCTATGAGATGTTTTACGGCTCCAGCCGGCATCCGCTGGTCTGCTATCTCGCCGTGGGGATCGCCGCCCTCCTGCTCGCTGCCGTGCTGTTTGCGCGGGCGCTGCGCAGGCACGGCATCGCGCCCGCCTCGGCATATCTGTTTGCCGGTTCCGTCCTGCTGGCCGCATTTCCTTTTACGTTTGCTCTCGATCGCGGCAATATCGAAGTGTGCATCTGGATGCTGCTGGCTGCGGGCGTGTGGGCATACACGCGGAACCGCTGGACAGTGGCCGCAACATTGTTCGGCTTTGCCGCTTCCATGAAGTTTTATCCGGCGGTTTTTCTGGGGCTTTTACTGGCGAAACGCCGCTATAAAGAATTCGCCTTTGGATTGCTGGTCGCGGCGCTCTCAACCGCCGTTTCACTTTGGATCGTCGGACCCAATCTCCGAACCGCTTCCGTGGAAATTGCGAACGGCCTGAGCAGCTTCCATTCCAACTTTATTGCCAGCCTGCAACCCGGTGGGATCGGATTCGACCACTCCCTGTTTGCACTGGTGAAAGCCGCCCACCCGGTGCGGGATTACCGCGCATACGCGGCCTTCTACTTCTTGTCTGTGGCCGTCGCCGGAGTGGCTCTCTTCTTCTGGCGGATCCGCTATCTGCCCACAATCAACCAGGTGCTGGCGCTCACCATCGCCGCGGTTCTGTTGCCTCCGGTCTCTTATGAATACACCTTGATTCATCTCTACATACCGTGGGCTTTGCTCACCCTCTACGTGGTTTCAATACCTGACCGCTCGCGCCACCGAATTGTTCTGGCGTTCTGCTACGCATGCTTCGCCGTATTATTCACGCCGCAGAGCTACTTTATTTCGCACAGTCACAGATTTGAAGCCCAGGTAAAAGCCCTGACACTGGTGACGCTGTTCGTTGTGTCGCTGCGGTATCCGTTCGCAGAAGAAATTCAGGAGCCTCGACTCGATCGAAGCTTCGCAAATTTTTAGCCGCGCTCCGGCACCTTCTCTTCGATCTGCGTCGACTTTCAGGCCGAAGGATTCAGTGGAGCGGGCGCTCGACGCGCGGTCGTCAGGTCCGATTTGCGGAGCCACGTCACCGCGCCGAACGCACCCAGCCACGAACCGGCGGCTGCGAACAAAACATACACAGGGTTGCCGGTGTAACTGATTACCGCGAAGGCGGCCAGCAGGTACCACAGGCTGCTCCAGCTAGCGGCGACGCTGCGGCGGCGCGCCGTTACCGCGGCCGAGAACAGCACATACACCGCGTCAGTGGCCGCGGTCGAAGCCAGCACCCCGATTGCAATCCATGGATTCACGGCATGAACCGCGGGCATTTTGATCATCAAGCGCACTCCTTTGTCTCAATCGGAATGACTGGAATCCTACTCTATGCGGGGCGATACATCGTCTAACCCATGTTCGTGAGGCAAACCGGCGATGCGCCGCAAGGGCCAGAAAGAACGCTGCGCACCGTGGCAACCCGAATGGTATGCTGAGGCGCAGAAAAGTTTCGTCTCCTCCCATCCACTTCTATCTTTGAGAGGCTCCGCGCAATGGTCCGCAGAACGATTGGTCTTGCGCAAGCGCTTCTGCTTCTCGCCTGCCTGTTGCTATCGTTCTCTGGCGTTCACGCGCAAAGCTTCCAGACGCAGAACCCCGGCGCAGGCTCGGTTGCAGTCACGGGCAAATGGCAGTTCCACACCGGCGACAACCTCGCCTGGGCTAGTCCCGCATTCAACGACTCCGGCTGGGAGCAGCTGCGCGGCGATGAAACCTGGGGCGCGCAGACGCATCCGGGGTACACCGGCTTTGCCTGGTATCGCAAACAGATTCGGGTGACCGGCGCAGGCGCAAAGCTCAGCATCCTGATTCCTCTCGTCGATGATGCCTACGAAATCTATTGGAATGGAAAGAAAATTGGCAGCTATGGCACCCTGCCGCCACACGCGGCATGGTGGCCAGTTGGTCATAGCGCTGTCTACGGTATCGGGTCGGCGCCCGCAAATGGCGTGCTGGCGCTGCGTGTATGGAAGGCTCCGCTTGCCTCCAACGATATGTGGGCACTGGGCGGCTTGAATGAAGCCCCGGTGCTGGGCGATCCAGCGGTGTTGGACATGCTGGCGATGACGCCACGCTATGTGCAGGAGCATCGCGAGCTTCCGCAGATTCTGATCGGGGCGGTGGTGCTTGTGGCCGGACTGCTTACGCTCGTGCTGTTTCTCCGCGACCGCAAGGAGTGGCTGTACCTATGGCTGGGAATCTATCTGCTGGCGGAGGGTTTGATCGCATTTCGGGTTTCCGACGCGATCACCTACGGGCTACACTTCACCTCGCTGCAGCTTTATCTACAGTTCGTAGGCTCCTTTCAGGACATCTCACTGTGGCTTCTTCTGCTCACGCTCTTCGGGTTTAGCCGGGAGCGGCTGTGGCGGCGCTGGACGGCTGTGCTGGCCGCCATCTATCTGGCCGCGGTGATCGTCGACAGCGCGGTGAATACATTCTGGCAGTATGCCGGGCTCGGAATGCAATGGACCGACGCCATTACGACAGCAATCTACCTGCTGACCCCGCTCTATATCCTCTTCATCGTCGGATTTGGCCTGGCGCGCAGAAAGCGGATGGAGCTATGGCCCGTGGCCATCACTGCGTTTCTCTACGGGCTGTGGAACTTTGTATCTGAGATTGTCGGACAAGGCGCCCGCTTCACGCATTGGACGCTCGCCCATCAATTACGCGCCTGGGGTATTCACCTGGGCAGCTACACCTTCAGCGCGACCTTCCTGCTGGACACGCTGCTGTTCGTTGTCCTGCTTATTACCGTGACGCGACAGCAGTTCCTGGAGCGCCGCCGCCAGGCGCAGGTGGAAATGGAGATCAAGTCGGCACAGGAGGTGCAGCAGGTGCTGGTGCCGGAAGACGTTCCCGCCATTGCAGGATTTTCCATCGCCAGCATCTATAAACCGGCGGCGGAGCTGGGCGGCGATTTCTACCAGGTGATCCCTCTCCAGGCGGGAGGCGCACTCGTCGTCATAGGGGACGTGAGCGGCAAAGGATTGAAGGCCGCCATGGTTGTTTCGCTGATCGTAGGCGCGCTGCGCACTCTGGCCGACTATAGCCGGGAACCGGCGGAGATTCTGCGCGGGCTCAATCGCCGGCTGATCGGCCGCACCCAGGGCGGGTTCGCGACCTGCGTGGTGCTGCGCATCGAAGCCAACGGCAGCGCCGCGCTTGCCACAGCGGGCCACTTCGCGCCCTTCCGCGATGGTAAAGAACTGCCGCTCGATGGATCCCTGCCGCTTGGCCTCGATCCGGATGCGGAGTATGAAGAAATTGTCTTCCGGCTGCACGAAAAGGAGACATTAACGTTCTACACCGATGGCATCGTCGAGGCGCGCAACGCTCAGGGCCAGCTATTCGGCTTCGATCGTGTGCGGGAGATGACGAGCGCTGGTTCCTCCGCCGTCCATATTGCGGAAGAGGCCAGCGCCTTCGGCCAGGACGATGACATCACCGTGCTAACGTTGACCCGCCTGGCGGCCGGCGAGCCCGCGCAAGCCGCCAGCCTGAATCTAGCCACCCAGATCGCGACCAGCTGATGGGACTTATCAACTCCATGGATGTTATCTGGAACCCAGCGGAGGGGACCTGCGTTTGGCGCGACAACGAGTGTGCGGCTGCTCCGGGTTCGTGAAGCGATACTGTTTGCGAAGGATGGAAACAATCTCAGACAGAGTTCGGCGAACTCCGCAACGTAATCATCGTCAGCTCCGGACGGCAATCCACACGGAACGGCACTCCCACGACGCCGATACCGCGATTCACATACAGCTGCAGCCCGTTCTCCAGCTGGAAATGTCCTTCTACATATCTGCGACCCATCGGCGGCGTGTACAAGGCGCCGACAAACGGCAGCCGCACCTGGCCGCCATGCGTGTGGCCGGCGAGCATCAGGTCCACGCCCCCATGACGCACCACCTCGCGCGCATAATCCGGCTCATGTGCCAGCAGAATCACGGGCTCCGGCGCGGAACTCGAACGCTTCGGCACCGCCTTGTCGAGATCCGGGATCCAGATAGGTTATGTCCTTCACGCCGGCGATCCAGAGCCGTGCTCCATTGCGTTCAAAAGGTACATGACGGTTGGCCAGCACCGGCAGCCCATGCGATTCGAGCGCATCGGTCACCATCGTCGGTCCGACATGCGCATCGTGATTGCCCAGGACGCACCACCGCTCCGGGCAGCGGATTCCGGCAAGAATCTCCGCGCAGGGATAACTGCTCTTCGCGCCGTATCTTGAAGGCAGCGGCCCCTCGCTCACGTAGTCCCCGGTCATCAGCACCAGGTCCGGCGCCTGCCGGTTCACCTCCGCGACTACATCGCGGATAAACCAGGCCGGGGTGTACTGCTCGTAGTGGAAATCGGAGAGCTGCGCGATCCGCAGTCCGTCGAGAGCCGGCGAAAGCCGCGACAGCTCAATCGTACGGTGCGTAATCTCCAGGTGATGGGGATCGTACAATCCCGCGTACGCCAGCAAGCCAGCCGCACCCACACCCGAAAGCTGAAGGAAACGGCGTCGCGTAATGCGGTGTTTAGAGTCCTCAGCCACTGCCTGTAGGATAAAGCATCTTCATGCGCAAACGATGAATTGTACCGCCGTGCGCAACGTGAAACGATGCTTCGATTTTGTCTCCGACAGCCTCGCATTAGCGCCGCGGGTTCCTCTGGACCTATATCCGCATCGATGCAGACAACATTCCAATCTCGATTGCGAATCTATGTTCACCAGCGCGACAGGGGATCCAATTGCGCCTTGACATCGAGACACTCCGCGGCAGATAGTACGCTAATCCCCCATACATGCGGCGCACAAGGATGGTGGACTGTGTCTTGGATGACCCACGGACGTTGGCTTTTACTCTGCGCCGTATGCCCGCTGTCTGGCTGCATGACCGTCAAGACGGCGCGCGCCAGATTTCCCGACTCGCCCCCCGCGAAGACCGAGGCCCTGCGCGGCATCCCGTTCTACATCAAGACGGCCGGCTGCAAACACCAGGCCGTGTGGGCGGAAATGCGCTATGTCGTCCAGTACAGCCAGGTGACGGCCGGAGATCCGACAGCCAATCGCGCCGGCGAGAAGACTCTCGACCCAACAGGGAATCAATCGCTCGCGCAGGACATTGCGCTGCTCACTTCGATCTCGGGTAAGAGCATCACCGCCGCCGCCGACCGGCAGAAATATCGCGCCGCGCTCGGCAGGATAGCCGCCGCGCGGTCGGCAACGGCGCCGAAGGTGAAAGACGTTAGCAGTCTCCAGAAGGATCCGAACATTCAACTGATTTCCGACACGGCATCCGTCCAGCCGTATGTTGACTACAGCACGATCTACTACTACAACACCGCCAGACCGCTGATCGGCACTTCAAAGGTGGATGTCCACCTTGCCGCCGACGGCACACTGACCGAAGGCGTATCCGAGCTGACGGACACCACCGGCAGCACGATTGCCTCGCTTGCCACTTCACTTACAGGCATGGCAATGGGCGGCGTAAGCAGAGGCGTCTGGGAGCCGTCAACTTCAGGACCGGTCCCCACAATTGCAGGAACGTCCGATACATTCACCGTAACGGTAGCCGCCAAGACTTACCTGCACACGATTGAGGAGTGGAGAAAAAACCTGCAGGATCCTTCCAGCTGCACTGTTCAGTGGAATGACCCCTCGACTTACAGCTTGAACACGGTCACGCTCGCGCCCGATGTTGCAGCGGCCAAGAAAGATTCGACAAGCAAGAACGCAGTGCAGTTCAGCGGAGAGGTTCAACTGCCCGCCGCCGCCCCGGCTGCTACGGGAGCCAGCCCAACGACTGCCGGAACAAATCCGGCGCCGAAATAATCATCGAGAGGTTCCGAGATGGAAAATCCTAAAACAACCACGCCCGCCGCGAGACCGGAAGAGATGTCCAGTCCCTCTTCGGTCGGATTGCAATGGCTTCGCGAAATCGTAAACGCGGCCATCGCCATCACGATTCTGGCGATCTCTTCCGTCATGCTGATGCAAACCTTCAACAGCGCGAAAAACCTGACGGCCAGCAGCGCCAGCAACGCGGGGCAACAGACCCAACTGGACCCGGCACAACAGGCGGAGATGAAGGATGCGCTACGGGCCGAGAGAGATCAGAGAGAGAAGGCGTTCAGCAGTGAAAAGGACATCCTGCTTTACGGGCTTGCGCTTCTGGGCACTGTCACCGGCTATTTCTTTGGACGCGTGCCCGCCGAGCTGCACGCGGTCCAGGCTCAGAAAGCTGCAAACGTAGCTCAGGACCGCGCGGACGATGCGAAGGATGCAGAGAGCAAAGCCAAGGCGGACAAAACCAGGATCATGGATAAGACCATGACCACCCTGAACCAGACACTCGCCACTCCGCCGTTTGCCCATCCCGCTTCGAGGGATGTGCCGGACGCGGCGCAGAGCGCTGCGCGCATAACCACGGCGCGCCAGGATTTGGAAGGACTGCGCGATTGGCTGCACGAGATGCAATCCTGAAGCGGCGGAGGTAACAACGTGCAAAAAGCGCGATCGCTTCATGTCGGATTGAATGCTGTTGATCCTAACGCTTACAACGGATGGGACGGCACCTTGAACGCCTGCGAGGCGGATGCGGCCGCCATGCTTGCGATCGCCAAGTCGCAGGGGTACGCCGCATCCAACTCACTCTTGACCAACGATGCGACCGCAGCCAATGTTTTGGCGGGCATCAAACAGGCCGCTGAAGATCTCCACAGCGGCGATCTGTTTTTGTTGACCTATTCGGGACACGGCGGTCGCATCCCCGATCCGGAGAATGCCGGCAAGCAGGTCGACACCTGGGCCCTGTACGATCGCATGCTGATCAGCCATGAACTGTACAGAGCATGGAATGATTTTGCCCCGGGAGTTCGCATTTTCGTCACGTCGGACAGTTGCCACAGCGGGACGGTAATCCGGCTTGTCCCCAACTTGAAGATTCCTTCGACGCATCACGGGGTATCTCGCGCTGTGCCACGCGGGGTTGTCCACAGTACGTACCTGGCGCATCAGGCGATGTATGACGAGTTGACGCGACACAATCCTCGCAGCCTTCAGGGCGAGATCGACGCGTCGGTACTGTTGATCTCCGGCTGCCAGGACGAACAGGAATCTTCCGACGGTGACGGCAACGGATTGTTTACCTCTGAACTGTTATCGGTGTGGAACGGCGGTCAATACTCGGGGAGCTACCCAAACTTTTATCAGGATATTCTGAATGCGATGCCGGATCTTGCAACGCAGAAGCCGAACTATTTTGTGTTAGGACCCGCGCCCGAGATTTGGCAGAAGAGCAAGCCTTTCACGGCTTGAACGGTGGTGGCGCAATTGCAATGGGTGCAGCTCAACCAAACAAGACTGGTTCCAGAGACGTCTTTGCTTGCACGCTCTCGCTTTCTGACCTGGATTCAACGTTGCGGAATCTAAGCCGCCGCCAAAGGCGCAACCCGCTTCCGCCTGACCCGCGACGCCTGCCACAGATCGAATTGCGTCTGCATATTCAGCCACAACTCGGGCGATGTTCCCAGAGCTTCGGAAAGTTTGAGCGCCATCTCCGCGGAGATACCTGAATTGCCATTCAACAGCCGCGAGAGCGTCACCCGCGATACCCCCAGATGTCGCGCGAATTTGCCTACGGGCATCTCGCCCATTTGCTCCCTCAAAACCTCGCCCGGATGGGCTGGATTGTGCATCTGCATAAATCCTCCTAGTGATAATCCTGATAATCGACCAAAACCGCGTTCGAACCCTGAAAGGCGAACGTCAGCCGCCAGTTACCGCTCACCTCCACTGACCAATGGCCGCGGAGAGCGCCTTTCAACGGATGCAGCCTCCAACCAGGGGAGTTCATATCGTTCGGCCCCATGGCCGCATTTAATCGTGTCAGCTGCAGTCGCAACCGCGGGGCGTGAGCGGGTTGAATCCCGGCCTTTGATCCTCTGTGGAAGAATGCTTCCATTCCATCATGCCGGAAACTCACAATCATCTGTATACCGTATCGCTACATGATACAAAAAACAAGAAGATGATCGCGCCAAATCTTCCTTCTCCGCACCTCCGGAGAGATTTACATAAGTAGGCTGCCGCGTCGTGCTCTCTTCTACAATCAGAATTATGTCGTACGCTCAGGCGATCGAGGGGTTGCACGCGCTTGGCCATGAGCTTGCCGCGTCCACAGGCGCGGGCGCAGGCACACCGCGCCGCAAGTTTGATCTGAATCAGATGCGCGTCCTCGCCGCCGCGCTTGGATCCCCGGAGCAGCAGTTTCCCAGCGTTCTGATCGCGGGCACCAACGGCAAGGGATCGACAGCGGCCATGCTCGCGAGCATAGTTCAGACCGCGAATCATCGCGTCGGACTTTATACCTCGCCGCATCTTGCGCGGGTCAATGAGCGCATCCAGGTCGACGGTGTTCCAATCTCCGACGACGACTTTGCCCGGCTTTATTTCCGCGTCGATGAAACCGCCGCGCGCCTGATCGCCGAAGGCAGGTTGCCGCAGCACCCCAGTTTTTTTGAGACGATGACCGCAGTCGCGTTTCTGTATTTTGCCGAGCGCAAGGTCGATCTCGCCGTGCTTGAAGTCGGCATCGGCGGCCGTCTCGACGCCACCAACATCGTCGAGCCGCTGCTTTCAATCGTCACCGATATTTCTCTCGATCACATGGAATGGCTGGGCACGACCATCGACGCCATCGCGCGGGAAAAGGCCGGAATTCTGCGCCCCAATGGCACCCTGGTCACGCTGCCGCAACATCCCGAGGCAAACCAGGCGCTGGGCGAAGTCGCCACAGCCCTCAACGTCACGGGCGTGAATGCCGTCGCATACATGCCGGCCAGCCATGCCGCCGCCGAAGCCGGCGTTTGGAACGCGGCATACCCCATCACCATTCAGGGAGAAGCCGTCGAAATCACTCCACCGCTCGCTGGAGCTCACCAGTATCGCAACCTGGCGCTCGCGATTGCCGCAGCCCTGGAATTACGTAACCATCACGGTTACAATTTGACGGCCACGCATATCGCCGAGGGAATTCGCAACGCGCGCTGGCCCGGCAGGCTCGAAATTTTCCCCCGAACGGAGTCCCGATGCGCCGTGCTGCTCGACGTCGCTCACAATCCCGCGGGGGCATGGTCCTTGCGCTCCGCGCTCAGCAGCTATCCGGCCGCCAATTCGAGAACCCTGCTGTTCGGCTGTCTGCGCGACAAGGCTTTCGAAGAGATGGCGCAGATTCTTTTTCCCATTTTCGATCGCATCGTGCTGACGCCGGTCGATTCTCCCCGCACCGCAGCCGCCGAAGACCTGCTGGCCGTCGCGGAAGCCGTTGGCGTCGAAGCGGAGAGTGCCGCTTCTCCGCTCGCCGCCTTCGAAAATGCCGTTCGACAGACGCCTCTCGATGGCCTTCTGGTTTGTGCCGGGTCCGTCTATCTGATCGGCGCGATTCGTCCCCATTTGGCTGCCCTGCGAAGCGATGGAAATGTGGATCGATGAGCGACGCTCCCATTGAAATCCGGCCCGTCGCGCATGCCGCGCACGTCAGCAATTTCTTCCGCTGGCTCAGCTATCTGGTTCTGTGGCCCTTGTTCGCACTCGCCACCGCGGCATTCGGCAGCGTTTCCCTGCTCGCCTCCGTGTTCGACGGCAGCGGTCGCGTGCAACACGCCATCGCCCACGCCTGGGGTGGCGCGCTGCTGCGCATCACCTTGTCGCCGGTGCGCGTGATCGGCGCGGAAAATTTCCGGAAAGTTCCCGTCGCCGTGTATGCCGCCAATCATCTGTCGTACATGGACACACCGGTCGTGCTCAACAAGCTGCCGTTTCAATTTCGCATCCTTGCCCGCCACGATCTGTTCAAACTGCCCTTCATCGGCTGGTATCTGCAGCGCTCCGGCCAGATCCCGGTCGACAGCACCAGCCTGCGCTCGACACTGGCCAGCCTGAATCGCGGAGTAAAAGTTTTGCAGGCGGGAATGCCGCTGGTTATTTTTCCTGAAGGCGGACGTTCGCCGGATGGATCGCTCCAGCCCTTCCTGTCCGGACCCGCCTACATGGCGATCCGCGCCGGGGTGCCGATCGTCCCCATAGCGCTGATAGGAACACACCAGCTCATGCCCATGCACACCTACCATCTGCAGCCGCGGCCGCTGCTGCTAATCGTGGGCGAGCCCATTTCCACCGCAGGCTACACCAGCAAAATGGCGGATGCGCTCAGCCAGCGCGTCTTCGATAGCATTCGAGCGATGTACATGGAGCACTCCAGATCGGGCGAACCTGTATGACCTCGAAATCGCCCATCCGCCCGCGCATCGCCATCCCCATGCCGACCCTCGCCCAGGCCGAATACAACAGCCGCAGCTGGCCACTTTATGCCGCGGCCGTCGCCCAGGCCGGCGGAGAGGCTGTAGCGGTTCCGCTTACCCTAACCCCGGCGGAGATTGCCAACCTCGCCACCGGCTGCCAGGGGATTCTGCTGCCCGGCAGCCCCGCCGATATTAACCCTGCGAAATATGGACAGGAGAGGCAGGAGGAAACGGCAGCCGCCGACCTGGCGCGAGAAAACGCCGACGAACTTCTCCTGCAGGATGCGCATAACCTGCACAAGCCCCTGCTGACCATCTGCTATGGCACCCAATCCTTGAACACCTGGCGCACCGGGACGCTGGTGCAGCATCTGCTGCCTATGCCGGTCAATCACAGATCGGGAGCAAGTGTCGCCGTCGCGCATACAGTTGCGGTCGAGCCCAGTTCACTTCTGGCAGAAATCGTCGGCGCCAGCGCGGAGGCGACCCACACCGCGACCTTCCTGCGACTGGATGTAAATTCCAGCCATCACCAGGCGGTCGGGATCGCCGGCGATGGTTTGCGGGTGGTCGCGCGATGTCCGCAGGACGCGGTCGTCGAAGCGATTGAAGGCATTCAGCCGGGCCATTTTGTGCTGGGCCTTCAATGGCATCCGGAGCGGAGCATCGACAGCAGCGCCTCCAGCCGTCTCATTTTCGAGCGCTTCGTGCGGACCGCGGCGGCATGGCATCCGCGCGTGATTACAGAATCGTTGGCTTGAGCCGTCGGCCAGCGTACCCCCTCTTATGAAAACTGCCAAAAGCAATCGATTCGAGGCGTCCCAGATCCAGGCGCTGGTGGCTCCCGTGCTGCTTCGCCCCCTGCCGCCGGAAGCGTACGAGCAGTTGGCCCGCTATGTTGGTCTGCTCTATCGCTGGAATCAGCGGATGAACCTGACCGCCGTGCGCGACCCTGGTGTACTGGCGCGGCTGCACCTTGGGGAGTGCCTGCGGGCTGCCCAACTTATTCCCGACGGAACTGCGACCGTGCTTGATTTCGGCTCCGGCGCCGGACTGCCGGGGATTCCGATACAGATCGCGCGTCCGGAGCTGGCGGTAACGCTGGCGGAATCGCAGACGAAAAAAGCGTCGTTCCTGCGGGAAGCAGTGCGGTCGCTCGAACTGAGCGGCGCAACGGTGGCTTCCGGACGGGTAGAGTCCTTGCCTCATGACCGCAAATTCGACTTGGTTGCGGTACGGGCGGTGGACAGGATGAATCGCGCTCTCGCGGATGCCGCCCTGCGGGTGAAGCCAGGCGGAATTTGCCTGGTGCTAACCTCCGCGAGCGAGATATCATCCGTTCGCAAGGCGCTCCCCGCGCTGTCCTGGCGAACGGAACCGGTGCCGGAAACGGTGCAGCGGGTGATTTTGCTCGGTTCTGACGAACTGTAGACGTGGGATTCACTGGCCCCGGCGGCTGGACTCCTCGCTAACCTGCAAGAATGTTCCACGTGGAACATTTTAGGGGCGGGGTTCGGCTGATTTCGAAGCAGAATGTTCCACGTGGAACATTTCAGAGTCGAGGTTCGGCTGATTCCGGACCAGAATGTTCCACGTGGAACATTAGTCCTACAAACCGGGAACCCTCTTGGTGCCAAATCTTCGAGCTGCGAAGCTGTCGCTTCACGATGCGACAATCTTGCCCCGACAGAATGTTCCACGTGGAACATTTTCTTGCAAATCGGGAACCCTCTTTGGTGCCAGATCTTCGAGCGGGAAAGCTGTACTTTCAGATCGTGACAGTTTCTCGCGCCCGAATGTTCCACGTGGAACATTCTGAAACCTTGGATTTGCCTGAAAGATTTCCACCGATGGGTAAGATACTTAATTCGCCGGGATTCTGGCTCGCTGTTGAGCTAAAACCCTCTAATACGGTAAGTTAGGACGCAGATTCAGGCTTTTCCCCGGAAGTCTTCCACAGATTCGTCCCGGAAATGCACAATGGTTTCGATTGCGCGAGTTGGCTTCGGTTCGGTAACCTAGCGACTCAGCCCATGAGAAAAGTAATCGCGGTGGTCAACCAAAAAGGCGGGGTAGGAAAGACCACGACCGCGATCAATCTCTCGGCAGGCTTCGCCCTCGAAGGCATCCACACCCTGCTGATCGACTGCGATCCACAGGCCAACTCCACTGGCGGACTGGGATTTGCACGGGATGAAGATCGCCTGTCGACCTATACGGTGCTGACGGGCGAGTCCTCCGTGGCCGAGACCGCGCTTGATTCCGGGGTGGAAAACCTGAAACTGCTGCCGAGCAGCAAACATCTGATTGGCGCGAACGTGGAGCTTGTGCAGGCCGAGAACCGCGCCTATCGCCTGCGCAACGCGCTGGCGGAGTATAAAGGCCCTGAACAGATGATTGTTCTCGACTGTCCCCCGGCACTCGATCTGTTGACACTGAACGCCCTGGTTTCGGCAGACTCGCTGCTGATCCCGATGCAGGCGGAGTATTTTGCGCTGGAAGGCGTGAGTGAGCTGGTGCAGACGCTGGACCGGGTGCGGGATGGGTTTCGGCCGGAACTGGCGGTCGAAGGCGTCGTTTTGACCATGTATGACGAGCGCACCAACCTGGCGCAGCAGGTGACGGAGAATCTGCGGGAGTATTTTGGCGATAAACTGCTGAAGACCACAATTCCTCGCAATATTCGACTGGCGGAAGCCCCCAGCCACGGCAAGCCGGTGCAGGTGTACGATCCCCGATCAAGGGGCGCGGAAAGCTACATGGAGCTGGCGCGAGAGATTCTGCTGCGCAACAAGATTGAAAGTCCGCGGGAACTGGCGCGGATTGCAGCGCAAAAGAAGTCGAAATCCAGCGCGAACGTGCGATTCTGGCCGTACACCTGAGGCAAAATGTTCCACGTGGAACATTTTGCCTATTCTTCGCCTTTTCGCCACTTTGTGTGCGCGGGAGCCAAACCGTTGTGATGATTGATTGATAAGAATGAGGTTGACCACTATGCAAGGGGATTCCCAAGGACGAACGGAGCAGGCGAAGCGACGGGCACTCGGCAAGGGACTGGAATCGCTTCTGAAAACTCCTGTGACAGGGGAGACGGGGACCCGTTTCAAGGCAGTGGCTGCAGATATCCACTGGAAACCCGATGAGCACAGCGCGGCGAGCGGCACTCCGCGGGAGATTCCGATCGACATGATCGACCCCAACCCGTACCAGACCCGCTCGCGCATCGATGAGGGGAAGCTGGAGGAGCTGGCGCGCTCGATTGAGGCCAACGGCGTGGTGCAGCCGATCATCGTGCGGCCGCAGCCGGATGGCCGTTTCCAGCTGATTGCCGGTGAGCGGCGCTGGCGTGCTTCGGAAAAGGCAGGGAAGGTGACGGTGCCGGCCATCCTGCGAAATGTCTCCGACGAGCAGGCGATGGAGATGACCATCATCGAAAACCTGCAGCGCGCCGACCTGAACCCGATCGAACAGGCGACTGCGTATGGGCGGCTGGGCCGGGACTTCAAGATGACCCAGGAGCAGATGGCCCTGCGCACCGGCAAGGACCGGGCGACGGTGACAAATTTCCTGCGGCTGCTGCGACTGCCCGCCGATGTGCAGCAAAAGGTGGAGAGCGGGGAGCTGAGCTTTGGGCATGCCAAGATTCTGCTGGGACTCGATTCGACGGAGGCGATGTCGAAGGCGGCCGCCAGGGTGCTGGCGATGGACATGTCCGTACGGCAGACGGAGGCGTATGTTCAGGGCGCAATCAATCCCGAGAAGCGGGCCGCGGATATTGCCAGGAAGACAGGCGAGCCGCTCGACGCCAATGTCCGCGCGGTGCAGCTACAGCTGGAACGCGAGTTGGGATTGAAGGTGCGGATCGAGGACAAGAACGGCCGCGGGCGCGTGGTGATCCACTATTCCCGGCTGGAGGACTTCGACACCATTATGAGGGGACTCGGCGGAGTCTCTTAGAGTAAGCACCACGAACTTCGCGCAAAAATCGCTCGCCGGGCCGGATTCGCGCATGTGGAGCACCCGGTCGTTTGAACGCCATCGCAGGATCCCGATCTCACCGCGCTCGGGCGGCCATAACATACGCGAGTGACGCCGGATTCTCTCTGGCGATCTCGAGCCGTTTCTTTTCGATCCAAATTGCTGAGCGCCCTTTATGCAAATTGCTGACTACTTCTTTCGATTTCGCCGATGGTTGCTGCTGCTGATATTTGTGGTCGGGTTCTGGGCGCCTTGGGAGAGAATTGGCGGTGCGCATCCGGCAACTACCTGGCTGTTTCTGGCCGGGCTTCTGTCGCGCAACGCAGGGCTGGCAATTGCAGATGCAAGTATCGCCGTCATGGCTGCGGCCATACTTTTCGCGCTGCTGGCTGCTCTGCTGCGGACCTGGGGAACGGCATACCTCGGTCGCGGAGTGGTCCGGGATGCGGCGCTGAATGGGAAGCGACTGGTTGCCGATGGGCCTTTTCGATATGTGCGCAATCCGCTGTATGTGGGAACATGGCTGCACTCGCTGGCCTTGGCGGTATTGATGCCCGCGGGTGGCGCGCTGTTTGCGGTGATGGCGGTCGCAGCGCTGAATGCTGTGAAGGTGCGGGCGGAGGAGCGGCATCTCCGGGCCACTTTGGGAGAAGCGTATACGAGGTATACCCAGAGAGTGCCGCGATTTTTTCCGGCACTGGTGGCACGGGTGCCCGCCGGCGGAGCGACGGCGCGGTGGGGCGACGGCGTTATTGGCGAACTCTACATGTGGGGAGTGTTTGTTACCTACGTCGTTTTCGCGGCGCGCTACAACGCTACGATTCTCGAACAAGGCGTGTTGATCTCGCTCGGAGTTTCGATCGTGGTGCACGGCATATGGCGGCCGCGCGCGGCAGCTCTTCCGGATAGTTCTGTGCCCAGGTGAGAACCCGCCGGCTGGGGCTGCCGGTGGTTGTGGGCAGGGCATAGCCCACGTCTCAGAAGCGAGACGTGGGGCACCCGCTGATCCTTGCTGCGACGAGCCGCTACTTCACGACGGCGAAACCGCTTTACTTCTTGACTGGTGCGATCGCGTCCTTGGCGGCTTTGGCCACGCGGAACTTGACGACGGTCTTGGCCTTGATCTTGATGGCTTCGCCGGTCTGAGGATTGCGGCCCATGCGCGCCTTGCGATCGGCCTTGACCAGACGGCCCAGACCCGGGACGACGAAGAGTCCGGTCTTCTTGGTTTCTCTTACTGCTGTTTCCGCGAGCAGATCGAGAAATCCTGCTACCTGCTTGTTGGTAAGTTCGAGCTTCTCGGCCATGTGCCGAACGAGTTGTGTCTTAGTCATACCTGCTGCCATAATTTCCGTTCCTCCTGTTTCCTGGTTGCAGCGGTGGCACGAAGCCACTCGCTTGTTTTCGACTTCTGTGGACCCGAACCGGTTGCTGTGCGAAGACGCGTGAAACATGCGGATCGACAGCAATGATGCAGGTTTCAAGAAACCCTTACGCCGTTTACCTTGCGGCTTTCGCGAGCATTTGTCAACGGAAAACGGGGCCTTTCCACAGGTTTTCTTCGGGTTTTCGCCGTTTTTAGCTGTTTATGGCTGAAATTGGCGGTTATTTGGGGCATTTGCGGAGACAGCGGCGATTCTTTTGCAATCGTCACCGCGACATCCACGGGGGAAAAAGCGAGAGGTGAGGCACCCGAGATTCTCTGGATATACTGGTTTATCGGATCATTCTACGTGAATTGAAGGTGGTGTCCATGAACAATTTTGCCGATGGATCGGCGGCGGAGCGGGTATCGCTCGAGCAGGTGCTTCGGGTGGCGGAGCTGGCGCAGCTGGCTCTGACGAACGAGGAGCAGACGGAGATGCTCCGCGACTTGAATGCGATTCTGGGTCATGTGGCGGAGCTGAATGAACTGGACACGACCGATGTTCCGGCGATGGCGCAGGTGAAGGAGATGATGCACGGAGCAGAGGAGGCCGGTGACGGTCTTCGCGAAGACTCGGCGCGCCCTTCGCTCGATCGCAGCACGGTGATGGCATCGGCTCCGGAGACGGATGGGACATACTTCAAGGTGCCGAAGGTGATTGAGCGCTGAAGGTGTGAGCCGCGGGAAATGAAAACAATCTCTCTATCTGGCTACGCTTCATCGATATGACATTTATTCATGCATCGCTCCGGTCGGCATGACGAAACTTTGTAAACAGCGCTTCTCTGAAGCGCGATTGAGGCGCGCGGTCTTCTTATCGCGGCGTTTTATTATTTCGACCAATTTGTAACTAACACTGTTCCATTAAGGTTGCAGGATGACGGACACGGCATTTTCGCCGGCAAACATGGGGACGCCGCGCACGATTCGCGGGGCTCGAGAGGCGATTGCGCGCGGCGAAACGACAGCGACGGCGCTGGCGGAGCACTACTACGACCAGATCGCACGAAGCGATTCGGCGATCAACGCATGGCTGTCGCTCAGCCGCCAGCGAGCGCTGGAACAGGCGGCGCGCATCGACGCGCTGTTTCAAAATGGCGAGGCACTGCCGCCGCTTGCCGGGGTGCCAATCGGCATCAAGGATGTGCTGACCATGCGGGGTGCGCCGGCGACGGCGGGCTCGAAAATTCTGGAAGGATACATGCCGCCTTACGATGCGACAGCGGTGGCGCGCCTGGAAGCTGCGGGAGCTGTACTGCTCGGCAAGCTGAATTGCGACGAGTTCGCGATGGGGTCTTCGAACGAAAATTCCGCGTATGGAGCGGTGCATAATCCGCGGGCGCTGGACCGCGTTCCTGGAGGATCGAGCGGTGGATCGGCGGCCGCGGTGGCGGCGGAGATGGCGGTGGCGACACTGGGGACCGACACCGGCGGATCGATTCGCCAGCCCGCATCGTTTTGCGGAGTGGTCGGGATGCTGCCGACCTATGGACGGATTTCGCGCTACGGGTTGATCGCGTTTGCCTCGTCGCTCGACCGGGTGGGACCGTTCACGCATACGGTGGAAGATGCGGCAGTACTGCTGGGCGTGATGGCCGGCCATGATGAAATGGACGCGACCTCTTCAAAAACGCCGGTGCCGGATTATGCGGCGGCGCTGCAGCAGCCTGTGGCGGGGTTGCGGGTGGGAATCCCGGAAGAGTATTTTGCCGAGGGACTGGACGCGGAGGTGAGGGCCGCGGTGGAGAAGGCAGCGGACTCGCTGCGCGCCGCCGGATGTACGCTGCACAAAGTTTCGCTGCCGCACACGCGCTATGCGATTGCGACCTATTACGTGATTGCGACCGCGGAGGCAAGCGCCAATCTGGCCCGCTTCGATGGAGTGCGGTATGGGCTGCGCGCGAAGGACGCGGCGACGCTGGGTGCGATGTACCAGAAGACGCGGGATCAGGGATTCGGCCCGGAAGTGAAGCGTCGTATTCTGCTGGGCACATATGTTTTGAGCGCGGGATATTACGACGCGTACTATCGCAAGGCGCAGCAGGTGCGGACGCTGCTGACACGCGATTTTCTAAACGCGTTCGGCGAGGTCGATGTGCTGCTGACGCCAACGGCTCCGACCCCCGCGTTCAAACTGGGGGAGAAGACGGACGATCCCCTGGCGATGTACCTGGCGGACATTTATACGGTGACGGCGAACCTTGCGGGGATCTGCGGAATCTCTGTTCCGTGCGGGAGTTCCCGTGAGGGCCTGCCGATCGGAGCGCAGATCCTGGGGAAACACTTCGATGAGGCGACGGTGCTGCGGGTGGCGCGGGCGGTGGAAAGCGCGCAGCTGTAAACCCCAGGTGCCTCGCGAACCTGGTGCAGCCGGATGTCACGGCCAGTCCTGAGCCCCGTGATAGATGTGGGGAATTTCAACGGCGTGTTCCGTGACCTGGTAAACAAGAAGGTACGGCCAACCGGGGAACACCAATTCGTGAGTGCCTGGAATACGACCTTCTCTCCCGCGCCGTGGAAAGCTGGTTAGAGCGTTACCCGCATCGAAAATTGTCCTGGCTACATGCCGCGCGGCAGCTGGATTGTCCTTACGAACGTGGTTCGTGGCGATGCTCTGACTATTTGACGACGGCAAATTTCGGGTTGCTCAAGGTGCCTGCGAGCTGGATGGGGAAAACGAGGCGGCCGTTTTTTTCCTCCGCTTTCTTGAACCATTTGGCGAAGGTGGTGGTGAAGAAGCCCTGCTTCTTCTCGATTACTGCTGCTCCGCTGTAGTGGAGCCCGCCATTCACCTCATTGAGATTGCCCCCTCCTTTGACGTCGATGCCGTAAAAATTGAGCGTAACCTGCTTGTTGTAAATGTGATGATTTTTCAGTTCCAGATCCCCGCCGAAGGTTGAAAACGCGGAGAGCGGGCGATTCGCCGCATCCGGGCTGCGAAAACGCTTCATTTGCGTCATGCTCTTGTTGTGGGCGAGGCTGGGAAATCCCCCGTTGCGGATGAGGAACAGGCCAGTGCCCTCGATCCCGGCGAGCGGATTGGCGGTGTGCTCGATCTCTCCGCCGAGGTGCAGCTTGGCTTCCATCATTCCGGTCATGGCGGGTGTGCCGTTCTGAAATTCGGCAAGAAGATAGGGAACGCCGATCCCGCTGACGTAGAGAGTGGTATCGAACACGGTTTTCTTGCCGGCGAAGTTGAACGTGAAATATCCGTTGGCGGTGCCTCGATAGGTCTTCGCTCTGAAATCCTTGAATGTCAACTTCTGCGGAAGAATCTCAATTTTCGAGTGAACATTTTTGAGATGGACATCTCCAAAGCGGGCTGCATCTCCGTCCAGGTTTCCCGTCATCGCTAAGGACGAGGAAGAATTCCTGGAAGCCCGGAAGGAAATCTGGTTGATCTGACCGGAGAAATTCTGCACTTCGAATATGACCGGGCCGGGGGTATCGGCTGGATCGATCAACGCCGAACCGCGCAGGATGCCCTTCTTGATTACAAGCGATCCAACGGAATCGATGGAGAGGTGCATCGGTTTCTCCGGGGACTCGCCGGGGGTCTGGAAATTCCACAGGCCGTCGGGGTCGGAGATAAAGTCGATGACCGGCTGATCGAACACGAGGGATTGAACCACGACTCGACGATGCAACAGCGGCCCGGTCTTGAGCTGAGCTTCGACACAGGGCACTTTCAGGAAATATCCCTCGGGAAAAGGCTTGGGGTTTCTGACGCCCACATCGTAGAGGCGGACAGACAACGGAAAAATGCCGACGGTCGCGTGCCTGACTTCAATCTGCTTGCCGGTTCTCTTCTGGACGTAGCCAACCACTTGCGGCAGGTAGCGATCCACGTGATGCAACAGCCAGGCGGCGACCGCAATGGGGACAATGATCACCAACGCGAGAACGATGGCGACAACAGTTCTGGTGCGGCTGGTTCTGGAAGTGGCGGTCGCAGTCACTGGCATACAGAACTTTATGATGCCACCGATTCAGGACCCGTGTTGCCCAGCCGTTATGCAGTGAGTTCAAGACTGATTGTTGGCGTCGTCGCCGCCGGTGACGTCGTAACACGCGCCGGTAACCATTGCGGCCAGATCGGAGGCGAGAAACACGGCGGCCGGAGCGAGGTCTTCCGGCTTGAGCCAGGGCACCTTGAGGGGAACATGCGGTGCGCGCGCCGCAGCGGCCTGCTGTTCGGTGGGATTCTTTGGCGGGTTGTCGGTAGCCTCGACTTCGCCGATCAACTCGCTCCAGCGAGTTTCGTTGTGGGTGAGCGGCGTGTCGACCAGGCCGGGGATCAGCGCGTTGACGGTGATCTTATATTTGCCGAGTTCGAGCGCGGCGGATTTCATGAGGCCGATGATGCCCCACTTCGAAGCGGAGTAGGAGGACATGTTCTTCGAGCCGTGCTTGCCCTGCATGGAAGCGAGAACGATGATGCGGCCCTGGCCGCGGCTGACGAGTTTGGGGCCGAACGCGCGGATGGTGTTGGCGGTGCCGTTCAGGTTGTTATTGATTACCTCGAACCACTGCGGGTCGCTCATTTCAAGCAATGGGGAGAAGACCTGAGTGGCGGCGTTGGCGACGACAATGTCGATGTGACCGAACTGCTGCTCGGCTTGGTCGGCAGTATTGCGCAGCATGGCGATGTCTCGGATGTCGCCGACGACGGGCATGAATTTGCGGCCGTGCTGTTCGACGAGGCGCCCGGTTTCGGCCAGGTCTTCGCGAGTAGCTGCCGGATATTTCTGCACTGAGGTGATTTCCTTGCAGATGTCGAGGCCGACAATGTCGGCGCCGTTCGCGGCCATATCGACGGCGATGGCGCGGCCGATGCCTCTGGCGGCTCCGGTTATGACGGCCACCTTGCCAGCGAGAAGGCCACTGCCGAAGGGCTGCCCGGCCCACGTTTGTCGGGCCGCGGATGTCTGTTGGGCCATGAGAGGACCTCCCGCGGCTATGCCGCCGACGATGGCTCCGCTGCTTGCGAGGAGGCGGCGGCGGGTGATATTGCCGGGTTGCTTTTTCATCTTGGGTAGACTTTTGCCCGGGCTGCGCCCTGGCATGCTGAGCGAAGAATTTGCGGCAGCGCGGGAAGCCGCAAGATGCTTTGGCTTCCCGCCCCCGCTCGCTCAGGATGCAAGCATTCTTCTGCCGGAGTTACTTGGCTGATCCGTGCTTCGACATTTTTTCGTGCATGTCCGCTTTGACGGAGTCGGGCACGAACTTTCCTAACGTACCGGCGGCCTTGGTGCTCATCGAAGCGGCGAACACTTCCTCATCGCCGCGCATGAGTGCGTCGAAGCCCTGCTGGGCCACGTCGGCGGGATCGTTGGACTCCTTGCCTTTGGTCCCGACCTTGGTGTCCTGCATTCCGGCGCGGTCGAAGAATTCTGTGTCGGTTGCGCCAGGCTTAAGGGCAGTGACGGTCACACCGGAATCTTTCAGCTCGAAGTGAAGGCTCTGCGCGAATTCAAGAACGAATGCTTTTGAGGCGCCGTAGACGGCCATCTGCGGCGTGGGCATGGTGCCCGCAATGGAAGCGGTGAAGAGGATGCGGCCTTCTCTGCGGCCGACCATCTGCTTCGATACGAGCTTGGCGAGGTGGACGGTGGAGCGGACATTCAGGTCGACGATTGCGAGCTCCCGCTCGAGATCGGTTTCGCGGGCGAAATCGCCGGCTTCGCCGATACCCGCGTTGATGGCGATGGCATCGACCGGGCGCCCGGTTGCCAAGACTTCATTCCAGAGGCGCTCGACTTCTTTCTGCTTCGTGAGGTCGGCCTGAACGCTGTAAACCTTGACGCCGAGCTCTTCGATATCGCGAGCTGCGTCGGAGAGGCGGGCTTCCTCCGCGGTGATCAGAACATCGAATCCGTTCTTGGCAAAAATGCGGGCGAGATGAAATCCGATGCCGGTGGAAGCTCCTGTAACAACGGCGAATGGGCGTGCGGACGAATCAGTCATATAACGCGCTCCTTACGGTCATATTCCGGTCTTTAGTTTGATGACTGATCGCTCCTGCGATGGAGTTGTGGAAATCGAACGGTGTGAAGCTTCGTGTTTACGAAAGCAACACGCTTTTTTGCCTACGTGCAACGTGGGCCGATGGGGAGGCACTCGAAATAAGAGTACCGATAGTCTCGTACCCCGTTGGATCGTCACCCTCTCTCAACTTCTTTGTGTCGCGTCAATGTGAACGGGCCTCCATTGCGGCTCCCTATTAAATTTTGGAAAGGACCAATGACCATGACATCGAATTCTGAAACTACATCCGAAAATGTTCGAGGCGATCGCGCTCAGCGGCAGTCATCGAATCCTACGACGATGGTGGCCGTGGGCATCGCCGCCGGAAGCGCGCTTTGCCTGTACGCGTTCACCCAGGGCAAGAAGACCAGCGCGGCGCTGGCCGCAGTCGGTGTGATCGCGCTGACGCAGGCACGCACTTCCTCGGCGACGCAGCCGTACGAGGCGAGCGCCAGCTTTGAGATCAACTGCTCTCCGGAGACGGCATACATGTTCTGGAGGGACCTCGAAAACCTGCCGCGCTTTATGCAGTATCTGGAGTCGGTGAAGAGTGTCGGGGAAGGCCGATCGGAATGGACGGCGGTGGGGCCGCTGGATAAGAGGATCCACTGGACCGCCGAAATAACGGATGATCGCCAGAATGAACGCATCGCCTGGGGTTCGGTGGCAGGATCGGAAGTGGAGACCAGCGGATCGGTGGAGTTCCTTTCGAAAGCGAATGGGCGCGGCACGGTGGTGAAGGCCACGATGCGGTACGATCCGCCGGCGGGAGCGCTGGGAAAGGCGTTCGCGACGCTGATGGGAAAAGATCCGCAGTTCCTGGTGCGGGAAGACCTGCGGCATTTCAAGTCGCTGGTGGAAACAGGCGAGGTGGCGACGACAGTGGGACAGTCGCATGGACCGCGCGGCCGCATGGGTCATGTAGAGGAACTACTGTGGCGCGAAAAGCAGAATATGCCGGCGCCGCAGTCACCGCAGCCGCAGCGCTTCGAGGAACGGCGGCGGGAGATGCGCACGGCGGGATAAGGCGGTCATCTTCCGTTGTTTTACGCGCGGCCCGAGGCAGGGTGCTCGGCGGCGCGAAGGATGACAAGCTTCGGGTCAAGAGAGTGAATCCAGGCAATCACGTTTCGAGAGCGATAAGGAGACTTTTATGAAAGCAGTTTGTTGGATGGGCAAAGAAGATATTCAGGTCCATGATGTGCCGGACCCTACGATCCTGAATCCGCGCGATGCGATCGTCCGCATAACCAGCACGTGCATTTGCGGGTCGGATCTACATTTGTACGACGGATACATGCCGACGCTGGAGGCGGGCGATATCCTGGGCCACGAGTTTATGGGCGAAGTGGTCGAGGTGGGGCCGGGCGTCGATAGAGAGAAACTGAAGGTCGGGGACCGGGTGGTGGTGCCGTTCACGATCGCTTGCGGCAGCTGCACTCCGTGCAGTCAGCAACTGTGGTCGCTCTGCGACAACTCCAACCCGAACGCGTGGATCGCGGAGAAGATGATGGGCTATTCGCCCTCCGGCCTGTTCGGGTACACACACATGATGGGCGGCTACGCGGGTGGACAGGCGCAGTATGCGCGCGTGCCGTTTGCCGATGTGGGGCCGATGAAAATTCCCTCTGGCCTGCGGGATGAGCAGGTAGTTTTCCTGACGGATATTTTTCCGACCGGATACATGGGCGCGGAAAACTGCAATATCACGCCGGGCGACACGGTCGCGATCTGGGGCTGCGGGCCGGTGGGGCAGTTCGCGATCCGCAGCGCGTTTATGCTGGGGGCGGGCCGCGTGATCGCGATTGATCGTGTGCCGGAGCGGCTTGCCATGGCGGAAGCGGGAGGCGCGGAAACTCTGGACTTTTCCGAGGTGAATGTTCCGGATGCGCTGCGGGACATGACCGGCAATCGCGGTCCGGATGCCTGCATGGATGCCGTGGGCATGGAGGCCTGGGGTCACGGGGCGCTGTTTCTTTATGACCGCGCCAAGCTGGCGATGAGAATGACGCAGGACCGGCCTACGGTGCTGCGGGAATGCATCCTGACCTGCAGGAAGGGCGGGACGGTTTCCGTGCCCGGGGTCTACGGCGGCTTCGATGACAAGATTCCGCTGGGCGCGTTTATGAACAAGGGCCTGACGCTGAAGACGGGTCAGACCCACATGATGCGCTACATGAAGCCGCTGCTGGAGCGGGTTGAGGCCGGCGATATCGATCCCAGCTTCGTGGTAAGTCACCGCTTGTCCATCAGCGAAGCACCGGGAGCCTACAAGATGTTTCGCGACAAGCAGGACGGATGCACCAAGGTCGTTCTCGATCCATGGGCGAATGGAGCGGCGGCGGCTTAATTCTGTTGTGACGAAGATCGCATAGGATGATTCATCCGATGCGAGGTTCGAAATAAAAGCCCCATGTCTCTGAGGAGACATGGGGCTTTTTGATTTCTTCCGGACCTATTTGTTCAACTGTTCCATCAGATTGTTGATCATTCGATTCAGGTCGTTGTCGGTGTGGCGCAACTCGTCGATCTTGGCAATCGAGTGCATGACGGTGGTGTGATGCTTGTCGCCGAAGTGCCGTCCGATTTCCGGCAGTGACGCCTCGGTGAGCTGCTTGGCGAGATACATCGCAATCTGCCGCGGGACGACGATCGCGCGGGAGTTGTTCTTCTGCTTCAGCTCGGCGATGCGCATTCCGAACTGCTCGGAGACGGCGCGCTGGATCACTTCAATCGTGACCTTGCGGACCTGGGTGTCGATGAACTGCTTGAGGCATTGCTGGGTCATGGCGAGGGAAATATCGACGCCATGCATGCTGCTCCAGGCGACCAGCCGGGTGAGCGCGCCTTCGAGCTCGCGCACATTGGTGCGAACGTTGGAGGCCATGAACAGCGCCACATCGACGGGCAGGGTGACGTGCTCGCTCTCCGCCTTCTTCTGCAGAATGGCAACCTTGGTTTCAAGATCGGGCGGCTGGATGTCGGCGATCAGTCCCCATTCAAACCGGTTGCGCAGACGGTCTTCCACTTCGGCCAGTTCTTTGGGCGGCCGGTCGGAGGCGATCACGATCTGCTTCATGCTTTCATGCAGCGCGTTGAACGTGTGGAAGAACTCCTCCTGCGTGCGCTCCTTCTGCGCGAGAAACTGGATGTCGTCGATCAGCAGCACATCGACCGAACGGTACTTGTCGCGGAAACTCGACATGCGGTCGTAGCGCAAGGAGTTGATCATCTCGTTGGTGAATTTTTCGCTCGATACATAGCAGATGGAAGCCTGCGGCTGGTGGCGTTTCACCTCCTGCCCGATGGCGTGCATCAGGTGCGTCTTGCCGTTGCCGACCGAGCCGTAGAGAAACAGCGGGTTGTAGGCCTTCGAAGGCCGCTCGGCTACGGCTTCGGCGGCGGCGCGGGCGAACTGGTTTCCGGTGCCGATGACGAATGCGTCGAAGGTGTAGCGGGGATTCAGCTGGGCGGCGGTATCCCAGTCGAAGCGCGACTGCTGCGGTGCTGCGGCGGATCCATTACCCTGCATGCGGCTGCGCGACGGAGTGCCGGAGCGGGTGGGTTGCGGGCCGAAGCCTCCGTCCTGCCGCACGCGCGACGGGGGCGGCTCCTGCTGCACGGTCTCGAAGGATACTTCATCCACCTCGATGCCCTGCTGATCGACAGCTTCGAGAATGAGGTCGTTATATCGCTCGCCGATATGTTCGAACTCGCGGCTGGGTACGCTGACCACCATCACACGGCCTTCAATCCGGCTGTAGCGGGTTGGTTTAAACCAGGTGTCGAAGGACTGATGATTGATCTTTTTCTCGAGCGCCGTCAGGATGCGAAGCCAGGGATTGATAGCCGAAGAAGCTGTTGCGGGAAATGACATTCTATTTTCACTTTCAACGTTACGGGCGCGCCGGTCAAGATGTCGAACGGAAAAACTTCCACCGGAGAATGCGTTGCCGAGCCAGAAAAACAATGCAGATTCCATTGTCCGCTTTCGGGACATGAAATCCAAAGGTCATATGGAAAAATCCTGCCACGAGACGGCCAACTGCTTCCGAAAAATGGTCGCCCGGGGAAGGCGGTACGGTACGGTACGAAAAACAATGGCTGTCGTTTGCGAAGCCGATACTAGCACATTGCGAGAAGGGCGGGCAGCATGGTTTTCAGCGAAAAATTCTTTTTTTTAAACTGCACCAACGGTGGTGAAGGAAGGCGGAGCGATCCCATTTCGGCTGCCGAAGGTACGTTGGTTTGAAAAAAAAGTGTGGCCATCGGTGCGAGAGGTTCGATCGGTGTGGTTGAAATTTCGGACGTTCTACCCGAGCGCAGGAACGTGACGGATTTATGCAGCAGCTGTAGCGATTGCCGGTCTACGCGCCTGCGAATCGCTCAAGGCATGCTTTCGCTGCGCCCTAAATCCGGAACGCGATCCTTCGACCGCGTGTTTTTTCCAAGAAGAGTCAGGGGATAGAACAGCGCGCCGGTGAGCGCGATCGCGGCACCGACGGCGATGGCGGGCACATGCGGGCTGAGCCGGTCTCCGCGGGCGGACCAGATGGTGAAGAGCACCAGCAGCGCCGGGACGAGGCCAAGAGCGATGGCGGCTGGAAATCCGCCGGGCACGCGGAAAGGCCGCGGAAGATTGGGCTGGCGCAGCCGCAAGACTGCAAGCGCGACAAATTCAAGGATGAGGCTGATGCCGTACAGCATCACGTCAAGTTCAAGCAGGCGGGTGAGGTTGAGACCGAGCGCGAGCGCCCAGCCGACGGCGCAGGCCAGCACCGCAACCCAGGGCACACCATTGTTCATGCGTCGCGCCAGCACGGAGGGCAGCAGTCCGTCGCTGGCCATGGCTGCGGGAACGCGCGCATACGAAAGGGTCAGCGCGTTGAACATCGCGACGCCGGTCAATGCGCCTCCGGCGACCACGGCCATCGCCAGCCATGCGGCCATGCGCGCGCCGAGCAGGGGAGCGGCAAGCGTGCGCGCTGTCCCAACCCATGCACCGGTGACAAAAGTTGCGGCAGGAATTCCTGTGAGCGCCACGAGGGCGATCGGCACAACGTAGCTTGCCATCACCAGCAGCACGGCGGCTACCATGGCGCGGATGTAATTTCTCCGCGGGTCATTCACCTCGCGGGCAAACGTGGAGGCATTGTCCCAGCCCATGTAGTTCCACAGCACGAACAGGAGCGCCGTGACCAGGCTGCCGTGATGCGGCTGCGCCAAGTGAATCGGCACGGGTGGCTGCGCTGCCAGCTTCCACAAGCCGCAGCCGAGGATGCCGAGGAAAGGCGTGAGCAGCAGGACCAGCATCCACACTGACCCCTGGCCAACCGAATAGGCGCCGCGCAGATTCCAGGCAACGCACAGGGTGACGACGGCAAGGGACAATATGAGGCCGCGATCTCCGGCGGTCAGTGCGGGCTCAAGCTGGCGGAGGTAGGCGACGGCCAGGGCGGGATAGATCGCCATGTCGAAAACGCTGGCGGCGAGAGAGAGCCACGCTTCCTGAAATCCCCAGAACCGGCCGAGAGCGCGGGTGACCCAGATGTAGAAGCCGCCCTCCTCGGGCATCGCGCTGGCGAGCTCACCGATCATGAGAGCGGTGGGGAGGCTCCAAAAAACGGGGACGATACACAGCAGCAGCAGTGCGCGGCCATAGCCGGCCTGACCGACGATATCTTCCAGACCGTAGGGACCGCCGGAGACCATGAAGTAAGTGGCACAGACCAGCGGGATGAGCGCGAGACGGCGGACCTTCGGAAGCTTGTCGGATTTTCGGGATGGGTAGATGGGTGAAGTCCGGTGGTGGAAGTGGTGTTGTTTGGAGCGTAGCGCAAAATCGAAGCGTTGATCGAACCCACTTTAGCCGCATAGACGCGGCGGGAATGGGGCACCCAGGTTCTTTCTTCCGTCAGCGCGTGCGATTCATGGTTTCGCGGCCGGCTGGGTTTGCGGTTTCCTGTTTTCGACTGCGGGAGGCAGGGGATCGCGCAGTTCCAGCTCGGTAATGTCGCCCTGATAACTCGAATCCTTTGGCTCCGCATACCGCACCACGGCGGACATGCCTTCCAGATTATGGCAACGGCTGAAGTGATCGGGGCCGTACCAGAGAGTGTCCGGAATGCCAATGATGGAAACATCAGAAAAACGGTAGGTGAGCGGATTGCCATCGTGCTCGAGCACAATCAAACCAAGGTCGTGGCAGTTTGTGGCCCGGACCAGGCCGGCTATCGTACGCGCGCCGCTGGGAATCTCCTCGGCCAAGGACGCTCCGGACGGCTTCTGCTTGGCGGGAATGCTGTTCCAGAGATCCACGGCTTCGTCGTGATCCGGTCCATGCCACAGCTTCGCAACATATTCGGCATTGCCCGCGGCCTCGACATCGCGACCCATGCGATGGAGAATCTGACCGGTAAGCAGATGGTACTCAGCGCGCGAGGGTTCGAGTTCCTCGGCCCGGCGCGACGTGCCGTACGCAAGCGGAAGATTATTTTCGCGTACATTGAGCCGCGCCAGCTGCACGTAGACCGGCGCGAACTGCGGATCCAGATCCGCCACGTGCGTCAGCGCATCGTGCAGGGCGGTCTCATCGGCCGGCGCGTTCGAGCTCGCAACCGGCGACATCATGGTTTTTGCGAACAGTGAAAGATAAAGTGTTGGATCGAGCGCATACGCCGATGCAAACTCCGCCGCCGCCTCGGAATCCTTTCCCACGTTAAAGAGAAGAAATCCATCCTCCTCATGCGCCAGGCCAAGCTTCGGGTCATGCTCGAGCGCCGCGGCCACCAGCGGAGTTGCGCTGGTGGGATTTCGATTCCACAGGAAATACCCGGCCAGCGCCGCTTCGGTTTCGGCCACGCTCAGCTTGCGGACGGTAAATTCCTTCTCTTTGATCTCGGGCGGATTGGGAAACACCGCCGCATGAAACGCCTGGCTGTGCATGTACCGATCAAGCGGCCCATCCATCGCCTCCGTGCTGCCGAAGACCTGTTCAAATGCCTTTGTCTGATCCGTGCCATCCTGCAACAACGCGAAAAACCGATTCAATTTCTGGCCCTGATCCATGCCCTCGCCGAAGTTCATGTAGTGCACCAGCGCCCACGATTCGGCATAGAACAACCTTACTTTCTCATCGTCGTGGTATTCGGGAGAACGCCCGTTCACCTTCAGTAGCGTTGCGATCGGAATCGGGGTTTTCTGCAGCTCTGCAACCTGCTTCGTGGGCGCGCCGATATGTATCTTGTCCGGCTCGAACTGCGTATAGCTATAGAACTCGCCCAGGCCCACATCCAGCCATAGCGGCAGCCAGCGAAAATTCATGTGCAGAATCATCCGGGTGTACTCGTGATAGACCAGCACATACGGGTTCCGGTCTGTCATATCCAGCCGGACCATCGCAAATTGCCTTTCCCGGTCGGGTCGAAAAAAACCGCCGATTTTCGAAGATCCCTTCGACTTCCAGATTCCCGGCTCGAGCATCCCGGCGGTTTGCTGATCCCGCACCGCAAAGATCGTCAACGGCGCGCCGGAGTCGAGCCGGAAGCTGGGAAGCTGGGTGGCGAAGACGTAGCGCATCTGTTCAAACTCATGCGCCACGTGGCGGGCATCCGCCGGGCTGCCATTGGTCAGCACACGAAAATGCGGGCTGCGGACTTCAATCCACGGTTTTTCCGCGCTGGCGTTTGCGGCTTTCGCAAGGAGTGAAAGGCAGAGAGCAAAGTAGATCAATTCAGATTTCATTGCGCCCATGCTCCCGCAGCCGAGGCTCAGGGTCAAGGAAAAAAGTCCGGTTGTGCCTTTCGCGGGGACTGCGATATGATTCGGCACGCAGCGTCTGGAGGCTTTCATGAACCGGTTCAAGATGTTTTTCTTCGCGGCAATCTTTATCGTTCTCTGCTGTTCCGGCTCCTGCCTGCGGGCACAGAGCGGTATCACCGCGGCCCGTGGGCGGCGGGTCACGTGCGCGTCCGACGATGGCCGCAGACATTATTGTCGCGTGGACACCCGTTGGGGCGTGCGCATGACAAACCAGCGCAGCGGCTCGCCGTGCCTGCAGGGACGCACCTGGGGCTATGACCGGCGCGGCATCTGGGTCGACCGCGGCTGCCGTGCGGACTTCGTGCTGGGACGGCCTGACCGCAGGGACCGCAGATAGCGGTCATCCGTTGCTGCTTGAACGGAGAGAACGCTGCTCGAAGCGATACGCGCTTATTGTTCACGCAGAATTTTTGCGGGATCGATGCGGGCGACTTTCTGCGCGCCAGAAATGCCGCGACAACTGCACTGCAGCGAGCAGCAGTGCAGTGCCTGGCGGAGTGTGGGCCGGATCGCAGGCATCAAAAATTTCTGCAGTTATTTCCATGGAAACTTGAGAAGGTGGCCGGCTGATCCGGGCGAAGTTTGCCTGAATTGCTGACTCCGCTGCGCGTGCATTCGCGTGGTTCAGGTCGACTCCACCTGGCCTGAAGGCAACCCCACGTTCTTGTTTGGTTCTCTACAGTTAAGTAGCAAACGGGTTGCGTCCCGCTTCGCTGCTGCAATGAACTGTGGGTTCCCCGCGAGGTGGAGATATGTCTTCTGCTGTGGACCACGCGTACCGGACAAAGGTTTTCAACGACCTGTTCCGGGATTTTCATGAGACCTCCTTCGCGATAGAGAGCGCGGACGGTTGGCGCTGGGCTTCATCTCCGGGAGATGCTCCGCAATGCACGCTGGTGTTCAAGACGGCGGCGGCCTGGCATGCGTTGATGGAAGACCCCACGGAGCGGACCCTGGGAGAGGCCTTCATCAACGGGGAACTGGATGTTGAAGGCGACCTGTTCGCGGTTTTCCCGGTGGTGCATTACATCATCGATCGGCCGGCCGGTTCGCGCTACAACGTTCTGCGCACACTGTGGCATTCTTCTTCGGACTTTGCGCGGCTGCTGCGGCACGGGCCGCGTCATTCAATGGCCCGGGACCGCGATTCGATTTCCTATCACTACGATTTGCCGATCGACTTCTATCGTCCGTGGCTGGGACCTACGCTGGCCTATTCCTGCGCCTACTTTCGCGACCCCGCGGAAAGTCTGGAGTCGGCGCAGACCAACAAGCTGGAGCTGATCTGCCGCAAGCTCGGGCTGCGGGCGGGCGAGCGCTTTCTCGACATCGGCTGCGGCTGGGGAAGCCTGGTGCTGCATGCGGCCTCGCAATACCAGGCGGCGGCCTACGGCATCACCCTGAGCAAGGAGCAGGCAGCGGTGGCCGCGACGCGCATTTCGCACGCTCAGCTGGAGGATAAGTGCACAATCGAGCTGCGCGATTACAGAAAGATGCCTGAGCTGCCGGCGCGCTTCGACAAGATTGCCAGCGTGGGGATGTTCGAGCACGTCGGGCTGAAAAATCTGCGGGACTATTTCACGATCGCACTGCGAATGTTGCGGCCGGATGGCGTGTTTCTGAACCATGGGATCGCGCGGTCGGCCAAGTGCGCTCCGTCGAAGGATTCCTTCATCGACAAGTATGTTTTTCCGGACGGCGAGCTGGTGACGCTGGGCCAGGTGCTGGAGCTGGCGGAGTCTGTCGGGTTTGAAGTCCGCGACGTGGATAACCTGCGCAGCCATTATGAGCGGACGCTCCGGCTGTGGGTGAAGAATCTCGAGGAGAATGCGCGGACGGTGCTGAACTATGTTTCCGAGCGGACGTATCGCATCTGGCTGCTCTATATGGCTGGTTCGGCGGACGCATTTCGCCGGGGAAACATCGAGCTGTATCAGGTGCTGCTCGGTCCCCGGCCGGCGGCACCCTGGGAGACGCTGACGACGCGGGAGAACTGGTACCGGAGTTGGTCGACTGGAAATTCGAAGGCCGCTGTATCTTGATAGAACTACCCATCTTGAGTGCACGGTAAGACACAAGGAGCCGATGAGATTCCCAGGCGGTTGTCAGGTTAGTAAGACATTGGTATTCACTTTTCTGCTGGGCGCGGGTGTTGGGATTGCTCAATCGAACCCGGGAGAGGCCAACTCCGCACAGCAGCTGGTGCAGCAGGTTATCGAAAACGAGCTGGCCTCGAATCGCAACGACCACACGAAGTGGATGTTCCGGGACGCGGACAAGACGCCGGACAAGGATACGGTCAAGCTGGTCGTGGAGACGGCGGATGGCAACGTGTCGAAGACGATGCTGATGAATGGCCGCCCGCTGACGGCGGAGGAACGCTCACAGGACGAGGCCAAGATGGAGAAGGTGGTCAACGATCCGGCGGTGCGCGCCCGACAGCGGAGAAACACTGCGCATGACGACCAGCAGGCGGTCTCGCTGATGAAGATGCTGCCCGAACGCGTTTATCTGGACAAGGGCGGGGGAGTCGAACGGCGAGGTGACTCTGAAGTTCAAGCCGAACCCGGCTTTTCAGCCGCCGACCTACGCCTCGCGGGTGTTCGCTGCGATGGCGGGAGAGATGGTCGTCGATCGGGAGCAGAAGCGTCTGAAGGTGCTGAGTGGAACGCTGATCCAGCCGGTGGAGTTCGGCTGGGGTTTTCTGGGCAAGATGGAGCAGGGCGGCACGTTCCGGATCGTACGCTCCGAGATTGCGCCCCATGAATGGGAGATTACCCAGACACACGTGCACATCCAGGGGCACGCTCTTTTCTTCAAGAGCATCAGCGAGCAGGAAGATGAAACCACGAGCGATTACAAACCCACGCCGGCCGGGCTGACATTGAGCCGGGCTGCCCAGATGCTGAACGATGGCACGATTGAGAAGGAGTTGGGCGCAGTCCGGAAGTAGGCGGACTTGAATGGACGTGCCAGCGAAACGCGGCTGGAGAATCCTGGTATGGCTTCGCTCTCGCAACACTGATTGTGGAATTTCGGATTGAGAGATGGGGCCGTATTAAGCGGGTGGGAACGCGCTTTACACAACAACGATGAGAAATAAACAAGGTGTGAAGGTCCTGATGTGGAGATCGTGGAGATCGGGTGCGGGGAATTGGAGCTTAGGGTAGGTTGGAGATCGGTTTTCCCGGTTCTTCGTTTCTCGGCAGACCGGTTTTAGAAAACAGGACACGGCTGATCGCAGCGTGCTGGCCGGTTTCCCCTCGCTTTTACAAATTTCCACTGCCATCTGCTACTACTACTGTCTTTGTATTTATGTTTAAAAAGATTTTCCAGCAGCAGTTCTTGCCTCCCTCCGGACAGTCACACTACTTTTACGAACTCGTCATGCGTAGCCCTCATATTTTCGTTCCCACACGCGGAGCCGGGTACCGCTCGCATTCCCACGTTTTCATCGGGCGTACCGGCTTTTCCGCAGAGAATTCCCGCACCTGTCCACTGGTTTGTCTCTACAATGAAAGCACCAGCCAGGAGCCGGTTGCGCGCGGCGAGATCGATGCTGCATCAGGTTCTGAAGAGAGACGGTTCTCGAAATGCCAAGCTTAGAAATGCCCAGCGTTCAAGTGCAGCCGGAGAAGACAGTGGTCGAAAATACTGCGATGGAAATCACCGTGAACAGGCAACAGTTGCTGCGGGAATTGACCGCCACGCAAGGGGTCGTCGAACGCAAGACGACGATTCCCATCCTGTCGAATTTTCTGTTGGAGGCCGATCAGGACCGTCTCACGATTACGGCGACGGACCTGGATCAGAGCATCCGCACCTCCTGCGAAGCCAAGGTGAAGAAGAGCGGGGCGTGCACCATACCGGCGCGGAAATTGTATGACTACATCAAGCTGCTGCCGGACGGAGAAATCGGCATCAAGCTGATGGAAAACCACTGGGTGCAGATTCGCCTTGGCCGGTCGAACACAAAAATGGTGGGCATGGCGCGCGCGAATTTTCCGCAGGTGCAGCCATTCCCGACAGCAGGCGCGATTCGTTTGCCTGCGTCAACTTTGCGCACCATGATCAGCAAGACGATCTTCGCGGTCGCCAATGAAGAATCCCGCTACACGCTGAATGGCGCATTGCTGCTGGTGAAAGCGGGCAGCTTGACCATGGTCGCGACCGATGGTCATCGGCTGGCGCACATCGAAAAGTCGGGGGAAAATCTTTCGGTAAGCGGAGAGAAGCGGCTGCTGGTCCCACGCAAGGCGCTCTCAGAATTGCAGTCGCTGCTGGCAAACACGGAAGAGGAATTTATCGACTTTGCCGACGACGAGCAGACACTTTATTTCCGCGTCGGCAGCCGCGTTCTTACATCGCGCAAACTGACCGGGCAATTTCCCAATTACGAGGCGGTACTTCCGCGCGATAACAACCGTTTTGTAGTCGTCCGCACCAGCGACCTGCTGTCTTCGATTCAGCGCGTGGCGCAGTTCGCGGATGAGCGCTCGGGCGCGGTCAAAGTGCGGCTGGAACAGAACGAGATGAAGATTTCCTCTTCGTCGACCGAGGCCGGGGAGTCGGAGGACACCATCGAAACTCCCTACAGCATGGACCCACTGGTGATCGGGTTCAACTCCGCCTACATGGTGGATTTTCTCAAGGCGGTCGGGGACGTAAGTGAAGTCCGGCTGGAATTCAAAGATGCGCAGACGGCGGGGCAGGTGAGGCCGGAAGATGCGCAGGACGATTTCCGCTACCGCTACATCATTATGCCGATGCGGATCTGAAGCGTCTGTAAGGTTCTGTGAAAATCAGGCCGGGTTGGCCGTCACTCCAGGCGGGCAACGATCGAACCGATATGCCGGCGGCGCGACTCTGGCGCTTCGACTCCTGCGCTTCTGTCGATTGATACATCCTCATTGCCAGTCTTTTTCAAATGCTTGTTACGGTAAGCGTGTGGGCACTGCCCCGTGGCCCGCAGCGGTATGCCGGTGCAGAAACTATGCAACCCGTGAATACGATTGCACCATCCGAACTTAACGACGGTAAGCCCTGCAACCTGGGAGCGTCGATCCCGGCTGGACCAATCTGGAGAGAAATATGAAGAAGTTCGTGAGTCGTGAAATGAAGTTTGGCGCTGTGTTGCTCCTGGGTTCCATTGTGGCTGCGCCTCAAGCGATCCTGGCGCAGGACCATGTGGTTGCCCCGGCGCAGATTCAGAACGATGTATCCAGCGCTTCGGCAGTTCGCCAGCAGAATGAAAAGCAATTAAGAAGTTTTCTGGCGATGAAAGAGATGCAAAAAGTGATGAAGTCGGAGGGCGTTAATCCTCAACAGGTGACGAACGCCGTAAGCCAGTTGAATGATGCCGACCTGGCCCGCCTGGCGGCGAAGACCAGGAAGGCGCAGAGGGACTTTGCTGCAGGCGGACTCGGCTTCCTCGGGATCTTTACAATTATTGGGATCGTGGTAGTTGCGGCGATCTTGATTGGAATTTTTGCGTAGAAATGAAATTGCGTGCGTCGCAGCTCTGTTGGTTTTCGGCGGTCCATGGATCGCCGAGCCAACTCCCCTGCCAAGCTCCGCGGTAGTCGCTTCGGCAATTTGGATTAACGTTCCCTTCGCGGCGCAGACCAAAGACGGATGCGGCTCTGCGTCGATCTCGATGGTGATGCAATATTGGGACCGGAAAGAAGGCCGGCCGATAACCGCAGACGCAGACCCGGCGAAGATCCAGGCCTTGCTGTTCTCCCGTTCAGCGGGCGGAATTTTCGCCAGCAATATGCGAGAGTATTTCCAGCAGTCCGGCTACCAGGCGTTTGCGTTCGACGGACAATGGAGCGATCTTGAACACCATCTTGCGCTGGGCCGGCCGCTGATCGTGGGCATCCAGCCAAACGGATCGCTGGGACCGCTTCATTACGTCGTAGTGGTGGGGATCGATCCGGAGCGAGGCTATGTGTTTGTGAACGATCCGGCACAACAAAAAATGCTTCGAATCTCGCGCGAAGGATTCGAGTCGGAGTGGCGCCATACGCACAATTGGACGCTGCTGGCCGTTCCGCAGCGCTCGCGTTGATATTCCTCCTCTTGCTTTTCCTGCTGGCGCCGGGGCTTGCATTTTCTCAAGCAACGGTGTCTTCCGACACAACGACTCAAAAAGTAAAAGCTCTGTATGACGCCGGCCGTTGGCGGGATGTTGTGCGCGCGGTCCCGGAGTCTTCCGCCGAACCTGCGGACGCGGAGTTGTATCGCGGACTCGCGCTGGCGCGGCTGGGGCGGTACGCGCAAGCCGAACGGACATTTCAGGCCGGACACACAGGACATCCAAAGGACGCCCGCTTCCTGAGCGAAATGGCGGGAATCGCGTACCGCGACAAGCGTTTCTCGACCGCCAAAATCGAGTTGCGTCGTGCCTTGGCAATCGATCCGAAAGACGATTATTCCAACAATTTTCTCGCTTCCATCTATTTCCTTGAAGGGAATCTCGATGCCGCGTTGAAATATTGGAACCGCGTGGGAAAGCCAAAACTCAGCGACCTGATTTACGAGCCCGTTCCCAAGCTCAACCCCTTGATTCTGGACCGGGCGTTCAGATTTTCTCCCGGCGCCGTGTGGACGCAGAATGAATTTCGGACAACAGGGGCGGAACTCGAATCTCTCGATCTGTTTCCCCATACTTTTTACGATCTCGAAGCGCAGCCGGATGGCTCTTTCCAACTTGCCTGGCGCGCTACCCAACGAAGCAGTTGGCGTGACCTGAAGTGGACAAGCATTGCGCCCATGTTTCGCGGGCTGCCGTATTTGTCGGTGTATCCCGAGTTTTACAACCTGAACGGCAAAGGCTTGAACTGGGTGTCTTTCATTCGTTGGGACGACCAGAAGCGATGGTTTTCGAGCGAACTTGCCGCGCCGATAGCCGAAAATCCGAAGGAGCGATTTCGACTCTATCTCGAAGACCGAAATGAGAATTGGAACGTCACCGGCACGATTGTGCCGTTCAGCGGTTCGTCTGCCGGATTCAACTTACGAAGGACTGTGATCGACCTGGGAGTACAGTCGATTCCGAGCTGGCGATGGCAATCGAACGTCAATGTGGAGTATTCCTATCGAGACTTTCGAGCCGTCGTTGGAATACCGCAATCGGCCGCTCCATTCTTTACCAACAGCTCCGCGCTCGCACTGCGTGCAGGCGTCGAGCACCCGCTGATCCGTTTTCCCGAGCGGCGATTTTCCCTAAACGGCGGACTCAATGGAGAAGCGGGAAGATTCTTTTCCAATCCTCTAGGCAAATACGGTCGCGTGGAAGGCTTGCTGGGCGCCGATTGGCTGCCGCAGGCGCGCGGGGAGGATTACGAAGTGACGACGCGGCTGCGCTCTGGCGGCACCGTTGGGCAAGTCCCATTCGACGATCTGTTCATGCTGGGATTCGACCGGGACAACGACCTATGGCTGCGCGGCCATAATGACCTTCGGAGTGGGCGGAAAGGAAATGCCCCGATGGGGCGAAACTTCATCCTTTCCAACTCCGACGTGGAGAAGGTGGTGTTGAACGACGGGTTTTTCCTGGTGAAGGTCGGACCATTCGTCGACACCGGAGACATTTACGATCCCTCGCAATTCTTCGGATCGCGCAAATGGCTTACCGACACGGGCCTGCAAGCCACCGTCAGGATATTGGGCCGGTTCGAATTTGTGCTGGGATACGGGAAGGACCTGCGTTCCGGCAACAACGCATTTTATTCCTCCGTCACTCGATAGGGCCGTTCTGCGGCTCGATGGCTGATGGCTTGATGGTGATGGGGTCGGCCAGGTCGTCCGATATGTACATCCGGTGCTGATGTTTCCTATTTTGATTCCGGGGAGCTTGCGCAGCTGGTGCGCAGCTGCATCCTACCCTGAAGGTGGAGCCGCGATTTCTTATGGGCAGCAATCGACAGGTCGTGGAAGTGTCCGAAACTCTGGGCAGAGGACCAGTCGATGGGCCAGGAGCATCTTTGCGCATTGCCGGGCGCGGAGAGATGGCCGAGCTGACGCGGCGCTTCGACTGGAGCAAGAATCCGGTGGGCGCGATCGAGAGGTGGCCGGAGCCCCTGCTGACCACGGTAAACATGCTGCAGGCGTGCCCGCAGCCTATGTTTCTCTGGTGGGGGCCGGAGCTGATCCAGTTTTACAATGACGCGTATCGGATCGTGCTACGTGGAGACAAACATCCCCGGGCGCTGGGGCAGCGCGGCCAGGAATGTTGGCCTGAAATCTGGGACGTGATCGGACCGCAGATCGACGCCGTGATGACGGAAGGAAAGACCACGTTTCGCAGAAATGCGCTCATACCCATTTATCGCAATGGAAAGCTCGAAGATGTCTACTGGACCTACAGTTACAGTCCTGTATTTGGATACGGAGGCGCGATTCAGGGAACCCTGGTCGCTTGCAGCGAAACGACGCAGGAAGTCGTAGCCGCGCAACGTCTGCGAAACAGCGAGGACCGCTTTCGCAGATTGATCGAAGAGGCGAACATCGGTATTGCGCTGGGTGGGCTGGAGGGACACCTGACTTACATGAACCCGGCCGCACGCAAACTTCTTGGGTATTCGCTAAAGGATGTGGAATCCGGAACGCTGCGGTGGGAGGACCTGACGCCGGACGAATTTGCCAGCCGAGACAAGAAGGCGGCGATGGAGCTGGAGGAATCCGGAAAAGCCGCGCCTTACGAGAAAGCATACGTGGCCAAGGATGGGACGACGATCCCGCTGCTGGTGGATACGACCGTTCTCGCACATACCGACACAGGAGAGCTGGAAGTGGCCGTTTTTCTGGCGGACCTGACCCGGCTGCGACGGACCGAACAGGCGCTGATGCAGAATGAAAAGCTGGCGGCGGTAGGCCGGCTCGCGAGCTCGATCGCGCACGAGATCAACAACCCGCTGGAAGCGGTGATGAACCTTCTGTACCTGGTCGAAAACGATATTGAGACCGGAGTATCGAGCGCGGAGGAAATGGCGCACGTCAAAACTGCACAGGAGGAGCTGGCGCGCATCGCCAACATCTCCCGACATACGCTGCGATTTCATCGTCAGTTGACGAACCCGGTAATGGCGACCAAGAGGGAGATCCTGGAGGAGGCGCTGGTGCTTTTCCGGGGGCGCTTGCGGACTTCGGGAATCAAAGTTGAGACGCGCTTTTTCGAGGCCAGGCCGACGCTTTGCTACAACGGCGATCTGCGGCAGCTGTTCGCGAATTTTATCGGCAATGCCGCCGATGCCAGCCAGCGGGGTGGAAAGATTCTGCTGCGCGAGCGCGAGGGTACGGACTGGAAGACAGGCCGCAAGGGGATACGCGTAACGATTGCAGACGCGGGCTGTGGCATGTCGAAGGAGACTGCGAGGCATATCTTCGAGCCATTCTTTACGACCAAGGAAACGACGGGAACGGGATTGGGGCTTTGGGTGAGTGCCGGGATTTTGAAGAAACACGGCGCAACGGTTTCGGTCCGCAGCCGGCAAGGGGAGAGGGTACACGGCACGGTGTTTGCCATCTGGTTTCCAATCGAAGGCGTCACGGGCGCCAGCGAGACTAAATAGGCGAGCAACCGCGGGATTGAAAGCGTCATCCCTTACATGTCTCATAAAAACTATACTGTTGGACGCGGAGGACACTCGCCGCACGGGAGAGCACAATGTTGATCGTTCTGATTATTTTGCTTTTGATTTTCGGATTTGGCGGCTATCGCATGGGGCCCGGCATCGGGTATTACGGCGGGGGCGGGATCAGTTTGATTCTGCTGATCGTGATTGTTCTGCTGCTGCTGCGAGTGATTTGAAGTAGATTCTGGAACGCGATGGAGAGGCCGGCGGGGACGCCGGCTTTTCTTTTGCAATCCGCGGCGCTAATGGCCACATGGCTTCACGCGGGCGGTGCCGACGCCGCTACAGCAGCGGGGCGACTGCTCTGGGCTCGATATGGACTTCTGTGCCGCGGGTAGTTCGAATACCCCAGGCCATGCGCGGTGTATTGTGGGCTACGCCGACCCTGCCGGCAGGTCCCAGCAGGATAATGCCGCCGTAACCGCCGAGCCGATGGAACAGATAGGCGATGGCTTCCTCTGCGGCCTGCGCGGGAGGGGTTCCCTGCTGCACGCGGTCAACGGCCCACTTGCCGAGGACGAGTTTCATGATCGGCTCGCCCCAGCCGGTGAGGGAAACGGCGGCGGAAAGGTTGTCGGCGTAGCAGCCGCAGCCGATCAGAGATGAGTCGCCAACGCGCCCGGGAGCTTTATTCAACGTGCCGCCGGTTGAGGTTGCGGCGGCCAGATTGCCGCGCGCGTCAAGCGCTACCGCGCCGACGGTGTCGTGGGAAGTGGCGGCAACGTTACGCGCCCTATCTCCAGCGAAGGTTTCATCCGGCCGGCCTGACGATCCATTTTGCTGCGCGTCGGCGAGGCGCCGGCGTTCGCGGTCGAGCACCAGTTCGGAGTTGTGGATGAGAGGCTCGCCGTGGAAGGCGGCGAACTCTTCCGCACCCTGGCCGACGAAATATACGTGCGGACTTTTGTCGAGCACCAGCCGCGCGGCGCGGATGGGATTTTTCAGTCGCTCCACGCAGGCGACGCCGCCGGCGCGCAGGGTGCCGCCGTCCATCAGCAGCGCGTCGAGCTGAACCCGGCCGTCGCTGGTCAGAAAGCTTCCCCGGCCGGCATCGAAGGTCTCGTCGTCTTCGAGTACGGCGACGGCTGCTTCAACAGCATCGACGGAGGAAGCGCCGCGTTCGAGCAATGCATATCCGGCAGCCAGGGCGGTGGCAACGCCCTGGCGATGGGCATCGACCATTTCGTCGGGTATGGCCCATGCTCCGCCGTGAACGATTAAAACGGGTGCTACTTTAAAGCTCACATTTCGATTGTAGTGGGCGGAAGGCGTCTGGAGAAATCCGGGCGATCTGGAGGGCCAGGGTTCACATTCCGCGATCGCTCCGGCATTCCCGGGATCGCAATGCAGCATGGCGGTTACGAATGTTCTTTTGGGATTGCCAAAGCGGCGCATGGTTGGTATTTGTGGAGTACCCCAGAAACGTTGGCTTATGGAACGGTTTCGCGTTTCCCGTCTTGCCGTCCTGATTCTTGCATGGGTTTCCGTGCCGATTGCGGTGCGCGGCCAAGCCATTTCTCCACAGCAACGCGCTGTTGCAGATCCCGTTCCAGTCGCGCTTGGCCATTCCGTGGTCGCGCTCACTGGGCCGTGGAAGTTCCGCATCGGAGACAATCCGCAATGGGCCGATCCAAACTTCGACGACTCCGGCTGGGAGAACGTCGATCTCAGCGCAAACCAAAGCTCCCTGGATCCGATCATGGGGTTCCCGGGATTCGTCCCCGGCTGGACCGCTAAAGGGCATCCCGGCTACTCCGGATTCGCGTGGTATCGCATTCGCGTGCGCATCACCGGCGCGGACGAGCCGTTGGCGCTGCTCGGGCCTTCCAGCTTCGATGACAGTTATCAACTCTTCACCAATGGGCGCCTGGTGGGTTCCTTTGGAGATTTCAACCGCCCGGTTCCCACCCTCTACGTGAACCGCGCGGTCCGGTTCGCGCTGCCTTCGGCGGAAATGCAGGGCGGCACGGACGGGACCACGGTGATCGCGTTCCGTTTCTATATGGCGCCGCGAACGCTTCTGCAGACGAACGCGCCGGGCGGGCTGCACAACCCGCCGGTTATCGGGTTTGCCAGCGCAATTACCGCCGCGTACCACGTCGCGTGGGAGGACCAGTATCGCTCCGTGGCTTTTATGCTGGTGGTGCTTCTCTGCTTTTCCGTCTTCGCCGCCCTGGTCTTTGTCCTCTATGTGTTCGACCAGACCGAGACGATCCTGCTGTGGCTCCTCGGCGCTTCCCTGGCGGGAGCTGCCAACTACGCGGTCATTCTCCTGCAAGTTACGACCGCCTGGGCGACCGCCCTGCAGGGATCCATCGCCGGCGCGGTGACAGTCGCTCTGTTGATCGGCCTTTGGCTCATGACCTTTTGGGCCTACTTCGGCCTCCAGCAGAAGAAATGGCTGCGCACTGTGATCGCCGTTCTTATTCTCTGCGGCATTTCCATAGCCGTCCTGTCGGAGGTTCTCCTGCTTGGCGGTCATGCCTCGCGCAACGCGCTCATTGCCACTATCATCGGCGGCATTGTTGTGAATATATTCGCGGTGGCGGTGTCGCTTACGATCGCATGGCTCGGCTGGCGCAGGCCGCAACGGGAGCACTGGACACTGTTCGCGGCCCTCATTTTCTTTGTCGCTCCTGTTCTTAACCCCGCGCTGCGACTATTGCACGTACCAATGACCTGGTTCCTCTTTCGCGTTCCTATCCAGTTCTCTGGGGTCTGTCAACTTGCCACGCTCATCTGCTTCTCGTTCGTGCTGCTGCGGCACTTCCGCAGCTCGCAGCGACGCCAGCAGGCGATGGAAGAGGATGTAAAGCAAGCGCAGCAGGTGCAGCAGGTCTTGATCCCGGAAGAATTGCAGCAGGTTCCCGGCCTCAGCATCGAGAGCGAATACCGGCCCGCGCGCGAAGTCGGCGGAGATTTCTTTCAGATCATTCCGCACCCGGATGGCAGTGTGCTGATCGTGGTCGGCGATGTGACCGGGAAGGGATTGCAGGCCGGAATGCTGGTGGCGCTGATCGTCGGCGCGATCCGCAGCAGCGCCGAGACGTCGTCTGATCCGCTGGACATGATCGGGGCGCTGAACCGGCGGCTCTGCGGGCGCGGCGATTCCCACGCCACCTGCCTGGCATTGCACATCAACGCGAATGGCGCGGTTGCGCTCGCTAACGCAGGCCATCTGCCGCCCTATCTAAATGGCAGGGAATTGCCGATGGATGGTGCGCTGCCGCTGGGGATGACTTCGGATGCTGAGTTTCCGGTGTCGCACTTTCAGCTACAACCCGGTGACACGCTCCTGCTGCTCTCCGACGGTATCGTCGAGGCGCAGGATAAAAGCGGCCAGTTATTCGGCTTTGAGCGCATCCGCAAGCTGCTGGAGAAGCCCATCTCTGCCGCCCAGATAGCGAGCGCCGCGCAAAACTTCGGACAGCAGGATGACATTAGCGTGCTGCGCATCGTGCGCGCCGCGACATTCGAGCTAGCTGCCCGCGAGGAGCCGGCACTTGCGATTAGCTAAAGGGACCGTAATATAGGAAGTTTCAATTGCCGGGCGCAGGGAGCCGCCCTAATAAGAAAAGGCCGACATTTCTGTCGGCCTTTTCGTCTCAAACGAACGCCATCGCTAGCCGATGTCTCCGTCCCAGTTTTCCAGCGTCTTCTTCAGCTCGGCCATGAATTTCCCCGCGTCTGCGCCATCGACGATGCGATGATCGAAGCCAAGAGTCAGCCGCATGATGCTGCGAACGGCAATCGAGTCATTGCCCTCGGCGTCTGTCAGAACGGTCGGCTCCTTGAACATTCCGCCCACTCCCAGGATGGCCGATTCCGGCTGGTTGATCACCGGAGTGCCGAACTGCTCGCCGAAGATTCCCGGATTGGTAATCGTGAACGTGCCGCCTGAGGCCTCATCCGGCTTCAACTTCTTGCCGCGCGCCCGCGCCGCCAGGTCGGCAATCGCCCGCGCGAGTCCGAGGAAACTGCGCTCCTCGGCCTGCTTCACCACGGGAACAATTAAACCCCAGTCAAGCGCGACCGCAATCCCGAGATTAATATTCTTGTGGTAGCGGATCGCGTTGCCTTCCATCGACGCGTTGATGATCGGCATCTTGCGAAGGCAGGTGACGACTGCGCTCGCGATAAACGGCATGTAGGTCAGCTTTACGCCGTTGCGCTGCTCATACTTCGACTTCTCGCGCTCGCGGATGCGCACAATCCGCGTCATGTCCACCTTGAAAACGGAATGAACATGCGCGCTGGTGTGTTTGGATTCCACCATGCGCTGCGCGATGATGCTGCGCATTTTGCTTAATGGAACCAGTTCGCCCGGAGTCGGCGCGCCTACCGGTGCGGTACCCGCGGGGGCAGCTTGAACAGCGGCCCCGGCAGCCTGCGCCGAGGGTTTCGCGGTTGCAGCCGAAGCAGCTTGCGCGCTGCTCGAAACCGCGGTCGAACCTTTGCCATGCTGGCCGAGATAGCCCAGCGCATCTTCCTTCGTGATCCGGCCCGCCATTCCGGTTCCGCTGATTTTGGAAAGGTCGAGATTGTTGTCTTTTGCAATGCGGCGCACGAGGGGTGAAGAGCGAATCCGCTCGCCTGCACTTGCGCCTCCCGCCGTAGCATCGTCAACGCTCACCGGCGCATCCTTCTTTTGCGCTGCTGCGGGGGCTGCCTTGGTTTGTGAGACAGACTGCGAAGCCGCCGGAGCCGCACCGTTGCCGGCGGTCTTGGTGCCGCCGATCACCGCCACCACCGTGTTGATCTCGACCGTCTTGCCCTCGGGTATTTTTATCTCCGTCAACACTCCTGAAGCGGGTGCGGGAATCTCCGCATCCACTTTGTCCGTAGAAATTTCAAATAGCGGCTCGTCCCGCTGCACGGTGTCGCCGGCCTTTTTCAACCACTTGGTAATCGTCCCTTCAAAGATCGACTCGCCCATCTGCGGCATTACGACATTTGTGCCACCGGTGATGCCGGTACCGGTGCCGCCCGTCGCACTGCTGGCCGGGGTGTTTCCCGGCATCCCCTCGGGACCATCGTTGGCCGGATCGCCGTCGGCCGGCTCCGGTTCGGACTCGTTTCGCTTCTGGGAGGATGCAGTCGTGGACCCCGCGCCCGGCGCCGCAACGGGTTCGTGTGCATTTTCCGGAGCCGATGCCACCGCTGACTCTTTCGCAACTTTGGCCGCGTCCACCGTAACTGCGGAGCTCGAGCCGCGAACCTCTTTGCTCTCTCCCTTGCTCTCCCCAATCACTGCCACCACGGTATTGATCTCGACCGTCGCGCCTTCCGCTACCTTGATCTCGGTCAGCACACCGGAGGCCGGCGCCGGAATTTCCGCGTCTACCTTATCCGTCGAAATCTCAAACAAAGGCTCATCCCGCTGCACCGAGTCGCCGGTCTTCTTCAGCCACTTCGTTATCGTTCCCTCGAAGATCGACTCGCCCATCTGCGGCATCACTACGTTCGTTGGCATGGATTCCCTTCCGCTTTCGTTCACACTGCTTATCTCTTCACCTGGATTCCTGAGAACCGGGTGCCCCACTCTTTGCGGACCGTCGCAAAGGGTGGGAACTCAATACTTGATCAATCTGCGCGCTTCGCGGACCACATCTTCCACCTGCGGCAGAAACGCCTTCTCCAGCGGCGGCGAAAACGGCACCGGGGCGTCCATCGATGTGATGCGCACAATCGGAGCATCCAGAGAATCGAATGCCTCTTCGTTGATGATTGCCGCGATTTCTCCCGCAATGCCGCCCGTCTTCGTGTCCTCGTGCAGAACAATCACGCGGTTCGTTTTCTCCACCGTTTCGCGGATGGCATTGTGGTCGAGCGGCAGCAGCGTCCGCAAATCCACAATCTCCAGCTCAATCCCTTCCTTCGCCAGAATGTCCGCCGCATCCTGGGCCACGTAAACCATTGAGCCGTAGGTAATCACCGAAAGACTGTGGCCCTCGCGATGAATCCTCGCCTTGCCAATCTCGACCGTGTAGTCCTCGGTCGGCAGTTCTTCCTTCACGCGCCGATATAGAAATTTGTGCTCAAAAAAAAGCACCGGATTATTGTCACGGATCGCGGACTTCATCAGCCCCTTCGGCGTCGCGTGCCGTCGCCGGAGCAATCACCTTCAACCCCGGGGTGTGGACATAAAACATCTCCGGGTTCTGCGAGTGAAACGGCCCCCCGCTCACGCCGCCGCCGGAAGGTCCGCGCAGCACCAGCGGCGCCGGAGCGCCCCAGCGCCAGTTCGATTTCGCAAGAATCTGCACGATTTGCGAGTGCGCCGAGCTGATGAAGTCCATAAACTGAAACTCGCCCACCGGGCGCAGTCCAGTCAGCGAAGCTCCATACACGGCGCTTGCGATCGCCATCTCGGAAATTGGCGTGTCCACTACGCGCTCGACGCCGAACTTATGGACGAAGCCTTCGGTCACCTTGAACGCGCCACCATAAACACCGACGTCTTCGCCCATCACGAAGACGCGACTGTCGCGCTCCATCTCTTCCCAGATTCCCTGCCGGATTGCTTCTAAATATGTAACTGCCGCCATCGGTTCGCTTTCCGCGTAAAAGTAACAACTACAGTTTCAAATAAGCTGCGGTTCGTAATTGCATGACGGGACACATTCGCCTACTTATAGTGCCCCGGGGCGTTCGACTCGGCCAGCTTGCGCTCGCGGTTCGCCTGCTTCACCCTAACTTCCCCATACTTCACTGGAATTTCCACCGAGTTATCGCAATACACATCCGTGCCAGCGTCTTCGGGTCCCGGCATCGGAGCCGCCTCGGCAATCGCCCGCTCCGCATCGATAAAGCGCTGGACCTCAGCATGCATCTCCGCGATCTGGGCATCCGTCATCCAGCCGGTTTCCTTCATATACCGTTCCATGCGGGTGATCGGGTCGCGGCGTTTCCAGAACTCTTTCACCTCTGCTGGAACGTAGATCGCCGGGTCATGCATGGCATGGCCCTTCATGCGCATCAACTTCGCTTCGATAATCGAGGCTCCCTCGCCGCGATGTGCGCGACCAACCGCCTCATGCGCGGCGTCGTACACCTGGTTCGCGTCCGTGCCGTCGACAATCACGCCCGGAACTCCGTAGCCGATCGCGCGGTCCGCCAGGTCCTTGCAGGCAAATTGCAATTCCACCGGCGTTGAGTACGCCCATGAATTATGTTCCACCAGCAGCACCACACCCAGACGCTGCACAGCGGCAAGATTGAATCCTTCATAAGTGGGGCCGGTCGATTGCCCGCCATCTCCGATATACGCCATGCAGGCAATATTTCTCCCCTGCAGCCGCGCGCCCAGCGCGACTCCGGCAAGCACAGAAATCGAATCGCCCAGGTGAGAAATCGGCGCAACAACGTTCAGCGTCTTCGGATCACCGTAGTGCGATCCCGAATCGCGACCTTTCGTCGGCGACGCTCCCTTGCCCATGTACTGCATCATGGTGGCGCGCGGTTGGTAGCCCTTGACGATCATCGATCCCTGGTTGCGGATCATCGGGCCCAGCCAGTCGTCGCGATCCAGCGCGTAGGCGGAAGCGACCGAGCTCGCTTCCTGGCCAAGGCTCAGATACAGCCCGCCGATCACCAGCGACTGCTTGTACATGCTCTCCAGCGCCGCTTCCATGCGCCGGTTCACGATCATGTACCGAAACACCTCGATCGACTGTTCTTTACTGAGATATTTTGAAGGCCGCATCGGCGGAGCCGGAGCCTTGGTATCGCCGATCACCTTATACCGGTATTCGCCGTCGACCCAATCGTTCTCGATGCGAAAAGGGGGCTGCTCCAGCCTCCAGTCGGGGATTCCGGATGGATTCTTGCCCACCGGCGGCAGATTTCCCTTCGCAGGGATGGGCGCCGCTGCAGCTGCCGCGTGCGACTTCGATCCGTTGGCGGAGGAAGCCTTCGGCGGAGGAGAGGATTGAGGGGGAGCTTCTATCTTCTTGGTAGACATGGACGCGATTTCCCGGTGATTTGCACCAAACTCATTATTCTATATGACCGGATAACCGGCCAGAACTTTCACGCGAACAAGAGAACTGTGTGGACGCGAGGTGCCAGCCTGAGCCAATGGGAATCTCCGAGTTCATGCGCATAGGGTCACTCCGCAGAATCCCGAATCAGCTGATCAACCGACTCGACCCACAGGATCTGCCGTCCAAAGATGCGCCCAAAATTTCGTGCAACCGCGTGCACGGCCTGCTCCATCGTAGGCATGTCGGCGCTCTCTGATCCCAGCTCCTCTTCCAGGCTGGTAACGCTGGCGTCAGGGATTCCGCAGGGAACGATCAGCTTGAAATCCCGCAGATCGGTCTTTACATTCCATGCAAAGCCATGCGACGTAATCCCGCGTGAAATGTGGACGCCAATCGCGGCGATCTTTTTCTCCGGAATACTGCCACCCGCCTGCGTCCATACGCCCGTGCGCCCGCAGATGCGCTGGGTCAGCACGCGATACTCCGCGCAGGTGCGAATCAGCGTCTCTTCCAGCGCGCGGACATACTCAACCGCCCCCAGATGCGGCCCGCGCTTCCCTGGAAACTCCCCGCGCAGATCCAATATCGGGTAGCCGACGATCTGCCCCGGCCCGTGGTAGGTCACGTCGCCGCCGCGGTTGATCTCATGAACAGCGATTCCCAGGCGCGCAAGCTGCTCGTCGCTCGCCAGAATGTTGGCGCGATGGGCATTCCTGCCCAACGTCAGAACCGGCGGATGCTCCAGCAGCAGCAGCACATCTGCAATCCGCTGCTGTTGCCGCATTTCGACCAATTGCCGCTGAATCGCGAGCGCTTCCACGTAACCAATGCGCCCGAGGTGGATGAGATTAAGAAGCATCAGAGCAGATCGAGACTTGCGCGAAAACACTGCGAGTGCCGCGTCCCTTTTGGAACGCGACTTCTCCAGCCCTAAGCGTTGATCGCCATTCCCTCGACCGAGCCGAACCCATCCAGCATCGCCTCCGCCAGCGTCGGGTGGGCGTGGATCGTAAACATCATCTCCTCGATCGTCGCCTCCAGCTCCATCGCCGTCACTGCTTCGGCAATCAACTCCGTAGCCTGCGGCCCGATGATGTGCACGCCCAGAACCTCGCCATACTTCGCGTCCGCAACAATCTTCACGAACCCATCATGCGAATCCACAATCGAAGCCTTCGAGTTCGCGGTGAACGGGAACTTGCCTATCTTCACCTGCAAACCCTTTTCCTTCGCGGCGGCTTCAGTCAACCCGACGCTGCCAATCTGCGGCTCGCAATAGGTGCAGGCGGGCACGCGATCCCGCCGCACAGGCCGGGCATACTTCCCTGCGATCTTCGCCGCGACGACCATCCCGCACATGGCGCCCACATGCGCCAGCTGCGGCAGCCCCGCAACGATGTCGCCAATCGCGTAGACGCCCGGCTCCTCGGTCTGCATCCACTCGTTGACTTTGATAAAGCCGCGGTCCGGCTTGATCTTTGTCTTCTCCAGGCCGACATGTTCCGTTCGCGGCGCCCGGCCTACCGCGACCAGCACCTTCTCCGCATCTTTGACCATCTGCTTGCCGTCGGAGCCGGTAATTGTGACCTTTACGCCATCCTTTGTCTTCTCCAGCTTCTCGAATTTCGCGCCGACAAACGTCTCAATGCCGCGCTTGCGGAAGGCCCGCGCCAGCTCCTTGCTCACGTCCTCATCCTCATTCGGTACCAGCCGCGGCAGATATTCGACGATGGTGATCTCAGCGCCGAAGCTCTTGAAGATCGAACCAAATTCCACGCCCACTGCGCCGGCGCCAATCACCACTAGAGATTTAGGAATGGCGGTCAGGGAAAGAATTTCCATGTTCGTCAGCACGCGCGAGTCCGGTTCCAGCCCCGGCAACATCCGCGCATCCGAACCCGTCGCCAGGATGACATTCTTCGCCTTCAGTGTGCTCAGCTCGCCCTCCGTACCCCCGCCGCCGCCGGCCTGGATCTCGACCGAATGCACACCGTCCTTCGCCGCCCCAGTCAGCCGTCCGTGACCCTCGTAGACGTTCACCTTGTTCTTCTTCATCAGAAAAACAAGTCCCTTCGCATGCTTGTCGATGATGCCCTGCTTGCGCTTCTGAATCGCACCCCAGTTCAGCTTGCCCACGCCAAGCCCTTCAATGCCGTACTCGGCGGCATTCTTCACATGGTCGTAGACTTCGGCGTTAAAAAGCAGCGACTTCGTCGGGATGCAGCCCCAGTGCAGGCAAGTCCCGCCCAGCTTGCTCTCCTTTTCAATCAACGCCACCTTCAGCCCGTACTGCCCCGCGCGAATCGCCGCGGTATAGCCAGCCGGCCCGCCGCCAATGATGGCCACATCGTAAATAGTCTCTGCCAAGGGATACTCCGTTCCGTTTTAGAGGTATACATTTGATGCTCGAAGAGCACAGTCGACCCAAACACATGATTTTACGGGAAGGCCCGGCTTCAACGCGAGTAACAAACGAATTCCGCCACTGCAGAGCTCTTTTAAACGTTCTATTCAATAATTGACCACGGAGAACAATCTCTGAGGCGCTCTGGGCTGTCAACTGGGGCTTGTCAGGCAGAATCGCTCAAACCACCTAGGCGAAAGGAGCGCACAGCATGCCGAAGGGCCGCTTGGAGGCTTTCAGCGACGGCGTACTCGCTGTCATCATCACGATCATGGTGCTGGATATGAGACCGCCCCAGGGATCCGGCTTCGCGGCGCTGCGGCCGCTGCTTCCGGTTTTCGTCAGCTATGTGCTCAGCTTCGTGTACGTGGGCATCTACTGGAACAACCACCACCACCTGCTGCAGGCCACGCAGCATGTTGAAGGCGGCATTCTGTGGGCGAACCTGCACTTGCTGTTCTGGCTCTCGCTGACCCCGTTCGCTACCGCATGGATGGGAGAGAACCATTTCGAGCCGTGGCCCGTGGCCTTGTATGGAGTGGTTTTATTGTTCGCTGGAGTTGCTTATTTCATTCTGACGAGAACACTGATCGCCCACCATGGAAAAGACTCAATGCTGGCAAGATCGATCGGAAGCGACAGGAAGGGCATGCTGTCTGTCGTGGTCTATGCCGCCGCGATTCCGTTGTCATTCGCGCGGCCCTCGCTCGCATTCGCCGGCTACGTTCTGGTCGCGATCATGTGGCTAATACCCGACCCGCGCATTGAAAAAGCAATGGCGCGCTAGTTTCATCCTCGACACCGGCGACTAAGGCTGCCCGCTTCCGCCGGAGGAGCCGTAAATCTGGCCGTTTGCGTAACTCGCGTCGTCCGCGGCGAGTTGAACATAAATGGAAGCCAGCTCCGCCGGTTGGCCGGGACGCCCCATCGGGGTCTTGCCGCCGAATTCCTTCAGCTTCGATTGCGTGGCCCCGCCGCTCACCTGCAGTGGCGTCCAGATGGGCCCGGGAGCAACGCCATTCACTCGAATTCCCTTCGGCCCAAGCTGTTTCGCCAGTGACTTGACGTAGTTCATCGTCGCGGCTTTGGTCTGCGCATAATCGTAGAGATCGGCCGAAGGGTTATACGCCTGCTCCGACGTGGTGCCGATAATCGCAGAGCCCGGCTGCAGATGCGGCAACGCCGCCTTGATGATCCAGAACGGCGCATAGATGTTGGTCTTCATCGTCGCGTCGAAGTCCTCGGAGGAGAGGTCGAGAATCGAAGCGCGGGCTTGCTGCCGCCCCGCATTGCTGACGATGATGTCAAGACCGCCGAGTCCTCGCACCGCATTCTCGACCAGTTGCTGGCAAAAGGCCTCTGTGCGAATATCGCCGGGAAGCGGCAGCCCGATCCTGCCCTCCGCTTTGATGAGAGCGATGACTTCGCGCGCGTCCGGCTCCTCCGCAGGCAAATAATTGATGGCCACATCCGCGCCTTCGCGCGCGTACGCAATGGCAGCGGCACGACCCATTCCCGAGTCGCCTCCCGTAATCAACGCCTTCCGCCCTCTCAGCCGTCCCGTGCCGCGATAGCTTTTCTCGCCGTGATCCGGTTGCGGGTCCATCTTTCCGGCCAGCCCCGGCCATGGCTGCGATTGTTCCCTGAACGGCGGCTTTGGATATTTATCTCTGGGATCTTGTAGCGGCTGCGCCTGCGCGGAGTTTGCGGCGCCCTGAGCCATGGCAGGCGAAACCGCCACCGCGGCCAGACTCGCTCCCAGTCCTCCAACAACCTGCCGTCTTGAAAACAAATTTCCTTCGTCCTTGCCCATGCTGAGCCCCCGCCAACGTGTTGAGTAGCATTCCTACTCGATCTGTTCAATTGGTGGCCCTGCGATAAGCATTGGTTGCCCGTTTTACAGGCTGGAGAATGCGCGCAGCATCATCGTGGAGGATCGGATGAAAACAGATTTGGAGCGGCAGAAGAACCGCGGTGCTTGGGGCCGGGAATGCGAGCCCTACACCAGCGGCACGAGGTTCGGTTCGACGCCGGATACCCGGATCTTTGACCCGCTGAATCCGAAATAGCAGATGTAGATATAGCAAATCGCGGGAATGAAAAATGCGTGATGAATCCCGATGTGATCCGCTACAAAGCCCTGCAGCAGAGGAATCAAAGCCGCTCCCAGCACCGCCGAAACAAGCAGGCTCGATCCAAGATTCGTCAGCCGTCCCAGGCCGGCTAGTCCAAGTGCAAAAATGTTCGGCCACATAATGGAGTTGAAAAGACCCACCAGAATAATGCTCCACATCGCCACATGTCCGAACGTGAGCATCGATGTAATCACCAGGCAGAAGGCTACGATCGCCGCCACGCCCAGCACCGGCCCGGCATTCAATTTCTGCGTGATTCCCGCGCCGAAGATGCGCCCCACCATCAACCCGCCCCAGTAGAACGCGACATACAGCGCGGCGGCTTTCTCTGTCATGTTTCCGATGTAGGGCTGGCTCAGGTAGTTGACCAGGAAGCTGCCGACGGAAACCTCCGCTCCGACATACACAAAAATTGCCGCGACGGCCAGCAGCAGATGCCGCTGATGCCAGATGCTGGGCAGGTGCTCGCCCTCCGCCGCCCCATGCGCCTGGTGCATGCGGATCGATGGCAATTTGTAAACCGCCATCGCAATCGCGAACGCAATCAGGATGGCGGCGATCACGGAGTAGGGAAGTTTCACCACATCCGCCTGGGCCACCTGGTACGCATGAAAGGCGGCAGGCGACAGCGAATGCAACTGGCTTACGGTCAGTGGCACGGTTCCTAAAATGAACAGGCTGCCGATATAGGGCGCGATTGTAGTACCGAAGGAATTAAACGCGCTCGCCAGGTTCAAGCGGCTGGATGCCGTCTTCGGCGGCCCGAGGACGGTCACATAGGGATTCGCGGCAACCTGCAGAAACGTCATTCCCGCCGCCACAATTCCCAGTGCTACCAGAAAAAGCGGAAACGATGGCACACTCGCCGCCGGGATAAAACACAGCGCGCCGGCTGCCATCACCAACAGGCCCGCTACCATCGTCCACTTGTAGCCAATCCAGTCGATCACCTTGCCCGAAGGCAGCGCGAACACGAAATACGCGGAGAAGAAAAAGGTCTGCACCAGCATGACCTCCGCATAATTCAGCGTGAAAAGGCTCTTTAGATGGGGAATCAGAATGTCGTTCAGACAAGTGATAAATCCCCATAGAAAGAACAGCGTGATGACCATCGCCAGCGCGCTGGTTGCGCCTGGGGCGGACTCCGCAGTGACAACCGTGGAACTCTGTGCGCTTGTAATTGCCATCTTCTTCGCGGGTATCCTGTCCAGACAGATTCGCGTGCTACCGGGAATATCTCTAAAGGTACCCGCAAACCGAGCAACCGGCAAAAACCGAAGGGAGAGAAACAGGGGTGCCCCATGTCTCGCTTCTGAGACATGGGTTCAATCAGCCCGCAACCGACGGAATCGCTACTGCGCCATCTGCCAGTTGTTCCCGTTCATAACCAGCGTTGCCTGGCCCATCTGGCTTCCGGCCAGCGAGTCGTTCAAATTGGGAAAGGCCGTCTGCATCTCCTGCGACTGCGCCCATCCCGCAACGTCGCCCATCGTAAAGTGGTAGTTCACCTGTGCGGTTTTCGTGCCCGATCCATTCACACCAGTAGTGGAACTGTCGATCGAAGTCACCTGGCGATGGCCATAGCAGAAGTTGCCGTATCCCGGCTGGGTGGAGTCCTGCGTCCAAACGCTTCGGCCTTTGTCCGACAGGTCGTAATCGTTCACCTGCTTCGAACCCAGAATAAAAACCTTCTTCTCGGCAGTCGTTCGAGTGAGAAGGCCAGCGTCCGTTAAAGCGTCGTATCCGGCGGTCTTCGCATCATCCGCCGTCGCCGCCTGAACAGGAAACTTCTTCGCTTCCGGCCATAGGCAAGCGGGGTGCGCCTTGTAGTAGTTGTCGATAGCCGATTTGAAGTTGGCCTTCGTGCTGTCCGTCCTGCTGCAACCCGCCGCCAGCAGGAGAAGACTGCAGAGTGCGCCGGCGCGGAAAATCTTGTGTTTGATCATTGGGATGTCCCTTTCTTTCCACCTAAGATGCAAAGATGAGAAAGTCGTTCGAGGGATCACAGAAGGAAGAGTCGCCCGCTCTTCGCGTCTTGCGAAGTATGACGCTTCAGACCAGCTTCTCGCCAGCCATCGCTTCCAGCACGCCCAGCGGAGCATGTTCCGGCGCTACCATGGCCTCCGGCGCTACCAGGTACGTCTGCTCCAGCGCGTACTGGCCGGCGAGTACAGCGTGCGGCACCATATCGGTGTAAACCATCCAGCTTGCACCCGGCGGGAAAAACGACGCCTCCCGTTTGCCATGCTTCTGATATTCGTCATTCTCTTTTAAGAAGTTATGGAAGCGCATCATGAAGTCGTCATACGGGGTGCGCTTCAGTGCCGGAATCGCGCGCCCCAGGCCGATCGTGCAGGCCGCCTTCGCCGCGACCCGCGCCGCTGTGCTTTGCCGGCGGGGCAACGCGATCTGGCTCGGCGCAAACTGCGGAACCAGCGTGCCGAAGGGCTCGCCGGTAATCCAGTCGCGGGTTCTCGTCGGATGAAGATTATTGAAAAATCGTAAGATTCGCGCCCCGTGCGTGGGTCGAGTGGGAAATGCATCCGTATGCATCAGATCATTGCGATGACGCACGGAAAGCTCCCGCCCCTGCTCCTCCTGCGGCCGGAAGCTGCCGTAATCCAACCGCCAGCGCGATCCATAGGGAACCAGGAATTCTGTCAGAAAGCGAGTCACACTCTGCGAATACCCACGCAGAATGCGATGCAGCCGCTCGCCCGCGGCCGGGTCGGCGTTCTTCATATCCGCCCCGGAGACTCGGTCGAGCGCGGGCTTATACGCCAGGTTTTTGTGCAGTCCGCTGCTTGTCTGCTCCAGGGTGCGGAGAAAATTCAGGTCCTCTTCGGGCAGCCGAATCGGAGTTTGCGGGAAAAAAAGTATGTTCCCCTCCTCCAGCTGGCGGCAGCGGATTTCGGAGAGATAGCGCTGCGCATCACCGCTCGCAGGCCCAGCCTGCGATAAAGCTTCCTGCGGAATGGTCACGATGCCCATGCTGAGGGGTGGCGGTTATTTCGCGCTCGAGAATTTGCGCCGCGCCCACGCCACAATCAGATAGCTAAGGCTCGCCACCGTCGCGAAAATCCCCACGGGAGCGGCAATATACAGATACGCGATATTCAGATTCGTAATCGAAACTCCATGAGCGGAGTCGTAAATTGCAACCCCGATGATCGCCAGAAAAAACGTCACGAAGAAAACGATAAATCCGCACGCGCCACCCATCAAAATCCGGCTGAACAGCCCTAGCCGTCCAATCGGAATGCTGAAAATGGTCGTCTCATTCCGTTCCGAGATCGCCGCCGTCGGCATATCAGAGATACCCTTCGCCCGAATCATAGTAGTTCCAAAGCTGCGAAAGACGCTGCCCTCAGCTAGAATACAGCCTCATGCTTGAAATCGCCCAGGCCGATCTGAAGCCCGCAGTGGAGATCGCGCGCATCGCTCCCACGCAACCCGCCCCCAACGGCATTCGCTACGGCAGCTACGGAGACACACAGGTTTCAAATACCGATCTCGCGCAGATTGTGCAGGCGGTCCCGCATGAAATTGCCGCCGCGCTCGGTCGCCGCGCGTATTATTTCGTGCCGCTTGCGCTTTCCGACTCGATCGATCGAGATATCAGCGAGAGCGATCTCGCCGAGCCGGATCCGGAGACAATCATGATTGCGTCCGGATACTCCAACGACCTTGGCGATGCGGCAATCTGCCATCGCAACGCAAATGTGGCCGGCGTCGAATGTATTTTTATCTCTACGCGCCTGATGCAGGACCGGTTCGCTCTGGCCTTTGAGTTCTATATCAACGCCGGTCATCACTTCGTCGACGCCGCAGGTGTACCCGAAAGCTTCATGACGCTGGTTTGGTCCCAGGCCGAAACCGGCGTGCGTGGAGAAACCAGTCAGGACGCCTGGGAACACCGCATGAAAGCGCTCGGCCGCTCGGAAGCTGAGCAGGCGGGCACCGAATCGGCAAACCGCTGGTCGAGCGCACCGCAACTCAGGCCGCGGAAAATACGGTCGGCCCAGAACATTGCAGTTCAGGTCAGCTCGAAACAGGATTCTTTCCCTCGCAACAGCCCGGTCGACGAAAAGGCGCGCACTCAATATTTCGAGTCTTCCTTCGCGGATGCAATTGCCATCTATCTGCTATCTCTGACCGTGGACTTCGACTACAGCGAGCTGCGCGAACGGGAATATCCTCTGCTCGCCCCTCCTGCACTCGCGGAGCGCCTGCGCCATATCGCACAGCTTTTTCCTCCGAATGCGGGCCAGGAATTCTCCGTGCGCTATCGCGGAAAAAAACCCTAAGCCGGCCTGAAGAACGAGTTCCGCCTCCTTCGCAACAGCAGATGGATCTCTCCGCGACAACGTCATCGACACGATAGAATCGGCCCATGATCGCGCATCTGCGGGGACACCTCCTCTCGAAAACTCCACAATCCGTCGTCGTTGAAACCTCTGGCGTGGGCTATGAGGTGTCCATCAGCATTCCCACCTTCACCGCTCTCCCGGCTGAAGGCAACGAAGTTTCACTCCTCATTCACACCCACGTCCGCGAAGATGCGCTGGCACTGTTTGGGTTTATGACTCGAACGGAAAAGCGTCTGTTCGAAAAACTGCTGGGCATCAGCGGCATCGGCCCGAAGCTCGCCCTCACCGTACTGAGCGGATTGCCCTCCGAACGCCTGGTCGCTGCCATCCATGGCCAGGACCATGCCACCCTGACGCGCATTCCGGGTGTCGGGAAAAAAACCGCGGAACGCATCGTGCTGGAACTTAGAGATAAGCTCGATGAACTCGCGCCCACCGCCAGTGTCGCCGGTGTCGCCACGCCCGTGTCGGAGGATGTTCTTTCTGCGCTTGTGAATCTCGGCTATCCCCGCGCCGCTGCTCAGAAAGGCGTCGAGACCGCCGTCGCCCGCAATCCCGAAATGAGCAAGGACTTTGAGCTCCTCTTTCGAGCCTCCATGGCAGCTATGAAATAAGAGCAGAAGAAAAATGCCGGCAAACTGTTCGTCATGCTCCCTGCGAAGATTCAAATCAGCGAATCAAGGTCCAGAGGCGCGCGATTCCGTCTGTGATGGCAAACCAGGTTCGTCGTTCTGGGCGCCGGACAGCTCAGAGCGCGATCACCCTATGTATTCGGCACGAACCCGCTCCGACCTTCATCTCGTGCGGCCACGCCCGCGCGCTCGATCGCCGCGTTGATCTCAGCTCCCAGCAGCAGCATCAGCCCGCTGACATAAAACCACGTCAGAAGAATAATCACCGTCCCTACCGAACCATAGAGCACCGTATAGCTGTTGAAGAAGTGCAGATATACTCGGAATCCCAGCGATACGGCAAGCCAGCCGCAGATCCCCACGATCGAGCCCGGAGAAATCCATCTCCACACGTGGGCTCTTCGATCGGGACCCCAGTGATAAGTGAGCGAAAAAACCAGCGACATGAAAAACAATGACGCGAACAGCTGCACGATTTTCCAGACCGTCAGGATAGAACTGTTCATCAACCAGTCATTCACCAGCAATTTGGTCAGGTAATCTCCCAGCATCAGCAGCAGCATCGCACTGAACACCAGGACGAAAATCACCATCGTCAACACCAGGGCGATCAGCTTGGCTTTCCAATACGGCCTGCGCTCCCTCACTCGAAACACAGTATTCAGCACGCTTTGGGCAGAGGACATTCCGTAGGTTGCTGCCCACAGCGCCGTTACCGCGCCGAATACGAGGTTCCCCGCAGCGACCCCTTTCTGGGTGGCTACAAAAGTAGTCTCCACCATTTCAAACGCCGCCGGCGGAATCACCCTGCTCAGGTACAGCATCAGCTCAATGTTGGATTGTGTTTTCGTGCTCGCGAACAGGCCGAACATCGCTGAAAGAAAAATCAGCGCGGGAAACATGGCGAACAAAAAATAATAGGCAAGCTCGGCGGAGCGGTCGATGATGTTGTCTTCATTGGCGGAACACCAGACCTGCGAAATCAATTGCCGTACCGTCAGCCCTCCAAGCGAGAGACCCACGCGGGTGGCCTTCAGCTCGGAACGGACCGGCTGCTCAATCTCTCTTTCAATCTTCTTGTTCGTAGATTCCGCCACGTCTTCCGCCGATGAATTGGATGCCGCTTCCCCGACGCGAGCCGGAGTGCGGACTCGTGGCGGCGTGAACCCGATCGTTCAACATCGTACAAACATCCCAGCGGGCGGCGGAATGTTCACCTGGAGCTGAATTGCGCCGTGCTAGAACAGCACAGCTTTCAGATTTTCCGGTCAGGTGAGAAGCTGTTGCAGTTTCTCAATGACAAACTCGAGCTCAGCGATATGCGCGTGGTGCAGCGCTTCGGACGCGAAATGATCAACAGCCGAAGTACCTTTCGCCGCCATTCTCCCGATCGTTTCTTCCATAACGTCCCGCCGTTCCTGGGCCCGTTCCATCAACGTGGCGACAAGTTCCTCGATTTTCTCGTTTTCCATGTTGTCCAGTCTATAGGTCAAACGAGCGGGTTCCGTGCGGCCACGTCCGATCCTGACATCGCCGTTAACAACCCATCGCGACGCATATCGCGGCAATATCTCCGATTTGTTCGCCCAGCGCTGCGGGAACAATCCTGCAGGCCGCAACCGCTGGCGGCAGCGCTTCCCTCGCCAGTGTCAATCGTGCCGGCGTCCACAGGCTGTCGCCGAAGCGCATGGCCAGACCTCCAATCACGATCAACTCGGGGTTCAGGATATCCGCCACAATTGCCAGCGACTCGCCGAGACGAACTCCCGTGCTTTCCACAATCCGGTTCGCCACCGCGTCGCCCTGAGCTGCGGCCGCCGCGACGTCTTTCGCGGTCACAACTTGGTTGGTCAAGAACGTCTCCACCAGCAGGCTAGGTTCGCCGTTGCGGATTGCAGCGGCCACCTGTTCACAGGCAGCTTGCGCCATGCCTCCGCCGCTCGCCCAGCCTTCGACCGACCCGGCCTTGTTGTAACCCACGGGCCCGGAGCTGGTTAAACGTACATGGCCGATTTCTCCCGCCGTATCCGATGCGCCACGGTACAGCCGGCCATCCACAATGATCCCGGCGCCTAAGCCCGTTCCCATCGTCAAAAAAACCATGTGCCTGGTTCCCACCCCGGCCCCAAAACGATGCTCGGCCACGGCACCGGCATTGGCATCATTCTCCATCCTGCAATCGACCCCGAATTCCGACTGCAGGAGCGATACGATCGGCACATCCGTCCACGTCGGTAGATTCGGCGGCGACTGAATCACGCCCGCAATACGGTCGAGCGGTCCTCCGCAGCTGATTCCAATCGCTGCGAGTTCGGGCGCCTCCGGTCCGCGCCTCCGGATCAGTTCCTTGATCGCTGACTTGATCAGATCCAGTGCGCGATTCGGCCCTTGCTCCGGTAAGGTGGGGAATTCAATCCGCGCAAGAATCTTCGGCGGCTCGGAAGACAGCACAACGGCAGTTTTCGTTCCGCCAATATCCACGCCGATCCAGACGCCGCCGCCGGCAGCAGGGAAGTTTTCTGTGTCACTCATAGAACGCTTCCCCATGGAACCTGGTCGAGTTCGAGGCAGAACGATAGCGCAGATACCTCTTTGCTAGTGGCTGATACTCTAGCGTCCCGACAAGTCTTGTCAATTTCTGTTGAAACGGAATTGATCAGAGGCGATCCTCCGGATCTTGCTGCACTTCGCTGACGCAGTGTCATTTTCCGATACAGAAGGTCGAAAAAATAAGATTGAGGATATCGTCCGCCGTCGTTTCACCCGTCAATCGGTCCAGCTCACCGAGCGCACCATAAAGATCGAGCAGCAGCATCTCATGCGGTACGTGGTCGCATATCGCAGCCTGCCCAGCCCGTAATGCCTGCAACGCTGCCCCAACAGCCTGCTGCTGCCGCAGGTTCGTCATCAGCCCGGTTTCTGACTCGGCAGCAGCTCCTTTGCCTTCGCCCCGTATCGAATCCAGTATCTTTTGCCGAAGCTCCACAATGCCGTCGCCTGTAATGGCTGAGGTCTCGACCGGCAGCAAGCGATCAGTCAAAATTTCCTTGGCCTGCCCGACCGCTGCGCCACGCGGCAGATCCGTCTTGTTCACAACCGCGATGCCGCGCCGCTCCGGCATCTGCTTCAGCAGCAGCATCTCGTCTTCGGTCAGTATCTCCGCCGTCGCGTCGAGCACCAGCAGAACCACGTCCGCATCTGCCAGCGCCTCCCTCGTTTTTTGTATCCCGATGCTTTCCGCCTCATTGTTCGATTCGCGCAGCCCCGCCGTGTCGATCAGATCCAGCGGAATCCCGCCCAGAGAAACACGCTCGGTGACGAGGTCCCTGCGTGGTTCCCGGTGCCGCCGTCACAATAGCGCGCTCGCGCTCGACCAGCCGGTTGAAGAGCGAAGATTTTCCAGCATTGGGCCGCCCCACGATCGCGAGCGAAAATCCATCGCGCACCACGCGCCCGTAAGCGAAAGACCGCTCCAGCTCTGTCAATGGCTCAATAATCGCTGCGATGCGACAAGAGACCGTTTCCGCCGGCAGCAGATCGATGTCATCTTCGGCGAAATCGATTCCAGCTTCCAGCTCCGCAATCAAATAGGACAAGGGCCTGCTTCACCGGTCGGATGCGCCGTGACACTGCGCCCTCCATCTGTTCGGAAGCGATCTTCGCCTGGTACAGCGTTTGCGCGTCGATCAGATCGCGGACCGCCTCGGCCTGCGTCAGATCAATGCGCCCGGAAAGAAATGCCCGCTCGGTGAATTCTCCCGGCCGCGCAAGCCGTGCTCCCCGGCCCACACAGGCGCGCACAACATGCTGCTGGATTACCGGCGAACCATGCGCGGCAATTTCGACGATGTCTTCTCTGGTGTAGGAATTCGGAGCGCCGAAATATGTGACGACCGCCTCATCCAGGCGTTTCGAGTCGGTACTGTCCGGGTCAAGTATGTCCGCGATCTGCGCTTGGCTGTGAACGAGAGGGTGGCGCAATCGCAGCAAGCCGGAAGCAATCTCGACGGCTCGCGCTCCAGATAGTCGGACAATCCCAATCCCTCCACGACCGGGCGGCGTGGAAATAGCAACAATCGTCTCCGGCTGATCCGGATTACCATCTGCCCCGGACTTCACCGCAGTCATCCCCGGCCAGATGTTCGCGCACGCTCGGTGCCGGCCGTCGGCTCCTGGGGCGATTGCCAGTCCTTCGGATAAACCACCACGTAGCGCCGCATTCCCTCTCCGCTGCTTTCGCTGCGCAGGTCTGCATGTGAGCGGAGTGCCAGATGCAGCATCCGCCGCTCGCGGGAGTTCATGGGCGCGAAGGTAAACGGCTGTCCGGTGCGCCGAACCTGCTCGGCGGCGGTCTCAATCGTCGCCCGCAGCTCAAGTGCGCGCGTTGCTTTGTAGCCGCGCGCGTCAAAGGAAACCAGATCGTGCTCCTCCGGCTCCAGCCGCAGCGTTTTCGCCGCCACATGCTCCAGCGACCGCAGCAGCTCCGCGTTCCGCTCCAGCACCAGATCGACATCCGGGCCCGCGATCTCAACGTAGATTTCGCGCGATTCAAATCCGTTCGGGTCGGCGGCGCCTGCTCCTGCCGTGATCCGATACTTCAGACGCAAGCCTCCCATCCCGGTAAGCAATTTCAGCAGTGCGTCAATTTTTTCTACCGCGGTTTTGTGATTTTCAATAGGCATCGTTTGTCCGCAAAGGTTTATCGAGATTCACTCAATCCCCGGCTCGTCCCGGGTGCTCGTGGCGGCTTCGCGCCGCCCTTCTTTTTCGTCGCGCGCCGCAACTGAATCGCACGCATTTCTTTTCCCAGCTTCGTGCGGTTGATGATCGCCTGCTGGCCGATGCCGATCAGGTTACTGCCTGCCCAGTACAGCGCAAGCCCCGAGGCATAGTGCCATGCGATGAATCCGCTGAATAGCGGCATCGTGAACGCCATCATCTTCTGCTGCTGCGCATCCACTCCCGGCGACGGCGTGAACAGCTGCACCAGAAACTGCGACGCCACCAGCACAATCGGAAGAATATGCCATGGGTCCGGCGCAGACAAGTCGTGCAGCCAGTACCAGTGCGCGTTCCGCAGCTCGATGGCATTTTCCAGCATCTCGTAAAAAGCCCAGATCAGCGGCAACTGGATCAGCATCGGAAGGCAGCTGCCGAACATGTTGACGCCTTCCTTCTTGTACAGCTCCTGCATCTCCTTGTTCATGTCCTGCTTGCGCGGATCATCGAACTTGTATTTCTTATATTTCTCCTTGATGAAGTTCATCTGCGGCTGAATGCGCTGCATTTTTATCGAAGACTTCATCGTCGCGAATCGCGTCGGGAAAGTCGCCATCGTGATAATCAGCGTCAGCAGCAGAATCGCCCAGCCCCAGTTCGGCACAATGTGCGCGTACACCCATGCCAGCAGGTAGAACAGCGGCTTGGCCACAATCGAAAACATGCCGTAATGCACCAGCGACACCAGGCTCGGTCCCGTCGATGCGCCGTCCGTCCCGCTTGCATGGATGCTGCGCAGCACGCTCAACATCTTGGGCCCGGCGAACAAACGCACGGAACTTGTTCCGCTTGCCGCACCCACCGCCGCCCCCAACACCGGCTGCGGGTCCATCTTGCCTTGCGGCTCGGCAGCGTCCTTCGGCACATCTATCGTATTGCGCAGGGAAACGAACGTACTCGTCTGCGGCTGATCCGGCAGAAAAATCGCAGCAAAGTACAGGTCGCTTACACCGCCCCAGCTCAGTGGGCCGGGATGCACCTCGCCATCGACTACTTTCTTGGGAGCGATACTGTCCGCGGTGCCTGCGCTGAAGCGGTCGACCTTCTGGTTGGAAGAGTAGTCCCGCGCCTCCCGCTGGTCGCCGATTCCCGCCGGCCAGGACAGCAGCGCCTCGACCGGCTCGCCGTTCCGCGTCACCGTCGCGGTCGCGCGGATCACATAGCTGGTGTCGAAGTGAAAGACCTTATGCACCACCAGGCCGCCGGCGGAATAGTCGAAGCTCAGCTGCGCCGGCGCCGCCAGGTTTCCCGTTGCTGAAGGCACATACAAAGCCTCCGCTATCTGCTGGCGCAGCGTCCCGTCCGGCGTGTAGATCGAAAGCGGGTACCCGAATTGTTTTGCCGCCGCCGTATTCACCAGGTCGAGCGGCTTGTCCTCGCTGTTCGTATATTTTTTCAAAATCCAGGAGGTCACCTGTCCGCCCTGGTTGCTGAACGTGATCTTGTAAAGCTCGTTCTCGACTGTGGTCGTCGCCCGCTGCGCAGCCATCACCCGCGGCGTCGCAGCCGCGTTCTCGCCATTCCCATTCGCACTGGCCGCGCCGGGCAACGGAACGTTGGGCGCCTGAGGACTTGCAGTCGTCGCCTTTTGCGGGGTCGCATTCTGCACCGGAGCGACCGGCTTCTTCGGGTGAAACATCTGCATCCCCAGCAGAATCGCCAGGAAAACCGTCGTAAAAATCAGCAGGGAACGCGAGTCCTGCTTTCCGCCGCCTTGCTGGTTGGGATTTTTATATTCGGCCAAAAGGTCTTCCTGTCGAGGTCAATTTCCGCGGGTACACAGCCAGCACAATCGTTCCAGAAATGAAGCGGCCTTTGGGCCCCTGGGACGCCTGTTCATTCTTTCACGGGTCTCATCCTGCACGGCAGGTGCGGGTTGCGGTGCCTCTATCGTACCGGTTTTACCGCTGGCTTGCAGTCTTCCCTATTGCTCAAGAGGACTACACCAATCGCTCACTGCACCGGATCGAAGCCCCCGCGGCTCCATGGATTGCACCGCAGCAACCGCCAGCCCGCCATCGCCGCCCCCCGCCACCAGCCGTGACGCGCGATTGCGACCGCCGCATATTCCGAGCATGTCGGTTGATACCGGCAGCCCCCTCGCATCGGCAGCAGCGTCCCACCCAACGCATGCAGACCCGGGGAAATCCACCGCTTATAGGCCGTCGCTAGCGATTCCACCCGAACTGCGCGCCTGTCCCGGTCACCCATAGCCGCATTCTTTCACCGCCAAAATTCCAGAGTCGAGCATCCTCGGGGTGCCCAGGTCTCGCTTCTGAGACCTGGGTTTTAACCAATCCCTGAGCCAGACCCGCAAGCAGCCTGCACCGACCGAAAAGCCCGCAGCACATCGCGCTCGATCTGCGAAAATTCCGCCTCCAGCACCGTCCGCCGGGGATGAAGGATCACATCCACGCCGGCGCTTAGCTCCATACGATGTCGCCGCACCGCGGCCCGCATCCGGCGCTTGATGCGATTTCTCGCGACCGCATTCCCCAGCACTTTCCCCGCCGTCAGCCCCACGCGGGAACCTGGCGGCTCTGTCGCCGCCGGCCGCGGGCGCATGGCGAAGAAATAGGTCATCAGCGGCAGAGACTGGCGTTTGCCTTCTCGATAAACACGCTGATAATCCGCGTGCTTCCGTAGCCATCCCTCGCGAGACAATCCGTGCGCTCGCTTCTGGACTATAGCCGGTAGGCTCGCTGGCATCGCACACCTGTCCCTTTATTGTCGCGCAACGCGAGCCGGCAAGACACGCGCAATGCTCCCACTAGATGTGAATTGTGCCCGATCGAGGAGGCCCCGGAGAGCAAGGCGGTCGTTGAGTCTCGGAAACTCGATATTCAAAACAGAGTGGAGAATCGGGCGTTGCGGGAATTGCGCCGGCGATTTCACGACCGCCGGCATGAAGCAACGAGATCGCTAGTCGCGATATCCCGCGCTGACCGCAACCCGCTTGCGACCCTTGGCGCGGCGGCGCGACAGCACGGCCTGCCCGGCTTTCGTCTTCATGCGGGTCAGAAAGCCATGCGTCTTGGCGCGGTGGCGGCGATTCGGTTGAAATGTGCGCTTCGGCATTGCGGCGTACTCCTAAAGAGAGAAATCGTATCGAGACAGCAAACTTCGAGTATACCGGATGATTCCAGCCGAAACAAAGACATTCTCCCCGCAATCGTAGGTCGCCCTCGGATTCCCGAGTATTCCGCCAATCAACCGGCGAGAAGGGCGTTTATCGGGAGCCATGAACTATGATTCGTCATGCGATTCTTTTACTCAACATTGGTGTTTAGCCTTTGCGCAGCGTTTTGCCATGCACAGACAGCCATCAATGATGCGACGTTTTTAAAGCAGGCCCGTGCGAAATATGACGCTCCCTTTGAGAGAAACCTCCAATCCTTCAGTTGCGCCGTAAAATTCAATTGGAAGCAACACTTCACTGAGGCCGTACGCGTCGGCGACGAAGGAACGGACGAGGAGATCGCCAAGCTCATTCAGCCCATCAGCAATCGTGTCACTGTCACTCGGCAGAACGTTGCAGTGTCATCTGGGATGACCGACGATGAAGAAAAGAAGCTTCCCCATGGAGGCATGGCGGAAGGTCTCCTCGAACATGCAGTGCAGTTCAGCTTGAATCAATGGTTAGGTGCCAGCAATAACGCGATACTTCCGCCTGAAAACACAACCGTTCACGTCGAGCCATCTACGTCAGGCTATAAGCTCGAATTCAAAGCTCAGACGTTTGATCTTGAGATGATGTTCGCGCGGGACATGAGCCTTCAGAGCGAAGGGACAAAGGGATCTGCATCCGAGCGCCGGGAATCAGACTTCCGTCCTGGCCCGCAGGGCTTTCTCATGACCTCCTACCGAATGGGCGAGGATGGAGATTTTAGGCCCAGCAATCGGATAATCCTCACCTATACCTATCAAAGCGTTGGTGGATTTCAATTACCCGAACAAGTTTCGATCAATCGCGAGAGCCATCACGAAGTCTGGCACTACAATTTAACCGACTGCACAGTGAAAGCGACTAGGTGATTCGGTATCCATAAGTCGGCCACTCGTCAGCAACCCGCAATTCAGGCTCTCGATCCCTCCCGTTCACGCAAAACCGGACACTGATTCCTCATTTGGTCGCACTCAGGCATTCCTGTGCGCTTGCTCGATCAGCAGATTCGCCTCCTCCGGACCCTTCGCGCCGAGAATCTTGTACGTTTTCCCGCCAAGCACCTTGGGATAGTTGACAAAGAAATCCTGAATGTTATCGACCAACTGCTTCGGCAGATCGTCGATCGTCTGCACGTTTTTGAAAGTGTGGCTGGTGGAGGCGACGGCAAGCACGCGGTCATTCCGCTGCGTCTTGCCGCCTTCGAGTTCGTCCTGGCCTTCAATGACACCAATCACGCGGGCATCGAGCACGCAGCCGGGAAACGCCGGTTCATCCATCAGCACAAGCACGTCCAGCGGGTCGCCGTCCTCCGCCAGCGTGGAGGGCACAAAGCCGAAGTCATAGGGAAAGATCATCCCGGCCGGAAGAATCTTGCGGAGCACGATCACATGACGATCGTGATCGAACGCGTACTTGTTCCGGCTGTTCTTCGGTGTCTCGATCACAACCTGAAGAACCTTGTCATCGCTGTACGGGTTCAGTGCGCTCGGATCGGCGAGATTCGGCATCGGCTGCTGGCTCATGGGTACGCTCCTGAAGTTTGGATGCGGCCCGCCGCAAATTCTTACCGAGAACCCCGCTGGAGGAACCGTCCTACAAATGCGTTCCCAGAAAACCGGCACACGCCATCAGCACTCTCGGCTGCGCGGCGGCGGAAAACCAGTGCGTCTCCCCCGGCAGCAACTCTACCTTGTGTGTCACATTTCGCAGTTTCAGCAGCGCATCCAGCTTGTGCGCCTCCGAGACCGGAACAATATCGTCCTGAATGCCATGCACGATCAGCACCGGCGGCATTGCCGATGTGACGCGATCTTCACATTCCCGGGGAATGCCGCCGGACATTTCAATCACTGCCCGCACACGCGCGTCCTCGACCGCCAGCGCCAGCGCGAGATAAGCCCCCAGGGAAATTCCCAGCACGGCAATCCGCTTCGGATCCACCCACGGCCGCGCGGCCACGTAGCTGAATGCATCCCGAACTGCCGTCAGCCATTGCGGGAAATGCTTTCCATCCAGAATGGTCTCCGCCGTCGCCCGCTGCGTCCCCGTCTTGTCGAAGTAGTGCGGCGCGCACGTGCCGATTCCAAGCCTTGCCAGCGCAGGCGCGAAGCGGTCGACCCAATAGGAAACCGCGCCGCCCGAGCCGTGCAACACCAGCAGCGCCGGATGCAATTTGCCGTCTGCAGGCGCGTTCTCATACATGCGAATCGTCGAGGTGCCGCTCTCAAAGCTAGCCATAAAAGAAAGATGCGAAACCGCACTCGAAGATGCGCTCCGGAGGATCTTCCCTTTTTGCCATAATAAATTCATGCTGCTGCTGGCTTCCTCCTCGCCGCGTCGCCGTGATCTGTTAGAGCAGGCCGGCTTCTCTTTCCACGTGGATTCCATTCCCGTCTCAGGAGGCGCGCCGGCCCGGTGAAGAACCGACGCACATGGCGCAAAGACTCGCCAAAGAGAAAGCCCAAGCAGTTTTCCACGCGCGCTCCGACTCTTTCGCCTCGCAGGCCGATCCTTTGATTGTTCTCGGCGCCGACACCATCGTCGTCTGCGATGGAGAAGTTCTAGGCAAGCCCGCCGATGATGCCGACGCGTTGCGAATGCTGCGAATGCTGTCCGGGCGAACTCACCAGGTCATCACCGGCGTCTGCCTGGTCTCCTCGGCTCGCGTTGAAGTCGCGTCGGAATCCACGTGGGTCACCATGCTGACTGTGTCCGAAGAAGAAATCCGCGCCTACGTCGAAACCGGCGAGCCCAACGGGAAGGCGGGCGCCTACGCCATCCAGGGCCGCGCCGGCCGCTGGATTCCCCGCATCTGCGGCTGCTATTTCAACGTCGTCGGTCTGCCCATCGCTCTGGTAAACACCATGTTCGAAGCCGTCCAACGAGAGCTGCTCGCCTCTGCGATGGTTGCCTCGGGCCCGCAAAGCTAATCGGCGTCGATCGAGCTCCCTCTTATAGGCAGCGCTCGCTCACCCGCAGCCAGTCTGCCGGAGCGCAACTTTTTCGTTCGCTTCCGTGTCTAAGCTGCCGAGGTGCACAATGCGCATATTTAGATCTCTACCTCTACTGACCGTCGTTGCTGGCCTGTTTCTCGTCGCGATGCCGAAAGCTCACGCCCAGGTATCGATCACTATTGGGCCGGAACCTGCCTGTCCTTACGGCTACTACGACTACGCTCCCTACAGTTGTGCTCCATATGGGTATTACGGACCGGAGTGGTTTGTGAATGGCGTCTTTATCGGAGCCGGCCCCTGGTTCCATGGCCACAGAGGCTTTCGCGGCCATGTAGATAACCGCTACGATCCACACCACGGCTATCGAGGAGATTTTCCACGTCGCGGAGAGCGTGGTGACTTCAACGGCCGGCATGGAGATTTCCGCGGAAACGAAATGCGCGGCGGATATGACAATCACGGTCACGGCCACGACGGTCACGGCCACGACCGGTAAGAAGGAGCACAACTGGCCCTCTGCGATGAGGGCCAGTTGTGCCCAATAGTAGCCGAATGGACTCGCGTCACGCGACAGCGAGATCTCTAGTTTGCGAGCCGCTGCATCCGCAACCGTTCCACCCCATCGAGCGCATTCCACAGCGCCTGCGCTGCGGTTTCCGCCGCATCCAGCGCCTTGTCCGCAGCGGAAGAATCCCGCGCCAGCTCATCCTGGATCGCCTGCCGCCAGACCTCCGCGTGGTGAATGTCCGCGGTCTGATGCAGAGTGAAGTAGCGGCACGTGGCGGTGTCCGCGCCATAGTGTTCGCAAAGGCCGGCGGCTTTCTGTTTCGCGATCTCCGGAACCTGCGACTCATACGCGTAAAGTGCGGCCAATCCAACAGCGGCGCTGTCCTGCTGCATCAGTTTGTGGAACGTCGCGATCAGAGCCCCTGTTTCTGCCTGCGATTCATGGCTCCGCACTTCGGCTTCACTCGCACCCATGCCGCGAGCGAAGTCCATCCACAAATCGCTATGGGGTTTGCCGTCCGGAGCGTCAATGCCTTCCTCGTCCAGCAGGTTACGCAATACCGTGCGGCGCAGCTCCGTGTCTTCCAGGCGCGAATGCAGCGCGCTTAGATATGTGGGGAATGCCGAAACATGCTGCCAGTACTCCGCCGCATATTCGCGGAGATCGTTCTTCGTCAACTCACCTGCGGTCCACGCGCGGTAAAAAGGATGTGACAGCAGGTTATAAGGTGCGATACGGCTTTCCAGGCGGCTGAAAAAATCCGAATTTCTTGTCAAGGGGTTGGCTCCTCTGTAGGTTGACGGGATGCTTTGCGTTGCATCGATGCGGTTGTCTGCACTCTACGCGAATCTCTCGTGCTGCTCAAGAAAATTGCTGTGGAATTTAGATGCGCCGAACAGCGGGCTGGCGATCGTCGAGTTCCCCGTCCAGATCGTCAAGCAATTGCGCGGCGGTTTTGCCGCTCACCGGATGCTTCCATCCCGCCGCGATCTCGGCCAGGGGGACGAGCACAAAGCGCCGCTGTTCGAGCGCCGGATGCGGCAGCGTCAGGCTCGATGTCTTCAGCACGAGGCTGTCATAAGAAAGCAGATCAAGATCCAGCGTGCGTGGACCCTTCGGTGGTGCAGCGCTGCGGTCGCGGCCGTGCTGCTGCTCGATCCTCAGCATTGCTGCCAGCAATTCTTCGGGCTTCCGCTCTGTCCGAAGTTCCACGACCGCATTCAGGAAATCCGGCTGTGGAACTGTGCCGACCGGTTCGGTTTCGTAAAATGAGGAGACTGCAGCCACTCTCCCTATTTCATTCAGTGCAGCAATCGCGGAGCGTAGATGTTCTTCCCGGTCTCCAAGGTTTGAGCCCAGCCCAACGTAGGCTGCACAGGCAAGTGGCGCGTCTTGTCGGGAGGGGCTGACCATTCAACCTGAATCGCCGATCGATTTACGCCGACAGCGCTCTGGCCGGAGCGATCCGCTGCTGAACTACACTCATCTCATTTTCCACCGGGAGATGTACCAGCTCCCACGCAGAGCGGTCCTGCATCAACCGGGAAACCAGCGCCGTGTGCATCGCGTGCCCGGCGCGTTCGGCTACAACATGGCCCTGGATTCGCCGGCCTGCCAGCGCCAGATCGCCGATAAGATCGAGAACCTTGTGCCTGACAAATTCATTGGGAAACCGGAGCGGCCCATTCTGCACTCCCTGGCGCGTCAGGATGATCGCGTTTTGCTCCGATGCGCCGCGAATCAGACCCATGTTCCGCAGCATCTGCTCGTCTTCCCGAAAACCGAAGGTGCGCGCCCCCGCCAGTTGCGCCGCGTACGCTCCAGTATTCAAATCCAGCTGAAAATTCTGTTTGCCGATTGGAGCGGGAAAATCGATGGCGTAGGAAACGCTGTATCCGTCGCCCGGATACACCCCGATGAATTTACTGCTGTCGTGAACCTCGACAGTTTTGCGGATGCGTATGTATTCACGGCGGCGGCGCTGCGGCTCGAGACCGACAGACTGGAAGGCCTCGACATACGGCAGCGCGCTGCCGTCCAGGATCGGCAACTCCAGGTTATCGAGCTCAACAATGACGTTATCGACACCATATCCGATCAACGCCGAGAGAAGGTGCTCCGTCGTCGAGATCAGCACGCCCTGCCGCATCAGACTCGTCGCGTAGCTGACCTTCGCCACATTGCGTCCCGTGGCGGCAATCTCGAAATCATCCAGATCCGTACGGCGGAACAATATTCCAGCGCCCGCCGGGGCCGGCAGCAGCCGCAGATGCACCGGCGCGCCGCTGTGGAGACCCGTCCCGGAGAACTCGACAGGGCCGGCAATCGTCTGTTCGAATTGCATATTACGAGCGATGGAAGCTCCAGATCGTTTACTTCTGTTAATAAAAGAGTAATTTTACGAGCGCAGGCGAAAGAATCAGTGTGGCAAATTTGCCACACATCGTGGCTCACTTGCACAAAAAACAGTGCGCTCGGGCATTCGCAAGCTCCAGGTAAATGGGGGCGCTCATGCGGTGAACTGAGCTGCGGGCTTGAAATCGTTACGTTTTGGGATGGATATAGATGACAACCTCGAACAGCCCTGCACCCCACAATCTGCTCCGGAGCGCGACGGAACGGCAGCGAACTATGTTGACGCAACTGGAAGAACTCGTATCGATTGAGTCCCCAAGCGAGAACAAGGCAGGCGTCGACCGAGCCAGTCATCTGGTCGCCGGCTGGTTTCAGCAACTCGGCGGAAAAGTCCGCTGGCACAGGCAGCCTGAATTCGGCGATCTTCTGCAGGTAGAATTTCAGCCCACCCGTTCTCGCGCCCCAAAAAATGTCGCGCAAAAACGCGTCCTGCTGCTTGGACATCTCGATACCGTCTGGCCCATCGGTACACTCGCCGCCATGCCGTTCCGCGTCACCCGGCAGCGCGCCTTCGGTCCGGGGATCTTCGACATGAAAGCCGGCGTGGTGATGGCCGTCCATGCACTCGGCATGCTGCGCGAGGCCGCGGCGCCGCGCGTTCCCGTCGTCGTGCTGTTGAACTCAGAAGAAGAAGTGGGCAGTCCCCGCTCCCGATCTGTCACGGAAAAGCTCGCACGGCGAGTGTTCCGCGGTTTTCGTCCTCGAGCCCGCGCAAGGCACGCAGGGTGCATATAAAACAGCGCGCAAAGGAGTGGGCCAGTATTCCGTTCGGGTGCGGGGAGTGGCCGCGCATAGTGGAGTGGATTTCGAGCGCGGACATTCCGCCATCGTGGAGCTGGCGCGCCTGATCGAAAAAATCTCCGGATTCACCGACCCGAAAATTGGAATCACAGTCAATCCCGGCGTCATCCAGGGCGGCACGCGCGTGAACGTGGTCGCGGCAGAAGCGTCCGCGGAGATCGACATGCGCATCGCCCGCATACGCGACGCCGCCCGCATTGAGCGGGCGTTTCGTGCCCTCCGGCCAACCGACCGCGCCTGCTCGGTGACCGTTTCCGGCGGGATGAATCGCCCGCCCGATGGAGCGCGCACCGGGCACGGTGAAGCTCTTTCGGCAGGCCCAGAAGCTCGCCCGTGAACTGGGCTTCGCGCTCGAAGAATCCAGCACAGGCGGCGGCTCCGACGGCAACTTCACCGCCGCCCTCGGCATCCCTACGCTCGACGGGATGGGCGCCGTGGGTGAGGGCGCGCACGCTGTCCACGAATCGATCTCGCTTGATTTCCTAGCGCCACGCACCGCACTGCTGGCGGCGATGATTGCAAATCAGGTGGCCTGAAGCCCGTCCTCGCAGGAAAGCAGCGCGAGCCATCTCCAAAGCAAAGCACCACATCTCGGCCAGCGAAATGTGGTGCTGTCTAACTGCGATCTGTTCCCGCGTGCTTACGCAGTTTTGCTCGTGTCCTCCACCTTCAGCTCCTCGTGACGCACCTGATCGTTCAGCGACTGCACGTTCGTCACTTCCCGTTTGCCCACGCGCACTTCTTCCGTGACCACCGCCTGCTTGTCCAGCGTGGCTCTCTCTTCGCTCAGGGGTATGCGAATCTCCTGCTCGTCGAAGTTCGCATCGGTCGCGGCCTGTTCGCCATCCACCTTGCGGCGCTCAACCACCAGCTCTTCACGCGTAACGGGTACTTCGATCGTCTGCGTGTCCGTCCGAACTTCCTTGCGGACCCGCACATCGCCGCGATTGACCCGATCCTTATGCACCCGCAGAACCTCGCCATAGAGTCGAATGTTCTGCTCGCCCGACACGTTCTGCTGGTTGTGGTCTGCGCTCTCGTCCGCGGAATCCTCCTCATAGTCCGCGGCGCCTTCGCCCAGGTCGGCCCCGTATTGCTGCAGAATCGAGCGCGCCTCTTCCTGCCGGTCTGTGCTCGACACCGTTACCATCGCACCTTCAGAACTGGAGCTGAAGCGGTTGCCAAAATATCGCGAGTGCTGGTCCGGAACCGACAGCCCCGAAAGGGAATGACGCATGTCCTCGGCTCCGTACTCGTCGTACTCGCCTCCACGATTTAGATCGCTCTCTCTGTCGCGGCTCACCAGCACACCGCTCGACGTATCGTTGATCGAGGTATCGTTCGACGAGGTGTCGCGAGTCGAGGAAGTGTGTTCGGAATCGCCTTCGAAGAATTCCTTGATCTTCTCCCACATTCCGGTGCCGTGTGTATGGCCGGCTTCATAGTCTTTCCCACTTCGGGTGGTAGACTCGTCCGCCAAATCTGACTGCGAGCCCGCTGTGTCCATCGAGCCGGTCGAACCGGAGGAGAAGCCGCGCGCTGCGACCCCCATTTCGCGGGCCTGAAATCCCGCCGCTTTCAGTGCTTCCACCGCAGACTGTGCCTGTGCGTGGGTGGAGAAATATCCAACTACCGTGTTCGTCGAAATATCCGTCATAATTCTTCCTTATTGACATCTGCAATGCGCAGAGGCCGGTATGGCCCACAGGTGTGAGTTATGCAGCGAATGGGCGAGAATGAATGTGGAGGGGTGGTGCCGGGGTCAATTACCTAGCGCACGTCCTTAGCTCTATAGGACGCATACTTCGGGCGCCGGGTGGCTTTCCCCAACCCCCATTTCGAGCGGCAAATCTCCACATCGCCGACTCGGCTCAGCGCGCGCTCAGCCTTCCTGCCCTGGAGACTTCAGCACCAGCACCGCTGCCAGAATCGTCAGTCCCGCCGGTATCCACAATGCCTTGTCGGGGAATTGCAAAGCTCCGAAGGCGCCCAGCAGGGCACCCATTGCATATGCGATCCATACCGAAAAAAACACAACAGCTTTCGAGCCAGCTTCCTGGCTTTTTCCGGGAATCTGCGATTCGGCGATCGCAGTACCCAGCTTCTCTATATCCCCTGTGACAAAGGATGTGTTCAGCTTTATCCTGCCGATACTTCGAAATGCGTCGTTCTGCAAGCCCATCGCAAAGGCCAGCACAATCAGCAGAACGACCTGCAGAAAATGCGGGTGCGGCACTAGAGCAAGCGTGATCAGGAAGACAAACTCAATCCCGAGCGCGGTCAGCTTGATGCGCCGGTCCCTCCCGCCCGCCAGCCTTCGCAACAGCGCGTGCGCGGCAAGTACTCCAGCCCCAAACGCAATCACAACGCCGAGCCGCAACCCGGCTTGTTTCCAGTCTCGCGCCAGCAGGGAGCCCGCGAACAATACCGTGTTGCCCGTCAGATTGGCGATGAAGATCTTGCCGAACAGCAGGTAAGCGATGGCGTCGATCGATCCGGCGATTGCGCAGGCTGTAGCGGCCAGCGGAATCGCCTGCAACAATGCAAGCTTCCGCGGCTCTCTCGGCTCTGCCATGCGATTTTCAGCCTTGGCCGCGCGGCACTAAAGGATATAGCGCGACAAATCCTGGTCTTTCACAATCGAAGCGACCATGTGCTTTACATACTCCGCGTCGATTGCGATGATCTTCTCCACGCCATTCGCACCGGCGCGCTCCAGCAGAGGGATCGTCGCGGAAGTTTTGGACTCTGCGCCTCTCCCCGGTTCCGCATTGGCCGCGAGCGCGACCGCCCCATTCGCATCCGCGGCAGCAACCGCATTTCCGTCCTTACCCTGCGGAGCCGAGTTTTGCTTGGCCAGGTCGGGCGCATCGAAGCTGATCTCGTCCAGCACCCGCTCCATGATGGTATGCAGACGTCGCGCGCCGATGTTCTCCGTCGACTCATTCACGCGAAACGCAAAGTTCGCGATCTCCGCCAGCGACTCCGGCGAAAATTCCAGCTTCAGCCCCTCGGTTTCAAGCAGCGCCGTCGATTGTTTGACCAGCGAAGACTTCGGTTCGGTCAGAATTTTGATGAAGTCTTCCACCGTCAGCGACTTCAGTTCCACTCGGATGGGAAAACGTCCCTGCAACTCTGGAATCAAATCGCTCGGCTTCGAAACATGGAACGCCCCCGCGGCGATGAACAGAATATGGTCCGTGCTCACCATGCCGTACCGCGTATTCACCGTGGTTCCTTCGACAATGGGCAGAATATCCCGCTGCACGCCCTCGCGCGAAACGTCCGGCCCATGCCCGCCTTCCCGGCCCGCGATCTTGTCGATCTCATCCAGAAAAATAATTCCGGAATTCTCTACCCGCTCGACCGCGATCCGCGTCACCTGGTCCATGTCGATCAGCCGCTGTTCTTCTTCCTGCACCAGGTAGTCGAACGCCTCGGAGACTTTCATCTTCCGCTTCTTCGTGCGCTGGCCGAAAAGATTGGGCAGGATGTCCTTCAAATTGATGTCCATCTCCTCCATGCCCTGGTTGGAGATAATTTCAAACGAAGGATTGCTGCGCTCGCGCACGTCGATCTCGACCATCCGCTCATCCAGTTTGCCTTCGCGGAATTGTGCGCGCAGTTTCTCCCGCGTCCGCTGGTGCGAATCGTTCGGCGGCGTCTGCGCCGGGCCCGAGAACGCCGGGCTGGGGAATGCGATGGTGTTGCCGCTGTTCTCGCCCGGGCTGCTCGCCACGGAAGAAGACGCAGCCGCCGCGGGCGTACCCGCCGGCGGCAGCAACAAATCCAGCAGGCGTTCCTCCGCATTCAGCTCCGCCTTGTCTTCCACTTCTTCCAGCTTTTCCTCCCGCAGCATATCGATGGCAATCTCTACCAGGTCGCGAATCATCGATTCAACATCGCGCCCCACATATCCGACCTCGGTAAATTTCGACGCTTCCACCTTTAGAAATGGGGAATTCGTCAGCTTCGCCAGCCGCCGCGCGATCTCCGTCTTTCCGACGCCGGTCGGCCCGATCATGATGATGTTCTTCGGCATGATGTCGTCGGCCAGCTCCGGAGCGAGCTTCTGCCGCCGCATGCGGTTGCGCAGCGCAATCGCCACAGCGCGCTTGGCTGCGTGCTGTCCCACAACATGCTTGTCCAGCTCGGCCACGATCTGGCGCGGCGTCATTTCATCCAGCGACAGCTCCTGGTCTTCTTCGATTCCGGGAAGATAAATAGCCACATCACTCCTTGTCGTGCCCGCGCCGGATTCCCGGGCGCGGCCGCACGGCCTACAGTTCTTCGATGGTGATTTGATCGTTGGTGTAGATGCAGATCTGCCCGGCGATTCGCAGCGACTTCTCCGCGATCTCCCGCGCCGGCAGCTCCGTGTTCTGCATCAAAGCGCGCGCCGACGCCAGTGCATACGAGCCTCCGCTGCCGATCGCGATCACGCCCTCATCCGGTTCGATCACATCTCCCGCGCCGCTGATCAGATATGTCTGCTGCAAATCTGCAACCACCAGCAGCGCTTCCAGGTTCCGCAGCATTTTGTCCGTGCGCCAGTCCTTCGCCAGCTCCACTGCGGAGCGGCCCAGGTTCCCGGCATACTGTTCCAGCTTCGCCTCAAACCGGCTGAACAGTGAGAAGGCGTCGGCGGTCGACCCGGCAAAGCCCGCCAGAACTTTTTCCTGGTAAAGGCGGCGAATCTTACGTGCCGAATGCTTGATCACGCTGTCCCCCAGCGTCACCTGCCCGTCGGCGGCCATCACCACGCGCGAATTCCGCCGCACGCAAAGCACCGTGGTCGAGCGGATTCGCTGGCCCGGCCTGGTGGCCTTTTTTCGATTGGGAAGCCCTGGGCTGGAAACGGGAGAATTCGGTGGGCCGGAAAGCACCCCGGGACGCACATATATATAGGACATTGTCATCTACGATTATAAAACAGCCCATTCGTGTCATATTGCCGCTTTTCGCCCGGCGGCATACACGTTTCGCGCGCAATCGGCTATCCTCCAAAGTAGCTCGCATCGCCATCCCCGCACGTCAGACGAGCACGATATGTCCTCCTGGATTTCGAATCACGTTCCTGTCCTTGTCGCCGCTACGGCAGTTCCCGTTGCCGCCGGCATCGCCGTCTGGTGGGCGCTCTCCCATCGCAAATCGGCCGAACAAATCGAGCGCGAACGCCGCGATCACCTTGTCCTGCACGGCCGCATCATCGATGGCACCGTCCTCGACTGGACCGAGCAGCCCGACACCGGCAACCTCGGCGTACTCCACTATCGCTATGACATCGCCGGCGTCACCTATGAGTGCGCGCAGGACCTGATGCACATCGAAAAGGCGATCGCCGTCGACCCCTCCTGTTTTGGCATGCCGACCTCCGTGCGCTACGACCCGAAAAATCCCGCCAACAGCATCATCGTCGCCGAAACCTGGAGCGGCCTGCGCCCACCCGAAGCACAGCAGCAAAATTCCCCGACATAAGAACTCACCCACTCAGCCGCCCGGCTGAATGCAACTTCCGCGGAAACACCTTCACTGCGCCCGCTCGACGCCCAGCTTCTTCGCAACAGTTCCATCCTTCAGCATCTTCTCCGCCTCCTCCAGGGTGATATTTGCCGGCGAGGGCTTGTAGTCGCTCGTCACCTCATCCTGCTGTTCATCAATGCTCTTGAAAATCAACGCGTGGCCATGCATATGGATATGTGTTGCCGTGATCTCCCACACATCCGGCGCAATATTCTCCCGTTCCACATTGAACGTTCCACCCTTTTCAAGCTTGCCCAGCAATCCAAATCCGAAGTCGACGTTCCTCATCAGCGTTCCTTTCAAGGATTTGATCCGCTCCTCCTTGGTATTCACCACCATCGTGCCCTTCATCGCGGAGAACACGCGAGCTTCACGTGTCGGCGGATTGAATTTCGGATCCGGACTGAAGGCAAGCGTCGTCTCATCGCCCTTCTCACCGGTCTTCGTCCACAGAAATGCGTCCGGCAACATCTTTGTCATCGCGGCCGCCTGCCTGTCATCGTGCTGGTTGTTTCGCTTCTGCCGCTGTCGAACGCTCGCATCGGTCACAAAACGGTGCATGTTCTGTTCATCGGCCTGTTGCTGCTCTTCGGTCAAAGGCTTCCCGTTCATCTCAATTGTTTTCGACAGCGTCCCCTGCGGCGTCTGCACCACCAGCTTCACCGTGCTCTTGCCGCGAACTTTATTGGCATCGCGAAACATCCAGCGGGAGTGGTCCTCCGCGTCCGCCTTCAGCTCATTGTTTACAACCTTCTGGACGAGCGCGCGCGCGTCCTGCTGCTGTGCCCGCGCATGCATCGAACCCAGGGAAGCAACGCAGCACAGTGCCAGAGCCGCGGCCAGGCGATTCAATCTCATCAGGTTCTCCGATCCTGTTCCTGTCGTTAGAATACGGTTCTTAGGATTCACGGTGGCCCCATCGGGTTACCTCTTTGCTTCTCCGTCGAAACAGCCGGCCCGATCGCTTCAGGCAGTAAACTGAAAGCATGCACGTCCACGGACCGGCGACCGAGAAGACCAAGCGCATTCTGCGCGTTTCCCTCGTGCTCACCTTCGCCTACATCGTGCTCACGTTTGTCGCAGGGCTTCGCGCGCACAGCCTCGCGCTGCTTTCGGAGGCAGGACACAATACCTCCGACTTTCTCGCCCTGCTGCTATCGTTCGTGGCCGTCTACTTTCACGCCCGCCCCGCGACCGAGAAAAAGACCTTCGGCTACCGGCGCGCCGGAGTTCTTGCCGCCTTCGTAAACGGAATCGCCCTCATCGGCATCGCCGTTTGGCTGGCCATTGAAGCCGTGGGGCGGCTCATGCATCCGCTCTCCGTCGAGCCCCGCCTCATGATGATCACCGCCGCCATCGGCGTAGCCATGAACGGCGTCCTCGCCTGGATGCTGTCCCGCGTCAGCCACGATGTGAACATTCGCGCCGCCTTCATCCACATGCTCGGCGATACGCTCTCGACCGCCGCGGTCATCATCGGCGGCGCTGTCATCGCGTTCACCGGCCTCCAATGGATTGACCCGGTCCTGTCGATCCTCATCGCCGCGCTCATCTTCTGGTCCTCGCTGGCCATCATGCGCGAAACCCTCAACATCCTGCTCGAGGGCACCCCCGACAATCTTTCGCTGACCACCATCCGAGGCGCGATGAAGACCGTCTCCGGAGTTTGCGATGTTCATGACCTGCATGTCTGGAGCCTGGGCTCGCATCTGAACGCGCTCGCATGTCATGTAACCATCGCCGACATCCCGCCGTCGGAAAGCCGCCGCATTCTCGCCGAAATCAACACCGAATTGCGCGACCACTTCCACATCCATCACACGACGATTCAGTTCGAACAGCGCGATGAAGCCGGCTGCGAAGTCGAAGCCGGTTGCATGTCCCTGGCCGAAGAAGCCCCCACCCACAGCCACTCACACTCGCATTAAGTCCCATTCCGACGAATTCCGCGTCCGACCCCAACTGCTCCGGCCGGCATACTGGATGCGGGCTCTCCACAATAGCGGCGCTCCTCGCGCCTATGCCGGCGTGGCATGCTGCGATCGAAATATCTCCGCCACCCGGTCCAGGGTATCGATCTCCTCCACCGGCTTATCTTCGCGAATGCGCACAATCCGCGGAAAGCGCAGCGAGTAGCCGCCATCATGCCGCTCCGACTCCATCACATTATTGAATGCCACCTCAATCACGATCTTCGGCTCAACCAGCAGCCGCCCACCGCGCGTGTCCAGCGTATGCTCCAGAAACCACCCTGTAAGATTCTGGATTTCGACATCCGTCAATCCGGAATACGCCTTGCCTACATTCCTCAACCCCGCTCCATCCCGTACCGCAAACGTGTAGTCGCTTAACACCTGCGCGCGCCGCCCGTGTCCATATTCAACCGCCGTCACCACCACATCCAGCGTCGCCAGTTCGCGCTTCAGCTTCAGCCAGGCCGCGCCGCGCCTGCCCGGCTCGTAAACCGATCCCAGCGACTTCAACATCAGGCCCTCGTTTCCGCGCGCCTGCGCCGCCAGGAATGCCTCGTCAATCTGGCTGGCCGAAATCATCTCTGTTACAGGTGCGATTTTCAACCGCGATCGCGCCGCGTCAACATCTGAAACAGTTTCAGTTACAAATAGCGCCGGCTGCGCAACTCCACCCGTTTCGCGCGGCTCCGCCTTGGCCGAAAGCTGCGTTTCGTTCACCCACGCTTGAAGAGCCGTCCCGCCTCTCCTGCAAAGGAGCTTCCAGCAGCAGCCTGCCGTCCACCAGCAACAGATCGAACGCCATGTAGAGCACCTGCGTTTCCGCCCGCATCGCCGCCGTCACCCGTTTGCGGCCCAGCCTCTGCTGCAGCGCGGTAAACGGCAGCGCGCGATCCCGCTCAAAATCCCAGGCCAGAATCTCTCCGTCCAGAATCGCCGGGCTCTCGGCCCCCGCGAACCACTCCGCCAGCTCCGGAAAGCTGCCGGTCACATCCTCGCGCGTACGCGAGAAGATGCGCACCCGCCCCGGCTGCGCCGGATCGCCGCAGTGTATCTGCGCGCGCATGCCATCGTACTTGTCCTCGATCTGCACGCTTGCCTCGCCAAAGCGCGAAACCGCGTCCTCCGTGCTCGCCGCCGGCGTCGCCAGCATGAACCCAAGCGAGTGGAACATCCGAAATCGCGCGGTATCCAGCCTGTGCGTCCACGCCAGCTCCACCACTGCCGGAATATTTCCCAGCATCGTCTCCGCCCGCCGAACCGCGGACAACTCCTCCTGCGCGGCAACTGCGATTGCCTCTTCCACCAGGCTCTGCTTCACGCCCATCCGCATATCGCCCAGCAGCAGCTTGATAAAGTACTTCGCCTCCAGCGGAGAAAGCGAGCCAAGCACCTCCACAATCTGCGCCGACTTTCCTGCCATCCCGCGAGTCACAGCCAGCGAATCCAGGCGAGCCGCGATCTCCTCCACGCTCAGGTTTCCAGAAGGCCGGTGCGCCGCCAGCATCAACTCTTCCGCCGCCGCTCCCAGGTCTCCATATCTGCGATAAGCCGCATGGAAACGCTCTTCGCTCGCCTGCGTCACTGCTTCCAGCCCGCGCACCACCAGCTGCCCGCCCACCTGCACCTTCCGCTCATCCGATTCCGCAAACACCTCGCCGGTAAGAAATTGCGCCGCCATCCCCGCTGTTCGCGGATTCAGCGGCCGCAGATACTCCGCCATCGCTGCACGTTTCCGCAGCTTGCTGCGCGTTCCCGCCAGCGTCTCGCACAACTCCGCGAACCGCAGCCATGAAGCGCCGTCAGCATTCGCAGTTTCAACGAAAGGAGGTACCATACCAGAAGACATGATCTTCTCCAGCGCAATTCATTCCTCTGGTGAGACGCTCTATTAGCGGCTCCCGCCGCCTTTGTTTCGCCGCATTTCTCCAGCCGAATCCCGTTCCGCATCCTCACTGAAGCACGGACAATCAGCCATGTTTGAACGTCTCACACAAATCGAGGCCCGTTATGACGAGCTCTCGCAGCAGCTCGCCGATCCCGCGCTCGTCTCCGATCAGCAGCAATATCAAAAGATCACCAAGCAGCATCGCGACCTTGAGGCCGTTGTCGACAACATCCGCCAGCTCAAGCGCATCGAGCAGGGGATTCGCGATGCAAAAGTTATGGCCGGTGAACCGGACGCCGATATGCGCGCGATGGCGGAAGAAGAGCTCGCGCAGCTTCAGTCCGAGCTGCCCGCCGTCGAAGAGCGCATCCGAGTTTTGCTGCTCCCGAAAGACCCCAACGACGAGAAAAATGTCATCCTCGAAATCCGCGCCGGCACCGGCGGCGACGAAGCTTCCTTATTCGCCGCCGAGCTCTTCCGCCTCTACACCCGCTTCGCCGAGCTGCATCGCTGGAAGGTAGAAGTCCTCTCCACGTCGGAGTCCGGCGTGCGCGGCTTGAAGGAAGTCATCGCCATCATCGAAGGCGAGCGCGTCTTCTCGCAGTTGAAATTCGAAGGCGGCGTGCATCGCGTCCAGCGCGTCCCGCAGACCGAAACGCAGGGCCGCGTCCACACCTCCGCCGTCACCGTCGCCGTGCTGCCGGAGGCCGAAGATGTCGATGTCAAAGTGGAAGCGAAAGACCTGCGCATCGATACCTTCTGCTCCTCCGGTCCCGGCGGCCAGTCCGTTAACACCACCTATTCCGCCGTGCGCATCACCCACATTCCCACCGGCACGGTCGTCAGTTGTCAGGATGAAAAATCGCAAATCAAGAATCGCGAAAAAGGAATGCGTGTCCTGCGCGCGCGTCTGTATGAAATGGAGATGGAAAAGCAGCAGTCGGCCTTGGCGAAGGAACGCAAGCAGATGGTCGGCACCGGCGATCGCAGCGAAAAAATCCGCACCTATAACTTCCCGCAGAACCGGCTCACCGACCACCGCATCGGCCTGACGATTCATCAATTGTCTGAAGTCATGGAAGGCAAGCTGCAGCCGATCGTCGACGCGCTCATCGCGCACGACCAGTCGGAGCGCCTCAAGAGGGACGCCGCCACGGCATGAGAGGGATCTTCGCAAACTCGCAGACCATTGGAGAGGCCATCGAATGGGGCGCGGACACGCTCGACCGCTCTGACGAACTCGCTCGAAACAGCCGCGCCGATGCGACCCTGCTGCTCCGTCATGTGCTCAACATCCCCACCGCGGAACTCTACGCCTATCGCGAACGCCTGCTCACCCAGCTTGAAACGGTAGAATTCAACGCTCTGATTCGCGAACGCGCGAAGGGCAAGCCGATCCAATACATCACCGGAGAGCAGGAGTTTTTCGGTCTGCCCTTCCACGTAACCCCGGCCGTCCTCATCCCGCGCCCCGAAACCGAGCATCTTGTGGAAGCAGCAATCGCACGCCTCAAGAATCATCCCAATCCGCGCATCGCCGACGTAGGCACCGGCTCCGGCGCCATCGCCATCGCCGTAGCCCACGCGCTTCCTCACTGTGAGATGACCGCGCTCGACATCAGCCCCGCGGCCCTGAAGGTAGCCGAACAGAATGCCCAACGGAACGGAGTCGCCCACCGCATCCGCTTCCTCGAGTCCGACCTGCTCGCCGCCGTAGCCAACGAAACCTTCGACGCAGTTCTGTCGAATCCTCCCTACATCGCCGACCGGGAACGCAAAACCCTCCCAAAAGAAGTCCGCGACTACGAACCCGCCCAGGCCCTCTTCGCCGGCCCAACAGGATTAGAGTTCTACCAACGCCTGATCCCCGCCGCAAAACAGCAGCTAGCCCCCGGCGGCTGGCTAATCATGGAAATCGGCCACGGCCAGCGGGATGCGATTGCTGCCATGCTGCGCGATTGGGATGCGGTTGAGTTTATCGACGACCTGCAAAACATTCCTCGTGTTGCGGTCGCGAAGGCAGTCACCCGGAAACTCTAACCCAGGCCGACACCCTCATCTGCGGGCGGTCTCGTCAGGGAAATGAATATAGCCCCAAAAAGGTAGAATGGCAGTAGAGGCCCTGCGCTCGCCCCGGCCTGGCCGATTGCAAACCGACGCTTCCTTCGTCAAATTCGCACGACTTCCTGCACAATCCTTCGACTTCCCTGCACAATCCTTCAACTATCCCGCACAATCCTTCAAGAAAAAGCGGTCTGAGGACGCCCCAGACCGCTTTTTCTCACGATTCGAAATCTCCGCTAGTGCAAGTCGGGGACCCTATACAGCCGCGACGGTAGTTCGGCGCAACGTCAGCGCTAGCATGATCTGGGACAGTCCGATAATGAGTAAATTGATTCCGATGAAAAGACCAATGATCCACAAGGCGGTCATCGGCCAGTGCATCCAGACCAGAATGCCAAGAAGCAGGGTAATGATTCCACTTAACAAGGTCCAACCGGAGCCGGCGCCATGCGTCGTCAGGGCGAAGCCAATGCGATATACGCCCGCGACGATGAAGTAAATTGCGAGCAGCAGAGTCAGAACCAGCAGGCCCGCCAGAGAATTGAGCAACAGCATGAGGCCGACGACGAATGCAAAAATGGTATCCAGCAGATGTAAGGCGAAATGGCCGCTTTTGCGGTGTCGCAGCGTATGGATAATCCCGATAATGCCGACGAAGACCAACAGCCAGCCAAAGAACACAATGGATACTATGGACGCAGTGACCGAATCCGCGATGGCGACCGCGCCCAGAACGGCCAGCACAACTCCCATCCCCAACATCCAACCCCAGAGCCGGCGCAGCTCTTGTGGGTGACTCCCGACGATGATCGACGACATGTTGTCCCCTCTGTCTGAGTGAAACAGTTCTTCCGGCAGCTCTGTTAAGGCATATCTTTACACGGCTTCTGCGCGTTCCTTCACTTTAATCTCCAGCCGGTTGTTCAGCGGGTCCGCATCCAGCTCGACCTGATCCCCATGCAGCACTTCGCCATCGAGAATCTTGATGGCCAGCGGATCCTGAATCAGCCGCTGGATCGCTCTCTTCAAAGGCCGTGCTCCATATGCACGATCATACCCACTCAAAAACAGCTGATGCCGCGCACCCTCGGTCAACTCGACCGTAATATGCCGCTCGGCCAGCATACGGTTCAAGTCCGCAATCCGCAGCGTAAGGATATGACTTAACTGCTCCTCGCCCAGCGGGCGGAAGATCACCACATCGTCCACGCGATTCAGAAATTCCGGTCGAAAACTCTGCCGTAGAACCTGCATCACCTGCTCGCTGGCAGCCTCAAACGCAGACGAACTCCCCAGCGCCTCCGCATTCAAAAACTGTGCGCCCAGGTTCGATGTCATGATCAGCACCGTGTTCTTGAAGTCCACCGTGCGCCCCCGCGAATCCGTCAGCCGCCCATCGTCGAGCACCTGCAGCAGCACGTTGAACACATCCGGATGCGCCTTCTCAATCTCGTCGAACAGCACCACCGAGTACGGCCGCCGCCGCACCGCCTCCGTCAACTGCCCGCCCTCGTCGTACCCAACATAGCCTGGAGGTGCGCCGATCAAGCGCGAAACTGCGTGCTTCTCCATGTATTCCGACATGTCGATGCGAGTCATCGCCTGCTCGTCATCGAACAGAAATTCCGCCAGCGCCCGCGCCGTTTCCGTTTTCCCCACACCCGTCGGTCCCAGAAAAATGAACGACCCGATCGGCCTCTTGGGATCGCTCAGCCCCGCCCGCGAGCGACGAATCGCATTCGCCACCACACGCAGCGCCTCATCCTGGCCGACCACGCGCTCGCGCAGACGATCCTCCATCTGCACCAGCTTCTGCACTTCGCCTTCCAGCATTTTCGAAATCGGAATCCCTGTCCACTTGCTCACGATGCGCGCAATGTCTTCCTCGTCGACTTCCTCTTTCAACATGCGGGGCCCGCCCGCAGCGCCTTCCTGCGTGGCATTCAGCTGCTTCAATTCAGCCTCTACCTTGGGCAGCTCGCCATATTGGATCTGCGCCACACGCTCGAAATTCCCGCGCCGCGTCTGCTCTTCTGCCTCCTGCCGCAATGCCTCCGACTGTTTCTTCAGATCGGCCAGCCGAGTGATGTCCTCCCGCTCCTGCTGCCAGTGCGCACGCAGTCCGGCGATCTGCTCATGGAGCGCCGCCAGTTCGCGCGTCACTTCTTCCAGGCGCTCTTTGGAGTTTGGATCCTTCTCCCGCTTCAGCGCCGTGCGTTCAATTTCGAGCGATGTAGCCCGCCGCTCCAGTTGATCGATCTCCGTCGGCACCGAGCCAATCTGAATCGCCAGCGAAGCCGCCGCTTCATCGACCAGATCAATGGCCTTGTCGGGCAGGAATCTGTCAGAAATATAGCGATGCGACAACGTCGCCGCCGCCACAATCGCCGAATCCTTGATGCGCACGTTGTGGTGGGTCTCATATCGATCTTTCAGCCCGCGCAAGATCGCAATCGTGTCTTCAACATTCGGCTCGCCGACGTAGACGATCTGGAACCGCCGTTCCAGCGCCGCGTCTTTTTCAATGTATTTGCGGTATTCATTCAACGTGGTCGCGCCAATGGCGCGCAGCTCGCCCCGCGCCAGCGCCGGTTTCAGCATGTTGGAGGCATCGATCGCCCCCTCCGCCGCTCCCGCGCCCACCAGCGTATGCAGCTCGTCGATGAAAAGAATGATCCCGCCCGCCGCATCTTCGATATCTTTCAGCACCGCCTTCAATCGGTCTTCAAACTCCCCGCGGTACTTCGCCCCGGCCAGCATCGCGCCCAGGTCGAGTGAGATCACGCGCTTATCCCGCAGCACCTCCGGAACATCTCCGGAAACGACGCGGCGCGCGAGCCCTTCAACAATGGCCGTCTTGCCAACACCCGGCTCGCCGATCAGCACTGGATTGTTTTTCGTGCGCCGCGACAACACCTGCACCACGCGCCGAATCTCCTCATCGCGTCCAATCACCGGGTCCAGCTTGCCGCGCCGCGCCAGCTCGGTCAGGTCACGGGCATAGCGTTCCAGCGCCTGAAACTTCGCCTCGGGATTCTGGTCCGTGACCCGCTGCGTCCCGCGCACCGTCGTCAGGGCGCGCAGAATCGCATCGTGGCTCGCGCCCGCCGCAGACAGCGCGAGCTGCGCGGGGTCGTTCTTCTGCTGTGAAATCGCCAGCAGAAGATGCTCGGTCGAAACATACTCATCCTTGAAGTTCGCCGCCTCCTGAAAGGCCTGCTCCACCACCCGCAGAAAAGCAGGCGAAGACTGCGCCTGGTGCGCGCCTCCGGACACTTTGGGAAATGTCTGCACCACCTGCTCCAGACGCGCGCGCAATGCGTCAATCCCGGCGCCCGCTTTCTGCAGCACCGGAGCCACAATGCCGTCTCTGTCTTCAAGCAACGCCAGCAGCAGATGCGTAGGCTGCAACTCGGGATTGCCATTCTCGCTCGCCAGATTGTTCGCGGCCTGGACGGCATCTTGCGCTTTTACTGTGAGTTTTTCCCAGCGAATCGCCATAGTGAGTTCTCGGTTTGAAATTTATCCTCTAATTTATGGATGACAAAAGTAAGGCAGGAGTCGCGATTTCCGCGCGAGTCCTGCCTCTCAATGCGGAACGTTTTTCTTCAGTTCCGCAACGCCCTGCGCCTGGGTTGAAGATTACGCCGCCGACCTGGATCCCTCTGAAGACTGAGAAGACTGGATCGTACGGGCCGTCTCGTTCGGCTTCGAGTCGTTCGGCTTTGAGCCGCTGACGGACACCTTGATCTGCTTCGGTTTGGCTTCTGCCCGCTTGCCCAGTTCGACGGTCAGCACGCCGGCATCGTAGTGCGCCTTCACCGTCTCCGGGTCGATGGTATTCGGCAGGCTGAAACCACGCGCGAAACCGCCATAACGGCGCTCCAGGCGATGGTAATTCTCCTCTTTGGTTTCTCTCTCAAACTTCCGCTCGCCGCGGACGGTCAGCGTCTGGTTTTCCAACTGGATATCGAAGTCCTCGAGCTTCATGCCCGGGACCTCCAGCTTCAGAACAATATGGTTGGCATCTTCATAGATGTCGACCGGCGGAACAAAAGCGCTCGACGTCAGCGCCTCGTCGTCACTGCGATTGAAATCCTGCATCAACGAGTTCAGCCTGTTTTGCAACGTATAAACATCCTGAAATGGATTCCAGCGTGCGATTGCCATGGTGCTCTCCTTAGAAGTTTAGTGAGCCTGATCGGGAGTCTCCCCGTGACATCCGGGCCCTCAGGCCTGGGTACCGCTACGAACAATATATCACAAATAGGAAGATTATGTGAGTCAAATTTAGTCACATATCGGCCTCGCCGCTCTGACCATGTCAACCGTTAGCCACTAATCCACCGCCAGCATTTGGCCATTCCCCGCTTCTACCGTAAAAATAGAAGACAGCAGCGCTTTCCGATCCGCGCCAAGTAACGCATTCTGGTACAAGGGGTTCCCGTACACCGCAAATGAGCGCACTCGCCCTGTTTCTTCTGCAGATAGCCGTCATCGTCCTGATTACAGGCCTTTGCGGCGTTCTGCTGGGATGGATGGGCCAGCCCCGAGTGGTCGGGGAAATGCTGGGCGGCATTCTCCTCGGACGCTCTGTCTTCGGCTACGCCGCACCCCACCTTATTGCCAATCTGTTTCCGCTGAATTCCCTGCACACTCTCAGCCTTGTCAGTGAGCTGGGAATGGTTCTCTATCTGTTCCTCGAGGGGATGAATCTGGATTTTGAAGCTGTGTGGGAGCAGCGTCAGACCGCGCTAAAAATCAGCCTTCTATCTATGGTGGTTCCTTTTGTTCTGGGCTGCGGGCTGGGAGTGGTCATGCATAGCCGCTTCCATGGAACCGCCGGGAATAAGGTTGCTTTTCTGCTCTTTGTCGGAGTCGGACTCAGCACTACAGCCTTTCCGGTACTGGCGCGGATGCTGCGCGACAAGAGCACCGGGGACGAAAAGTTGAACATGCTTGCCCTCGTCTGCGCGGCTATCGCGGATGTGCTGGGGTGGATACTGCTGGCCGTGGCGCTCATGCTCAACACCACCGGCGTCTCTCCGTGGATTCTCTCGTTGAAGATGTTTTTGCTGGTTGCGTTTGGGGCGTTCATGCTGGGCATCGTGCGGCCTGCGTTGGGCAAACTGGTGCGCTGGAAGGGCGCACCGAATATTTCCCAAGTGCTGCTGGCTGTCTTCCTCGTCTTCATCCTTTTCTGCGCCTTCGTTACCGAGCGGCTCGGCGTGCACGCCCTGTTCGGCGCGTTCCTCGCAGGCATGTGCATTCCCCGGCTGCACCACTGGCATCGCCAGCTGGAACGGACCATCCATCCGCTTGTTTCCGTGTTGCTGCTGCCTGTGTTTTTCGCCGTCACCGGCATTCACACGGAGTTTCGCGATCTCGGCGGCAAGAGTGTGCTGCTATGGTTTCTTCTACTGCTCGCGGTCGCGGTTGCAGGCAAGATCGGCGGAACATATTACGGCGCGCACATGTTGTCCCATCTTCCCCGGCGGGAATCCCTGCTTCTGGGTTTCCTGATGAACACCCGTGGCCTGGTCGACCTGGTCGTCGTCAACCTCGCGCTTCAGGCCGGCGCGATCAACACGCAGCTGTTTACCATCCTTGTGCTGGTTGCCCTGATAACCACTGCGATGACCGCACCCGCGCTCAAGCTTTTGAGGAAGAAAACTGAGCCGGAGCAGGTTGTAGCTGCGGGTTAATCCACTGCCGTTATGGAAGCCGCTTGATCTTCGTCCCTGCGGGAATTTTCAGCTCAAACTGATTGTCCGCAAGCTTCCGATTGAAATTTAATTTCTGAATCGTCAATTCGATCTTGTATCCATCGATCGGGCGATCGATCACAATGCGAGTCGGATAGGAAATCTGATCGAACGTCCGATAGTCGCTATACAACGTGTCGGTCACCAGCGTCCCTTCCGAGTTGTACTGGTCCTGGCGATATGGCAACAGATTCGTGCGGCTGATGTGGATCACGCGCACCGGCAGCAGTTGCTGGCTATTCCCCTGGCGCCGCAAAATTCCCAGATCGTAATCCGGCTCCTCGATTAGCTGTTTCGTCCTCGGATCGCGTTCGACGCGACTGTTGTTGGTCACATAAATCAATTCGTCCGGTTTAATTTTACTGATCAGCAGCGAGTCGAAAAATACCGCCGGCCGCAAGTTCATCAGCGGGTTCGCCGACGGAGTCGTGACCTTGCCAGAACCCACGATCGCTTCGCTCTTGGGCGGAATCAGCAGGGTGAAATTCTGCCCGTCGCTGGCCATGTCGAACGCGCGCGTCTCTACCACCGGCAACAGTCCCAGTACGCGCAACATATGCGGCTGCCGCATCAAAATGTAGCCGCGCAGCGAAGTGTAGTCGGTGACCTTCCCTTTGCTCGCTCCACCCACCGATGCCCGGATCAGGACCGTGGCGCTCATCGAGCGGATCGCATCATATCGTTCATCCAGGCTGGCGATCAGCTGTTCGGCGTTGGAGCTTAGAACAATGCTCGGTTTCTGGGGCCGCTCCAGCAGGCGTGTATGTTTCAGGCAGCCGCTCAGTCCCAGTAGCAACGGGAGCACCAGCGTGGGCAACGCCGCGCCACGAAACCTGACCGGGATTCTAGGATGTAGCCCTGGCACGTGGTCCAACTATCTTCCGATCCCGGGCGCCTGCGTCTTTTCGCCCTTGCGATACGCCGCCACGTTCTTGTCATGCTCCTCCAGCGTGGTCGCAAACCGCGAGTGTCCAGCGTTCGCAGGATCGCTTACAAAATAGAGGAAACTCGAGTTCGCTGGATGCATGGCGGCCTTTAGCGAGGGAATGCCGGGGTTACAGATCGGACCCGGAGGCAGCCCCGTGTGCAGATAGGTGTTGTACGGCGACTCCGCCTTCAGATCAGATGCGTAGATCGTCCCGTGGTAGCGCTTTTCTAAAAGCGCCGCGTAAATCACCGAGGGGTCGGTATCAAGAGGCATCCGCTGCGCCAGGCGATTCACAAATACGCTCGCCACCATTGGGCGATCACTTGCCACGGGCGTTTCCCGCTCGATCAATGAAGCCATTGTCACCGTCGCCGGAATATTCTCCGTCATTCCAAGCGTCTGCGCCTCGTGGCGAAAATGCGCCACCATCTCGCTTAGAATTTGCTTTGGAGACATATTTGGAGCCAGCCGATACGTGTCCGGAAACAAATATCCCTCCAGGCTTGCCGCCTTCGGATTCAGATCCTGGATCAGAGACGTGTCCTGCTCCTCGGCGGTGAGAAATGTATCCTTCGCGCCGAGACCCGCCTTCTCGACCGCACCCGCAATATCGAAAATGTTGTAACCCTCCGGAATCGTCAGAGCGATCGTATACACATCGCCGCTGCGCAGCCGCCCGTACACGGAGAGCATAGGAGCCGGCTCGCGGAAGCGATAGACACCCGCCTTTAGCGTGCCGTGCTCAACCCGCGCCACCACGTCGAAGGCGAAGCGGCTGCGGATGATCCCGTTCTGCTTCAGGGTCCGCGCAATCTCGTCCACCGACGAACCCGGGGCAATCGTAACCAGTTGCGCCCGCGAAGGGCCAAACGGCAACACCAGCAGCACATAAGCCGCCGCCGTAACCAGCACGAGAATCAGAACGAATACCAGAAAAGAGCGCACGTTGGATGGCCGTCCGGAAATCCAGGAACCAGATTTTTCTACCTATTTATTGTAGGCGGTTTACTCTGTTTGCTCCGTTCGACCCCGGCAAGTTTTGGATTCACGCCTGAACTGTCATTCCACCAAAGCCCTTCCGTGTGCGGGACGCCAGGTCGAAACAGCGCTGCAGTAGACGGCGATCCATATTCCCGCTTCCCCCACTCCGCTCCTCGTTTCAGTTACCATCACACCCGTGGAGAGCCCTTCGCCATCGCGAATCCTCGGCCTCGATCATGGCCAGCGGCGGATCGGCGTCTCCGTGTCCGATGAACTCGGCCTCACCGCGCAGCCGCTGCTGACCATCCTCCACACCAATCCGAGAAATGACCTGCGGTCCATCGGGCGCCTGCTGCGCCGCTACGGTTGCACCGCCATCGTCGTCGGATGGCCCATTCATCTCTCCGGGGATCGCAGCCCGCGCGCCCTGGCAGCGGAGAAATTCGCGGACGCCCTCCGCGCGGAATTCAGTCTTCCCGTCCATCTGTGGGATGAGCGGATGAGCACCGCCGAGGCTCATCGCCACCTGGACGCGGTGGGCCGTGGCGCACGGGACCGCAAGGACGTCATTGACCAGGTTGCCGCCATGCTCATCCTGCAAAGCTGGCTCGACGCCCGTCGGACTTCGGGTGCTCCAGGTGCGCAAAGCTCACCTGAGTCTTTATCGCCCGATGAATAGCGACCCACGCGCATCGAATACCATCGGTATAATAGTGCCATTGAACCGCAGCCAGCGTGTTTATAGCTGCCCGTTCGGGCTGCCGGATATTTCTCGGCCTCGGAAGGTTCCATAGATCGAAGCAGATGATTCCATGACAGAACATATCAAGAAGAAACTCGAAGAAGAAATCCGCCTCCTCGAACATGAGCTGACCCACGAGCTGCCCATCGAAATCAAAAAGGCCGCTTCGCTCGGCGACCTGAGCGAGAACGCCGAATACCACATGGCCAAACAGCGCCAGGTGTTCGTCAATGCGCGCCTGGGTCAACTGAAGCATCGCATGTCGGAGCTTGCCCTGGTCAACCTCGCCAATATCCCGCGCGATCGCGCCGCCTTCGGCTCCAAAGTGCTGGTTTACGATTCATCGAAAGATGAAAAGATCCAGTACAAGCTGGTCACCAGTGAAGAGGCCGACGTGAGCCTCGGCTTAATCTCGACCACTTCGCCTATCGGCCGCAGCCTGGTCGGCAAGCAGGTCGGCGATACCGCGACGGTCGTCACCCCCAACGGCAACCGCGAGCTCGAAGTGCTCGAACTGGTCACTATCTACGACGATGTGGAGAAGGAATCGCCAGTCCCAGAATGATGCGATAACTAGATGACCTGGACAAGTGCATTTGGAAGAGGTTGCGGAGTTATCCTGCAAAAAATCGTGGACGGGCTCGCCCTGACGCGCATTTCTCCCAACGTGCTCACCTTCATGGGCCTGGTCATCAACACCGGCGCGGCATTTCTGTTCGGCTTTGCCAACGCGCAGAACAACGTCCGCATGTTCGTCTATGCCGGCCTGGTCATCATCGGCGCCGGCATCTTCGACATGGTGGATGGCCGCGTCGCCCGCCAAACCCAGCAAGTCACGGTGTTTGGAGCTTTCTTCGACTCCGTCATCGACCGGTATTCCGACGTCGCCTTGTTTTTCGGGCTGCTCGTCTACTACGCCCGCGGCAATCGCTTCTTCTATGTCGTGCTGGTGGCCTTCGTCATGGTCACCTCCGTCATGGTCAGCTACACGCGCGCACGCGCCGAGTCGCTCATCGGCAGCTGCAAAGTCGGCTTCATGGAGCGGCCGGAGCGCGTGGTCCTCATCATCATTGGCGCGCTCTGCAACCGCTGGGGGGTTATGGCGCCGGTCCTCTGGGTGCTCGCGGTGCTGTCTACAGTTACGGTGATCCATCGCATCCGCTACACCTACCAAATGACCCATCGGCTGGCCAGCGCCGGCTGAAATCTATATGAGGCGTTCGAATCACGTTTGATCTCCGCTTCTCATTCGGAGTGTCAGTAGCGCAACCCGAAAGAGTGGGATCAAGAATCCTATCCAGTTACAGTTTTGCCTTCGCCTCCAACACATGCTGGACGGCTTCTTCGGCGGTTTTGCCGACAGCGGAGAGATGACCCATCTTGCGCCCCGGCCGGGGCAGATGTTTTTCATACAAATGCAGGCGTACGCCGGGTACAGCCAAGGCAAGATCGAAGCGCGGACCCGTCTCGCCATTCGCATCGAGCCAGATATTGCCGAGCAGGTTGACGATGGCTGCCGGCTGAATTACTTCCACATCTCCGAGGGGCAGATTGCAAACGGCACGTATGGCCTGTTCGAACTGGCTGGTGATGCAGGCACGCTCGCTGGCGTGATAGCTGTTGTGTGGGCGCGGCGCCAGCTCATTTACCAGCAAACGGCCATCCCTGGCGATGAACATTTCGACCGCCAGCAGGCCTTCCAGCTGGAAGCCTTCGGCGATGGAAAGCGCCATCTCTTTCGCGCGAGTTGCCGTCTCTGGGGGAATGTTCGCGGGGATCGCGCTCCATACTAAAATCTGCTGCTCATGATGGTTGACAGCAGCCGGATAGGCTCTCATTTCGCCGCGCGGCGAGCGCGCCACCATCACGGAGATTTCCATCTCCAGATCAATGGCCTTTTCCACGACCACCGGTCGTTGACCGAGGGATTTCCATGTGGCGTTGATGATCGTTTCAGTGGCAGCTTGCCCAAAGCCAAGTTTTTCCTGGCTACGGCCGTCGTATCCGCCATGGGCGCTCTTCACAAAACAGCGACCACCCAGATCGCGGACGGCGGCATGAAGTAGCGCCGGGTCATCGACGGCGCGATACTCCCCCACAGGGATGCCGTGGCTGGCGAGCCAGTTTTTTTGCTGAATTCGGTCCTGAATGATGGACATTATTTTCGGGCCGGGTCGCACGGGTGCAAAGCGCTCGGCAGCTTCCAGCGCGGCGATCGAAATCTGTTCGATTTCCAGCGTGACCACGTCGCAGCCACGGGCCAGGTCGGCCGCGGCGCGGGCGTCGTTCCACGCAGCCTCAAAGCAAGCGTCAACGACGAAGCGCGCCGGGCAGGATGGGTCCGGATCCAGCACCTGGATGCGGTAGCCGAGCGAGCGCGCTGCCATGGCCATCATGCGACCTAACTGGCCGCCGCCAAGAATGCCGATGGTCGCACCGGGCAGGATCGCTTGCTGATGAACGGGATCGACGGTCACCTCGACGGCTCGACAGATGGCAGTGTTTGCGCCAGCACTTCCTGCCGGCGCACTTCCCGCCATGCACAGAGCCGGTCGCGCAGAGCGCGGTCCTGCAAAGCGAGAATGGAGATGGCGAGCAGCGCAGCATTCGCCGCTCCTGGTTTGCCGATGGCGAGCGTTCCGACTGGTACGCCTTTCGGCATCTGGACGATGGAAAGCAAGGAGTCGACTCCGGCGAGCATGGTTGCCGGAATGGGAACACCGAGCACGGGCAAATGTGTTTTCGCGGCCAGCATCCCGGGCAGATGGGCGGCTCCGCCGGCACCGGCAATCAACACGTGTAGTCCGCGATCTTCTGCGGTGATAGCGTATTCAAACAGCAAGTCCGGGGTGCGATGGGCGGAAACGACTCGGGCCTCATGGGGTACGGAGAATTCAGCCAGAACTTCGATGGCAGGTTGAAGGATTTCATAATCGCTCCGGCTGCCCATCACCACGCCGACCAGCGGTGCTCGTTTCATCTGGCGATTATACGATTTCAACCGTTGGCTGGAGACCGGCTCTTCTGGTGCGATAACGAGAAAGAGATGCGGCTCTCAGCACAATGCTGAGAGCCGCATCTCGATTGATTCCCGCTAAGACATCATGGGTGCGAAAGGCTACCGGTGTCCGCCGCCGCCATGTCCACCGCCACCGCCGTGGAATCCACCGCCACCACCGCCGTGGAATCCACCACCGCCGCCACCGCCGTGGAATCCACCACCGCCGCCACCGCCGTGGAATCCACCACCGCCGCCGCCGCCATGGAATCCACCACCGCCGCCACCGCCATGGAATCCACCGCCGCCGCCACGTCCGGCCGAGTATCCACCGTGGCCACCGCCGTATCCGCCACGTCCGCCGCCGTATCCGCCGCGAGCATAGTCGCCACGCCCACCGTACCCGCCACGTCCGCCATATCCACCGCGTCCATATCCACCGCGTCCATATCCACCGCGATCCCAGCCACCGTGGCCCCAACCGCGGCCATACCAGCCGCGTGACCATCCCCAGCCTCGCCCGTACCACGGACCGACACCGAGAAAGATGCCGTTATAGAACCATTGCGGGCCGTAATATCCATACGGCGCGCAAGCATACGGGTAGTAGTTGTAATATCCATAGGCGCATGCCGGGGGCGCGTAGTACCCCCCATAGCCGCCATCGTAGGCCGGACCGCCGTAGCCAAAGCCGAAAGAAACTTGAGCGTGGGAATAGGCGGCGGGCACCAGGAGAATCCCGAGTAGAGCGATATATCGTAGGAACCGCATTTCGAACCTCCGCATTGAAAGCTGTAAGAAGCTTTCGCGCGTTGCTTGTGGGCCCTCAGGTTTCCGCGAAACCGCCAAGCCACTATGGTAGGAACGCTGCTATTGCCGAAAAGTTGCGCAGGCGGCAAAGTGGCCGCAATACTAGATTTACCTTGAGTGGCCCTGGTCAGGGCCGGGTGCTGGTCGAGGGTGGGAGTCCGCGGGAGAGCTTCTTGATCAGAAACTCCTGCAACAGCGCTCCGACTGCGCCGGAGGCTGTGCCAATCAAAGCGTTGTCGATCGTCACCACACCGCGATCCGTCGAGGGATAGTAGATGTTCGAGATTCCCGCCGCCCCCAAAGTACCGAGCACGTTCGAATAATTTGGCTGCCACCGACCGTTGTCGCCTTTGCAGATCACCACCGTGGAAATGGCATATAGCGCGCGAGATCGTATGCTCCCGGTACCTTTGTAAAAATAGCGTGGGTCCTGGTGTAAGAGGGAAGGGAGTACAGCCCCGGCGAGCATTGTGCCGATGAAGCCGTCCGCATAGTTCGCACTGTAACGCTTACCGTAACCCTCGGCTCCCTGGCCGTACCCTTGGAAATCCTTCTGCCACTGCTGAATTCCGGCAATAAATCCAGCACCGATAAAGGCTATGGGATCGACCGAAGACCGGAGCGCAAGCTGGTATTTCTGTCTGGACGTCAGCGGCTCCGCATCCCAAACATAGCTGGTGTAAAAGTTGGGAACGATTCCCAGGACGCGCTGTTTCTCCTCCGCGTGCATCTGTTCTTCAGCGAGCTCTTGGCTGGAGAATGTCACCTTCACGCTTGTACTGGCCGCGGCTACGTGGAGGATAATTTCGGCCGCCTGGTATTTTTCACCCGGAGTCAAGACGATTTTAGGGCTGACCCAAGGCGCAAATCCTTTCGACGTTACCGTGAGTTCGAAGGATCCGGGATCGAGGTCAGGAAAGTTAAAGAACCCGGAACCGTCGGTGAGGAGCATGCGTTGGGGCCTTGGAGGGTCGGGAACCAGCGTGACCTGAGCGCCCGCCACGACATCTCCGGAGGAGTCTGTCACAATTCCCTGAATGTTTCCGCTGGCTGCCGTGGCGGGCGCCGAATCGTCCGGAACTGTCTGGGCCTGCGCGCTGCAAGAAAACGTCCCAGCCAGCAGAATCGAGAAAACAATGCCGGCAGCACTTCGCGATGGTCTCAGTTTACGCACGGTTTGATTGAGATTCTATCCCGGCGCTTTGGCGACTCAGACGGTTTATGGTAAGAGCCTTCGAGCAGGGTTGATGTTGGGACGAAAGTTTACGGTCAGAAGAATCCCAGCCGCTCTGTCGTGGTATTCACGGATTGCGTAGATAAGGGGCGGTTCAGAAACTCGATTAAGGGGCTGGCAGCGCGAAAGCGGCTTACGATCTCCTTTCGCAGACCTGGTTGCAGAGCGGTTTCCGCGGGCAGAGTGGTGGAGACTCCCCACTGGCGGCAGGCGATCAGGTCCATGGCAGGGTGGTCCTTCGGGAACCCTTTTGGCGGGCGAGTCAGGCGCAGACCGTCGAATTCCCCCATGACGCGCTGAAGCCGGCGCGCTTCGAAGAGTTTTCGGTACTCTTCGTGATTGTTCAGCAAGTGGGTGCGGATGGCCAGCAGTTGTTCCCGCTCCGGCATGTACACGCCTGCGGCGATGACGAGTTCTTTGCCGGACAGGTGGAAGTAAAAGCCGCCGCCGGATTTCTTCTCCAATCCCTGCCGGGCAAACCATGCCGATATGTGTTTTTTGTATGGAGTCTTGTCCGTCGAAAAACGGGTGTCGCGGTAGATGCGGAACATGCATTTGTGGGCGGGTCGAATGTGCTCGGGTGCGAAGTCCACCAGTTCCCCATTTATTTCTTCAATCAGCGCGAGCATGGGCGCTTTCAGTTCCCGCTCGTAAACAGGTTTGCGTGCGTCGAACCACTCGCGCTCGTTATTCCGCGCGAGACCGCGCAGGAACTTGATCGCTTCCGGGGAGAAGTGCGTCGGCATACCTCGATTTTAAAGCCGGGCCACTGGGGTTATCGAGCAGGTCCAGGTGAGGCTTGGCGCTTTGCAACGATTGGCTCCCGCGTGAAGTCCCCGCATCCAAATAAGCAGGGGTGTCGAATCATGTTCCAGGATAGAGCCGCGGCGGGCCGCGTCCTGGGTTCGCGGCTTAGCCAACTCGATGATCGAGAGGGGGCTGTTGTGCTTGCGCTGCCACGTGGCGGCGTTCCAGTCGGATTTGAAGTTGCTCATGCACTGAACGCGCCGCTCGACGTGTTTCTCGTACGTAAGCTTGGAGTGCCGGGAAACGAGGAGCTGGCGATGGGAGCGATCGCGTCCGGCGGAGTGCGGCTCCTGGACGAAGAGTTGATCCGGACTCGACGCATCCCGCCCGAGAATGTCGAAGCAGTCGCTCTGAAGCAGGCACGGGAGCTTGATCGGCGCGGGCGCCTTTACCGCCAAGATCGCGCAGCGCTGGATGTTGGTGGCCGCACAGTGGTCGTTGTGGATGATGGTATGGCCACGGGCCTAACGATGCGCGCTGCCATCACAGCCCTTCGGCAGGAAGGATCGCAGCGCATCGTGATTGCGGTACCGGTCGCAACGAGAGAAGCCTGTCAACAGGCCGAAAAGGATGCCGACGCCGTGGTGTGCCTGTATGCTCCGCGGGAATTTCTGGCTGTAGGTCAGTGGTACAGCAATTTTTCGCAAACAAGTGATGAAGAGGTTCGCGACCTGCTTGATCGTGCCAGGCGCGGTTGGCAATTGGTCGCGTAGCAGGCCGAAGCTTCTCGAAGATCGAGCGCGAGGAAGAGTGTACAAAGACGACATCGGAATTACCAGCCAGCGAAACTTCCGCGCGACCCGGCCAGCTTACCCCCAATCAGGGCTTGGCCGAGCTAGATAAGGAGAATTATCATGGCAAACAAAACAGAGCTTGCGCGCTTCCTCGATCAGCACGTGTTTGAACCCATTCTGAAAGCCGACGCTTCGAAACACAGCGGAGACGAAAGGAACGAACTTGAGGATGTGCAGCGGCGCACCGAGGCCGAGAAGGACAGGTACCATCACTACGAGTCCGCCGAGAAAATTGTCCAGATGTATAAGGACGATCTGACCTCGGAAAAAGCAAAGGCTGTGAACGCAAAGCTGAAGCGTTTGAAGTTGCCGATCCTCGCCGATGTTAAGGAAGAGTTCCTGAAGCTCGCGGGAGAACGATAGGAACTCAGCCGGGCCGGTTGATAGAATCAAGGCTGAATGGCCTTTACGGAACAATATGATCTCCTCATCGTCGGCGCTGGGCATGCAGGTTGCGAGGCAGCCATGGCTGCCTCGCGCATGGGCCTGCGGACGGCGCTGTTTGCGCTGAATCTGGACTTGATCGCGCAGATGTCCTGCAATCCCGCCGTGGGCGGCATCGCCAAGGGCCATCTGGTGCGCGAGGTGGATGCGCTGGGCGGCGTAATGGGCGAGGTGACGGATGCGGTGGGGATTCAGTTTCGCCTGCTGAATACTTCCCGCGGGCCGGCCGTCTGGTCGCCGCGCGCGCAGTGCGACAAGCAGCAATATCGCGTGAAGATGCGTGAAGTGCTGGAGTCGCAGCCCAATCTTTTCATCAAGCAGGCCGAAGTTATCGATGTCGTGCTGGAGGATGCAGGCGGTGGACGCGTTGCCCGCGGCGTGAAGCTGCGCGATGGGCGGATTGTGTACGCGGGTGCGACGGTGATTACGACCGGAACATTTCTGAATGGTCTGATCCATTGCGGGGAAGAAAATTATGCGGCGGGACGCAGCGGTGAACCCGCAGCGGTGCTGCTCGGCGAATCTCTGAAGCGGCTCGGACTTCGGAATTGCCGGCTGAAAACAGGAACGCCGCCGCGGATCGATGGCCGGACGATTGACTGGACAAAGTTCGAAGAACAGCCGGGCGATGTTGAACCGACGCCGTTCAGCTTCCGGACAGAGTCGATCACGCGGCCGCAGGTTCCCTGCCACATTGCGTTTACCACGCCGGAAACGCTGGCGATCATTCGCGAAAACGTACATCGCTCGCCTATGTATTCCGGACAGATTCAGGGCATCGGCCCGCGCTACTGCCCTTCGATCGAAGACAAGGTGGTGCGCTTTCCGGAAAAGCTGCAGCACCAGTTATTTCTGGAGCCGGAAGGCTTGAACACGCACGAGGTGTATATCAACGGCATGTCGACGTCGCTGCCGATGGATGTGCAGGCGGCGGTTCTGCGCTCCATCCCGGGCCTCGAAAAGGCGGAGATGCTGCGGCCCGGATATGCGATCGAGTATGACGCGATCGATGCGACGGAACTGGACCGCGCGCTGGCGGTGAAGAGCATTGCCGGGCTGTATCTTGCTGGACAGATCAATGGGACTTCCGGCTATGAGGAGGCCGCATGCCAGGGACTGATGGCTGGTATCAACGCTGCGCTCCACGTGAAGGGCGAGCCGATGTTTGCACTCGATCGCAGCGAAGCATATACGGGAATTTTGATCGACGATCTGATCAGCAAGGGGACCAACGAGCCGTATCGCATGTTTACTTCGCGGGCGGAGTTTCGCCTGCACCTGCGCATCGACAATGCGGATCGGCGGCTGACTCCTTACGGGCGCAGGTTGGGATTGATCGACAATTCCGCCTGGGCCGCGTTTGAAACCAAGCAGGCGCGGATGCATGCGTTCGCCAACATGCTGACTTCGCAGAAGCCCAATCTCGAGAGGCTGGCTGCGGTATCGCCGGATCTGAGCGCAAAACTGAGCGGCGCGAGCGGCCAGACGTATGCGCAGTTGATGAAGCGGCCTGAGGTGACGATTGAGTCGCTGATGCCGTTGTTGCCGGATGCGCTCGGCACGATGAGCGACGGAATTTTGTTGCCGGTTCGGGATGCGATGCTGGCTGGGGCGGTGCCGGCGCATATGCGCAATGAATTGAAGGCGGTCGAGACGGAAATCAAGTATGCGGGCTATCTCGATCAGCAGCGGAAGTCGATCGAACGGATGAAGAGCGCCGAGCACCGCGCAATTCCGGCATGGTTTGACTACGCGGCGGTCAGCGGGCTTTCCCGCGAAATGCAGGAGAAGCTGGTGCGGGTGCGTCCGGCCACCATCGGTCATGCTGGGCGGATTTCAGGAGTAACGCCGGCAGCGTTATCGCTCATCAATATCTACATCGAGATTCAAGGCCGGCGTCAAGCTGAGACGACGGCGATGGCCTAAAAGCCGTTCGTGCTCAGCCATCCTTCTGTACAAGCGGCAGCGAAAAAATTGAATGGACGCCTGCAAACCCTCTACTGCGGCGGCTGTGAATCGGTGCTGCTGGAGTGGTGCCGGCCTGGAAATCTGAATCCCAGATCGTGGTTTAAAGGCTTCTCGGTCGATTCCTGCCTGGATTTCTTCCGGCCGCTCGGCGCCGTCTCGGTAATCAGTGTGCGCTGCGAGTTGATGCATTGCCACGCGTTTCGCGCCCGAACGTAAACCTGGCTGAACACGCCCCTCTGGTCCTTCGCTTTCGTCCGGCTCAAGCGGCTCCCCTGGTACATGCGGTCGTAAGTGCCGTTGACGACAGCAACATCCCCGACCATGCGGACGCTGACGACCTTTTGGGCGAGCGTATAGCGTGGGGCATCCTTCATGACCAGCTTGGAAACGACGGCGTCGCGATTCCCCACTTCACCAGTGTCGGAGATGGAAATGAAGTCGGGGGAGAGCACCAGTTCCAGCGCATATTGGTCGTGCTGGTCGATTGCATCGTCCCAACGATCGGCGACCTTTTGCAGCTCGGCGATCTGCTGCGACATCGCCGATGCGGCGTCGGACTGAGTTGCGTCGCTTGCCGACTGAGGACGCGCAGCGGAAACGAAGAATGTAGCGCCGGCCATGATGGTGCAGAACAGGAAGCGATTGGAAAACGGAAGAAAGCGGTGCATCTTCAATCGAGAACTCCTCTGGGTGCGTGGAAGGGTTGCCCTAAAAGGCCGGCATGCGGGACCCGTCCGGGGCTGAAAGCCGATGACTGCGTCCGCCGCCCTGGGGAAGGGCGCGATCCATAAGCCACGCTGCGAAGCACTGCTCTCATGATAACTTGCGGGTGGATTTCGTGGGTTGGGGGCAGTCTCTGCCGGAACGCTGTTTCATCCCACCCTTCGCAAAAGCGCGAAGGGGGTGGGGCACCCGGATTTTCCACTTCTCCACTTTCCTGCGGGAATATACACCGCGCTTTTCCGTTTGGCCGCGAGGCTACACTTATAAACAATGGCCACCGCATCTCAAATCTCGCTGGAACATGGGTTGCCTGCGAGCGTCGAGGCCGAGCGCACAATTCTAGGCGCCATACTGCTCGACAACGCTGCCCACAGCGAGGCGGCCGAGCGGCTGATAGCCGATGATTTTTCGCTCGATTCGCATCGCAGGATTTACGCCCGCATGGGCGAGTTGATCGACGCCAACCGCGCCGTCGACATCATCACGTTAAGCGAAGAACTGGACCGGCAGAAGGAACTGGAATCGATCGGCAACCGCGCCTATCTGTTCAGCCTGACGGAAAATCTGCCGCGACGGCTGAGCATTGAAGATTACGTTCGCATCGTCAAAGATAAATCCATTCTTCGGCAGCTGATGGGCATCTGTCAGACCGGACAAGCGCGGGCGGCGGACCAGAGTGAAGATGCGCTCGATGTCCTGAACGCGACCGAAATGGCGCTGCTCGAAGTTTCCGAGCGCGGCATCGGTCAGGGCTTCGCAAGCATCCCGGAAATTGTTCGCGGCTCGTTTGGCTCCATTGACAACCTCTATAAAGAAGGCCGCGATGTCACCGGCCTCGCCACGCACTACATCGAGTTCGACCACATGACGAGCGGCCTGCAGGCATCCGAGCTGATCATCATTGCCGCCCGTCCGTCGATGGGAAAAACCGCCTGGGCGATCAACATCGCGGAGAATGCCGCCGTACGCGACGGCAAAGTGGTGGGAGTTTTTTCGCTCGAAATGTCGAAAGAAGCGCTGTTGCGACGTATGCTTGCGTCGCAATCCATGGTGAACATGCGGCATATCCAGACGGGATTTTTGACGCGCGACGATCGCGATAAGCTGACCAGCGGCCTCGAGCGGCTGGCTGAGGCGAAGCTGTTCATCGACGACACTCCGGGAATATCGCTGGCGGAGATGCGCGCCAAAGCTCGCCGCTTGAAGCAGCAGGCTGGAGGCCTGGACCTGATCGTGATTGACTATCTGCAACTGATGAGCGCCAGCAGCGTGGGGGCTGCCGCTAAACGATATGAAAATCGCACCCAGGAAGTTTCGGCGATCTCGCGCGGACTGAAGGCGCTGGCCAAGGAGATGAAGGTGCCCGTCGTGGCGCTTTCGCAGTTGAGCCGCGCCAGCGAACAGCGCGCAGGGGACAAGAAGCCGATACTGTCCGATCTGCGCGAATCCGGTTCGATTGAACAGGATGCGGACGTGGTTGCGTTCATCCATCGCGAGAGTTACTACAACCGTGATGAGGAGAACGATGAGGACAAGAACAAGGCGGAGATCATCATCGCCAAGCAGCGCAACGGACCGACCGGGTCCGTCCATCTGATGTACATGCCGGAGTTCACGCGCTTTGAAAATCCCTACAAGGGCGATGATGCCTCCGTACCCAATTACTAGGGCGGAAATTTCCCGCTCGCGACTCGTTGAAAATTTTCAAGCGCTGCGTACGCTGGCGCAGCGCAGTAGCTCCGGCATCCCGTGCGACTTGCTTGCGGTCGTGAAGGCAGACGCGTATGGGCATGGGCTTTTCTTATGCGCGCCGTGGCTCGCCGAGGCAGGTGCGCAGTGGCTGGGGGTCACTTCGGTCGAAGAAGGCGTAGCGGCGCGGCGCCTCCGTCCGGAGGCGCGCATTCTCGTGATGACCGGCCTACAGCCGGGCGAAGCGGCCGCAGTACTCGATGCGCGGCTCGTGCCGACTGTGTGGACGTTCGAGCATCTTCAGACGCTGGCCGGGATGGCGGGACAGCGTTCGCTCGATGCGGCCAGCGTGCCGGTGCATCTTGAAATTGACACGGGCATGTCTCGGCAGGGGGTGAGCTTCGAGCCCACGGAGCTGGCGGCGGTGCTCGCTCGCCTGCGCGCAATTCCAGCATTGCGGCTGGAGGGCGTGTTTACGCATTTCGCTTCGCCCGAAATGCTGGATGCGGAGCAGAATTCGCAACAGATGCTTCGCTTTCAGAACGCAGTGACGCAGATTGCCGCGGCTGGATTTTCTCCGCAATGGATTCATGCCGGCAACTCGTCCACTCTGCTCCGCCATCATCAGGTGGAACCATTAGCCGTGCTGGCGAAAACTGTCGGCGCACAGCTTCTGCTCCGGCCTGGGATTGCGCTCTATGGATATGCATTGCCATTTGTCGGCGGCGCAGCTGAAATGCCGATCGAGATACAGCCGGTGCTGGCGTGGAAGACCGCCATCGTTTCCATGCGGACCGTCGAAGCGGGAACGCGGATCGGCTACAACGGCACCTTTGTTGCGCCTGCCGAAATGCGGCTGGCGCTGCTGCCGGTGGGATATGCGGATGGATTGAATCGTAAATTGTCGAACCGGGGACATGTTCTGATCGGCGGAATCGCTGCGCCCATTGTGGGACGCGTCTCGATGGATTTGACGATCGTCGATGTGAGTGGCGTCGCAGATGCGGCGGTTGGCGATGCAGTGGTCATCGTTGGCGAGCAGAATGGGAAGCGCATCACGGCGGACGACCACGCTCGTTGGGCGGAAACCATTCCGTATGAAATCCTCTGCGCGATCGGCGCGCGCGTGCCTCGCGTCGGATGCGAATAGCACCGCAATTCCATCGTTGGCAGAAAGCGCCAGCGATGGAGCACCCGTATTGCACCACTGCGCTAGCATTGAAGCACGATGCTGAAACAGCTGTATGCAAAGTGGATGTTCGCGTGGGAGACGAAGCTGACCACGCAGGACACCAACCGCGTCGTGCGCCCGCTGGAGTGGGGTTTCGACTGGCTTGAGGATTGGATCGCATCGCGCAATCTGCCGATTCGCGAAGCGATCGCAAGCGGCGAGCTTCGGCAACTGCAGGCCGCGATGCTGGCGGTGAATGAAAGCATCATCGCCGAACATGAGCAATTCTATGGATACAAAACGCCGACGGACTTCCGACTGGAAGAGCGCCATCCGCAGCTTTACCCCACCAACGTCCGCCCGGAAACTTTGCGCCAGGATGCGCGACTGAAGCTGCGGGCAGCTGCGGGAAAACTGCCGAAGGCGCAGTTTCTCCGCTTCACGTCTCCTGTACAGACGAGGTATCCGGAAAACGACCAGGCGAATGCGCGCTGGTATCCGGCGCCTGAAAAGAAACAGGCCGGAAAACCGAAGCAGGCGATCATCGTGATGCCGCAGTGGAACGCGGACGCCTTCAGCCACAACGCGCTGTGCAGCATCTTCAACCGCTTCGGCGTTTCCGCGTTGCGGCTGTCCAAGCCTTTTCATGATGTTCGCCGCCCTGCGGAGCTGGAGCGGTCGGACTACGCCGTGAGTTCGAACATTGGCCGCACGCTGGCTGCGTGCCGCCAGGCGGTGATCGATGTTCGCTGCTGCCTGGACTGGTTGGAGCAGCAGGGCTATGAGCAGTTTGGCGTGCTGGGCACGAGCCTGGGTTCCTGCTACGCATTCATTGCCAGCGCGCATGATTCGCGGCTGCGGGTGAACGCGTTCAATCATGCTTCGCTATGGACCGGCGATGTGGTGTGGACCGGTCAGAGCACGCGCCACGTCCGCGCGGCATGCGAGCAGGCGGGGCTCACGCATAGCGATCTGGTTAAGCTCTGGAGCGGCGCAAGCCCGATGACCTATATGGACGAATTCGCCGGAGCGAATGCGGAAGGTCAGCCGCTCGATCGCACTCCGCCGTGGCCGAAGAAGCGGGCGCGAGTTATCTATGCGCCGTATGATCTGACCTTTCTGCGCGAATATTCTCTGGGAGTGCTGCGGGAGTTCGCCAAACGCGGCATGGATTACGATGCGAAGGTGCTGCCCTGCGGACACTACACGACTGGGGAAACTCCTTACAAATATATGGATGGATGGTATCTGGGTGCGTTTGTGTACAACAGCTTTCAAGGCGCTGGCGAAAAAAGGGCTTGAGCGAAACGCTACGCAGCCAAACGACTGAACTCACCGCGCGATGAATCTGTCCAACTTCATACCGTATAGACTGACGATGTCAAAGAATGATTCCGCCATGAATGACTCTCGACCAAGCTTCGCTGCTGATTTGAATAGGGAGCAGGTCGAGCTCGATGATCTGATTTTAGCCATGAGAACTGTACATGAATTGCCTCCAGAAGAACGGAATTTGGAGGGCCGGGTGCTCGCGATAATCGGCTTGTTTGGGAGTGCTGCGCCTCTGAGATGCCAAGCAATTTACTATCGATTAGCAGCTCTCAGCAAGATACTTGCCTCCGGCGATTTGCCATATTTCGTCTCTCCTGAAGGCCCAGACGGCTCAATATTGGCTCAGGGATAGTAGGGCAAGCTGCCGCAAGTGAGCCGCTTCTCTTCAGTGAGCACGAAGCATATTTTGATCCTCAAAGTTTTCGTGACGCAGGTGCTCTCGTTGGCCGAGCCGGATTGTCACGCGTAGTTTGCCAACGACCGTCCATGCGTTCGAGGTGAAGAAATGTCGATCCCTGCTTCCTTACAAGGCATTTTCCAAGCTCTTCCCGCGGACACACAGACGCTCGTTTGGCGGGATTATGAGCATCGCAAGAAATCTGTGTTGATTGCTTACATCCTCTGGTTCTTCTTTGGGTTTCATTATCTTTATCTGGGGCGGATCGGGATCCAGCTCATTTACTGGTTCACGGTTGGCGGCTTTGGCTTCTGGGCGATTATCGATCTGTTTCGCATTCCCGGCATGATCGAGCGGAAGAATGAGGATATTTTGCGGGAGCTGATGGCGCAGTACCGGGCTGGTGGAGTGCTATAAAATTTGCCTATGACGACCGACCGTTTGCGCCTGCCGCTTGCCGAGGCTGACCCTGAAATCTACGCCGCCGTGCAGCATGAAGTTACCCGTCAGCATGAGGGGTTGGAGATGATTGCCTCCGAAAATTTTGTTTCGGAGGCGGTGCTTGAAGCCGCCGGCACGGTGTTCACCAACAAATATGCCGAGGGCTATCCGGGAAAGCGTTATTACGGCGGCTGCGAGTATGCCGATGTCGTCGAGAATCTCGCGCGCGATCGCGCGAAGCAGCTTTTCGGGGCGGAGCATGCCAATGTGCAGCCGCACTCCGGGTCGCAGGCCAATGCGGCGGCATACATGTCGATCATCCAGCCGGGCGACACAATTCTCGGCCTCGACCTGGCGCATGGCGGACATCTAACCCACGGCCACAAGCTGAATTTCTCCGGCAAGCTGTATCGCGTCGTGAGTTATGGCGTTCGCAAAGATACAGAAGTCATCGACTACGATGAGCTGCAGCAGATTGCCGAACGCGAAAAGCCGAAGATGATTATCGGCGGCGGCAGCGCGTATCCGCGGACGTTCGACTTCCCACGGATGCGGCAGATTGCCGAGGAAGTCGGCGCATTTCTGGTCATCGACATGGCGCACTTCGCCGGCCTGGTGGCGGGCGGCGTGCATCCTTCGCCAGTGCCTCATGCGCACATCGTGACGACGACCACGCATAAGACTCTGCGGGGGCCGCGTGCCGGGCTCATCCTTTGTCGTCAGGATTTGGCGGCCAGCGTAGATCGCAGCGTTTTCCCGGGGCAGCAAGGCGGTCCGCTGATGCACGTCATCGCGGCCAAGGCAGTTGCGTTCAAGGAAGCGCTGCAGCCGGACTTCAAAATCTACGCGGCGCAGATTGTCGCCAACGCAAAAGCGCTGGCTGAATCGCTGATGGCCGAGGGATATCGCGTTGTTTCCGGTGGCACCGACACGCATCTCATGCTGGTCGATGTGTTCGTGAAAGGGATGTTCGGCAGCGACGCGGAGCGCGCTCTGGGCGAGGCCGGCATCACGGTAAATAAGAACGCAATCCCGTTCGATGTCAATCCGCCGATGAAGCCGAGCGGCATTCGCGTGGGAACGCCGGCGCTGACCACGCGTGGAATGCGCGAAGCGGAAATGCGCGTGATTGGCCGCTGGATCGTCGAGGCGCTCGAGCATCGCACAGACGCGGCCAGGCTGGCCAGAATTCGCGGACAGGTGCTTGAAATGGCGGAGCAGTTTCCTCTCTACGGATGGCTGCGCGAACCCGTGGGCGCGATCGCCCGCTGAGTCTCCGTGGTAAGTAGCGCTCTTCATGGGCACCGTATGCTGAAATCCCAATCCGCATCCGTTCCGTTACAATTCAGTTCGAGCCGATTCCGCGGGGGATGATATGGCGAACAGCGTATGGCCGGTGCTTATCGTTGCATTGTGTCTCGGCGGACTGACGGGCCTGCGCGCCTTTACACCGGTCACCGTGCTGGTCTGGGCCTTGCATCTGCATCACCTGAAGATCATCGGAAGTCCGCTCTATTTCCTGCACAAGATGCCGGCCATCATCATTCTCACGATCCTTGCGCTCGCGGAGCTGGTTGCCGACAAGCTGCCATTTACGCCGAGCCGTCTTCGGCTTCCCGGTCTGGTCGGACGCGTGATCTGCGGAGCGGTGTGCGGCGTGGTCAGCGGGCAGGCCTGGGGAGCAAGCTGGCAGACTTCCGCAGCGGCCGGACTGGTCGGCGCGATTGTAGGCGCGGTGGTCGGTTATGAAATTCGAAAAGGGTGGGTGAAGACGCTGCACTGGCATGATCTGCCGGTCGCGCTGATTGAGGATGTAGTCGCCATCGGGGGCAGCATCCTGGTTGTCTCCCGCGCACTCTTTCTTTCCTATTAATTAAGCTGGCCTCCCCAAAATGCGAACGATGGGGCCGGGGCCATACACATGCTGAAAATTTAGCAGACGGCCTGTAAGCCGAATTTTGTCGAGGACGATCATTCCTCTAGGCGGCGCATTACTGCGCGCGCTCATAGCGACCTACCCGCGGGTTTGGCGCGCCGGGCCGGCACGCGCATTACGGCTTTCGCCATAATGCTCCCCGCCTATTTGGTCTTGCTCCGTGTGGGGTTTACCATGCCTCCGACTTTACAGCCGGAGCGGTGCGCTCTTACCGCACCTTTTCACCCTTACCCGGCTCTTGCGAACCGGGCGGTATATTCTCTGTGGCACTTGCCGTCCCGAAGCCTTGACGCTCCGGTCCCGGACGTTATCCGGCACACTGCCCTGCGGAGTTCGGACTTTCCTCCCCCGGATTGCCTTACGGCTCCCCGGCAGCGATCGCCCAGCCGCCTGCCACCTCAATGATATACGCGTGCGTGCACATAAGTAGCTCTCACCCTATGATTGCGTTCGTGATTCTCACCCACCATGCCGGATGATGGAGCCAAATCTGTACCGCAAAGATCTGAGCAGCAATCAAGACTGGCAGCGCATAACGGTACACCACATGGATTCGGCGATTAACAATCAGGTCGCGCGCGATCCCCAGCAGGATCAGCAGCATCTACACCCACGTAGAACCATGGGTCTGGAATCATCGGCCACCGACCAAAGCCCGCATCGGTCAGCGCACACGTTGCAATCAGGACTAATCGGCGATGGAACTCCGGTTTTTTGCGCCAAATGATCGCCAGCCAGAAAAGAACCGTGAACGCGATCATATCCAGTGCCTGGATGGAGAAGAATGTTTTCGCGTCAGGGACATGGAGGCGCACGGTCCTGAAACGATCCATGATAATGGCCGTCGAAATTCCCAGCGACGGGAATCAAGACGCCCAGTCCGCGCCGAACCAGCCCGTCAGCCGATGCAGCTTCACATGGCCGGTTCGCACCAGTGCCGACTGGAAGATAAAGAAGGCCAGCCATCCGGAGAAAACCGCCCCGTGAAGCCAGAGAATCCACGGTCGCGGCGGCGTCGCGTGGATCAGGTTGTTGCTGACCGTATGGCTGAAGCCGTAGACCACCGCTGCGGCGACCAGCAGCGACATACAGAGGTAAAAATACTCGTTGAGGAAGTGCGAGAATCCAGAGGCTTTTGTGATGCGGGATCGCGTGGCCTTGTTAGGAAATTCAATTTGCTTGGTCGCCATTGCACGTTCTCCAACGGTCGAGATTCACTAGAGGTTTTGGGAGGGGTGCCACGATCGTACTACAGGGACGGGAAGCCAGTTAGAAACCCTCCCGGAAGGCTCTTTTTCGCCGATTTCGCACTTTTCGTTGCTATCATGGACGAACCCAAGCAGATAAGTCATCAAATAGTTGGAAGGCTGGCTGCTGCTGTCCAGAATTGGCTTGCGCCCATGCTGGATCCCCCCAGGAGTGTGAAATGGCTGTCTATTTAGTTACAGGAGCCGCCGGATTTATCGGCTCATGGTTGACACAGGCGCTGGTAGAGCGCGGAGAAACGGTCCGGGCGCTCGATAATTTCGTGACCGGCAAGCGCGAGAACCTCGCCCGCTGGAAGAACGATGTTGAGCTTTTTGAAGTGGACCTCCGCGACGCCGAGGGCGTTGCCGAGGCCTGCGAAGGCGTCGAATTCATCTTCCATCAGGGGGCACTGCCGTCGGTGCCGCTTTCGGTAAAAGATCCGCGCACCAGCCACACGGCCAATATCGATGGCACGTTCAACTTGCTCGAAGGCGCGCGACATGCGGGGGTCAAACGAGTTGTATACGCGGCGTCTTCTTCCGCTTACGGAAACAAGAATCCGCTGCCGCAGCGGGAATCCATGCTGCCCGGCCCACTGTCCCCCTACGCCGTGCAGAAACAGGTGGGGGAACTCTATCTCCACAGCTACTGGTCAGTGTATGGACTGGAAACAGTGGCGCTGCGCTACTTCAACATCTTCGGACCGCGGCAGGCGCCTGACTCTCCTTATAGCGGCGTAATGGCGAAATTCGCCAAGCTGATGCTGGCTGGCGAGCAGCCCACGATCCATGGCGACGGAGAACAGAGCCGCGACTTCACCTATATCGAGAACGTCGTGCAGGCGAACCTGAAGGCCGCCGCGGCTCCCACGGACAAGGTCGCCGGGCGCGTCTTTAACTGCGCCTGCGGTAAGCCGTACACGCTGAACCAGACGTACAAGCTGATGGCGGAGTTGACCGGCTACAAGAATCCGCCGCAGTACGGGCCGCCGCGCGAAGGCGACATCCGCGGCTCCTATGCGGATATATCAGCAGCCCGGGAAGCGTTCGGCTACGAGCCAAAAGTCGAATTCCTTGAAGGACTTCGCCGCACCGTTGACTGGTATCGGGAGCAGCATGAGGCAGCTTCCCATAGGACCGTCGGAGCGAAGGCATAACACTGGCGGTTCTCATCCATCTTCCTCGCAGAACGATGGGACACCCGTGCTCTACCGATGGGGTGCGTGACGCTGCGTTCGGCGATGCATAGTTTTCCACGATCTCTTCAGAAGAGATTTGAATCTTCGAGCTTTGATGGATCAGGCTCGAAATCTGCTCGTCCGTCTTGCCCTGCTTGCGCAGTGTTTCAATCTCATCGCTCAGCATTCCCACAACGGCCTGAACGGGAAAACGCTCTGGTTCGAGTCCGGCGGCCGCTCGGAGGGCATTTTGCGCTTTCAGCACCTGTTCCACTGAATAGGATTCGCTGTTCTGTTCACCGCCCATGATTGCCTCCGCGTAATAGTGATGCTGCAGGGTCGCCCAACGCCGTCAAGGTTACTAAAGTGTTGACTCGACGGCGAAACACCCGGATGATGAAAGCAATACTTCGCACCCATCCTTCCCCGGTGTTCGATGTCTGGACTCTCTTGGCGTCTGGCTTGCTGCCTTGCGCTTTTCCTGCCGATCGCCCTCGACGCGCAAGCGCCTTCGCCGTCGCTATCCCCGCAGTCGACGGCTGGGAATCGCTCTTCACTGCCTTCTTATAAAATCCTCCCCCAGTTGCTCACCGCCAATCAGCCGTGGCAGCCTGTCGGGCCGGCCCAGATCGTCACGCCCCAGTTTGGCGATGTGACCGGGCGCGTCTCCTCGATCGCGATCGCACCTTGGGATCCCTCTGGAAACACGGTATATCTCGGCTCGACAGGCGGCGGCGTCTGGCGATCGAGCAATGCGGCTGCGGCCGATGCGGGCAGCGTCACCTGGAAGCCGCTCACCGATAATCTGCCGGCGTTTTCCGGCGTGAACATCATCTCGCTGAGCGTCGGTGCGGTCAGCGTGCAGCCCGGCGCGAGTGCGAATGGTGTCGTGCTGGCCGGCACCGGCGATCCGAACGAAGCGCCTGACTCCTACTACGGGGCGGGAATTTTGCGTTCAAGCGATGGCGGCACAACCTGGAGTCTGATCACCCAGACCAACGATGCCTTCTCCGGCACCGCCCTTACAAACTACAGCTTTGCCGGCGATGCGTTTTCCGGATTTGCGTGGAGCACGGCGAACCCCAGCCTGGTCGTCGCCGCCGTTACGGATTCTTACGACGGCGTGGTCAACGACATCAACTTCAATAACGACCGCAGCAATGTGACGGAGGCGGGACTGTATTATTCCTCCGACGCGGGGCAAAGCTGGCATCTTTCCACAATTGAAGATGGACCGAATCAGGTGATCGAGTCCGGCCAGACGACCTACCCCGGCAATTTCCCGGGCGTTCCTGTTACCTCAGTGGTCTGGAACCCGGTGCGGAGCATGTTCTATGCCGCGGTGCGGCTCCATGGATACTATCAATCGCCCGATGGCATCACGTGGACGCGCATGGCGAACCAGCCCGGCACGGAGCTGACAGCAACAAATTGCCCGTTTACCGGAAGCAATTCATGCACGATTTTTCGCGGCGCAATCGCGGTTCAGCCAAGTACGGGAGATATGTTCGCGCTTACCGTGGATCTCAACAATGTCGATCAAGGTTTGTGGCAGGATCTCTGCTATGCGGGCCCAAATGGCTGCGCGAATCCAGTGGTGCAGTTCAGCGCGCGGATTCCCGATGCCGCGCTCGACAGCACGAGCGGAACGATTCCTCTAGGCACATACAATCTGGGGTTCGCAGCGATACCGGCCGGGACGGACACGCTGCTGTTCGCCGGCACGCAGGACATTTTCCGCTGTAGTCTCGCGGCGGGTTGTGCGTGGCGCAACACAACGAATGCGGGTACATGCGCTTCCGGTAAGGTGGCGCCATCGCAGCACGCCATTGCCGCCTTGACGCTTGTCAGCCAGACGCTGCCACTGCTTTATTTCGGAAATGACAGCGGAATCTGGCGCTCTACCGATGGCGTAAACCAGAGCGGGGCCGCTTGCGCCTCGAGCGATGCGGCGCATTATCAAAATTTGAATGGTGGATTGGGCTCGCTTGCGGAAGTGACCGGGCTGGCAAGCAGCCCCACTGACGCGGACGTGGTGCTTGCTGGATTCGGCGTGAACGGCAGCGCAGCCAAGACGCGCAGCGGCCAGACAGCGTGGCCCCAGCTGTCGAGCGGCGAAAGCGGATCCACTGCAATTGATCCCGCAAATCCCGATGATTGGTACGCGACCCTGGGACCGTATGTGTCGATTGGACATTGCGCGCAGGGAGCGCAGTGCGCCGCCGCGAATTTGCTGTCCGTGATCGGCTCAAGTGAAACGAGCGCAGATCAATCCCTGCTGAACGCACCCTACCTGCTCGATCCGGCGGACAGTACAAATATCATCGTGGGCACCTGTCGCGTCTGGCGCGGTCCGGCAAGCGGCGGCGGTGCATGGAGCGCCGCCAACGCGATCAGTCCGATGCTCGACGGAGACCCCGAGCCGAGCTGCGGTGCCAACGCTTCATTTCCGAACGCTCTGATTCGGTCGCTGGCCGCGGGCGGCGCAGATGTGCAGCAAGGGCCGGGGGCGCAGAACAATGGCGCGCAAGTGATCTACGCCGGCATGGCCGGTCTCTATGACGGAGGCGGACTCAGTGTAGGCGGTCATGTTTACTCCACGAAATTCGCGAACCTCGCGAATGGAACAACCCGCTGGTCGGATCTCGCCTCAAATCCGGTCACTGTTAACGGACAGAGTTCCGGAGGCGTTTTCAACCCCGGCCATTTTGATGTCTCATCTTTATATGTCGACCCGCATGACCCCAACGGCAACACCATCTATGCGGCAATCCAGGGTTACGGCGAGCCGCATCTGTATCTGTCGACCGACGGCGGCCTGCATTGGATGAACATTTCGAAAAACCTGCCGAACCTTCCGCTGAATGACGTCCTGGTCGATCCGAATGATTCCAGCGTGGTCTATGTGGCTTCCGACGGGGGAGTATTTGTAACTACGAATATTACAAATTGTGAAAACGGTGTAGCACAATGCTGGAGCATCCTGGGAACGGGCCTGCCCCTGGCTCCGGCGGTGAAGCTCGCCGCGAGTCCTGCCGACGGCGGGGTCCTGCGCGTAGGCACGTATGGGCGCGGTATTTGGCAGATCCCACTGTTGAGCGGCGTCCCGCAAACGACCATGACTCTGGCTCCCACCAGCCTGACGTACAGTAGCCAGCCCGTGAATACCGCGAGTGCTCAAGAAACCGTGACTGTTGCAAATACTGGCACAACCACGCTGACCGTGAACAATATCGCCATTTCCGGAGATTTCGCCGAGACGGATACTTGCACGAACGTGTCGGTCGTTCCGAATTCCACGTGCGAAATTCAGGTAACGTTTACACCTTCGGCAACTGGAACGCGCACGGGAACGCTGGCTGTATTGGCCAACATCCCCGGCGGCCAGCAAACAATTCCGTTGAGCGGCACCGGCACCGCGCAGCCGGCCATCATCGTAACGCCGACAAGCGTCAGCTTCGCCGCGCAACAGGTAAATACCATCTCGGCATCGCAGCAGGTGACTGTCTCGAACACCGGCAGCAACTCGATCGCACTCACTTCAGAGAGCGTCAGCGGACCGTTCGCGATTCAGACCAACACCTGCTCGACTTCCCTGCCATCGAACACCGGCTGCACGCTGGCGATCGTCTTTCAACCCACCCAATCCGGCGCGGCGAGCGGCGTTCTCACCGTCGTGACTGCGCAGGGAACAGAAACAATCAGCCTGAGCGGAACTGGCGAGAGCGCCGCCACGGACACGCTCGCGCCGGCGTCGCTGATATTTTCATCCACGCTCGAAAATACTGCGAGCGCGCCGCAGACCGTCACCCTGACCAACACCGGCGGAACGGCCCTGACCGGAATCCAGATACAGACGACCGGCGACTTTGCGGTATTGAGCAACTGCGGCAGTTCCTTAGGTGCCCAGTCCGCCTGCAGCCTCACCGTGCGCTATACCCCACATACTGCCGGTGCCGAGACGGGCAGCATCACCGTCACCGACAGCCTCCGCATTCAGACCGTTTCGCTCGCGGGCACCGGGATCGGGGCTCCCACCGACACCCTCTCAGCGATGTCCCTGATATTTCCTGCTACCGCTGTCAGCCAGAACGCGACCCCGCAAACGGTGACCCTCACCAACTCCGGCGAATCAGCGTTGAACCAGGTCAGCATCCAGGCCACAGGCGCCGGGTTTGGTGAAACGAATACCTGCGGCAGCACGCTGGCGGCGCATGCCACGTGCGTCATAACCGGTACATTTCAGGCGCTCTCACAAGGCACTGTGACGGGCCAGATCGACGTTGCCGACGCCACTCGCACGCAGATCATCTCGCTGAGCGGTTCCGGAGAAGCCCCGGCAGCTGACAATCTTTCCACCCTGTCGCTCAATTTCTCCGGACAGCGGGTCGGCACCATCAGCGCATCCCAAGCCGTGACTCTCAGCAACAACGGGAACACCTCCCTCACAGGCATTCGCTTTCAGTCCAGCAACCCGGATTTCATGTTCACCACAACCTGTTCCGCAACTTTGGCAGCGGGAGCCTCCTGCGCGATCCAGGTCGCGTTCGCGCCGCACGCTATAGGGCCCGACAGCGGAACGATAGCTGTCCTCGATGCCCAGCGAACCCAGCAAATACAGTTGTCTGGAAGCGGCACTCTCCCGAGCCTCACCCTCACTCCTGGATCTCTCGATTTCGGCACCACCGGGATACAAACTTCATCGCCGCCCGAGACTCTGCTGCTCAGCAACGAAAGCGCCGGCACGATCACCGGCATTTCTCTTGTCGTAGTCGGCCCATTCGTTGCTACCGGAAACTGCGGAAGCAGTCTGGCTCCGGGCGCCACCTGCTCCCTGTCCGTGGTTTTCTCCCCGGGCGCGACCGGTCGCCAGAGCGGGTCCATCACCATCAACAGCGCAGACTCAAGCGCGATAACGGCCCAGGCAACCGGCGTCGGAATCGCCTATCAATTGTTTCCGACCAGCTCAAGCAGCGCGTCGGTCACCAGCGGCAATCCCGGAGCTTACTCGCTGGAACTGCTGCCCGCAAGCGGTTCGATGGGAAACGCGGATCTTTCCTGCAGCAACCTTCCTCCGAACACGACCTGTGCTCTTAGCCCGGGGATCGCCTCCCTCCTGGCGCCTTCGAGCATCCAGGTGGCGATTGCCACCGGCGTCGGAAGTCAGAGCGCCAGTTCCGCCCGGCTCACGCGCGCAGGGTTGGGAGCATCGCGGCCGCTGGAATTGCTGTTGGTTCTGCTCTCGATTTTGATCATCGGCCGCCGGAGCAGATCGTTGCGACCGCGGCTCCCACGAGTACTTCTGCTCCTGCTGTTGATCGCGACAGCATCCTTCGTGACAGCCTGCGGAAAAGGCGGCGGCCCGCTCAACGTGGGAACTCCCTTGCCGGTCGGCAACCTGACTCCTCCTGGAACGTACACCCTGACCGTAACCGCTATCGCGGGCGGCCTGAAGAAGAGTGTCAATTTGACACTCCAGGTTCAATAAGGAACAGGATTGTTCGCACCCCAAACGGCTGGCTCAGGAGAGGAAACCAACGTTTACACTAGAGTCACCTCGAATGCGCCGTAGAGTCCTTTTTTTCATTACCGTTGTGCTGTGTGCCGGAACGCTGACGGCGAACGCCCAGTCCCTGGGCGGCGATGGCGCATCCCAAACCACTGATTGCTCGAACCCCCTCAGCGCCATGTCTCCGGCCTGCACCGGCATGGGAGGAAATTCCACTGGCATGGGCCAGCAGCCCCAGGGTACATACGGGCAGGGCGCCTATGGACAAAACGGCTACGGGCAAAACGGATACGGACCGGGCGCTTACGGTCAGAACGGCTATGGCGAGAATGGCTACGGCCAGAGCGGCTACGGAATGGCCCCATCCAGCCAGGGCGAGGGGTATGGCGCAGCTTCTCCAATGGGCAACAATGGCATCAATACGCGAGTTCCAACTTATGTAGACCAAGTGCCGTATGGCAATGGGATGACCGGCGCCTATCGCAATCCATACAATCCCTACGAGCGTCCGAACCCGCGCCCCATACAGCCGCCTACTGAGTTCCAAAGAATCGTAGCGGGAGCAACCGGGGCCAGGCTGCCGATATTCGGCGCCGATCTGTTCTCTGAGTTTTCTGCCCCCTTCGCTCCCATCGATCGCACACCCGTGACCTCCGATTATGTTCTTGGCCCCGGCGATCAACTGCTCATCCGAGTATGGGGGCAGGTCAACTTCAACGCGCATACTACGGTCGACCGCTCCGGCGATATCTATGTTCCCCAGGTCGGCAACGTCGAAGTGGCGGGGCTGCACTTCGAGCAACTGGATGGCTATTTAAAAAAGCAATTTTCGCGCGTCTTCCGCAATTTCGATCTCAGCGTCAACATGGGCCAGCTGCGCTCGATCCAGGTCTACGTCGTCGGAAACGCCCAGCGTCCCGGAAGCTACACTGTCAGTTCGCTTAGCACCCTGGTCAACGCACTGTTCTCCTCCGGCGGTCCTTCGACACAGGGCTCGATGCGGCAGATTCAACTGAAGCGCGGCGGCGAGATCGTGACTACCTTCGATCTGTACGATCTTCTCGTCAGCGGCGACAAATCGCATGACGCTCCGCTACTACCGGGCGACGTCATCTATATCCCTCCGGTCGGGCCGCAGGTGGCGGTCGCCGGCAGTGTTCATGTCCCGGCGATCTATGAGTTGAAGGGAACAGAAACAGCAGCCCAGGTCATTCAGATGGCTGGCGGTCTCGCCAGCATGGCATCGAAGCAAAACGCGCAGCTTGACCGCACCAACGGGCAGGGAGCGCGACAGACTGTTCAGTTGCCGCTCGATGCCGCCGGCCTTGCCACCCCGATGCAGGATGGCGATATCCTCCGCGTCCCCTCAATGGTGCAGCGCTTCGACAATACCGTGACACTGCGGGGCAATGTCGCCAATCCGGGACGATATCACTGGTCCCCGGGGATGCGGATTCTGGATTTGATTCCAGACCAGGCCTCGCTCGAAACGCGCGGATATTGGACCCGAAGAATCGCACTGGGTCTTCCCGCTCTTGAATACACTCCGATGTTCTCTGCCTATCGCGCCGGTCTTCCGAATATGAAGTCCGAGAAAGACCAGGAAAGCTCTTCGACGCCGAAAACCTACACCACCGGCACGTCGCTGGCGGATACGGAAGCCGCGCAATCGGGGACACAGCCGGTCTCCTCCGGCAATCCGTTGCCCGGGCAAACGGGAAAAACGTCCGCCGATAACAGTCAGGGCACATCCTCGACGGAGATCAACTCGAGCCAATCGTTGCGCTACAATCCGCCTGGTCAGAGATTCTCAGAGGACCAGTTCCCGATAAAAAATGAGATTCTCAGGACGGCTCCCAGCATCGACTGGAGCTACGCGGTTATAGAACGCACCGATCCCCATACCTTGGCAACATCGCTAGTGCCCTTCAGCCTGGGGCAGGCCGTCCTCGACCACGATGCCTCGCAGAATCTGGAGCTCGAACCCGGAGACATCGTCACGGTATTTTCAACCGCCGACATCCACGTCCCCCAGGCACAGCAGGTGAAATATGTGCGGCTTGAAGGCGAAGTCGTGCATGCCGGAATCTACAGCGTCACGCCCGATGAAACGCTGCGGGATTTGGTTCGCCGCGCCGGTGGCCTTACGCCGAATGCGTATCTCTACGGCTCTGAATTTTTACGCGAGTCGACGCAGCGCACCCAGCAGGCCAGGCTCGACGCTTATGTCAATTCCCTCGAGCGCGACATCGAGCTTTCCTCTGCCAACGCGACCGGATCGCTGGTCAACGCAACCGGGGCAGCGGCATTGGGAACCAGCCTGCAAAGCCAACGGGACCTGATCGCCACTTTGCGCCGCATGCGTGCGACCGGACGCATCGTTCTGAACCTCACCCCTTATAGCCGGGGCATTGATGTGCTGCCGGATTTATCATTGCAGGATGGCGACCGGTTCGTTGTTCCCGCTGTGCCCGCCACCGTCAACGTCGTCGGAGCAGTCTACGATCAGAACACGTTTCTTTACCGGCGCGGGCAGCATGTCGGGGATTATTTGCGGACAGCGGGCGGAAGCACTCGGAACGCGGACAGACGTCATGAATTTGTTATTCACGCCGACGGTTCCGTCGTCAGTAGGCAGACTGCGGGAGGCACACTCTTCAGCGGGCGATTTGCCGCCAGGCTGGCTTATCCCGGCGATACCCTGGTGGTTCCGGACAACGTCAGTAAGACCACTCTGCTGCGCAGTCTAACGGACTACTCGGCAGTCCTGGCTAATTTTGGAATAGGAATCGCCGCGATCAATTTGCTGAAGTGACGGTTCGAATCGCATAACTGCTTGGTGCAATTCGAACTTCAATTGGAGCGCTGAGTTCTTTCGTACGAAAAGTTGATGTCGCTATCACGTAAGCCTGGACTCGCTCTAGCATTGCTATGACGCCAACAGATACAAAAACGGAAGCGTTCGTCGCGAACCCGGCTTCCGGCGCGGCCGTAAACATGCCCCATTTCAACGAATCCGACAATCCCGAAGAGTCAATCAATCTACTGGATCTGGCCCTGGTGCTCGCCGCCCGCAAGCGATTCATCATTCTCTCCAGCCTGATTGCGGCGATCGTTACGGCAATCCTGGTCATGGTGGCGCCTCCGTCCTTCACCGCGACTGCCACCATGATGCCCCCTCAAAAGGAGAACTCCGCATCCGCCTTGCTCGGGCAACTCGGAGGATTGGCCTCTCTCGCGGGCGGCGGCTCCGGCATGCTCGGCCTCAAGAACCCCGACGACCTGTATATCGGCCTCCTGCAAAGTCAGACCATAGAGGATGACCTCATCCGCCGCTTCCACCTCATGCAGGTTTATAAAGCGAAGCGATTGAGCGCCGCGCGCACGGTTCTCAAGTCCCACACCAAAATTGTTGCGGAGAAGAGCTCGCTGATCAGCATTGGCTTCGAGGATCGCAACCCTCAACGTGCCGCGGCGATCGCCAACGCGTATATCGAGGAGCTTCACAACCTGATGTCCCACTTGGCCGTCACTGAGGCTGCACAGCGCCGGCTCTTTTTCGAGCAGCAACTGGAGCTTGAGAAAAACCAGTTGGCGGACGCAGAAGTCGCCCTCGAAACCACCGAGCGAAAAACAGGAATCATTCAGCCGCAGGGACAGGCCCAGGCGGTAATTGCGACGATCATGCAGCTCCAGGCTCAGATTTCCGCGCGTCAGGTCGAGCTCGGTGCGCTCCGCACCTCCGCCACCAACCAGAATCCTGAAGTGATCACACTGCAGTCGCAGATCTCGGGACTCCAAACTCAACTGGCGGACTTTGAAAAGGGCCATCCGGGCGCAGTTGCCGCCGTGGGGAATGTTTTGACCCCGACCTCGCAGGTACCCGCCGCCAGCCTCGAGTACATTCGTCGAATGCGGGACGTGCGCTATCACGAAACCCTGTACGAATTGATGGCCCGTCAATATGAAATGGCGCGCGTCGATGAAGCACGGCAAAGCCAGGCGATCCAGGTCGTCGATCCGGCGCTGGTTCCGGACATGCATTCCTGGCCCCCGCGGACCGTGCTCGTCCTTGTGGCATTGATTTTGGGCGCAATGATTTCGAGCTTCTGGGTGATTCTCGAGGCTGCCTACCGCGACAAAATGCACGACCCGGAAGTAGCGGCGAAAACCGGAGAATTGCGGAAAATGATCTGGACGCGCCGCCACGATCGCATCTAAACATTTTCTGAGTCTTCTCGATATGCAGGATTGGATGACATGGGTGACGCAATGCGGGAAATTGTAGCGGATCAACTCGCGCAGACGATTGCCGTCTTCAGCGCGTTAGCAGCGGACGTGGAATTACATGACACCCTCGTCCAGGCGGCCGAAAAAACTGCGCATGCCATGCGCAGCGGACATAAGTTGCTGGTCGCCGGAAATGGAGGCAGTGCCGCCGATGCACAACATATCGTCGCGGAATTTGTCAGCCGCTTGGTCAAGGATCGGCCGGCGCTGCGCGCAGTCGCATTGACCACCGACTCCTCCATATTGACTGCCGTCGGCAACGACTATGGTTATGAATGCGTCTTTGCCCGCCAGGTCGAGGCCCTCGGCCAGCCCGGCGATGTGTTCCTGGCCATCTCCACTTCCGGAAATTCTCCCAACATCGTCCGCGCTTTGGAACTGGCGCACTCCACCGGCATCGTGACGATCGGCCTGACCGGCGAAAAGGGAGGTCGAATGCCGAAGCTCTGTGACTATTGCCTGCGCATGCCCTCCTCCGTAACGATGAATATCCAGGAAGCGCATCTCGCGCTCGAACACATCTTCTGCCTGCTCGTAGAACAGATATATTTTTCCGTCTAAGTATGCCACTGCGAGAGAGCTCGCTGCAGCCGAAGGGGAATATTAATTCTTCCGTGAAAGGTCTTGCCCCAGCACTGTTCCTCGATCGCGACGGAGTCGTGAATCGCGAGATCGGCTATCTCTCGAAGTGGGAGCAGGTTGAATTCCTGCCCGGAGTCTTCGACTTGTGCCGATCGGCACAAGCAATGGGCTACAAGCTCATCATCATCACCAATCAGGCCGGCATCGCCCGCCGGCTCTATTCTGAGGCCGATTTCCACGCCCTCATGCAGTGGATGACCGCGCAATTTACCCGCGCCGGCGTTCGCCTGGACGGCTACTATTACTGCCCCCATCATCCCGAGCACGGGATCGGATCCTATAAAAGGGATTGCGCAGATCGCAAGCCCCAGCCTGGCATGCTCCTGCGAGCCGCTCGCGAGCATGGGATTGACCTCGCCCAATCAATTTTTGTGGGAGATCGATGCTCCGATATCGGCGCGGGTGCCGCCGCCGGAATCAGAAAACTCGTCCTGCTCACCGGCACCGAGACCGGCGGATGCGGAGAAGCGGCGTACCATATTGTGGTGTCGAGGATTGAGGAGGTGACCCCCTTACTCGCGGCCGCGCGTTTCTCCATGTGATATTCAACCGGAGGTAACATCCATCGTCCACTGGGGATTCCCGAACTGGAACGCGTGTTTCACTTTGGCGTTCCGGGACGATATGTTTCGAAGCTCCGCTAGTCCCGGTTTGGGCAGCCGATATACTGGATGTAGAAAGGGTTCAGGGAAACAGTTCTTGATGTACAAACCCGTCGGCTCCGCACCCGGAACAACCGCTTGGAGTAGAAGGCCCGGCAAAATGGGCCCGATTGACTCAAGATCGAAAGAGATCAGCCCAGGCCCAAGCAAGCGTCCTTATTGCATCACTCTCCGAATCCAACCGTATTTGACCGGCAAGATGATGGTTATCCAGCAAAACACGGAGACGCAGACGTGAGTACCGAAATTTACCTTCCACAGCATTCCGAATCGATCAATCGCCGTCACAGGCTTGCAACCCGCGAAAATGTGCCATGGCTTGGCGCCCCGGCCAGCCCTTATGACCGATATCTGGAGAACATAGAAACCTACCGGGTGAGTTCCTGGTGTGCCTCTGGCTGGAAACGGGTCTTCGATCTCGCTTGCGTGGTCCCTTCGCTGGTCCTTATCTCGCCTGTGCTCGGAATGGTGGCTCTTGCGGTCCGGCTCGATTCCTCCGGTCCGGTTATCTTCCGCCAGCAACGCGCCGGGAAGTACCGCAAGCTATTCACCATCTATAAATTTCGCACCATGGTCGAAAATTCTGAAGCAATAGGGCCCGGGCATACCGCCAAGGGCGATCCACGAATTACCCCGATAGGCAAATTCCTGCGCCGCTTCAAACTGGATGAGCTTCCTCAGCTCTACAACGTGCTGCGCGGAGATATGAGCCTCGTAGGTCCGCGGCCAAAATTGCCTCACCACGACCACACCCTTTTGCCCTGCCGGCCCGGCGTCACCGGTGCCGCAACTCTTGCCTTCCGCGATGAACAACACCTTTTGTGCAAAGTCCCCACCGAAAACCTGGAGGCGTTCTATCAGGAGTATGTAGTCCCGCGCAAAATCCAGCTTGACGCCACCTATATGAGTCGCGCCAATCTTGCTTCGGATCTCCTTGTCCTGGTCTCAACAGTTTCTCGCCGCGGGAACCATCTTACTCACCAGGATCTCCTGAAGCCCTGTCGTTCGTCGGAAGCGAAAATTCCCCAGGCTCGTATCAGCCTGCAAAGCAAGCAGCGCCCCGCGTGATTCATCCCGAAGACTTTCCCTGCCTCCCACCCGGGACGCTGACTAGCGCTTCAAATAATCTATATATATGTGCGCAGCGGTGAGCAGTACAAAAAACGCACCCACCAGCCCCTTCATTCTCTGCATGTAGATCTCGTGCCGCTCCATGCGCTGCTCAAGCATCGCCAGCCTTCCCGGTTGACCCAGGCCAATCAACGAGGCCATCTGGCTCTTAAGCGCCGCTAGGTCTGAGAGTACATTCATTTCAAAGTCATCCATCGGATTACGTCCTTATTAGCAGCGCTGTTATCTAAGAAGTTGGAATATTAGTGAATATCGAACACGAAAGCCTGGAGTACAAAGGAGGGTTAGAGCCGTCGTACATTCGAATGTAAAACTGCTCCTGATCCGCCGAGCGCGTAATCGAAAAGTTCGCAACCGGACTCCGCAAAACGAGGTCTTCATGTATCGTCGGCCCGAAAGTATAATCGCGGCTCCGAACCTCGAACCCGCCATTCATCGGAGGAGTTGCGTTTGCATTCACGTTGATAGCGGTCGAAGTAATCGAAACAACTTCTAACGCATTCAGGTTCGCAAGATAGTTTCCGGGTAACACTTCGGCCTGAACAGGTAGAATCACGTCCGGAGATATCGCATCTGTAACCTTCAGCGCCAGCGTTTCTGCCCACTCATTGGCAAACTGCACCCGGTAATTCAAAACTTCCGGATAGCTGCTCGTGGACTTCAAGGTAACTGCGCGCACAATCACATTCTCGCTAAGACCTCCCGCGGCAGAACTGAAGTTCAGCGCGTCCCCGGGCCAGATGTCCTGCTGATCCTGCAAGTTGTAATAGCCGTACTCACCCTTCCACGACGCCGAAGGATTGGCAGATACATTCAGCAGCGCCTGGCAGGCATTTTCGCAGTCCACCAGGTTGCGGGCTGCCGGTCGCACGGCGTGACCCACCCATTGCGAAACCGGACTTCCTTGCTGGCCGGCAGACGCAGTCGCCATTCGCGCCACCGAAGGTGCAGCGACACGATAGGTCACCGTCAGCGTCTCTCCCGGCTGCGGAATCGCTAGCTTGTAAAAGTGAACGAATCCGTCCCGCAGAACGTTGCAATCCGCCCCCTGATTCGCCGCTCCTATCCGCCGTGTGAAAGCCGCCCCACTGGAAGGTGTGCTCACGATCCAAAGCGTGCCAGGTTGGGTGATCTTGAAGTAACCCACATTCCCAACCAGGTTCAAACTATTGACGCAAGCGAAAGTGGCGATCGCCGGAGAAGTAGCCAGCGCTCCATCGTACAAAATAGTTGAGCCAATATTTACATACGGAAGCAACGCCATGTCTTGCAGTTCAAACAATAATTGCAGACCAGACGGCACTGTTCCGCCGCCATAAACAGCAGGGCCGCCGCTTCCATAAGAAAAATAGCTGTTCAACATTCTGTGTAATTCAGAACTATGAACGTGGAGGCGAAGTATATAGCTGTGGCCGGCCACAATTGTAAACGCCGTTCCAACTTCATTTCCGTCGACCAAGGGAACAACGATCGTGTTCGACCCGCTGGTGCGTACCCGGAACCCGGCAACGCAATTCGAAATTCCAATCGCACCGGAATACAAACCGCATAGCACGCCGTCGCTGCCGCTGTTCAACTGCACGAAACCTGATTCGATAACAATCTCACCGCCTAACTCCACAGGATCGATGGTAGCCAGGGTCGTCGATCCATCCGTGCCGGCGCCGCCGGTCAGTGCCAACCCGCCCCCACTTACATTCAGATATCCTCCGGCATCGTTTACTTGCCAGATGGATGTGTTCAGCGTGGAAGCGGTAAACTCCTCATTCAGCAAAATTGGCCGAACTATCCGAAAAGGCTCTCGCTGTAATTGGAAAAGGACTGTAGCACCGTCGCCTTGGAATAACTCGGTCACGTACTCCATAGGTTGGCTCAAGCCCGTAATTGTGACATCGTTCACTAGTTGTTTCGCGCTTGTAGCGCTCAGCGCCGCATAGTCAACATTTCCAACCGTGTCATTCACCTCGTGAACGGTAGAGCCGACAGGCGCAAGCGTCAGTTGTCCATTCAGGACTCGATATGCCGCACGCGCCTGGTTTGCCAGTGCCGCCACATTTTCCGACCAGGGCTGGTTCGGCATAGGCTCAAAGAATCCGATCGTCCCCACATCCTCAAGCCCGTTCATCTGAACCAGCGTCGGGTTCACCCGGTTTGTCAGCGTGCGCACCATATTGCCTGCCGTCTGGCCCAACATTGCAGCGGTTTGCGGCAAAGCCTCGCGGTTCAACAGCCAGTCCTCGCTCAGCGCATTGACCACGAAACGGTATTGCGCCCCGGCGGAGCTATACCCTGCAAACTCCGGTTCGGCGGCCGAAGGCAAATAGCCGGTAAACAGGAATGTTCCATTGTCCGCCGTAATTGTCACCAGGCCGTTCACAGCCGGAATCGCCAGACCATGGCTTACGCAATCCAGTTGTATCCGCGCCAGGCTAGGTGCATTCAGGCTCCGTGTAATTACAACCCCGTTCTCTGCAGCCGTGTCCGCGCAAATAGATTGCGAATAGTCGATGGGCCCCTTACCGTCCTGATTGTCGATCGTGACCTTCATCGGCATCTCCTTGTTTGTCGTAAATGGATTGCAGCCGGCCAGTTACCACAAGTTGGTCGCGGCAGCAGGGATATAGCTGCGAAAGCAGACCACCTGTGCCCCATCGTTCGAGTCAGTTACCGGCAGAGCACGAAACTCCGCAACCTGTGCGACGCGACCCAGACTATCGACCTTCTGCAAAGGTGGCCCAAAAGGCTTCACCGCTTCCGTCGCGCTCGAAGCAATCTGCAGGCGAGGATAGTGCAGCAGAATCCGGTCGCCCTGTTCTCCCGGAATAACAAACAGCCCGGACCATTCGTTGAAGAAGTTACTGCCCTCTCGATCGACGAATCCAAGAATGGTTTGCACCGACATTCCACTTACCGGCGCTCCCGCTATCAGCGGCTGCGCCAATTGCAATCCCGTCGATGTAATCGAGCTGATGCGTCCAACATTAAAACTGACCCTCCGAACGTAGTTCACATCGGAATGAACCGAACTCGCGGCGATCACATACGCGCCACTTACACCACTACCCACATAGCCTGTCTGGCCGGTGTAATCGACATCCACCGCCACCATCTGCCCAACCGAGAAATTCGCTAACTCGTTCGCGGCAATGTTCAGAAATGAAGCCGAGCTCCCGCTCATCAGCGGTACCGCCGTCCCCGCAGCTCCTCCGGATCCGTTCGCCGCCGCCCCCACTGTAGTTGCCAGCAGATTCATCTGCTCGGAGCCGGCCGTCAGCGCCATTTGCAACTTGCCCCAGCTTAGAAAATTCACCTGCACCAGCGCGTCAATTTCCGTTCGCACCTGCGAAAGAGCAAACCCCGGCGCGCCGCTGCGTAACGCCGAAATCTTCGTACCCGATTTGCGTTCAAATGCATCCAGCCATCCCAGGTCCAGCCACGGCGCCGGCGGAGCGTCCAGATTAAAATTTCCATTCTGCGCCGGATCGAAAATCGCAGGGACACCCGCGACCCGATTCACCGGAGCAAAATAAGCCCGTATTCGCCGCACAATCGGCGGTGTCAGCGGTAGTGGAGTGATTGCAGTTGTGCTCATTGCTCCCCCGGCTCTTCGTAACTCAACACGGACAACATCGCCGTGCGTGTCAGTCTGTCACGTTCCACATTCACCGCTTGAAAGGTAGGCTCGGTCCAGAAGACCTTGGTCTCCATCGGTGTCGCTGGACTTTGCCCATAACTCATCTTCTGCGCGCATCCCGGCTGCAATATCGACATCAGTTCCGCGTCCATCTCCGTCAGCAGCGCGCCCCGGTTCATGCCGATATTGCCGGTCGTCCCTTCGGTCATGTATTCGATCTCGCATTCCATCTGCACCAGCACCGAGGGCAGATACGGATCGCAATGCAATCCCAGCCACCGCACCACGAACACATCCGACGGCGGCTGCGCTGTCACCAGTTCGTTGCTCTCTACCAGCATCCCCGGCCGTGTTATCCCTCGCAGATATATCGTGCGGTTTGGATTCAACGCTGCCAGCCGATTGCGCAGCGTTATGTAAAAGGTGTTCTGTGCGTTCTGCATGGCGCTCTTTCCTGTACAAAATTTGTTGTCCCGACCGTGCGAACCGAAGTGGAGAGACCTGCGTCCGGCGCCCTACAGCGGCTGGTTTTGCGGTCCTCGAACAATCAGCCTGTAAATATAGGGCCGCCCAAACGCCTCCGCCTCTGCCGCCGCTTCGATCAGCATCAGCTCGCCGTCCACAAAAACTCCGCTCGCCATGGCGAACAACTGGCTCGTCGAGGAGAGTTGCAGAAGCCCCAGCTGCGCCTGCACGGAAGAGGCGGAGATCAGCAATTCATACCGGTTTACATCTCCATCGCGGAGGTCGGCCCGCAGCCGTCGAAACACCGCCGGAGACAAAGGGATGTCCTCATACGCGGGAGTCGTCTCCCCAAGCTGCTCCCCGTCAGAGCCCGCAACTCCGGGCGTCGGCAGGCGCAGCAACACGGTCGTCCCGCCCAGGCATCGAAGCAGCGCATCGCTCGCCCGCTGCTGTGCAGCTGTCGAATTTCTTACACTCAAGTCGGCGCTCATCGTCACCCCAACATCGTCGCCACATACGGCTGCAGCATGGCGGCCACCTGCGGATCGATCAGAGAATTTGAAAAATAGGACATCTGCATCGTGTCGATCCGGCTCGACTTCACATTCAATCCCGGCGTAGCCTGCGCGTTCTTCACAATTTGCGCGCACGCCACCTGCACCGTATACGGGACCGTCGCAACGCCAGCCGTGTACGTCACGTCCACTTCGTTGTAAGGCAGTCCAAGGATGTTGTAAGGAAACGTCAGCTCGCCCGTGTTCGGAACAAAATCCACATCCGCAACATTCAGCGTGGACCAGCTCCCCGGCAGGCCGAACACCCAGGCGATCTGCTCATACGCCGGGTCCATCATCTCTCCCCGCCGCGGCCTGCTATATCGCGCCTGCACAGAAATCAGCGGAGATGTATTTGGAGCCACGGCCACCAGCGGCAGGTAACTCAGCCGCACCGTTTGCGAACCCGCCGTAATCCGTATTCGCTCTTCATACTGCGTCGGGTTCAAACTCGTCCGCTTGCAATAGGAATCGATCAGCGCGGAAGCCATCGTAATCCAGTCGTCCGTCGTGTCCGCCGGTAAGCCGTACGTCGCATAATCGGTCGGCAGCAGGTATCCCATAAGATGTTCTCCGGTTGATCTTTCAAAAGTTCATGTGTGGATTGAAGGTCATCATCCCGACCGAATCCCAGCGGAGCGGAGGGACCCGCGTTTGTTTCCGCGCCCTCCGCGTGCTGGAGTCGATAGCGCCGGATCAGAAAGAGAATGCCCCAGGCCCTGGTTCTGAGACCTGGGGCTTTCCCCCTGATGATCGATCTAGCGGTCGACAATCACCTGGTAGTGAGCGCCAGCGGAGGCCGCCTTCACAACCGGTGCGCCGAACTTGACCACCACATACTGCGAGGCCAGAGATCCAGGAACGCCGAGTTGGAATACTCGGGGATTCGGATCGCTCAGCCAGTGGTACTCGATCAGGTCCTCGGTCACAATGTAGGCCGGCAGTTGCGCCGTGCCCGAACCGGGTGTTCCCGTGTAGCTCAGCGTCCAGTCTGGAATCAGCGGCAGCTCGCCCGCCTGCGTGATCAGCGTCTTCACCCTGAATCCGCCGTTGATCTCTTTCGAATCGAGAACAACATTGAACTCAGTCTTCATTTCGCGGTCGATCAAATCCAGCAGCACCGGGTTGGCATAAATCGCCGTCGGACGAACCGCATAATTGTTGTTCGCCACCATCTGCGCAATGGTCGACTTGAAACCATCCACAATGCTCGCCGTCGTCGCGATCGTCGAAGTAAATCCGCTCGCCGCAATCTGTGCCGCTGCGCCGAAATACTGCGGAGTGCTGGGCGCGCTCAGGGAAGTATCCGTGCCATTCCACAATGCCAGGTCGTGAACATGCATCACGCCTTCGATGGTGTCGGCAAGATCCTTCGCCTGCAGATACGCGAACTGGCTCTGCTGATTGCCCAGTTCGATATCGAACAGGTTGTAATTGATCTGCGCCACCAGCGCCTTCAGCGGAACCGCGCGCTCGACGCGGGTCGGGCTGACAACCGGCGCCGAAATGTTGCGGGGATCGACGAACCCGGTCGCCGCAGTCGCTTCCGGAATTGCAGTCTCTTCAAAAAAGCGCGAAGGATGCCCGGTCGCCGGAACCTGCTTGATGCGCTGGCCGAACAGTCCGCGGCGGCGAACAATGTCCGTGATCTCCGTCTGGTAAATGGGAACTTCGATTGCGCCTGGCCCGATGTAATCGGCTGCTGCGTGAATATCATGGAAATTGGCTTTCATGCTTTCCCTTTCGATAGGCCCAAAGGCCAGTTGGCATTGATATAAAAAATCTGGGTGCCCCACCTTCGCGGTTTTAGCGAAGGGTGGGATTGTATCCGGCAGAGACAAACATGGTGTCCCAGGTGCCCGAAGCTCACCTGGGTTCAAGTTCCCGCCGAGAAAACTCCCGCTGAACTAACCCAGCAATCCAGCGCGCAGCAGCTGCGACTTCACCGCAATCCGCTGCTCGATGCTCAACGCCGTCAGCGCCGCATCCAGCGATCCGGCTTCGATCGAATCCAGATTCGAAATTCCCTGCTTGGCAAGCAGCGAAACCGTCGCCGCCGTCACCGTCTTGCGTCCGCTCGATGCCGGAGCAGAACCCTGCGCACGCAGCTCCGCAATCTGCATCGAAGCTTCATGCAGCTTGCGTTCCAGCTCATAAATGCGCTCGTTGCTGGCAGCCTGCGTCGTGTCCTGCGAAGCTCCCTGCTCCACCGTCGCCACAATCTTCTGCACCTGCCCGGACATCGTCATGTGCTGCTCTTCCAGGCGGCTTACCGTCTGTTCCAGCAGGCTTGCCGCGCCCGCCAGCCGGTCCAGCGTCAATGCCAATGTTTCAAGAGAACGTTCTGCTCCCTGTTCCATGGTGTTGCTCCTTTTCTCGTATGAATGCGGATTCCGGTACAAACCGGGTGCCATGTCTTACTTCTGAGACATGGGTGAAATCAGGGGGTGCCCCATTCAAGCCTTCTTTTGGCTTGAGTGGGAGGGCGATCTAACCCAGCCGTGGCTTCCAAATTCAGGCCGCGCCGCAATACGCCGCCATGGAAGTTCCGCGGCGCCGCATCCCCTGCGGCTTCAGCCGGAATGAAGTCTGCCGATAGGCCGCCTTGTCCCGCAGCAGAATCGCCGCTCCGGTAAACGTCACGCGGTTCAATTTCCACACGGAGGACCGCATGTCCTCCACATGGGCATCGGCCAGCTCATACGACATGCCCATGCTGCCCGCCGCCAGGCTGCGCAGTTTCTCCTCAACCTCTGGAAAATCGCGGGCATAAAGATATCCCCCGACCATCAGCCTCTCGCCCACAATATCGGCCTCGGTCAATATTCCGCATTTGCTCCGGGCATCGTGCCCGTCCCAGTCGGGACGAAAATCCACCGCCATCCCCAGCAGGGATGGCAGCGCGTTTTCCGCCGCCGTCCGGCTCAGGACAACCCGGTGGCCCCGCGATCCGCTGGGAGCTTTGTCACTCGCCACATCGACGAGCGTCAGCACTCCTTCAAACGGCATCCGGTTCGGATGGCCGTGGACCGCCGGGAACTCGACCGCCATTGCGTCCAGTCTCATGTGCTCTCCCGTAGTTTTTTGTTCGGTTGTTGTTGTAAAAATGCGGCCCCAGGTTCGAGGCCGCAAACTTGATAAAAACTGTCTTCCCGACCGGCAGTGGAGCGATAAACAGCTACAGCACTCCCGCCAGAGCCGCCGCAACCGCCACGCAAGCGCCGATGGCAACGATGGCGAAAACGACCGCCGCAGAAATCTCCATGTGATTGTCGAGAAAATCATAGATAGCCGACATGTCTTCCTCCTCGAACCGTGGTGTTCTTCCGAAATCAAGCAGAGAACCAGGAACGCGGGTGACCCAGGTGCGCGAAGCTCACCTGGGTCTTCCCCTCGAATCAATAGATCGGGTTCAAAGGAATCATGCGCACAGCCAACCCGTGCGATCCCGGCTAGACCGCGTTCTCCATCTGCCGCGTATGCTCCAGCGGTCGCAGTCCGCGCTGTGCCCGCACCTCGTCGACCGTCAACACCCCGGCCTGCAGCAACGCCGTCTGAATCTGCACTTCCTGCATCTCATCCCGCGCGTCCAGGTCGTTGAACACAAATTCAAATTCGCGCCACCCCAGCCGTTTGCCGAAAAGGTCCCGCGTAAAATGTTCCGCCAGCATCCGCGCCATCGGTGCAATCGTGGTGCGGAAGGCCTCGTCCGCCAGCTCCCCCGCCGTGGTCCGGTTCACGTCGTTTTCCAGGCCCAGCATCATCGCCGGCAGGCCGAACGCATTCCCAATCATGCGGATCAAAAATACCTGCCACTCCAGCCGCAGCTCCGCATCCGTTCCTCCGGAAAACTTCAGCACCTCCGGCTTCTGCTCGCAGGTCAGAATCGGCACCCGGCCCGTGCCTTCAATCTCGTCCTGCCACCAGCGCAGCAGGCGGTTGTGATGGTCCGGCGTCGTCTCGTTCAGCCACAGCGCATACTGCACCACGCTGTTGCTGGCCAGCTTCCCGGCATAACGATGCGCCCCCAGAAAGCTGTTCACCGTCTCGAACGCAACCTCCAGCGGCCCCAGTCCAAACGGCGTATGCGACCGCGGATTCACCCGCAGATACATCAGCTCGTTGTCATACAGCGGAACCTGCGCACCCGGCCCCACGCGGTTCGTATTCTGCGCATAGCGCGGCGTATCCGGCTCTCCGTCCCACTTCGCATTCAGCTGGATCGTCGCTCCATCCACCGGCCACAGCGCAAACGGCCGCAACGGATCCTCCGTCTTTTCCATTTCAATGGCGCCAAACCCGCCCACCAGCGCATCTTCCAGAGCCTGCTCGACCACAGATCGAAACGAGTCCGAATTGTTCGGCTCCTCCAGCGTCCGCCGCAGAATCTCCATCCGCACCTCGGCATCGGGAACCTCGGCCACCGTGTACCCGCGCCGCAGACGGATCTGCCAGTCCATGCCGGCAATCCGGTCTTTGATCACGTTGATGGCCCGCCGCGGCACCGGGCTCTCCGCAAATCGCCGCAGGTTCGCCGGCGATCCTTTCGGCAGCAGCGCATGGGGCGGCCGCACCGGCCCAAGGATGGAAGGCAGCGCCATCGTTTTTCGCTGCGCTCCGTCCACTGCCGCAGCTTCCACCGTCAGGCTGGAGGCAGCCTCGTCCGCAGCTCCCTTGCTCCCGATGCGATTGAGCATTGTTTTCCAATTCACGGTCTCCGCCTTTCGTCTCCGTTGTTGCCCCAAAAAATAAAAGAGCGCGGCATACGCCACGCTCCTGGATACTCTCGAAAAATAAATAACATGGGTGCCCCATTCAAGCCGTCTTCTGGCTTGAGTGGGATCAGATCAAACCCGCAATTCCTCCCGCGCCCGCTCCGCAATCCGCGGCATGTCCGCCACCGTCAGCACCCGAATCCGGCTGCGCTCCATCGTTTCCACCCCGAATCGATACTGGTCCACACGATCCTGCTCGGCTCCGCTCGCAAGATTCTCTTCCGAACCCTTCCCCAGCAGCCCACGCAGCGGCTCGACAATTGCCGTCAGCTCCAGCGTCGCCTTCTCCACCCGCAGAACGCCTTCGATCAACTGCGGCGCGCTGAAGGCCAGCACCTTGGCCGCCTCCAGATCGCCTTCAAGCGAAACCGCATGAAACATGCGCACCACGCCATTCGGACGATATCCGCAATCGATCCGCAGCGGATCGCCCGCCTGCGTGTACAGCGAAGCCTGGATCCGTTTCCGCATCACGTTCCACACCCCCGCCGCCTCAAACTGCCGCCGCATCTGCAGCCGCAATCGCCGCCCGTCCGCTCTGCCGCCTCGCCTCGCGCTGCTTCCGCGTCTCCACATACATCCGGCTCAACTGGTCCATCTCCGCCGGAATCGATTCCGCCAGGCAGGCCTTCGCTTCCGTAATCTGCAGCAGGTTCGAGAAGCTCTCTTCAAGCGCCTTCATCATCGATGCCGTCTCCGCGGCCCCGCCCGTCAGCCGCGCCCGCACCTCATTCTCCAGCGCCTCCAGCATCTCCGTGTCCGCCTCCGGATCGACGCACCGCACCCGGCTCCAGTCCTTCGTAAATCGCACGCGCGCCGTCTCCGGCCGGCCCGCTTCGCGCAGCACCACGCCGATATTGACGAACTCATTCTTCACCGTGTCCGGCACATACCGGACCAGGAAGAACTCGCACTGCATACGATCACCGTTCATGCGCCTCGATCTTTCCTATCAACTTTTTCATCCGTGCAGCCGTCTGCAGTGTCGGTGCGGAAGCAAGAGTCGATGCTCCTGCACCATCCTCCAACCCTCATTGCACCCAACCCTCATTTTCCACCCTCTCCGTCTCCCCAAACTCTCCCTCAGCCTTTCCCGCCGCCCCCTCCACCCATTTCGGAAACGGCCTTCTCCCACTCTCCCGAAACTGCACAATCCACTCCCGCACCCGCGCGCGCCGTGCCAGCAGCGCCGTCACCAGCCGTTCCATCTCGCGCAAATCCCCGCCATACCAGGCCGGCGGCACCGCCTCCGCGATCTGCCACACAATCTCCGGCTTCAGACTCTCCACCCGGCCCAGCCACGGTTCAAAGCTTTCCCACCCGGCCACATCCGCGTACACACGGTTCCGCGCATACACCCCGCGCAGCGGCGCATCCGGAAACGATCCATTCCCCGGCATGGAAACAATATCCCTGGTCGACGAACGTCGCCGCGTAGCGCCGTTCCCTTGGGCTGCGATGAAACACCGCCTGCCTGCCATTGCTGTTGCACGTCCACTTGTCGAGCACCAGCATCCCGGCAAACTCGCCCAGGTTCCGCACCGCGCCCAACTGTTCTTCCGGCAGATAATCGAGCACCTGCCCCGGCATCAATCCGCCCACATACCGCGATCCAAACTGCAGCCCCGCCCGGCAGCGCTCCTGCTGCCGTCCCAGGTCGATGTACAGCTCCGGCGTCTTTTCGACCAGCCATTCGCTCACTTCCACCACTTCGGTCGCCGGAACGGACAGCCCAACCGCCTCCGCCAGCCGCGTCGCCAGCAGCTCATTCGCCAGCACGCGCAGATGCTGCGGGTTGTTCTGAAACTTCACCACATACAGATGGCCGTCGGAGCCCAGCATCAGGTGACCCTGCGCCCCGCCCCGCATCCGCCGGATCTGCTGCACTGCCGTAACCGCCACCCGCGCTCCCACTCCATCCGTTGCGAACCGCGCTTCGAATCACCCGCAAGCCCGTTCCCGAATTGTAGCGAAGTGAAAGAGCCCGCGTTCCCAATCCATCCTTCAGGAAAGTCATCCTTCACAAACAACCATCGCCCAGGAAAAAAGTCCGGGTGCCCCATCCTTCGCGTTCTGTGCGAAGGGTGGGAGAGAGGCGAAGCGTCGGAAAGGAAAACGGCGAGTGCCCCAGGTCTCGTTTCTGAGACCTGGGATTCTCACCGCATCATCTTCCGCTCCGCCCGCACCCGCAACGCCAATCGCCATCGCCATCACGCAATCGTCATGCACGCCCGCGGCCGCTTCCACTCGCCCATCGCCCTGCCGCACAAACGTCCGGCACTCCGCCAGCAGTCGGGAGCTCGAAAAAATTCCCGGCTCCCCCAGCAGCGCCGCGCCCAGCTGCTCAATCATCACCGGCCGCGACGCCGCCGTCGTCAGCCATCCCGCCAGCCCGCGCTGCTCATAGATCGGCGGGCAATCCTTCACGTAGCCCAGGTACGCCAGCACCGCCTGGCCATGATTGTTCCGCTCCACCACCAGCAGCGCGCCGTTATATTCCGCCGCCAGCTCCGCTGCCTGCCCCGCCAGCTCGCGCGGGGTCAGATGCGCCTCGCAGCTCCGCGCACTGCAATCCCGTCTGCTGGTCGATCACCTGCACCACCGCATAATCGCCGTCGGTCCCGCCGCCCGCCGGGTCCACTCCAAGAAGATATTCATGACCCGTCACCGGCGGATACCAGATCCACAATGTCCCATTGTTCCGCTTCGACAGCGGCCGTGCACCTCCCGCGCCCGCCGTGCAATCGCGTCCAGGTCGAACACGCAATTGCCGCTCGCCAGGAAACAGGCCTCCGCATCTTCCCCATATTCCTGCGTCGCCATCCCGCCATAGTTCGCGCGCAGGCGCCGCCGAAATCCGATCTGCTCCGCGATCAGCCCATGCCGCTCCGCCAGCAGCCGCTCTTCCTCCGTCCATGCCGCGCTCGCGATCGCCGGTCCCGTATACGCCTCTTCCATCCACCAGGGAAAAAAGTGCCGCACCATGCCCGTCTCGAACGCCCGCCGCCACTCCTCGTAAAAGATTCCATGCGCGCCGTTCGGCGTGGACTCCAGCACCAGCTCTCCGTCCGGCACCAGCGCCGCCCGCAGGCTCGCCATGGTCGTTCGCAACGTCGCCGCCCCACCGCGCCACCTCGGAGCAGTGCAGGTTCTGCACCGTCATCCCGCGCCCGGCATTTACGTCCGCCGCGCTCTCCACTCGGTACTCGCTGTCCAGCTCGGGAAATAAAAGCTGCCCGGTGTTCGCCCGCGACACCCGCAGCACGCCCTCCCGCAGTCCCTCCGGCAGCTGCTCATAAAATCGATGCACGATGCGGAAGATCTGCTCCGCCGCCTCCCGGTTATGCGCCACTTCCACCGTCAGCGTTCCCGGCCGTGTGATCGTCCGCAGAAAAAACCGGCCCGCCACCCACGTGCTGATCCCCATCTGCCGCGCCTTCAGCACAATGTTCTCCCGCCCGCGCCGCCGCTCGTAGAGCCGCTGCGCCGCATTCGCCTCCAGCGGAACAATATGTCCCATCCCGATTGCGCACCCGCAGCAGCGCCCGCGCCAGCCACATCGCCAACGACCCGCCGCCCAGTTCCGGGGAGCGGCAGTCCAGCCGTTGCCCCATCCAAAGCAATCGCTCCAGATCGCTGCTGCCCAGCCGGCCCGCTCCCCACCGTTCCGCCTCCGCATGTAACTCCACAAAATTATCCATAGATTATCCAGCACACCGAGAGAACCCTTGCAGAAAAGTTCAGCATTACGCCAACGCGGGTGCCCCATTCAAGCCGTCCTTTGGCTTGAGTGGGAGAAGAGATCCGCCAACCTAAGACTCACCCAGCACGCAAACCGGAACCACCGTAGGATCCCTCCACAAATCCTCCGGCGTGGGATAGTTCTCCCCCGGCCGCGGCAGCGGATACTTCGTCGCCAGGCTCATCCAATACAGCAGCCCGGAGCAGTAATATTCCCGCTTGGGAATCTCCACCGGCACGCACTTCAGCAGCCGATGTCCGACGACACTCACCTCCTGCCGCCAGTCGTACGCGTCCTCCAGCACCCCCAGCCCGGCGTCCCGCGCCTTGCGAATCTCTTCCTCGCTCAGCATCGGCCGCCGCGCCAGCACCAGGTCCCCGTCATACCCATCGACGTAATCCGCCAGCCTGCCGACATGCACCCCGCGCTGCAAAGTGCTTTCGATCGTCAGCCAGGTATCGCTGTCCGGCGGCAGCCACGCCATCAGCACATGGCTGAACGGCGAATCCGTCAGCTCTTCGATTGCCTTGGAAACATCGGCCCGGCCGCAGCAGAAAACGAAATCCCCCGAGCGCACACTCCCATAAAACTCGCTCTTCGTCGCCGGCTGAATCCCCGAAGCTCCCGCGGACGAAATATGCGCAGCCATCGTCTTACGCCGCCGTCTTCGCTGAAGCCACAGCGATCGAGGTTCCACTCGGCGCCGGCAGCGCATTCAGCGTCGCCACCACTGCATTCGTCCACGCCTGGATCTGCGCCGTGTTCGCCGCGATCCCCTGTCCCTTCAGGTACGCCACTGCAAGCGGCTCGATGGCCGCTGTCACCGCCGCCAGCTTTTGCGCGCCGCTCCCGGTCTGCGCTCCCGCCGCCGTAGCCGCCGTCTCCGCCGTTGCCACCGCCTGCACCGTGGCGTTATACAGTGTCGCAATTCCCGGGAATGCTACATCCACCACCGGCTCAACCGCGATCGCTACGCGCGTTGCATCGGCGAAAATGGTCTTGAAGAAACCCCCCACATGCTGAAGAAAAGTCATTGTGATTCTCGTTTCTGCCAGTCAGACTGACGGTTTTATTGGACCTTCTGTTGACTTCGGCTGGTGTTCGAACATCGCGATGCCACCGCCGATCATCCCCGTTCCAGCACTCATCAATGCCGCCCGAACGTCCGGCGCATGACACGCACACGCCATCCCGAACGTCGCCATCCCCAGCAAAATCAACACCACCGCCCATACCTGCGAACTCACCGCATTCAAAGCGCGAACCAGCATCATCGTCTCCACCTCATCGACAGGTGATCCAAATAAATAAAAAATGTAAGGTGACGTAAGAAATAAAACCAGAGAAAGAAGTGTCATCCTGAGCAAAGCGAAGGACCTCGCGTTGCCCGCACCGATAGTCCCGGCACCCAGGTCTCATTGCTGAGACCTGGGCAAGAAAGTCTTACTGAACTAGTTCCGCCAGGTAGAAATCCACCTCAATGCATCGCCAGGAACGTATAACTCCCCGCAGGAGGAGTTACACTCGCCGCGCTTACATTGCAGAAATGCAATGTCAGCGTATTCGTGGCGCTGGCATATCCAGCCACGCTCACGTTCCCCAGCCCACCCGGCGGACGAATCGATCCAAGATTATCCGTCGCGGCAATCCCGCTCACCGTGAACGTCTGGTCGCTGCAGGACTGCGCTCCCACCGCCGCCGGCGTAACTGCCCCGGTGCTCAGCAGCGCCACATGCGATAGAGCAGAACCGCCCCCCACCGTCAGGCTGGGAGTCGTCACCGCCGTTCCCGCATTCAGCACGCCCAGCGTAAAGGTGCAGCTCGTGTCTCCCGTGCCCGTGCCGCAATCCACCGTGTTCGCCGATGCCCCGCGGTATAGATAGCCGTCGATCGCTTTTGTGCCCTGCGCCCCAAACCCATAAGCGTAGCTTGCATACCAGGTGCTGAAGCCAGGATTACTCGGAGTCGTAGTTATCCCAATCGCCCCACCTAGATTGAACAGATAGCCGCCGCCAATTCCAACCTGCGGCGCGGTTACACTGGTGATTGCGTGAAGCACATTGGCCTGCACCGTTCCCACCGGGTTAATCGGCGGATTAGCCGAAGGGTTATAACTGCTCCCAAAGGTCCATGTAGTTATGTTTGGATCATAATTTAACGTCTGAATATTATTACCATTCGAAGCCGGCATCGATAACACGTTGAAGTTGCTCCTGGCATTATTGCAGCCCACCGGAGCAGCCCTGCAATTCACCACCTTCAACACCGCATCTTCTCCCGGGAAATATGCCGAAAACGAATCTTCCCAGTCCCCTCCCAGAAAGTATCCCGTTCCCGGCTGGTCATGCGTGCCGCCATACCCGACATAGCTGATTCTGGTCCGTGGCGTTATTAATTTCGAATCCGACAAAGGGATTTCCGCTTAATAAGTAACCATAAGTCAATCCATACAAAGCCCCGCCCGTGTACATTCGCGGAAGAAACTGGTTGACCGCCCGTCCGGGGTCATGCGCTACCGCGATCCAAGGATAATGCGGCTGCATCACCGTATCCCCCGCCGTAAATGTGACCGGAGAAGGCATCGTATTCATCGTCCCGTCTACTTTGTTCGTCGCTGTATTCAGAACGCTGTTTACCCTCACCGCCGGATATAGCTTGTAGCTCATATTGCAGAAGGAAGCCGTACCCGAAGTTGGCGCGGCTCCAGTCGGCGCCGCCGGCAGCACATAGGAAAATTCATTGCCGCTCCCATTCACCGTCCCCCAGCTCACAACATAGTTGCCGTTATAGGTCGCGTTGGGAGTAGTTATGGTCAGCGTCATCCCATTAATCGGCCATAAATTGCCTTGGGTGAACGGAATATTTGAAGCAACCAGCACGGTCCTGTTGTCGGCCTGCAGCTGGAAGACAGAAGCATTCAGCGTAAAGCATTCTCCTCCGCTCGATACGCTCACGCCGTTCTGATCCGTGCTTACCCCGATCACCGGTGCCGTATAGCCCAGGTTCACGCGCTGGCTAATATAGTAGAAAGACGTCGAATTCGGAGATCCTTCGATGGGGAATACCTGGCTGATCCCGTTATTGTTTCCATCCCCGCTGAATACTTCCGATTGCTGCTCCACCGCATAACCGCACAACCCGCCATGGGCGAAAAATAGCCCGTTCAAATGCGGGAAGCGAAGGTTCAACAGTGTCACCTGTTGTGCCGCGGAGTCATATGTGTAATTGACCGTCTCATACTCTTCCTGGTCCGTAATACACGCCGTCCCCGTAGCCGGCAGGTAACACGCCGCTCCTGGAGTGGCCGATTGCAGCGTGCTCGGTGTGCAAAATCCAGGCGGCAGCCCGATCTGTGGCGAATTTACCGGATTGTAACTGGCAACTACATTCGTAACCACGCTGGCTGCCGGGTTGATCATGTTCGGCGCCGAAGGGATAAATCCTTTCGGCTGGCTTCCAGCCGTACATCCCGCCGCTCCGCCGCTTCCATTGTTCGATCCCGCATAGCATAGCTGCACCATGGTCGATACAGGAAAATTCGCATTGCTATCCCCGGCTAGATTGGGAGCTGCTGCACTGGTTCCACTCGGCCCCGTTGCTGCCGCTGGTGCGTAACTCGCAATCGATGTCCCCGATATAATTCGTGATGGATTGGTGTCGAGTAGCAGCCGGTCCTGCCCTTGGGTTGCGTTTCCCGCCGTCGCATACCCCAGCACCTGCGTCGATCCGACCGGTGCCGTAGCGGTCACAATACCCTTGTAAACTACCGGGTCCTCAGTTATCTGTAAGTCCCCGGTATGGCAACCCTCATCGTTCGAGGTATTCATGCCGCCGTCGCAGGTCAACAACGTCGTCATAGCTATGCAATCGCCCGTTCCATGACAATTCACAATGTTCTGGATCGCCTCTTGTTGCCCCGAGGTGTAGTTCGTGGCAGATAGAACCAGATTGTCATAGTAGGTCTTGAAGAAATATTCCGGCTGCCCCGATCCAAAATAGTTGTCGAAGTTATAGCCGCCCGCATAGTCCGTGGTCTGGATATACTCGGAGCCAGCCGCGTTCCCTTGGTAAGAGGGCCACTTCTGATAATCGAGTGTTATTGCCGTGGTTATGTTCTGTCCCGCGGACTGCTGCGGCACAACTGAGAATGGGTTCTCATAGTAATCCGATGTGACCCCATTTCGTTCATCATGCACATGCGTATTCATCGGCCACGGCATATTGTTCTTGTTGTTGCCGAAGAGAAAAGCTCCATAGCCCTGCGGGTTTTCCGTATTGGGATAGGTCGGCTCGACATAGATCGTGCAGCCGCTGTTTCCGCTCGGAGAACTGTTCGCGCAATTTGTGCTTCCAGCCACCGTGGAGATGCCGTTGTTCTGTCCTCCGGTCTGGAATTTGCTAGCGTAATACTTTCCCTGGAACACGTTTGCCGACAGTGTCGTTCCTGGTGGCTGCTGAATCGTTTGACTCGTCACCGGAGCGGAAGAAACCGCCTGTGTCATTGCCGTGGATAGCGGCGCAATCGCGCTGTCGACATAGTTCTTCGTCGCCGCCTGCTTGGGGCTCTGCGGGTCGCTCGGCAGCTGCAGCGCTCCCGACAATGTTCCGCCGTTTAGCGGAAGATAGGCGCCCAGCAGCGAATTCACCTGCGTTGCCGTAATTGTCTGGACCGCCACGCTCGCCGGCATCACCATGGTTCGGATAGCAGCCACGCTCGTGCTTGGAATATTCGGGACGTTCCAGTATTCCTTGCTGACTGTGCCATCATCCAGGTGGTAAACCGCCGTGTAGTAAGTGCCCGCCGGCGTCGCGCCAACGTTCGGCGCTAGGTTCATCGATACCTGTCCGTTGGTCCCGATCTTCACACTTAGATTACCGGCCGCGACCGTGCTTCCCGTCGCCGTCACGAATGCGGGCCATGTCAACAGAATCGTGCCCGTAGCTACCGTGCCGTCCGCATGGTAAACAGTGTCGTTGACCGTAGTCGTCGTAACCTGCCCTCGGCACGTCAGCGTTGCGACAGCAATCGTCAGAGCCAACCCAGCCACGCGCCAGAACTTCAGCGTGCGCCCTTGCTCTCGGCATATGTTTATCGTTCGCACCAGGCTCTCCCTTTTCTCGATCGTCATAGCATCCCTATGAGCAGCAATTTCATAACACCATTCTCATTCCAACCCCGGTCACCTATAAACCCACCGTCGTTCTCAGCTCACTCGACATAGCTGACTTCCAATTCCGCTGCGGACCTGGCGCAGTCTAGAAGCCTCGCGTCTTGGCTGTCTAAGACACTTGCTCGAATCCCTTCGTAGCCTCAGCCGCCGGAGTGGCTTCGGAATCGTCCGCCTGCTCCTGCAGTTCCGTCGGCGACCACCCCAGCCCTTCTAATAGCGCATCGCAAAGCTGTCGCTTGTGCTGACCGCTCAGCTCTGAGCCGCCCTTGGTCAGTTCGCAAAGATCCAAGAGCAATTTCGTTTGTTGATATCCACCGGTCTTCGCTTTTTTGATAAGTCCTTGTACGATCCCGGTCCATGACTTCAGGACCAATTTGCGGGCCAGTTCCGCATGTTCCGCTGTGTCCTCTGCCCGGGCCAGCTTTCCACTTACGGGCAGCTCTCGATCCATGCCCACGCCGCTGTTTGCGCCCGTCGCAGTCTTGCGGGACGCACGTGTTTTCACAGGGGCTCTGTGCGGCGAACGTTGCTTCGTCACGTCATTCCATCCTGTTCCAAAGAAAGATGAGAAGGCGCCCGTCTCAGGGTGCCTTCTCATCTTGGTTCATGTAAGTAAGTTGGATGTCTTGCAAGCGCAAGTTTGGCACTTTGGGGAACTTCAATTCAGTCACTGTCTTGAAGCGAACCGCTTCTAGCCTGCCCGTAAGTACCTCCAAACGACTTAGCCGTTCAGAGGAATCATAGGACCGAATCAGGACTTTCGAAACCGCCGGCCGCTGAAATGCTTCATAATCAAGCCGTGTTGTCCGTGCCGTCTTGCTCTCTTCATCTATGAGCTAAGACTAACAGAGAGGTATGGAATACTAAGCCATTCCATCCTCCCTGTTAGGCCCATTGCTATCAGCAGATTATCCTCAGTCTCACCTGCCGTTGCTTGACCCGTCCATAGGATCGACATCGAGTAGCTTGTGATCGATGAAGATCTGTGTCAGCGTATCGACCGCATCTCCATATCTGCGAACAATTGTCCGCAGGCTCACTCGCATCAATCCGGCTGCTTCACCCTGGGTGTACTCCTGAAGCGAAATCCGCCGGATCAGCTCTTGGGAAAAGCTGTCCAGCTTCTTCAGGCATTTTTCAACGTCATAGACGAAAATTACTGAGTCTTCGAAGCTGGTCACTTTGTAAGTGCTCATCTTTCCGCGGAATGCGTCGTGACCCAGCAGCGCCGGCATTCTTCCGACGCTAAGTGATAGCCGCATGTACCTGCGTAACATCGCCTCAGTGTACTTGCGGTAGAAAGCAAGTTCCGGCTTTGGACGCACGTTCGTCCGTTCCGCCGAAAATTCGTTCGTGAGTGCCAGCTTCGCGGAGCTCGACTTCGAAAGCTCCGAAGCATGCAAGGTGAACAGTGGGAACGCTGCACTCATCGCGCACCTCCCTGGATGGGCTGTGTCGTCTTGGTGTGGCTGCTGTTTCGAGGCCGCCCTTTAGCACGGCGACTTCGCGGTGCGGGGAAGTCGGCGAAATGGACGGTGCATAGACGGCAATAAATACTGGCAACTGTGTTGTTGCGCGCCCAAAGGCGGCCGCAACCTTCACAGATCTTCAAGTGCAGATAGGAATGGTTCATGAGTAAATGTTCTCCAAGGCAAAAGAGTCACTCCACTACCGGGGCGCGCTTCAAGCGCTCCCCGATAGAAAGCGGTTTGCGGAGACTGCTTAGCCGCTCGAACTCTATGGTTCGAATTGCGGCCCAGCGGGCACGTCTCCAGCTTCAATAGCAGCCCGTTTAAGCTGCCTGAATACGTCTCCCGAGCCGCCCATGTAACGAGCGAAACTGGAGACACTTCTTTGTTTATGACCTGGGAGTTGGGGGAGTAAGGGTCAACGTGGTCAGCCTCATTTTTTTGAAACGAGAAAGTCTGTCTGTGATAGCGGGAATTCGGAATGATGTCAACAAAAACATTTCGATTGGATATAGAGCCGATTCCATTCTGGATCAAGTCCAGAATTTGAGCAGAATTCCTCGATTAGCTTAAAGATATGGCTGGCTGGCAACTATAGCTCAATGCTATTGTTCGTACATGAAGTTTGATGCTCTTCACGAAAATCTTCGCCTCGAGATCCTGCGGCGGATCGAGCGCGGAATCATCTCCGGAACCAGCCTCGCCAGGTCGACCGGCTACCAGCAGGCACATATCTCTAACTTCTTGACTCAAAAGCGCTCCCTGAGCCTCGAAGGCCTCGATCGCGTTCTCGCCACGCAGAATATTTCCGTCTTTGACCTGCTTCCCGCCGACGCTATCCGCCCCTCTCCGGCGCGCCATCAGTCCGCCTCCCTGACGCAATCCATTTCTGTCGTAACCCACTCCGCAGCCGCTACCAGCGCGCGTATCCAGCCTTCAGAGGTCATCGACACCATCGAAGTTCCCGACGCAGTTCTGCATTTTTCCCGCGAGCGACCCATCGCCGGACGCGCATTCTGGCAGCGTTTCGTGGCCATTCGCGCCGACGCGCTGCATGCCGCTGCGATGGAACCGCTGCTGCGTCAGGACTCCGCCGTAGTCATCGATCGACACTATAACTCGCTCGCGCTCTATCGCTCCCAGTCGCCAACCGTCTACGCCGTTCATACCGCCGACGCGCTTCACATGTGTTTTCTCGAATTCGACAACGACACGCTGATCCTTCGTCCGCGCAACCCGCAGATTCCTGTGCGCCTCATCGAGCTTTCCGCAAACGACCAGCCCGGCGACTACATCGTCGGACGCGCCTGCTACGTTCTTTCAGAATTCTGATGGGCGAATCTGCTAGCATCGCCGTTGGAGGAAATCATCACGTATGGAACAACCTTCCCAAGGGAATTCTGGTGCGCGACGCGATCAGGACATCGCTCTCGATCTCCTGAAGTTCATTGCAATCACGGCCAGCGTAGGCCGTCCCGCGGCCCCTACCGCCGGATTCGTCGCCGGCGCCGCATCCAAAAATGAAGATCAAGTGACCCATCTGCTCGATCTTTACAAGCGCTGCCTTAAGGCCGTCGAAGCAAAGTAGACAGCTCACAATCTTTTCAAAGCCGCCTTTGCCTGAGCCGCCTACAACACGCATCGTGGTCGTCGGCGCGGGAGCGTTTGGCCGCAACCATCTGCGCGTCTGGCGAGAACTCGAACAGTCCGGTGCGCCCGTCCATCTCTCCGCCATCGTCGAGAAGGACCAGGTTGTCGCCGCCGCTCTCGGGTCGGAATATTCTCTCCCCACCTATCGTTCTCTCAGCGAGCTGCTGGCCGCGCAACCGTTGCCGGATGCAGCTTCGGTCGCCGTTCCAACTTCGCTTCACGGTCAAGTCGCGGCCGAGCTTCTAACAGCGGGCGTAGATGTCCTGCTCGAAAAGCCGATGACCGCAACTCTGGATCAGGCAGACGAACTTATCGAACTCGCCGAACGCAATCGCCGTATTCTTCAGGTGGGCCATCTCGAACGCTTCAACCCTGCGGTTCGCGCTGTTCGTGCCATCCTGCGGCAGCCGCTATTCTTTGAAGTCCATCGCCTCAGCGTCTTTACGCCGCGCTCGCTCGATGTCGATGTCGTTCTCGATCTCATGATCCATGATCTAGACGTGGTCCTCAGCCTGGTGCAATCGCCCATTCGCGAATTGCACGCGGTCGGCCTGCCTGTCTTGTCTCAGAAGGTGGACATCGCAAATGTCCGCATCGAATTTGAATCCGGCTGCGTCGCCAATTTCACCGCCAGCCGCGTCAGCACGGAACGTGTGCGCAAGATGCGCTTTTTCCAGCCGCATCAGTACATCTCGATCGATTACGCGCGCCAGGACGTTCTCTGCGTGGACGTGGCCGCCACGCAAGCGCGAGAAGCCTCCGCACCGCCCGCACCCGCCTTCGAGAAGGTCAACTTCCAGCCAGCCGACCAGCGCCATCCCACGCCGGAACTGACGATGCGAAAGCTCGAAGTTCCCGCAGGCGAACCCTTGCGTCTGGAGCTGAAATCATTTCTCCAAGCGGTACGTAAGCGAACTCAGCCAGAAGTGAACGCAAAAGAAGGCCGCGCCGCCCTGGCCCTCGCTCTAGATATCACAGCTAAAATCAAAGCCCACCAATCCCGCGCTGGACTTTAGGCACCCGTCCTCGACGAACGGTCGGCTCTCCTCTTGCGTTGACAGTCGGCCAGATGTCCAGGCGGGGGAAGTATCGCAAAGGCACTATCGACAATTTCCGAAAAAACGCGATGGATTCACCCGTCGCATGAACAAGGTCAAATCGATTTACTTGTTCGGATTGTTCATCAGGCCATAAACGCGGACCAGGGGATCGGGGCCTACGCTGATTTTTCCTCGGTACGGATTGTCGAGCGCCGCCACCATGAAAACCATCAGCCCGAGCAGTCCGGAAAACAAGATCGTCATCCAGATGTGCATGCTCAGGCTCTCCATATGAAAGAACCAGGTAACGATAATGCAGATCAACCCGCCCGCCAGGATGAGCGTCCACAGTGGCGTGGGCAATTCTTCCGTAACGCTATCGAGGCGGATGCTTCGCGCGGCTTCCAGCGCTTCCATTTCCTGGGCAACGTTCGCGTCCGTAATCTTCTGTGACTCGGTCGCGGGCTCAAATGTCTGAAGGTCATGGTGGAATTTGTTCAGAGTCGCGCGGTTTTCCGTGGGGAGAATTCCCTGTCGCTGCTCTGGCCAACCAATGTAGATGATTTGATGAGCGTAGGTACGAAGATCATTCTGCAGGACACCGCGCGCGGGTTGCGGAAGATCTCCGACACTTCGATAGACGCTGCCCAGCGCCGCTGCCTCCCTGGCCACGGTCGCCTCAGTTTCGACATAGGTCGTCCATGCTCCTATTGCGAGCAGGCCCAAGGTAACTCCGTAGAGGACCGTTATCGCGGCCAGGTAAAAGCCGACGATATCGTTATGCGAATGCTGAACGTGAACGCGAGCCACCCATCTTCTGCTGGGAAGCAAACCTGCCAGGCTGAAAGCCACAAAGAGGCTTATGGTTAGCCACTCAAAGAACCAGTTCGGCAGGTTGTAAACCCAATACATGATTAGTTGGCCTATGTCAGACGGTAATCTGTCCTGACTCTGAATATGTAGATGACATAGCGCAGTTTACTCTACGCGACAGATCAGGCACTTCAGATATTGCGTCTCCGGAATCGTCAGAATCGCCGGATGATCGAAGGCTGCGCCGCGGATTTCCAGCAGGCGGACCCGGCAGCCCGCATCGCTTGCCGCAGCGGCAACCACGGCCTGAAATTCTGCCAATGGAACGTGGTGGGAACACGAGCAGGTCACCAGAATGCCGCCGGGGCGCAGCATACTGAACGCGCGCAGGTTCATTTCTTTGTACCCGCGCAGTGCGTTTTCGGCGGCGCGCTTCGATTTTGCAAACGCCGGGGGGTCGAGAACAATGGTGTCGAACTCCTCGCCTGCATCGCTCCAGTCGCGCAGGAGATCGAAGGCGTTCGCCTCAATCCATTCCACTCCCTGGCCTCGGTCGGCAAGCTCGTTGCGATTCTCGATCAGGTTCGTTTCCGCGACTTCAAGCGCGGCACGAGAGGCATCGACGCCGGTCACTTGCGGGCAGCGCCGCGCCAGATGCAACGCGAATCCTCCCTGATACGTGCAGATGTCGAGCGCGCGTCCATGCCCGTACCGCGCGGCGGCCAGGTAGTTCTCCTGCTGGTCGAGAAACGCGCCGGTTTTTTGTCCGGAATTCGCGTCGAAGTGGAAGCGGAGTCCATTCAGGTTGAAGATCGTCGCCAGCCTGGGCGCATTCTCATCCTTTGCGTAAAGAGGCGCGGATGAGGGTGCAGATAGCTGTTCGAGCTCGCGGATGCGGGCGTCGGGGCGCTCCAGAATTGTCTCGGGCGCGAGCATTTCCCGCAGCACATCGACGATTACCTTCCGCACGTCGTCGAAGTAGGTGCCTTGCGTCAGCAACTGCACGATTATCAGCTCGGCGTAACGGTCGACGACGATCCCGGGCAGCTCATCCGCCTCGCCAAAGATGAGGCGGCATGCGTTCGTTCCTTCTGTCTCGCGCAACGCATCGAGCCGCATCTGAATCGCTCGCCGGGCGCGGCCACGCAGCAATTCGAGGAACTCATCGCGATCGGAAACAGCGTCAGCCGTCATCATCCGCAAGGCGATCTGGGAGGCGGCACTGTAAATGGCCGTGCCAAGCAGCCTTCCCCGCGCATCGGAGACGGCAACCAGCGCGCCTGGCGGGACTTCATTTCCGCTGTCTGAAATCAACTGCTCAACGTCCGACGCATAGATCCACGGGTGGCCGGCATGCACGCGATCCGCTGCGCGCCGGCTGATGATGGCCGTCGTTCCGATGACCTGAACGGGCTCATCGGGGTCCGAAATGCCTTCGGCGTCGTTCTCCGTTTCAATCTCTAACTGCTTCGGTTTCTTCTGTGCCATGGTTCCCTTCTGTCTGGAAACCCGGGTCTCAAAGTGGAGGTTTGGGGTACCGTGACCTATCGTTATGCTAACGTGTTCCACTAGAATCAATCATGGCCACGGTGCAAGCCCGAGCGGCATCCCCGGATGCTGACAACCAACACCTCGCGCAAATCTTTGAGGTGTTGCTCGCGACAGTGCGCCAGAACCGCCCCACAGACGACATCGCGATCATCCAGCAAGCTTACGATTTTTGCCTGGAGCACCATGCCGGACAGAAGCGCGCGTCCGGCGATCCATTTGCGCTGCATCCGCTGGAAGTGGCTCTGGTGCTGGCGGAGATGAAGCTTGACGCCACCGCGATCGCCGCCGGCCTGCTGCACGATGCGGTGGAAGATACTCCGGTGACCAGTCGCCAGATCTCGGAAATCTTCGGCGAGCAGGTTGCGCACATCGTCGACGGTGTCACGAAGATCGATAAGATTCAGTTTGCCAACCGCGAAGATCGCCAGGCGGAAAACGTCCGCAAGATGCTGCTGGCGATGGTGTCGGATGTTCGCGTGGTGCTCATCAAGCTCGCCGACCGCTTGCACAATATGCGGACGCTCGAACATCTGCCGCCGGAACGCCAGCAGGCGATTGCGCGCGAGACCCTTGATATTTATGCGCCGCTCGCGCATCGGCTGGGCATGGGAAAGGTCCGAAGCGAACTGGAGGATCTCTCGTTTCAGTATGTCGATCCGGTGGGCCACGATCAGATCAGCAACGCCGTCGAGGCGCATCGCCAGGAGGGAGAAAAATTTCTTCGCGGCATCGAAGCCCTGCTGCTGGAGCGGCTCGCCGAAAACAACATCACAGCTCGCGTCGACTGGCGCATCAAACGGCTTTTCTCCATCAATCAAAAGTTGCAGCGTCAGCGCATCACGGTTGATCAGGTTTACGACTTGCTGGCCGTTCGCGTCATCACGCAATCCGTGCAGGACTGCTATGCCGTCTTCGGCCTGATCCACAGCATGTGGCGGCCGGTGCCGGGGCGCATCAAGGACTTCATCGCCATGCCGCGGCCGAATTTGTACCAATCTTTGCATACGACGGTGATGGCGGATGGCGGCCATCAATTTGAAGTGCAGATTCGTACGGAGGAAATGCATCGCGTTGCGGAGGAGGGCATCGCGGCCCACTGGAAATATAAGTCCGGCGGATCGCCGGTAAACGCGAAAGATGAGCAGCGCCTCGCCTGGGTCCGGCAGATCGTCGAATGGCAGCGCGACATGACCGATCCAAACGAATTTCTTTCGACGCTGAAAATTGATCTCTACCCGGAGGAGGTCTACACCTTCACGCCGAAGGGCAAAGTGGTAGTGCTGCCCAAAGAAGCTACGCCCATTGACTTCGCGTACACCATCCACACCGAGGTGGGAAACACCTGCACGGGCGCGAAGGTGAACGGCCGAATGGTGCCCTTGAAAACGCGGCTCCGTAATGGGGACATCGTAGAGATCGTTACTCAGAATGGCCACACACCGAGCCGCGATTGGCTGACGTTCGTCAGAAGCACGCGCGCGCGCAACAAGATCAAGCATTGGCTGAATGAGCATCAGCGCGAGCGCGCTGTTGAAATTGGCCGCAAGCTGCTGGACCGCGAAGCGCGCAAATACAAGGTCTCGCTCGCTCAAGTTACAGAGGCCGAGCACGCCAGGGCTGCCACGGAATCGGGGCTGGGCAATGCTATCGACCTGCTCGCAGGAATTGGATTCGGCAAGTTTTCGGCGCGGCAGGTACTCAACCGGCTGGTGCCGGGCTCGACCAGCAATCAGACTCCTGAAGTCGAAGCCACGCCGGGAATGTCGGACGCCGTCAAGCGTGTTTATTTCCGTCAGGGTTCGGACTCGCTGACGGTCGAAGGGCAGAACGACCTCCTGGTGTATCGGGCGCGATGTTGCAATCCCATTCGCGGCGAAGAAATTATCGGCTATGTCACTCGCGGCAAGGGGGTCGCTGTTCACGCGCGCAGTTGTCCGAACGTGCAAAACCTGCTGTACGAGTCGGACCGGCGGATTGCGGTTGAATGGGCGCGAACGCAGGCTGAAGAAGGCGCAACACAACACGCCACCTATCCGGTGAAGCTGACTGTGTTCTGCGATGATCGCGCTGGCATGCTGCGCGAAATGACGGCCGTTATTTCAGATGACGAAACAAACATCCGCGCCGTCGATACAAAGGCCGGCACAGGCGCGGAGGCGATCGTGGAATTTGTCGTCGATGCCTACGACGTTGGCCATCTCGTGCGGCTGATGAACGGCCTTCGTCGCGTTCCGGGCGTGCGGGAAGTGCAGCGGCAGCAGAAGCTTTAGTTATGCGCTTTAGGTTTCGGAGCGACGTGCACATTGTTCTTACCAGTTTCCGCCGCAGGTACTTCACTCGTCTCCACATTCGTCAACGCGCAGCCATTCATAGTTTCTGAAAATTTGAAAAAGGGATGAAAGAACAGCGCTGCCCGCGCGTCTCCATTTCCCTCGATCAGGTTGGGAAGCCATATTCCATCCGGATAGCGCTGCTGCCGCACATGGATCCACAGGCCTTTGTGGAGATTCGCCAGCAGACCGCCGCCCACCTTCACGTCGTGTTCGAGTCGGGCGTTCAGGTCCACTAGTTCGCCGGTAACTTCATCTACGAGGATTGTTCCTGACATCGCGTGCAGAAAAGTTTCTTCCGTCCCATGAGGATGAACCTCGGGATCGCCGGTGAGGTTGTATGCGAGGGTTGCACGACCAGCGACTTCGACCCGGTGGCCATTCGTGAATCGCAGCATTCCCAGTAATGTGTCGAGCTGCTTTTCATTCCTGGCATCCTGCTTCTCGACATATTTCATGTCCGAGTCTTTCTTGATCTGGTCCTGAATGCGACCAGCTTCTTTCTTCTGCTGATCGGCGTCGAGGGGCTTTCCATCCTTGCCGGTTAGCTCGTCAATTTCCTGACCGTTTACAAAAAACAGGTCGTATTGGCGGACGCGGCGCTTCTTGACATTGCCATTCTTATCAAGGATGTCATTCCGGCTGATTGTCTTACAGATATAGCGTTCCTGTTCCGCCCGCGATCTTTTCAGATTTTGCAGCACACGCTGCTTCAGTTCCGCGGCGGAGGGCAATGGCTTGGTGGAGAGGCGCTGCCCCCATGCGGCTGCGTGGAATGAAACAGTCAATAACGCTGCGGCGAAAAATAATTTGGCTCGGCGCAAAAAGTGCATCCATCCCTCAGAATTATTTGACTCATGGACGCGGCCGATGCTGGATAAATTTGTTCCGCAGGTCGACTACAATTTGACTTGCTATGAGCGAACCCAAAGCTTCAATTCATTCATCGGACGCGCCTGCGGCGATCGGCCCTTACTCTCAGGCTATACGCGTAGGAAATTTTGTTTTTACATCCGGCCAGGTGGCGCTTGACCCGGCCACTGGACAGCTCGTTTCCGGCGGCATTGAAGCGCAGACACATCGCGCGCTCAAGAACCTTGAAGCTGTTCTGGCCGCTGCCGGGCTCAGCCTCTCAAACGTGATCAAGACCACGGTATTCCTGAAGGACATGAACCACTTCGCGGCGATGAATGCGGTCTACGCGGGATACTTCGCGCGGCAGGAAGATGTTCCCGCACCGGCGCGATCGACGGTCGAAGTCGCGCGGCTTCCTAAAGATGCGCTGGTAGAGATTGAAGTTATTGCCTGCTGACAGGAACATCTCAGCGCGCTTCTGAGCCGTGGGTTCTCGGCTTCAGGCACTCATCACCTCAGCACCCATGTACTGAACGCGCACGACGGTGATGTCGTCTTCCTGACCAAATTCTTTCGCCGTGTTTGCGATAATTTCCGCGGACTCACTGCTGATTTTCTGAGTGCGGTTGAAGCCGAAGAGTTCACGCTTGTGATTGATCGCTTCTACGACGCCATCCGATACAAACGTCAGCCGTTCTCCGGGAGCAAGGTCGTGATGCGTTTCCGCGTAACCGCCCTCCGCGACAATGCCGAGCGGCAGGCCAGCCTCAATCGTCAGTTCCGCGCCATCCAGATAGGGAGACAGGTGCCCGGCGTTGGCAATGGTCGTTCTTCCGTCGGCGGAAATGAGAACCGCGCAGCAGGTGACGAAGCCGGTGATCTGGTCGTGCAGCACGCGGTTCAAATTGGCCAGGATCGGTGACGGCTGGCGGCTTTTCTCATTGCGCAATGCGCCGACGATGGTGCTGACGGTCATTGCCGCTTTCAGGCCCTTGCCGCTGACATCCCCCAACACAATCAGCAGCGATCCATCTTCGGCCGCCTGAATCTGAAAGAAATCGCCGCCAACCTCGCTGGCGGGGAGATACACGCTTTCAACTGCGAATCCAGGCGTGTTCGGAGGAGTTGCCGGGACCAGCAACGACTGCATGCTGCGCGCCGCTTCCAGTTCGCCGATCATTTGCGCATTTTCCCGCTGTTGTTGAGTAAAACGAAACAGGAAAACGACGAGCACAGCCAGCGGAAAGCAACATAAAAGGACGGCGTCCACGGATGGCGCAATTCCAAGAAATTTCGGGAAAACGATGGCAAGGATGCTCATTACAAACAGACCCGCAAGGAAAACCGCCGGGCTCAGCGGCAGCCACGCCTTTTTACCCAGCGTTCGCAGCCCGTCAGTCGCGATCCCCAGCAGAAGCAGGCAAATAGCGATGCAAAAAATCACCTGGAGAATGTTGTTGAGATTGTTCCAGCTCCTCATCCCGGGAGTTCTTTCGACTGGACGGCTTCCACTGCGGTCATGTTCGGATTTTTGGGGTCGATGGTGTAGTTCTGCCAGCCGGAGTCGTCGAAATCCGGCTGCGCCCAAGCCGCTACCCCTCCGATTTTCGGCGAATCTCCAGTGTGGAATTTCCACGGGCCATTCAGCGCGACCGCGGGGGTTCCAAGCTGGATGGAGGCTGCACTTAGATACTCTGTCGTCGATTCCTGGGTCTGCGCGCGCAGGCCGCTGGCGCAGAGAAGGAGCAGAACGAGAAGCAGATAAAACTTCCTCATGCGAGGGCCGCCTTGATGTTATGTGGTCGCATCCCGTCGATCGGGCGAAATCCCAGGCATCAGAAGCGAAACCTGGGACACCCAGGCAGTCAACGCCTCGGCGCCAGTATATTGAATCGCGAGCACGGTGATGTCGTCTTCCTGGCCGAACTGCTTGGCGGCGTCTGCGATGGTGGCTGCGGGCTGACGGCTGATCTGCTGCGTCCGTTCGAAGCCGAAGAGTTCCCGTTTGAGATTGGTGGCTTCGACGACTCCGTCGGAGACGAAGGTCAACCGGTCGCCGGGAGCCAATTGGAACCGTGCTTCTTCGTAAATCCCGTCCGTCGCAATGCCAAGCGGCAACCCGCCGGCAACCGCCAGCTCTTCTCCATTGCGATAGGGAGACAGATGTCCAGCGTTCGCAATCGTCATCTTGCCGTCGGCTGCAATCAGCGCTGCGGAGCAGGTCACAAATCCGCTGACCTGGCCATACAGTACACGGTTCAGGTGCGCAAGGATCTCGGCGGGCTGGCGCGCGGAGCATCCGCGCATCGCGCCGACGATCGTGCTGACCGTCATGGCGGCTTTTAATCCTTTGCCGCTTACATCGCCTACGACAATCAGCAGCGAACCATCTAGGCCGGACTGAATTTGAAAGAAATCTCCACCGACCTCGCTGGCGGGGATGTAGACGCTTTCGACTGCAAATCCGGGAGTTTCGGGTGCGGTAGCCGGAACCAGTAGGGATTGCATGCTGCGGGCGGCTTCCAGTTCGCCGGAGAGCCGCTCTTCTTCCCGGCGCGCCAGCGAAAAGCGGCGGACAAGAAACAGCATCATGGCGAGCACAAAAATCGTAAAGACCACATTCGTCAACTGGAGAGGATAGGGAAAATTCAGCAACGATACATTCACCGTGATCGCGCGCGATTGCCAACCCAGCTGATACGAAATCGCCGTCAGGTTATCCAACAGAACCAAGCCGTAATCCAGCAGCACCGGAACCAGCAGCAGACGTGCGTTGGCGTCCTTGCGCACGGCCCTTCGTACCAGGACAATAAGAATCCACAGCTCGGAGGGCAGGAAGAAGAGCACTGACAGCAGTCCGGAGACAGCTACGGAGCTGAAGTGAAGGATGTAGGTGAATTCCGTAATGGATGCGATGCCAGCGGCAACACAGGCGAACCACCACCAGAAGTCTCTTCGCGCGCGCAAAACTCGGGCAAAGAACAGCAATCCCGCGATCTGAAAGGTCGCAAGCAGCAAGCCATCGAGAATGTCGTATATCTGCACCGGGATCAGGGACCGGTAGACGCCAATCGTATTGGCGGTATCCGCGGCGGCGGCCAGTAGCAGCAGGGCGAACCAAAGATACTCGCGTTCCGCCGGGCGGAAGAGAAACAGGCCCAGAACGATCAAGCCAAACAACAAGGTCAGGACGCCGTAGGTGTAGGTGTTCGCGATTTGGGACGAAAATGCCGTCCTCTGAATCTGCATTCGCCGATGAATCAATAGGGTGTCCCCAGCCGCGCTCCCTGCCTGTAGAGTGCCCCCGGGGGCGTAGGACGCCCACTCCGGAAATTGCCAGACTCGGACCGCAATGTGAAGGGTACGTGGGCCAACTTGATTGACGCGCGGAAGATCGTAAGTCTCGGGTGGGCTATTCAGAGCCAGCTCTTTCGGCGGCATATACCCGAATCCGCCGATCAGCTTTTCGTCTGCATAGACTTGATAGCTGGTCCGGATGGACGTCAGCAGCAGTGAGATTGGCTTGTTCCCATCTGGGACCTGAATCGTGAAGCGGTACCAGGCGTAGCCGGAGTAGCCGGGATAGCCCTGGTCCGTCCAGGGCTTGTCCGAGCGCAACAGCGGCCACTGCGAGTCGTCGAAGTTCGGGTTGGCCCAGGCGGGGTTGTCGCCGGTATGGAAGCGCCACAGGCCATCCAGCGAGGCGATGGGTTCGCGGCCGGTTTGCAGGTTGAAGGTCTGCGCCCGCAGCCCGCTGCATGTCGAAAGTATTAGCAAGAAAGCCAATGACGCGATCTTCTTCATGCGACCGCCGCCTTCAGGTTGACTGTGCGCATCACCGACAGAACCGTAATGTCGTCCTCTTGGCCAAACTGTTTCGCCGTGTGGGCAATTGCAGCGGCGGCCTGGGTGCTGATCCGCTGAGTTCGCGCAAATCCGTATAGCTCGCCATTAGTATTGCGGGCTTCGACTACTCCATCCGACATGAAAACCAGCCGGTCGCCGATAGTGAGCTGATATTGGGTTTCCTCATAGCACCCCGTCGGGACGAGTCCCAACGGTAATCCGCCCGCAACTGCAAGTTCTTCTCCATTGCGATAGGGGGATAGATGTCCGGCGTTGGCAATCGTCATGGCGCCGTCGACCGCAATAAGCGCTGCGGAGCAAGTCACAAAGCCGCTGACCTGCCCGTACAGTACGCGGTTCAGGTGCGCAAGAATTTCGGCGGGCTGGCGCGCGGAGCATCCGCGCAGCGCGCCGACGATTGTGCTGACGGTCATCGCTGCTTTCAGACCTTTGCCGCTCACGTCACCGACGACGACTAGCAGAGAACCGTCATCCCCCTGCTGCACCTGGAAGAAATCTCCGCCCACTTCGCTTGCCGGAAAATAGACGGCATCCAGCTCGAACCCCGGAGTGTGTTCCGGCACCTGCGGAACAAGGATGCGCTGCATCACCTGCGCCTGTTCCATTTCATGCGCCAATTCCTGCTGCTGAACCTGAGTATGGAGGAACCGGCGAAGAACAAGGCCGATAACGATGACCGCGAGCACAAACCAGGCAATAATGTCGATGCCCACGCGAATGTCGAGCGGATAATACGTCACCGGCACACCGACGGTCTGCAGGTCGATGAAAAACAACCCGACGCCTAGCAATAAAATGGCGGGGAGCGCGGGCCATCCCTCGGAGGGGTCCTGCCGAATGCCACCGATCGTGACCGCAACCAGAAGCAGCGCGAATGCCGTCCGCAAAACGGCCGTGGCCAGCCAGGCATGGTGCGCCCACGCCAGCGGGAACAACGATGCAAGAGCATAGTGACGCATGCATGCGAAGGCGCAGAGATCCAGAAGCGTGAGCGCCCATCCCGCGCAGACCCACAGTCGCAGCTGCCGCAGGCGAAACCAATGCGCCCAGAACAGCAGCCAGAACAATGGAATCAAAACAGCTCCCAATACATCCCGCATAAGCAGTTCTTGGCTGACGGTCAACCGATAGCTCTGGCTTCCCCAGAATTCGGCCAGGTTCGTCACCGCGCCGAGCAGAAAGGCGAGCGCCAGCCAAAAATAGGACGGCTCCTTGCGATCGATCAGGAAAATCCAGAGAGCGGCAATTCCGGCCATAGCCAGCGCGATTGCCAGCAGCAGGTATGCGAGAAAGGTATGCAGATTTACCGCGCTATTGCGGGCCTGCATCAGCGTGACGATGGAAGCCGTGCCGATCACCGGGGGCGAATGCAGGCCACCCGCCATCGGATTCCATTGCGGGGTGTCAGAGTCCATGTAGAAACGCAATGCAAGGACCACCTGCCCGTCTGCAGGTACGAAAGGGAGATGGAAGCTCGTGGAACGGGAGTAGAGATCGTGTATGTGGTGGGGCGTCAGCTCTCCGAATGCGCCGACATATTTCCCGTTGACGTAGACCTGGTAAATATCGTCGAAGTTCGGCGGCATCTCCAGCCACAGGTCGCGGTGATTGCCGAGGACCTGAAAACGAGTGCGATACCAGGCGTAGCCCGCAAGCGTGGGGAATCCCTTCGCTGTCCACCCGGGTACATATGAATCGGAGCTGAAGGTGGGGTCGTGCGCGTTGGCGCCGCCGCTCAGATCTACTGTCGTCCAACCGGAATCGTCATACCCGGGCTGTGCCCAAGCCAGGATCGTCGCCCGGGATGAAATTTCCAGTCGGTGAGCGCCGCGGCAGAGTTGCCGAGATTAATCTGCAGGCTGCCGTTATCGGAGGATTGGGCGGGGGACTGGGCGCTAATGGGCAAGCCGACCAAGCTGAGCGAAATCGCAAGCAACAGCTTTGCCAGCGGCGGGCCGGTCCGAAGGCGCATGAACGTTCCTCATTGGTTCGGGGACTGCCTGGGGGGGAACGTTCCGATGCTATCGAAAAGAGAGGGGATTGTCTTGGATATTCAGCGAGAAACACGAAGGGCAGAGGATTGCTCCTCTGCCCTTTGTGGTAAAACCTAGTGCTTGCTTACAGAGGCTGAACGTCAGCCGCTTGCCAGCCCTTCGGTCCCTTCACAACGTTGAACTGCACGGCCTGACCTTCTTGCAGACTCTTGAATCCGTTTGAGTTGATCGCAGAGTAATGCACGAAGACATCCTCACCATTTTGGCGCGAGATGAAGCCGAAGCCCTTCGCGTCGTTGAACCATTTCACTGTACCTTGTTCCATTTGGAGATTGTTTCCTAATCGATTTGAATTTACGTTGAAGGGAATCGGAGCGACTACAAGCAGAATCTTGCGCTTTTGGGCAAAGTCTACAACTGCCCGGTTCTATTCGCACGCAACAACAGTGTACCCGGATTTTTGTCAAACGCAAGCAGAAAATACACGTTATAGGGTAACTTCTTCTCTCCCGCGGAACCTCGGATTTCCACCCGAATCGCTCGTCCCGGTGGTGCGCTATGCTGGCTGGGCGCATGATATTTGAGGCCGAATCGCTCGTTTTGCTTCAGGAGGTCCTCCCCAGGCTGGCCGAAGGCTTTGCTGAGCTGCCGACGGGCGAGCCCCTGCCGCTCGTCCACACCGACATGCTCGGGGTACTCGACCAGGTGGCGGGTCGAATGCACCAGAATTACCCCTATTTTCACCCGCTATACGCCGGGCAGATGCTGAAACCGCCCCATCCGATCGCCAGAGCCGCGTACATGCTGGCGACCTGGATCAATCCGAACAACCACGCGCTCGACGGGGGCCGCGCCAGCTCGCAAATGGAAATCGAGGCGGTGCAGGAATTGGCCGCGATGTTCGGGTGGACGGCGCACCTGGGCCACCTGACCAGCGGCGGAACTTTCGCGAACCTTGAGGCGCTCTGGATCGCGGGTCAGCTCGCGCCCGGAAAAACCATCCTGGCTTCCGAGCAGGCACATTACACTCACCAGCGTATTTGCGGCGTTTTGAAGCTACCGTTCGAGAGTGTAGCGACTGACACTCAGGGCAGAATCTCGCCTGATGCGCTGGAGAAAAGGCTGACGCAGGAAGATGTGGGTACAGTGGTCGTTACCCTGGGAACGACGGCGTTGGGAGCGGTCGATCCTCTGCCCAGGATCCTTGCGCTGCGAGATAAATATGGTTTTCGCATTCACGTCGATGCCGCATATGGAGGCTATTTCAAGCTGGCGTCGAACCTCGGTTCGGAAGTTCTAGAGGCCTATGCGGCACTCTCCGCGGCCGATTCGATCGTGATCGATCCGCACAAGCATGGCCTGCAGCCCTATGGCTGCGGCTGCGTGCTATTTCAGGAGCCTTCTGTCGGACGCTTTTACAAGCACGATTCGCCGTACACCTACTTCACATCGGATGAGCTGCATCTAGGAGAAATCAGCCTGGAATGCTCCCGCGCCGGGGCTGCGGCGGTCGCGCTTTGGGCGACCCAGCGCTTGCTGCCGTTGGTTCCAGGGGGAGAATTCGCCCGCATGCTGGAGTCATGCCGGGCCGCGGCCGTGGAGCTCCATCGCCGCCTGCGTTCGTCGAATTTTTTTCTGGTATCCGTCGAACCGCAGTTGGACATCGTCGTCTGGGCGGTATGCGGAAGGGAGGTCGAGGAAAGCTCCGCCCGCGCCCGTGCTCTCTTCGCTGCCGCTGCACACCGAGATCTACATCTCGCGCTGGTTGAGCTGCCGATCGGGTTCTTCCCGCCCGATACATGGCCGGCATCGCGGTCCAGCTCCGTCACCTGCTTGCGTTCCGTTCTGATGAAGCCAGAGCATCTGGAGTGGCTCGATGCGATATGGGAGCGTCTCGAAGCCGCTGCTCGGGAAGTATTGGTTCGCGCTATTTGACACCTCTATTCGCACCAGCAAGCCGTTTTAATTCAAGCAATTTAGGTCGCACCCTGAATCACCTGATCGGGATCGTTTTGAAATCCGGCGTTCCTGCATCGGTTTTCGCTGCACCGCTGATAAAATTCCATCAATGGCCGTCCTTTCGCAAGACTCCCTCGAACCGCAGCAGTCCAGCGGCGATTTCAAGCACATTAAGATCGCTTACTTCTCGATGGAAATTGCGGTCGCCCCGGATATTCCCACGTATAGCGGCGGCCTGGGCGTACTGGCAGGTGACACACTGCGGTCGGCCGCCGATACCGGCCTTCCTCTGCTCGCGGTTACGCTGCTGCATCGCAAGGGATATTTCCGCCAGCATCTGAGCGCCGACGGTTGGCAGACAGAGGAAAACGAGCCGTGGAAGCCGGAAGAGATGTTGCAGCCGCTCGAACCGGTCGCCGCGATCACCATTCAGGGCCGTCCGGTTATGGTCCGCGCCTGGCGCAAAGATATCGTGGGCGTCGACGGTAACATCGTTCCCGTTATTTTTCTTGATACAGATCTGGATCCCAATGATCCCTGGTTTCGCGAGTTCACCGACCATCTTTACGGCGGCGACACGTTCTACAGGCAGTGTCAGGAAACGGTGCTCGGCATGGGGGGTGTGCGCATTCTCGCGGCGCTCGGATGTCAGCCCGCCGTGTTCCACATGAACGAAGGTCACGCCGCGCTGCTGACGCTGGGCCTGCTGGAAGAACGCGTCAGTGAACGCGATGAAGGCGGCCTGCTGCAAGCCACGCAGTCCGACCTCGATGCTGTCCGGGAGCGCTGCGTCTTTACCACCCACACGCCGGTGCCCGCCGGTCACGATCGATTCTCTCTCGACCAGACGCGTCAAATACTTGGGGAGGAGCGAACCCAGGCACTCGAAAAATTCGGCTGCTGTCATGACGGCATGTTGAACATGACCTACGTTGCGCTCCGTTTCTCCCGCTACGTGAACGGCGTGGCAATGCAGCATGGCCGGGTCTCCAAAGAGCTGTTTCCCGATTATGATGTCCACGCCATCACCAACGGGGTCCACGCCGCGACGTGGATTCAGCCTTCAATGCAGGCTCTGCTCGATCAGAAAGTCCCAAGCTGGCGGCGAGACAATCTCTATCTCCGGTTCGCCATCGGCATTGCGCCCCAGGAGATTCGGAGCCACCATCTCGAAGGAAAACGGAAACTGATCTCAACTGTCGCGGAACTCACTGGCGTCCAACTGCACGAGGACCGCTTCACAATAGGATTTGCCCGGCGCGCCGCTGCGTACAAACGTGCCGACATGCTGTTTACGGATGCGAAACGTCTTGCGCGGATTGCCGAAGAATACGGCGGCCTGCAGATCGTTTACGCGGGCAAGGCACATCCCCATGACGATCTGGGCAAGGCCATCATTCACCATGTCTTTGAGGAAGCTAGGGCGCTCAACTCCGACCTGCTCCGCATTGTTTATCTGGAGAATTACGAATGGACTCTCGGCTCCATCCTTACCGGAGGCGCCGACCTCTGGCTCAACACGCCGCGCTTGCCGTATGAAGCGTCCGGAACCAGTGGCATGAAGGCGGCGATGAATGGAGTTCCCAGTCTCAGCACGCTTGACGGCTGGTGGATTGAGGGATGCATCGAAGGCGCGACGGGCTGGGCGATCGCCGAGTCGACCGACGAAGCCGAGGAGGCGGAATCGCTGTATTCGAAGCTCGAAGCCGAAATCCTGCCGATTTATTACCGCTATCCGGAGAAGTGGTCGGAGATCATGCGAATGTCTCTTGCCATCAACGGCTCATTTTTCAACACGCATCGCATGCTTTATCAATATGTAACGAATGCGTATTTTCCAGGGTCTGCGCCCACTCAATTGAAGTTCCAGCCGGAGCTTCTACTGACTCGCTAGAGCGGGGCGGAGATTCCCGAAGGGAGTTCTATTCGAACTCCCGAAGTTGCAGCTTCCCTTTTTCGTTTACCTCGATCCTGCCCATCGGGTGGTGGTGGTCGTGCGTAAACAAGACCAGCCACTTTTCTGGGACTGCCCGCTTATAGAAACGCTTCCGTTCCTCGATGCAAGTCAACGGGAATAGATCGTAGCCCATCACCCAGGTCACATCCAGGTGCGCGCTGGTCGGGATCAGGTCCGAAATGTAAGTGGCACGCTGGCCAGCGGAGTCGATGTGGACGGCCATCAACTGTGCCGTGTGGCCGGGATACATCTCCATTGAAATTCCCGGCACAATCTCGGCGTGGTTGCCCTCGAGCAGCGTCATCTGGCCGGAGCCAGCCAGTGGATCGTAATTATCGCTGATGTAGCTGACGCGGTCGCGCTCCAACTGCTTATGGCCGTGCTCCACTTCTCCGCGATGAACGTAATAGCGAGCGTTTGGGAACGTTGGGACGATCTCGCCGGCCTGGTTCCGTCTTGTATTCCAGCCGCAGTGATCGAAGTGCAGGTGGGTGTTGATGACCACGTCGACTTCCTCTGGCCGCACCCCTGCGGCCTCGAGACTCCGGGGAAGCATCTCGCTGGCGCCATAAATCTCCCGCAGCTTCGGTGGCAGTTTGTTGCCGAGGCCAGTCTCAATCGCAATTACGTGTTTTCCGGTCCGCACGATGACTGTATTCGCGCCAAGCAAGATGCGGTTCTGCTCGTCCGCGGCAGCGCGCTTTTCCCAAAGCGGCTTGGGCACAACGCCGAACATTGCGCCGCCATCCAGGAAGTACGTGCCGTCGGTGCAGATTGTCAGCTCGAAATCGCCTACGTTCGTGCGCCCCCGCACCAGCTCCTTGGTGTCAGGCCGCTCTGCTGGATGTGGCATTTGGTCGATCCTCGCTACTTGTCGGTACTCGAAGAAGGCTTCAGATTGGTTTCAAATTGCTGCTCAATAGCATCGAAGAGATGAGTGCGGGCATGAAACCCCGCGATCGAATGTGTCTTGCGCGGATACAGCAGCAGGCGATATGGCACATTGGCTGTTACGAACTGCTGGATCATCTGTACTGTGTTTTGCATGTGGACGTTGTCGTCGCCTGTCCCTTGCGCCATCAGCAGATTTCCGTGCAAATGCGCCGCGCTGTTCACGACCGAATCATCGTGGTAGGCCTGCCTGTCTTCCGCCGGTAAGCCAAGATAGCGCTCCGTATAGATGGAATCATAAAGATCCCAGCTCGTGACCGGAGCCACACAGACTCCCGCGACGAAACGGTCGGAATGTGTCATCGCATACAGCGTGAATGTTCCGCCCCAGCTCCAGCCCCACCAGCCTATTCGTTTCGGATCGAGCTGCGGATGCTCTGCCAGCACCCGGTCTAATACGGTGAGCTGGTCCTGCAATTGCGCCGGACCGAAGCCGTGGTACGCCGCGTCGGCGAAGGCGCGTCCGCGGCTACCCATGCCGCGATTGTCGACGTGCAGAACGGCAAACCCATGCTGCATCAAAAGCTGATCGAACAGGAAGCTCTGGCCGCCAAACTCGTCACGTACCGTCTGCACGTCGGACCCTCCATACGGGTTCACGATGAGCGGTATGCTGGCAGGCTTGTCGCTGCCCGGGGGCAGAAGTAGCTGGCCGTAGAGCGTGGTGCCGTCGGACGCCTTGCTCGCGAAACTGATCGGCGCAACTAGCTTGTAGCCCTCCAGCGGCTTCGATTGCCAGAAGGGAGTGCACGTGCCGGATAGGTCGCAAACACTCACCACCGGTGGCTTCATCAGGCTTGAAAACATATCGACGTAGTGTGCGTTATCCGGAGAAAACCAGGCTTCGTGAACGCCATGGGTCGTGCTCAACATTTTTTTCCCGGTACCGTCCAGATTGATCTGCCAGAGCATCTCTTCCCGCGGATCGGTTTCATTCGAAGAGAAATAAACGACACCTTTCGTGGTGTCGAGATCCGCAATGCCCAGCACCTCCCAATCTCCGTGGGTCAACTGGCGAACCAGAGTTGCATCTGCGCTTAGCGGATCCTTGCTGCTGTAGGAATAGAGATACAGGTGCGTGTGGCCGTCTCTCCAACTGGTCCATAGAAACTGGCCATTTTCCAGGAAATCCACATCGTAGGAAGCCGGCAGAAACTTCTCGTCTTTCTCTTCCAGTACTTTGCGGATGGCGCCGGTCTCAGCGTTGGCAAAGTACAGCTCCATGTGTTTCTGATCGCGGCGCAGCAGCTCAATCCACACGTGGTGGTCATCGAGCCAGCCGAAGCGCGGGATGTAATCGTTGTGCTCGGCAACCGGAACATGCAGCCAGAGTGTGTCGCCCCCGTTCGCGGCAACAATGCCTACGCGCACTCCAGGATTGGGATCGCCAGGCTGCGGATACCGCTGTTGGTAAATAGTGCTGTGCGTCGGAATCCAGTCGGTAATGGGATAGCTGGGCACGGTGGCCTCATCCATCTGTAAATATGCAATGTGCTTCGAGTCCGGCGACCAGAAATAGTTGCTGCGCACGTTGAGTTCTTCGTCGTACACCCAATCCACCATGCCGTTCAGCAGGGTGTCTTGGGTGGTGTTGGTCAGGGTTGCGTCGTGAGATCCTTCCAGCGTAAGCACGTGCAGATTGCGGTCGCGAATGAAAGAAACCAGCTTGCCATCGGGCGAAAACTTCGGGTCGTCGCCGCTGCCCATTCCACTGTCCGCTCCTTGTTGAGCGGAACCCTTCGCCATGTCATACAGCCAGATTGTGCCATTGGTGTCGAATAACATGCGGCTTCCGTGCGGCGACCAGAAGTAACTCGACTGGCCATAGCGCGCGCGATGATCACGGTCCCGCTCATCGTTCGGCGCGTTGTAAATGGGGGCCAACTTGTTTGCCGGAATCAGAACGGAAGCCGCACCATCCCTCGCGTTCACAGAGATGATGTCGTTTGGCTGGCCGTGTTCCGTGTCGGACGATAGATACGTCACCTCGCTCCCGTCCGGATTCCAGAGATAACTCCGTGGCGCCGAGCCTAGTGGGCCTCCGTTTTTGAAAATGTCGCTGGTGGTCCATGCCCTGCCACCGCCGTGATGGCCCGTCTGCGCGAGTACGCCGAAGGAAACAAAAAAACAAACTCCCAGCAGAAACGATCTGCGCATTCACGCCACCCCAAAAGCCAGTTTTGCCGAACACGGCAGTTTACAGGACAGATTGAAGTGAGCACTCAGGCGGACCCGGCGAGCACTCTTCTCTTTGTCTGCGCGCCTCGGGGCGAAGGGCCGGGTGTGGTTGGATTGGGCGCCTCTTCGTCGTGCTAGACTGCGCATCTAAGCCTTTCCTATGCATTCTGAGCTCGCCAAACTCGCGCATCTACAGCAGGTGGAGCAAGAGGCTGCTGCTTTGACAGCGCAAATCGCCGCCTATCCCCGCAAGATCGCCGCCAGGGAAGCGGCACTGCTTGCGACGAACCGGGATTTGCAGGCGAATGTACAAGCACTAGCTAAGGAATCCGCAGCGCGTCGCCGCATGGAGTCTGACACCGCGGATCTCCGTCAAAAGAGCACGCGATACCGAGCGCAATTGGAAGGTGTCGAGAGCGACAGTCAGATGAAGGCGCTTGAACATCAACTCGCCTTCTGCAAGCAGGAAATCGATCGCATAGAAGATCTCGAGTTCGCCAGTCTGATCGAAACCGAGGCCCTCGAGACCCGGCAAAGAATCCTCGACGAAACGATCGTGAACCAGAAGCTCGCTCTCGCGAACGAGCAAGCTGAGGCGGAACTTGGAAGCAAACGCGATACCGCCCAACTTGCTGAACTCACGGGCGAGCGGGACCGTGTGCGCGCGAGCATCGAAGCCAAGCTGCTCGCGGAATACGATCGCATCTCGGCGGCCAGAAAAAATGCCGTTGCCCTCGTCGAGGGGCAGCGCTGCTCCGCCTGCCAGATGGTGGTCCGCCCGCAGCGATGGAATGAAATTCGGGAAGGCGCGGTGCATTTTTGCGAGTCCTGCGGACGCTTTCTGTATTACGATCCCGCCGTCGATCTAACCGATGCAATGCATCTGCCCCCCGGCGCGAAGAAGCCCGCGGGCCCCGCGAAAACGGCTCCGCAGGCGCATGCTGCCGCCACCGGCTCTGACCACCCCGTGCGAGAGGATTGACTCCTTCCCGGCATGCAGCGAATCGCAGTGGATATGGACGAGGTCATCGCGGACGCGCTGGGCGAGCTGCTGTCCCGGTATAACCGGGAGCGGAAAACCAGCTTCACAAAAAATGACCTTCAAGGAAAATGGCTCTGGCAGGTACTTCCCCCCGGAGGTCAGAAGCTGATCGAAAGCTATCTGCAAAGCGATGAGTTTTTCGAGGATCTGCCGATTATCCCGGGCAGCCAGGAGGTGTTGCATCGCATGGCTGGGCGTTACGAAATCTTCATCGCAACCGCTGCCATGGCATTTCCGAATTCATTTGGAGCGAAATTCCGTTGGCTGCGCCGGCATTTTCCATTTCTCTCTCCCCATAATTTTGTGTTCTGTGGGGACAAGAGCATTCTGCACGCAAATTTTCTGATCGACGACATGCCTTACAACCTCGCCAGCTTTCGCGGCGAGGGCATTCTTTTTACTTCGCCGCACAACTTGGGAAACGCGGATCATCGCCGCGTGGACAGCTGGCAGGACGTTGCGGATATATTTCTGAGTTCCGGCTGATACGAGTCGGAGCGCTTACGACGCCCGTAGCGTCTGATCCTTCGCAACTTCGCTCTCGCGCTTTTCGCTCGGTTCGGAGGCCCCGCTGCGCACAACTCCGGTCAGCGAAGTTCCCATCGGTCGCAGATTCATTGAGGGCTGCGGCATTACCGTCTGGTGCTGTGTGACGATGATGACAGTGGCCTTTTCCGCCCCGGTGCAACGATAGCTGTGGGGCGTGCTTGCATCGAAGTAAACCGAGTCTCCAGGCGCCAGCGTGTAGGTTTGGGTTCCGTGCCGAATGTCCATTTCGCCGGACAGGACATACAGAAACTCGAAGCCGGCGTGGACGTGCGACCGCACGTCGGTGTTCTTCTTTACCGGAATGAATTCGGCCAGGTAAGGATCGAGAGTGCGATCCGGCACCAGGTAGCCGAGACTCTCAAAGAAATACGTGGGGTCGTTCACCCCGCTCTGGGGCAAACGGACGCGTTCCGTCTTTCTGTGAATACGGAAGAGGGTGTGCGGCTCGGGATCGAAAAAATACGAAAGATCCTTGCTGAACACCATGGCGATGCGGGCAAGATTCCGCAGCGTCGGAACTACCCTGCCGGTTTCAAGTTGCGATAAGAAACTCGCGGAGAGGCCTGTGTGTTTGCCCATCTCCACGAGGCCCATCGATTTCTTCAAGCGAAGGCGCTTGATGCGTTCGCCAATCTTTTTCTCGCCGATGAAAGATTCGGCGCTTTCAGAATCTATCTGCTTTGCTGGGGGATTTCGCTTTTCCACGACATAATTCTCCTGGGTATTGGATGCGATGGAAAAGCGCAGGACTGCCTGAAGGCGCGACGAATATGGATCGAACGCAATGAATCTTGCGTTGCTAACCGGGCCGCTCTCGCAAACGTGATCGTGTCAGTACTTCTTCTCGGCGGCTAGCGCGACGGTCGACTTGCGATGCCGCGATCGGTATTCGACCACTCGCACGGCAACATGCATGCGATTCGCGCCTGCCTGGAATGTTGAAGTGCGGCCTGCTAGGCTTGGGTTGCGTGAATCTCTTGTCTATGCGACGCGGCGGCTCGCCTTATATCTCTGAAATGAAAGCCGCATTGAGCGTCGCTGTGGCGCTGATCTGCACGGGACCTCTTCCTCTGTTTGTGCTGGGTTGCGGAATGGCCGCCAGCCCGCAACCGCCATCGCTGCAGCTGCCCAGGACTGTACACGATCTGACGGCCGCGCGTGCGGGCAACCGCGTGAGCCTGCATTGGACCACTCCGAAGGAGACCACCGATAGGCTAAAAATCAAAGCCCCGGTGCTGGCGCGCATCTGCCGACAGGCATTCGCCACGTCCTGCGAAACCGTCGCTACCGTTGCTGCCACGCCCGGGAAGCCAGCTGATTATGCGGAGGTGCTGCCAGAGACACTGACATCGGGACCTCTCCAGGCAATGACCTATACCGTATTCCTTCTCAATCGGGGCGGGCGAAGCGCCGGCCCATCAAACGCCGCGCACACCCTGGCCGGAGAGGCGCCCCCGGCTGTTCAGGGCCTGTCCGCGAATATGGTGGAACGCGGCGTGCTCCTGCACTGGGAGGGGATCGCCCAGTTCCAGCCGCATACCTCCATTCGACTCCAGCGCACGCTACTGCATCCGCGGAATTCAAGCCGAAAGGCAAGCGGCGGGCTCCCGCTTATTAGCGAGCCGATCGAGCAGACGCTGCAGGTCTCCCTCCTGCCCTTCAAAGATACAGACAAAGCGCTCGATTCCGGCGTCCTATTCAACCGGGAATATCGGTACGTGGCACAGCGAGTTGTCACAATTCAAGTTGGAACCGAGCAGCTGCAGATGGCTAGTTCCCCGAGCGTTCCAGTCAGCGTCCTCACGCGGGACACCTTTCCCCCCGCAGCCCCGACCGGTTTGGCGGCTGTGCCCATTTCCCCTACTATCAACGGTGGTAAACCCGAAGTTGATCTCTCATGGTCGGCGAACGCCGAGCCGGACCTGGCTCGATACCTGGTCTACCGCCGGACAGCCGATTCGAACACTTCGACCGGTCAGCCTGCGTCGAATGCTCCCGCATCCCAACAGATTGCGCTCGAAGATGACGGGCCGATTGTCGCGCCCGCATTTCGCGACGTTCATGTGCAGGCAGGCCATACCTACGCATATGTAGTCGTTGCGGTGGACAATGCGGGTAATAGAAGTCCGAAGTCTGCGGAAGTCCTGGTAACAGTGCCCGGCTCCTAGACGGGGTCGAAGAGAGATCCGATGCAGTATTGTCGTTTCCAAACGGAAGATGGTCCGCAGTATGGCGAGCTAGGTCTGCGCGCGGGAGAGCTGTGGATGGTGCGCGTGATCGCCCCTCCCCCGGAGGACTGGACTGTGGTGCGGCTAATAAAGGACTTTGCCGCGCGTCCGATCTCAGCCCTGACGCTGCTTGCTCCAATAACGCCTTCGAAAATCGTCTGCATCGGTCGCAATTATCGCGACCATGCCGCCGAGCTGGGTAACGAAGTTCCCAAGGAGCCCCTGCTGTTCTTGAAAGCTCCATCTGCGATCCTCGCGCCCGGTGCGGCGATTCGCATTCCGTCGGTCTCGAAACGTGTCGACTTCGAAGGGGAACTTGGCGTTGTGATCGCCCGCACGTGCTGTAAATTGAAGCCGGACGAAGATGTCCGTCCTTATATACGTGGCTATGTGATCGTTAACGATGTGACTGCCCGCGACTTGCAGAAGAGCGATGGTCAATGGTCGCGAGCCAAAGGTTTCGATACCTTCTGTCCGGTCGGTCCGTTCGTTTCTGACGCCATCGAGCCAGGCGGGCAGGGAGTAACCGTCACGACCCGATTGAATGGCCAGGTGAAGCAGCAGGGGTCGACGCGCGATCTCATATTCGACGTTCCGACCTTATTGCGGTACATCTCCTCCGCGATGACACTGAATCCGGGCGACCTGATCCCCACCGGGACTCCGGCTGGTGTAGGGCCAATGACGCCCGGCGATATCGTTGAAGTTGAAGTCGAAGGGGCGGGAGTGTTGCGGAATTCTGTCACCGCCGACTAGCGGAACCCTGCCGATGCATCTATCTAGTGGGAGGTTTATACAATGCGCGTGATCGTATTGATGATTGAAGTCGAGCAGCCCGAAGGACTGTCGGCCCGAAAGCTGGTGCTTGAGACGTCTAAGCACAATGTGATTACCGCTTATAGCGGCAAAGACGGCATTGCCCTTTTTCGGAGATTTCCCGATATGGACGCTGTCATCATCCATGTGGACGTTTCGGACCTGCATTTTGAAGAGATCGTTCGTCAGATACGGAAAATCCGTCCAGATGTCCCGATCATCGCGCTCTCGCCTGTAGGCGTATTGGGTCTGCGTGGAGTGGAGTATGTCGTTCCCAGCCATGAACCTCAGGCCATTTTGAAGGTGTTGGCGGAAAATTTCCATGCGGCGACTTCTAATTAGCGAAACAGCTCGACTGTGTCCGATACCGACCCGGAATGCGTGTCGCTGTTTCTCGCAATTGTGACGCTCCGAGTCTAAACTTGAGACCGGGCATCTAAACAGAAGTAGCGATTCGAACGCCGAACTCGGTATGCAGCGCCCGAAACATCGCCAGGAGGAAGTATGTCGAAGTCACAGCTTGAACAGTTGCGTGAAATGACCGTGATCGTCTCCGATTCGGGGGAAATTGAGGAGATCGAGAGAATCAAGCCGCAGGATTCGACGACGAATCCTTCACTGATTACGACGGCGGTGCAGATGCCGCAATATCAGCCGATTATGGATGCGGTACTGCTGGATGCCAAGAAGGAACTGGGCAGCAACGCCAAAGATAAGGACGTCGCAAACCTCGCGTTTAAGCGTCTTGCTGTGGAATTCGGCAAGCGCATTCTCAAGATCGTGCCGGGCCGAGTGTCGACCGAAGTCGATGCGCGCCTGTCTTACGACACTGAAGGATCGATCGCCCAGGCCCGCGAAATCATCGAGCAGTATGAAAAGGGCGGTGTCTCGCGGGATCGCGTGCTGATCAAGCTGGCCTCTACATGGGAGGGCATTCGGGCAGCGGAGATACTGGAAAAAGAAGGCATCCACTGCAACATGACTTTGCTGTTCGGGATTCACCAGGCTGTTGCCGCTGCCGAAGCGCACGCAACTCTCATCTCGCCTTTTGTTGGACGAATCCTCGATTGGTACAAGAAAGACACCGGCAAAGACTATCAAGGTGCAGATGATCCCGGCGTGCAGTCGGTGACGAACATCTATAACTACTTCAAGAAATTTGGATTCAAAACGGTGGTCATGGGCGCCAGCTTCCGTAACATTGGCGAAATCCAGGAGCTCGCCGGATGCGATCTGCTGACCATTTCTCCGAAGCTGATCGAGGAACTTGATTCCAAACGCGAAGATCTTCCGCGCAAGCTTGATCCCGCGAATGCAAAGACTATGCAGATTGAAAAGCTCACAGATTGACAAGCAGACCTTCGACAAAATGCATGCCGAAAATCGCATGGCGACAGACAAGTTGAAGGAAGGCATCGAGGGCTTTACGGCGGCGCTGGAAAATCTTGAGAAGCTTCTGGCGAAACGATTGGCCGAGCTAGGGGCAAACAAAGCAGAAACAGTCGGCGCCAGCCGGTAATTCGTTTTCATACACTTCGCAGACAGGACTCGAACGCGCGGCCAGTTTATGGCCGCGTGTGTTTTTTTGGAGCATCCGTCTGCGACATTTTTCCACATATTTCTCACGTTCGATCAGCAAACAAACGTTGACTGCGCTTCGCGCTGGGTCTAGCATCGGTCCAATTCACTCGCTACATCGCAGGCACAGTGACTTGGTTCCGCACGCCGAAACAGCGTAATTGGCGCCTCATCTCGTTGTGTTTCCTTGCTTTAGCCGGATGCGCTTCTCTAGCTCCGACCCAGCATGGTCTCAGCGTCCTTCAGGCGACGCCGCTCCTCACAAACTCGCTAACAGGCGACACTGCGCCCGTGCGGGATCCCAGCATAGTCTTTCAGAGTGGTACCTACTACTTGTTCAGCACGGATTCTGTCAGCCCGAGTTCCGGCGAGTATCTTCCCATACGTTGTTCCACGGACAAATCCAGCTGGAGACCATGCGGGCAGGTGTTTACCAAGCTCCCAGCATGGGTCAGCACGGCTCTACCGGGCATCGCGAATCTATGGGCGCCGGATATCTCGTTTTTCAATGGCGTTTACCATCTGTACTATTCAGCATCAAGAATCGGCTCGCAATCCTCAGTCATAGGCTTCGCGACGAACGCAACGCTTGATCCTTCCGATCCCGCCTATCGCTGGAAAGACCGTGGCGAATTACTTCAATCGCGTGCGGGCGATGATTTCAATGCTATTGACCCGAATATTCTCGTGGACGCCGACCAGAAAGTCTGGCTGACCTACGGAAGTTTCTGGAGCGGGATCAAGCAGCGCGAGATCGATCCGGCCACAGGCAGACTGCTCACCTCCAACCCGGTTCGCTATGAGCTTGCCGCGCGCCCTCAGACGCCGGATCATGCCGTCGAAGGGGCTTCGCTCGTCCATCACGGGGCTTTCTATTATTTGTTTCTCTCGGTCGACCATTGTTGCGCCAGCAGCGTGTCAAATGACGACTACAAGCAGATGGTGGGAAGATCTTCGAGCCCGAACGGACCCTTCTTCGATGCCAAGGGTACAGCTCTATTGCAGGGTGGCGGAAGCATTCTGCTCGAAGGTAACAGCGAGTGGAAAGCTCCGGGTGGCGGCAGCATGTATCTCGACTCGCAGACCGGAGAATTCATCATGGTATTCCACGCTTTGAATATGGCGCAGAATGCGAATGCGGCTCTATGGGTGAAAACAATATCCTGGAATAACGATTGGCCTGTACTCAATTAGCTTCTAAAACTAACTGCCAAATTAATTCAACCTTCACATAGACCGCTCTGGCTATGTGTAAGGAAAGCTTTACACCACAACTCGGCATCGAAGCACGACAATTGTTTCATGATCGATGCTGCCAAGCGACACTCGCTAAGCTTCGCGCGCCTTGTTTCAGGCATGCGAATGCACTGCTGTTAATACCCATCCCATTCCCTCTCGATCCAGCCAATTTGTAGTTCCTTTTACCACATTTAAGGAGAGTTATATGAGAAGCGCGTCTTTTCACGGCATTCCCCATTTCATATTTTCATCTTTGGTCGTTATTGCCGTGACTTTCTTTGCGATTTCATCACCGTCTCAGGTAGTCGGTGGGTCGATCTCCGGTACCGTTCACGATGCCTCCGGTGCGGCAATTTCGAGCGCCCAGGTCACAGTTCGCGATCTCGAAACAGGCGCAGTGCGTCACATCGTCTCGGATGGAGAAGGGGTTTACTCTGCGCCGTCGCTCTCGGCGGGGCGGTATCAAGTGACTGTGGAGAAGGAAGGCTTCAACACATATTCAGAAAGCGGGATCAACCTTGTTGTCGGGCAGAGCGCGACGATCAATGCCACGCTTGCAGTTGGAAAAGTTGAGCAACAGGTCGCGGTGACCGATGTGCCGCTAGCGATCAATAGCACCACGCAGCAGATGTCGGGACTCGTGAGCGCGCGGCAGGTGAAGGAACTTCCGTTGAACGGCCGCAGCTACGATGAACTCATCACTCTGAATCCCGCCACCGTGAATTACACCAGTGAACGTACGGGTGGTGTGGGTACTTCGAACTCGTCGCCCGGAAATATGTTTGCTGTTGCCGGGCATCGCCCGCAGGATAATCTTTATCTTCTCAATGGAATTGAGTACACGGGAGCATCGGAAATCAACGTGTTGCCTGGGGGCACAAGCGGTCAGCTGCTGGGCGTGGACGCGGTTCGCGAGTTTAACGTAGTCTCAGACACCTACGGCGCGGAGTATGGAAAACGTACTGGCGCGCAGATCAGCATAGACACGGAATCCGGCAGCAACCAATTGCACGGCAGCCTGTTTGAATTTCTTCGTAACAGCGCGCTCGATGCCCGCAACTACTTTGATCACGGGAATATTCCAACATTTCAGCGCAACCAGTTTGGCGGCGCGCTGGGTGGTCCGCTGATAAAGAATAAGCTGCTACTGTTCGGGAATTATGAGGGATTCAGGCAAAATCTAGGCCTTTCCGACGTAACGTATGTTCCAGACAATGCCACACGGGCCGCAGCCGTCCCCAGCGTCCAGCCGCTGCTGGCGCTTTGGCCAGTACAGGACGCAGAAGTTGGCCAGGGAATCGGTATAGCGTACAGTCACCCCTTGCAGCGCATTCGCGAAGACTTCGGCACCACGCGGCTGGATTACAACATCTCGTCAACAGATACTGCATCCGCCGTGTATACGATCGATGACAGCACGGCGACCACTCCCACAGCCAATCCGCTGAGCTCGGATTTTGAAACACTGCGGGAACAGGTGCTGAGTGGACAGGAACAACATGTATTTTCTTCGAGCGTGTTGAACACCTTTCGCGCGGGGTTTTCGCGCGGGGCATATTACTTCACCGGGGAGACGCCAGTCGACGTTCCCGGTTGGGTGGCCGGCAAACCGATTGGCGCCCTTGTGGTCGGCGGCGGCACGGCCCTGAACGGTGCTTCGCAGATCACGGGCGCCGGCACGAATGCAGGCAGTAATCTCACTGCTGTGCGCAACCTGTTTACGACTGCGGACCACATTTACGTGACCCGCGGAAAACATCAGGTGGAAGCCGGATTCTGGCTGCAGCGCATCCAGTCAAATAGCGATCTGGCGCAGGACCAATATGGGCAGGCTTCGTTTTCGAGCATCAAGAATTTCGAACAGGGAATCGTAACTACCTTCACGGTTGTGCCTTCACCCACCGCGCTTGGCTGGCGTTCGCTCGAGGGTGCAGGTTTTGTGCAGGATACCGTGCACCTGTGGCCGAATCTGGAGCTGCGCGCCGGCTTCCGTTTCGAGTCCACGGACGGATGGAACGAGGCGCAAGGTCGTGCTTCAAACTACATATTCAATTCCAATGGAGTGCTCGAGACCCAGCCGCGCATCGCGCATTCGACCTTCACGAACAATCGTGCCAAGTTCCTGCCGGAGCCGCGCATCGGCATCGCATGGCAGCCGAGGGAAAATGGAAACACAGTGGTGCACGCGGGTTTCGGTGTATATCGCTCGTTGCTGGATAGCCTGGATTACCGGCTGGACCAAAACGCGCCGTTCAACACGACCGATATTCTGAAAAATGTTCCGGTATCGTCTCTGTATTTTGTTCCTGGACAGCCACCGCCGGTAGGCAGCAAGGTCTCGCCAAGTGGCATTCAGTCGGATGCGTACACGCCTACCTCTCTGTCCTATTCCTTGAATGTGGAACGAAAATTGGCGGCGCAGACTTCAATTATCATCGGCTACATCGGCTATCACGGATATCATCAGATACTTTCTGAGGATGTGAATGAGGCAACTCCTACGCCTTGCCCGTATTCGACCTGCCCCGGTGGTGTGTACTATCCCGCTGGCACCCCGCTTGCGAATCCGGCACTCAGCAACAGCACCACTTGGATTTCTGACGGGATCAGCAATTACAACGCACTCACCGTCGATCTGAATCGCCACTTCACCCAGGGCTTTCAACTGCGTGGCGTCTATACATTTTCAAAGAATCTGGACGATGGAACCGCATGGAACAGCAGCGTAGGCGCGAATGCCCCAGGCTTTGTGATGTTCCCTTCGAAACCGAGCCTGGATTACGGACCATCGAACACGGATGTTCGCCATGTCGCGGTGATCAATGGAACCTATGAGCTTCCTTTCGGCCACGGTAAGCGGCTGCTGGCAAACTCGAGTGCCGTGCAGGAGAAAATTGTTGGCGGATGGTCCCTCAGCGGAGTCGCGACTCTGGAGTCTGGCTTCCCGTTTACACCGCAACTCGGCTATAACCCTTCCAACAATGGAGACAGCCGGAACCCCATTCGCCCGTCCATCAATAGAGACTTCCACGGTCATATCATTGAAGGGGGACCGGTGCAGTACTTCAATCCGCTCGCGTTCACAGTTCCCCAACCCGGTACCTACGGCAACATCGGAAGAAATACACTGACCGGACCTGGATTGTCAGACCTGGATCTTTCGCTCAAGAAGAATGCCGCGTTGACTAGTAAGCTGAACATGCAGTTTCGGGCCGAGTTTTTCAATATCCTGAACCATACGAACTTCGGCACACCGAACGCCGTGGTTTACACAGCGGGCGTCACCCCGGTGCCCCCGCCCGCGTTTCCGCCGCCTCCGCCGGTTGCAATCCCGGTGCCGCCGCCCACACCATACCCACCTTCGTTGCCCACGCCCTCACCTACCGCTGGTACGATTTCGTCAACAGCGACCACATCGCGCCAGATTCAGTTTGGATTGAAGCTGCTGTTCTGAGCACCTCGCCCGGTAATTGTATGGGTGAGTCCCGGCTTGCCTCACCCATACAATCGACTCATGTCCCTCTCCTTCGCTGTCGAACAGACATGCGGGACCGCCCGTCGCGCGACCATGCGCCTACCGCATGGCACCGTCGAGACGCCCATCTTCATGCCGGTCGGTACGGCGGGAACCGTGAAAGCTGTTTCGCAAAATACTCTGGAAGAAATTCACACTCAGATTTTGCTCGGCAATACGTACCACCTCTATCTGCGTCCGGGTCATGAGCGGATTCGACGCCTCGGTGGGCTGCATCGGTTTATGAGCTGGCCGCACCCGATCCTCACCGACTCCGGCGGCTTCCAGGTTTTCAGCCTGAACCATCTGCGCAAGGTGTCCGAGGACGGAGTGCAATTCCGCTCTCACATTGATGGCTCGCCGCATTTCTTTACGCCGGAGCACTCGATGGAAGTGCAGATCGCCCTCGGCGCGGACATCGCCATGGTCTTCGATGAATGTACGGAATATCCTGCCACGCGCGACCGGGCCCGCGAATCGCTGGAGCTCACCATGCGCTGGGCGCGCCGCAGCAGAGATTATCTTCTGGCGCACGCGCATGAAGTTCCCTGGCACGAGGAGTACGGCGGCGCAACGCAAAATCTTTTCGGCATTGTCCAGGGCGGAATGTATCCCGACCTTCGCCGTGAGTCAGCCGAGCGTCTCATCGAGCTGGATCTTCCCGGCTACGCTATCGGCGGCCTAAGCGTCGGCGAGCCGCGTCAGCATACCCGTGACATCATCGAAACGACCCTGCCGTTGCTTCCAGCCGACAAACCTCGTTATGTGATGGGGGTCGGCTACCCCGAAGAGATCGTCGAATACGCCGCGATGGGCGTGGACATGATGGATTGTGTCATCCCCACGCGGGCTGCGCGGCATGGGCTGCTGTTTACCTCGGCAGGCCGCATGAATATCAAGAACCAGCGCTACGCAGAGGACCAGAATCCGCCCGATCCGGATTGCCGATGTATGGTGTGCGCTCGGTACACGCGGGCCTACCTGCGACACCTTTCCATGTCTGGCGAGCCGCTCGGAGGCGCGCTGAACAGCGTGCACAATCTATCTGTCTACCTTGACACGATGCAGTCGGTACGCGATGCTGTCTCCCGGGGCACCCTGCCCGAACTTCTCGTCCGGGCACGCGAGCGCGCCGACAGATCGATGTCAATGCGAAAAAGCAGTTCGGAACATGGCTCTCAAAGCTAAGCTCGCTGCTAGAGATCACCCAGTGGAGCGGCTTGCTCCTTACTATAGGAAGTGATCTGCTCTCTGGAGTGCTGTCGCAAAACGACTGGACACGAAGATGGATTGATAAGCGAACCGCTGTATTGCTCGGTGCCGGACAGCATCTTGCCTAGGGTAAAATCGGCCATTCCGGGTGCCACGCGCACGGCCCGTGATGTAAGCTAAAAGTTTCATGGCAACAATTTAAAGACAATCGTTGGGCGATTCTTTGCGTAGAAGGTCACACTGCGCAGAGTCCAACTTGACAAGCCCGAAGAGCTCAGAAGAACAAATATAGATTTTTCGAAGGAAAGTAGTGCATGGCAACGTTTTTATATCTCGCCGCGAATCCGCTCCAGAGCCTGACAACCTTCGCGCCGTTCATTCTTATCTTCATCGTCTTTTACATGTTCATGATTCGGCCCGGACAAAGGCGGCAAAAAACCTGGCAGGAGATGCTGGGCAAGCTGAAGTCCGGCGATCGGGTCACCACAACGGGCGGTATTCGCGGCGTGGTCGTCTCGGTCAAGGAAGACGTAGTTCAACTGCGGGTGCCCCCGGACAATATTCGACTCGAAGTTGCCCGGTCGGCTGTCGCAAGCGTCACCACGACCGATGAGGAAATAACAAAATGATCCGATACCCCAGGCTGGTGCACCCTCAATCTCGCACTAACTTTGCAGACCTCCATGCGTAAGAATCTGACTGGAAAAACCATACTGATTGTTGTCTTCCTGCTGGTGTGCATCGCCGGCATCATCGGCGTTCCCAACGGCTTCAGTGGCGCTGCACTGAAACAGTCCCTCACGGACCGGATCCATCTCGGTCTCGATTTGAGCGGGGGCACCCACCTGATTCTGCAGGTGATGGTGCAGGAGGCCGTCGGCGCTACCAGCGACACCGATCTATCGCGCATTCAGACCGATCTGCAGCAGGCTGGCGCAACCGGTGCGGTCGCCACCAAGCCCGATCCGAAAAACCAGCCGGAAATCATTCGCATAACCGGCGTCAATCCCGACAAGGACAGTGCTGTGCGGTCCTCGCTCGATGACCATTACGCCGCGCAATACGTCATCGCTTCCGGTGCCGATAACTCCTACACGCTCACGATGAAGCAGACCGTGGTGCGCGATCTGGAACAGCGCGCACTTTCGCAGTCGATCGACACCATCCGCCAGCGCATCGACAACCTCGGCGTCAGCGAGCCGGTTATTGAGGAGTACGGACCGGGCAAAAATCAGATTTTGGTGGAGCTGCCCGGCATCGATGATCCCGGCCACGTTCGGGACATCATTCAATCGACGGCCCGCCTGGAAATCCACGAAGTGCTTGGCGGCCCGTATCCCGATGAGCAGGCCGCCCTGCAGGGCAACGGCGGCACGCTGCCTCCCGACTCCGAGGTGGTGAAATCCGCCGAGGGTTCCACTTCCGCTGGCCAGTATTACCTGCTCAAGCGCATACCGATTGTCGCCGGCAGCGATTTCCGCGACGCCCAGCCTTCGGTCGATCAGAACCAGCGCCCCGACGTCAGCTTTACCTTGACGCGCAATGGCGGCGACCGCTTCTATGAATACACCAGCGCGAACATCGGCAAAAGCATGGCCATCGTGCTCGACAACACTATCCGCGAGGTCGCAAACATCGAGGGCGCAATCCGCGATCAGGGGCAGATTTCCGGCGGGGGCTTTACCGCTGACTCGGCGCAGAATCTGTCGCTACTCCTTCGCACCGGGGCCCTGCCTGCCTCCATTCATTTCCTCGAAGAACGCACCATCGGCCCCTCGCTTGGCGCAGATTCGATCCGCCACGGCGTCGAAGCAGCCGCAGCCGGTCTCATTGCGGTTCTTATCTTCATGCTCGTTTACTACCACGGCGCCGGCATCAATGCCGACCTGGCCCTCATCTTGAATCTGATCATCCTGCTCGGATTTATGGGCTATAGTCATGCGACCCTCACCTTGCCCGGCATCGCCGGAGTCATTCTCACCATCGGTATGGGCGTCGACTCAAACGTGCTCATCTTCGAACGAATACGAGAGGAGCTGCGCGCCGGCAAGTCGCCTGCCGCGGCCGTCGATCAGGGCTTTTCCCATGCCTTCCAGACCATCATCGATACTCACGTAACCACCATCGTTTCGGCAGCCATTCTCTTTCTGTTCGGCACCGGGCCGGTCAAAGGATTCGCCGTGACGCTGACCATCGGCCTCTTGGCGAACCTGTTTACCGCGGTATTTGTCTCAAGAGTTATTTTCGAAGCGAGCCTCAACCGCAAACAGCGCGGCGAGCCGATCTCAATCGGTTAGCACCAAAATTATCGAAGGGAGTCATTCTGAAGGCAGCGTAGTGGAGGATCCAGAGAACATGCGGAGCACGAGGGCCGCCATCACCTTCTGGACCTTCCTTGCACTCAGAATGACGAACCTCAATTTGAACACCAGCATCGGAGCACGGCGTGGAATTTTTTCATGATGTAAATATCGACTGGCTGGGGAAGAAGTGGTATTTCCTCGGTTTCTCGCTCATCTTCAGTGTTGCCGGCCTGCTTTCTCTCATCTTCTGGCACGGTCTTCCCTTAGGCGTGGATTTCCAGGGCGGCACGCTGATTTACCTGAAGTTCGAGCAAACGCCCAACCTGAACCGCGTTCGCCAAGCGGCCGATCGCGCCGGCCTGCACGATGTGAAGATGCAGCAATTCGGACACGCCTCGGACAATGAGATCATCGTTTCGCTGCCCCAGCGCGATACTCGGGAAAGTTCACTCGATGCTGGGCGCGCCACAATCGTGCAAACGTTACAGCGAAACTACGCGCCTGGCGGTGCAGCCAACGCCAGCAAGTTCGACCTTGATAACGCCACCCGCGAATCGCTGTCCGCTTTCCTGACCCAGGCGGATCCGCTCCATCTCAACAATCAAGCCGTCGAAGAAGTGCAATATCCGCAGATTGCCGCCACCATTCTCGATTACCGTGACAAGGTGAAGAACGGTGTCCTCGATAACATTTCCGAACTCAACGGCAAGGTTGATCCCGCTGTAGTTTCCGCGCTCCAGCAGGGGGCGTACCTCTCGGGATTTTCCGTCAGAAATACAGAGATCGTAGGCCCGCAGGTGGGCGCCCAACTGCGCCGTCAGGCTTTGCTGGCGACTCTCTATTCGCTCGCCGGAATGCTGGTTTATCTCTGGTTCCGCTTTGAACTAATCTACGGTGTCGCCGCCGTGGTCGCGGTCTTTCACGACACCCTGATCACGATTGGCGCGTTCAGCCTGACAAATCGTGAGATGACCCTCACCGTCGTAGCTGCCATTCTGACGCTGATCGGTTATTCCATGAATGACACCATCGTCGTCTTCGACCGGATCCGCGAAAACCTGCGCCTTGTTCGCAAGGGATCACTTTCGAGCATCGTAAATCTCAGCATCAATCAGACGTTGAGCCGGACCGTTCTGACATCCGGCCTCACGTTTATAACGGTTCTCTGCCTCTACCTGTTCGGCGGAGAGGTGCTCCGTGGCTTCTCCTTCGCCCTGGTCATCGGCATTCTGATCGGCACCTATTCTTCGATCGCTGTCGCCGCGCCCATGCTCGTCGCGTACCAAGACTGGCGGGCGAAGCGGGGCAAGGCCGCCGTCACGCTGCCCGCCGGGAAGAAGGCTCGCGTCTAGCGCCAGTACGTGACGAGAGCCGGTTTTCCTCGCCGCCTCGAGTCGATCTACGGAAAATGATCGAAAAATGACAAGAGGTTCATAATTCTGACCGACCCCGGGAACCTTTCCGGCCAGTTTCGGTGTCTAAGAACACTGGAAGCTTTCAAGGGGTAGGCACATGTTCGAAGACAGCACATTCGAGTCCGGCGGCAGAATCAAGACAAAAAGTAAATATTGGACGATAGCAACCTCTTGTTTGATTGGTTGTATCGTGGTGTTTTTGATCATTTGGCCGCTGTTGAACCCGGAGGCGCTGCCGTCGCAGGCCATGGCGACATTGCTGGTAGCGCCGCCACCTCCGCCACCACCTCCGCCACCGCCTCCGCCCCAGGTTAAGGTCGTGCAGGTACACGTTCAGTCCATGGCGGACCAGCTCCAGGCCCCCAGCAAGATTCCGAAGGTCATCAAAATGGTGAAAGACCAGGCTCCACCGCCTCCCGGCGCAACCGGCGGCGTGCAGGGCATGGCAGGTCTCGGCGGCAGCGCCGGCGGCGTGATTGGGGGGCATTCTCGGCGGCATGGGGAACGGGCCGGTCGTTAAGGCTGCTCCGCCCAAAAAGATCACCGTTTCCTCCGGCGTTATGGCCAGCAAGGTCATCTCAGCTCCGCCGCCACTCTATCCTCCCATCGCCAAGGCTGCCCGCATCCAGGGAACCGTGGTTCTGGCTGCAACTATCGGCAAGGATGGAACGATCCAGAATCTCCGCGCTATCAGCGGACCCCCAATGTTGCAATCCTATGCACTGGAGGCCGTGAGACGCTGGCGTTATAAACCAACCGTGCTCGACGGGGTACCTGTCGACGTGGACACGTCAATCAGTGTTGTTTTCAGCCTGAATGAGTGATACCTTCGCACTCACCCATTCTCAACAAGGCTCTACTTTTCAGCAGTAACCAAACGCACGTTTATCCTTAAGGAGGATAGATTCCAGTGATTCTCGCTCACCTTACGCAGTTCGCTCCCCACGCTGCTGTTCTGGCGTTTTTCCAAGACCAGCAACAGGTAGGTTTCAGTGTGGTCGATATGTGGCACAGTATGGGATGGTTGCCCAGGGCCGTGGTCTTCGTTCTGCTCATCATGTCCGTCTGGTCGCTGGCCGTTATGATCGATCGCGCGCTCTATTTCTCGGCTGCCCGCAAGCAGTCCCGCGAGTTCGCGCCGAAGGTTGCAGGCGCTCTGAAGGAAGGCCGTCTCGATGAGGCGATCAAGGTTGCCGACCGCAACAAGAAGTCGCATCTCGCCGAAGTTGTCACCGCCGGACTGCAGGAATTCCGCAACTACGGCAGTGGCGGCACGGTCACAGAGGAGCAGGTAGAAGCCAGCCAGCGCGCCCTCGAACGGTCAGAAGCCATTGTTCATGCCAAGCTGAAGCGCGGCCTGGGCGGTCTGGCCACTATCGGCGCGACAGCCCCCTTCATCGGCCTCTTCGGAACGGTCATCGGTATTCTGGACGCTTTCCAATCGATCGCGACCCAGAAGACTTCTGGTATCGGTGCGGTTGCCGGCGGTATTTCCGAAGCCCTCGTCACCACGGCCTTCGGGCTGTTCGTCGCGATCCCCGCCGTTATGGCATTCAACTACTTCACCAATCGCGTGGAATCGTTCGACGTTGAAATGGACAATTCCTCCAGCGAACTGGTGGACTATTTCCTCAAGCAGGGTGCCCGCCGCTAAGCGCGGAGCCCGGAGGCTCACAGTACTCAAGCGAGAATCTCTGATTACGGGCTGGCGGTCCGCGAAAACCGCCAGCCTTCTGGATCTCGAAAGATAGGGGCGCAGCGTCGCCGTCGCTACAAAACAGAAAGTTTAAGGCCTGGAGCTTTTCCATGGGAATTTCGAAACGAGACGAAGGTAAGAAAGTTAATTCCGACATCAACGTCACCCCAATGGTGGACGTGATGCTGGTCCTGCTCATCATCTTCATGGTCATCACGCCCATGTTGCAGAACAAGGTAAATGTGGACCTGGCAAAGACCCATAGCGCCGACCCGTTGCCGGATGCCGATCACGAAGATTCCGTCAAAGTTGCCATCACTCGCGACGGAAGGGTCTACCTGGGAGCGAATCAGATCGCTTTGGCGGATCTCGGACCCAAGGCACAGGATCTTCTGCAGAATAAAGCTGACAAGACGGTCTACATTCGCGCCGACGCGCGTTCGCGCTATGGAGTCGTCATGGATGCAATCGATGATCTGCGCACAGCCGGGGTTGATCAGGTAGCGTTTTTGACAGAACCGCTACAGCAGGCAACTCCGCCGGCGAAGGTTCCGGGCGCTCCAAACCCCGCCTCGACCGCAACGCCCGGTGCTACCGGAATGTAAGAACGGGTCAGCGAAAGTCGGCCTGTTGTCAGTCGAACTGAAACATCAGCCCAATCGGGCGCATTTTGAAGTGAGGGTAATTTTATGGCAATGTCATCTGGTGGTGTTGGTGGACTATCGTCCAGCCCGAACGTCACTCCTCTGATCGACGTGCTTCTGGTGTTGCTCATTATTTTTATGGTCATCACTCCGACCACGCCGCACGGTCTCGACGCTCTCGTCCCGCAGCCGCCTAAGAATCCGCAGAACGAGAAGCAGAACGACCGCACAATCGTGGTGCAGGTCACGGCGCGCCCTGGCGGTGGACAGCCCGGCTACAAGATCAACGAGACGGACGTGTCCCACGGCCAGTTGCTGCCGCAGCTGGAATCGATCTACGCAACTCGCGCGACAAAAGTGATGTTTATCAAAGGTGATCCGAACCTCAACTTTGACGCCATTGCGGACATCATCGACATCGGTCATCAGGCGAGCGTGGATCACATTGGTGTGATCACTCCAAAAATCGCCGCAGGACAATAACCGGATCAAGCCGCACGCAACCTGTCCCCCAGGTCGTGCGGTCGATCGGCACCGGGCTACGGACACCAACTTTCTCAATTGATTAAAACCGGGTAAAATCACAAAGCAAGTGCAACCCCGCTTGCGTATTGGTTTCGCCGCCATCTGCACGTTGATGCGACGCGACCGACTCCAAGGAGAGATCAAGCCGAATGATTCGCCACGCACGTCTTCCGGTCGTTGCCGCGGTTCTCTGTTCCGCGCTGTTTTTCATCACCGGATGCAACCGGCTAAAAGCGCGCGACCAGTTGAACAAGGGCGTGGAAGCTTTTAAGACTTCCCACTACGAAGTGGCGATCGGACATTTCCAGCAGGCGACGGACCTAGATCCAACCTTGCCGATGGCCCGACTGTATCTCGCCACGGCGTATGCCCAACAGGTCATTCCGAATTTGCAATCGCCCGACAATATGAAGAATGCCAATCTGGCGATTCAGAATTTTCAGAAGGTCCTAAACGAAAATCCAAGCAAGCAGGATCGCATCAATGCGCTCAAAGGCATTGCTTCGCTGTATCTGAATACGCAGCAGTTCGATAAAGCGAAGGAGTATCAGAACAAGGTAATCGCCCTCGATCCCACGGATGCATCCGCGGAATACACCATTGGCGTCATCGACTGGACAATTGCCTACAAGAATGCGATACCGGTGCGCCAGTCGTTTGGACTGCAGGATAATGGGGCTCCGATCAAAGACAAGAAGGCTTGTGCGGCGTTGGCTGACAAGAATGGCCCGTTCATTCAGGAAGGCTTGGACGCTCTGAATAAAGCGGTTCAACTTCGGCCGAATTACGACGATGCCATGGCCTATATCAACCTGATGTACCGCCGTAAGGCCGACATCGAATGTGGCGACGAAGACGCCCGCAAGGCCGATATTGCCGAGGCAGACCAGTGGGTGCAGAAAGCCATGGCGGCTCGCAAGGCCAATGAAGAGAAGAAGAACCAGCAAACCCCAAAGGGCATTGTTCTGGGCCACTAGGAATATCGCAGCAGATCAAATAAAAGCAGGCCTCCGACTCAATCCGGAGGTCTGCTTTTTCTTGTTGCCGGGTTCAATGTCTGATTCGAGAGCATCTCTCCCGTGCACTCAAGGACCGCTTCGGCCGGTCAATGGTGGCATCTCACATGTATTTGGCACGTGAAGTGAGCGTCGATATCTCTTATGGAGTGCAAATGAAGAGAGCGTATGGCATGCCGCGTGCGTTTGGCCGTTCAAATGTTTGTATGTTCCACGTGGAACATTTCGGAAGCGAGTCACGGCTGCCCATGGCGCCGCCGTTCCAGTTGCATAATTGGGAACGAGTGGGGCCAACCTATCCCCAGGTCAGCTTGTTCCAGTACACTTAGCCGTTGAATAAAAAAATAAACAAAATACTAATCGCCAATCGCGGCGAGATCGCACTGCGTGTCATTCGCGCCTGCAGAGAACTAGATATTGCATCGGTCGCCGTGTATTCGGATGCGGATCGTGCCAGCCTGCATGTCGCCCACGCCGACCAGGCATATAGACTCGGCCCCGCGCCGGCGACGGAATCGTATCTGCGCGGCGACCTCATCCTCGAACTCGCCCAGCTGTCCGGCGCGGATGCCATCCATCCGGGCTACGGATTTCTTTCTGAGAATGCCGAATTTGCCGCAGCGTGCGAAGCGGCGAATATCCGCTTCATCGGCCCGACCGCAAGCGCCATGCGCATGCTTGGGTCCAAGATTCGCGCCCGCCAGACGGCCGACGCCGCTGCGCTTCCGCGCGTGCCCGGATCGGTGCGCGCACTCGAGTCGCTCGCGGAGGCGAACAAGGTCGCAAGCGAGATTGGATATCCCATCATGCTGAAAGCTGCTGCCGGTGGCGGCGGCAAGGGAATGCGCGCGGTCCGCAACCAGGCGGAACTTCCCGACGCTCTGGAGAATGCGCGCAGCGAAGCCGAACGCGCCTTTGGCTCCGGAGACGTCTACATTGAAAAGCTGATCGTAAATCCGCGCCATATTGAGGTGCAGATCCTTGCTGATCATCACGGCCATTGCGTCTATCTAGGCGAGCGGGAATGCAGCGTGCAGCGTCGCCATCAGAAAGTGATTGAAGAAGCTCCGTCTGCAATCGTCGATCCGGATTTGCGGAAACGCATGGGAGAAACTGCGGTGCGGCTGGCCCAGGCCGCAAACTACACGAACGCCGGTACGGTGGAATTTCTGGTCGACGCAGCGCGCAATTTCTACTTCCTCGAAATGAACACCCGTCTCCAGGTCGAGCACCCCGTCACCGAACTCGTGACCGGGCTCGATCTCGTGCATCTGCAAATACAGATTGCCGAGGGTGAGCCGCTTCCTTTTGCGCAGCAGGATATTCATCTGCGCGGCCACGCAATCGAGTGCCGTATCTATGCAGAAGACCCCGACAATCAGTTCTTTCCATCGCCTGGAAAAATCACGCGGCTGCTGCATGCTTCCGGACCCGGCATTCGCGAGGATTGTGGAATCTACGAGGGTTGGACGGTGCCGCTCGACTATGACCCCATTCTCTCAAAACTGATCGCTTATGCTCCCACACGCGCGATGGCGATCGCGCGCATGTTGCGCGCTCTTGACGAGTACTACGTCGGTGGCATCGCGACGAACGTAAACCTGTTTCGTCGCATTCTGCGCGACGAAGGATTCCGTACCGCCGAGATCGACACCGGCTATTTGGAGCGCCTGCTAGCCGAGAAATCGGGACAGAATGAACCCGCTCCGACCGGCCTCAACCTTGAGCAGGAGGAAGCGGCTGTCATTGCCGCCGCAATTTTTGAGTCATCGAATGCTCCAGGCCAGACCAGCGGCGAGTCCAACTGCCGGGACAGCAGCCTTTGGAAGAACGCTGCCCGCAGGGAGGCGCTGCGCTCTTGATCTATCACATCGAACTGAACGGCCGGAAACGCAGGCTCTCCATCGAACCCGCTGCGGAGGGCGACGGCTATCGCTTTGAACTCGATGGTGAGCCGTGCGCCGCGGATGCGCGTCTGCTACAGCCGGGCGTCCTCTCACTTATTATCGAGAGCATATCCTATCGCATTCTGTTTGATCCGAGGCCGGCCGGAGCAGCGGTCGTAATAGGAGAGCGCAGAATTTCCTACGGGCTGAACGATCCGCGCTCACTGCGTTCCCGTGCGGATGTGGATGCGAATCACACCGGCGCTCGCTCGATCACAACGTCCATGCCGGGTCGAATTGTGCGGATTCTGGTGCAGCCTGGAGATCAGGTCGAGGCCCAGCAGGGCCTTATCGTAGTGGAAGCGATGAAGATGCAGAACGAACTGAAAGCGCCGAGGTCCGGCACGGTGTCGGTTGTAGGGGTGGAAGTGGGAGCAACCGTGCAGGCAGGCAAAGTTTTGATGGTCATCGAGTAGGCCAGCTTAGAATGGACTTCCTACGCTGAGGATGTCCATTCGATAAGTCTGCTCAAGCCACCCTAGTGGACATTCTTCAAAACATCTTCCGCGTAGTAATTCACTACCCGGGCCTGATCGCGTAGCACTTCATAGTAAGCGCTTTGCAGCAGCCGGGAACGGCTGTCATGCAGTTGCTGCCGGATCATCTGCTGCACCCGCGGGTCGCTTAACGGATGCTGTCCCGCCGGCTCGATTGCGATCAATTTGTAGATCACATAACCAACCGCATGTTTATTGGGACCTTGGTAAATCGGCAGAATGTTGGTGATCTGGCCTGGCTTTAGTTTTGAGATGGCATCGTAGAACTCGGGGCTCGACTTAAGGTGCGATTCCGCGATGAACCCCATGTCGCCGCCGCTCGGAGCCGTGTCGGGAGCTTCGGAAAAGTTCATTGCCAGCCCGGCGAAATCTCCGCCGCTTTCCAATTGATTATGCAGTCCCTGGATTTTCTTCTGCGCTTCCGCATCGTTGCGGGCTTTGCTGTTTTGTAGATTGCCGGCCTGTTGCGCCGGCATGGCAGTTACAACAATCTGCGCCAGGTGGTATTGCGGTTCGATCAGATTGAAGTCCGCCTTATGTACGTTGTAGTAGTTGGCGACCTCCTCATCGGTGATGTTGATCTTTGAATCGATTTCTTTATTAATTACTTTGTTCGTCGTCATACTCAGCCAAAAGTCCCGACGAACATCGGCAAGGGTCAGTCCTTTGGCCTTTAATTGCGCGTCGAACTGCTCCTGCGTATACGGCGCTTTCAACTGTGCAATCTTTGCGTCCACTTCCGAGTCGGTCGCCACCAGATGCATCTTCTCGGCGCGTTGCCGGATCACCTCTTCGTTGATCCTCGAATGCAGAATATCCAGCTTCAGCATTGCCGCTTCATCTGCGGTCGGCTGCTGCTGCATCGAGCCTACCTTGTTCTGAAAATATTTCTCCACTTCCGACTTCATGATCGCGTGGCCGTTCACAGTCGCCCACACATCAGGGTTGGTCGTATGTTTGCAGCCGGCAATCGCGGTTAGCAGCATGATCCCGGCTAGAGCCTGGAGAGCAATCGCTCGGGGCCGTCGACTCGCCACAATAAAACGCTCACGTTCAAAAGAAGCGCTGCGGCATAGAAGTGATTTTTCCATTTTCGTTATTTTCAATCCATTCTCCATTCGTTGCCTGCCGGGTTGTGTCCCGCGCACTTAAGTCGATGTCGCCCTATAGAACGAGAAGCTATCTGGCCGCCTGTGCAGCTGGCTTTACTGAGTTATCCTGCGGCGGAGGTACTTCGCCCGCATCCCGAATGGCACGGTCAATCACTGTCCAAAGCATTTCCTGTGACAGCGCGCCGGTTGCCCGCTCACCATTGATAAACAGGGTGGGAGTTCCGTCGACTGCGAGCGCGTCTCCCTGTTTCATCGAATCTCGGATCCCGGAGTCGTCCTGTTTGGCGATGCAGGAATTCAGCTTGTCCATGTTGACGTTCAGCCGCTTGCCTTCCGCGCGGGTCGCGTCATCCAGCTTCTGTGTCGTTGCAGCAAGGCTCTGCTGGCCACCCTCTCCCGCCATTTCGCTCCCATGCTCGTGGACGGTGTCGACTAGATTCCAATAGCCGGGCTGGCTTTGCGCCCCGAGGCAGTTTACATCCACTGCGGCATGCATAGCCCAGGGGTGCATGGGCAGAGGGAAGTCTTTATAAACGTATCGAACCAGGTCGCCATAATGTTGCTGAGTGGTAGGGAAAAGAACTTCATTCATGCGCTGACAGAAGGGGCACTCCAGATCGTCGAAGCTGACTACCGTGATTTTCGCCTTCGGGTTACCACGGATCGGCCGTCCCAATATCGAAATATTCGCCGAAGCATTGCGGGTAAGATCAAATTTTTCCAGTCGCGCCAGGGTATTGTTGTCCTTGGAAATCAGAAAGTACATCGTCTTGTTCTGCGCGTGGTTGTTGCTGAACGTCACAGGCAAAGAATCGAAACCATTAATATCGCTCTTCGTGCGCGTACCCAGACTCAAGGAATAGTCGGGCGGAACGTTGTACTGCGAACGGATGGTGAGCTTGATTTGCCGGTCGAGCTTGGCTTCCGTAGCGTTTGTAGCCGGGTTGGACTGTGCCCTGCAACCCACCCCGGTGGCCACGAGCAAAATGATAAGAAAACGAGATATACGCAACGGGTTCCCCATGGATGTATGCCTCTTCATTATCACATGTGGGCTAGATTTGGCGCGGTGTGGCACCAGTATGATCCATAACAAACCAGCGGCCTAGAACAATCGTTCCGCGCGTTTCAGATTTCCCGCGGTGCCGACACCCGCCAGCGTAAAGCTGAAGCTCTCCTGGCTTTCATCGCGAATATTCCCTAGCTGAAATTTTCGATATTCCACGGTGAAGCCGCAGCAATCGAAGTTATAGGTCGCTTGTACTCCCGCATATTCCAGTGAGCGCAGATTCAGATCCAATCCTCCACTCGCGGCAGCACTCAGTCCGGGCTTGCTCAGTGCGCCATAACCAAATAGAAGTTGCATCTGGTTGTAGTTCACAACGTTCGCGGGCTGCGAAGGCGGCAGCGGAGTCTCTCCCGCCGCATTGAGCAAGGAATGTCCGAAGCTTGAAAAGAAATTTCCGTGGCGATAGTTCGCGAAAATATTGCTCGCGGCCACGCGGCCTGCTTTCGTATCGTAGTCGAAGTCCCATTCTAGATCTGTGTTGGCGCTTGTATTGACGCGGAGTCGCGAAACGACCGGCGAAATATCTCGTGGAGAAGTTATGAATGCAATACCGCTGAAATCGAGCGTGGTGGTGAAGACGTTGCGTCGTCCGGAAATCACTGCGCCGCCGAAGGTCGGATCAGCGAAATACTTCTGCCCAACAAACCAGGAAAGCGCTTCTCGTGAAATCTCCCCGCAGTTCTTATCAGGCGCTCTGTCTCTTTGTGGATTGTCATCGCAAAGTTTCGGATGAAGCCACTTCAGGAACAGTCGCTGTGTTACTCCGTACTCCACTTCGTTGGTATCGCTATAAACATCTACCGGGTCAAAGCGCGGAGCATGGTTGAATTTATTTACTCCAGCCACATAGCGATAGTTCACCTCCGGCTCGATCGTATGACGCAATGCGACGCCAAAACGTTTTGCCAGGTAGGGTCCGGTGAAGTCGCGCTCCAGCACTGGCGACAGAACCTGAACATCCGCTTCGACTGCTTTGCGGCTCAGGCTCGCATCCTCGGTGATGGGCACGGCGTCTTCTCCCGGCAAGGCGGAAGCGAATCCCGGCGGGATGACAATTGCGAGCGGCACCGGCCCCAACTGCTGGCTGTGGGAATACAGGGTCTCCCGCACAGCAAGCGTTGGTCGGAACGTCCACCCGCCGCTGACCCACGGGAAAGAAACGTGAGGGAACAGGTCCGATCTACCGACGTTGTGTGAGCGGTAATAAGGCTCCGAGCGCGAAAGCAATCCGAATGTCGCCACCCCGCCTGCGAGGATTGGAGTTCCACCCAGCCTATGATCGAGTGCGTCGAATTCCAACCTTGGTAAATGCAGGATGCGAACCTGGTCTCCTCGGGTGGTGCTGGCGTAATTTTCATAGCGCTCTACATCGAAGCTCCCCACCAGGCCGTTCTTCTCACGCGTAATGAAGCCCCACGACTTTACCTCGGAAGCGATCGCCTGGGCGAAGTTCTCGGCAAACACCTGCCGATAAACGTAGGAACTTAAATACTCCCCATTGACGATGGCGCGAGTGTATGGCGTGAAATCATGGCGCGCCGTTATGAGGGTATCCTGTCCCCCCTGGTCCACGTGTTCGGGTGCAAGACCGCGATCTTCCAACCCTCTGTACATTCCGTGAATCCGATCGTTGCCCCGGCCGCGATAACGAAACTCCGCGCTCTGCTCGAATCCCCGCAGCGAATAAAATTGCAGGCCCAGGGTCAGGTCTGCGCTGCGATTGATCGCCCAATAATAAGAATCGCCGACGACTGTGCCCTTGATTGCGGATCCTGTTTCCAGTTCCGGAATCAAAAATCCAGATTGCCGTCCCGATGTGTTGACGGCATGTGTGGCGTACGGAAGGTACACGATCGGATATCCAAGGAGCCGGAAATTGCTGTTCCAGGCCTTTGCCGTTCCGTCATCGACAACGATGCGAGGCGCAAAAATGCGCCAGTGGGGGTTGGGAAGCCGGCATGAAGTCATGCTGCCGCCCAGCATCTCATAGCGGTCTGGTCCCGACTTGATCAGTTCCCGTCCGCTCAGCAGAAACGGGTTTGCGGTCCTATAAACGTTGCGTGTGCTAGCGCGGTCAAGACCGATGGACCCGATGACATCGTAGAAAGTCCCGGTCTCAGTGTCCAAATTGATTGTCCCGCGGTTCGCGGAGATGTGTTCGCTGTCTGGACCGCCGTCCAGTTGCAGGTGGCCGTTCGCCACGATCTCTCCAGTGTCGGAGTTGTACGAAATACGATCGGCGCGAACCACATAGTTCTGGTAGTCGATCTCGACTTCTCCACGCAGATCGTAAATTTCACCGCGTTTCTCCTGCTCGCGCGCGTGGATGGTGACCGGCACTCCAGTCGGAGGGGACGGCAGCGGCTGCGCAACAGGAATACTCGTTGAATCTGCGGAAAAGGATGTCGAGGATATGTTTGAAGCCGACGGGTCAGCCGCAGTTCCGGAGTGAACAGGCGCGAGCAGCTTCGGCAACGTCTGCGCCTGGATTCGCACATGACAGAACGCGAGCAGCAGGGTACAGATACAGGCACGGGTTCTCATGGCCGGAACACTTTCAGTGTAAATGCTCTTCTGAAAAAGATAGTTCTCCCGGTTCAATCGCGTCCGGTTCAACTTAAACCCGCCGCTCTCGTCGAACACATTTCACGGGTTTACCCTGCAATGCTGGCGCAATAAACAGCGCAGCACGAGAATCCATCATCCACTGCGCGATTGCGATCTTCGGCTGCCCGGTGATGCGAAAACAGCCGCCGTGTAGGTATTTGCCGGGCGCTTTCGGGTTTTCTCGACGAAAGTATGTATTTTTCGTTGTAATTCACAACTCGATTGCAGCTATAAATAGAGAAGGGGGTGAGCACAGCATTGTCCGCGCAACAGCAGGAACCCATAGCACCACCCCAGGACCAGACCCCCGACTGGAAGCGGCAATTGGCCGAGCGACTCGACGCCTATCGCTCCAAGCATCCCGATGCAATCTCTCAACCTTCTTCAGCTACGAACACATTTGCGGACTCCCGCTCCTCCAAAATCGCGCGGTCTGTAGCCTCGCGGTATGCTGCCGCTCCCAGCTACAGTGAACTGCTTGCCGAAGCGGAAAAAGCCGCGGCGGCAGTCCAGGCTGCACAAGCGGAACGCATCGCCCACGAGCAACTGGCCGCACACGAAGCTGCTGTTGCAGAGGAGCAGATCGCCGGACCCGGGATTTCAGCCAGTCAGCTCCAGGCCGACTCGGCCGGCTGCGGTTCTGACGCCGGCTCGCAAATTTCCCCGAGCCCGATGCAGCCCGGCACGCCCGTGATGCCGCAGTTCGCTCCGCGAAACCAGGAGATGCGCATGCACCAAGCAGCTCCCGGGCCGGAACCGTCTCTCGAAGACTTGTGGGCCTCCTCCCTGGTCGAACCGCGCGCTTTGCTTCCGTCGAAACTGATCGAGTTCCCCCGCGAGCTGGTTTCCTCCCGGCGAGCGCGGCCGCGCCTTCCGGAAGGTCCGGACAGCGAAGCGACGTCGATGGCGGTTCCGCAGGATCAGTTGCGCATCTTCGAAGTGCAGCCAGAGGACGAGGCGGCGCAGGCGAACCGAGCCGCTACGTTGCAGCCCGACGAAAGTATCACTGCGAGTCCTAGTGCTGCTCCGCCGTTGAGCGAGATTGCTCGTCAGAGCCCATCCACCGACGCGATACAAGGGCCAGCTCGAGACGCGGCGCAAGTCGGGGCGCGCAAGTCAGTACCTGCGATCGCTGGAGAGGCCCCGCGCAGCTCCGTCAACCGGACCGAGCCCAGCAGCACTGTGAGAACGGCGATTCCTGTTTATAGGCGCTCCGAGAGCTCCGCCCGACCGGCTTCCGGCATGGCAACCGCGCGCGCATTCAAGAGCCTGGAATGGGCCGCGATCTCGCTGGATAAAGAACCCGCGACTCGCAGCCGGCGGCAGGAGACCAGCGTCGCGGAGACTGTTCCTTTCCTGGTGGATCCGGCCTCGATCGATCGGCGTCTGATGGCCTTCGCGGTCGACTTCGCCGCCGTTACCGCCGGTTTTCTCGGTTTCCTCGTGATCTTTGTGGCTTCTACTCCACATCTGCCGACCGGCTTCACTGCCGTTGCCTTGGGGGGTGCGGTATACGCATCGCTATGGCTTCTCTACCAGATGCTTTTCTTCTCCCTTAGCGGCGCAACCGCCGGAATGCTATACGCGCGGATCGCGCTTTGCACTTTCGACGATCGCAACCCGACACGATCGGCCCTGCGGCGACGACTGGCCGCCTGGTGGCTTTCCTGCCTGCCACTCGGCATTGGGTTCCTCTGGTGTTTCGTCGATGAGGACAATCTCAGCTGGCATGATCGCATGACCGGCATGTACCAGCGCGAGTATTAGGATTTCTTCGCACAAAGTGAATTGAACCCGCTCCAACCGCACCATCTCAGCAGAGTTTTGCAACTTCCAGGAGAGTTAATGTTCTTTTCTCATCTTCCTTCGAAAGTGCGCGCACGTTGCGGTCGGAGTTTTGTCGGTCTCGCTTGCACGATTTCGCTGCTTGCTGCCCCGCTCTGCTTCGCCGCCGCTCAGCCGCAAAGACAGTCCGGGGAGCGGACACACGGTTCTCCATGGGTGGCCACATGGGGTGCTGCGATGGTCGCAACGGATGCCGGAGGCGCGCCGGATTTCTCCGGCAAGACAGTGCGCGAAATCGTCCATACGAGTGTTGCCGGACAGCAGGTCCGCGTCTGGCTTTCCAATCGTTTCGGCAGTCAGCCGCTTCAGATTGGCGCAGCACACGCCGCATTGAGCGCAACCGGCAGCGTTGGCGTCAACAAAGATGGCACACCGAATCAGAGCGGCATCCAGCAGGGTACCGACCGCGCATTGACGTTCCATCACTTGACGTCGATCACCATTCCTCCGGGCTCGGCGATTGTCAGCGACCCGGTCGCCCTGGCGGTACCTGCCTTGTCTGATCTGGCTGTCAGCATCTATTTCCCCGACCACACCAGCGCGACCACCGAGCACTCATCGGCCCAGCAAACTTCCTACGCGGCAACGGGCAATGTTGTAGACGCACCCAATCTCGCGCAAAACTCCTGGACGCACGAATCCTGGTACGTACTGAGCGGAGTGGATGTCTATGCGCCCGGAGACTCCGCCGTCATTGCCTTCGGTGACTCCATTACCGATGGTGCCTACGCCACTGTAAATCAGAATCATCGCTGGCCTGACTACCTTGCACAGCGGCTGTCCACCGATCCGGGCACCCGGAAGTCCGGCGTCCTCGGGGTAGTGAATGTGGGCATTGGGGGCAATCGTGTACTGCTCGATGGCGCGGGGCCGAACGCCGTTTCACGCATCGATTGGGATGTGCTCGCCCGCAGTGGCGCTCGATACCTGATTGTGCTCGAAAGCATCAACGACATCGGCCGCTTTGCCAGGGACCATCAGCCCTACGGCGATCTGACCCAGCGGCTAGAATCGGCTTTCACGCAGCTGGCTGCACAGGCGCACCAGCACAACATCTTCGTCATTGGCGCAACAGCAACTCCGTACCAGGGCTGCGGCTACTATTCCGTGGAGGGAGATGCTGTGCGCCAGGCACTGAACCAGTGGATTCGTACCAGCCGCACGTTCGACGGCGTAGCCGACTTCGACAAGGCGGTTCGCGACCCGCAGAATCCGCTGCGCTTCGCGGAGCAGTACGATTCAGGCGACCATCTCCATCCCAAAGACGCCGGATACAACGCCATGGCGAATTCCATAGACCTGAGCCTGTTTACAAGACGCTGAGGCTCAAAACGACGGTTCGTCATCTCGGCGAGGCGAAAGTCTCGTCCCGATTTTTGTACCCACTAAAACTTTCGTCAGAATGGGCCTATGTCGTTCTCTCCGAAATTTGAAGCGCGTCTCCGTAGTCGCTCGCGTTATGCGGCGGCGATTCTCGGTGTACTGACTCTGGCTGTACCGTTTTGTTGTGCTGTCAATCCGCCCACAAGCTCTGCGGCAAATTCTCCATGGGTTGCCACCTGGGGCGCAGCGATGATGGCCACAGAACTCGGTGCCGCGCCGGATTTCACAGGCCAGACCGTGCGCCAAATCGTCCACATTAGCGCGGGAGGAGAGCAGACGCGCGTCTGGCTTTCGAATCGCTTTGGCGCGCCAGCCGCTTCATATCGGGGCTGCTCACGTTGCTCTCAGTGCGGACAAAAGCGCGATCCAGCCGGGTTCCGATCGCACGCTGACATTTGATCACTCGAGCTCCATCAACATTCCCCCGGGCGCAACGATTGTCAGCGATCCAGTCTCCTTTCCTGTTCCCGCATTCTCGAATCTCGCCATCAGCTTGTATTTCCCAGCTCACACTCGCCCGAGCACGTTCCATGAACTGTCATCGCAGTTCTCGTACGCAGTCACCGGCAAGCTCGTCGATGCGCCCGATCTCGGTGCTGCGGCATGGCCGGTGACCTCCTGGTACTTTCTCACTGGAGTGGATGTATACGCGCCGGGTGATTCGGCAGTCGTCGCGCTGGGAGACTCGATCACGGATGGCTCGCGTTCGAAGTTCAACACCAATCATCGCTGGCCGGATTTCCTGGCGGCGCGACTGGAGCAGGATGCATCCACGCGACAGGCCGGAGTGCTTGGTGTTGTCGACGTTGGAATCGCCGGCAACCGCGTCCTGCTCGACCACATCGGGCCCGGGGCGGTCTCGCGAATCAATTGGGACGTGCTTGCGCGCAGCGGCGCACGCTATCTAATCGTGCTCGAAAGCATCAACGATATTGCGCGCTATTCCGATAATCACCAGCCCTACGGAGATCTCGACAAGCGCCTGGAGTGTGGACTTGCCCAGATTGCAGCACAGGCACATCAGCACGGAATTCTCGTCTTCGGGGCGACGCTGACTCCCTACGGAAACTGTACTTGCGCGACGCCCGAGGGAATGGCCGTCCGTCACTCCCTCAATCAATGGATTCGCACCACTCAGGCCTTTGATGGTGTGATCGACTTCGCCCGCGCCACCCGCGATCCCGAACACCCGTCGCAGTATCTGCCGCAATACGATTCTGACGACCACGTGCATCCCAGTGAAGCCGGGTACCGGGCCATGGCGAATGCCATCGATTTGAGCTTATTCACGAAGTTGCGAGGCAGCGTTCCCGTGCAATAGACCACTTCCAAAAATCTGAGCCGCGGCAACGTTGTGATTGTGCCGCCTGAGATCCTCGGTCTTACTCGGGCCGAGCGCGCCGGGTCTCACAATCATCTAGAAGGCGGCGACTTGTTCCCGCTCAGTTCTGGAGCGCCTTTACCGCTCAGGCCACATTGCTGCGAACGAGCTCAATCTCTCCGACATCGGTCAACTGCGATATAGCCAAAGCCGGCGGTCGAATATCGCCGAGGTCTGCGAGCATTTGCTCTGGAGCGGCTCCGCTCAGGCTGCGGAAATCCCGGATCATGTGCATCTGATCGTGATAATCAAAATCGTGAGCGATCGAGAGCCAGCTTCGCTGCGGAGTCTGCAGCTTGACGTCAAGCGCCGATTGAAATCGCGCGATACGTGCGAAGAGTTTTGGCCTGATGCCGATATCGCTGAAAAACAATCTCTCAAAGTGCCGGGCACTGACTCCTCTCTGTTGCGCTAACTCATCGATGCGGCATATTCCTCGATGTTGAAAGAGATACATCGCCGCTTTCATGGTCGCCGTACGCCCTGCAGCTCTCGCCGCGCGCTCCAGCAGGTATCTTTCAAGAGTGCGAACCCTGTTGGCGAAAGATGTGGACTCCGCCAGCTTCAACCAAAGCTCTTCCATAGTTTCCCCGAGCAGATCCTCACCTTTGTACGCTCGATCGGGAAGCTCGCTAGCTGGAATGCGGAATAGCTGCCAAAGTCCCAGCGGCTGAAAGAAAATCGCGAATGATTGGACTGACCCGTTCAGGTGAAGGTTTATACCCGGCCGGGTATGTGGACCTACTACAGAAATGCGGTATGCGGATTCATTTGTGCCATCAGGATAATGAATCTCAGGAGGGCTATCGAACTCAAACTCAACAATATGCTCGAGAGAAGCTGGAACAGGCTCTATCAGGTCCGAACCTGACCACCGGACGTCTCGTTGAGCATAGGCTCTTACATAGTTTCTGAGCCCAGGCGTAGCGAGCGTGGATTGAAGAGTATGCATTTCTTCACCCTGGTCAGCAATGCCCCCATCCAAGACTGAAACACCTGACCTGAAGCAGGCCGGTAGCTGATCGGCAAATCATAGCCGAACTAGAACAATGTCGCAAATCTACTATGCATCCCAATCTCTATCCACCTAGCATCCGAATTGCCGGCGAAATGCAAGGCGAGAGTAGGCTAACTCACGCAGTTACTTCTCGCGAGCTATAAGCCAATCGCAGTTTGCAACTGCATTAGGGGGGTCCGACGATGGGCGATTCAGAAGAAACTGTTCAAGATACCGGTACCGACGTTTCTGGAGCAAACGACAATTCAGGGGACGAAGGCAGCTACGCCGAACCCGGTGCTTACACGAATCCTGATGGCACCACCGGCTACGCCGGAACCCAGTCCGATGGATCCTCAAATTATTTTGGCGAGGACAGCGGTGAATATGACGCATCGGCGGGCGCGACGCTATCCGTGGGTCTTCTCGGTATCGGGCTTGCTGGGGAGGGCGTCGTCGCGGGTCTGGCAGCCGGAGGCGTTATCTCCGAAGCGGCGGCCAGCACAGCAGGTCAAGTTTACATGGGATTGGAAATGGGCATAGAAGGAGCACACGCCATATTTGGCGACGATTAGGTTAGCAAATTAAGAAACAACAAAATCATGGGAGGATCCAATGCAGGGAATTAGAACTAGTTCGCGTCGAGCAATCAATCCACGGCTGCTGCAAGCAACCATTCTGATAGTACAGGCGGTTCTTTCAAAACAAATTGCAGAAACTGTCGCCGAACCCTTGAAGGGCAATATCCTTAAGAGCTCCGAAAAAACGATCGACTACATTGCCGACGAATATTGTGGGACGGGCACACACTCCACAAAGCCTCCAAAACCAATGCCTGGACCCCACGGGCTGGACTTAGCCATCGCAGTCGCAACTTTCGCCAATGTCACCGCGAGGTCAGAAACTTTTCGCAACGAACTGATGAAAGTAGCCGGTGCCATCACCAAAAAAGCATACGGAAGCTAAGGGGAAGCCTAAGAACCAGGTGTTGTTGCCGTATTAGGCATTCCATTTTCTTGCTGCGGTCATTTGCCATTCATGCCAGAGCCGCCGGGTTTATATTCCCGGCGGAACGCGCTCGCAGTATTTACTGCCCAGCGTTCTGCGCTGCCGCAATCGCGGCGCCGGTCACCGCCAGATCATCGCTCATCGGGATGGCTTCCAGCGTGTAACTCTGCAGCGGGCTCATCTTCACCATCTGCTGCAGATAATGTTGCAGCAGCTTCATGTCGAGAAATCCAACATTGAAGCCGGTATAGTAAAAACGGCCCGGACCTTCCATGTGGATGGAGTTCGCCGTCGCCGCTGCCAGGCCGCGATGCCATAGCCGCACGAAACTGCGGCAGCGTTCGTCTCCAGCCTTCGCATTCGAAAAAATCTCCTCCGGCTCCATGTCGAGAAAGCGCAGTCGCATTGCGCGGTGGCCCATCACGCCTTCCAGGTGGCCGCGGCCGCCGCAGCCGCAGTAGGTCTCCCCCGGGTCGAGCGTCACTACGTAATGGCCGCCCTCCCAAATTCCTTGGGCGTAGGGATACCGCCCAAATCCAATGCCGTAGCCAAGCGACCATATTCGAATGAAATGGCCGAGCCGGTCATGCTTGGCGGCGATTCCCGCAGCAATCGCGTCGGCATCGTTCAAGACTGTGACCGGTGCGGTGATCCCCACATTTCCAAGCGCCTGCCGCATTCGCTCCCCGATGCGCGCACCCTTCAACTGGGCCAGGTTGGGAGAATCCTCCACCACCCCGTCGCGGACGATTCCCGGCAAAGCTAAGCCCACAGCTTCGATCGGCCCGCACTGGTTGACAACGCGTTGTGCCTGTTCCGAGACCAGCGCTACCAGGCCATCCAGTGGGGTGTCCAGCAGGGAATCCGTATCTTCAAAGTTTTCGGGGAAATGGTAGACCGTGGAGCACGGACTCTGCTCCTCGATGACTCCCAGTGCGATGCGTCCGGTCAGGAGAATTCCAAGACTCTTTGCCATTGTCGACTCCTAAAACGCTGCCGGGATCCCATTGGACTCTATCCAGGCCCGGCCAGCCTTGTGCCGGCGAGCGATGTCAGGCCGGTGCGCTGCCGTTCGATACGCCATCGAGCCCTTCTTTTCCGAGACGGTTCAGGCCATTGAACGCGGCAGCCTTGTAACACTCGGCTAGGGTCGGATAATTGAACACTGTATCGACGAAGTAGTCGATCGTGGCATTCAGCGCCATCACCGCCTGGCCAATGTGGACCAGCTCGCTCGCGCCTTCCCCAATGATATGCACGCCCAGCAGTTGCCGCGTGTCGCGATGGAAGATCAGCTTCAGGCGACCCGTGGTGTCGCCCCGTATCTGGCCGCGCGCAATCTCCCGATAGTAAGCCACGCCCACTTCATACGGCACATCCTCTTCGGTCAACTGCTCTTCCGTTTTGCCGATGAAGGAAATCTCCGGGATCGTATAAATTCCGTAGGGATAATACTTCGGATTAGAGTGCAGCGATTCATCCCCGAAAATACGCGCCGCCGCGATCCGCCCCTGCTCCATCGAAACCGATGCCAGCGCCGGAAACCCAATCACATCCCCCGACGCGAAAATGTTCGGCACTTTGGTGCGATAGTTTTCATCCACGCTGATGCGTCCACGTGAATCAGCCTCGAGCCCCGCTGCGGCCAGGTTCAGATCGTCGACATTCCCTTGGCGGCCCACAGCATACAGCAACGCGTTGGCGGAAATCTTTTTCTTGCTTTCAAGATTCGCCACTACGGTTCCGTCCGGCAGGCTCTCCACACTTTGCACTTCTTCATTCAGTCGCATGGTCACGCGGCTGTCGCGCAGGTGGTAGCTCAGCGCCTCCACAATCTCCTGATCCGCGAACTCCAGCAGCTTGGGCCGCTTTTCAATCAGGATCACGCGCACGCCCAGCACCGCGAACATGCAGGTGTATTCGACGCCGATCACACCGCCGCCTACAACGATCAACGTCTTCGGCAGATCGGGAATAAAAAGAATCTGGTCGCTGTTAATGATATTGGTGCCATTGATCGGCACTTTAGGATTCGTCGCCGGACGCGAGCCCACCGCGATCAATGTATTTTTGCTCTCGTATACGCTCGACCCGCGCGAATTGGTCACGCGAATGTGCGTCGCGTCTTCGAAACTCGCCGTCCCGGTCAGCACTTCGACATTGTTGCGGGATAGCTGCGCCTCGGTGACATCCACCTCGGTCTTGATGACATGTTGCACGCGAAAGGCAAGATCGGACATCGTGATCTTGTCCTTAACTCGATAATTCATCCCATAAATGGAGCGATAGTTGTATCCCGAAAGGTGCAGCACCCCTTCGCGAAATGTCTTGCTCGGGATCGTCCCGGTGTTGACGCTCACGCCGCCGACAAATTCGCGCTGTTCGATGACCGCAACCCGCTTGCCCATCTTCGCCGCCGAAATCGCGGCGCGCTGCCCGGAAGGGCCGGAACCAAGGATCAGAACATCGAAAATTTCCATAGGGTCGGGTACCGGAAGCGGCTGCAGGCATCTCCAATTTCGACACTACCACACGCTCAATGAAGGATGAAATTCGAATTATCTCAACACTGGTTGAACCATTTACGCGCTGTAATCCTGAGCAAAGCGAAGGACCTCGCATTCTCCGCCGGGTGCCCAGGTGCGCGTAGCTCACCCGGTTTCGAGACAACACGGGTGCCTCACGTTTTGCCTCTGAGACGTGGGATGATGAACCCATAAGAAAGCTATGCTCTACGCCATCACAAATCGCCGCCTCTACGGAACAAACGAAGCGCGAGCGCGAGCGCAACTCCTCGAACAAGCCGTAGTCTGGGCCGCGAATAGCGTGCCCTACATCCAGCTTCGAGAAAAGGACATGTCCACGTGCGATCAAGTGGAGTTGGCGCGGGCAATCATGGAGATCATCCGAACAGCCCGGAAAAGCTCCGGACTCGCCACGCGCCTGCTGATCAATGCCCGCGCCGACGTGGCGTTAGCCGCTGGAGCCGACGGCGTCCATCTCCCCGCTGGCCCCGACGCCCTCACCCCAGAGGAAGTTCGAATCATCTTTTCCGCCGCCGGCCGGACGAAGCCATCGGTCAGCATCTCCTGCCATACCTTGCAGCAGGTCGAATCCGCCCGCGACCAGCAGCCGGACTGCATCCTCTTCGCTCCTGTATTCGAAAAAGTAATTACCGAAGATCAGAATCCAACGGACCCAAAGACTCTCCCCGGCGTCGGACTAGCATCCCTCGAAGTAGCCTGCAAAGTCGCCGCCCCGGTCCCGGTCTTTGCCCTCGGCGGAGTCACGCCGGAAAACGCCCCGCAATGCATTCAAGCCGGCGCATCCGGAATCGCCGCCATCCGGCTGATGCGCCAAACGCCAGTGGTATGGCGACATCTAACCTGATGGAATTAGGGCAGCACAGCAAGCAAAAACGCGTGAACAGATCGACGTGAGTGCAGGGTCAGCGCCTTCGTAGCCCCATCGCAAAGAGTGCACGTTTGACGAGCTCTTCCACCTCCCCTTAATCTCAAGTTAGAGCATCGAAGTTCCCTCGCTCGGTCAGAAACAGCAAATCCAGTCTGGAGGGCCACCCCCATGAAATTTACCGTTGCCGATCTCGAACGGCACGCGATCGATTTCGACGAATCTCTCGTTCCGGGGAGCATCGACTTCGTCGAGGACATCCGCCAGGTAGCCGCGCTGCACACCTCCGGTCATGTGGACCTGCTGCACGAGAATCGCGGCTCCGGCGACATCGTTCGCGACATCCGCATTCGCGCCGCGCCTCGATACCCGCATCGAGGTCCTCTGTGCCCGCTGCCTGGAGCCGGTTGAGCTGCCCGTCGAGGCCACCTTCGACCTGCTTTTCCGTCCCCAGGACGCTGACAGCGACAGTGCCGACCACGCCATCTCCACATCCGAGACTGAAATCGGATACTATGAAGGAGACGGTTTATTGCTGGAAGATGTGCTGCGCGAGCAGATCCTTCTGGCGCTGCCGGCCAAGATCCTTTGTACTGAAGACTGCAAAGGGCTTTGTCCGGACTGTGGCCGGAACCGCAACACGGATCCCTGCGATTGTGATACGACCCCGGCGGATCCTCGCTGGTCGTCTCTACAAGAGATTCGCAGCCGGGTTAAGCCATAGTTTGCCAGCCGTCGTTTAGCCGGAAATTCAAGATCGTTGCACCCGAAAACCTTAGCCTCTTTGAAGATTCCGCCGATTCCATCGGCGTGAGATACGAGAGTCGCGGGTGAGCGGGAAAAAGGAAAATTGCCATGCCCAATCCGAAACGACGCCACTCCAAGCAGCGCACCGCCAAGCGGCGCTCCCACGACTTTCTCACCAGCCCCTCGCTCTCCGAGTGCCCCAACTGCCATGAACGCAAGCTGCCGCATCACGCCTGCCCCAAGTGCGGCACCTATAAAGGCCGCGACGTTCTGGCTGTGAAGGAAGAGAAATAAGCTCATCGCGCCCATGCTGATCGACATCGCACTCGACGCCATGGGCTCCGACAAATCCCCAGAGCCCGAAATTCGCGGCGCGATTCTGGCCTGTCTCCAGCTTCAGGTCCGGGTGCATCTCGTCGGCCCCGAACGGACCCTCCGTCCGTTGCTTGCCAAACAGATGCACAAGCTTGGCGAGCGCCATCTTCCCATCAAAATCGTTCAGGCCAGTGAATCGATCGGCATGGACGAAAAAGCCGTGCAGGCGGTCCGCGCCAAACGCGATTCATCCATGCGCGTCGGGTTGAAGTTGGTTCGCGAGGGAGCCGTCGCCGGTTTCATGACCGCTGGCAACACCGGCGCGGCCATGGCCACCGCGAAAATGGTGCTGGGTACCCTCCCCGGCGTCGACCGTCCCGCGCTGGTCGCGATCCTGCCGACCAGCTCGGGCGCCCCTTGCCTGCTGCTGGATGTAGGCGCCAACGTCGATTGCAAGCCGAAAAACCTGGAGCAGTTCGCCATCATGGGCGAAGTGTATGCGCGCTCCGTGCTGAAAGTGGACCGCCCTCGCGTCGGCCTGCTTTCGATCGGCGAAGAAGAAGGCAAGGGCAACGACCTGACCCGCGAAGCTTTTCCCCTGATCAAACAGCTCCCGATTAATTTTCTCGGCAATGTGGAAGGCCGCGATATCTACAACGGCAATGCTGACGTCATCGTCTGCGACGGATTCATCGGCAACGTTGCGCTGAAAACCTCTGAAGGTCTGGCGCGCCTGGTTCGCGACTCATTGCGGGAATCGCTCACCTCGACAGTCACCGCGCAGGTCGGCGCATTGCTTTCCCGCAAAGCATTCAACGCCTTCAAAAAGCGTCTCGATCAATCCGAGTACGGCGGCGCGCCGCTGCTTGGAGTGCGCGGTGTCTGCATCATCGGCCACGGTTCATCCAACGACCGCGCCATCATGAACGGCATCCGCGTCACCGCAGAATTCGCTCAGGCGAACGTCAATGCCCACATCGAACAGGGCCTCGCCATCCCGGCAACGCCATAAATTCCTCTTCGACCCGCGGCATCCCTCCGGTAACGAAACTCATCCATCATTCGTCATCCATTCACAAATGGATGACGTTCACATCTGTAGGGCGGGTGCCCCAGGTGCGCGAAGCTCACCTGGGTCTCCGACAATTCTGATCGCGGAGGAAGCCCAACATTGACAGAACTTCTTTGGCGGTTTTTGATCGGCGGCGTCGTAGTCGCGGCATTTGCTTTCCTCGGAGGGCTGTTCTCCCCGAAGAGTTTCGCCGGCCTGTTTGGTGCGGCTCCCTCCGTCGCATTGGCGACTCTCGCGCTCACCGTCTCGAAAAATGGAACAGCAATATGCCGCCGTTGAAGCGCATTCCATGATTGGCGGCGCGATTGCGTTTTTTCTCTACGCCTCCTGCGTTAGCGCATTTCTCATGCGGAAAAAATTCTCTGCCATGCAACTCACAATTGCCGCAATGCCGGTATGGTTCGGCAGCGCCTTTCTCTTGTGGCTGGTCTGGTTACGTTAGGCGAATCCATGAAAATTGGCATCGACTTCTCCTCCATCAAACAAGACCGCTGGTACGAGTACCTGGAGCGTTTTTTCTTCGGCGGCCTCATCACCGCAGCTACCGGCTTGATCGCCAAACGCTTTGGACCGGAAATGGCCGGCCTGTTTCTCGCCTTTCCCGCCATCTTTCCTGCCACCTGCACGCTGGTCGAAAAACATCAGCAGGAGAAGAAGGAAAAAGCCGGAAAGCCCGGTCAGCGCAGCGGCAGAGCAGTCGCAAGCGTCGACGCCGCAGGTGCCGCCATGGGCAGCTTCGGGCTGATTGCTTTTGGCTTGTTTGTCTGGCGAGTGTTGCCGCAGCACTCCACTTGGATAGTCCTGTTGTTCGCCACATTGATCTGGTTCGGCGTCGTTGCCGCCGTCTGGATATTTCGTAAATCGATCCCCAAAAGAAGAAAGCCTGCTCCTGCTCGCTTATAGCCGCATTGCGCTTGCATTCGCTCTCCTTCTTCGTTCCAATGAATCTTTGCCATGAGCACGTCACCTTTCAACTCGAACGCAGCGAAAAAAATCGCATTCCTTTTCCCCGGCCAGGGCTCGCAGACAGTCGGCATGGGTCGCGAACTGCACGAGTACTCCGCTGCCGCCCGCACAATTTTTGAAGAAGCCGACGAAGCGCTCGGCTTTTCCATTTCGAAGCTCTGCTTCGAAGGCCCCGAAGACCAACTGAAGTTGACTGAAAACACGCAGCCCGCCATTCTGACCGTCTCGGTCGCAGCGGCTCGCGTGCTCGGTGAACGAGGAATCACGTGCCAAATGGCCGCCGGCCATTCGCTTGGCGAATATTCCGCGCACGTCGTCGCCGGTACTTTGACATTTGCCGAAGCCGTGCGCGCGGTGCGCAACCGCGGCCGTTATATGCAGCAGGCCGTCCCCGCCGGCCAGGGCGCGATGGCCGCCATTCTCGGCCTTCCCGCGGACCGGGTCATTGCAGTCTGCCTGGCCGCATCCGCGCAATCCGGCGGCGTAGTCGCCGCGGCCAACATCAATTCTCCAGAGCAGACGGTGATCTCCGGATCCGCAGCGGCCGTCGAATCCGCCGCTGCAATGTTGAAAGAGAGCGGCGCGAAACGTGTCGTCATGCTCCCCGTCAGCGCGCCCTTCCATTGCGCGCTCATGCAGCCGGCCCAGGATCGGCTGGCGGAAGACCTCCAGCAGATCGCGTTCCGAGACCCCAGCTTCCCTATCGTTTCCAACGTCGACGCCGCATGGGTGTCGACAGCCGACGCCGCCCGAGACGGGCTTATCCGCCAGGTGACAGGCGCGGTTCGCTGGGTGGAATGCGAGCGCAAGATGATTGCGGAACAGGTGAGCCACTTTATAGAGGTCGGCCCTGGCAGAGTGCTCAATGGCCTCATGCGTCAGCTGGACCGAAACCAGGTCTGCCTGAATGTAGAGAACGTCGCCAACCTAGACAAAACATTGGCCGCGCTGCAGAATTACTCGGTCAATTGACGCGTGTCCGGCCGATGCGAAAGTTAGGAGAAATCATGGCCCGAATAAACTCACTCCAACTCAGCCGCGGAGCCTGCTTCGCGCTATTCTGTGTCGGTATCTGCGTGCCGGTAAGCTGGTGTGCGAAGAAGCCGTCGAAGGGCGTCACCACCGCGAATGGCGCACCCGTACGCAAAGTCTACATACAGGCCGGCTCTCCCGAAATGGCAAGCTCCGCCGCCACCCAGCTAACTCAGGACACCTGCCTTACCACTGTGCCCGACGCCAGCCAAGCCGACGCGGTGCTCGATGTTGGCATCGCATTGCCTGGCCTTGACGGCGGTGGATTCACCCCGCCCGACGGCTCCGATTCGTCCCCGCACCCACACACGATGGGCGGCGGCAACAACAAACCAAAGCCGGAGCGCAGTTTCAGCGCTACCTGCAGCGACGGCAAGGAAAGCAGGGGCTGCGGCAGTTCCTCCTCCTACACCGCTCCCCGAGGCGGCCTAGCCCAACCGGCCGCCGAATGGGCCGGTAACGTCGGATCCCAATTGGATGTTTCTCTCGCCTCGCCCGCGGATTCGTCCCAGGAGATATGGGCACCAGACCAGCGCTCGAAAAAATCCTGGAGCGATCAACTGCGTGCGGCCGCCGGATGTCCGGTCTGCCCCGACGATCATTTCAATCCCCGCAAGTACCCGACCTATCGGCAGTGGATGCAGGAAAAATGCCCGGCGGTTCTCGCCGCGCCATAGCGCGCGCTACAAACTCGTATTAAGCAATGGCCTCCAGATTGACAAGCTGCAGATCCGCTATCGCCAGGTAGATAAAGGCGCGTCTGCCACCGAACGTTGTTGGCTTGCCAACGACCAGTTCGCTGAGTAACGTAGCTATCAACTCATTGCCGGTGACTCTGGCGCAGCTACCTATGGCTCCTCGTCACAACCAACTCCCCCCTTGCACCTGGAGCTTCAGGCAGGTTCATAAAACGATTCAGAGGAGCTTCAGTATGAACAGAGCTATTAAACGTGCGGTTCCCCACTTGATGCGCAGGTCAGTTCCAATCGTGATTGCACTGGTTGTGGCCGCGTTGGCCGGGACTCCGAAATCCATGGCGCAGTCCGTATTGACGCGACACGTGCGAGACGTCGTGAGCACCGGGCAGGCTCAGGCCATCGGGCATCTCCCCGCCAACCAGCTCATGCATCTCGATCTGGTTCTGCCATTGCGCGATCAGGCCGGCCTCGACAATTTCCTGGCCGAGATCAACGATCCGAACAGCTCTTCGTACCGGCACTTCCTCACTGTTGCCGAGTTCACCCAGAGGTTTGGTCCCAGCCAGGCGGACTATAACGCCGTGATTCAATTTGCCAAGAAAAACGGCTTTACCGTCACTGGCGGCACTCGCGATGGAATGGAGGTGCAGATTAAAGGCACCGTGTCGCAAGTCGAGGCCGCTTTCCACGTCAGCATGCTTACCTTCCGGCACCCTACCGAAAACCGCGTCTTTTTCTCTGCGGATCGCGAACCCACGATGGATCTGTCGTTCAATCTCTGGCACGTCACAGGATTGAACAACTACTCCATTCCGCATCCCTTGTTTGTTAAGAAAAGTGACTACGCAGCCGCCAACGGCATCGATGTAAACCGCGTCGTCTCCCATGCCACCACCGGCTCCGGCCCGTCCGCTTCCTTCCTCGGCAGCGACATGCGCGCCGCCTACTATGGCGGCACAGCCCTGACCGGCGCTGGCCAGAACCTCGGACTGTTCGAGTATGAAGGTACCGATCTTGCCGATCTGAACACGTACTTCAACAACGTTCATCAGACGAATCACGTGCCAGTCACTCTCCTCTCAACGGATGGAACCAGCACCGCCTGCACAGCCCGCAGCGGCTGCGATGACACCGAACAGAACCTGGACATGACGCAGGCGATCGGGATGGCTCCGGGTCTCAAGAGTCTGGTGGTGTATGTTGGATCGCTGGATACCGCAATCATCAGTTCTATGACGACGCACAATCCACTGCCGACTACGATCGGCTGTTCGTGGGGCTGGACCCCGGCGGATCCAAGCACGCTGAACCCATACTTCGAGAAGATGGCCGCGCAAGGTCAAAACTTCTTCGCGGCCTCTGGCGACAGTTCCACCTGGTCGAGGAGAAATGAAGCATGGCCTGCCGACAACGCCTACGTCGTTTCCGTCGGCGGCACAGACCTGATCACCGCCAGCGCAGGCGGCGCCTGGAAATCCGAGACGGCCTGGGTCGATAGCGGTGGCGGAATCTCCCCGGACAGCATTGCGATTCCCTCCTGGCAGAAACCCTCAATCAACTCGACCAATAAAGGTTCGACAACGTATCGCAACGGCCCGGATGTATCCGCGAACGCGAACTTCACCTTCTACACCTGCGCCAACCAGACCACCTGCCTTGCGAACGATTATGGCGGCACCAGTTTCGCCGCTCCCATGTGGGCCGGCTACATTGCCCTCGTCAACCAGCAGTTGGTTTCCCAGGGTAAGGCGACCGTCGGCTTCATCAATCCAACCATCTATTCGCAGAACAGGACGTCCAGCTATAGCACTGACTTCCACGACATTCTCAGTGGAAAATCCGGCAGCTATACTGCGGTGACCGGCTACGATCTGGTCACCGGATGGGGCAGTCCGAAAGTCGGCCTGATCAACGCGCTTGCCCCGTAGCGGCGCTTAGTTTGACCGCTTGCCAAAAGGGAAAGCCCGGATTTCAAGTCCGGGCCTTCTCTGCTTCAATCATTTCGTCCCGCCGCCAAACAGCGCCCGCACTTTTTCGTCCCTGTAATCAAAAATCTCTTCGACATTCCGCCGAACGGAAACCGCATGAACCGCGCGTCCCAGCACGCCAAAGGGAAGCGCGTACTGCACCACATCGCGGATGCGCGTACCGTCATCAACCGCTTCGAAGCGATGCGTGTGTCGCCAAAGCTGGTAAGGTCCTTTTATTTGCAGGTCTTCGAAATGGTGCGGGGGCTCCCATTTCGTGATCTCAGTCTTCCACCGCATTGGAATGCCATGCCAGGCAAGTTTGTAGTCGATGACCGCCCCCGCCCTCATCTCGATCGGCTCCGGAGTGAGAATCTCGAAGCGCAACCACTCCGGTGTCAGCTTCTCCAGGTTCCGCGCATCGGCGAAGAACGCAAATACTTCCTGCAACGGGCGTGGAACCCATTGCTCGCGTTCAAGCGTAAACGGCGCACTCATCGCTCCATTAGATGCGCGAAGAATGCTTAGACTTCCACCATCACGTCGTCCCCATCCTGCCGCAGGGCGTACGCCACTGCCTTAGTGTCGGAGCCATCCGTCGCCGCTCCCGTGACAAGATCGAACTCCCACTGATGCCATGGGCATACGACCTTGCCGCCTTCGATGGTGCCCTCCGACAGCGGACCGCCGCGATGCGGGCAGACGTTATTGAGCGCCAGCGGCTTCCCATCGATCATTGCCACGCACAACGTATCGCCTCGCACAGTGAATTCCTTCGCGTTGCCTTCAGCGGGCAGTTCCGCGCGCTGGCACAGCTTCAACCACTCACTCATTCGCTTTCCCTGCTTTCCTTCCCATTTTCTTAGCTGGCTACCCTTGAAACGCCGCAACCACCGTGCTGCCCAGAATGATCAGCAACCACCAGCCGACCACCACCAGAGCCGCGCTGCTGCGTTTCACTCGCGCAACCGTCGCGCAGCCCAGCACCAGCAGCACCACCGTCCAGATTGTAAATACATCCACCGACGAACAAGCTGTGCGCACCCACTGCGGTACATCGGAGCTGAGATACCAGCCGATATTGGTCCCCACCGGATTGCGCATGTCGAATTGTTCCGCGCTCGCGCCGGCAAAAATAGCGATCGCCGCCAAAATGAATTTGATCAGAACTGGCAGGCCGGCGTAGAACCACACCGCCAGATATTGCTGATAGGTGGCATGCGCTCCCAGGCCGAAATTGAAAGTCGCCATTAAAATGGCAGCAATGATCAAAGCAAAAATCAGCCCTAGCAGCGGAGACGCATAGCTTATCACGCGCGTGGAAGTAGCGATCGTATGCATCGTCTGCGCCCGCTGCGCCTCCGGAAGGGAACTCATTCGCTGCTGTGCGCTCGCGCTCCGGTTGATGTTGGCCTGCGCCACCTGCTCAAACCCGATCTGACGATCGACCGCATAAATGAAGAACAGGCTGACAATGATCCCCAGCACAAAGGGCACCCACCAGCTCGCGTTCCTACGTATGTCCATGAAGGTTTTGGTTGGCGCGACATACGTGTCGATCACGCGCTCGATCTGACTCAATCCGACGCTTCCCGTTTCGCGCCCGGGGCTGTCCGTTTCAATTCCTGTAGCCATGGTTTTCGTTTCCTCCCTCAGCGGAGTGCCCGCTTTGGCATCCAGTCTAGTTGGAAGCGGTGCGCAAGCAGAGAAAAATCGAGACATGCTGCGGAACTACTCGCTCTTCGCTTCATACGCATTCGCGCATTTACCGATGAACAAGGAAAGCCGGAGGCGATCCTCATCGATAAGACCCCAGCAGAGCGTGCCTCTGGCAATCCCCACCAGCATCGGGAATCCGCATTTCTCCAGCGGCTGATCGCGGCCGCCTTAGACGATGAGCAGGACACTACTTTGCGGAGACAACGGTGGGCACAAGTGGCAGATGGAGAACTGAAGGAATCGACCACACCGCGATCAGGGAACGGTACTGCGGAATGCTTGATTCCAGCCGGAGCGCAGCCCTGTTACATTGGGAATAGCTGGAGAGCAATCTGCTTGAAACAGCCAAAATGCCCGAGCGGCACAACGGCTCGCTGTATTCAGTTAACTCAAAGATAAAGCGGGATGTTACCGAAATACTCGAGCATAATTCTTCCTTAATTTAGTTCCACACTCCACAGAATAGAGGTATAGACTCGGTATCGTTCCATGCTGCACAAGACATCTTTTACCTTGTTCTATTGTTTTGCTTTCTGCCGTGGGGATACATGGAAACACGTGCCATCCTGATCATCTCGTCGATCCTGTTTTTCTGCGGATTTGTCGGGTTGATTACAGTCCGTCTTACGAACCCCTTCTTCAAAGGACTCGGTTGGCTGGGCTGCGCCTTCGCAGCTGGTTCGGTGGGAGCCTTCCTTTTCGCCGTCCGTCCCTCAATATCGATCGGACTTCCCGTCATCTTGCCGAATACGTTGATTTTGATGGCCTACGTCTTCCTGCAAGCCTGCGTTCTGGAGCTGACCGAAAGCGTCTCGCAAGTTCCGAAGCTCGGCATCGTCTTGCTGGCTGTCCAGGCTGCCACATCTCTGGTCTACCGCCACTTCCATTGCGTCGACCAGTATTGCGTGGTCACTCTGGGACTGTTGCTCGCGGTGCAGACATTGGAGACCGCCGCGCTCTTGAAAAAGTCTGCCCAGGACGGACTGCGAGCCCCGATCTGGTTCAGCATCGTCCTCCTGGTCAATTTTGCAGCCTTCAATCTTTTTCGTTCCGTTGTCGTCGTGGTCGTCGGTACTCCCCAGAACCCGCAGTTCCCGAATGCCCTCGAACTGGCCAGCGCCTTCGTATTTCTGGGCACTGGTCTCGGCCTCGGCTTCGCCGTGTTCTGGATGACGAGTGCGCAAATTCGCCTCGCGCTGGAAGGGCTGGCAAACACGGACCCATTAACCGGTGTCCATAACCGCCGAATTTTCACCTCGCTCTGTGAGAAAGAATTACAGCGAAGTCGGCGAACCGGAGAACAGTTCTCGCTGATCATGTTCGACCTTGATCACTTCAAGCGGATCAACGATCGCCACGGCCACAGCACCGGGGATGCGGTGCTCTGCGCAGTCGTCGAAAAGCTGCGCCACGCCGTGCGAAACATCGATACCGTCGGAAGATGGGGCGGGGAGGAGTTCGTCGCCCTTCTACCCAAGGCAGACTCGCACGCCGCCTTGGTCGTAGCCCAGCGTTTGCGGAACTCTGTCGAATCTCTGTCGCACCCGGTCGCGCGATCCAGTACCAAACTCAGCTCGCTGCCCATATCGAAAATCAGAGAAATCGATGCCGAAGAAGCGATTCACGTGACCATCAGCATCGGCGTGGCCACCTACAGCGGCGAGGCGGAAACCATCGCCGACCTGCTCCACCAATGCGACACAGCCATGTATCAGGCCAAAGAAGACGGACGCAACCGGGTTGTCTCAGTAGGCATACCGCAATACCCGATTTTCCAGGTTCAATAAGGCCTCCTTCGGAAACCTGAAAACCTGATGGCATGCACGTCGCTGGGTAGCTGACGAATGTCCATCCCTCCAACCGCTCCACTCCATCGCGAGAGCGGTCCCATGGCCTCACTCGCGACCGGCTCAGAACATGCGCTGAATGCCGCGATGGATATCCGGCCAGAACTCCGCTGCTGTGTTGAAGATTGCGGTGTTCCCCAGATCCAGTCCGGCGCGGGATATGCTGTTGCTCACCCCGCGGTCCTGCTGCGGGGAGTAGAGGTTGGAGAGGCCCGCCGCGATCACGGTGCCGGACAGTGCGGATGAATTGAAGACAGTGTGTCCTGAGTCGTTGTACGCCACAAAAACGTGGGAAATCGAATAGAAGATACGTTTCCCGAACGAGCCTTTACCCAACCGGAAATATCGCGGATCCTGGTGCCACCACACCGCCAGGGCATAATCCCCGATAAAACTCGAGATGGTGGAGTCCGCTTCCAGCGAACCGAAGCACTGTCCGTACGAGCCCCAGCCATGGCCGTATCCACAGAAGCCATCCGCGGAGCGGTATTCCAGTGTCCCCGCCTCAAACGCGGTCACCCCGAGCCCGAGCGGATCGTAGACGCCCTGAGCCCATTCCTTGAACTTTTCGTTCGGGGTTAATGGCACGAATTTCCCGCCGGTAAAGTCCACCTTATATGCGGGGACTACCCAATACATGTGATCGTTCGAGCCGCCGGTCGCCGACGGCTTCGGTTTCGTCTGGCCGGACTGAGGCTGCGGCTCCTCCTGCTGGCTTCCGGACCGGGTGGTGTCCTGCGTGAGCGATGGAGATGTTCCCTGCCAGGCGCGGCTCGCAAGCGAGGCTTCCGCGCGCAATAGGGGTGAACCGCAACACGTAGTCGAACTATTCGAATCGCCGGACGACGATACAGCCGTTGTCGCTTCGGAAGGGTTAAACCTGATTTGCGTTGCGGGAAGCGGGTCCCCGGGGTGAGGCAGGGCGCTCGACTGGGCGAAAGAGCGCCCTGCTGCGCAGATGAGTAAAAAGCACGACAAAAAACCCCACCCAAATAACGGCAACACAGCCGCCGAGTTCCTTACCTTCAATCGAACCTCCGCCGGACCGGTTGGCTGTTGATTCGGCGGTCCCCGCTAAATGCCGCCTTCACATCAAGTTGGATGCGTCACGAAACAATATGTTAGCAGCCGCTTCCAAATACATACCGAGCTGCCGCTCATTGAACTCGTCGATCGGAAGTTTTCGGGATCGAGTCATGCCGGGGACTGGCACCACCACAGCCGAAGTGCTCATGGCAAGGGAAGCAGTAGATTCCTGAGCTATTGAGGATATAGCCGGTTTCCATCCTTAATTGTGACCCCATCACAACGCGCAGCAGGGTGCATGCTTCTTGCTGGAAATAACGCATCTATCCACAAGCGCGCCTGCGAGCCACTCCCGCAGCAGGCGCACTGTTAATTATGTCCAGCGCCCCCCGTTCGCCCCTTCTTTCCGGACTAAGCCTTCGAGCCCTTGCAGTTGGAACTTTCCGCAGCATGCTCGACGACGATCTGACCGGCCGCTCCGCGGAACTGGCCTACTTTTTCTTCCTGGCCATCTTCCCCGCCTTCCTATTTCTCACCGCGGTACTCGGAATGCTCTCTGGGCCCGGAAGCGCTCTGCGGGACAGCCTCATGCATTATCTGCCGCAGATCGTCCCGGCGCAGGCCTGGAATATTCTTGAGCAGGCCTTCACGCAAACAAGCAAGGTCACCGGCCGCGGCAAGCTCGGCTTCGGCGTCATCGCCGCTCTATGGTCGGCGACAGCCGGCATATCCGGCGCATGCGATGCCCTGAACGCCGTCTACGATATCAAGGAGAGCCGCCCCTACTGGAAAGTCCAGGGCACCGCGCTCGCGCTTACACTGATGGCTGGGCTTCTGGTGGTTATCGCCCTTGTCGTTCTCTTCAGTGGCGACGCCATCCTGCGCCTTTCGCTGCACTCCACTCTGCATTGGCCAATCCTGGTGCTGGCGAAAACCGTGCAGTGGTGTGTTGTCGCCGCCTGTGTGACCCTCAGTTTCGCGGTCACCTATTTCTGGGCACCCGACGTAAAAGAACGCAAGTGGCATTGGATTACACCCGGCGCAGCTTTCGGCATCACGCTTTGGATTCTCTCTACCATCGCGCTTCGCATATATCTTCACTTCAACGACACGTACTCGGCCACGTATGGTGCAATCGGGGCAGTCATTATTCTTCTGCTTTGGTTCTATCTCACTGGATTTTCCCTGCTCCTTGGAGCTGAAGTTAACGCCACCATTGAAGACGCTGCCGCAAAGCAGGGAGCGCCTGACGCAACCCCAAAGGGCCAGAAGAGCCCCGGTCCCGCTTCTTGATAGGGGCGGGTCAGGAAACAGAAGCTTTCAGCAGATTCCGGTACAATAGAAGCAGTTTATTGAATGCCACAAGCATTCCAGCCGTGCCGCACCATGCGGCCACGGTTACCCGAAGGGGGCGTCACGGTTTCGACGGGATCGTTTGCGGTAAAGAGGCATGCCGGGGTGTAGGCACCCGTAATCGTCTGCAAAAACACAATTGCTAACAATCAACTTGCACTTGCTGCTTAATTAAATAAGTAGCCGTTCTCCCCGAATTTGCCTGCGAGGCGGGAGAGAACGTCGCAAAGCAGGCTGGTCCGGCCCGCAATGTCTGGGTTGGCTGGACGAGATCTACAGGCTGGTGGGATGCGTATCTTGTCCGTTCTGAGCGCATCGCACGAGACCAATCGGAATGGACTACGCATGGAGTCTCTTTACTGACTAGGATTTCGGACGCGGGTTCGACTCCCGCCGCCTCCACCAATCTGCAACTCTGCAACAAGTTCTACGTCTTCACAGTTCTCGCGCTATTTTTTCTAGCTACCGGCGCGGAGCTTGCCAACCAATTTCGAGGGCTGAGGAAGCGAACACCCTCCCGGAGTTCCCTCCGCGCAGTTCCCCGCAATTCCATAGAATAGAAGTATGAAATGGCGATCCTCCTCTGCCTGTGGAATTTTTGCTTTTCTGGTTCTCTTCGCTGTCACGCCGCTGGTTGCAGAAACAACCAAGACCGCGCCCTTCGATCTTCCTGGGCCGCGAATTGAAATCAAGATTACCCGAGCCGGCCGCACACTGCCCATCTCTCAGGTTCCAAACCTCCAGGCTGGCGACCAGATGTGGCTCCATCCCGACCTGCCGGAGAATGAATCCGTCCACTATCTGCTGATTCCGGTTTTTCTGCGCGGGTCGCTGAACCCACCGCCTGCCGATTGGTTCACCAAAGTTGAAACGTGGAAGCCGCAGGTCCGCAAATCCGGCGTCAATATCCAGGTCCCCGACGGTGCGCTGGAAGCGCTGATCTTCTGGGCGCCCGACACCGGCGGCGGATTCACCACAGTCCGCACTGCTGTCCGGTCGCGCCCCGGAGTGTTCGTTCGCGCAGCCCAGGATCTCTATGCCGCCGACCTGACGCGCTCCCGCCTGGATGCCTATATCGGCGCGGTGAAAAAGATTTCCGCCAGCAATCCTTCTGAACTTGAGAAGCGCGCTACGCCGCTCTCACGCACACTGTATCTGCAAATCAACAAGGCCTGTTTCGAACTGCCCACAGATCAACAGGAACTCTGCCTCATCCAAAATCCCGAAAATGTAGTGCTGAACGATGCGCAAAGCCAGTCTATGGTCACTGCGCTCACCTCCGGATCGGCCGGGGACATGATCAACCAGATCAGTGCGACCTCCGCCATGGGTGGTGGCGCCTATAGCCCTTACGTGGGTGCTGTCGTCGATATGGTGCGCATCATGGGCAGTCTGCACACCGCACAGTATGCCTACATCCCCGCTCTGGCAATTATGAGCGAGGATGAGCTGGATCTGAAAGTTGAGCAGCCCGCCCTCCTTCAGCAATCCAAAATCAGTAATGGTCTCCAGCCTCCCGCCCATCGCCGGGGTACAGTTTCCCATGCTGCGCGCCGTTCATCCCGACGCCATGCTCTGCCTCGAACGGCCCTCCCTGGTGCTCGCCGTTGAAGGCGCGCCGCTCGTTTTTTCCACCAACTACGCGCATGACCTGGTTCTCCGGGTTCAGGACACCTCCGGCCGCTCCCTCGATCTTCCCGCCAATCCCGACCCCGAGCGCGGCGGCTTCGTAGTCGATGCAAAAGCTCTCCAGGCCACCCCGCTCACCGGCGGAGTTACCGGAGAGCTGCGCGGCGACTGGGGATTCGATCCCTACAACGGTCCCAACTTTGTCTTCACAAATTCCCGTCCCGAGACCTGGAGCTTTCCGACCGGCGAGTCGGACGCCATCACTGCCAGCGACAAAGTCATCCTGCACCTCCAGGCCGACAGCGTCGTCTGTGTGCAGGGTGTCAGCGTCACAACCCCCCAGGGCAATGTGGTGAAAGCCGTCTGGAAGCGCGACCCGCCGAAGCTGATTGAAGTCAATCTTCCGGTGAAGAAAACTTCTGAGGGGCTCTACAAAATTGCCGTCGCGCAATATGGGCAAAGCAAGCCGGACACAGTGCCCGTGCATGTGTATCCACCTTCGGCCGTCATCACCGGGATCATCGTCCACGCCGGCGACAGCGAGGGGCAGCTGACCGGATCACGGCTTGATGAAGTCACCTCGATTTCAATGGGCGGCGTTGTTTTCCATCCCGGCAAGGTCCACCGCAACGGCGTGGAAGAGAAAACCAGTCTCACCACGACGACCAATACTACCGGCTCCGCGGTGTTAGCCGCAGGTGCATTCGTCACTGCTCAGGTCCATCTGAAAGATGGGCGTGTCCTGGACATCCCCGTCACCATCGCTCCATCGCGTCCGCGAGTTCAACTCCTCAGCAAAAGCGTCGCCGTCAACCCGAACGGCAGCACGGCGCTCATCCACCTCGGAAACGAGGACGACCTTCCACAATACGGACGCATGACTTTCTTCCTCAAATCCATTGCCCCGCAGGATTTTCCCCGCGACGAAAAGATTGAAGTTGCCGCGACCAACGGCGGATTCGATACCATGCTAAGTCTTGCCGACGCCACGCTCACCTTGCAGGACACGCAGACTGTGCTTGCTGTGCTCGACCCGGCCAAGGCGTTCGGTCCATCGGCGTTCGGTCAACTGCGCTTTCGCCCCGTAACCGGGGACGGTGTAACCGGCGATTGGCAGCCGCTGACAAGTCTCGTCCGACTTCCATCTTTAAAGGATGTCCACTGTCAGGCCAGCCCGGCCAAGCCCTGCACCATGACGGGAGACAATCTTTTCCTGATCGATTCCGTGGCCAACACGCCGCAGTTCACGCATCCGGTGACGGTGCCGCTGGGTTTCGCAGGGATGTCCATGCAAGTTCCGCGCCCGAACGGAACTACGCTGTATCTAAAATTGCGAGACGATCCAGCCACAGTCGACCTGGTATCGCTGCCGGTCTTCCCGGAAGCCGATCCCTATTGAGCTTGCACTTCCCGTGGAGTCGCAAAGCGGGGCAAAAAGGATCTCGGTCCATGGTTGCTGGTGGGTTTGGGTTCTCGGTCTCTCGATCGGTGCCCGGCCAAGTCTCGCTTCCGTGAGGCGAGTTTGCTTCTGTAGCGTGGAACCCTCTGCGCGCATGTGCTAATGACTGGGACTCTAGAGTTTACTGATCTCTCCGGCCATTGAAACATCCCGCCCGGTCACTCCGCCAGCATCATGCGAGACCAGAGCGACCCGAACTTTGTTGTAGCGGATGTCGATATCCGGATGATGGTTCGCCTTTTCCGCCAGCAATGCCAGCCGCACCACAAACGCGAACGCTGCCGCGAAATCAGCGAACGTGTACTCGCGTAGAAGCGTACCGGAGTCGTACTTCCAGCCGGGAAGTGTCGGCAGTTTTTCCCGTATTTGATCCTCGGATAGTTTCGCCATAATTCATTCCGTCCTGTTCCATGAAGTTCGGATGCCTTGCTCGTCAGTGTAGCGGGGCAGGCTATGAGCTGTTCTGATGAGATGTTGAGGAGAAGTATTCCACTGTAGCGCCGTTGTCCCTGATAAAGAGACCGTCCGGGGAAGGCAAGAAGAAACTTCCGCCTAAGTGACCGGCCCGAACGTGTATCCGAAGGGCGAAAATTCAGGCCCGTCCCGCATAATACCCTCCCGCAAATTCTGCCAGATCGCATCCGGTGTTGCCACGAAAACATCGACGATCGCAGGATCAAACTGCGTTCCGGCGCAACGCAGGACCTCCTTGCGCGCTTCGGCAATCGTTTTTGCTTTGCGATACGGGCGGTTCGAAGTGATCGCGTCGAGCGTGTCCGCCAGAGCGAATATACGCGCGCCAATGTGGATGTCCTCGCCACGCAGTCCGCGCGGATAACCGGAACCGTCGAAGCATTCCTGATGTGCGTAGACGATCTCGGAGGCTTCCCGCAGATACGGTATCTTGCGGATCATCTTATAGCCAAGCTCGCTGTGGGTGCGCATGATCTCCTGCTCCTCCGCGGTCAGCTTGCCGGGCTTGCGCAATATAGCGTCGGGAATCGCCATCTTGCCGATGTCATGGAGAAAGGCGCCGCGTCCTACCACCCGCAGGTGTGGCTCGCTCAAGCCTACCGCCCGGCCCAGCGCCAGCGTGTACGCCGTTACCCGTTTTGAATGGCCCTCGGTCTCCGCATCTTTCAGATCGAGCGCATTGCCAAGCGCCTCCAAGGTGATGTCATAGGATTGTTCCAGCTGCTGCATCGTGTTCTGTAAGATCTGTGTCCGGGCAGCGATGAGCTGTTCCAGATGATGCCGGAATAGATCGTTCTGCGTGCGCAGTTTTCGATACTCGACCACCCTTTCGACGGCGGCGACCAGCTGTTCGTCGAGGAAGGGTCGTGCAAGATAGTCGTAGGCGCCGAGTTGCAGCGCCTCCATAGCCTGTGGGATTTGGTGAGGCTCTACAACCAGCAGAATGGCAGCGGACGCGGAACCGGAACTCTGCCGGGTGCCCAGCTGCTGTATCCAGGATGAGAGACGATCGGAGTCCGGCCCGGCATTCAGCAGGATCAAATCCACGGGCGGGCCCGAATCCAATCCTTCCGCTACGCCCGGTACTGAGCTGACGGACAGAACTGCAAAATGGTTAGACTTCAATAGTTTGCTGAGCGCGTCGGCGGATCTTTGTTCGCCGCTCAGCACAAGCACTCGGCCCCGAGCCGAAAGGAGAGCGGGGGAGCGCTGTTCGATTAGACGAGATGGCGACGCAGCGGTCATAGAAGGCTCATAAACCGAGATGGCATCCAAACACCTATAAGTGGCATGCGAATACCACACGGGACGAGACGGAGCTTAGATGCTTTCTGCTAGCGAAAAGCTGCTTTTTGCGGTGCTGATAAGGCTCGAAGCTGCTTCCGCAGTGAATGTTAGAGTGGTTACTTACGTGCAACTACCTTGGTAATGTATAACTCTATTGCGAAGGATTTCTTCGGATGACGTTAGCGTGTATGGCTACACTTCCATCCTCTATTATCGTCCAATCCGCACATAGCTATACATCTGCCGATGAGCAGCGCGATGTATTCGAAAGCCACAGACATCACATCTTTTCTGTCGCATACTATATGACTGGCGATGAGCGGGAAGCGGAGACGATTCTCAGCTCGACATTCGTTCAGACCTTCCAAGAACACTCTAAACCTTCCATTGACTTGCTGGACAAGAGTTTGATGGGGCAGCTGCGTGAGCGTTTGTCGCTGGATCCGGTACCGGCGGCTGAGGCCGGAAGCGCCGGTCTGAGCGGCAGGAATATTCGGCGGACCGATCTTGAGGAAGCGCTTTGGCGTTTGCCGGCGCGGGAACGCCTTTGTTTTCTGCTGAATGATGTTGAAGGATATAGTTCGAGCCGCATTGCCGGGCTGCTGGACACGAGCGATGCGGACGTGCAGCGGACCGTTCTTTCGGGCCGAATTCGCATACGCCAGATGCTGGTCGAGCAGCGCGAATCCGCAATCGCTTGATTCCATAGGGCCACGGGCCGGCTCGCAAGTTCACAATAAAAAATATTTCAGCGAATTCTCCTGATGGGAGATGCTGCGTTTTATTAGAAACCGGATGATACATCCGGTTTTTCTTTTGCGCCGTACTACCGGTGCAGATCAACTGCCAGCCTCAGGTTTGAAAGGGAATATTGAAAATGAAAAAGAGCATACTCGCCATTCTTTTAGCACTGACATTCGGCCTTATCTCCTTCAGCGCCAACGCGGAAAAGGATCCAATGGTCGGTGGTTCGGCTATGTATCCTTCGAAAAACATTGTCGAAAACGCGGTCAACTCAAAGGACCACACTACCCTGGTCGCCGCGGTGAAGGCTGCGGGCCTGGTGGATACGCTGGAAGGTACGGGGCCGTTCACGGTTTTCGCGCCTACCAACGAGGCGTTTGCGGCGCTGCCGGAGGGAACTGTGGACACTTTGTTGAAGCCGGAGAACAAGGGGACCCTCACGAAAATCCTTACCTATCATGTAGTTGCGGGAAGGATGTCGACTGGGGATTTGAAGAAGAAGATCAAGCAGGGCGGCGGCAAAGCTGCACTGACGACGGTGCAGGGCGGCACGCTGACGGTGACGATGCAGGATGGAAAATACGTCGTAACCGACGAAAAAGGCGGCACTGCGACGATTACGATTCCGAATGTGTACCAGTCCAACGGTGCGATCCAGGTGGTCAACGCTGTTCTAATGCCGAACTAGCCTGTCTTCTATCTTGTGGAAACGAAAGGCGCCCGTTTTGCGGGCGCCTCTTTTCTTGTTTTTGAAACCCGCCATTTCCCGTGTGCAGCCACAGATGGGTTTCTCCATGCCCATCAAAAGAAGCAGGTTCGGGGCGCTACTCCTAAAACATTAGTTTACAAATCCGGCTTTTCGCATTAATCTACTAATTGTTTAGGAGCTGGTAATTGTTTAGGAGCTGGCAATATGGCGATGACGATCACGATTCGAACCCGGCCGACCCGGCCGCTGACTCCGCTCGAGCTCGAGATTATGAAAGTACTTTGGGAACGCGGTTCGGGCACCGTGGCCGAAGTGCAGGCGAAGCTGAAGGGGGAGCCGGCGTATACGACGGTGCAGACGATGCTGAATGTGCTGCTGCGCAAGAAGAAGGTGCGGCGGGTGCGGGACAATCGCGCGTTTCGATACCGGCCGGTGGTGAGCCGGGAGCGGGCGTCGGGGAGTGCGTTGAGCGACATGGTGAGGCGGATGTTCGGCGGCTCGAGCGAGGCGCTGCTGATGGCGATGGTGGATACGCGGCAGATCAGCATCGAGGACCTGACGCGAATTGCGAAGAAGCTGGCGGCGCCGGCGGAGAGCGCGGCCAATGAGAGCGCGGCCAGGGAAAGCGCGCCCAAGGAAAACGGGCCCAAGGAAAAGCAGTGATGGAACGAGCGCTGATCGAATATCTTTTGAATGCTCTCTGGCAGGCTCCGCTGCTTGCGGCCGGGGCATGGCTGCTGGTTCGCGCGGTGAGGCCGAAGCCGGCGGTGCAGCATCGGGTGTGGCTGGCAATTCTGCTGGCGATGGTGGCGCTGCCGCTTCGTGGAATCCATTCCGGTTCTGCTGCGATTTTGCCGGTGCATGCGGGGACGGTCTCCGCGCAGGTGGCGACGCCGGTTGGAGCGCCGAATGCATTGGAGCGGGGGATGGAGCTGCTGGCGGGAATGCGGAACATCGAGCTGACGGCGGCGGGTGGGCGATGGCTGGTATGGATGTTCGGGATGATCGCGGGTTTCGGCGCGCTGCGGCTTGCGTGGGAATGGGGAGCTGCGCGGAGGCTGGTGAGAGGTTCACGCGAGATCGTACTTTCCAGCGAGGAGTTGAGCACGTTTCAGGAATTTGCCCGGAGGGTTGGGGTTGAACTGCCGGTGTTGCGAGAATCGAGCGGGGTAGCGGGTCCAGCGGTGGTGGGAGCGTGGCGGCCGGTTCTACTTTTGCCGGAGAAGTTTCTGGAGCACACGGAGGATGAGATCGCGGCGGCGTTCTGCCATGAGCTGGCGCATGTGCGGCGACACGATTATGCGGTGAACCTGGCAGGCGAGATTCTGGCGCTGCCGCTGTGCTGGCATCCGGCAGTGTATGCCGTGCGGCGGCGGATGCGGGCGACGCGGGAGATGGCGTGCGACGCGATTGCCGCGGAAGAAATGGATTCTGAGATCGGATATGCGAAGTGCCTGGTGACTCTTGCGCAGAGCATGCTGGGTAGTCATGGGGAAACGGGGCAGGCGCTGGGCCTGTTCCACAACAACAGAATGGAGGAACGGGTGATGTGGCTGATGAGAAGCAAGACTACGGTGAGCATGCGGAAGCGGGTTGCGCAGCTAACGATGGGGATCGCGGGGATGGCGATCGCGGTTGGAATTTCGGGGATGTTTCATGTCACTCCAATCCTGGCGCAGGCGAGTGAGCAAACTTCGACGGCCCCGGCTGCTGCTGCAACAACGGCTGCTGCCGCGACGACGCCTGATTCGGCAACGAAGCCGGCTGCGCCGAAAGGATTATTTGGAGTGCAGGGGTTGACGGCAGCGGGACGCGGAACGGGCGCGCACGTTTACAAGGAGGAAGGAGAGCAGGGCAAAGCAGAAACGATCCATCGCTGGAAGGGAGCGGACGGCGAGCCGTATACGATTGTGAATCACCAGGCGCAGGAGCCCACGCCGGAGGAGAAGCGCGAGATTGAAGAGAAGATGAAACAGGCAAACCCCAAGATGAGCACGGAGGTGTTGGAGCAGCTGCCCAGCGAGGCGGAGTTGCGCCAGATCCAGAAGGAAATTGCGGAATCGAAAGTGGAGATCGAAGCGGCCAACAAGATGCTGCACAGCCCCGAGTTCCAGGAACAGATGCAGAAGGTCGCAAACATGAAGATCAAGATCGTGATGAAGGATCTGGATCTGCCGAAGCTCGAAAAGCAGGAGGCGGAAGCGCAGTTGAACAGTTCCGAGATGCAGCGGCGGATGGCAGAGATGCAGAAGCGATTCGACAGCGGAGAGTTGCAGCGGGCGATGGAGCGGGCGAGCCGGGAGTTGGAAGAGGCGCAGGAGCGGATGCGGAAAGAGCAGACGAAGTAGGGTTGGAGGAAAAAAGCGGCGATTGATGATGTGTTGTGCATCCTGCCTGATCCTTTGGGAAGGAGGCTACTTCCGGAAAGGCGACTTGTCGGTACTAATCGTGTAGACGTTCATTAGAATGTCATTGAAAATGACAGCTTCATAAACTAGACGCAAGCTATTTTGAGAACAACAAATTAAAGTTCCATTTAGCCCACCATACGGCGGGGACGCATACACCCCCAGCGCATTTTTGCACCCGGGGGTGGCGCATTCGACCCGGAACAGCTCCTGGCCTTTTACCGACTCAACGCGGCCCACTGTGTCAGGTATCCGCTCAATGATCCGGGAAGCTGCTTTTGCTGCTCCACGTCTGTCCAGTTACTATTCCAGGCCACATACCCGCCCGGGAGTGTCAGCGTCTTTTCTTTGCTGCCAATTGCGCTCATCACTGTCACCCCCCATGCCCGACTCTCAAGCTGGAATAGATTTCGGCCCATTGGCGATTCGCGTAAGTCAGCAATATGCGTTCCCGTATGTGCCATCGCGTCGCCCATTGAGCTTCCCTTAACACGGTCGCTGTCTATCGTCACGTTAAATAAAAGGCCATCGGGGGAGTTCCCACTACCTTTGGCACTGTCGTCCGGTCTTAATGAGTTCCCTCCAGTGAACCCCACATTCACCCCGTTGTCTTCACCAGGCGCTCCATAAGCTGCGGCAGCCCGCTTGAGGTCGTCGGCCTTCAGCCCCAAGCCGAGATTTCCATCCCCCAGATCAGCGGGCTTGGAATAATCGATGTCATTCTCACTAACGCTGGCTACGGACTGGATCACCAGCCGTGCCGGATATCGCGCTAAGTTTCCGAATCCCTTCACTACCGTGAACATCGATCCAGTCTTCTCAAGTGAAACCGCGTCCACACCGTCAAGCCGTCCAATTAAGGTTGCCGTCACTGTCGAACGGACACATCCGAGGCACCCACCCGACGTCTTTGCCGACGCCGATAGGACTGAGTCAAACTTCTTGAAATCCCCGCCCGTGTCGAGTTTCACCGAAGTCTCTGAAACCGAGGTGGCATGCCCTGGGCTGTTTTTTGCCAACTGAAGCCTGATCACCGCAACGGGCCCCGCCTTTGCCTTCGTTCCGGTGGGATAGTCAAGCCATATAGCGTTCACACTCTGCTTACAACTCGTGTCCCTGATTATGAACTCGTCAAACCCAACTGCAACGGTTCCCGTGACCCGCACCATTTTGCCATCAAAATCCTTAGGGTGAGCCAGAATATCGCATACCTTAGTGTCGACAGTCTGCGCGCTTGCTGCTCCCGCACCAATAAAAAGACACGCAATTGCAATGAGGATTTGTTTCATAAATTTGCTCCTATGAGATGGCGAATTATTGTAACGTACGGTTCAGATTCGGGAAGGTCGCTCCGGTATTCGGTGTTATCCATTAGTCCTCATAAACGCGCTTGTCGGAAGTGGATCGCTTGCTTTCGAGAAGCTGACCTATGAGGGCCGAAGGGTGACAGTCTTGGAAATGGATTTCTGTCGAGGAGACGGACGAGATCGCGCTCTTCGGGTTGAGGGTGTTTTGCGTTGATAGATGATCGGGACGGCAACGCTCAAATTTGAAATGTGGCTATTCGGCTGAGGAAACTGCGCGGCTGCTTGACACTTGAGAGGCGTTTTACTATGGTTTCGCCATGACAGAGCGCCTGGAAACATCCGCAACACCGGGGACTCGGGATGGGGGTCCGGGTTACCGGCTGGCTGCGGGAGGGCGCCAAAGCGCCGAAGACGATCGGCTGGCTCTCCTGGAACGCATCTTCGACCCGCTCTCTCGCGAACGGCGGGAGCTGGTGCGGCCGGGGTGGCGGTGCCTTGATGTGGGCGCGGGGCGCGGCTCGATCGCCATGTGGTTAGCGGAGCGGGTTGGAAAGAACGGCCACGTGGTGGCGACAGACATCGACATCACCTACCTGAAGGGAATCAATCTTCCTAATCTTGAGGTGCGCCAGCACAACATACTTGAGGATCCTTTGGACGTGCTCGGGCTGGGCTCCTTCGATTTGATTTGCTCGCGGTTCATGCTGTTCTGGCTTCCGGGCAGGCAGGAGCAGGCGATCCGGCGCATGGTGGAGTGTCTGCGGCCGGGAGGATGGCTGGTCGACGAAGAAGGCGACTGGGGCATGGTGGCTCCCGTGGATGCCTCGCACCCGTATGCGGCGAGCTTTGACAGGACGTGGCGCGCCGGCGAGTGGTGGACATCGCGGGGATATGACCCTAGTTTTGGACGCAAGCTGCCCACGCTGTTTGAGCGATGCGGCCTTAAGAATATTCGTCACGAGGCAACGGCGGAAGTGGTGCGTGGAGATAGCCAGTGGGCGTGGTGGTGGCAGCAGACGCTCGAGGCCATCCGCACATGGGAACAGGCGAACGGCGATCTGAGCCCGGAGCGGGAAAAGGAATATGAGACATTGACGGCGCCCTGGAGGGATCCTTCATTCTTGTTTCTGAATTCGCTGCGCCATGTCTGCTGGGGCCAACGTTTATAAGTCGACTTAGAGTTAGTGAGCTCTGCATCTCATCAACTTTTTTCAATTAGGTTAAGTGCGCTGTGATCCGGCGGGCACGTAGGTCAGCTGGACTGCATCCTCGCCGATGGCATTGAGCTTCGTGAGGCGAAGCGGAGGCAGGGGCCCGGCGAAGTAGGGTTTGCCGCCGCCGAGCACGCACGGACGAAAGTACAGGCGATACTCGTCTACGAGACCGGCAGCGGAGAGTACGTTCGCAAGCTCCGCGCCGGCGACGTCGATAACTCCGTCTCGTTCGGATTTGAGCTTTGCGGCGAAGTCGATCAGATCGCCCTGCACGAGTGTGGCGTTAGGACCAACGGACGCGAGAGAACGTGATGCAACCCACTTCGGCTTGGGACGCCAGGCCCGGGCGAAATCCTGCTCGATCTCGTCCCAGCCGGGCTGGTCTTCATCCCAGTAACGCATGACCTGATACATGCGTCGGCCGTAGAGAATGCCCTCCAGGTCGCGGACAAGATCGGTGAAATGGCGAAAGAGGATCGGACCGGGTGGGCCGAGGTGCACGTTGCCCGGAGGGCCATCGATATATCCATCGAGAGATTGCATCATTCCGAAGATGAGTTTGGCCATAAGGCCTCCAGGGATACTTGTCTACTTGCATTATGCAAGTGGTTTGAAGGTAACCCAGACTTGATGAGCACTGCAAGTGGTCGAGGGTGGGATTTAGTAATAGCCGCCGAGTTCCTTTTGGAAATATAACTATTAATCGCTGCAGAGTGTCTTCTTTCTGGTCAACACCGCGGCCGCGGGCACACCCAACTTTTTCGGAGCCGTGGATGGTGTCGAATCCTTCAATCCGAATACCTTCCTGCCTACCAGCAGCCTGCCTCTCGACATGGCGGCGATTGAAGGAAATACCTCATATAGCGGCGTGGACTTAATTCGATGGGGTCAGGATGGACTGGCTGCGCTGACGAACGGCGGACATATTTACCTGGTCAGAAGCGCCGGTAGTGGAAAGATGATTGCGACGAATCCAGGAACGGCGCCTTCGAATGCGCTGACGGTGACCATCAACTAGAACGCACGCATTTCTGAACCGGCATCCAGCTGCCGGTGGGCGAAATGGAGCGGCACGCTGCGGCAAATCCGATTGATTCTGCCGGTTACTTGATCCCGACGACCATTGAATCCGGCCCGACGAGGTGCTCCATCCACGTCTCGCGGAAGCCCGCTTCGCGCATCCACTCGATGCACTCGGCGCCCGTGTAGTCGTAGCCCTCATTTGTCTCAATCAGCATGTTCAGGCTCATCAACAGGCCGAACGCGTTCTTCCGGCGGTCGTCGTCGATGATGGCATCGTAGACGAGGAGCGCTCCGCCTTCGGGCAGCGCGTCATAGGCTTTGCGCACCAGCAACTTCTTGTTCTCAAGGCCCCAATCGTGGAGGATGTGGCCCATCATCACGACCTCGGCCTTTGGGAGCGGCTCATCGAAGAAGCTTCCGCCGTGGAAGGTCACACGCGAGGACAGCCCGTGAGTCGCGACGTACTCCAGGAACACCGGGCCAACCGGCGGCAGGTCCATGCCGATGCCGGTCAGGTGCTCGTTCTTGAGCAGGACCTGGGTCAGCAGGTCGCCCTGAGCCGGCCCGATGTCGACGATCGTTTTGTACGCGCTCCAGGGGAATTTCGAAGCGATGGCGAGGTTCGCTCCACGGCTCACACCCGTCATGCCGCCCAGGAACGATTTGAGGAGTTGCGGGTCAGCGTACATGGCCGCAAAGGGATCGACTCCGTCTCGCGCAGCCTCGTTCTGGCGCTGGCCGGTGCGCAGGCCCTCCGTCAGGTGGTTCCAGTGGCCGAAGAGCCGGCGGTTGGCCATCTCCAGAATGCCGCCCACGTACGATGGCTTCTGTTTGTCGAGAAACAGCTCCGTTGAGGGCGTATTGGAGTACACGCCGTCGGTCCGCTGAAGAAATCCGAGCGCAACCAGGGCGTCCAGAAAATCCCGTGATGCGCGAGGATGAAGGCCGAGATTCGCCTCGATCATAGAGAGATTTTGCGGGCCTTCCGCCAATGTTGTGAAAAGCTCCAGTTCTACTGCGCTCAGCAGCGTCTTCGAAGCCCAGAAGGCCATGCCCGTCTGCAGGATGTGTTCGGGTGAGGGCGCAGGCTGCGGCGCCGGTGAGGTGAGAACTTCTTCATTTGCGATTGCGTTCTGAGTCAATGATCCTCCTTCGGGCTCTCGTCTGAAGATCGTCCGCACTTAGGCCGCGATGGCAGTGGTTGAAATGTGTCGGATGGGAAACAAGGGACCCGTTGTGTCGAAATCGATTCGGAATCTACACGAGCCATTCTGTCAAAGCTCTATTCCGAATGTCACGTTAAAAACGAGTGCGGAATTGAAACCGTGATTCCGCAGGCGTCCGGATAGCTCAGGGCAGTCGAATTCCTAAAAATGCTGCGCGGGCTGAGTGTTAGCCGTACCGGAATTCGGGCTTGCTTTGTCCGACTTCGATGAGATAGCCGTCAGGATCGCGGATGTAGCAGCGGGTTTCGCCGTACTTGTCGAGCGGCTCCGTGATGAACTCGGCTCCTCGACTTTTCCATAGCTCATAGCAGGCTTTAATATCGGCAACGCGGAAATTCATAAAGCTGTTGATGTGATTGGGGTCGGGAACGCTGAGCGTTACAGACGGCTTGTCGGGGGTGGGCCCGCCTCCAACGTTCAGGATCATCCAGATATTCGCGAGCTGAAGGTATCCAGGCGCGTTGCCGTCGCCGAGGCTTAGAATGCGGGCGCCGAAGACCTTTTCGTAGTAGCGAGCCGATCGCTCGATGTCCTTCACGGTGAGAAAATGCGCGATGCTGATGCCTTCCCGCGGGGGCATCTCGTAGCTCTTCTGCTCGACTTGGATGCTGTTCATTGACGACTCCTCCCCGATACGAAGTTCACTGGGGATTAAACACCCTAAATGTGTCTATGACACTGTGAGTCCGGTGCTTCGCGCGATCGCGTGTGGCCGCGTAGGTCGGCTAAGTCGAACTTGGACACTTAGTCGTTATAGTGGCAACGCAGCGTTGAAGACCCTGGGCACACGGACTAGCCGGCGTGGGTTGTGCGGGTGGGCTTCGGCTTGCTGGTTTGATTGAGTGCGACTGCGGCTCGGATTAGATTCTTCAGGGCGGGGGCATCGAGCTTGTCGGTTTCGTGGATGTCGATGGCGCGGCGGACGTTGCCGTCGAGGCTGGAGTTGAAGAGGCCGGAGGGGTCGGGCAAGGCGGCTCCTTTGGCGAATGTCATTTTGACGGCGTTCTTGTAGGTCTCTCCGGTGCAGATGATGCCGTTGTGGGACCAGACGGGAGTTCCGGGATTTGTGGCTTTGACCCACTTCCACTCTTCGACAATTTCAGGGTCGGCCTGGTGGATGATTTCGCGGATTTTGGCGAGCGTCTTGCCGCGCCAGTCGGCGAGTTCCTTGATTTTTTCGTCGATGCGGGTGGAGGCGGATTCGGATGGGATAGAGGTTTTCATGGTGAGTCCTCGGAATTTATTTTCGGCGCGTTTGAGAGGGAATCGGCAAGCCTGGCGCTACGGCCTGGAATTACAGACGGCTTTTCGAAGAACGTAATGGAACGCGCTGCGCGCGGACTGGGTCGGCCCAAGTTCGTTCGCCTGCGGCTTACGGGGCTTACGGGGCTTACGGAACGTGGGGAACCCGGTTGCTCGTGCGGACTGGTCATTTGAGTTCGCCGAGGACGCGCTCCAGATTGCCGAGGAACTTTTGCCAGCCGTAGTTTGCGCCCTGGTAGGCGGCCTTTTGATCGGGGCGGAATCCGGATTGCTCCATGCGCACGTGGGTGCCTCCTTCGGCCGGAGTTAAGGTCCAGAGCACGACCCATTGCATGCCTCCGGCGGCTTCGCCCCCTCCCACGCCCCAGTTATAGGAGAGCTGGTGGAGCGGGTCGACGATGAGCACTTCGCAGTCGACGATGCCGTTCCAGTTGGGCATGGGATCGGCGCGGAACTGGAACTTGCGCCCGACCACCGGTTCGAAGTCGTTGTTCATCATCCACTGCGCGAGGAGCGGGCTTTCGGTGAGGGCGCGCCATAATTTCGCGGGTGGGTGTGGGAATACTCTTTCGACGACAAGGGCAGGGGGACACTGTGCTGGATTGGTTCTCTCTTGATTGCTCATGGATCCATCCTTTCTAAAAGGGCTTCGAGGCGGTCGAAGCGGTCGCGCCAGAAGGCGCCGTAGAGATTGAGCCAGTCGACCATCGGGGTAAGGGCGTCGGGCTGGGCGCGATAGTGGGTTTCGCGGCCTTCGCGGCGATGCCGAACCAGCCTGGCGCGCTTCAAGACGGTGAGGTGCTTGGAGACGGCGGGCTGGGATATGCCCGCGTGGCAGGTCAATGCGTGGACGGTTTGTTCACCCTGGCGGGTCAACTGCTCGAAGATCGACCGGCGGGTAGGGTCGGCGAGAGCGCGGAACACGGGATTGGCTTTAGCCGGCTTCACAGGAAAACCATAACCAAACGGTTATGGATTGTCAAGGGAGACTTGTCGCGTTGGACGTGGGGCGGATTTTGGGTTTGGGATCAGGAGGGTCAGGGCCTGTGGGACTACTTCGATTTTTGCTGGCAGGGTGCCCAGGAGTTCGCCGTCTGCTTCTACGAAGATGGGGTCGGGGGAGGGGTCGAGAGGGCGGCATTCTACGGTGATGCAATCGACCAGTTCGACGACGCTGGAGTAGGTGTGGCGGCGGAATAATACGGCGGTCATGAAGCGGAGGTAGCGCAGGCGGCTGCGTGTTTTGAAGGCGATGACGCGCAGATTGCTGTTGTGGATGGCGGCGCCCGGGACGAGGGTTCGGACCACGCCGCCGAAGTTGCGGATGCGCACGGCGAGAAGTTGAGAGACCTGCTCGACACGCGGGGTGGAACTGCCGGTCTCCATGAACGATGCGGCGAAGATGGGGAAGCTGTGGGTGGCCCAGAGACGAAGGACCTCCACGAAATAGTGGGTGTAGCCGAAGAGCTGTTTGAGGCGTGCGTCGAGGCGCGAGAAGAGGAAGGCGTCGGCGCCTACCCCGGCGGCGACGACGAAATAGCGGGAGCTGGGGTTGCGATCGTGATCCTGAAAGAAGACACGGCCGACGGAGATGCGGGTGGGGATGGCGGAGAGCAGGATTTTCGCGGCTTTTCTGGGGGAAGCGGGCAGGCCGAGGTCGGCGGCGAGGGCGTTGGCGGTGCCCATGGGAATGACGCCGAGGGCGATGGATGTGCCGACCATGGCCTGAAGGACATCGTGCACGGTGCCGTCGCCGCCGCATGCGAGGATGGTGTCGCATCCGTTGGAGATGGCTTGCCGGGTTTGAGTGGCGATGCTTTCGGGGGATTCGGTGGGGATAATCTGGACGTCGATGGCGGCGCTTTGGAGCACTGCCGCGACGCGCTGGATGCGAGCTGCGCGGAGCTGCGGACGCTGGCCGGAGACCGGGTTGTAGATCAGTGCGACACGATGCATGCGATGGAGCCTTTCCGGTCCGCTCCCGTCGATTTCCGGTGCGTTTTGGGGCCGCTCCAGTGCGTGCAGGCGAGCGGAGGAAATACTATTCTCTCTTCAATTGGACGCGGAAGTTTCTAGAGTTGCCACTCCGTGCTCCAGCTTACGCAGTGGCGCAATTTCCAGGCACTCGCGAGCAGGGCGATCAGGAGCAGGAAGCTGAGCACGACTACGGCGGGCCAGAACTCCCAACGGCGGATATGGACGAGCCGTTCCGCGTACCAGAAATATGCGATGAGGATGAGCAGCCAGTTCCGCGCGGTGCTTGGGGGAGCTTTCAAGGCTATCGCGAGGCAGAAGAGGAGGAGCAGAAAATCGTAGATCTGGTGTTTGAAGCAGAGGAGGCTGGCTGCGGTCAGGCATGCGAGATAAATTCGGCCATCGATCGAATACGGTGCCGCCGGCGTTACTTGTGAGGCGTGGGTTTCTTTGCCGTGCCGGAAAAAATAAATCGCGATCGCAATGGCCAGAGCTACTCCGCACAGATAGGGAGCGATATCTTGCCAGCCGGGCCGCGCGGATAGATAGAAAGCATCCGGCACGGCGCGGAAGAGAGGCGGACGCCGGAGAAAAATCTCACTCACCGCCATGGCGTTCGCGAGGCCCGGGGAGACGTTGCGCGTGGAGCAGCGGAAGGGCTCCGCGAGCAGGGTCCAGAAGGGGGTTGGCAGCCATGCGTAGAAAAATAAAAATCCCGCGGCGGGTGGAATTGCCGAGCAGGCGAGCAAGCGCCAGCGCCGCCGCAGCAGCAGAAACAGGGCGAGCACCGGCGGCACACTATATTTGAGCCAGGTAATGCCGAGCAGCAGCCCGCGCGCGGACGAGGACGCGGCGACGGCCCAAAGCGCGAGCGAGGCCAGCACCAGCGCGGTTACCTGGCCGTTGCCGATGGTCACCCGGAAGGGCGTGCTGGTCAGCACGAAGATGGTGAGCAGCCATGCTCTTCGTCCATCCAGTTCATAGAGCCGGGCGACGCAGGCGCAGCTCACCAGCACGAGCGCGATATTCACCGCCGCCCAGATTAACTGCGCCGGGAGCTCCGGCAGAAATGCAAACGGGAGTATCCACACATACAACTCGTGGAGATAATTCGGCACCTGGTTCAGCAGGATGCGATGTCCGATGTCGCCGGCGAGATAGACGGCCCATGGGTCGATATGCCGCGCCAGCAGCCGTGCGGGGCTCCACTGAAAATCGAGCGAATGCAAGATGCTGTTGCGAACGCCGTCGGCCACGGAGACCAGTGCCAGCAGCGTGCCCAGCCACAGCACCGGCGGCAGTAGCATCCAGTCCAGCCAGCGATCCCTAGCATTCGTCGCTTTTGTTGAAGCAGTCATCAGAAGGTTGTGGAGAAGCGTTTGTGTCCTGCTGGGAGTGTACTCAAGCGCGAAAACGGCTCGAGTATTTTTAATTCTTTTACGCCGGATAAGAATTCATAAATTGATGGAGGGGAAATTCTTCGCGGCACTTTAGCCGGGCGAAGGAAAAACTCCCTGATTCGGTGGTCCGTCCGCGAACTGCAAGCGATACAATTCGCTCCATACACTCGCATTGACGCGGCATTCCCCGGGTCTGGAGCTCCCATGTGTTTTTCTGCAAGCGCGAATTTCGCCGGCAGCGCCGTGATCGGCAGCGTCGGAGTCGCCACGCTAAGAGAAGTGCGTAACCGCCGCGCGGTGCTGTTTGCTTCGCTCCCGCTGCTGTTTGCGCTGCACCAATTTATTGAGGGCTTCGTGTGGCTGGGGCTCGACGGCAACATGTCGCGGGCGACCGCGCACAATATGGGGGCGGCGTTCGTGCTGTACGCGCAGGGTCTGCTGCCGTTTCTGCTGCCGCTGAGCGTTTACATGATCGAGCCGACGCCGCATCGCCGACGACGCATGCTTCCTTTTGTTGTTCTCGGAGGCGGCCTTGCGCTCTACATTCTGTGGGGACTGACGGCATATCCGCTGGCGGTCTATGCGCGCAATCACAGCATCGTCTACACGAATCCGGCAACCACGACGACCACGGTGGCCATACTGTACGTGATCGCTACGTGCGGGGCGCTTTTTTTCTCCGGCTTCCGGTATCTGATTATTTTTGGATTCGCCAACCTGATCGGGCTGATCACGGTGGCCATTGTGATGCGCTATGCGTTCACTTCCATCTGGTGCGCGTATGCGGCTGTGGTGAGCGTGATTATCTATTTCCATTTCCGGCGACGGCGGAAGATGCCGCCGGTGGTGTATCCGCTGAAGCCCTGATTGCGGCAGCGGCTTTGCGTCAGGGGATTCGACTAGACAGCACGCGGTGGGCGACGCGCTCCAGGCTGTGCTGGTGGTAGCGGATCAGTCCGGAACGCGGGCTGTCGAGGTCGAGGGTAAGCGAGAGCGCCGCGGCGACGACCAGCGGCAGAATCAAACGCAGGGCATGCGAGCGCGTGCTGATGCCGATGCCAACCAGTGCGCTGGCGATGAAGGCGATGAAGAGCAGCATGCTCCACGCAGCGATGGGGATGCGATTTTCAAAGGCAGCGGTGCGGCTTTCGGTGATGTTGTTCATCGCGGTGAGCGCATCCAGATATTGGGCGGAGACGGAATCCCGCTGGCCATTGACATAGCGGCTGGCGACGGTCCACATCTGCACCTGCAGCGCGTCGGTCCTTGCCAGGCTGGCATCGATGCGACGCCGGTCGGTGCCGGCGTTTAGAAATTCGAGCCGCACCGGGAGATACAGCACCAGTAGAGCCTGCTCCGCCGCGCGCACCGGCTCGGGAAGGGTCGAGGAGCGGAGCCAGACGTTGGCGATATCGTGAGCTTCGGTGATTTCCAGATTCTTGCGTTGGTCGTATCGGCTGACGGCCATGGAAAATGTGAAGCCGAGCAGCAAACCCAGCAAGGCGAGCACTGCGCCCTCCAGCGTTTTGAAGCTGCCTGACTCCTCGGCCAGCGAGCCTTGACGGCGGCTGCGCAAATGTCCGCCGAGTAGCGTGCCAATCCACAGAAGGACTATGACCGCGACAAAGAAGAGGAAAGGATGAACGCTCATGATCTGCGAAGACGAGACCTCAACGCCCATGGAGCTTGCGTGCGGAACGGGAAATTGTGCATGGAAACGCGGCGGCAGGCTGCATGGAGCAGCGAGAGAGAGGATGCAGGAGCGTTGTTGAAGATGAAGGGATCATGGGAATCGATTGGGTGAAGTATACCGTGCCGGGAACGGCGGAGATTTCTTGCCCGGGAACAGGTGCGTACATCGGAGGAGGGGCAGTTTCGCATCCAAGCGCGCATGAAATATTTTGCCGCAGCAATTGTCGCAAGCGTGCTGGCCTTGAGCGGCTGCTCGCCGAGCAGCCCGAGCCCGGACCAGATTCGCCAGAACACCGCCAATGCCACGGCCGCCGCAGCGCGCGACACCAAGGCGATGGCTCAAGGGGTCATCGAAGGGCTGCACGCCAAAGGGCCGATGAATATTAATCGTGCGTCGAAGTCGGATCTGGAAACGCTGCCGGGAATCGACAGCGACGCCGCGGACCGGATCATTGCCGGACGGCCTTACACGAATTCCACGGAGCTCCGCACGCGCCACATTCTTCCGAGGGCCGAGTACAACCGTATTGCGGCGCACGTCGAAGCGCGATAAGCGACGGCTCGATTGGAGCGATTGGGTGGGGATCGCAGGCCCCCGCCCCGTCTCGCTGCGGCAAGTACTTCAAGCGGGAGATGAGAAACATCTTCCGCCAAGCGGAGCCGAGAGACCTGCGGATACCAATATACTCGCCGGGCGGCGGGTTCCCAACGTTCAATATTTTGGGAGGGTGGGGTCTACTTCCTCGGACCAGGCGTCGATGCCGCCGGCCAGGTTGTGAATTTTTTTGAAGCCGTTCTGGGCGAGGAATTCGGCTACGCGCTGGCTGCGGCCGCCTACCTTGCAATGGACGACGATTTCGTGATTCGGGTCGAGTTCGCTGACGCGCTCGGGCACCTGGTTCATGGGGATGAGATGGCCGCCGATGTGGGCGATGGCGTGTTCGTAGGGCTCGCGGACATCGAGGACGAAGAGATTTTCGCCGGCATCCTTGCGGCGTTTGAGCTCGGTGGCGGGCATTTGCGGCACGCCGTTGATGACGGCGGGAGGCGGCGCGGATTTCGAGGGGATGCCGCAGAACTCCTGATAGTCGATGAGCCTGGTTATGGTGCGATGGGTTCCGCAGGCGGGGCAGGCGGGATTCTTGTGCAGCTTGAGTTCGCGGAAGCGCATGGCCAGCGTATCGACCAGCAGCAGGCGGCCGACGAGCGGCTCGCCCTGGCCGAGGATGAGCTTGATGACTTCCGTTGCCTGGATGATGCCGAGCAGGCCGGGGAGGATGCCGAGCACGCCGCCTTCCGCGCACGAAGGGACGAGGCCCGGGCGGGGGCGGCTCGGGATAGAGGCAGCGATAGCAGGGGCCTTCCTCGGTGGCGAAGACGCTGGCCTGGCCTTCAAAGCGAAAGATGGACGCGTAGACGTTGGGGATGCCGGAGAGAACGCAGGCATCGTTGACGAGATAGCGGGTGGGGAAGTTGTCGGTGCCGTCGGCGACGATGTCAAAGTCCTTGAAGATCTGGAGGGCGTTGTCGCTGGTTAACTTCGTTTCGAACTTGACGATTTTGACGTTCGGGTTGATGGCTTTGAGGGAGTCTTCGGCGGAGTCGAGTTTGGGGCGGCCAATGTCGGCGGTGCCGTGGATGACCTGGCGATGGAGGTTGCTGGCCTCGACCACGTCGAAGTCGACGATGCCGAGGGTGCCGACGCCGGCGGCGGCGAGATACATGGTGAGGGGCGCGCCGAGGCCGCCGGCACCGATGCAGAGCACGCGCGCGTTTTTCAGCTTGAGCTGGCCGGACTCGCCGACTTCGGGAAGGATGAGGTGGCGGGAGTAGCGGGCCATTTCATCCGGGGTAAGAGATGTTGCGGCGGCGGTGCCGGTGGTGGGCTTTGCTGCCGATGCCGATTCAGCCGCGACGGGCGCGCCGCCGGCGATCGACGGGATGATGGAGAGCGAGTCGGATTCTTTTACCGGCGCATTTTCCTTGTGGTCGAGGTAGCGGATGTCTTCGTCGTTGAGATAGACGTTGACGAAGGCGCGCAATCTTCCTTCATCCGTGTAGAGATGTTTGCGCAGCTCGGGGAACTGCGAGGTAAGGGCGGTGAGCGCTTCGGCGACGGTTTTCGCGGTGACGTTGACGACGGGCTGACTGCCGGCGAAGGGGCGGAGTGGAGTGGGGATGTGAATCTGCATGATGCGTTCCTCTGAAATCTTTCTAAATCCGTTGGGTGAGTTTCTCTTCCCACCCTTTGCGATGAAACCTGCAAAGGATGGGGCACCCGGCTCTTCACCCCGCCCGGCTAATTTCTAAACTTTGATGCGCGCATTTCTAATTCCGGTATGGAGAGAACCCAGGTTTCAAAAGCGAGACCTGGGGCACCGCCACCTCACCCATGTAATTCTTTTTACGCGCTGACTGGGGCGGCTACTTCGATCGGCTGGGATTCGAGGCGCTTGTCCTCTTCGCCGGTGCCGGTCAGCAGGAAGGCGTTGGTCTCCGTGGCTCGACATCGGCCGGTACCCTCCGCGCCGTCGACGCTGGTGATGACATAGGAGCAGCCGAACCAGTGGGCTTCGGCGAGATCGGTCTTCGACCAGTGCGCGGGGTGGTCGGGGTGCGAGTGATAGAAGCCGACGATGTCGAGGCCGCGCTGGCGGGCGGTGCGCTGGATGCGAATGAGTTCCTGGGGAGCGATATGGTAGCGGTTGTGGGCGGAGTCGGTGCGGGTGTTGGCGGCGCGCACGGACTCGACGACGATGTTGGCATCCTTTTCCGCGTGGCCGAGGAGAACGCCGCAGCACTCGTGGGGATAGGTGAGTTCGCCGTGATGGCGAATTTCGTCGAATTGGGCCTGCTCCATTCGGAGTACCGCAGTGCGTGGGGTGATGGCTATTCCTCCCAGAACCGTTCGCTAAGATATTTGTCCGCGCCGTCGGACAGGATGGTGACGATGATGGCGGGCTCGCCGCGGGCCGCGGATTCCTCTGCAATGCGAAGGGCACCGGCAGCGGCGGCGGCAGCGGAAACGCCGACCAGCAGACCTTCTTCGCGGGGCAGACGGCGGGCCATGCGGTAGGCGGCTTCGGTTTCCATTTCAATTTTACGGTCTGCCAGGGTGGCGTCGTAAATGCGGGGCACGATGGCGGTCTCCATGTGCTTGAGGCCTTCGAGGCCGTTGAAGGGGGAGTCGGGCTCGAGGGAGATGCACTGGATGTTGGGGTTCAATTCCTTAAGGCGGCGGGTGGTGCCGACGAAGGTGCCGCTGGTGCCGAGGCCGGCGAGAAAATGCGTGAGGCGGCCTTCAGTCTGCTGCCAAATCTCATTGGCGGTGGTTTCGTAGTGGGCGCGCCAGTTGTTGTCGTTCGAATATTGATCGGCGTACCAGTAATTCTGAGGTTCGGCGGCGGCGAGTTCGCGGGCTTTGCGGATAGCTCCGTCGGTGCCGTCGGCGGGATCGGTCCAGAGGATGTTGGCACCGTAGGCGGCGAGGATGCGGCGGCGCTCCGGGGAAACGTTGGACGGCATGGCGAGGGTGACGGGGAAGCCGAGGGCCGCGCCGAGCATGGCGTAGGCGATGCCGGTGTTGCCGCTGGTGGCATCGAGCAGATTCTTTTTGCCGTGCGGGGCGATGTGGCCGCGTTGAAGCGCGTCGAGCACGATAGCTTTGGCGGCGCGATCTTTGACGGAGCCGCCGGGGTTGGCCCACTCCGCCTTGCCGAGGATGTGGACGCCGGGCAGATGCGCGGTGAGCCGCTCCATGCGGACGAGCGGGGTGTGGCCGATGCGCTCGAGGATTCCGCTGCCGAGGGTGGTGATCTCGGTTGGGTCGGATTTTTGCAGTGTCGGCATTGCTCTGGAATTCCTGTTTAACGTTATTGGGACTGCTTTCGCTGCGGGCTGTTGTCTGATCCCACCCAAGCCAAAAGAGGGCTTGAATGGGGCACCCGGACTTCTCTGATTACACCCAAGCCAAAAGAGGGCTTGAATGGGGCACCCGGACTTCTCTGATTACGCGCAAGCCAACGGAGGGCTTGAATGGGGCACCGGCATTGCCCGGTATACTGAAAGTGTAGCGTTGCTGGCGGACTGCCGCAAATTCTTTCATAGGAACCAGTTGCCGCCGGTGGCATGAAATTCCGCTCGAGAAAGTCTTTACTCCTTATGGGTCCCAGACAAAAGATTCCAGTTCAGAGCTTCGAGAACGCATTGAGTTTTCTCCGGTCGCACTCATTTGATGTCCGGGAGACGCCCGGGGTCGCAAATCAGGTAGAGGTGCAGAAGCACGGCTGTGGGGCGGTGCTGACGCGCACGCCGGCGGGCGGGGTGGCGTATGTGACGGGGCCGGGCTGCCTGGTCGGAGGCGAGATTGCCGCGCTGGTCGACCGGGGATTTCAGAAGTTTCTGGTTACGAGCAGGCTGGAAGTGGCGGCGACGGCGGAGCGGCTGAAGGCGCTGCACTTGTTCCAGGAAGAAGTGAGCGATGCGGTGGGACGGCCGGATTATTACAACCTGGCGCTGGGCACGGTGAGCGATCTTTATCTCTATGACCGGGTGAAGGGGCGCGATCCTCTGGCGAAGGATTCTACGGAATCGCATTGAGCTGAGGGCGGGTCGCTTGGGCGCGGGACGTGGTGTTTTCCAGCCTGAATTTTCAGAACAAATTATTTTCGGCGGGGCTGTTCGCGCTGCCATTCCCGGTAGACTTCGCTTTTGGAGACGCCGCGATCGCGGGCGACTCGTTTGAGTGCGGCTTGTTCGTCGAGGCCCTGGGACTGATAGAAGGCCATGCGCTCGCGCAGGGTGGCTTCGGGTGCCATGTTGGTGGATGGCTCCTGGCCGGCTCCGGCGAGGAGCAGGGTCATCTCTCCGCGTTGCAAATCTCTTGCAGATAATATTTTTTCGAGCTCGGTTAGAGTTCCGCGCAGAAATTCCTCGTGCAGCTTGGTGATTTCTCTTGCGAGGACGGCGCGGCGGTCGGGGCCGAAGATTTCCGCGGCATCGCGCAGGGATTCGAGGATGCGGTGGGGCGCCTCATAGAAGATGAGGGTGGCGGGCTGGGTGCGAAATTTTTCGAAAAATGTGCGGCGCTCGCCAGTGCGGGGCGGGGGAAACCCTACAAAGAGGAACGAGGTTGTGTCGAGGCCGGAGGCGGCGAGGGCCGAGACCACGGCGGACGCGCCGGGGATGGGGATGACGGGGATGCCGGCGGCGGCGGCCTGAGCGACGATGTGAGCGCCGGGGTCGGAGATGCCGGGCATGCCGGCGTCCGAGACCAGAGCGATGCGGGCTCCGGACTTAAGTGCGGCGATGAATTCCTCGCTGCGTTCGCGCTCATTGTGGGCGTGACAACTGACGGTCGGCACATGAATGTCAAAGTGGGTGAGCAGCTTTTGTGTCTGGCGGGTGTCTTCGCAGGCGATGCGATCGACGCTGCCGAGAATGCGAAGGGCGCGCAGGGTGATGTCTTCGAGATTGCCGATGGGGGTGGCGACGATGTAGAGGCCCGGGGGGAGAAGGGCGGCGGGAGTGTCGGGGATCTTCATGTGGCGCTTCCTTCTTACAGTAAATGGATCGGGCTTACAGTAAATGGATCGGGTTCGGGGCGCGGCGGATGGCGGGGACGCATAGAATAGCGCGGGGTGCGGAATGGAACGCGTGGAAGCCGAGGAGATGTTGGACCTGGACCATTGGTCGCCGGAACAGGTGGCGTGCGCGCTGGGCGCGATACGGCGGGTGAACCGGTTGTATGGCGGGGACCGGATGCACAAGCGGCTGTTTCGGCGGGTGGCGTCGCGGATGGGGCCGCGGCGGATGGAAATTCTGGAGGTGGCGTCGGCGCGCGGGGAGGTGGTGCAGGCGGCTGCGCGCATGTTGCGGAAGCGGAATATTCCGGTGAGCATTTCGCTGCTCGACCGCAGCGATATGCACCTGCCGGGGAGCGGGGAGTGGGACCGATCGCTGCCGCAACCGACTTTGCTGGTGGGCGATGCGCTGGAGATGCCGCTGGAGGATGGAAGCGTGGATGTGGTTTCCTGCTGCCTGTTTCTGCACCACCTGAGCGCCGGGGCAGGCGCGGGCGTTTCTGCGGGAGGCGCTGCGGGTGTCGCGGGTGGCGGTGCTGGTGAACGATGTGGAGCGGACGCGGGTGAATTATATTTTGTCGCGGATGCAGACGCTGGTCGATCCGAGCGAGCTGTCGCGGCATGACGGGCCGACATCTGTGCGGCAGGCGTACACGTTTGGCGAAGTCGAAGAGATGCTGCGGGAGACGGGGCGCGGATTCGAATTGCGGCGGGGATTTTTATTCCGGCTGGGTGGGATTCTCTGGAAGGATGCTGAATCGCCCAGGTAACTCCGCGTAAGAACCGAAGGCGGCCCGATGGATTGGGCCGCCTTCCTGTTGATGACAAGCTATTTTTGTTACCTCAGGCGCTAAAGCGCCCTATCGTTTTCAGCGACTTTATCCCCCCGGCTGAAGCCGGGGATCTACCTTACATGGTGGTGGAGTGCTTGTTGGGCTCCACTTTCAATTCATTGACGACCTGCTGGACGTTGGGAAGGCGCCGGGCCATGGCGCTGGCTTCGCGCTTCTGGGCGGCGGTTTTCACGCTTCCGGTGAGGACGACGGCGCCGTTCTTCGACTTGACGGAGATGCTCTGATCATCCAGATTGCGATGCTTTTTCAGGTCGGCCTTGAAGCTGTCTTCAATGGCGCTGTCGGTGTCGGAGAGGGCGGACTTGGTGGCGTCGGCGTTGTCGGGCGGAACTACGGCAATTTCATCGGCGACGGTATAGGTGGGAGCGGCAGTTTTGGCGATGCTCTCCGCCTGTTCTTTCTGGTCCGGGGTGGGCACGGTGCCGGTGAGAGTTATAACTCCCTTGTCGCGATCCTGGGCTACGTGGATGGCGCCGAGGTGGTTCTGGGTGAGCGAGTTATTGACCGCGTCCTTCGAGTCGGCATACTTCGGATTGTTGTTGCAGCCGCCGATCATCAATACTCCAGCGAGGCTAGCTGCTGTGAGAGTTTTTAGTAGTAGATTGTTGCTGATTTGTTTTGATGTCATGAATTACTCCTGACGTGCATGATTTGTAAGTGGCTGGTCTTGATGGCACCCGAAGCGGGCAGTTACCTGCTGCTTACTGCAATTAGTAGATAAATAAGGGGAATAGGTTGTCCGGTAGCATAACTAAGTCGCTGCGGGTTGGCTAGTTCGCGAGAGATTCTACAATAAGTCGCGCCGGGCGGAGAAGTTATGCATCCTACCGAAGACCAGCCGGCGTGGCGTAGACTAGCTGGCGTGGCCGAGACGGGGTCACAGCCGAGATCCAAAGAATGGAGAATGGTCATGGATAAAGCAAAGAAATGCAAACACGCGTCGTGCAATTGCGTTCCCGCCGACGGCAAGCCGTTTTGCAGCGACGTTTGCAAAAATGCGAAGAACGTGACGGAACTCACGTGTCAATGCCACCATCCTGAGTGCAGCGGAGAGACGCGAAGAATGTAGCCGGGGATTTGCGGCGGCGATTCTGAAATGAAAAACCTGCAACCGGAGCGGTGTGCGCCCATCCGGTTGCAGGTTTTTTTCACTTGATGACGTTTGCGAGTTATGAAGCGATGGGCTGGACGAGCCTGCCATTTCCATTTACGGCAGTGGTGGAGAGCATTTTTTCCACGCTGGCGCTCGATGGCTCCAGACGAATGTTTTCGCGGAACCAGGGGATGGATAGCTGGAGTCCGCGGGCGAGGTTGATCGTCGGCTCCCAGCCTAAGATCGTTTTCGCGCGGGTAATGTCGGGGCAGCGCTGCTTGGGATCGTCCTGTGGAAGCGGGCGGAAGACGATCTTGCTTCTGGCGCCGGTGGCCTTGAGAACCTGTTTGGCGCACTCGAGGATGGTGAATTCTTCCGGGTTGCCGATGTTGACGGGATAGCTTTCGCCGGAACTCATGAGGCGCAGCAGACCTTCCACCTGATCGGATACATAGCAGAAGCTGCGGGTCTGGCTGCCGTCGCCGTAGACGGTGAGATCTTCTTCGCAGAGGGCCTGACGCAGGAAGTTCGAGATGACGCGGCCATCGTTCAACTGGAGGCGCGGGCCGTAGGTGTTGAAGATGCGGACGAGGCGGGTATCGAGTCCGTAGTAGCGGTGATAGGCCATGATGAGGGCTTCAGAGAACCGCTTCGACTCGTCATAGACCGAGCGCGGGCCGATGGGATTGACGTGCCCCCAGTAGCTTTCCGGCTGGGGATGGACGAGCGGGTCGCCATAGCATTCGGAAGTGGAGCAGTGGAGGAAAGATGCGCCGTACTTGCGGGCCACGTCGAGCACGTTGTGAGTTCCCAGGGAGCCGACGAGCAGGGTTTCCACTCCATGGACGGTGTAATCGATGGGGCTCGCCGGGCTGGCCATGTTGAAGACCATGTCCACGCGACCGGGATCGAACTTGTCGGTAATGTCCTGCTCGAGGAGTTCGAAGCGGGGTTCGTTTCTGAGGTGCTCAAGGTTGTTGGCGCGTCCGGTGAGGAAGTTATCGACGCCGAGCACGGAGTTGCCCTCGGCGAGAAGCGCATCGGCGAGGTGAGAGCCGAGAAAGCCGGCGGCGCCGGTAACCAGTACGCGAGACTTCTTCCGGGCAGCGGAGGCGGGCTTCTTTACTTCCGGTCGGGGCTGCAGAGGCCTTCCGATGCTGTGGTAGGTGAAGCCCAGGGCGTGCATTTCAATTTCGTCGAACAGGTTTCTTCCATCGAGGACGAGCGGGGTCTTCAGCTTTCGCTTCACGCGAGCGAGATCGAGCTGGGCGAAGTCGGGCCAGTCGGTAAGGATGACGAGCGCGTCGGCCATGTCCATGGTCTGGTACGGGTCGTCGACGAATGCCAGGTTTTCCGCGGGGAGGACGCTCTTCGCATTCTTCATGGCGGCGGGATCGTAAGCGGTGACGGAACAGCCGGCCTCGAGGAAGGAACGCACCAGGTGGACAGCGGGCGAGTCGCGAATGTCGTCGGTGCCGCCCTTGAAGGCCAGGCCGAGGACGGCCAGCTTTTTGCCGGTGAGTGTTTTCAGGGCGGCCTGAACCTTGTTGAAGAAGATGCCGCGCTGCGCGTCGTTGATGCGTTCAATTTCCTGCAGGAGGCCGAGATCGACGCCGGTTTTATTGCCGATGGAACGAAAGGCCTTGACGTCTTTGTGGAAGCAGGAGCCGCCATAGCCGAGCCCGGCGGCCAGGAATTGCGGGCCGATGCGCTGATCCATGCCGATGCCTTTTGCGACCTCGGTGATGTTGGCCTCGACGGCATCGCAGATGTTGGCTACGGAGTTGATGAAGCTGATCTTCATGGCCAGGAACGCGTTCGACGCCTGCTTGATGAGCTCGGCGCTTTTCGCGCTGGTGCGAAGGATGGGAGCGGGGGAAAGAGTCGATCTTGGACCGGGGATGCTGGAGGGTGAGTCGAAGTATTTTCCCGAGGTGAGGGGTTTGTATACGCGCTCGAGGATCTGGTAGGCGCGGTCGCTCTGGGTGCCGACAAGGATGCGGTCGGGGTGGAGGAAATCGACGACGGCGGTGCCTTCGCGGAGGAATTCCGGATTGGAAACTACTTCGAACTGATCGCGTCGAACGCCGCGGGCCAGCATGATCCTGGCAATGGAATCGCTGGTGGCGACCGGCACGGTGCTTTTTTCTACGATGACCTTGTAACTATCCAGTGAGTTAGAAATCTCGGCTGCTACCTGTTCGACATGGGTTAGGTCGGCTTCTCCGTTTTCAAGCGCTGGAGTACCGACGGCGATGATAATTACTTCTGAATTTTTAACTGCGTCCTTGAGATGGGTGGTGAATGTAAGTCGCGCACCGCGATGACGTTCGAGTAGTTCGGGCAGTAGGTCCTCATGGATAGGTACATGGCCTGCTTTAAGAGCTTCGATCTTTTCATGATCGTTATCGATGCAACTTACCTTGTGACCTATCTCCGCTAAACAGGCGGCAACCACGAGGCCGACATAGCCGGAGCCGATAACTGCGATATGGATTCCATTACTTTCGGGGATAGTTTCAGAAACGGACTTATATCCATTTTCCGACATCGCGTAAGACCTGCCTTCTTACTGAGTTAGACGCTATGTTTTGCGCTCGACAAAAAACGAAAAAGCGTGCTTTCGTAGATGCTCCTACTCAGGTGCAGGTTGCCGTTGCAGCCGCTTGAGGATGGAAGAGAACACTGGAAATGCGGGGCGCTTCGCTGCACATCGGTTGGACAGAGATGACAATTGACGCAACGAGACGTAACGATTGAATGACGGATGGGAATCTTTTTTTAACAAGGAAACGCCCAGGTGAGCTTCTCACCCGAGCGAGCAAAAATCGCTCGCCGGGGACCCGGATTCGCGCACCTGGGGCACCCGCTTTTTTGCGGTGGCAAATGTGGTAGGTCGATTAGGCGCTTTTGCGGCTCTTGCTTTCGCTTTTGGTGGACTTTGTTGTGGAGCTGCTGGATTTCTTTTTGGAGGAGCCTGATGCTTTCACGTTCTCCGGGTGAACCAGTTTGTTGAAGTTACTTTTTTGGCCGGCGGCAGTTTTTTCCTGATAGACGAGAGTCAGATCGCTCTCATCGAACTTCTCGAAAAAATCGTCCCATGAGATTTCCTGCAGGGCGGAGTCGTTGTTGTTCTTCGCTTTGGGAAATTGAAAGCGGAGAATTCCCGGCTCATCGCTGGTATGGGTGGAAGAAACTTCGGAAGGAATAGCACCGTGAGACTCGGCCCACTTCCGAATCTCATCGTGATCTTTTGTGCTTTTAGAGAGAGCCATGATCGTCACCTGCTGAACTGAGTGTTCTTACTCCTACCAAGTGGGATGCCCTGTAACTGCGCGGGTTGCATCGCATGGCTGCTGAGCGGGTGAAGCAACTTCGCTGGGAGGTGAGTCATCCACACAAGCGGGTAAACGGGCACAGAAGCCAGCCGCCGGCTGAGTGCGATCGTACCCGGATACGCGGGCCACGGTGTGCGGGGCAACGGATAGACGGAGCAAGAATGCATATCGTCATTTTCGGTCTGACAATCTCGTCCTCCTGGGGCAATGGTCATGCGACATTGTGGCGATCGCTGGTGAAGGCGATGCTTCGCCGCGGCCATACAGTCAACTTTTATGAAAAGGACGTTCCGTATTATGCCGGAGCGCGGGACCTGCACGCGCTGCCGGAGGGCGGGAAGCTGCGGCTGTACTCCCAGTTTGAAGCGGTGCGGGTGGAAGCGTGGCGCGATCTGGAGGATGCGGACCTGGCGTTGTGCACCAGCTTCTGCGCGGACGGGCGGGCGGCGAGCGAGCTGATCCTGGGGAGCGAGGCGGGGATCCGCGCGTTCTACGATCTGGACACCCCGGTGACGCTCGATGCGTTGAGCGCGGGCGGCGCGATTGAATATCTTCCGGCGGATGGGTTGGGGGATTTCGATCTGGTGCTGAGTTATACCGGCGGGCCGGCTCTCGATGGTTTGAAGAGCCGCCTGGGCGCGCGGGTTGTGGCGCCGCTGTATGGGTCGGTCGATCCGGAGAATCATATGCCGGCGGAGCCGCGAGAGGAATTCCGGGCGGCGCTTTCTTACCTGGGGACGTATGCGGAAGACCGGCGGGAAGCGATGGAGCGGCTGTTTTTTCGCCCGGCGCGGGAGCTTCCCGGAGAGCGGTTTTTGCTGGGCGGAGCGCAATATCCGGAGAGTGTGGCGTGGACGGAAAATATCGCGTTCGTGCGTCATCTGCCGCCGGATCTGCATTCGGCATTTTTCTCCTCGTGCCGGGCGACGCTGAACGTGACGCGGGGAGTGATGGCGCGGTACGGGTTCTGTCCTTCGGGGCGGCTGTTCGAGGCGGCGGCCTGCGGCGCTCCACTGCTGACGGATACGTGGGAGGGGCTGGATCGTTTCTTTACGCCGGGGCGGGAGGTGCTGCCGGTGGGCACATCGGCGGACGTGGTGGAAGCGCTTTCGCTTTCAGATGCGGAGCTGCGCGGGATGGCGCGCGCGGCGCGGGAACGAACGCTGGCGGAGCATACGGGCGAGCACCGAGTGATGGAGCTGGAACGAATCTGCGAGCTGGTGCGGAGTGGGGCATCTCAACTGGAGTGCGTGTGAATTGGGTTTGCAAGGGTTGGGGATGTCGATCCCACTCAAGCCAAAGGATGGCTTGAATGGGGCACCCTGGGGCCAGTGCGGATGATGGTGGAGGAAGAGGCGTGAGCATGTGGGGGATTATTCCGGCGGCGGGGCTGGGAAGCCGGATTCAACCGCTCGCGTTTTCAAAGGAACTGCTGCCGGTGGGAAGCCGGGTGGACGATGGCCGGGAGCGGCCGCGCGCGGTGAGTGAATACCTGGTGGAGCGGATGATTCGCGCCGGGGCCGACAGGCTTTGCTTTGTGATCTCGCCGGGTAAAACCGACATTCTGGAATATTACGGCTCGCGCTTGTGGGGCGCGGACATTGCGTATGTTGTGCAGCCGGAGCCGGGCGGGCTGTGCGATGCGGTGTTCCGCGCGCTGCCTCTGGTGGGCGAGGACCAGTCGGTGCTGATCGGGCTGCCGGATACGATCTGGCTGCCGGAGGATGGATTTGCGCGGCTGCCGGAGGATGTGCTCTCGTTTCTGCTTTTTCCGGTGGACCGTCCCGAGCTGTTCGACGCGGTGGTGACGGACGAGCGAGGCGGGGTGGAAGAGATCCAGGTGAAGCAGATGGGAGCGCGGTCGCACTGGATCTGGGGGGCGATTCGAATGCCGGGGCATGTATTCCACGCACTGCACCAGTTGTGGAAGCGGCCGGAGCGGGGCGATGAATATATCGGGACGCTGGTGAATGCGTGGCTGGCTGAAGGCGGGGCTGCGGTGGGCGTGCGTGCGGGCGAAGCGTATGTCGATGTGGGCACGCTGCACGGATATCGCGAGGCGATCCGCCTGCTTGGCGAGCCGCTCGAAGAACCCGCGGGGGCGGGAAAGGGGAGCCGATGAAATCCCCGATGCTGGAGGACGAAGGGCTGCTGCGGCAACGGGTGGAGGAGCTGGGGCCGTGGTTTCACAACATGCGGCTGGGGAACGTGCAGACGGCTCCGGATCATTTTCTGGGCGATTATCCGGAGATGAAATACCGGCGGTTCCGCGATGCGCTGCCGGCGGACCTGAGCGGTTTGAGCGTGCTCGACATTGGATGCAACGGCGGATTTTATTCCCTGGAGATGAAGCGGCGCGGGGCGGCGCGGGTGCTCGGCATCGACACGGACGAACATTATTTGCGGCAGGCGCGGTTTGCGGCGGAGGTGACGGGGCTGGAGGTTCCTTTCGAGCGCATGGCGGTGTGGGATGTGGGAGCGCTGGGGGAGCGCTTCGACATCGTTATTTTCATGGGCGTGCTGTACCACCTGCGGCATCCGCTGCTGGCGCTCGATCTGATCCATGAACACGTGGCGAAGGACATGCTGCTGTTCCAGAGCATGCAGCGGGGTAGCCGCGAGATTGCCGAGGTCGCGGAGGATTACGATTTCGGCGAGCCTGCGCCGTTTGATGAGCCCGGATATCCGAAGATGCATTTCGTGGAACGACGCTACTCCCACGACGAGACGAACTGGTGGGTGCCGAACCGGGCGTGCACGGAAGCGATGCTGCGGTCCGCGGGATTCCGGATCGAGGCGCAGCCGGAGGAGGAAGTTTACCTGTGCCGATGGCAGCCGATTGCGGTGCCGCCGGATGGGCCGCACTGTGTGTATCCCAGCGCGGGGCGGCGTTGAGCCGTGGCGGGGACAGCGGAGGCGGGAGCAGCTGCGGGAGCAGCGGAGGCGGAGCGTCGCAGCGCGGAGGTAGCGAGCTGCCGACCAGTGCGAGTGCGGAGCGGTGGCTGCGCGCGATGCTCGAGGGAGATTTCGAAGCGGCCTGGCGGGAGAGCGATGCGATTCGGGCGCGTGGGGCGGCGGACCCGCATCGCTTCTGGAATGGAGAAGCTGTTGCGGGCGCGAAGGTGATCGTGCGCTGCCTGCATGGCTTTGGTGATGCGGTGCAGATGCTGCGGTATGCGCCGCGGCTGGGCGAGATGGCGTCGCGATTGATCTTCGAAGTGCCGCCGCGGCTGCTCCCGCTGGCGCGTTGTTTTCGTGGCGTTGAAGAAGCGATTACGTGGGGGTCGCTGGCGCCGTCGGAGCCGCCGGAATGGGATGTCCAGGTTGAGGTGATGGAGCTGCCGTATCTGTTCCGCACGACGGTTGCGGAGCTGCCGATTGCGACGCGATATCTTGCGCTGCCGGAAAAGATTGTGCAGAGTACGTCGGACGCGATGGGTTCGCCGACGCGGCCAAGAATTGGATTGGTGTGGGCGGGGGGAGAGTGGAATCCGAGGCGGTCGGTGTCGCTCGAATTGCTGGAGCCGCTGCTGCTGCGGCAGTCGGCGGAGTTCTGGAGTCTGCAGGGTGGGGCTGCTGCCGGGGACGCGGCGGATTGGATCGGTGCGGGAGCGATGCGGGATGCTACGGCGGTCTGCGGGGATGGGCTGCTAGCGCTCGCCGGCACGATTCAGAATCTTGATCTGGTGATCACGGTCGACACATTGGCGGCGCATCTTGCAGGGGCGCTGGGGAAGCCTGCGTGGGTGCTGTTGCAGCATGCGGCAGACTGGCGCTGGATGCGGGCGCGCGAGGATAGCCCGTGGTATCCGACGCTGCGGATTTTTCGCCAGCCTGCACCCGGCGACTGGCGTGGTGCGGTGGAGGCGGCGCGGCGGGCCCTCGATCTGTGGCGTCCGGTGGCGCAGGTTTCTCGATGACGCAACCAGCTTCGGCGGCGCGGGCGTGGGACGAATATGATGCCTACCTGTTCGACATTGATGGGACGCTGCTGAACTGCACGGATGCGGTTCACTACTTCGCGTTCTGCGATTCGCTCCACACGCTGGCGGGGCGGCCTTTGAACCTGGAGGGCGTGACCGCGCATGGCAATACGGATGTTGGCATTCTTCGGGATGCGCTGCGGCTGGCGGGCGTGCCGGAGGAGCAGTGGCGGCCGCATCTCGAGGAGACGCGCGCGGCGATGGGCCGGTTTGTGGAAGAGCGCGCAGGGGAGCTTTGCGTCACGGTGCTGCCGGCGGTGACGGCGGTGCTCGATCATCTACGTGGACGGGGCGCTGTGCTGGGGGTTGCGACCGGGAATCTGGAGGCGATCGGCAGGTTGAAACTGGCGCGCTGCGGATTGCTGGAGCGATTTGATTTTGGCGGCTTCAGCGACCGGTATGAATTTCGCAGCGATGTTTTTCGCGGGGCGCTCGATAGAGCGCGCGAACTGGCGGGAGCGGAGGCCAGGGTGTGCGTGTTTGGGGACACGCCGGATGATGTGCGGGCGGCGCGGGCGAATGGGCTGGATGTGATCGCGGTGGCGACGGGGATTTACAGCTTTGACGTGCTCGCGGCGGAGAAGCCGGACCGGTGTTTGCGGTCGTTGGAGGAGCTGTTGTAGTGCGAAGACCCAGGTGAGCTTCTCACCCCGGGCAAGCAAAATCGCTCGGCGGGGACCACGATTCGCGCACCTGGGGCGCCCGCTTTGTTGTCGAACGAGCGGGATTTGTGGGCGCGCTCTTTTTAGCTGCAGTCCGAGACGATTTGTTCGAACTGGGCGGCGCGGTGGCTGGCGGTGTGCTCGGCGAGGATGCGTTCGCGGGCGCGCTGGCCGATCTTTTTGCGGTCCGTGTCGGATGTGTTCTTGAGGATGCGGGCTACGTCGGCGGCGTCGGCGGGGAGGAGGATTTCTTCGCCGGGTGTTAGAAAATCCTGAAGGCCGGGCCAGCGGTCGGAGAGAATGGCGGCTCCGCAGGCGGAGGCTTCAAACAGCCGGACGGAGGGAGAATAGCCGGCGGCGACCATATCGTCGCGGGTGAGGTTTAGAGTGAAGCGCGAGGACGAATAGAACGCAGGATGATCGGGCGGGGAGACGTGGATGATGCGGCGGACGTTCGGCTGCCAGGCGATCTGCGGCGGATATTGCGGGCCTGCGACGAGAAAATTCTGTTCCGGGAGAAGAGCGGCGGGGCCATCGAGAAGATGTAACAGTTTCGGTTGCCGATCGCGGCGCATAGGTGCCGAGATAGCTGAGATCGCAGCGAAATTCTTCGCGTTCCGCGGTGGGCCGGTATAGATCTGGATCGACGGAACAGAAGAAGGGCAGGGCCTGACGGGCTCCGAAGCTCTGTTCGAGTTCGCGAAGGGCGGGGCCGCCGGTGAAGCTGAGATAGGCGGCGTATTGCGGGAATGAGCGCGGCATCGAGATAGTCCGTGCCGCCGCTAGCGCGGAGCTGGCGCAGCGTGATGGGCGTGTCGATGTCGTAGAACAGGATGGGACAGCGGACACTTTCAAGCAGCGCGCGGGTGGCGGCGATGGCGTCAGGAAAATAGGAGCCGATGATGACGGCATCGGCATCGCGGCTGAGCGCGAGCAGAGGGGAGGCGCTCGGTGTCCCAATCCTCGTACAGATGCACGGAACAAAATGCAGGCTGCGGCAGATCGCGATTGCTGCGATACCACTCGACATCTTTTTCAACGAAGTCGATGCGATGGCCGCGGCGGGCGAGCGCGTTCAGCAGCGATCGATAGGTGGTGGCGTGGCCGTTGCCCCAGGACGAGGTGATGGTGAGGCCGTAGACGACGAGCTTCATACGTGCGCGGCCGCCTGTTCGTCGGCTGCGTTCGCGCGCGGCGAGGCAATGGCGGAAGGCTGCTTCGGCCTGAAGGGCGCGCTGCGCGTAGGTATGGTCGCGGAGAGCGCGCTGATGGAAGGCCGCTCCGATGTTGCGGCGAGCTGCGGCGTCGTAGGTTGCGAGCGCGTCGACGACATCCTCGGCGGTGCGCACCACGAGAATTTCGCGGCCGGGCTGGAAGCAGTCGTCGATGCCGGGCCAGTCGTCGCAGAGCAGGCAGGCGCCCGCGCCGGCGACTTCAAAAACGCGGGTGGGCGGTGAGTAGCCGGACTGCGCCATGGAAGCGCGATTGATGTTCATCACCATTCCGGCGGAGCAGTTGACGCGGTTGTGGTCCGCTGTGGGAACGTGGCCGATGTAGCGAACGTTGGCGGGCATGGGCTTGTCTGCCCAGCCTTCGCCGCCGAGAAGAAAAGTGAATTGCGGAGCCAGTTCCGCGGCGCGCAGGAAGAGCTCTTCAACGCGGGCTTCGCGGTCGGGGAGGCGGTTGCCGAGGAAGGCGACGTCGCAGGCAAAGGCGGGATCGGGCGCGACGGGATGATGCGTCTCCGGATCGAGGCCGTTGTAGATGCTGAAGTAGGCGCGCGCGCCGAGGGCGAGATAGTTGTTCGCGGCACCAGGGGCCGCCGCCGTAGGTAAACACGGCGTCGTACTGCGGGACCAGCGGACGGAATGCGTCGTTGGGATTCTCGTGCATGCGGGTGAGCGTGGCGGCGGCGTCGACGTCCCAGAAGATGACGGGGCTGTGCTGGCCGCAGCTCGAGGACGCGGCGCTCGAGAGTTTCGTCATCGACGCCGATGCCGCTGTGCTTGATGACGATGTCGGCGGCGGCGGCGCGGGAAAGCATTTTTTCGATGTCAACGCCGGGCTGGTAGACGATGGATTCGACATAGGAAAAATCGCCGATATCGCGGCGCTGCTGGCGACCGTAGGCGTCGGGCTCGGCGAATGTGATGGTGTGTCCGAGGCGCGCGAGGTATTTGTAACAGCCACGGTAATATGTTGCCGCGCCATTCCAGTAGGAGGAAACGAATGCTCGATCCGAAGACGAAAATGTTCACGGCAGCAACTCCTCACAAATTTCTGTGAGTTCACGGGCGCGATGGTCGCAGGTGTGGCGTTCGAGCACGGTTTCAAGGCCGCAGAGCGCCTGGGCCTGGGCGGCGGCGGGGTCGCTGAGCAGCAATCGCATGGCGGAGATCATCTCGGCGGAATTCTGGACGAAGAGGAAATCGCCGGGGCGGAAGAGATGCTCGGTGTCCTGCCAGGGCGCGGAGATGAGCGGGATGCCGCAGGCCAGCGCCTCGAAAACACGAATGGTGGGGATGCCGGCGATGGCGGAAGTGTACTGCTGCCGCGGAATGTGGACGGTGAGCCGCGCCGAGCCGTAGACAGCGGGCGCGCTGAGATTCGGCAGATAGCCGCCGTAGCACACGTGGGCGGCCTCGAGCGCTCGAAGACCCTGCTGCGGATAGCGAACACCGTAGATGGCGAAGCGGGCATCGGGAGAAAGAACGGCGGCAGGCTTGAGGAAAAATTCATCGATTTCGGAAGAGCGCTCTCCGTCGCCCCAGTTGCCGATCCAGACGGCGTCGAGCTCTTTCTCGGGCCGGGGCTGGGGAAAAAACACGGTGGTGTCGGCGGCTTCGTGCAGCGTCCAGACATGGGAGATTCCGAAGCGCTCGCGATAGAGGGTGCGGAGCGCCTCGCCGAATGCGAGGATGCCGTCGAAGCGATCGAGGCCGAACTGGCGCATCTGTTCCGGCGACGAGGAGGCGCGGTGGTGGGTGTCGTGGAAGAGGAGGCGGAAGTCGAGGGGATCGCGCGGGTCATCGCGCAGGTGGAGGAGAAGCTGGGCGAGTGCGGGAGGATTCCATTCGTGGAGGATTACGATGTCGGCTCCACGGAGGCGTTCGCGCCACTGTTCCTTTGCCGGGTCGGCGGGGTAGAGGGCGAGCCGGATGTCGGGATAGGTGTGGGCGAAGCTGGACAGGGAATACGCGCCGAGAGATTCGGTGCGAAGGTTGTCGATGGACCAGCCTGTCTCGGGTTCAAAGACGGTGACATGGTGTCCGAGAGCGGCGAGGGCGCGCATCAGGCCTCGCAGGAAATGTGCGTTGCCGTTGTTCCAGTCGGATCGAAGGGTGTGCGCGAAATACGCGATGCGAAGATCACGCATAGGCTGCGGGTCCGTAGGCGGCGGCCGGGGTGAGCTGCGCTGAGAGAGCGTGATGGTAAAGGGCGAGATAGTCCTCAACCATGCGGGAGCGGGTGAGCTCGAGGGCGCGCCGGTTGGAGCAGCGCATCGCCCGCTCGAGCATTGCGGGGGAAGCATGGAGCTGCGCGAGCAGGCGCTCGAGTGCGCCGGCGCTGGTGAAGTAGAGGGCGTCGTCGCCCCAGACTTCGCGCAGGGAGGGAATGTCGTTCGCGAGGACGGCACAGCCGCAGAGCGCGGCCTCGAGTGGAGCGAGGCCGAAAGGCTCGTAGATCGAGGTGGCGAGATAGATGCTGCTTCGACGGAACAGTGCGAGGAGATCGTGCTGGTCGAGCGGTCCGAGCGGAGTGACGCTGGCCGGGAGAGCGGGCGACGCTGCGCCGGGCCGGTGGGAAGCGCCGGCGACGAGGATGGGAAAGGGCGAGCGAACGCCGGCGAGGATCGAGAGATTTTTGGCTTCATCCCACAGGCGGCCCGCGGAGACGGCCTGCAGCGCGCGGCTCTGGTTGTGGGGGGCAGCGGGGAGGGTGCGGCCATTGAGGATGACCCGGGTGGCACAGGGAATTTTGAAATGCCGGGCGAGCGCGTCGAGCATGGAGCGCGTGGGCGCCACGACGAAACTGGCGCCATGGAGGCCGTGCTGAACGAGGCGGCGATATTGGGCGAGCCAGGCTGGGTCGAAGCCCACCGGGGATGCGGGGTTGGGGGAATGAGGGCCGGGGGGACGGCAGGCATCGGACCAGCTGAGCACATCGCTGTGAGCGGTGAGGATGCGGGGGACGGGAAGGGGCAGGCAGCCGAAGCAGAACTGGTTCGAGTGCAGGAGATGGGGCGCGAATTCGTCGGCGACGCGCAGCAGCAGGGGTTCCGGCTCGGCGTAGCAATTTCTGTTGACGGGCATCCATTCAAGAGGAGTGTCGAAGGCGTCGTAGCGGAAGGAGCCGCCGTAGAGGGCGCGCATGGAGGAGGCCCAGGCCATGTGCTCGCGCGAGGGCGGGCCGCCGAAGCTGACGAGGGCGACGCTGTGTTCCCGTTCGAGCAGGCCGGTGGCGAGCTCCGTGGTAAACGTCCACACGCCGCCGATGGTGTCGGTGGTCAGCAGGATGCGCATGCGGTTTCCTGCTGGGCTGAATGTTCGGATTCAAGCTGCTGAAGGGTGAGCGGCTGCTGCTCCTGGATATCGCTGTAGCCGCGGCCGGCAAAGACATCGAGATAATGCGCGTGGGCGCGTTCCCAGGCATTTTCATCCGGCTCGCGCGCCGAAGGTGGTGACGTATTCCGGGCTGCCGGGAAAGGGGAACATGGGCACGGGCTCGGAGACCCAGACGCCGTTCTGTTTGAGGTTCGACTGCCAGGCGGCGACGAGCGCGGGATCGTCTTCCGGAGTCTTGATGAGGTTGGCCTGCACCCAGGGGATGTGCTGCCGGGCGTAGACGAGCAGGCTCGGTGATGCGATCGGTGGAGATGCGGCAATTTTTGTTCATCGCGTCGCGGCCTTCTTCGGTGATCGATTCGATGCCGCACTCGAACGAGACACAGTGGGCGCGGGCGAGCAGGCGGATGGATTCTTCATTCCAGAGATCGATGCGCGACTGAAAGCCGATGGACACGGGACGTTTGGCGATTTCTTCGAGCAGCGCGCGGACCTGTTTGCCGACGCCGAAGATCTCATCGATGAAATAGATGTAGTCCACGCCGCGGGCGATGAGCTGATCGATTTCGGCGAGGACGGCGGGGAGCTGGCGCTCGCGATATTGATTGCGAAACAAGAGTTTTGTTGCAGAAGGTGCAGGCGTAGGGGCAGCCGCGGGCGAATTCAACTTCCGCGCCGTGATGGAGATGATCGGCGCCGTTGCCGGGGAAGATGTGGTGCTTGTGGGTGTGGCGTTCGACGGGGTAGTCCGAGTAGTCGAGCGTACCGACGGCGCGCATGTCGGTGACGCCGAGGCCGGGAGTGGTGTGGACGGTTTCGTCGGCGTCGTTGTTGCTGTGGTCATCACGCCAGCAGCAGCCGGCGATTGTCTCCCAGGGCTGGGTTGCGAGTTGAGGCAGGGTCTGGTCGGGCTCGCCGCGGAGTACGATGTCGGCGCCGGTTTTTCTTAACGTGGAGACGGGAGTGACCGAGCCGTGCGGGCCGATGACGACGATCTTCGAGGAGCGGTTGAGCGCGGCGATCCATTCATGCGGGACGCGCAGCTCGGGCTGGGGGCAGCGCCAGAAAAGGTAGGAAGGCGCGGTGGGGATGACGAGGAAATCTTCGCGGAAGGTATCGAGACGCGCTCCCACCTGCCGCGGCGTGAGCTGCTCCATTGAGGCGTCGATGAGCAGGACCTGCTGGCCGGCGGCGCGGAGCATTTCGCGGGCGGAAAGAAGCTCGAGGGGGAAGTGAGGTTCGGGGCAGCCGAAGTAGGTGGACCCTTCGAAGCTCCACCGCGGATTGACCAGGGCGAAGTTCATGCGACCTCCTCGGAGATGATTGTGTTGGCTGCGGCGGCATCGGACCGTTTGCGTTGTTCGGTGAGGAAGATGCGGTTGACGCGCCAGAAGCGATGGATGGCCTGAAGTGTCTCAAGCAGGGAGCGGCGCGGCTGCCAGCCGGTGTGCTCGCCGAGTTTGGCGGTGTTCGAAATGTAGAGAGGCTGATCGCCGGGGCGGACCTGACTGTACTGGAGGATGGGATCGACGCCGGTTTCCTGGGCGATGGCCTGGAGCATTTCGATGACAGAGATGGCGCGCGTCGGGACCTCCGCCGAGGTTGTAGATCTCCCCGGCAGTGCGGGTGGACATTTTTCGCGCCAGCTTGCATGGCGTCGACCAGGTCGGCGACATGCAGCACATCGCGCACCTGATGGCCATCGCCATAAATGGTGATGGGGCGGCCTTCGAGGACGGAGTAGAGAAAGTGCGCGACCCAGCCCTGATCTTCGTTGCCGAACTGCCGCGGCCCGGCGATGCAGGACATGCGGAAGACGACGGTGGGCAGATCGTAGATGCGGGCGTAGTCGCGGACGTACTGGTCGGCGGCGCCTTTGGAGCAGCCGTAGGGCGAATGGAAATCGAGCGGCTCGGTTTCCTCGACGCCGGCGAAGCCGGGGCGCTGGGCGCGATAGCGGGTGCCTTCGACGGCGACGGGAACGCCCTCGAGCGATCCGTAGACCTTGTTGGTGGAGGTGAAGAGGAGGAAGGGACGACGCCCGGAGCTTGCGCGCCGCTTCGAGCACGTTGAAGGTTCCGAGCACGTTGGTTTCAAGATCCTTGCGCGGCTGGTCGACGGAAGTGGTGACGGCGACCTGGGCGGCGAGGTGATAGATTTCGTCGACGTCGCGGGCGGCGTTGAGAACGGCGGAGGCGTTGCGAACGTCGCCTTTGAAAAATTCGACGCGATTGCCGCCGGGCTGCCCCTGGAGCCAGGCGAGATTGTGAGATGCACCGGTGCGGGAAAGGTCGTCGAAGATGCGGACATGGGTGGAGGGGTCGGCGAGCAGGCGCTCGGCGAGATTGGAGCCGATGAATCCGGCGCCGCCGGTGATCAGGACGGTGCGCGTCCGTGCTGGCATGTGTGCGATCATTCAGTGCGGTCGCTGGTTCATGCTGTCAATCCGTAGGCGGTGAGCTCGCTGTAGCATGGTTTCGGCCTTGTCCTCGGCGTGCTGGTTGCGAAGCCATGCGGCGAGCTCGCGAAAGCCTTCTTCATGCGTGACTTTCGGTTCATACCCGAGCAGGCGGCGTGCCTTGGAAATGTCGGCATAGCAGTGGCGAATGTCTCCGGCGCGATACTTCTGGGTGATGACAGGCGCAAGCTGCGGCTTGCCGAGGGCGGCGGCGAGAATGTCGGCCACGCTGCGGATGGTGATGGGTTTGCCGCAGCCGATGTTGATGACCTCTCCGTCGGATTCATGCCGCTCCATGGCGAGCATGTTGGCGCGGACGATATCGTGCACGCTGACGAAGTCGCGCATCTGCTCGCCATCTTCAAAAACAAGCGGAGCCTGGTTGTTGATGAGCCGGGCGGCGAAGATGGCGGCGACCCCGGTGTATGGATTCGAAAGCGCCTGCCGGGTGCCGTAGATGTTGAAGAAGCGCAGCGCGGTGACGGGGATGCCGTAGGTGCGGCCGTAGATGAGGCAGAGCTCTTCCTGATCGCGCTTGGATAATGCGTAGACGGAGTTGAGCTCGGAGGGCTTGGCTTCGCCGGTGGGACGGGGGCGGAGAACGCCGGAGCAGGTGGAGCAGTGCAGCTCCCACTGGCCGCATTTCAATTGCGACACGGAACGCACCGGGGGGAAGGCGGCGCGGCCGCATTTGGAGCAGACGTACTCGCCCTCGCCATAGATCGACATCGAGGATGCGACGATCAACTTTTCCGGCGTGTGCTTGGTGTCGAGCATGGCCTGCAGCAGTTCGGCCGTGCCCTGGGTGTTGATGCTCATGTAGCGGCTGATCTCGTACATGGACTGGCCGACGCCGACGGCAGCAGCGAAGTGGAAGATGACATCGACGCCGGAGAGAACTTCGCGGAGACGATTGGGATCGCGCACGTCGCCGACGATGAGCTCGACCTGGGGCGAGAGATAGTCGGGCGCGGCGCCCTGATGGACCTGGGGCGTAAGATCGTCCAGAACGCGGACGCGGTGGCCGGCGCGGAGCAGACCGTCGGCTAAATGGGAGCCGACGAATCCAGCGCCGCCGGTAATGAGGATCTGCTTCGACTTATTTCCGTGTTGGTCCATAGTATTCCGTTCGTCCATGGTGGTCTCTCTTCCTGTGCGCGAACTTCAAACAGTAACTGGCTCCCGCGGCGACGGCTTGAGGGCGGGAGCGTAGCGTGCGACGGCCCAGGCGGCGAAGTCGGCGAACTGCCGATTGTCGGCCGGCGGGCTGGTGTGGTGCTGCTCCAGGCCGAGATGCTGCGGCGTAAAGCAGAGCGTGAGCGCGACGCGAAATGGATCGAGCGCATCCATCTGCCGGTCGAACCACTCCGTCGCGTGGGGCCGGTAGGAATCTGCCCAGCTCAGGCCGGTACGAAGATATTGGACGCCGTGATCGGCCATCCACTCGACGGCGGCATCGAGGCGGGGGTCTTCAAAATGGAACCACTGGCAGAAGCCGACGCTGCCATCGTTGGGAAAATGTTCGGCTGCGAGCTTGGGCGTGCCGTCGGCCTTGATGAGGCCGAGATAGTAGTGGCGATAGTAGGAGGAGCCTTCGGCCTCCTTATGCCGGGTTTCGGCGGGCCAGGTGGGCGGCAGATCGAAGAGGCTGTACCAGTGGATGCGATCGACGCGGCCGTTGAGCAGATCGAGGGTGCGCTGCATGCCGAAGAGCTGGACTTCTTCCGCGCCGAACGAGGAAGCGCCGACTTCGGTGACCCAGACGGGACGGCCGGAAACGCGGGCGGCCTCGGCGACGCGGTCGGGCCAGTCGGCAAGCTGCCAGTGGTTCCAGTCGAGGGGAAAGCCGTGAACGCCCACGGCATCTACGTGCTCCATGACGCCGTAGGAGGCCATAAGGCGGAGAAAGTCGCGAGTCGCAGGAAGAGACGCCGCCGAGAACGATGGGGATGTCGGGATTTACCTGGCGGATGGCGGCGGAGGTGAGCTTGATCATGTCGGCGAAGCGCTTCCAGTCGGGGTCGAGGTGGAAGTTCCAATGGGACAGGTTATTGGGCTCGTTCCACAGCACGATAGCTTCGACCATTGGATCCTCAAAATGCAGCGTTGGGGGCGCCTGAGTGGCGGACACTGCGGGATGTCTAAGCTATTGCAGGAGCTATTGATGCGGCTGTGACACCCATTCGTTAGGAAGACATGTAGATGGATGGGGTTGCTTTTGCGGGTGCGGAGGGATCTCTCGGAGGTGAAGGCGTGTTGTGTGGGATCTGTCGCGGGGGTGAAGTCCGGGGTCTACACGCAGGCGCGCGGAGAGTGCTTGACGAGCGGTGCTGCTGGTTATAGGATCGAAGCGATTTGACACGGCCCCGGGCCGGTGTTGCGACCGGGCTCCCCTCCTGGTTTGTCCAACAGTGCTCATACACATTCGACCGGAAGCTATTCGAAATTGCCGCGCGCGGTGGCCGGTCATAAACGGTTCTCGCGGCGAGACCCATGGAGTTCGTTCCAATGACAAGATCCTCGATTTTCGGCTGCAGCACTCTCGCTGCGTGCATGGCTTTTATGGTTCCAGTGCTGACGGCGCAGAATTCAATTCGGGTGTTTGCTCCGGTCGACGTGCAGGGATCGGCGCAGGGGACTGGGTATGGCGCTGATGCGGTTGCGTTCAACAGCAGCACGTTGAATCTGACTTGTCCGGCGAGTCCCACGGCTGTGCTGTCGTCCTCGGCGGATGGGACGGGGAATGTTCTGGTCGACAACTACATTAATGTAACGACGACTTCCGGCACGACGATTACCGGTCCGACCAATGTGTGCCACGGAGGGTTATCGAACGACTGCTTTACGGCGGGATACCAGACGCCGGCGAGCAAGGGACAGCTGGACGGGCAGGACCCGGACAATTTTGCGGCGACCGGCGGTGTGGCGCCGATTGATGTGAGCAGCAAACTGCAGACTGGCACGATGCAGCTTAAGGTCGATCTGATGGACACGGGCGGCGATCTCGCCAGCTCGACGATTTACCTGGACACGAATTGCACGCTGAACGGAGTGACGGGGCCGGCGGGCATCAGCGGCAATCCTATATCGCAGACGAATCCGACACCGCAGCAGTTGACGCAGAACTTCGCGTTCGATGCGACTTCGAACCAGCAGGTCCAGTTCGTCTATGACCTTTCTCAGGCGCAGGCGGCGGGAACGCTGTCGATTACGCCGGATACGCTTCCTGGAACGACCGATCTGCCGGTCGATCCAAATGGGTGGCAAACGACGTGGGTGCCCGGCACCTCCTTTGCTACTTCGATATGCCTGATCCATACCGGGGAGCTGCTGAACAACGCGCCGGCGTGCAAGCTGTATACGCTGGAATGTTCGGTGGGCACGGGGGCGAACTCGAGCGGGGCGCAGTGCCCAATCTCATCGCTGCCGAACGAGGTGTTCAAGGACGTGTTTGACGGACCCGGGTTCACGCTGCCGGACATCAATGTTCCCAACGGGCCGACGTTTCATGAAGGCGTTGGATTCCTGATGGCCAGCGAGGGCTGGACCGGGCGGCCGTGCACGTTCGATATCGCGTCGGGACTTGAGAATCTGCCGTGTCCGCAGAACCTTCTTTCGAACTTCAGCGGTCCCGGGGTCTACACCGCGTCGGGTCAGACGTCGCATCCGAATTCGACCTTTATTCCGATCGCGCAGGTGCCGGAGGATCTGACGACGGTGACGGTCGCCGGCGAGACGGCGGGAGGCTGGATCAACAAGTCGAGCGCGACGGTTACGCTGTCGAGCCAGCCGCCGGTGCTGACGGGCACGAATCTTCCGGGGGCGGCGGGCTTTGTGGCGTCGCCGATCCAGAGCATTACCTATGGGATTTCAGCGCCGAACGCTGTGCCTGTTCCGGGCACTCCGCCGACGACCGATACGGTGGCCGACAACAGCTCTGCGTGTCCGGGGCCGCCGGCGGCGGTGTTCGCGACGCAGCAGACGTTCAGCAATCTTGGCGGACGGCAATTATCTGCTGCATTATTTTGCGCGGGACTGCGCGGGAACCGAGGAGCTGAAATTTACGCAGGACCAGAACAAGAGCTGGTCGACCTCCTATTACACGGTTCCGATCAATGTCGATACGATTGCGCCGGTAGTGGCTTCGGGGCCGGTGCTTACTCCGGCAGCGGGACCGTCGGGCAGCTACACAGTGGGGGAGAAGGTCACGGCGACGTATAGCTGCACGGATGAGCGCTCGGGCGTGGTCGCCTGCGGCAGCTCGACGTTTTCTCCGAGTAGTGCGGTGTTGAATACAGGCGCGATCAATAGCGTGGTGGACACCTCGACACCGGGACCGAAGACGTATACGGTGACGGCGGTCGATGCGGCGGGGAATCAATCTTCATCGACGGTGAACTATGTGGTTGCGGCGGGATATGACGCGGGGATTCACCTGAGGGTGCAGCACTCGACCGAGGTCTATCCGCGAGAAGACGATGCGGACGTCCGGGTGGCTGGGAGGGGACACCACGATGCGACGGGCCGGGTGACACTTCTGGACGGCACGAAGGTGCTTGGGACGGCGTGGCTTCGGGACGATGGATACGCGCATTTCGAGCTCGAGAGACTTTCCGTTGGGGTGCATTCGCTGACGGCGGTGTATGCGGGCGACGCGTTTACCGCGGGCGGTGTTTCCGCTCCGGTGACGGTGACGGTGATCGCGGGGCACTGAGATTTCCTGGGCCTGGCCTGCGTTTCATCACAATGCGGGGAGTTGTTGTGGGTGTTGAAGGCGTCGATCCCACCCAAGCCAAAGGAGGGCTTGGATGGGGCACCCGGGTTTTCTTTATGTCCCTGATCCCGCTTGAATGCGGGTACCCGCATTTCGCTCAGCGCCTGAAGGCGTGTTCTGGAGATTCCTGACCCCGGCCTAAAGTCCGGGGTCTACCTATTTTCTTCTCTGCTTTTCTTCTCTGCGGACTGAAGTTCGAAGTCTACCTATTTAGAGTTCGGCGGGGACGGGCTCTAGCGATGGGGCGACGAGAGACGTGGTGGATTGTTCGCCGGCGGCGAGGCGCGTGAGTGTCAGCACGGTGATGTCGTCATCCTGGCCGAAGGCGATGGCGGCCTCGATGGCCTGCTCGGCGGAGGGCCGGGAGGCGAAGAGCGTCTGCAGGCGCTCAAAGCCGTAAAGTTCTCCGGTGGCGCAGCGGGCTTCGACCAGACCATCTGTATAGAGGCTGAGCTGGTCGCCGGGATGGAGCCGGAGGGGAACTTCCTCATAGGTCGCCTCGAACAGGAGGCCGAGGGGCAGGGAGCCTTCGACATGAAGCTCCTGCTGATTGAGAAATGGGGGCAGGTGGCCGGCGTTGGCGAGGGTGGTGTTGCCGTCGGATTTGAGGCGCAGAATCAGAGCGGTGACGAAGCCGCCCTGGAGTCGACCATAGAGACAGCGGTTGAGATTCTGCAGCATCTCCGCGGGGGTGAAGTCCGCTCCGGATAAGGAGCGGAGGACGCCGACGATGAGCGAGACGTTCATCGCGGCCTTGAGTCCCTTGCCGCTGACGTCTCCCATGGCGACGATGGTTGAGCCTTCATGCTCGGGAATGATCTGGAAGAAATCGCCGCCGACTTCCAGCGCGGGGCGATAGGCGCTGGTGACGGCGAAGCCGGGCAGGGCGGGGAGAGTGTGCGGGATGAGGACCTGCTGAATCTCGCGGGCGCTCTGCATTTCGCGCTCGAGGACGCTCTGGCGGGCCTGCTGTTCGGTGCTGTAGCGATAGACGGCATAGATGATGGCGATGAAGAGGCCGATGGCGGCGAGATTGGCGGCTCGGAAGCCTACGCCTTTAATGGTGAAGAGCGGACGGTCGACCATGTTCCACAAGGTCCAATGGGTGAATCGCTGGCCGGCGGCGGTGGCGTCGGCGACGGTGTCGATCATCTGCGAGACGAGCGCGCTGAGCGCGACCCACCAGCGGAATGGCTCCAGCGGGCGCTGCACTCCAATGGCGATGATGATGAAGGGGAAGACCTCAACCACGAGAAGGATGGTGGTGAGAACGGCGTCGGCGGTCTGCATCGAAGAGCCGGCTGTGCCCCAGAAAAATGCGAGCGCGCCGTCGAGGATGCCGGCGGTGATTGCGCAGATGGCGAGGGCGCGTGTCCAGTGAACCAGCGTGCGATTGCTGTTGAGACGCAGCAGCCAGAGCAGCAGGAACCAGAGGGAAATGTGGTTGAGCGCGTAGAACGGCTGATTGAGGCCCCTGCCCCATCCATAGGAAATGGGGATGAGAAACAATCCGCGAAAGATGGAAAGCAGGACGGGCGTGGCGGTGAAGACGGCCAGCCAGAGGAAGAGTTTTACTTTGCGGTTGCGGCTCCACAGGACAAGGCTGAGCAGAGTGACGAATCCATACAGGATGAGCAGAGAGTAGTCGTACAACGCCTGCTGGGTGGACTTGGCATCAATGGCCGCCAGTTGCGCGGCGATGGTGTCGGCGTCTCCGAGCAGCGGCGGACCGTAGAGACCGCCGAGCGAGGCGGGATCGACAAACAGGAGCGGCGATTTCCAGACGCGAATGGCGATGGTTCCCGACTGGTCTGAGGGCACCGGGAAGGTGCGGAAGAGCGAGTTATAGTACCAGCGCGGTCGGGGAGGAAGTTTTCCATAACGGCCAAGGAGGCGGCCGTTCCAATACACTTCGTAGGCGTCGTCGACCTGCGGCATGAGCAGGGCGAGGTCGAGTGGGCCGCCGGCTGCGGGATCGATGCGCAGATGGCGGCGGTACCAGGCGAAGCCGGTGTAGCCGGGGTGAGTCTGGCTGCCCCAGGTGCTGGAAGTGCTGATGGGCTCCCATGCGGAATCGTTGAAGGATGGAGAGGCCCACTGGGGGTTGTCGCCGAGATGAAATTGCCAGGGGCCGTCGAGCAGGATGGAGCCATGTCCTAATCCCTGGATGGTGAGGGTTTGTTGCGGGATGGGAGTTTGCTGTTGCGCGAGGAGAGAGGCGGCGAGAAAAAAAATAAATGCCGCCAGCTTTGCCCTCGCCAACATGAATCGAGAGTATCACTCGATGGAGGCGTGGATTCTGCTGGGTGGAACGCGGTCGGGAGGACAGTGCGAGGGATGTTGCGGGTGTAGGCGGAGATCGATCCCACCCAAGCCAAAGGAGGGCTTGGATGGGGCACCCCGCTTTCTGTCAATTCCACGGAGTGCGGCGGAGGTTTTCAGGACTGCTGCTGTTGCAGGCGGCGGCTTTCGGCGAGCAGGCCCATGCTGTGCATTAGATTTTGCAGGGTTACGATGCCGACGATCTGCTCGCCTTCGAGCACTGGGACGAGCGATAAACCGCGGCCGGCGGTGATGCGGCGGAAGGTTGCGCCGAGCGAGTCTCCGGGCTGTGCCACCTGGAAGCCGCGGGACATGACGGACTGGACATAGCCGTTGCCATCGATCTGCAGGGTCTCGACGATGCGCTGGCGGGAGACGATGCCGACGAGCAGGCCGCTGCGGACGACGGGAAAATCATCCTGCAGGCTGTGAATGGATTTGTAGATAGCGTCCTCGAGGGTGTCGGAGGCGGAGAGCAGGGCGAAATCGGTGAGCATGATGTCGCGCATGCGCACGGTATCGACGACGGACTGGAATACGACGCCCTGGTCTTCAAGTTGCGCGCCGACGAAGATGAAAAAACCGGCGAGCACCAGCCATGGGCTTTGCATGAAGATTCCGGCGACGAACAAGAGCGAGCGCGATGACCTGGCCAACTCCGGAGGCGGCGCGGGTGCCGGGCAGCGCGCCACGGGAGCGAGAGAAGTTGCCGCGCAGGATTCTTCCGGCGTCGAGCGGGTAGGCGGGAAGAAGATTGATGGCGGCGAGGAAGATGTTCAGCCAGAAGGCGCTGCGCAGCAGATGCTGGGCGCTGACCCAGGGCTTGGCGAGGACCGAGACGCTGGGGGCCACTCCCACGATGTAGGCCAGGAGCACGGCGGCGACGAGGAAATTTGTGATCGGCCCGACGATGGCTAGGGCGGCCTGGGTAGCGCCCTCGGCGGCCTGCTCGGTCGATTCCGGCGTGGCGTAGGAGGGCAGCCCGCCGATCGGCAGCAGCATGACGCTGCGCATCTGCAGGCCATGGTAGGCAGAGACGATGGCGCGGGCAATCTCCCGCGCGGCGACGATGGCAAGCAGGATGAGCCACAAGGCGATACCACGCAGGGGGGCCATGCCGCCCATTTCCGCGTAAAGCAGGGACAGGCCGAGCAGCAGCGCAAAGAAGAGGTGCAGACGAATCTCAACACCGAGAATTCGCCCCATGGGGATCGACCAGCTACGCATGAATGCCTCTGCCGGTATTGTAGATGGTGACGGCGGGGACTTGGCTGGTTCTGGGCGGGCCTGGATTTGGCTTGGGTTGATCGGTGAGTTCAAAAGGGACTTTTCTTAGTGAATTGAATGCGGATTATTGCGGGCAAATTCCGGTCGCGGCGGCTGGCTGCTCCTGAGGGGTGGGAGACGCGGCCGACCAGCGACCGGTTGCGGGAGACGCTGTTTAACGTGCTGGCGCCGCGGATGGAAGGGGCGGTGTTCGCGGATCTGTTTGCCGGGACGGGAGCGGTGGGGCTGGAGGCGTTGAGCCGGGGAGCGCGGCGGGTGTATTTCGCGGAGAATGCGGCGGCTCCGCTGGCGGCGCTGCGGGCAAATATTGAAACGCTGGGGGTTGTCGGGGAGGCGGAGGTGGAAGCGGGGGGAACGCTTCGACTGTTGCGGCGGCTGCGCAAACAGGGCGTCGAGCTGAATGTGGTTTTTCTGGACCCGCCGTACAGCGAGGAGGCCACGTATGCGGAGACGCTGAAATTTCTTGGCGGTGGAGAGATTCTGAGTGCAGGGGCGACGGTTGTGGCGGAGCATGCGAGCCGCTCCCGGCTGGCGGCGGTCGTGGGGGAGTTAGAGGCGTATCGAACGATCGAGCAGGGGGAGGCGGGGCTTACGTTTTTTCAAACTGTGAGGGGGACGGCGGGGTAAACTGTTCTGAGACAAGCGATTAGTTCTGAAGCGCTCGGACATCTCTGCCCGGGGCACCCGCGGTTATCGGGCGTTGGCACCCGATATGGATCCGGGGTATCCGGGGGTTAATGTCCGGTTTGGCGGCGAATCCCCGAGCCATTTTGGGGCTTCCATGTTACGGTGGTTACTTGTGGATAACTAAAGTGTTGTGACCGTTTTCCTTGTCCTGTGGTACGCCGCTGGCTACCTTAGGTTCACTCACCCAGAGCAAAGGGGTGAGGCCAGATCGATCGAGGATTGAAGACATGCATAACACTACTTTTCTGCGCAATACGGTTCTCTCATTCACTGCCCTGGCGTGCGCCTTTTCGCTTGGGTCCACGGCGGCGAGCGCCCAGAACATCCAGCAGACAGCTGGATTCGCGGGCGCCCACCTGGTATCCGCGGTTTACGACGGATCAACGCGCGCGGGATGGTATTCCTTCCCGGGCCAACAGCCGAAGCTGCAGTTCAGCGGCGACCAGGTCCGCATCACCTCACGGAAACACAGCACGGTGCTGCTGGCACGGGCGGCGGACAGCGCCGGTTCGGCGGCCGAGGTAGCGCTGGACCGGGCACCGATCAGCACGTCTTCGATTTCCGGGCTGGCGGTATTGACCGACGCCCAGCATGCCATGGTGATCGGGCTTGAAGCCGGCAACGTTGTGCTTTGGCAGCTCGATCCGGCGGCGGCGCGAATTGTGGCCGTCCATCCGGTGAATGCCAGCTCCCCGCTTGAATTCCGGGTGGCCGGCGGAAACGCGGCTGATGTGCGCTTCTTCTGGCGGCACGTTGGGGATAAGAGCTGGAAGTCCCTGGGAGATTCGGCGACGAGCAAAGTCCTGAGCAACTGGCGTGAGCCGCTGAAGTTCGGATTGCTGCTTGACGGACCGCAGGGCAGCCAGGTGACGTTCAGCAATTATCGTGCAGGGGTGGCCGAGGTGGCGAGCAATTCGTTGCCGGGCAATTCTCTGACGGCTGCCCTGGTGCGCGGCCAGTAGTTTCCCTTTCCGGCTGGGATCCGCGGCTCAAAACTGGACGCGGGTTCCAGGTTCTCCTTGACTGCTGATTGACTCAGGGCTGGCACCGCCGGTGTGGGTTCCGTTGGCCAGATCGACCGTGAACGCGAGTTCAGTGTCGGTCGCCAGGTCCCATCCAAATCCCCGGAGCTGCCGGCCCACGATTTCTGTCACGCGCAGTCCTTCCCATGAAAGCCGCGCTGTTTCCCAGGCTGGACCGTCGGTCCCCAGCGCCCACAATTTATGAAAGCCGGCGAAGATGAGCAGCTTCTGTTCGATTGCCGGGTGTACGGATATCACGGGCCGGTAGGGAATCTGCGTCCAGTGTTCAGGCTGGTCAGCGGCAACGATGTAGGCATAGCCGCCTGCGATGGCGCAGAGTTGTGCCGGGCTGGGGCAGCTCCACAGGCCGTGCGGCAAGGATGGCTCGGCAAAACCGAGCGCAAATGTCATGAGGACGGGCGCAACGCCGGGCTGCGGTCGCAGCAGAAGTTGCAGGGCGCCGCGTTCGATTTCCTCAACGGCCTGCGGGTAGACGTATTGGCGGGCGGGGGCGATGAGGGGCGGGCTGGCGAGAATTTCTGCCTGCCATAGGTGAGGGAAGCTGTCGTCGCGCGTTGAGGTGCGTCCGTTCATCCTTCTGAGACTAGATGACACATTCGGCAGAGTCGAATTCGGCCATAATCGATTCTATGAACCAGATGCAACATGACGCCGAGATACTCGATCAATTTACAAAACAGGCAGAGCCGTTTCTCCGACGCCACGAGCACAACTATGACGAGTTGTTGGAACTTATGGCCGAATGTACTCAAGCAAATCGAGAGGACGCTCTGCTGGATGTTGCGTGCGGGCCAGGAATTGTGTCCTGCTACTTCGCAGAGCGCGTGGGCCATGTCACCGGATTGGACGTAGTTCCCGCCATGCTGGAGCGGGCGCAGCGTCTGCAGGCCGAAAGGGGTCTGCAGAATGTGGACTGGCGGCTCGCTGAAGCCACGGCGCTTCCGTTTGCGGAGGGGAGTTTCGATTGTGTGATCACGCGTTTCTCTTTCCACCACTACATGGAACCGGCGGCGGCGATTCGCGAGATGCAGCGCGTGTCAAAACCGGGCGGAACGATCGTGGTCGCCGATGTTGTTCCGAGCGCAGAGGCACAGGACAATTTCAACCAGTGGGAGATTTTGCGCGATCGGTCGCACACGCGCGCGCTGACGCTGGCTGAGATGGAAACCCTGGGCGAACAGGCTGGATTGAAACTGCTGCGCAAGGCGAATTTCAGCCTGACAATGAAACTAGAAACGCTGCTCGGCAGCTCATTCCCAAAGCCGGGGGATGCGGATAGGATTCGTGCTCTTTTTGAAGAGGATATCGAGCAAAACTCAGACCGGCTCGGTGTTGCTGCTCGACGGGAAGAAGGCTGTGTCTGGCTTACATATCCTGTTGCTGTGCTGGCATGGCAACACGATGTGTGACGCTGCCATGCGGAACGGCGTTATTGTGCGGCACCCGCGTGGAGCGCCTGGTCAAGATCGGCGAGCAGGTCTTCAATGGCTTCGCAGCCGGCGCTGAGGCGGATGAAACCTTCGGAGACGGCGTCTCCTCCCCAGCGGGCGCGCCGCTCGGCGGAAGAGGTGATGCCGCCGAAGCTGGTGCATTCGACGAGGAACTGGGATTTTTCCAGGAAGGTTTCGGCGGCCTGGCGACTGGCCAACTCAAAGCTGACTACCGGGCCGAAGAATTTCATTTGACGGCGGGCTAGATCATAAGCGGGATGGGTGGGCAGCCCAGGATAATAGACGGCCTGGACTTCAGCGCGGGTGGCAAGAAATTCCGCGACGGCCTGGGCGTTCTGCGATTGTTTTTCCAGGCGCAGCGGCAGCGTGGAGAGAGATCGCAGGGCGAGCCACGCCTCCATGGGGCCGACGACGGAGCCGGAGAGGGTGCGCCAGCGGTCGATTCTGTCGATGAGCTCGGGGTCGCGGGCGGCGACGTGACCGAGCAGCAGATCGCTGTGTCCGGTGAGGGACTTGGTGTCGGAGGCGACGGAAATGTCGGCTCCGAGCGCGAGCGGCTGCTGGCCGAGCGCGGTTGGCGTGGTGTTGTCGACGGCGACCAGGGCGCCGATCTTGTGGGCTTGCTCGGCCAGCGAGCGAATATCGCAGATGTCCATTCCGGGATTGCTGGGCGTCTCGATCCAGAGCAGCTTCGCGCCTTCGAGAATATGAGCCTGGGCGTTGTTGGCGGTGGCGGCGAGACGGGTTTCGATGCCGATGGAGGCGAAGAATTCCCGGGTGATGGCGCGGGTGGTGTGATAGCTGTCGGCCGGGATGACGGCGATGTCGCCGGGCTTGAGCAGGGCGGCAAATACGGCGGCCACGGCGGCCATGCCGGAGGGAAAGATTCGCGCCATGCCGCCTTCGAGCGCACCGAGCGCTTCTTCAAGCTTGTGCCAGGTGGGGTTGTGGAAGCGGGCGTAGGTGTAGGCGGAGTCCGTAACTTCCCCGGGCGCGGCAAAGGCGGAGGCGAAGACGGGCCCGGAGTGGATGGCGGCTCCGGGGGGAAGCTTGGCTGGGGGTTCAGGCAATCCGGCGCGGACGAGTCGTGTGGTGGTGTGCATGCGTGCTCGCATTGAGAGTAGCAGACGGAGGTGGGCGAGTCGCAGGCGAGGACGGGCGGGGGATCGCGTAGAATCGGCTTGCGCGGGATGGTACTGCGCGAATTTTTGGAGATCTGGAGAACAACTTTAAATGATCAAGCAAATTCTTTACACCGCCGATGTGACGACGCGGGGCGGGCGCGCCGGGGGCGTCGAAAGCAAGGACGGCAACCTGAAACTGCATCTTTCTCCGCCGGAGGGGATGGGTGGCAATGGCGGGCGTGGGACGAATCCGGAGCAACTATTTGCTGCCGGGTACGCCGCGTGCTTTGGGGGCGCGGTGCAGTATGCCGCGGGCGAGAAGAAGATTGAAACCGGCGAGGTGATGGTGGAGGCGCAGGTTGCGATTGGGCCGAGCGGGGACAAGGAAGGATTTGAGGTATCGCGGTGGCGCTTGAAGTGACGCTGCCGAAGTTGAGCCAGAAGGATGCGGAGGCGCTGGTGGCGGAGGCGCATCGGATTTGTCCGTATTCGAATGCGACGCGTGGGAATGTGGATGTGAAGCTTACGGCGCATGGTGGGGTTTAGCGGAAGCATTCGCTTTGATGGGGACATTTTGAACGGGTTGCGTCCGCTCGGCAAGGCGCGAAGATTCACTTCGCGCCAGGATGACAAGCTTTCTTCGATTGCTATGTTTTTGCGCTGAGTGGGTCGCCGGACAGGATCAGCTCGGCGTAGAGGAAGCCTTCGCGCTCTATGTTGTGGGTGTGCTCGACGGGGATGGGGCGCGAGAACATGGGGCCGGCGCAGGCGAAGCTGTGGAACTCGCCGCGTTCTCCGCAGGGGTCGACTGCGGACGGGAGATCGTCGAGAAATGTCTCGTCGAAGATGCGACCGCAGAAGCATGCGGGCAGGTGGCGGGGATCGAGACAACTGATGCGGGCTCGCAGGCCTTCGGCGACCATCTGCCGGGCGAGCTGGGGAGTGGGGATGCCCCAGATGGGGAAGATGGGTTCGAGGCCGGTTCCGGCGAGCTTTTCGATGCGATAGGCGCGGACGTCTTCTAAAAAAAGATCGCCGAATGCGACGGCTTCAAAGCCTTCTTCGACGGCGCGCGCGCAGGTCGCGGCCATGCGGGATTCATAGTCGGCATTGGTGCAGGGATAGGGCAGGGGCACCTTCCAGACGGGCAGGCCGGTGGCGGCTGCCTGAAGGTCGAGAAGCTGTTCGCGAAAGCCGTGGATGGCGACGCGGTGGAACTGCTCATTGATCGTGGTCAGCAGCGCGGCGACTTGATATTGCGGATTCTGGCGAAGGGCGTGGAGCGCCCAGGCGCTGTCTTTTCCTCCGCTCCAGCTCAAGAGGGTTTTCTTTGGCATCTTTCTCGCTTCGAAATTTTTGATCACTGACGAGAGAAAACTTCGGCGAATTGGCTTATGCGCTGATGTACGCCGGGGATGTGCGTGGGCAGGGGCAGCCGGCTTCCGGTTTCGATCAGCGGGACGAGCTTGTCGAACTCCGGGCCGGAGTGGGAGCCTGTCAGTGCGATGCGGATGGGATGAAACAGGTCTTTGCCTTTGACGCCGGTGGCGGCTTTGACTTCGTTGATGACGGACTTGAAGGACTCGGCGGAGACGGGGGCGGGCAGAATGGTGATGCGGGCGGCGAAGTCCTCAAGAACTTTGCGCGCGGCGTCGGTTGCCAGGACGGCGGCGTTTTCTTTATCGGCAAGGGCGCGCTCCGGGTCGAATTCAAAAATGGCGATGGCCTTCTGCGGCAGTTGATCGAGTTGATCGACGGCGGGTAAAAACAAGGCGATCAGTTGCTCGAACCAGGTCTCAAGGTTTGGACTGATTTGTTCCGGCATCCAGCATCTCGCCTCGAAATAGGGCCGCGCCATTTCTGTGATCTGCGAGGGTTCGGCGAGCTTCAGATAGTGGCGGTTCAGCCAGTGGAGCTTGTCGAAATCGAAGATGGCGGGCGATGGGGTGACGCGCTCCAGTGTGAATTCCGCGGCCAGTTCCTCAAGCGTGAAGGTTTCGCGGGTGCCTCCCTCGGCGCCCCAGCCGAGCAGCGCGAGATAGTTGGTGAGCGCTTCGGGAAGGATGCCCATTTCGCGGAAGCTGGAAATTGAAGTTGCGCCGTGGCGTTTCGAAAGGCGGGTTTTATCCGGGCCGAGGATGGTGGAGAGGTGCGCGAACCTGGGAACCGGCCATCCGAAAGCGTTGTAGATGGCCACCTGTTTCGGCGTATTCGAGAGGTGATCGTCGCCGCGAATGACGTGGGTGATGCGCATGAGGGCGTCATCGATGGTGACGACGTAGTTGTAGACCGGCATTCCGGAGGAGCGGACCAGCACGGGGTCGGAGACGGCTTCGGCGGCAAACTCGACGGAGCCGCGGACGATGTCGTCGAAACGGATGGGCTCGACACCGATTTTGAGGCGAACGGCGAATGGCTCCCCGTTGGCGGCGCGGGCGGCGCTTTCCTCAGGCGGTATGGAGCGGCAGCGGCCGGAGTAGATTTGCGGCTGGTGGGCGGCGATGGCCTGCTCGCGCTCCGCGTCCAGTTGGGCGGGGGTGCAGAAACAGCGATAGGCAGAGCCTTCCGCGAGCAGGCGTTCGGTGTGCTGACGATAGATATCGAGACGCTCGGACTGGCGATAGGGGCCGTCCGGGCCGGGGGGAGTGCCGGGACCTTCATCCCAGTCGAGGCCGAGCCATTGCAGATCCTCGAGCAATTGCGTTTCGTAACGAGCCTCGCTGCGCTCGACGTCGGTGTCTTCGATGCGGATGAGAAAATCGCCGCCGAAGCGGCGCGCGAACAGCCAGTTGTAGAGGGCTGTGCGGGCGTTGCCGACGTGGAGCTGGCCGGTGGGTGAGGGGGCGAAACGGACGCGCGGTTTGGGGACGGTCATGAACCTTGATGGTAGCAAGAGTCGGGTGCGGAGCTTTCTTGTTTGATCCTGTCGATGGAGCCCAGGTGAGCTTCGCACACCTGGGGCACCCATGTTTTCTCGTGGTCGAGCGGCTTGCAGTCGTAGTTCCAATGTGACTACAATGGCCTATGGCGATCAGCGATACTTACGTGCGTGCGCGCATCGACACGGAAACCAAAGTCCGTGCAGCCGGTGCGCTTGAAGCGATGGGTTTGTCGATTTCCGATGCAATCCGACTCTTGATGCTGCGGATTGCGGAGGAACGCCGGCTGCCCTTTGAGGTGAAAGCTCCCAATGCGAAAACACGCAAAGCGATGGCTGAGCTTGAGGCTGGAAAAGGAAAGAAGTTCGCGAGCGTCCACGCGCTGATGAAAGATCTGCGTGCGGACGATTGAACGGTCTTCTACCTTTAAAAAGGATTACAAGCGTGAATCACGGGGGGTTCATCGGAATTCTCTCGATGAGAGATTGTCCGCTGTGCTGGCGGCGTTAGCCGGTGACGAGACGCTGGAACCGCGCTATCGAGATCATGATTTGAGCGGAGACTGGGTGGGTTATCGTGAGTGCCACGTAAAACCTGATCTCCTGTTGATCTATCGAAAGAGCGAACACGACCTTTTGCGATTAGCGCGGCTTGGTTCTCACAGCGAGATTTTTCGATGAGAGGGACGGTCGGAAAATTTATTTGTAGTGTTCCCAGCCGGCGGCGGGGAGGGGGCGTTCCATGAGGCGGCCATTTTTTTGCTCGGCCAGGAGGACTTGAGGGGCGCCGGGAATTGGGTGGCGCATTTGGCCGATGCGGGTGATGGGAATGCCTGCGATTTGTTTCGGGATGCGCAGTTTCGGCGGAGCGGTGAAGAGGAGTTCGTAGTCTTCGCCGCCATTCAGTGCCAGTTGCAGAGGCGCTGAGAGTGCCAGTTTCGGGGACGGTGCGTTTTTTGCCAGCGGGTGGATGGGGATGGCGGCGGCGTCGATGGTGGCGGCGAGGCCGGACTGGCGGCAGAGGTGATCGAGGTCGGTCGAGAGGCCGTCGCTGAGGTCGATGGCGGCGGTGGCGCGGCGATTTTTGAGAAGCCATGCGCCGACGGCCAGCCTTGGCTCGGGATAGAGATGCGGACTCGGGGGCTCGCCGGGTGCTGGGCTGGTGGTATGGCGGCGGAATTTGCGAGGGGACGCGGCGAGTTGGGCGAGCTCGGCGGCGGCTCCTCCCAAGTGGCCGGTGACGTAGATGTGGTCGCCGGGTTTGGCGCCGGAGCGCAGGATGGCGCGGTTGCGGGGGGCGCTGCCGACCAGGATAATGTCGGCGAGTGCGAAGCCGGTTGCGTGACTGCGTTTTGAGGCGAGGGGGGACATCGCGGTGTCGCCGCCGGCGAGTGGGACTTGATATTTTTTCGCGAGGGCGAGAAATCCGGCAAAGAAGCGGTCGCGCCAGGAGGGTTGGCCGCGATGGGAACGGATGAGCTCGGCGGGAAGGGCGAGGGAGAGGAAGGCGGCGAGTGGCTGTGCGCCCATGGCGGCAAGGTCGCTAAGACCACGCGCGAGGCAGCGATGGCCGATCGATTCCGGGGGATGCCAGTCGCGGCGAAAGTGAATGGTTTCAAGAGAAAAGTCGGTGGTGACGAGGATTTGATGGCCGCGCGGCGGATTCAGGATGGCGCAATCGTCCCCGATCCCTAGCCTTACGTTCGCCGAACCTTTAGAATAGACAGCAGAGCGGGAGGAGAGCTGTGGGCCGGAGATTCTGGCCTGCAGGGAGTCGATCAGCTCACGTTCGCCGGGTACTGGTCTGATTCGCGTTCTGGGCATTGACAGCCAGAATACAGTGCCGGATGGACGGTTTAAAGCCTGGATACCCCCGGGAGGGGGGTGCAACCCAAGCTTCCCGATCAGCATCGAAGCCGCGTTTCTGAATTGACGCGGATGAGGCCGCTTTGCTAGGCTGTGGCCTCAGCAAAAATTTAGTGATTTTCGCATCTTCCCGAATGCCGTCGTTGCAGGTTGGTTCCGCGGCAAAATTTCGGGGTGGGTGCGAGTGGTCCGGAAGCGACGGACCGAAAGGAACGCATCCCCAATGCGAAAGTGTCATTACGTCGTATACGTCAACCGGGACGAGCAGGGCCAATTGCACAAGGTCCCGATTCCTATGCGGTATGCCTACGCGTTTGTGGCGGCGGCGGTGGTGGGGCTATTCACCATTGCCGGACTGGCCGGCTCCTACGGCAGGATGCTGGTGAAGGCGGAGCGGTTCAACCAGGTACGCAGCGAGCAGCTTGCGCTACGGAAGCAATATCACCAACTGCAGCAGGACACCAAGCAGAAGGACATGCAGGTTGCGTCGCTGGGTTCGCTGGCGAGCGAGGTTTCGGCGCTCTACGGATTGCGGCAGAGCAAGCTGGTTGCGGCAAAGATGGCGGTGTCGAATCCTGCGGCTCCTGTAACGACCGACGGGGGAGAGTATTACCAGTCGCTCGATCGTTTTTATGCGCTGCGCAGCACTGCGCTTTCCGGCGTGGCGACACAGGCGCTGACGGCGGGGCTGCGTTCTTCTTCCACCCTGACGGACTGGGTGAACCTGGCGGATGCGCCTTCGCTTTGGCCGGTGATGGGACGGGTGACAAGCTCGTTCGGCGAGCGCACGGATCCGTATGGTTCCGAGGCCGAGGGCGAGTTCCATCGCGGGATCGATATTGCAGCTCCCAATGGAACGGCCATCCACGCGACGGGCGACGGGGTTGTTGAGTCAGCGAACTGGGGCAGCGGATATGGGCGCGAAGTGGTGCTCGACCATGGCCACGGCATTACGACACTGTATGCGCATATGGCATCGTTCGCGGTGGTTCCGGGGGAGACGGTTTCGCGCGGCCAAGTGATCGGGTATGTGGGAGTGAGCGGGCGCAGCACCGGGGCGCATGTGCATTATGAAGTGCGCATCCGGAATACTCCAGTGAATCCGCACCGGTATATGCGGGAGACTGTGGCGCAGATGGCGGAGACGGTATTGCCGCAGCGGGCCGGGGAATAGGAATCGGAGAATCGGAAACGAAGTACGGTAAGCTCCTGGGACGTGGTCGACATCGATCACAGGCAACCCAGCGTCCGGAGTATTGAGGATTTCGTCCAGTGATCGTCTTTCTGGTTTTCGTCCAGGGGTGGCAATCGCTTTCGTGTTCGCAGATGCGGAACTGTCCAACGATGTTGATGCGCACAGCAACCGGAATTCGCCTTGGAATGTGGACTGGTATGAAGCGATACTTCTTTAGGCTGCGACGGCGTTTTCATCCATGCCCATGCCGATGGGTTTATCCACCTGAATTTTCTGCGGCCTGCCTTGCGCATCTACGATTAATGACAGAGTGCAATTCCCTTCCAGGCGAGCGCGCCTTGCGGCACGCGTCCACTTTGGGTCAGCCGAATGAATCAGCTTCGGCTGGCTAAAACGCCACCCTCAACTCTGAAATGATGCGTGCGGCAGATCATCCGCAGGGCACATTCGATTGCGAATCGGCTGGAGGTTTCCGGTAGAAGCAGATGCGCTCTGACCGCGTATCGTGCTGGAGATTTTATCGGGCTGGCTTGCCTGCGTTGAAACTGCAGCTGGGCAGCAGGACAAAATTGCGCTCAATGCAATCAGAACCGCAATGGTTTTGCTGGTGTTCATTTCTTTGCTCCCGTAGCTTGTCGCAATGAGGCGAAAAGCCCCAGGTGAGCTTCGCGCACCCTGGGGCACCCGGTTTTATTGCGGAACCTGGTTTGAATTTTGTCCGCTGTTTTTTTCAGACAACAAACTGCGGATCAGGCTGACGGGGATTACTGCGCGGAGGATGGCGCGGTTTCCTTTTTGTTCTACTGTGGTGCTGCGGATCAGGGTGTTCCATTGCTGCGCGTTGGTATCTTCCGGGCCGGTGGAGATTTGCGCGGAGCGGAGCATCCTTAAAGCGAGGCGGGCGATGGTGACGGATTGATGGGCTGCATCGGGGGAGGGTGCGATCTGTTCCAGGCGCAGGTGGATTTCGCCGAGGTAGCGAACCGAGGCGATGAAGGTCGAATCGACGGGCAGGGGCAGCGGCAGTCCGAAGACATGGAATTGTTGACCGTCGGCCAGGGGCAGTCCGATGGCGCCAATCCCCCAGGCTTCCGAGAGCAAGGGGACGTCGGAATAGTAGCGCGAGAGCAGGGTGTCGCCGCTGAAGGGCGAGGCCGCGGAATGATAGCGGTCGATGATGGAATGGATCTGCTCGGCGGTGGGCGTGTTCGAAACGGCGACCAGATCGTAGCCGAGAGTGGCCACGCGCACGGTGCGGCCCTGGTGGGCGATGGAATAGATATCGTGCCCGGCGTAGCGCTCGGTGGCGGCGGCCTGGGTGGAAAGATATGCGGTCAGTCGCTGGCCATCGAAGTGGCCGCGAAAGACTTCTGAATAGGCCACGGGACCGTTCGGCCCATTGGGGTCGGCTACCCGGTGGATGGCGAAGGCAGCCTGGTCAAGGTCGCGCTCAAACTCAATTCCAGTTGCGTCAATGAAGGCCTGATAGTCGGCGTCGTGCGCTACGGGATGCTGGTCGAAGTGGCTGAGCGCGCGCAGAGGTTTGACGTTGAAGTAGACGATAGCGTCGGCTTCCGGTAGCAGGCGGGCGACTTCCGGCGGGGCGTTTTTGCGCAGGTACACCGTGGCGACAAGCGCGGCGAGGACGGCAAGTACGACGGCGAGGCTGAGCCAGGTGCGTCTACGCATGGGACGGAGCGGACCTCAGGCGGGGAAGGCGGGCAATGATGCGGCGAGGGCGGGCAGTGATGCGGAGAAGGCGAGCCGGGCCGGCGGGGGAAGGACAGATGCGGGGACTTCGGCCAATGGGATCTGTCATGTCATTTTCCGGGGTTCAAGTTGTCCCGGGTGGTTCACTGTTTTTTGGAAACAAACGGTGAACGAAATTTGATTACGAGGATAGCACCCGCCGGTTCGCGGATCGAATGTTTTCAGTCGCCGGTGTCGGGGATTTGCACGTGGGGTTGGAATCGCATTGCCAATTGCAATTGCGTGAATCGGGACAGGTGGGGCAGCATCTGAAGATTGGTAGTATAAGAGCCAACACACAAGCAGCTTATCCCTAGAATTCAGAACACGGGAGCAGGAACATTGGAGTCGCTTATGAGTGCTTTTTCAACTCTGTTATTCCGGATGCCCCTTCACGGAGTGCCCACCGGCGGATATCGTTGCTGGACGGATTCCATGTGCCGCTAATCGCAGATGCAGGTGGTAGCGTGCGCCGGTGGTGGATGCCGGCTGCATTGCGGGGAAGATATGCCGGGATGGGGCGCGGATGTTGCTGGGCACTGTTGCTGATGGTGGCGATGGTGCGGCCCGGATTTGCGCAGCAGCCTGAGGGCAGCGCGTCGGGCGGGGCGAGCAGTGCGGCGAACGCGGCGGAGAGTTCGAGTCTGCCGCAGAATCCGGCGCCGGTCGTGGTCGATTCGACCGGGAAACAGACGAAGCGCATTCTGTTTATTGTCCCCAATTTTCGCTCGGTTTCCGTCGACCAGATCCTTCCTCCGCAATCTCCCAAAGAGAAGTTCAAGCTGATGCTGCAGGACAGCTTCGACTACTCGTCGTTCATTTACGTGGGGATTCTTTCCGGGGTGGCGGACTACCAGAAATCCTACCCGGAGTTTGGCCACGGCGCGATTGCGTACGGGCGATATTACTGGCATGGTTTTGCAGACAACCTGGACGGCAACCTGTTCACGGAAGCGATTGTGCCGATCGCGACGCGTGAAGATCCTCGCTACTACACGCTTGGCCGCGGGGGGATTATCAAGCGGTCGATTTATTCCGTCGGGCGGCTGGCGATCACTCGCACGGACCTGACGGCGACGAGCACAGCACATAATACGTTCAACTTTTCTGAGGTGATCGGCAATGGCGCGGCGGCGGGGATATCGGGGCTTTATTATCCGAGCAAAGATCGCACGTGGACGAAGACCGGGCAGAAATGGATATTACAGATTGGACTGGATGGGGCCTCGAATCTTGTGAAGGAATTCTGGCCGGACATTAACAATCACATTTTTCACGGTACGTATTGAGGTTGCTTCAAGAGGAAGCGGCCATGGTATGGCGATGACAGCCAAATTTCCGAAAGCTACGGCTGTCGGTTAAAACTTAGGGATACCGATGCTTCACGACGGTTGCGGTGTCCTACGCAGCGTGATAATTTGGCACTTGTGCGTGACGGGCGCGGAGGTGTGCGCGGGCGTTGCGGATTTTTCAGGGCTGGCGTAGCTCAGCTGGTAGAGCATCTGATTTGTAATCAGAGGGTCGGGGGTTCAAATCCCTTCGCCAGCTCCAGCAAAATGTTCGAGATTCATTTCTGCTTTATTCCTGATATAGATTGGCAGCGAAGCTGAGCAATTCCGCGTCCCGATTGCGCGGTGCGATCAGCTGCATACCGCCTGGAAGTGCGACCACCGGGCAGCCTGTAAGGCTGATCGGCGTGGTGTAGCGGAGAATGCGGGGCCGCGCCTGGGATTGGTCCGCGCCGGCGACCAGGCTGCTGATTGGCGTCGACGGTACCAGCAGGTAATCGAACTGGATTTGCAACTGATCCATGCGCGAAACAAAAGCGGTATGCTGGATGCGAAATTCGGCCACGGCAGCTTCCGGTTAGACTGGCTCCCCATGTAAGCCGGTCGCAGATCGCCGATTCAAACTCTTCATAATGACCCCGGTGCAGAGCGGCGGCTTCGTGTGCCTGGATAGCGGAGAAGACAGGGAACGAATTTTGCCAAAAATCGGCTGCGAATTCTTCAACTGTGTGGTTCCGCAAGGTGAGAATTCGGCGCCAGGCTTCGAAGTGCCCGGTGACGGAGGGCTCGCAGTCCGATAGAAATTCCGCGGAAGGTATGCCGATGCGCAGGGAGCGCGTTTCGGGTTGGGACGGGGTGATTCCGAACAGGGCCGCTGCGAGCAACGGGCCGTCGCGCAGATCGCGGAAGAGGCAGCCAATGGTGTCGAAGGACGGGGCCAGATGCCATCCTCCCTCCCAGGAGCCAATGCCGAGCGAGGTGCGAAAGCCGACGAGATCGCAGAAGGCTGCGGGAGCGCGGATGGAGCCGCCGGTGTCGGTGCCGATGGCGGCGAAGGCGGAACCTTCCTGCACGCTAGCGGCGGCGCCACTCGACGAGCCGCCGGTAAGCCTGGTGGAGTCGCGCGGTTGCAGGCAGTCTCCGAACCATGGATTTTCTCCGGTGATGCCGTACGCCAGTTCCTGCATGTGGGTCTTACCGATGATGACCGCGCCGGCGTTGCGCAGACGCTGGGCCATCCAGGAGTCGGTTGTGGCTATGGGGTTGTTTTGCGCGTAGTAGCGTGATCCGACGGTGGTGACCGTGCCGGCAAGATCGAAACAGTCCTTGAGCGAAACGGGCAATCCATAAAGCAGAGGGCGGTTCTTCGGGTCCGGGAATCGCCGTGGAAGCTGATGGGCTTGCGCGGTCGCATCCTCGAGGTGCAGATAGGTGTTTTTCCCTGCGTTGCTGTTGGTGTGCGATGCAGCTTCGCTGACTTGTTGCAGCAGAGCGTCATGATCGGCAGCGGCGTGAAGGGAGAGTTGGCGCAGTGGAGATCCGGCGAACGTATCGCGGGAATTTGTGGAGGAGGACATTTCAGCTCCTATCTGCGCGAAGATGTGCTGCTATTTTAAAGATTATCGAATCGAGGATTGACCTTAAAGCTATCGACGTAAGATGGCGGAGCCTTGGAGCGCGGCATGCGTGCGCACTCTTGCAACGGGACGGACGGCCAAGCTATTATTGGGAACGGTAGTTGTGGTTCGCGCGCTGCGGATGTGGGGTTTTGTTCCGTTTGAGTGGTGGGGACTTTCCCGGTGTGGCGCTTCTCAGCAACGCGGTAAGGCATCCCTGGCAACATTTCCAGTCAAGGTTCGGTTTCGTCTCTCGTAGCCGCGTCTCCTGCCAGACAAGTTTGCATCGAATTTCAGGCCGGTTTTGGCGGACGTGTCTCGTCCTGGGAGTCGAGTGCAGCGCGGTTTGCGATGGGCGCGAGAGGTTGAAGGATGTGCACAGGTGGCCGAGTGGTTAATGGCAGCAGACTGTAAATCTGCCGCTCCTTGCGAGCTACGGAGGTTCGAATCCTCCCCTGTGCACCAGATATTGGATTGGCAGACGCAATGAATGCGGCGGTAAAGGCTAAGGTCGCTTCGGGAATGCTGGTGGCGTTGATGGCGCTGGCATGGTTCACGCTCGATGCCGGCAAGGTGCGGCTGGTTGCGGTGCTGATTCTGGGAATGTTTCTGTTTCGCGTGGTGATGCATGCGGCGCGTTCGCGGTACGATGAAGTGGAACGCGATGAGGATGAAGAGGTTTAGATTTTTTAGGGCTGATGTAGCTCAGCGGTAGAGCACTCCCTTGGTAAGGGAGAGGTCATGGGTTCAAGCCCCATCATCAGCTCCAGAGATTGCAGCTCGCATTTGCGGGAGTAACTCAGTGGTAGAGTCACAGCCTTCCAAGCTGTTGGTCGCGGGTTCGATCCCCGTCTCCCGCTCCAGAAATTGAATTTTGAATCAGACAAAAAATTATGGGAAATATGTTTCAGCAGGCGACGATTCCGATTGAGAACCCGGCCGTTTTCGAGCCGGTGAAGGCGGCGATTGATGCAAGCTTTGCGCCCGCCGGCGTGGGGAGATTTTTGAAGCGCGTGGAGCAGGCGAAGCTGCGAGTGCGTAACTTTGAGCGGGTGCTGGAGCAGGGATTGCTGGGCGAGGCAACCAAGGCCGGCTATGCGCAACTAGGGGACAGCGATCGAGGACAGATTCGCGAGTTGTATCTGCGCTCGGTGGAGCAGGTGGCTCCGGAGCTGCGCGGAAAATATTTGAAGGTTTATGCGTATTACTGAGTCGAGTCCGCTGTAAGCCGCAGAAACGCAGGTCCCTCCGCTTCGGTCGGATGGCACTTCCATAACAAGAATTTCGAAGGAGATGTTTAGAACATGGCGAAGGAAAAATTTGACCGGTCGAAGCCGCACGTGAATGTGGGAACCATCGGACACATTGATCATGGCAAGACGACGTTGACGGCGGCGATCACGAAGGTGCTGTCGAAGCATAATCCGAACAACAAGTTTCGATCCTTCGACACGATTGATAATGCGCCGGAGGAGCGGGAGCGCGGGATCACGATTGCGACCTCGCACGTGGAGTATGAGACCAAGAACCGGCATTATGCGCACGTCGACTGCCCGGGGCACGCGGACTACATCAAGAACATGATCACCGGCGCGGCGCAGATGGACGGGGGAATTCTGGTGGTGGCGGCGACCGATGGGCCGATGCCGCAGACCAAGGAGCACGTGCTGCTGGCGCGGCAGGTGGGGGTTCCGTACATTGCGGTGTTTCTGAACAAGTGCGATGCGGTGGACGATCCGGAGCTGATCGACCTGGTGGAGATGGAAGTGCGGGAGCTGCTGAGTAAGTACCAGTTTCCGGGCGACGATGTGCCGGTGATTCGCGGCTCGGCGTTGGGCGCGCTGAATGGGGAAGCGCAGTGGGAAGCGAAGATTGACGAGCTGATGGATGCGGTCGACAAGTATATTCCTCTGCCGCAGCGGGCGATCGATCTGCCGTTCCTGATGCCGATTGAGGATATCTTCTCGATCTCCGGCCGTGGGACGGTGGTGACGGGACAGGATCGAGCGCGGCAAGGTGAAGGTGGGCGAGGAGACGGAGATTGTCGGGTTCCGGGAGACGCGCAAGACGGTGGTGACCGGCGTCGAGATGTTCAAGAAGCAGCTGGACGAAGGGCTGGCCGGGGACAATGCGGGCCTGCTGCTGCGCGGCATTCCGAAGGAAGATGTGGAGCGCGGGATGGTGCTGGCGAAGACGGGCTCGATTACGCCGCACACCAAGTTCAAGGCGGAGATTTACGTGTTGAGCAAGGAAGAGGGCGGGCGGCATACGCCGTTCTTCAATGGATACCGGCCGCAGTTTTACTTCCGGACGACGGACGTGACCGGGGTGGCGAAGCTGCCGGAGGGCACGGAGATGGTGATGCCGGGGGACAATGTGGCGCTCGAGATTGAGCTGATCACGCCGGTGGCCATGGAGAAGGGGCTGCGGTTTGCGATTCGCGAGGGCGGCCGGACGGTCGGCGCCGGGGCGATTGCGGAGATTTTGAAGTAAAGAGCGGGAGAAAACCCAGGTCTTAGAAGCGAGACGTGGGGCACCCAGGGGTGACCGCGATTTGCAGATCCTTCTCGCCGCGATGCCTGGGATGTTTTCGGGACGACAGAAAAGATTTTGACCCGGCTAAGGCTGGTAGAATCGGATAGGATAAAAAGATGCGCGAAATTATTACGTTGCAATGTCCAGATTGTAAAGAGCGGAACTATTCGACGACCAAGAACAAGAAGAAGACGACGGCGCGGCTGGAGTTTTCGAAGTTCTGCAATCGTTGCCGCAAGCATACGGCTCACAAGGAAACCAAGTAGCCGCGGGATTTTCTGAAGAGATTCACAGGGATGTAGGGGCGTAAGCTCAACGGTTAAACTGCTGGTCTCCAAAACCGGACTTGGGGGTTCGAATCCCTCCGCCCCTGCCAGCTTTTTCTATGGGCTGGCGCAATCAGTCGAGTGTCCGGCGCGATCGAGAATCGAGCGGATCCAAGAAGGAAGCATTATGGCAAAGGCAATCGCTGTCTCTGACACACGCGCGGTGACACCGCAGTGGAAGCAGCAACCGGAACGGTTCTTGAACTTCCTGAAGGAAGTTCGCAGTGAGATGCACAAGGTGGTGACTCCGTCACGCCAGGAAGTGCAGACGACGACGACCGTGGTGATTATCACGGTGTTTCTGTTCGCTGCATATTTCTACGTGGTGGATGCGGTGGTGGGGCGGGCGGTGCAGACGCTGCTGGCTTGGCTGACGCACTAAAGGAAGAATTGCAGGGGAAGGTGAGTGGATGGCTGAGGAAGTAAAAGTCGAAGCGCAACAGGCGTCCGGTGAGACGGTTCCCGAGCTCGCGCCTCCCGTCAATGAGCGTTTCCGGTGGTACATCATCCATGCGTATTCCGGCTTTGAGCGCAAGGTGAAGGAATCGATCGAGAGCCGGGTGCAGGCCTATGGGTTGCATGACCGCATCGGCCGGATCATGGTGCCGACCGAGCCGGTAACGGAGATCCGCAACGGCAAGAAGTACACGATCGAGCGCGTTTTTCTTCCCGGTTATGTGCTGGTCGAGATGGATCTCGACAACGAGATATGGCACCTGGTGAAGAACACGCCGCGGGTGACCGGGTTTCTGGGCACGGGCGAAAAGCCGGTAGCGCTGACGGAAGAGGAGATCAGCTCGATCATCTTCCGGTCCGATGTGTCGAAAGACAAGCCGCGGATGAAGGTGAAGTTTGAGAAGAACGAATCGGTGAAGATTACCGAAGGGCCGTTCGCGAACTTCAACGGCGTGGTCGATGAAGTGAATGAAGATCGCGAGACGTTGAAGGTGATGGTGACGATCTTCGGGCGCTCGACGCCGGTGGAACTGGAATTCAGCAAGGTGGAAAAGATTGCGTAATGCGGCGCTAGAACCCAGGTCTCAAAATCGAGACCCGGGGCACCCGCTATTTTGAAAGGGATCAGAGAAAAATGCCTCCAGTTAAAAAAGTACAGACCCAGGTGAAGTTGCAGATCGTTGCCGCGAAGGCGACTCCGGCGCCGCCGGTTGGCCCCGCGCTGGGCCAGGCGCAGGTGAACATCATGGAATTCTGCAAGCAGTTCAACGCGCGCACAACAGGTCCGGATATGGCCGGGCTGGTGATTCCGGTTGTGATCACGGTGTATACGGACCGCACGTTTACGTTTATCACCAAGACGCCGCCGGCGGCTGTGCTGCTGAAAAAAGCGGCGGGCGTGGCCAAGGGCGCGGGCACGCCGAACAAGGACAAGGTGGGCAAGGTGACGGAGAAGCAGGTCGCCGAGATTGCCAAGCAGAAGATGCCGGACCTGAACGCGGCGTCGATTGATTCTGCGATCCGCTCGATCAAGGGCACGGCGCGGTCGATGGGGATAGAAGTCGTCGCGTAGATTGTGAGACGTTCGCGAAAGTGGGGCCGCACTCATTGCTATGAGCGTGGTCCCGTTTCATTTGGCAGAGCTTATCCGTGCGTGGCTGCGGTCATCCTGCGATGAAGGGTGGCCATGTGCCATTCAGGTTTACGCTGGGCGTATGTTGACATTGGTGTGGAAGAAGTTTTCGGGATCGTATTTGGCCTTGAGCTGCCGCAGACGACTGTAGTTGGGGCCATAGGCGGCGGCGAGCGGGTTTCCCGATTCGTCGTGATCGAGATAGTTTACGTAGCGCGCCGCAGCGAAAAACGGCTTTAGGTCATTGAATGTCCCGCGGCACCAGCCGATGCACGATTCGTTCAGGCGCGGATCCACCCATTGAGAGACGATACCCAAGTTAAATCCGGATGTACGCATTGCGAACGCGGTTGCCGATACGGGAACCCTGCTGGCTGCGCCATGAAAATGCTCGATAAAGATCTGGCTCATCGACGAGCCACACGATTCGAAGCGCTCGACCAGAATCCGAATCGCTTCGTCGCTCAGGCCGGTCAGAAACTGGGACTTCCAGTAATTGAGCGCGCCCCTGGGTAAGCTCGCGTCGAACAGGGAGTTCAACGCGCAATACGAGATCGGCCCCATCGAATCCATAATCGGCTGCCCGAAAGCCTTGAAAGGCCGGAGTGCGGCTTCGCCTTCGGCAAGGGATCCACAGTGTGCTGCCACGATGGCGACGAGCTTCTCCCCCGATCCATCGGGCGCATGGAGAAGTCCCCCGAGCAGCATAAGCTCGTCTGGGGCGGACGCGGACTGTTCACGGAAGAATTGGAAGACTTCGACGGCTTTCGCGAGCGGGTAAGCTACCAGGCCCCCCGCGAGGAGGGGGCCTATCGGATGGAGCGCATACTCGAGCGATGTTGCGATCCCGAAGTTGCCGCCGCCTCCGCGAATGGCCCAAAACAAGTCCTCATTCTCATCGGCGCTCGTGCGTTTGACACTGCCGTCGGCCATGACCATGTCGGCCGAGCGCAGGTTGTCGAGCGCCAAGCCGTGCTTCCCCATCAACCAACCGATCCCGCCGCCCAGCGTGAGCCCGGAGATGCCGGTGCTGCCGACGACGCCACCGGTCGTCGCCAGGCCGTGGATCTGTGTTTCGCGATTGAACTCCGACCAGTGGACGCCGCCTTGGGCACGCGCCAGGCGGGCGCGGGCGTCGACGTGGATCCCTCTCATCGGCGCCAAATCAATCATCAGACCGCCATCAATGACGGCCAGCCCTGCCACGTTGTGGCCCCCGCCACGGACGGTCACTTCGAGGTTGAGCGCGCGTGCCAACTGGACCGCATCGCATACGTCGGCCACTCCATGACAACGCGCGATGACGGCGGGGCGCTTGTCGACCAATCCATTGTGGACGCGGCGCGCGCCGTCGTATTCGCCGTCGGAAGGCAGTAGTAGTTTTCCCGTAAAGCCCGGCGCAAGCTGCGTCAGGTTGTCAGCATTGATCGACATCAATAGGCTCCTTCTTGAAAGGCGATCGAATCATAGCATGCGAACGATCGCAGCAACCAAGACGCCGCCGGCGGCTGTGCTGCTGAAGAAGGCGGCGGGCGTGGCCAAGGGCGCGGGGACGCCGAACAAGGACAAGGTGGGCAAGGTGACGGAGAAGCAGGTGGCCGAGATTGCCAAGCAGAAGATGCCGGACCTGAACGCGGCGTCGATTGATTCTGCGATCCGCTCGATCAAGGGCACGGCGCGGTCGATGGGGATTGAAGTGGTCGCGTAAGTATCAACCCGATCCGGCTCCTCTCTGAAACAAAAATCATTCTGCCGCGCCGAATTCGGCGCGGCAGTTGTTTTGTTGCTGCGTTGCGCGTGGTCTGCCTGGGGCGGACAAAACCACAACTCCCGCACCAAACCAAACTCCTCGAAACTGGCACGCGAGCCACGTCTATCTTTTCGATCTTGTAAAAATTAATTTTCGCTGCATTGTGCTGCGGAAGGCTGATACTTCTTGACAGTCGAGCAGCGAAAAAGGGATAGTTGCCGTGCGCCGAAGCGGGTTTCGGATTCGGTTTATGCGGGTCCGCACTGGCAGAGGCGATGAGCACCCTGGCCGAGACGCAAAGTTATCTCAACTCTATCTATCCCCAAGCCTTTTCACAGCGAGTTACAACTCAGACCCGATTAGAGGAACCAATGATGCGCACGATCAAGATCGTATTGTCTATTGCCGTCGGCCTTGCAGCGATTGGCGCCACAGCCCAAAGCACGAGCGGGGTGGTGATCCCGATTCCGCAGCAACCCTTCGCGCAACCCGTACCTGCATTCATCGGGTCGCCAGCGGTTGCACAGCCGATAGAGGCCACCCCGCCTCCGCAGAGCCCTTACATGGCGCCGAATGGAGTGAGCGAGTTACACACGGACGCGTATCAGAGCGATGTGTACACCTTTGGCGGACCGCTGGGGCACTCGACCAAGGTGAATTCCACGTTCCTGGCAGCGGAATGCGGTACCGTGACGTTCGATTCGCAGGGCCGGATCATCGTCGTCTGCATAGGCTTTGTGCGCCCGGTGGTCCATCTGATGGACCCGGTTTCGCTGGCCACGCTGGCGACGTTCGATCTGCCGAGCCAGGGGTCGACGTCGGGTTTCGGGGCGGGCGGATATTTCTACCTCGACAATATGGATCGAGCTGTTGTTCCCACTCGCGGGCGCGACATTTGGCGGATCAAAGAGGTGACGGGCGCGCAAGGTACGCAGTTCAAGAGAGACCACACCTGCGCGAACGACCTGCCCGGAATGATTCCCACGGACCAGCAGATTCTGTCGATCCTGCCGGACGACCATGGATTGCTGTGGTTCACAACCAGCGGCAGCCCTCTGGACCCGAACGATCCGACAAAACCGGCGGCTGAACCGGCGATGGTTGGAACCGCCAATCCCGACCCAAACAACGCCGACCATTGCACGATCAAGCTGGTGACGTTGGCTGCGGGAGAGCGCATCTTCAAGTCCCTGGCTGCCGATCCGGACCCATCGCGCGGCGGCGTCTTCATCGTGTCGGACCACCAGATGTACCGGTTCGACCCGGCGGCCGACGGCACGCCGACAATCACCTGGCACGAGGCCTATGACCGGGGCACGGGAATCAAGCCGGGTCAGCGCAACCAGGGCTCCGGCACAACGCCAACGTTGATGGGCACAGATTTAGTGACCCTGAACGACAATGCGGACGTGCAGACCCATGTGCTGGTCTATCGGCGGGCGAAGCAGGTGAGCGGGTCTCGGCTGATCTGCGCGGTGCCGGTATTCCAGCCGGGCAAGAGCGACAGCTTCAATTCCCTGATCGCGCTCGACCGGTCGATTTCGATCGAAAACAATTACGGGTACCTGGACCTGACATCGACGATGGGCGGGAAAACGACGGAGCCGGGCATCACGCGGGTTGACGTGAACCCGGAGCTGAATGGGTGCGGGATCGTGTGGACTAACGACGAAGAGTCGGTGCCGAACGTTGTTTCGCAGGCCTCGCTGGCGAGCGGGCTTGAGTACGCCTACTCGAAGGATCCGAGCCCGGCCAATGCGCGCTATACGGACCCCTGGTACTTTACTGCTGTCGATGTTCGTACGGGCAGGACAGTATTCAAGGTGCTGGCGGGTACGGGCGTTCTGTACAACAGCAATTATTCCGGGCTGTATCTCGGTCCGGATGGCAAGACCGCTTATGTTGGCGTGGCGGGAGGGTTGGTTCGAATCCACGACACCGAGTAACGACCTGATTTGCGCTTGTGGGATGGAAACTCTGCTGCGCCCGGGTGATTGCGGCCCGGGCGCGGCGGGGTTTGCCGCGGTGGCGAAATTTCCCGTGCAGAATGCATTTGCATGCGCGGGGTGGGCATTACGGGGACGGATCCGGTTCTGTGCGGGAATGTTCCACGTGGAACATAAAAGCACGCGAAAGGCCAAACCTTGTGGAGTGCTATTCGTTTGTTCTATTTGCGGCGGGTTGATACGCACGTTGCTAACCAATCTTTATGTGGAACAGTCAATTGCGAGCTTGCTGGAGCTGAGACGGGGTGCGCGGCGATATACGAATTGGACCCGATATGCCCTACGTTTTCCTGCCCTGTTCGAAAATGAACAGTCTGCATGTCCTTGATTCGTGATGATTAGAGATGGCGCGACGAGATCGGGCTTCACTCAAATGCGCCAATCCATACGCTTTGATACGATTTTCTTGCCGTCCGGAAACGGACAGTCGGTTGGAAGCGATTGGTTGAAGTGCGCCAGCTTCGATGAAATGAAGGCGGACGAGTATCGCTATTGGCAGAGCCGTGCGGTGCATGAGCGTGTCCAAGCGGTTTCCGTACTGACCCAGATCCCACCCTTCGCAAAAGAGGCGAAGGATGGGGCACCCGGCAAGACAGCCGAGGTCTAGCGTCCCCGACGGGACCGGAAAGATCGCCCCGAAAAGGGGTTTTGACTCCATTCAAGTGTCATTGGGCAATTCATTATGGATCAGAGAAACGCCAGGATCATCTTTGACATTTTCGCAGTCTTTTGGGTGGGTGGATGGGGTTACCTGACGTTTCGCTACCCGGAGGTCTTTGCAAAGATCAATGCGCGATTCGGTTTCCGTATTTTCGCCTCTCCAAAGTTCATAGTTTTTACTAAATGGATGGGAATCGTCGAGATGATTCTCGCGGGCCTTTCTGTAGTCAGTATGCTTGTTATGGCCGCCCTTGGGTCGAGGTGGTACTAACCTTCGATAATCAACACCGAGTGGTATTCAATTCAGCAGGGATTTGCAAATTGGGGGGTGTCGCGGCATAATAGATGAATACGTTCCTGAGGCGAGTAATCCCTCGTAGGGCGTATACCATACCACGGCCGGACGGCCGCCCTGAGCAACCTGCAACAAGGTAGTTGAATACAAGCAACACGGGGCGGTTCAGCGGAAACAAGCGCTGCATAAGGTCCGCGCGGTGGGAGACAGAGGATATATGTCGAGAAAGTCTGGAAAGAATATAGAGAAGGCGCGCACGGCTGTTGAGCAGCGCCCTTATTCTTTGACCGAAGCGGTTCCGCTTCTTCAAAAGGTCAAATTTGCCAAGTTCGATGAAACGGTTGAGATCACGCTGCGTCTGGGCGTTGACCCGAAGCATGCCGACCAGATGGTGCGCGGCACGGTGGTGTTGCCGCACGGGCTGGGGAAGACCAAGCGGGTGGCGGTGATTACCTCGGGTGAGAAGATTCGCGAGGCGGAAGCGGCGGGCGCGGAGTTTGTCGGCGGCGACGACCTGGTGGAGAGAATTCAGAAAGAAGGCTGGACGGATTTCGACGCGCTGATTGCCACTCCCGACATGATGAAGTCTGTGGGACGGCTGGGCAAGGTGCTGGGTCCGCGCGGGCTGATGCCGAACCCGAAGACCGGCACGGTGACGACGGATGTGGCGGGCGCGGTAAGAGAGATCAAGGCCGGTAAGATTGAGTTTCGAACGGACAAGACGGCGCTGGTGCATGTGCCGGTCGGCAAGCTTTCGTTTACGGTGGACAAGCTGGTCGAGAATGCGACGACGGTGATTACCAGCGTGGTGAAGGCGAAGCCTTCGGCGGCCAAGGGCAAGTATGTCAAGGGCATTACCTTGAGCTCGACAATGGGACCTGGGATTCAGCTGGACAATGCGGTGGTTGAGGCTGCGGGTAAGGCCTGAGAACTTAAAGGACCCGTGTGAGCTACGCGCACCTGGGGCACCCGGATTTTCGCGGGATTCGAGATAAAGGATATTGATATGGCAATTTCCAGAGCCAAAAAGGCCGAGATGGTGAAGCAGTTGGCGGCGGAGCTGGCCGGCTCGACGACTGCCATTGTCGGCACATTTCAGAAGCTGACGGTTTCGCAGGATTTCGCATTGCGGACGGTGGTTCGCGGTGCGGGCGGCAAGTACCGCGTGGTGAAAAACAAGCTGGCGTCCCGAGCGGCCGAGGGCACCAAGGTCGAAGAGGCGCTGAAGGGTTTGAAGGGTGTTTCCTCGGTTGCCTATAGCAGCGGGGATCCTGTGGCCCTGGCCAAGGCGCTGTCGGAGTGGGTCAAGGACAACGAGCAGTTTTCCTTCAAGCTGGCGATCGTGGACGGCAAGGTTCTGTCGGCCAAAGAGATTCAGCAACTGGCGACGATGCCGGGCCGGGAAGAGCTCTACTCGAAGCTGCTGTACCTGATCAGTGCGCCGGCGCAGCGTTTGGCGACGGTGATCAACGCGACGGGACGGGATGTGGCTGTGGTGCTGGGCCAGGCGGTCCAACATGAGAAATTTGCGGGCCGCGCAGAGCGGGTCTGGCGAGGCGCAGAACAAGTCTGGCGAGGCGCAGAGCGAGTCTGGCGAGGCGCAGAGCGAGTCTGGCGAGGCGCAGAGCGAGTCTGGCGAGGCGCAGAGCGAGTCTGGCGAGGCGGCTGCTTCCTAGAGCTGTTCGGAGTTTTTAGGGTGCGGGTTCAATCGCAGGTTTCAGAAGCGAGACCTGGGGCACCCGGAGTTTTTTTGATATCCGCTGCATTCGTGTCGGGGTGTCGTCTGGGCACAACGGAAACCGCGCGGGCAGCAGGCGAGGCAGGCAGTTGGCTTCGTCGTTTTGCGTGAAACACAAGATTCGGCAATGAAGATTTGAAACGGATATGGAGAATGGACATGGCGGATTTGCAGCAGATTGAAGATCAGATTGTCGGGTTGACCCTGCTGGACGCGGCGGCCCTGGTGAAGAAGCTCGAAGAGCGGCTGGGCGTGTCGGCAGCGGCGGCGGCGCCGGTGATGGCGGCGGGCGGCGGAGCGGCGGCAGCAGCGCCGGCGGAAGAGCAGACAGAATTTTCTGTCATCCTAAAGGATGCCGGAACCAACAAGATCAACACCATCAAAGTGGTGCGGGAAGTGACGGCGCTCGGTCTGAAGGAAGCCAAGGACCTGGTCGATGGCGCTCCCAAGACGGTAAAGGAAGGCATCACCAAGGATGAAGCCGAGACGATCCGCAAGAAGTTCGTCGACGCCGGTGCCGGGGTTGAAGTCAAGTAGGCTCCTTGCTTGCGGGGCGAATCTGGGTTATTCTAAATAAGAATCACCTGTTCGCCCGCATGCCCTCTTTACCTTTGACGTGTGGGTATATACCGCCAAGTTTTGGCCGCTTGGCAGTGTCGCTCTCACGGATTCAACAAAGGCGCCTGGAAACATCCGGCGCAGGCGGAAATTAAAACCCATCTATCTGAACAGTGCACAATCCGGTTGTGACGCTCGCGGGACATACTGTCTCTTGCGAGCGGTTTGGCGTCTCTGAATACACGTTTCACCTCTTTCAGAGAGCCGATATGTTGGCGAACTGAAGCAAGACAGACTCGACAGAACGAGTCAATCAACACGAACTCAAGCAAAAGCGCAGCAAGCGAAACCGAAATGGGCGCGCGTCTCCGTGGATGAGCCGGAGCGCCGCCCGACCAACTGCCCGAGTTGCCGCCGGGAGTGGGCCGTGAAGGCAAACAGAGCCAGGAGTGAAGCATGTCGAACGAGGACCGCGCGATTCGTAGCCGTCTCGATTTCTCCAAGATTCCCACCGAAATTCAGATTCCCAACCTGATCGAAGTGCAACGGCGCTCGTATGAGCGCTTTCTACAGATGGACAAACTGCCGACGGAGCGCGACGATCTCGGGCTGCAATCCGTGTTTGCGTCGGTGTTTCCGATTACGGACTTCCGCAATTTGTCGGAGCTGGAGTTTGTGGATTTCGCCATCGGCAACTGGGAGTGCAAGTGCGGCCATTTGAAGGGGCTGCATCACCTGCGCACCACTTGTATCAATTGCGGCAACATGGTGATCACGGACCCGTTCCATCCGGGCGATGTGCTGTGCCAGAAGTGCGGCACCTATAACAAGAACACGCCGGATTTCTGCAACAAGTGCGGCGACCCGGTGGGCCTGCAGCTGAAGTATGACCAGAGCGAGTGCGAAGAGCGCAGCATGACGTATTCGGCGCCGCTGAAGGTGACGATCCGGCTGAAGATTTACGACAAGAACCCGGAAACCGGCGTGAAGACGATCCGCGACATGAAGGAGCAGGAGGTCTTTTTCGGCGACATTCCATTGATGACGAAGAACGGGACGTTCCTGGTGAACGGGACCGAGCGCGTGATCGTGAGCCAGCTGCATCGCTCGCCGGGCGTGTTCTTCGAGACGGCGAACAACCGCACGTATTTCCTGGGCAAGATCATCCCGTATCGGGGTTCGTGGGTGGAGTTTGAATACGACCAGAAGAACACTCTGTATGTCCGCATCGATCGCAAGCGGAAATTTCTGGGAACGGTCTTCCTGCGCGCGCTGGGATTGAAGTCGGACGAGGAGATTCTCAAGAACTTCTACACCGTCGATACGATTGCGACCAAGGGCGGCAAGCTCTTCTGGAACGTGACGGAAGAGGGCAAGGCGACGCACCTTTTGGGCGTGAAGCCGGCGCATGCCGTGGTGGTGAAGGGCGAGGAGATTGCTCATTCCGGACGCAAGGTGACGGCGAGCATTCTGAAGGCGCTGCGCGCGGCCAAGGTCGGCGAAATCGAAATTGAAGACTCCGAGCTGGACGGCGCGATGTCTGCCTCCGATGTTGTCGACACGACGACGGGCGATCTGCTGCTGGAAGCGAACCAGGAGCTGACGAAGGAGAAGCTGGTACAGATTCTCGAAAGCGGCGTGACTTCAATTGAGATCTTCATGCCGGAGCGGGACGATGTGGGCAACGTGATTTCAAACACGCTGCGCCGCGACACGGTCCACAAGCCGGAAGAGGCGCTGATCGAGATTTACCGCAAGCTGCGTCCGGGCGATCCGCCGACGCTCGACACCGCGACTGCGCTGTTTGAAGGCATGTTCTTCGATGCGCGCAAGTATGACTTTTCGCGGGTGGGACGGCTGAAGTTCAACATTAAGCTGTACGACAAGCAGGATGCGACTTCGCTCGACCATCGCACGCTGACGCCGGATGACTTCTATGCGACGATCCGCTACCTGCTGAAGCTGCGCCGGAATATCGGCGTGGTCGATGACATCGATCACCTTGGCAATCGCCGCGTGCGTGCGGTGGGCGAGCTGATGGAGAACCAGTTCCGCATTGGCCTGGTTCGCATGGAGCGCGCTATCAAAGAGAAGATGAGCGTGTATCCGGACATGTCGACGGCGATGCCGCATGACCTGATCAACGCCAAGCCGGTGATGGCGGCGATCCGCGAATTTTTCGGAAGCAGCCAGCTGTCACAGTTCATGGACCAGACCAATCCGCTGTCGGAGATTACGCACAAGCGGCGTCTGTCGGCGCTTGGGCCGGGTGGATTGAGCCGTGAGCGCGCGGGGTTCGAAGTGCGCGACGTGCACCCGACCCACTACGGCCGCATCTGCCCGATCGAGACGCCGGAAGGTCCGAACATCGGGCTGATTTCTTCGCTCTCCTGCTTTGCGCGGATCAATGAGTATGGCTTCATCGAGTCGCCGTACCGCAGAGTGCGGGATGGCCTGCTGCTCGATTTTGTGCAGGTGATCAACGCGGGAGACAGCGGGCTGCGGGTGGGCGATCACCTGGAAAAGCCGGACGCGATCAAGCGCAACAAGGAGCTGGTGAAAGAGAAGAAGCGGCCGATGGAGTTCCAGCCGTTCAGCTTCTATCTGTCGGCGTGGGAAGAGGACCGCTACACGATCGCGCAGGCGAACGTGGAGCTGGACGACAAGGGCAGCATCAAGGATGAGCTGGTCACGGCGCGGCGTCAGGGCAATTTCGTCCTGGTGAACCGCAGCGAGATCACCTATGTGGACGTGAGCCCGAAGCAGCTGGTTTCGGTTGCGGCCTCGCTGGTTCCGTTCCTTGAGCACGATGACGCCAACCGCGCGCTGATGGGCGCGAACATGCAGCGCCAGTCGGTGCCGCTGCTGATCTCCGAAGCGCCATTTGTGGGCACGGGGATGGAAGGGGTGACGGCGCGGGATTCCGGCGCGGTCATTCTGGCGCGGCGCCACGGCATCATCGATTCGGTGGATTCCGAGCGCATCATCGTGCGTGTGGAGGGCGAGCATCACCCGACACAGTTGTCGCGCGAAGTGGGATCGGACATTTATCAGCTGGTGAAGTTCAAGCGGTCGAACCAGAACACCTGCATCAATCAGAAGCCGATCGTGCGCCAGGGCGACCGGGTGCTGAAGGGTCAGGTGATCGCAGACGGACCTTGCACGGAGCAGGGCGAGCTGGGGCTGGGGCGGAACGTGCTGGTGGCGTTCATGTCGTGGCGCGGGTACAACTTTGAGGACGCGATCCTGATCAGCGAAAAGCTGGTGCGGGAGGACTATTACACCTCGCTGCATATTGAAGAGTACGAGATCGAATCGCGGGACACGAAGCTGGGGCCGGAGGAGATCACTCGCGATATTCCGAACGTTTCCGAGTCGGCGCTGCGCGACCTGGACGAGAGCGGGATTATCCGCATCGGCGCCAAGGTGAAGCACAACGACATTCTTGTCGGCAAGGTGACGCCGAAGGGCGAAACGCAGTTGACGCCGGAAGAGAAGCTGTTGCGCGCGATCTTCGGCGAAAAGGCCGGGGATGTTCGCGATGCTTCGCTGACGTGCCCTCCGGGTGTGGAGGGAACGATTGTCGATGTGCGCATCTTCTCCCGCAAGGGCCAGGAAAAGGACGAGCGCGCCAAGCTGATCGAAGCCGACCAGATTGCGAAGCTCGAAAAGAACCTGGAAGACGAAATCCGCATTCTGACGGACGAGCGTTTGAAGCGGCTGGAATCGATCATGGGCGCGAAGGAAGTGCAGGCAGACCTGCACGATGAGCGCACCAACAAGCGCCTGCTGGCCAAGGGCGTGATTCTTGACCGCGAAACGATTGAGCTGATCTCGACGCGGAACCTGAAGCGCATTCGCTACGCGGACAAAGACCCGCGGGTGAATGAGCAGATCGACGAGATCGAGGAGATGACTTCGCGGCAGATCGATGTGCTGCGCAAGATCACCAACGACAAGATCAGCAAGCTGCAGAAGGGCGATGAACTGGCACCGGGCGTGATCAAGCAGGTGAAGGTTTATATCGCCATGAAGCGCAAGCTGTCGGTCGGCGACAAGATGGCGGGACGCCACGGCAACAAGGGTGTGATCTCGCGCATTCTGCCCGAGGAAGACATGCCGTATCTGCCGGATGGAACGCCGGCGGACATCGTGTTGAACCCGCTGGGCGTGCCATCGCGTATGAACGTAGGCCAGATTCTCGAAACCCATCTTGGATGGGCGGCGCATGAGCTGGGCAAGCAGGTGGCGGAGCTGGTTGAAAAAAATCAGAAGGCCAACGAAGTCCGCAAGCTGATGGAAGAGCGTTTCGGCGGAACGGCTTTGTTGCGCCAGCTGCTCGACCTGGACGACGAGAAGCTGCTGCAGGTGGCGCGCGGCATGAAGCGCGGCATCTGGTTCGGGACGGCGGTATTCGACGGCGCCAAGGAGGAAGAGATCAAGGCGCTGTTGACGGCGGCAAACCTGCCGACTTCCGGCAAGATCTACCTGTACGACGGCATGACGGGCGAGAAGTTCGAGCAGCCGGTCACGGTCGGGTACATGTATATGCTGAAGCTCTCGCACCTGGTCGACGACAAGATCCACGCGCGTTCGATCGGGCCGTATTCCTTGATTACCCAGCAGCCGCTGGGCGGCAAGGCGCAGTTCGGCGGACAGCGCTTCGGAGAGATGGAAGTGTGGGCGCTGGAAGCATACGGCGCGGCTTACATTCTTCAGGAGCTGCTGACGGCGAAGTCCGATGACGTGTATGGCCGCACCAAGATTTACGAGGCCATCGTCAAGGGCGAGGCGGCGATCGAGCCGGGCGTGCCGGAATCGTTCAACGTGCTGGTGCGCGAGCTGCAGGCGCTGTGCCTGGATGTCGAGCTGATCAAGCAGGCGGACAACAAGAAAGTGCCGCTTCCGACGGTAGCGGCCGCGGACTAAAAAACGGGCAGCGATGCGGGTTCCGCGTCGCTGCCGGCAACACCGAGCATTTACGAGACACGACCGCAGGTCCACATGAGCCAACGCGCTCCCGGGACGGACAGGCGGGCGGAATAATGGAAATCCCGGGAACGCGATAGCCGGCTGCCGCACATAGAAGATGCGGAGAAGCCCGGCACGGAGGTCGTCTTGTTCCGTTCCAATCCATTCGAGCTCAGCAACCCTATTTCAGACTTCGATGCGATCCGCATCAGCCTTGCGTCGCCGGAGAAGATCCGCAGCTGGTCGCACGGGGAAGTCACCAAGCCGGAAACAATCAACTACCGCACGTTCAAGCCGGAACGCGATGGACTTTTCTGCGCGCGCATTTTCGGACCGATCACGGACTGGGAATGCCTGTGCGGCAAGTACAAGCGCATGAAGCATCGCGGAGTGATCTGCGACAAGTGCGGTGTGGAAGTGACGTTGTCGCGGGTGCGCCGCGAGCGCCTGGGACATATCGAGCTGGCGTCGCCGTGCTCGCATGTGTGGTTCTTCAAGGGACTGCCTTCGCGCATCGGCCACCTGCTGGATATTTCTCTGCGCGAGCTTGAGAGCGTGCTGTATTTCGAAAGCTACGTAGTTATCGATCCAGGCGATGCGCCGCTCAAGGACCACGAGATCATCAAGGACGAGACGCGGTATCGCGAACTCGACCAGCAGTATCGCGTGTCCGGGTTCAAGGCGATGATGGGCGCGGAAGCGATCAAGGAGCTGCTGAAGCGGGTCGAGATCGACACGCTTTCCGTCGAGCTGCGGGAGCGGATGAAGGTCGAAGTCTCGCTGCAGAAGCGGCTGAAGTATGCCAAGCGGCTGAAGGTTGTGGAGGCGTTCCGCAAGTCGGGCAACAAGCCGCAGTGGATGATTCTCGATGTGGTGCCGGTGATTCCTCCCGAGCTGCGCCCGCTGGTGCCGCTCGATGGCGGACGCTTTGCGACCTCGGATCTGAACGATCTGTACCGCCGCGTGATCAACCGCAACAACCGTTTGAAGAAGCTGATGGACCTGCACGCGCCGGAAGTGATTGTCCGCAATGAAAAGCGCATGTTGCAGGAAGCTGTCGATGCGCTGTTCGACAATGGCCGCCGCGGCCGTGTGCTGCGTGGAGCGAACAACCGTCCGTTGAAGTCGCTCTCCGATACGTTGAAGGGCAAGCAGGGCCGCTTCCGTCAGAACCTTCTGGGCAAGCGCGTGGATTATTCCGGCCGTTCGGTGATCGTGGTGGGGCCGGAACTGAAGCTGCATCAGTGCGGGCTGCCGAAGAAGATGGCGCTCGAGCTGTTCAAGCCGTTTATCTATCACCGCCTGGAACAGATTGGGCATTGCACGACGATCAAGCAGGCGAAGGAACTGGTCGAGCTGCAGGATCCGATCGTGTGGGACGTGCTGGAAGAGGTGATCAAAGATCATCCCGTGCTGCTGAACCGCGCGCCGACGCTGCATCGTCTGGGAATCCAGGCGTTTGAGCCGGTGCTGGTTGAGGGCAAGGCGATCAAGATCCATCCGCTGGTCTGCACGGCGTTTAATGCGGACTTCGACGGCGATCAGATGGCGGTGCACATTCCGCTGTCTCCGGAAGCGCAGGTGGAAGCCAGTGTGTTGATGCTGGCCTCGCACAATATTCTGTCGCCGGCCTCGGGCCAGCCGATCACCGTGCCGACGCAGGACATGGTGCTGGGAATTTATTACCTGACGAAGGCGCATGCCGGAGCTAAAGGCGAAGGCCGGGTTTTCGCGAACACGGACGAAGTGCTGATGGCGCTGGAAGCCGGCGAAGTGGAAACGCTGAGCCCGGTTCGCCTGCGCTACACGGGCGCGGTGCTCGACATGTCGACGGCGTACGACGATCAGGATCTGCTGCACACCGAACCGATCCAGTACACGAACCAGTATCTTTCGACGACGGTGGGCCGGGTGATTCTGAACGACGCGCTGCCGGAAGGGATGCCGTTCGTCAACGGCCTGCTGAAGAAGAAGGGGGTTGGCCAGGTGGTCAGCTACTCCTATCTGAACCTTGGGCTGGAAGTGACGGTGAAGATGCTGGACCGGATCAAGGACCTGGGATTCAAGTACGCGACGACCAGCGGACTTTCGGTCGGGTTCGACGACATGGTGATTCCGGAGACGAAATACAGGCTGGTGAGCGACGCCGAGAAGCAGGTTGTCGCGGTGCAGCGGCAGTATCTCGACGGCGCGATCACCAATGGCGAGCGCAACAACAAGGTGATCCAGCTCTGGTCCTCGGTGACGGAACAGGTTGCCGATGAGATGTTCAACAACATGAAGTCGGCGGACAAGGCCGGCACGATGAACCCGATTTACATCATGGCCGACTCCGGCGCGCGCGGATCGAAGCAGCAGATTCGACAGCTCTCCGGCATGCGCGGACTGATGGCGAAGCCGTCGGGTGAAATTATCGAAACGCCGATCACGGCGAACTTCCGTGAAGGGCTGACGGTGCTGCAGTACTTTATTTCGACGCACGGCGCGCGCAAGGGTCTGGCGGATACGGCGTTGAAGACAGCCGACTCCGGCTACCTGACACGCCGACTGGTCGATGTGGCGCAGGATGTGATCATCAGCGACTACAACTGCGGGACGGTGGAAGGCATTTACGTCGGGCACATCGTCGAAGCGGGCGAAGTGATCGAGCCGTTGCGCGACCGCATCATTGGCCGCGTCTCGCTCGAGAAGCTGAAGGATTTCGAAGGCAACGTGCTGGTCGAAGTGAATCAGGAGATCGACGAGGACATGGCCATCGCGATCCAGGCAGCGGGCGTGGAGCGGGTGAAGATTCGCTCGGTGCTGACCTGCGAGTCCAAGCGCGGCGTCTGCATCCTTTGCTATGGACGCAACCTGGCCTCGGGCCGGCTGGTGGAGATGGGCGAAGCGGTCGGTGTGATCGCCGCGCAGTCGATCGGCGAGCCGGGAACGCAGCTGACGATGCGCACCTTCCATATCGGCGGCGCGGCATCGCGGGTGTCCGATCAGTCTCGACTGGAAGCGAAGAATGCGGGTACGGTGCGCTTCCTGAACCTGGTGACGGTGCGCTCGAAGTCGGGCGACCTGGTTGCCATGAACCGCGCCGGCGTCATTGTGGTCGTGGACGATCGCGGCCGCGAAAAGGAACGCTACACGCTGGTTTACGGCGCCAAGCTGAAGGTGGAGGAAGGCGCGCAGGTGACGCAGGGCCAGACGCTCGGCGAGTGGGACCCGTACACCTTTGCCATCCTGACGGAAGTCGGGGGCACGGTGCACTTCCACGACTTGCACGAAGGCACGACGCTGAACGAGGAAGTGGACGAGGTCACCGGGCTTTCGCGGCTGGTGGTGGCGGAATCTTCCGATGAGAAGCGTCAGCCGGCCATCATGATCAAGAATGCGAAGGGCCAGAAGCGCTACCTGCTTCCAAGCCGCGCGCACTTGATGGTGCAGAATGGCGACGAGGTTTTCCCTGGCGACGTGCTGGCGAAGATCCCGCGCGAAACGACACGCACCAAGGACATCACCGGCGGTCTGCCGCGCGTGGCGGAGCTTTTCGAAGCGCGCAAGCCTCGCGAGACGGCGATCATCAGCGAGATCGATGGAGCGGTGCGGTTCGGGGAAGTGAGCAAGGGACAGCGCAAGATTTACGTGACGGCGGACTCGGGCGAGGAGAAGGAATACTCGATGCCGCGCGGCGTGCATGTGAACGTGCAGGAAGGCGAGCGCATGCGGGCGGGCGATCCGCTGATGGATGGGCCGCTGAATCCGCACGACATTCTTGCGGTGCTGGGCGAGAAGGAACTGCAGTCCTACATGGTGACGGAGATCCAGGAAGTCTACCGGTTGCAGGGCGTGGCGATTTCCGACAAGCACATCGAGGTAATCGTTCGCCAGATGCTGCGCTGGGTGAAGGTAGAGGATCCGGGCGACACGGGGTTCCTGGTGGAGCAGCAGGTGGACAAGTTCCGCTTCCGCGAGGAGAACGACAAGGCGATCAACAGTGGTGGGCGTCCGGCGGTTGGCCGTCCGCTGCTGCTGGGCATCACCAAGGCGTCGCTCTCGACGGACTCGTTCATCTCGGCCGCTTCCTTCCAGGAGACGACGCGTGTGCTGACCGAGGCGGCCATCAATGGCGCGGTCGACCAGCTTCGCGGCCTGAAGGAGAACGTGATCGTGGGACGGCTGATTCCGGCCGGCACAGGCATGGAGTTCTACCGCAACGTTCGCCTGTCGCAGGAACTGGAAGAGGCTGCGGCACGGGTGCAGCAGGAAGTGACCGAGGCCACCGAGGCTGCGGAGCGCGAACTGGAACTGATGCGCCAGGAAGGCGAAGCCGAGGAGATGGCGGCGGAGTAATTCACTTTCAGTCAGGTGATTCATTGAGGGGCATGCGAGGTTCGCATGCCCTTTTTATTTTTCGGCTGTTCAGGTCTATTGCCGCTTCTTTCCCTTCCGAGGGTCCAGCTCTGTTGAATGGCAGATTGCGCGGGGGTATTCGTTGTGGCGTGCTGGGCAGCGCGAAAATCCTGCGGGTTGCAGGCGATCCGCGAGGTCCTTCATGGCGCTGACGCTTCGTTCAGGATGGCAAAGTTTATGCGGCGGATGTTCATGCGCCGCATGTTGCTCTGGTTTGGGCTAGCAACCTCGCTCCGGCCGGAGGACTCCATGAGAGAAGCGGGCGCGGAACCGGCGCAGCGAGTAGCGGCCAGTGAAAAGTCTGGCTCGAACCATCACGACCGGCGCTGGCCGGCTATCACTCAAGCTGTGAGGAGCAAGACCAATGATTTCGAAACGAAGCTGCAAGAAGATCGTAACTTTCTCAGGTGTGGCGCTGCTTTGCGGCGCTACGGCATTCGCGCAATCGAGCGCGGATAACACCCAGAACGGTGGCACCAGTACCGGTGGGCAGAGCGGCGCGTCGATGTCCAGCGGGTCGTCGGGCAAGGCCAGCGCGGCGGACAAGGCGTTTGCCCGGAAGGCGCTTCAGGATGGAATGGCGGAGGTCCAGCTGGGCCAGCTTGCATCCGACAAGGGCGGCAGCGACGATGTGAAGCAGTTCGGCCAGAAAATGGTGACGGATCACACGCGACTTGGCGACCAGATGAAGCCGATTGCGCAGCAGATGGGGGTCAACCCGCCGGCCGGGCCCTCGGCCAAGGATCAGGCATTGATGACCAAGCTGCAGGGCATGTCCGGCAAGCAGTTTGATAATACGTACATTAAGGCGATGGTGAAGGATCATCGGACGGATTTGAAAGAATTCAGCAAGGAAGCACGTTCCGCGAAAGACCCGGCGCTGAAGGATGCTGCCTCGCAAGGTAAACAGGTCATTCAGCAGCATCTGCAAATGGCTGAGCAGCTGGCGCAGGCTCATCACGTGGCGGTGGGTGGATCGGGCGGTTCTGGCGCGGACGCCGGTTCGGGCACATCGGGTGGTACGGGCGCGGGCGGCGCAGGCGGTTCAGGCAGCGGTGCAGGCGGAGCGCAGCAGTAGGGATCGAGGGCAGAATTCAGGCCGCGGCAAGGACTGGAAAGAGAGCAGACAATTGTCTGCTCTTTTTTTTGCAGCGAGATTTTTTGCACAGCCATTCCGCGAGATTCACGGAAAATTCTTCGCGGCGTAATTCACGCTCGGCTGCCTCCTAGTAAGCCTAATAAAGGAGGTAGTTATGAAAAAAACCCTTGCAATCGTATCGGCCATCGCTTTGTCGGCGCTTCCGCTGAAGGCGCAGAATGTTGGCCAAAAGCAGATTCGACACGTGCTGCTGATCAGTGTGGATGGCATGCACGAAGTCGATCTTCTCAACTGCTACAGAGGAGTGAGCGGCATCAATTCCGGCGCGCCCTATTGCCCCAACATGGCGGCATTGAGTCAACAGGCGGTGAACTACGCGGCTGCCCGCACCTCCAGGCCCTCCGACTCTTTTCCCGGACTTATGTCGATCGTGACCGGCGCAACTCCCCGGACGATGGGAGTTTATTACGACGTAGCGTATGACCGCTCGCTGGACGCGCCGGCCAAGACCACGGGCAACGGCGTGGCGGCTGGACCCTGCACCCCGGGTGCTGCCCCGACCGGCACGCGCACGGAGTATGAAGAAGGGATCGACCGCGATCAAACCAAGCTGAACGGCGGCGCTCCTGGCGCGGGGCTCTCTGACGGCGGGCTTGCGTCAATCGACCCGCAGCGTCTGATCCGCGATCCGAAAAGCGGTTGCCAGCCGGTTTACCCGTGGAACTTCGTGCGCACCAACACAATTTTTGGAGTGATTCACCAGGCCGGCGGTTTCACGGCATGGTCGGACAAGCACCCGGCATATCTTTCCGTTTCCGGTCCCGGCAGCGGCAACAATGTGGATGACTTCTACGCGCCGGAAATCAACTCCACGGTGGTTGGCCTGCCCGGCGTTACCACACCGGAGGGGCTCTCCTGTTCGAGCGTGCCCGATCCTTCGCAGACTGCCTCGTGGACTGACAGCTTCCAGAACATCAAGTGCTACGACACCCTGAAGGTTCACGCAATCCTGAACGAGATTGCCGGAAAGAACCATGACGGACAGGGAGATCAGCCGGTGCCCGTCCTGTTCGGCATGAATTTCCAGGCGGTCAGCGTGGGGCAGAAGCTGATCGAAAAGAACGTTGCGACGGGCGGCTATCAGGATGCGGAGGGGACGCCTACTCCCGCGCTGCTGGCGGAGATCCAGTTCGCCGATGCCTCGATCGGCGAGATGGTGTCGGAACTGAAGGCACGCGGACTGTACGATTCCACGTTGATCGTGCTGACGGCCAAGCACGGCCAATCGCCGATCGATCCGGCGCGTTTCTTCCCGATCCCAGGACATAGCGGAAACAATGGAGTATCACCCGCGACGCTGGTGGCGAACCTGCTGCCGGAATCGGAATCGCCGAACAATCCGACAGGAATCGGACCGACCGAGGACGATGTCTCGCTGCTATGGCTGACGAATTCCAGCGATACAAAGACTGCCGTTTCCATCCTGGAAGACAACGCGGCGAAAGCCGGCATTGGGCAGATCTTCTACGGATCGAGCCTGGCGCTGAACTACAACATCCCGGGGCTGCCGCCGAACGGCGATCCGCGCACACCGGACATCATCGTGACGCCGAACGTGGGCGTGATCTACACCGGCAGCACGGCAAAACTGGCCGAGCACGGTGGTTTCGCGCATGACGATACCAACGTGATCATGATGCTGGCCAACCCCGGCTTCGCAGCCCGGACCGTTTCAACAGATGTGGGAACGAACCAGATTGCGCCGACGATCCTGCAGGCGCTGGGTCTCGACCCGCAGAAGCTGGATGCGGTTCGACTGGAGGGCACAGGCGTGCTGCCGGGACTTCCACTGCAGTAGACGGCGAGGAAACTGCAGGAAAGCGAGCGCGGGCATCCCTCAGGGGATGTTCGCGCTTTCGCAGTTTTGTGAGGCAGCCTCTGTGCAAAGCTCTCGAAGAAATTTTGAATGGTTGAAGCGGGGGCGGGCATCCAACCGGTGGAAATGAGTTCGCAGGCGCTGTGCCATGGCGGGGCGGTGCAATCGATTTTGTTCGAATTCAACGTGCAATCCAAGTTGTGAAAGGGATAACAATGTCTATCGCTGAAGTTGCAAATGGCCTGGTCGACCTGTGTCGGCAGGGTAAGAATATGGAAGCCATTGAGAGATATTATTCGGATGCAGTTGTGAGCGTAGAGTCGATGAGCGCTCCTGGAATGCCGGCGGAGATGAAAGGCATTGAGGCGATCAAAGGGAAGAATAAGTGGTTCTTCGACAATAACGAGCTGCATGGCGAAGAGGTGAATGGACCCTTTATCGGGGAGAAGCAGTTTGCCGTCGAGTACAAGATGGATGTGACCCAGAAGGCTTCGGGCAAGCGGATGAAAATGGAAGAGATGGGGCTTTACACGGTCGAGGACGGCAAGATTGTGCGCGAGCACTTTTTCTATCCGACGGGTAACGGGGCGTAATTTTTTTTCGCCGCCGAGAGCTACAATCGATCATGCGATTCGAGAAGAGTTTCAGGGCTACGGCGGTCTGTGCCGGCATGCTGGCGGCGGTGGCGTTGCCTGCGAGTGGCGCCACCATTCGGGTGGGAGTGGCGCGCGGACTGCATGCGCAGGTGGCGTCGAGGCAGATTTATTCGGATACGGCGAATGCCAAGGAAGAAATTCGCCAGGCGATTCTGAAGGCGGCGGCGGAGCACAAGCGGGTGCTGCTGGACTTCGGCGGCAACTGGTGTGGGGACTGCCAGGTGCTCGATATTTATTTCCATGATCCTGGAAATGCGAGTCTGCTTGCGGCGAATTATGTGCTGGTGGATGTGAGCGTCGGGCAATACGACAAGAACCTGGACGTGGCCCGAAAATATGGAGTTCCGCTGAAGAAGGGCGTGCCGGCCCTGGTGATACTCGATGGAACCGGGCGGGTGGTGTATGCGCAGCGAAATGGTGAATTTGAGTCGATGCGGAAGCTGGATTCCGCTGCTGTGACTGAGTTTCTGCAGAAGTGGAAACCGAAGGCTGCTGCGCATCGGCATGCTTAGGTGGGCGGAAAGACCCAGGTGAGCTACGCGCACCTGGGGACACCCGGGTTGCGGGCGCTATTGGACGATTTGGAATTTCGCGCTGTTCGTTGCCTGCGAACTGCCGCCGAGGAATACGGTGTAGTCTGCCGGTTCGACGACGCGCTGGCTTTTCGGGTTGATGAATGACAGCTCATTGAAGCCGAGCGGGAATGTAATTTGCTTCGATTCGCCCGGCTGCAAGGTCACTCGCCGGAAGCCCTCCAGCACGCGAACAGGTTCCTCCACACTGGCACCGCGAATTTCGATATAGAGCTGCGCTATCTCCGTACCCGCGACAGCGCCGGTGTTGCGCACGGTTGTGGTCGCTTCGACTGCAGGCTGGGCTCCTCCTGCGGACCCAAGCTGAGACAGCGGCACAGAGGAGCGGCTCAACGTGACCGGGGAATACGCAAATTCGGTGTAGCTGAGTCCGTGGCCGAAGGGGTAGAGCGGGGAGTTGGGTACGTCGATGTAGCGGGAGACATATTTCTCGACACCGTTCGCGGGCGGGTGCGATAAATCCACCCCGATTGCAGGACGGCCGGTGGGAAGCTGGCTGAGATAGAGCGGCTCCTGGCCAACGGCGCGAGGGAAACTGACAGGCAGCTTGCCGCTAGGATTGGTATCGCCGAACAGAATATTGGCGAGCGCGGGACCGGCTTCGATTCCCGGATACCAGGCTTCGAGAATCGCGGGCACATGCTCCGCGGCCCAGTCGAGCACCAGTGGGCGGCCGCTGAAGACGACGAGCACGACCGGCTTGCCGGTGGCGACGATCGACTCCAACAACTGCTGCTGATTGCCGGGCAGATCGAGATGGGCGCGCGAGCCGGCTTCTCCGGTCATCGTGGGTGCGTCTTCGCCGAGGGCCATGAGGACGAGATCCGCCTGCTGGGCGGCCTGTTTCGCGGCGTCGAATCCGGCTTGCGATGTAGTGAGAATCTGCGTGCCTTCTGCGTACAGCACGCGGCCGCCGCTGGCTTTCATGCGCTGTTCGAGAGCGGTGCGCAGGGTGATGGCGTCGGCGGGATTTCCCTGACCGGACCAGGAGCCGAGCATCTCGCCCTGCGAGTCGGCGAGCGGGCCGATGAGCGCGATGGTGTGGACGTGAGCGGCGATCGGCAGAGGCTTCGGTTGCGATGCGTGGGCGCGGTTTTGCAAAAGAACAATCGACTCCTCGGCCGCCTGGCGCGCGAGTTTGCGTTTGTCGGCGGTGGCCTGATAGGGCGCTGCCTTCTCATCTGCATAAGGGTGATCGAAAAGCCCGAGAGCGAACTTTACGCGCAGCACACGACGCACCGCTTCATCCACCGTTGATTCCGGTACCGCGCCGGTGCGCACCAGAGTGGCCATGCGCGAGTGATAGGCACCGCTCTCCATATCCATATCGAGTCCGGCGGCGATCGCTTTTTGGGCGGCTGCGGCGCTGTCGAGAGCGACCCCGTGGGCAATCAGTTCGCCGACCGCGCCCCAGTCGCTGACGACGAAGCCGTTGAAGTTCCACTCCTTGCGCAGAATTTGCGTGAGGGTATATGAGTCGGCGGTGGCGGGCACGCTGTTCAGCGAATTGAAGGAGCTCATCACGGTGGCGGCGCCCGCATCGACGGCGGCTTGATAGGGCGGCAGATAGACCTGCCGGAGCGTGAGGTCGGACATATCGACGGCGTTGTAGTCGCGTCCGGCGATGGCGGCGCCATAGGCGGCAAAGTGTTTCACGCAGGCGGCAACGGAGTCCGGATTCGCGAGGCTCGTCCCCTGATACCCGCGAACATATGCGCGCGCCATGGCGCTGCCGAGATAGGGAGACTCGCCCGAGCCCTCCACGATGCGGCCCCAGCGGGCGTCGCGCGCGATGTCGACCATGGGGGAAAAGACCCAGCGAATACCGTCGGCGCTTGCCTCCTGCGCCGCCATGCGCGCGGCTGCCTGGACGAGGGCGGGATCGAAGCTGGAAGCCATTCCAAGGGGCACGGGAAAGACTGTTCTATATCCATGAATGACATCAAAGCCGTACATCAGCGGAATGTGGAGCCGGCTTTTCTCCATGGCGATGTGCTGAAAAGCGTTTGCCTTTTTCGCGTCAGCGACGTTCAGCAGCGATCCAACCTGGCCGGCGGCGATCATCGCGTCGTAACTCTCGCGGCCGGTGCCGGGCCCCGTCGCGGTGCCGGAGGAAAACTGCACGAGCTGTCCGATTTTTTCTTCGAGCGTCATTTTTGCCAGCAGTGCGTTCACTTTGCTGTTGAGCGACTTGTCGGCGAGTTGAGCGTTCGGCGCGGGACTGTCGGTGATTTGCTGAGGCATGGCGGGTCGATTGGCTCCGTGTCGAATGCGCGGCTGGGCCTGGGCAGGAAGGCTCGGGAGGCAGACCAGCGAAAGAAAAAACGGGGTGGAAAACACTGCGGCGAGACGGCGGGGCAGGTTCATAACATCTTCGATGCTAGATCATGTGGTGGCTGCCGGAAATGATTTGGGCGTTTCGTCGAGGCAGGTTTCCCGTGGACCATGGAATTTATTTCGACAATTTCAGATAGTCTTTGCATAACGTTATGGGACGCTGGCTGGTGCATTTACGACGGACTGTTAGCAGCAGCCTACGCAACGACGTGCTGATGCTGGCCCGGGCCGGCGCCTACTCCGCGATGTTGTGCGTATTCCCGATTGTGCTGGTCACGGCTGCGATCCTGGCCTCTTCTTCCGCGGCTGAAATGGCGCGCGCGGAGTTGCACGCGATGCTTTACCAGATGTTTCCGCCCGATATTCCACCGCTGGTGCTGGCATATTTCCATGGGCCGCATCGTTCCCTGCGGCTGGTGTTTACCTCGGCAATTGTATTTGTCGGCGCGGCGAACAGTGTGATGACGACGCTGATGGAGTCGATGCGAAGGGCCTATCGACTGCCGGAGGGCGTGTGGAGCGTGGGGCGGCAGGTGGGGATTGCCTTCGTTCTTACGTTTCTTTCATTTTTTCCGCTGGCGCTGGCGTCCATCTTCGTCGTTTTCGGCCACCAGATCGAGATGTGGATGAACTACCAGTCGACCTACGACATGCGTCCTTTTGTATTGATCCTGGCGCGCATGGTGCGGTGGATGCTGGCGTTAACGACGAGCGTAACGGTGCTCGCAATCATCTACCATATGGGCACTCCGCGGACGCAGTCCTGGCGGCGGGTAATTCCCGGTTCCATGCTGGCGACGGCGCTGTGGTTCGCTTCGACGCTGGGATTTGGCTGGTACGTTACGCGGCATGCGCACTATCAGCAGGTCTATGGATCGCTGGGTGCGGGCATCGCATTGATGGTGTGGCTCTACATCATTCTGGTAAGTGTGATGGTCGGGGCGGAATTCAACGCTGAGGTATATCCCAAGCGGCAGCGAAAGCCACGGCCGACGCAATGAGATTTGTGCTGGGTCGATTCCAACCCAAACCGATCGTGAAGTTGATAGCGGGGTGCACGGCATCCCGCCGTCGCACGCTTTACAATCAAACGTAGCAAAAAGGCAATAAACGAAATCTTTTCTGGAGCAGGAATGCCAACAGCGCTTTTAGACAGTCCCCGACGCGCAAAGATTGTGGCCACTCTCGGGCCTGCGAGCAACAGCGAGACTGTGTTTCGCGATCTGGTTCGCGCGGGGCTGGACGTGGCGCGGCTGAATTTTTCTCACGGAACGCATCCGGAGAAGGTGAAGCTGATCCAGATGATCCGCAAAGTCGCCGCGGCGGAAGGCAAGCCGATTTGCATTCTCGGCGATTTGCAGGGGCCGAAGATCCGCACCGGCAGGCTGCGGAATCGCATTCCGGTTTCTCTGAAAAGCGGGCAGCACCTGACGATTACGCCGCGCGATGTTGCGGGAACGAACGCCGTGATCGGCACTACGTTTGCGACGCTGGCGGAAAACCTTGAAGAGGGATCGCGCATTCTGCTCTCTGACGGACTGATCGAGTTGCGGGTCACGCGGATTCGCGGCAGCGATGTGGAATGCCATGTGATTAACGGCGGAATCCTGGGCGAGTTTAAGGGCATTAACCTGCCGGGGATTGCGGTCCGCGTACCCTCGCTGACGCAAAAAGACGAAGTCGATCTAGCGTTCGCGATTGAGAACGGCGTGGACATGGTCGCAGTTTCGTTTGTGCGCACGGCGGAAGACGTTCGCCTGGTAAAGCATCGGGTGGCGGCGCTGGGGGCGGAGACATGGATCATTGCAAAGCTCGAAAAGCCGCAGGCGATCGAACACCTGGAGAGCATCCTGGAAGTTGCCGATGGCGTGATGGTGGCGCGCGGCGATCTGGGGGTGGAGATGCCGCCGGAGAAAGTTCCGGCGATTCAGAAGCGTGTGATTCGCCGGGCGGCGGAGCTGCGGAAGCCGGTGATCACGGCGACGCAGATGCTGGAGTCAATGATTGAAAATCCGCGGCCGACGCGCGCGGAGGCCAGCGACGTGGCGAACGCGATCTACGATGGCACGGATGCCGTGATGCTTTCGGCGGAAAGCGCGGCGGGAAAATATCCCGTGGAAGCGGTGGCAATGATGGCGAAGATCGTCTCGGAGACGGAGATGCAGATGCGTTCCGAGGTGCAGCGCTACAACTATCACGCTGAAGGCGGCCTGTCGATTCCGGAGACTATTTGCGAGTCGATGGCGCACGCAGCCGATGACCTCGATTTGTCCGCGATCGCGGTGTTCACCGAGACTGGGACGACTGCGCGCCTGCTCTCGAAGTATCATCCTTCGCCGCCGATTTATGCATTGAGCAGTGTCGAATCGGTGATTCGCCGCATGATGCTGCTTTGGGGGGTGCACCCGGTGCTGTGCCCGAAGCTGCAGCACACGGATCAGATGGTCGATACCGCGGAGAGTCTGCTGATGGATGCGGGACATGTGCGCGCGAAACAGATATTGGGGATCGTCGCGGGTACACGCACCAAGAGCGGATCGACGAATTTCATGCGGCTGCACATGGTTGGGGACAACGAGCACACTTCCCGCAGGCATGATGACAAGGCTCCCGCTGCGACGAAATCGACGGCAGCGGCGAAGAGCCGCGCTACGGAGAAAACCAGCGCTCCAGTCACCGCAAAACCGGACGCAGTGAAGAAGGGGCGTCCGTAGAAACAAGACTACGGATGCTGCTGACATGTTGATCCGGCCAGCCGAACCCGCCGATGCGATGGCTGTTGCGCGTGTGCATGTGCGGTCCTGGCAGGCGGCCTATCGGGGGATTATTTCCGACGATTACCTAGCTCGACTTCGGCCGGAGGATCGAGCCCAGAAGTATGATTTCGCGACTCTCGACCCGCAGAAGCCGCGCACGATTGTGGCGGTCGAGGACGACGTGATCCAGGGGTTCGCCACCACGCTGCCCTCGTGCGATCCGGAAACAGCAAACATGGGAGAGCTGCGCGCGCTGTATGTGGACCCGGACCAGTGGGGCCGCGGGCTTGGCGTTGCGCTGTTGTCGGCGGCGCGCGGCCATCTTGCCGCGATGGGATTTGAGAAAGCAGTTCTATGGGTTCTAACGGGCAACCGGCGCGCGGAACGCTTTTATCGTAAGGATGGCTGGGCCTGCGATGGTGTCCGCCGGACCGAGATAGTGTGGGACGTGACGGTCGAAGAGATCCGTTATCAGCGACGGCTTGAGATTTCCTAGGCGGCGGATCGATCGCAGCCAGCGTCTACAATTAGCTTTCGATGGGTTATATCCGGGTTCTTTCCGATCAGGTGGCGAATCAGATCGCCGCGGGCGAAGTGGTGGAGCGGCCTGCATCCGTCGTGAAAGAGCTGCTGGAAAATTCTCTGGACGCCGGGGCGCGGCGGATTCGCATCGATGTCGAGGCGGGCGGCTGCAAGCTGATCCGCATTGCGGACGATGGCTGCGGCATGATGCGGGACGATGCCATGCTGGCGTTCGAACGGCATGCGACTTCAAAGATCCGCTCGAGCGATGACCTGCTGAGTCTTGCGACACTGGGATTTCGCGGCGAGGCGCTGCCGTCGATTGCCTCGGTGGCGCGGGTGCATGTTACGACGCGATCCGCGGAGGAAACTGTCGGGACAGAGATGGAAATCGCCGGAGGGAAGATTCTCCGCGTGGCGGACTTCGGCGGCGCTGCCGGAACGACCCTGACGATTCGCGACATTTTTTTCAACACGCCCGCGCGAAAGAAATTCCTGAAATCCGAGCAGACGGAGCTGTCGCATATCGCCGCGCTGGCAACGCATTATGCATTGGCGCATCCGTCAAAGCACTTCGAGTTGCACAGCGCGAGCCACATGCTGGTGGAAGCTCCGCCGGTCCAGCATGTTTCGGAGAGAATTTTTCAGATTTTCGGGCGGGATGTGCTGGACCAGCTGCTGCCGGTGGCGGCGGAGACGAACTTCGAGCGGGCTGGAATTCCCGCGCCGCCGCCGTGGAAACGCGAACCGGACTGGGAGCCGCCGAATCCAGGCGCGCTGCGGCTGCATGGCTTTGCCTCGCGGCCGGAGCTGCAGAAGCTGAATCGCAACTCCATTTATGTTTTCGTCAACCAGCGTTTGATTCGCGACCGGCTGATTCTGCATGCGCTGACGGAGGCGTATCGCAACATTCTTCCTCCGACGTCGTTCCCGGTGGTGCTGCTTTTTCTGGAGATGCCGCCGGAAGAGGTGGATGTGAATGTGCATCCGGCGAAGACGGAGGTGCGTTTCCGGCAGCAGGCATTCGTGCATGATTTTGTCCGCGATGCGGTGCGCAATGCGTTGGTGAAAACGCGCCCGGCGGCCAGTTTTCTGACCGCGCTGAGCCAGCATGCGGCAATGACGCCGGCGCTGGTTCCGGATATTTCTCCGCTGCCGGGGGCACCGGAACCTGCGGACATCCGCGCACGCGAAGATACGGTAAATGCCGGAACCGATGTTTCGAAAGCGAGAGATGGGGCACCCGAGTCGACGAGTGGATGCTGGTTTCGATTCGGCGGCGGCGAGCGAGACTGTCGATTCTTTCGATGTTGCCCGGTTCGAGTTGACGCCTCCGGTTCCGCAGCCTGCGGCGCAGGCGCTGCCGTTCGTTACGAACGAATTTTTCGCATCGGAGGAATCGCCGCCGCCGAGCCTGCATGGCCTGGCGTCGCTGCGTCCCCTGGGGCAATTGGAGGAGTCGTTCATTCTAGCGGTGAATGAAGAGGGGCTGTGGATCATCGACCAGCACGTGGCGCATGAGCGCGTGCTGTTTGAGAAGATCGGGCGCGAGCGCAAGACAGAACAGGTGCAGCGACAGCGGTTGCTGATGCCGGTGTTGATCGATCTGAAGCCAGACCAGATGCCGCTGTTCGCCGCCATTGCCGCCGAGCTTGAGCAGAATGGTTTTGAAGCCGAACCTTTCGGGCCGCGCACGCTGGCGGTGAAGGCGACCCCGGTCGGGCTCACCGGGCGCGAGCTGGAACGTACACTGATCGAGGTGCTGGAGCAGACCGAGCGGGAGCAGCAGGCGGAAAATCTGGAGACACTGCGGCTGCGAATCGCGGCTTCTATCGCGTGCCATGCGGCGATCAAAATTCACACGCCGCTGGAGATGGTGAAGATGGAATGGCTGCTGGCGGAGCTGGCGAAAACGGAGCATCCCACGAGCTGCCCGCACGGACGTCCCATCGTCCTACGGTATTCTTTAAAAGAGATTCAACGCGCGTTCCAGCGCATTTAGACTCGCGGCCAATGTTGCCGCATTCTGCCATTCGACAACCTGGGAAGAAGGAATAATTTTTGAACGCGGAACAGCTCAATTCGGCACGACTGGCTCGCTGGAGCCAGAACGGCGACGCTCGGCTCACGCTGGAAGCGGCAGCGGAGTGGCTCGGCACCATTGGTTTTTGTCCATATCTGCCGGCGGGGGCTCATGGGCCCGCGGGTAGGACGGGAAATGTTCCCGCACCGAGTTTTCTGGAGGCGGTGGTGGGCAGGCCGGCGCAGACGCCGAGCGCGGGTGAACGCTCCCGCGCGAACGAACTGCTGGCGCGGATGATTGAAAATTCCGCCGCCGTGCCGTTGAAGCTGGGCGCGTCGCTGGGGGAGCAGCCGGACTTTGTAGCCAGCCCGGAGGCGTTGCGATATATTTATGCGCTCGTCGGGGATCGCAATTTCAAAACCGGCCCGTCGACGGTGGGCAACAATAAAGTTTCTCCGCTGGCGCTGCATTGCTGGGAAGCGATCGGGGAGCACGGAGCGCTGGACGTTGGGGCGCTGCAGCCAATCCTTGGCCGCGATATTACGGAGGCGGCAATTGCGCGCGCATTGCAGGAATTGTGGGTGGGAATGTATGTGTTCCCGATTCTGAGCGCGAGCGGCGGGCCTGCGAAGTGGGATTTGCTGACGCGTCGATTCCCGCAGCAGGTTGCCGCGGGAGCGAGTACCGGGCAGGCGGAATCGCAGTCGGCGATGGTATCGCTGTATCTGCATGCGGTGGTGGCGGCGGCGGAAGAAGAAGTGCTGGCATTTCTTTCTCCGCTGGCGCCGCAATCAAAGCTGCGGGAGGTGATTCGCGGACTGGGTTCGATGCGGCAGCTGGACATGATCGACATCGGCGGCCGCGCCCATGTCTGCCTGCAAGGCGGCCTGCTGCCGGAGATGGTGGCGCAGCTTTCTGAGGAGCAATTGGGAGTGTCGCCGGAAGAAGCGCGGCCGGATGCGGCGGGAGTTTTCGAAGGTGGGATCGAAATCGAACGCGAGCCGGCAGCGCGACTCCGGCAGAGGCGGGAAAATTCGTGCCGAAGAAATTCGTTCCGAAGAAGTTTGTGCCGAGGGAATCCGGAGGCGGGGAATCCGCCGGGAAAAAATTTGCGGCGCGGCCTGCGAACGCGGGCGGTAAGGGCCGCTTCCTGGGTTCGCGATCGAGCGGCGGGCGCTACGAGGGAGCTGCGCCATCGGGAGGGCGAAGCTTTGCGGCGAGCGCCGGGGGCGCTCCTGCGTACAAAGGGCGGGATTCCGAAAATCGAAGTTCCGGACCGCGCGGATTTACGAAACCGCGCCCCGGCCCGGCGGGGCGTGGTGCCGACAAACCATCGACCCGCGGCTTAGGGGAGCGCGCGAAGCGCTGGGAAAAATCGGGAGAAGGGCGCTGGCGCACGGCCATTCGCCGATCGCACATCGGAGCGCAAGCCGGGTTTCAAATCGAGCGGATTCAAGCCGGCGGGATCCGGTGCGGCGAAGCCCTGGGCGTCGAAAGGGCCGCGCTCGGGCGGCGAGGGAGCGAAGCCGTGGGCGAAGCGAGCATCGTTCGGTTCGGGAGCGCCGCGGGAGCGCGATGCGGAGGAACGCCCGAAGCGCTGGGAGAAGCCGGGCGAAGGCACGGCTGCGCCCGGTGAGGGGTACAAGAAGCCGTACGCTGCGAAGTCTGGAGGATTCAGGCCGGGTGGATTCAAGCCGGGCGGACCGAAGTCATGGGCTTCGAAGCCGGGAGGGGCAAGATCCGGTGCGCCGAAGCGCTGGGAAAAGTCGACGGCGAGGAGAGCGCGGGGCGGGACGTCGAGGCGCGGCGGAAGGTACGGAGTTTGGCGCAGGGACAGCGAGGCCGAAGACCTGGGGGGCGAAACCGGGGGGACGCAAGCCTTCCGGGTTTACCGCTTCCGGGTTCAAATCTGCGGGAGCACGCGCCGCGGAAGGAGGGGCGGGGGGATCGAAGCCCTGGGTTTCGAAGGGCGCGGAATCGAGAGTTGGGTCGGCGAAGTCCTACGCAGCGCGCAGGCCGGATGGCGAACGGCCCCGCAAGGCGTATGGCGGGACAGAGGGGGCGAAGCCCTGGACGCAGCGAGCTTCATCTGCAAGGCCAGACTCGGGCGGTGATGCCGGTGACAGGCCGAAGCGTCGTGAAAAGCCCGAAGGCGCTGGCGGCGCGAAGCCGGGTGAGAAGCGCGATACGAAGCCGTTCTGGGCGAAGAATCCCCGAGGCGGGAAGGGTTCGGTCGGTGCTTCCCGGAGCAACCGCCCGCGCGGGGGCAAGAAGGCCGGCGGCAAAAAGGGCGGGAAGAAGAAATGAGGGCGGGTTCGAACGGGCGTCTGCGTCCTGTGATCGCAATCGACGGACCTGCGGGGGCGGGCAAAAGCACGCTGGCAGGACACCTGGCGCGCCGCTTCGGATTTCTCAATCTTGAAAGCGGAGCCATGTATCGCGCGCTCGCTCTGAAGGCGATCGAGAGCTCGACGGCATTCGACGATGAGGCCGGGTTGATGCAACTGGCCGCGCGCACCCGGATTGAATTGGAGCCGCGTGCAAACCAGGGGAATCGAGTGCTGCTCGACGGCGCGGAGGTCACGGCACGGGTGCGGGAAAAGGATGTGGCCGAAGCAGCATCGCTGGTGAGCGTGCATCCGCGGGTGCGGGCGTGGATGGTGGAGCGGCAGCGCGCTCTGGGCGCGCAGGGCGGCATCGTGATGGAAGGCCGCGATATCGGCACGAAAGTATTTCCGGATGCTGAGGTAAAAATTTTTCTTGATGCGGCGGATGACATTCGCGGGCAGAGGCGCTTTCTTCAGCGCGCCGGTTCCGCCGGGGAGCAGACTCGGGAAGCGGTGCTCACAGAAGTGCGGGAGCGGGACGCGAGAGACAGGACCCGGGTGGCTTCTCCGCTGGAGCCGGCGGCAGATGCGGTTCACCTGGACACGTCAGCGATGACACTGAGCGAGGTTTTACAGCGCGCGGAAGAACTGGTGAGCGCCCGGATAGCAGACCGGGGTGTCACCGGACGGTCGCCGCGATAAGCGAGACCATCGCTCCGGCTCCAGACCGGATACACTGGGATTTGCCGGATGCTCATTAAGAACCCCGACCAGCCAGCATCTCAATCTACTGAAGCCATGCAGTCGAGTTTGCCAACCCGCGTCAGCAAAGTCTCCGTGTTTACCAGCATATTTCTGGTGCTGCTGGCGATGATGCTGCCGGTCTGCCATCTGCATCCGATTCTCGACAAGGCCGCTCCCGACCATTGCACCATCTGCGTTTCCCTGCATTCGGCGCTGCCGATGGGGGTGCATGCGCCTGCTGTGGAGGCCCGGCTACTCGCGGTGGGGCGGGTTTCCATCGCAGGGGTTCAGACGCAATCCAGTTTCACGCCTCGATTTGCCGCAAGCCGCGCACCGCCCCTTCGAGCCTTCCTGATCTCGTAACTCCAGACCTCAATCGACAGCGGCGCATTTTCACCCCGGGGAGGAAATTCCTTATGAGGGCTGCGGCATATTTGCTGGCACTCGCAGTTGTATCTCTGATTTTAGGCGGCGCGGCGTCGCCGGTGTTCGCGGAACTGGGAAATGCCGGCGGCAGCATTACCGGCAGCGTTGTTGATCCTTCAGGAGCCGTAATCCCGGGGGCCTCGGTGAGCATTCTGAACCCGGTCACCGGGTATACGCGGACGGTGAAGTCGGATGCTGCGGGTAATTTCGCATTTCAAAGTGTTCCGCTGAACAATTACCACCTGACCGTGACTGCACCGGGCTTTGGCGCGGTGGTTCAGGATGTCGATCTGGTGGGGAGCGTGCCGAAGGTCCTGACGCTGACGATGAATCTGGTGGCGACGAGCACGACCGTTCGGGTGACTGCGGATAGCGGCGACCTGATTAACGGAAGTCCAAGCGCGCATACGGACGTGAATATGTCCCTGCTGCAAACGCTGCCCACCGATGACGTGACGAACGGTCTCAGTTCCGCGGTCACGTTGGCGACTCCCGGTCTGGCGGCGGACTCGAACGGCATGTTTCATCCTCTGGGGGAACACTCGGATACCACTTTCAGCATCGATGGCCAACCCGTCTCCGACCAGCAGAGCCGGAACTTTTCAAACCAGCTGACTGCCAATGCGGTGCAGTCGATCAATGTGATCAATGGAATGATTCCGCCGGAATACGGCGATAAGGCAAGCATCGTGGTGCAGACCACGACGAAGTCGGCTTTGGGGGATGTACATCCAACCGGAGACATCTCCGCCAGCTACGGCAGCTTTGGCACTGTGATCGGCGACGCAAACATTGGCGTTGGAGCGCAGAACTGGGGCAATTTCCTTGATGTGAATGCGATGAAAAGTGGAAGATTTCTCGATACGCCGGAGTTTGTGGTGCAGCACGACCATGGAAACAATGAGAATTTCTTCGACAGAATCGACAAGAATCCCACGGCAAAGGACACCTTCCATCTCGATCTGACGGCTGCTCGCTCCTGGTTTCAAAATCCGAACCAATTCGACCAGCAGTTTCAAACGCCGAGCCAGTTTAATCCGCAAGGACTAAGGCAGGACCAGCGGCAGCAGAATCTGACGTATAACATCGCTGGATTCTGGACGCATATTTTCGGTTCCAGTTCCCTGTTGAGCGTGGCGCCGTTTATCCGGCAGGACAACATCCACTACTATCCGAGCGCAGACGTGTTCGCGGACACTCCAGCTACGCTGGCGCAGAGCCGTCGTCTGCAGAATGTCGGGCTGACCGCCGACTACTCCTATGTAAAAGGCATTCACAACATCAAGGTTGGGGGAGTGTTCCAGCACACGTTTTTGAATGAAGGTTTCAGCCTGGGCATTACCAGCCCGACGTACAACGCGGTTTGCGAGCTGCCCGATGGCACTCCGGTGGTCGCACCCGGCATTACGGATCCTGCTCTGTGCGGGTCGGAGGGATATCAGCCGAATCCGAATTTCGTGCCGGGCGTGTTGCCATACGATCTAACTCGCGGCGGGAAGCAGTTTACTTTCAAAGGGCACACCGACATCAAGGAAGAGACGCTCTATTTCCAGGACAATGTCGTTTGGAAGAACTGGCAACTCTTGTGGGGCGCGCGCGGGGACAACTACAACGGACTCAGCTCGAAGTACATGCTGGAGCCGCGCGTGGGTCTGACGTATAAACTCGCGAAAACCGGGACGGTATTTTCCGGCGGGTTTGCTCGCCTGATGCCGACTCCCTACAACGAGAATTTAATTCTCTCGAGCTCGACGGGAATTGGCGGGCTTGGAAACGGCGGCGCGAGCCATCCCCTGACTCCAGCTTCGCGGAACCAATACAACGTCGGGTTCCAGCAGGCGTTTGGGAAGTATGTATTGGCCAGCGGCAGTTATTTCTGGAAGCACACCAAGGGCGACTACGATTTCGACGTGATTCTGAATACACCCTTGACGTTCCCGATCCAATGGAAAAAGTCTGATATCAGCGGCGGCGGCTTGCGGGTTTCGCTTACGCCGGTGCATGGTTTTTCGGCATTCTCGGTGATGGGGCACGCACATGCGTTGTTCTATCCGCCGGAGGTGGGTGGTCTGATCTTCAATAACAAGTCCAGCGCGGCCGATCTTCAGCCGTTCCTGATCGACCATGACCAGGCTTTCGAGCAGAACACGCATCTGCAATATCAACCGAAGGCAAACGGCCCCTGGTACGGCATCAGCTGGCGCTATGAAAGCGGCGAGGTAGCGGGAAACGTTCCGTTCGGTGCTGCGCCGGGACAGCCGGTCAGCCTGACCTATCTGACGGCTGACCAGCAGCAGCAGATACGATTGAGCTGCAATGGGGTTCCGGCAACATTGAGCACTCCGCTGATCAGTTGCTTGCCGGAGCAACTGAAGTCGCCGCTGGTGACGATTCCGCGCGCGGGAACGGAAAGTCCGGATAAAAATCCGCCTAGAGTGGCTCCGCGCAACCTGTTCGATATGGATGCCGGTTGGGACGATGTTTTCCATCGCGCCCGCTACAAGACGAACTTGAGCCTGACGGTGACGAACGTGACCAACAAGGTTGCGTTGTATAACTTCCTTTCGACTTTCAGCGGCACGCACTTTGTGCCGCCGAGAATGATCACCGGGCAGGTAGTGTTCAATTTCTGAGCGCACTTTTCCACGCCGGAATTTCTAGTATGCTGTCGAAAGCTTTGGATTTCAGCGGATCCTTCCCCGGAACGCTGCGGGGCAAGGTGCGTTCGTCACCTTGCCCCGTGAAATTTCTTCCCTCCGGTTCCCGGTTCTGCGAAAATAGATCGTGCCCACCCAGTACGACCCATCGTCAAAATCAATCCAAGGAGCCGCGCCCATGTCGGCCAAATATGTTTTCGTTACCGGTGGAGTTGTGTCCAGCCTGGGAAAAGGTCTTGCGGCCGCCTCGCTCGGCTGCCTGCTGGAGAGCCGCGGCTTGCGGGTGAACCTGATGAAGTTCGACCCGTATTTGAACGTCGATCCCGGCACCATGTCGCCGTTCCAGCATGGCGAAGTTTTCGTGACCGACGATGGCGCGGAGACCGATCTCGACCTGGGCCACTACGAGCGCTTCACGCATGCGCGTCTTTCGCGCGACAACAACCTGACTACCGGACGGGTGTACGAGCAGATCATTACCAAGGAGCGGCGCGGCGATTATCTGGGCAAGACGGTGCAGGTGATTCCCCACGTGACGAATGAAATAAAAAACGCCATGCGCAAGGTGGCGGCGGACACGGACGTGACGCTGGTTGAAATCGGCGGCACGGTGGGCGACATTGAATCGCTGCCGTTCCTGGAAGCGATTCGCCAGATGCGCCAGGAAATGGGACGCGAGAATACGACCTTTGTTCACGTGACGCTGGTGCCGTGGATTGCCGCGGCGCAGGAGTTGAAGACCAAGCCCACGCAGCACTCCGTAAAGGAGCTGCTGTCGATTGGGATTCAGCCGGACATTCTGCTCTGCCGGACGGACCGATTCCTATCGCACGAGATGAAGTCGAAGATCGCGCTGTTCTGCAATGTGGAGGAGCAGGCGGTGGTCACGGCGAAGGATGTTGCTTCCATCTATGAAGTGCCGCTGGTATTCGCGCAGGAGAAGGTGGACACGCTGGTGCTGCGATACCTGCACCTGCAGGCGGGCGAAGCGAAGCTGGATCGCTGGCGTGAACTGGTGGAGCGCTGCTACAACCCGAAGGACGAAGTTTCGATCGGCATCGTCGGCAAATATGTGGAGTATGAGGACAGCTATAAATCCTTGAAAGAGGCGCTGGTCCATGGCGCGCTGGCGCGTAACCTGAAGCTGCGCGTGACCTGGATTGAGGCTGAGGGTCTGGAGACGAAAGACCCGGAGGACCGCAGTTATGAAAGCCAGCTGGCGGGGTTCGACGGCATTCTTGTGCCGGGCGGCTTTGGCAAGCGCGGCATTGAAGGCATGCTGAACGCGATTCGTTACGCGCGCGAACGGGAGATTCCCTACTTTGGGATTTGTCTCGGGATGCAGACGGCCTGCATCGAATATGCGCGCAATGTGTGCGGGCTGACGGAGGCGAATTCGAGCGAGTTCGATCCGGCGACGCCGCATCGGGTGATCTACAAACTGCGAGAGCTGACGGGTGTGGAAGAAATGGGCGGCACCATGCGGCTGGGGGCATGGCCCTGCATGCTGCAGTCGGATTCGCTGGCCGCGGCAGCCTACGGCAAGACCGAGATCAGCGAACGGCATCGGCACCGGTATGAGTTCAATCGCGAATATGAAGCGCTGCTGACGGGCGCCGGTTTGCGCATCACGGGAACGACACCGGATGCGACGTATGTCGAGATCGTGGAGATTCCCGGGCATCCATTTTTTCTGGGCTGCCAGTTCCATCCGGAATTCAAATCGAAGCCGCTCGAGCCGCATCCTCTATTCCGCGAGTTTGTGGCGGCGAGCTACCGAAACCGGCTACGGAGTGCGGAGATTGCTTCCGAGAGCCGGGCAACGGTCGAGGAGCGCGTTGCGCGCTGATTGCTTCGGTCCGAGACGCTGTTCGCCGGTGCATCGAACGAATATCTAATATCTAAGGGAAGCGACTGCGGAATTCTATGGCTCTTTGGCATGTAATTGTTTTGGCGATTATTCAGGGCATGGCGGAATTGCTGCCGGTCTCGAGCTCCGCCCATGTGGTGGTTGCGGAAAAACTGATGGGCATGGACCCGACGGCGCCGGCGATGACGCTGCTGCTGGTCATGCTCCACACCGGGCACCATGTTCGCGGTGATCGTTTATTTCTGGCGGCAGTGGGGGCGGACGTATTTCCGCAGCGCGGAGACGTTCAAGACGGTTGTCGTTCAATTGTTCGCGGCCAGCGTTGCCACCGCTGTAATCGGCTACGGCATTATCGAATTCGTCGAAAAGGTTGTGCTGCACACGAAGCATGCGGAGATCGAGGAGTTGTTTGGCAGGCTGGATCTGATTGCTCCGGCGCTGGCAGCGGTTGGAATTCTTATTCTGATCGCCGGCCTTCGGGAAAAGCGCACGCTGCCGAACCGCGAGGAAGACAGCACGGGATTGAACATGAGACAGGCGGGATGGATCGGCGCGGTGCAGGGCCTGGCGATACCGTTTCGCGGATTTTCCCGCTCTGGCGCGACCATTTCAACGGGCATGCTGGTGGGGGTTGCAAAGGCGCGGGCAGAGGAGTTCAGCTTTGCGCTGGCGGTGATTCTGACGCCTCCTGCAATTGCGCGCGAGGCCTGGCGACTGAGGAAAGCGCAGCACATTGTGGGCGCGGGAAATCTGGCTTCGGCGATGGGGCCGAGCCTGCTGGGGGCGCTGTTCGCGTTTCTTGCCGGGCTGCTGGCGCTGAAGTGGCTGAGCAAGTGGCTGGAAACCGGGCGCTGGTACTGGTTCGGTGTTTATTGTCTGCTGGCCGCAGGAGCGGTGGAGTATCTGCATCATGTGGGGTATTGATTTTCGCGACCGTCAGAGAACCCAGGTCTCAGAAGCGAGACCTGGGGCACCCGGCACGTGATTAGCTGAGAGGTGTGACTTTTACGCTGAGGTAATTTCCGTAGCCGACGAGGATTGTTGACAGGACGAGCACGGCGAGGCCCAGTCCGACGAGGATTTTTGTTTTGCGGCTGGTGCCGGACCACTCCTTGAGCCAGATTCCCCATAGGGTTGAAAAGATGATGATGCTGGCCATGTGCAGTGTCCAGCTGGAGAAGTCATACTTGCCCATCTTTGTTTGCCCGATGCTGTAGAAGAAGAACTGCAGATACCACATGATTCCCACGGAGGCGCACAGCAGGTAATTGAGAGTGAGGCTGGCGGGTTTGGGGTGCGTGGTATTTTCAGGCGGCGCGGAGGCGGCGTTGGCGTGGAAGATTTGGCTGGCGGTGCCGTTGCGGACCATCAGGATGAGGCACCAGGCGACGTTGGTGGTCAAGCCGCCGAGCAAAATGATGATGAGAATGGGGAGGTTTTGCCATTCCATCGCGCCGCCTCGGGCGGCCAGCGCGCTTCTGGCCAGTGCCCCGATGGGTTTGCCGGTTGCGAGGCCGTAGGCGAAGCAGGCGCTCATCACGCCGGCGAAGATTGCTACCAGGATGCCTTTGGGAAAATTGAACTCGGCGACGGTTTTTTCTTTTTCTGCCGCGCTCAGCTCGCGCTCCTTGGAATAGCCCGCCATGCCGCTCAAGACAATTCCCGCCATGCAGACGCCGATGCCGAACAGGATGACCTGGCCGGGAGCGTGGTGGAGCAGCGCGGGCATTTCGCCGGCGAACAAAGGCGGCATGAGGGTGCCGAATGCGGTGGTGAAGCCGAGGGCGATGGCGTATCCCAGCGCGATGCCGAGGTAGCGAATCGAGAGGCCGAAGGTGAGGCCGCCGATGCCCCAGAGCAGGCCCCAGATGTAGGTGACCACGAGCGTGTGGGTCGGCGTGTGATGCGAGGATGGAGGCGACCTGGGGGACCAGAAGAAATGCGGCGACAATCGGCGCCAGCAGAAAGCTGAAGAAGCCCTGCGCCAGCCAGTAGGTTTCCCAGGACCACTTGCGGACGAATCGAAACGGGAGGTAGCAGCTGGCCGAGGCCAGGCCCCCGGTCCAGTGATACAACACGCCGACAAATGGATTCGGTCCCAAACGATACCCCCGATACCCCGAGCCGCGGCATTCGAAAACTGGTGTCCACAGGCTTGAGGCGAAGTGCGTCGATACTATCGCACTTCGCGCGTGAAGATCAAAAACTGTTCGCGTATTGAAAGGCGGGGAGAATCCGTCTACCGTAAAATGAAGGTCATGGAGTTGTTTTTGCACATCCACTGAGGAGAGTTTTTTGCGCATCGCCCTGTTTGTTGCCTGCTATAACGACACGTTGTTCCCGGAAACCGGCATGGCGGTCGTGCGCATTCTGGAGCGGCTGGGACACACGGTGGAATTTCCGCAGGCACAGACCTGCTGCGGGCAGATGCATTACAACACGGGCTACCAGGCAGAGGCGCTCCCGCTGGTGCGGCGATTCGTGCAGGTGTTTCGCGACAGCGAGGTGGTGTGCGTGCCGTCGTCATCCTGCGTGGCGATGATCCGCGAGCATTATGAAAAGATCGCGGCGGCTTCCGGCGACAAGCGGCTGCAGTCGGAAGTGGCGGCGATTCTGCCGCGGGTGTACGAATTGACGGAATTGCTGGTGCATCGCCTGGGGGTGGAGGATGTCGGAGCGGTTTACCCGCACCGGGTCACCTACCATGCGAGCTGCCATTCTCTGCGGAGCCTGCATGTGGGGGACATTCCCTTGCGATTGCTGTCCAAGGTTCAGGACATCGAACTGGTACCGCTCGAGCGAGTCGAGCAGTGCTGTGGTTTTGGCGGGACCTTCGCTATAAAAAATGCGGATGTCTCCGGAGCGATGCTGGAAGAAAAACTGGAGTGCCTGAAAAAAACGCAGGCGGAGATCTGCACGGCGTGTGACAACTCCTGCCTGATGCATATTGAAGGCGCGCTGCATCGCCGGCGCGCGGACATGCGCACGCAGCACATCGCGCAGATTCTGGCGAGCGATGGGACGGGCCCGGGAGGCAGGCGCGGATGAGCACCGTTCCCTATCGCGATTTTGTGGACTTTCCCTCCTCGGCGCTGCCACTGTTGCAGGATGCGCAGTTGCGCGGGAATGTTCGTCACGCAACGGACGTGATCCAGGGAAAACGATCTCGCGTAGTCGGCGAGATGCCCGACTGGCAGCAGTTGCGCGATGCAGGACAGGGAATACGCGCGCACACGCTGGCGTATCTGGATGTTTACCTGGAACAGTTCGAGCGGCGCTGTGTGGCCGCGGGTGGCCATGTCCACTGGGCGCGCGATGCGGCGGAGGCGAACCGGATTGTGGTTGAGCTGGCGCAGAACGCAAGCGGCCGCGTCATAAAAATCAAAAGCATGACGACGGAGGAGACCGGGCTGAACGACGCTTTGGAAGCCGCTGGAATTCAGCCGGTTGAGACCGACCTGGCGGAGCTGATCGTGCAGCTTGGGCACGACAAGTCTTCGCACATCATCGTGCCGGCGCTGCATAAAAATCGGCAGCAGATACGGGAGCTGTTTGCGGGTGCGATGAATCTGCCGGAGCTGGGCGACCGGCCTGAGGACCTGACCGAAGCAGCGCGAAACTATCTTCGCCAGCAGTTTCTCTCTACTCCAGTGGCGGTCGGCGGGGCGAATTTTCTGATCGCGGAGACTGGCGGGGTATGCATTGTCGAGTCCGAAGGCAACGGACGCATGTGCCTGACGCTGCCCAAGGTGCTGATCTCGATTGCCGGAATCGACAAGGTGCTGCCGCGTTTTCGCGACCTGGAAGTGATGCTGCAACTGCTGCCGCGTTCGGCGACCGGGGAACGGATGAATCCCTACAATTCGATGTGGACCGGTGTGCATCCCGGCGACGGACCGCAGGAATTCCACGTGGTGCTGCTCGATAATCGCAGGACGGAAGTTTTACGCGATCCGGAAGCCCGCGAGACTTTGCAGTGCATTCGCTGTGCGGCCTGCCTGAATGCCTGCCCGGTCTATCGGCAGACGGGCGGCCACGCCTACGGGTCGGTTTACGCCGGGCCGATCGGCGCGATTCTAACGCCGCAGCTTGCGTCGATGGAGCGCGGGCAGTCGCTTCCCTTCGCGTCCACACTCTGCGGCGCGTGTTATGAAGTGTGCCCGGTGAAGATCAACATTCCCGAAGTGCTGATTCATCTGCGCGGCAAGGTGGTGGCGGCAAAGCCGAAGGCGAGCCGCGCTCTCGATCCCGAGGCGATTGCCATGCGCGGGATGCAATGGATATTCCTGAACGAGACGCGGCTGAAGATTGCGCAGCGTTTTGGCCGGATTGCGCAGCGCCCGTTTATCGGCGTCAGTGGATGGATTGAACGCCTGCCAGGAATGCTGGGCGGATGGACGCGCACGCGCGACCTGCAGCCGCTGCCGCAGCAGAGTTTTCGTGAATGGTTTGAAAAGCGGCGGCGTGCGGAGGTTCGACATGATTGATTCCACGGCTGCGCGAGCGGAGATTCTGGCAAAGATCGGTTCGGCGGCCGCAAGGGGCGCTTCCGCTGAGAGCGCGGAGGCTGAGTGGGAGGCGATCCCGCGCAAGTACCGGCAGACGAGCTCGCTGGCGCCTGCGGAATGCATCGAGCTGCTGATTGAGCGGCTGCGCGACTATGGCGCGACCGTCGATCGCTGTACCCGGGGCGAGCTGGCGGCCAAAATCGCGCAGATACTGGCTGGCCGGAATAAGAAACGAATGCTGGTCGCGCCCGATGTCGATTCGAACCTGCTGACGGATGGCGAGTGCAGATTTGTTGCGGACAATGGGCTGTCGTATGAGGAGATCGACGCCTGCGATGGCGTGATCACGGGCTGCGCGCTGGCGATTGCGGCAACGGGAACGCTTGCGCTTTGCCATGAATCGAGCGGCCGCCGCGCGCTTACGCTGATTCCGGACTATCACCTTTGCATCGTGCGTGCTTCGGACGCAGTTGAGACCGTGCCTGAGGCTATGCGCGCTCTCGAGCCGGAGAAAAACCAGCCGATTACGCTGGTGTCGGGGCCCTCCGCGACCGCCGACATAGAGATGACCCGCATTCAGGGAGTGCATGGTCCTCGCGTGCTCGACGTTGTAATTGTGGGTTAGATCGATCTGGCCGGGACTGCGTTGTTTGGTCTTTTGCAGGAATATTTTTTGAGGGTGTATGTCGAATAGTTCGCCGAAGCGGCTGTACCTGATCCCGGTACTATCGAAGGCGCTTGACGTCCTCGAGATGGTGCAGCGGGAGAACCAGCCGATATCGCTCGAATCCATTTATCAGCGAACTCATATTTCAAAGACCACGGTTTATCGCATCCTGAAAACGCTGTCGCATCGAGGCTATCTGACGCAGTCTCAGAATGGACTCTACCGCGCAATGGGCAACCCGCGGAAAATGGTCTTCGGGTTCGGCGGCCAGTCGACGGAGATGCCGTTTTCCGAGGCCGTAACCCGCAGTCTGCAGGCGGCCGCGGCCGATGCGGGAGTCGATCTGCTGGTGCTCGACAATCACTACGATGCTGGAATCGCGGTTAAGAATGCGGAGGACTTTGTGCGTAACCGGGTAGACCTGGTGATCGAGTTCCAGGTGGACCAGCAGGTGGCGGCCATCATCGGGGACAAGATCGCGGGTGCCGCGATTCCGCTGATCGCGGTGGACATTCCACATCCGCACGCGGTTTATTTTGGCGTGGACAATTTTCGTGTGGGCTTTGAAGCGGGAGAGCTTCTTGCGAATTACGCGCATCGCGCCTGGGCGGGGAAGTTGAACTGGGTGCTCGGGCTCGACCTAGAAGAGGCCGGCCCGCTGGTGCAGAGCCGCATTACGGGGGCGTTTGAAGGGGTGCGCTCGCGGCTGCCGAACATTCCTATCGAGTCATTTGTACGGATGGATGCCCGCGGGATGCGCGAGAAGAGCTATCGGCTGGTGCTTGATTTTCTGCGGCGACATCCGAAGGACCGCAAGATATTGATCGCCGCCGCGACCGACACGAGTGCCCTGGGCGCGGTGCAGGCGGCGCGGGAGTTGAAACGCCAGAGGCATGTGGCGATCGTCGGGCAGGATTGCATTGAAGCGGCCATCGAGGAGATGGAGGCAGCGAAGACTTCGCTCATCGGCTCTGTCTCACACGAGGCGCACACCTACGGGGCGCGTCTAATCCAGCTTGGGTTGGCCATGCTGGGGGGGCAAAATGTGCCTCCGTATAACTATGTGGAGCATCGGCTGGTGGAGCGGAAACCGAGTCGCTCCCGGAAGTCCGTGGAACCGCGGGCAACGGGGACGATTCGCCTTTGAAATAGTTTCTCGATTGTATTATGGAGGTCGAAGGCGCCGGGGAAGATGGCCCTTCGCACCATGCTGCGAAAGAAATACCGAATATGGGAAGGGCTGCAATGCCATTACGTTACCTTGAAAACCGATGGGAAGCCGCGGTCGCGGCGGAGTTGAGCGAGCCTGAGTTGTTGCGCTACCGCTCCAATCTGCTCGGCTCCGATCTGCGGATTACAAATTATGCCGGGGGGAATACCAGCGCGAAGGTGACGCAACCGGACCCGCTCGACGATAGTCCCAAGCAGGTGCTTTGGGTGAAGGGAAGCGGCGGCGATCTTGGAACGATGACGCTGCAAGGGTTCGCGACTCTTTACCTTGAGAAGCTGAATGAACTGGCGGAGCGGTATCGCGGCGTTGCATACGAGGATGAAATGGCGGAGATGTATCCGCTGTGCGCGTTCGGCCGGAACTCCGTAGCGGCCTCGATCGATACGCCGCTGCACGCGTTTCTGCCGGCGCGGCACGTGGACCATCTGCACCCGGACTGGGGAATTGCGCTGGCGGCAGCGGGCAATGGCGAACGGCGCATGCAGGAGTTCAATCGGAGATTCGGCCGTCACCTGGTGTGGATTCCCTGGCAGCGTCCAGGTTTCGAGCTGGGGATCATGTTGAGGAAAGCTGTCGCGGCTAATCCGGACTGCGATGGAATTGTGCTCGGCGGGCATGGTCTTTTTTCCTGGGGAGAAACCTCGGAGGCCTGCTATGCCAACACCATCGAGTTGATCGACCAGCTGGGCCAGTTCGTCCAGGGACATGCGGACACGGTGGGCGAGCGCATGTTCGGCGGGGCGGTGCATGCGACGCGTGAGGACCGCGCAACGGTTGCCTCCGACCTGCTGCCGTTTCTACGCGGACGACTTTCGGGCAGCCGGCGGGTGATTGGGAACTATTCCTCGCAGCCGGAAGTGCTGCGCTTTGTGAATTCGCGCGAAGCGGAAAAACTGGCGTGGCTCGGCACGAGCTGCCCGGATCACTTCCTGCGGACCAAGGTGCGGCCGCTTTACGTGCGATGGGAGCCGAGCGGAGATGTGGCGGAGCTGCGCGGGGCGCTGGACAGGGAGCTGGCGCAGTATCGGATCGATTACGCCGATTACTACCGGCGCCACGCTGTCGCGGACTCGCCCGCCATGCGCGACGCCAATCCGGCGGTGGTGCTGGTGCCGGGAGTGGGCATGTTCAGCTTTGGAAAGAGCCGAATCGATGCCCGCATCACGGCCGAGTTTTACGTGAACGCCATCCACGTGATGGAAGGCGCATCGGCGCTGGCGGACGCAGATCCGATCGAGAGTTATCCGCAGGCCGGAGCGGCTGCGCCGTCCTCGGCGTTTCAGTGCCACTCCAATTACGTGGCGCTGCCGGTCAGCGAAGCGTTCCGAATCGAGTACTGGGCGCTGGAAGAGGCCAAGCTTCGGCGGCAGCCGGCGGAGAAGCCGCTCAGCCGGCGCATTGCGATGGTAGTTGGTGGAGGCAGCGGGATCGGGCGCGAAGCCGCGCTGCTGGCGGCGGCCCAGGGCGCGGTGGTGGGAGTTGCGGACCGGAACCTTCCCGCGGCGGAGCAGGTTGCCGCGGAACTCCGCAAACGCCACGGACGCGATGCGGCCCATGCGATCGAGATCGACATCACGCAGAAGGAATCGATCCAGGCGGCGCTGCGGCAGGCGGTTTCGCTTTGCGGGGGCATCGATCTGCTGATCAATACGGCGGCGCTTTTTCCGGCTTCGGCGGACAACACAACCTCGGCGGCGGAGTGGGGCAAGACGCTCGCGATCAACGTGACCGCGAATTATTTTCTAGCGGAAGAAGCCTCGCGCATTTTTCGCGAACAGGGCCTCGACGCGAGCATTGTGCTGACCAGCTCCGCGAATGCGGTGGTCGCCAAGCGCGGCAGTGAGGCGTATGACGTGAGCAAGGCGGCGCTGAGCCACTTGATTCGCGAGCTGGCGGTGTCGCTGGCGCCGACGGTCCGGGTAAACGGGGTAAGCCCGGCGACGGTGATTCGCGGCTCGACGATGTTTCCCCGCGAACGCGTGATCGCATCGCTGAAGAAATACAACATTGCGTTTGAGCCCGGCGCTGAGGATGACGAGCTGCGGAACCTGCTGGCGGAGTTTTATGCGCAGCGCACGTTGACGCACCAGCCCATTGATCCTTCCGACTGCGCGCGAGCGATTCTTTTTCTCGCCAGCCCGGAGTCGCGCTGCACGACCGGGCATATTATTCCGGTCGATGGCGGGCTGACCGAGGCATTTTTGCGGTGACGATCGCGCCCGATCGGCGCGGCGCGCCTGCGGGAATGCGTGCGCCCGCGGACACTCGTGCGGTGGTCGCGGTCGATCTTGGCGCGCAGAGCTGCCGGGTCTCACTGCTGCGATGGCTGCCCGAGGGGCCGCGAATTCAGCTTGTCCATCGCGTCGCGAATGCGCCGGTCGATCGCGCCGGGCAACTGCGCTGGGATTTATCCGCGATCACGGCAGCGGCAGATGAGGGGCTGCGCCGTTCGGCGTCGATTGCGGAGGAAGGGATCGCCGCCATCGGAGTCACGGGATGGGCGGTCGATTATGTTCGCCTGAAGGCCGCGGGCCGGAATTGCTCTCTGAGGGAGCCGATCGCCGATCCATTCTGTTATCGCGACGGGCGCACCGGCCGGGCGATGGAGGAGCTTCACAAGCGGATTGGAGCGGAGCGGCTCTATGCGCTGACGGGAATTCAGGTGCTGGCGTTCAATACGCTGTACCAACTGTATGCGGATGGCCTGGCGGGGATGCCGCAGGAGCTGTGCTGGCTGAACCTGCCGGAATACATGCTGTATCGGTGGGGTGGGCGGCCGGTAGCGGAGTATACCAACGCCACGCATACGGGTATGGTTGCGCTGGGCAAGCGGGAATGGTCGAAGGAGATTTTTTCGGCTGCCGGTCTTGATCTGGCGGCGGCGCCGGAAATTGTTGCTCCCGGCTCGATTGTTGGACGCCTGCAAGGGCCGCTGTCGGAATTGCCTGCGTTCGGCGATACGCTGCTGATCGCACCGGCCTGTCACGACACTGCTTCGGCGGTGGCGGGCATTGCCGCTGACGGTGAGGACTGGGCATTTATCAGCTCCGGAACATGGTCGCTGGTGGGCACGCTGCTCGACAGGCCGTGCGCGGGTGCGGAAGCGGGAAGGCTCAACTTCACCAACCTTGGGGCCGCCGGGGGAAAGATCTGTTTTCTGCGGAACGTGAATGGGCTGTGGCTGCTGAACCAGTGCGTCGAGGCCTGGAGTGCTGCCGGAGAAACGCAGAGTGTGGAGGAGCTGATCGATGCCGCGGCCGCGCTTCCGGAGCCGAAGGTTCTGATCGATGTGGACGACCCGGATCTGCTTGCGCCGGGAAACATGCCGGAGAAATTGCGAGCCCAGCTGCAACGGAACCATGGAGTCGAGGTGCCGTCGATGATGTCTCCGGCGGCGATGACCGGTTTGATTCTGCATAGCCTGGCCGCGCGGTACGCGACCGTGCTGGGTCAGGCGGAGGCGCTGATCGGGAAACGCTTTACGCGCCTGTATATCGTTGGCGGGGGCAGCAGGAACTCTCTGCTCAATCGACTGACGGCGCGGGCCACGGGATTGGAACTGGTGTGCGGCGTGCAGGAGAGTTCCACGCTGGGAAATTTTTCGGTGCAGATGGCTGCGCTGGAAAAAGTGAACCGAAGCAGCGCGAACCATGAAGGCGTGAACCATGAAGGCGTGGATCACGAGCCGGTAGCGCGCTGGGCAGGCCTGCTGGCGGCGGCGATGGCTCACGGGCAGCTGGCCGCCGAAGCGGAGCCGGTGAACGCTGCGCAGATTTTTGAGGAAGACACGATATGAATGAATCGCTGCGCCGGCCCGATTCCGATTCTGAAGCCGTCGGGAAAAACCTCTTCGAGCCTCTGGATCGCTTCGCCATTGAGGTTCCTTCCTGGGGCTTCGCCAACACGGGCACTCGCTTCGGGAAATTCCTGCAGCCCTCGGCGGCGCATACGCTCGAGGAGAAATTCTCCGACGCTGCCGAAGTCAATCGACTGACCGGGGCATGCCCCAGCATGGCGCTGCATGTTCTGTGGGATTTTCCCCGCGGGATTCAGGATGTCGCTACCGTGCGGGAATTGAGCCGGGAGTATCGGTATCCGGCCGGGCGCTATTAATCCCAACCTGTTCCAGGATCAGATTTATAAATATGGTTCGTTCGCGAATCCGGACGCGGCCGTCCGCAGGCATGCGCTCGAGCATGTGCTGGAGTCGGCGGCGATCGCGAGGGAGCTGGGCAACGTGGATCTGTCGCTTTGGTTCGCGGACGGATCGAATTATCCCGGCACGCAGCATATCCGGCGGCGCATCGAGTGGATGACAGAAGGGCTAACGCGCACGCACGCGGCGCTGGCACCAGGGCAACGCATGCTGGTCGAATACAAGCCGTTCGAGCCGGCTTTTTATCACACCGATATTGCCGATTGGGGCATGGCCCTGCAGCTGGCACGCGCGGCCGGCCCGCAGGCATTCGTGCTGGTCGATACAGGGCATCACTACCAGGCGCAGAATATCGAGCAGATTCTGGCATGGCTGCAACATGAAAAAAGGCTGGGCGGCCTGCATTTCAACGACCGCCGCTACGCCGATGACGATCTCACGCTGGGCTCGATCGATCCGTACCAGGTGTTCCGCATCTTCCATGAAATTCTGCTGTATCAATGGGAAAACCCCGCGGCCGCGGCTCCCGCGTATGTGGTCGACCAGAGTCACAATCTTAAGAACAAAGTGGAAGCCATGCTGCAGACGGTGGTGACGGCGCAGGAACTCTACGCGAAGGCGTGCCTGGTGGACCGCGAGAAGCTTGCGGTGCTGCAATCCGAGTGCCGCCTGGTCGAAGCCGAAGAGTGCCTGCGAGACGCCTTCTGGACGGACGTGCGGCCTGGCTTGCGAGCATGGCGAGAGGCGCGCAGTCTTCCCGCGGACCCGCTGCAGGCGCTGCGGAGACGGGAAGTACGTGGAACGTATGGCGGCCGAGCGCGGCAGCAAGAATGAGGCCGGCGGATCGAGCTATGCGTAGGGCTGGGAGGGCTTCCAGGAGCCCGATAAATGAGGGGTGCGAGAACCCAAAGCGTCAATAGGCTTCGCTATTTCACGGGTTACACTAGTTACCCATGAAAAAATTTACTCGGCGCGCGCTAGTGGTCGGTGTTGGTGTGGTTGCGTTCGCCAGCAGGTTTTTGCGGGCCTCCGACCGGCCCCATCGATTGATGTTTATTGGCACGTATACGAAGAAAGCCAGCAAGGGTATTTACTCGTTTCGCTGGCTGCCGGTGACGGGCGAAATGGTGGAGGTTGGTCTCGCGGCGGAAACCAAGGACCCCAGTTTTCTCGCGCTCTCTCCCAGTCACAAAGATCTTTACGCGGTGAATGAGGGGGGCACGCGGCCGGGCACAGTCTCGGGCTTTCTGGTGGCGCCGTTGTCGGGCAAGCTGCGGCCGAAGAACACCGTACCCTCCGGTGGAAGCGGCCCGTGCAACCTGACCACGGATCACAGCGACCAGGTGCTTTTCGTCGCGAACTATAACAGCGGCAGCGTGACCAGCTTTCAGATTCTGCCGGATGGAAGTCTGAGCGAGCCGGTGTCGAACATTTATTTTCCCGGGGGCAGCGTCGATCCGGAAAGGCAGAAGACGGCCCATACGCACTGCACCACGGTGACCCCGGACAACCGATATGTGCTGGTCAACGATCTTGGGCTGGACCGGATTATGGTCTATCGCTTCGATCCGAGAACGGCCAAGCTGACGCCGAACGATCCGCCGTTCTACAGCGCAATCCCGGGCTCGGGGCCGCGCAATCTGACGTTTCATCCCAATGGCCGATGGGCGTATTCGATCAACGAGATCAAGAGCACGCTCGACTGCCTGGCCTGGGACAGCTCCAAAGGGACGTTGACGCGGTTTCAGAATATTTCCACGCTGCCGATGGATCACGAGAGCCCGACCGATGCCGCGACCGTCGTTGTCCATCCCAGCGGGCAATTTCTGTACGCTTCCAACCGCGGCGACGACAGCATCACCGCCTTCTCCATTCATTCCGCGAACGGGCGACTTACCCTGATGCAGCGAATTTCCTGCGAGGGCAACAGCCCGCGTCACTTTGCTGTGGACCCGAGCGGCAAGTGGCTGGTGGTAGCGAACCAGGATTCGGATAACCTGGTGGTTCTGCGGTGCAATACTCACAGCGGGAAATTGTCGTCGACCGGAAGACAATACTCGCTGGATTCGCCCGTCTGCGTTCTCTTCGACTGATCACAATCCTCACCTCACCCGCCCTTCAAAAATTCCCGGACCTGGCAGCCGCGACGCGGTTTATTTGAGCTGCCCTGAAACCGAATGCGATGGTGTTGTGAAAAGATAAGAAGTCGATGAGGAACGACGCGCCATGAAGCTTGGAGTATTCACGCCTCTGTTGTCCCAGTTGCCGCTGAAAGACGTACTCAGCAAGCTGCAGTCGCTTGAGATTAAAACGGTGGAACTCGCCACCGGCAACTACCCTGGAGATGCTCATTGCAAGCTGACCATGCTGCAGGATGGCGGCGAGCTGGCGAGCTTCAAACGCCTGCTGGACGACCATGGGGTCAGCATCAGCGCGCTGAGCTGCCATGGGAACGCGCTCGATCCGGACCAGGCCCGCGCCCGCCAGGCGCGCGAGGTCAGCCGCCAGACGATTCTGCTGGCAGAAAAGCTGGAAGTGCCGGTGGTGGTCGATTTCTCCGGCTGTCCGGGGGATTCATTCTCCGCGCGCAATCCAAACTGGGTGACGTGTCCCTGGCCTCCGGAGTATCTGAAGGTGTTGGACTGGCAATGGAGCGAAGTCGTCACTCCATATTGGGTGGAACATGCCGCGTTCGCGGCTCAGCATGGGGTGAAGATTGCGATCGAGATGCATCCGGGATTTGTCGTCTACAGCCCGGAGACCATGCTGCGGCTGCGAGGGATCGCGGGCCCGACGGTCGGATGCAATTATGATCCGAGCCACATGTTCTGGCAGGCGATCGATCCTATCGCCGCCATTCGTATTCTGGGAGACGCGATCTTCCACGTGCATGCCAAGGACACCCAGATGTACCCGGCGAACCTGCCGCGCACCGGCGTGCTCGACACCAAGCCGTATACAGATGAGCGCAATCGCGGCTGGATCTTCCGCACGTGCGGCTATGGCCATGGCGCGGAGTGGTGGAAGGAATTTGTTTCCACGCTGCGAATGTTCGGCTATGACGGCGTGCTCTCAATTGAACACGAGGACAGCTTGATGTCGCCGGAAGAGGGGCTGACCAAAGCTGCCCGCTTTCTGCAGGAAGTCGTGATCGAGGAGCAGCCCACGAAGGCGTGGTGGGTCTGACAGAAACTGGGTGAAGATGTCGAAAGGAATTATGAGGAAGATTCGAACGGCAATTTTCGGAACTGGATTCATGGGCCGCGTGCATCTGGAAGCACTGCGTCGGGTTGAAGGGGTTGAGGTGGTTGCGATCGCCGGGCGCCTGCTGGAGTCGGCGCAGAAGCTGGGCGCGGGCTTCGGAGTGGAGAAAGCGGAGACGGATTATCGCAAGGTGCTGGCCGACAGCAGCATCGAAGCGGTGCATATCTGCACGCCGAACGCGATGCATTTTCAGATGGCGAAAGACGCCATGCTGGCGGGCAAGCATGTGCTGTGCGAAAAGCCGCTGTCGACCACGGTGGAAGAGGCCGAGGAGCTGGTGAATCTCGCCCGTGAACGCAAGCTGCGCAACTGCGTGTGCCACAACCTGCGCTACTACCCGATGGTGCAGCAGATGCGTCGCATGAGGGAGCAGGGCGAGCTGGGCCGGGTGCTGATCGTGCAGGGGACCTATTCGCAGGACTGGCTGCTTTACGACACGGACTGGAACTGGCGCATCGACGCGGGAGCGGGAGGCGCGCTGCGAACCATGGCCGATGTGGGCACGCACTGGTTCGACATGGCGGAGCATGTGACCGGGCTGCGGGTAAATTCCCTGTGCGCGGACCTGCAGACATTTTTTCCGACCCGCAAACGTCCGAAGCACAGCGTGGAGACCTTCGCGGGCAAGACACTGGCAGCGAAAGATGTTGAAGAGGTAAAAATCGAGACGGAAGATTATGGAGCGGTCATCTTCCACATGGGCGAACTGGCCCGCGGCAGCATGACGGCCAGCCAGGTTTCCGGCGGACGGAAGAACCGCCTGAGCATTGAAATTTACGGGACTGAAGGCTCGGCCGGCTGGAATCAGGAGAGGCCGGACGAGTTGTGGATCGGGCACCGCAACGGGCCCAACCAGATCATGTTGAAGGATCCGGCGTCGCTGGAGAAGCAGGCTGCGACGTACGCGGATCTTCCCGGAGGCCACAGCGAGGGCTACGACGATACGTTCAAGCAGGTGTTTCGCCGCTTCTATCGCTCGATTGCGGAGCCGGACGGGCCGGTCGAGTATCCCCAGATGGTCGATGGCGTTCGCCATATGCAGCTGCTGCGCGCGGAGATGGAAAGCCATCGCGGGCGGCGATGGGTGGATGTCGGATAGAGGCTTTTTGCGCTGATAGGGCATGAGAATGCATGCCCTGTTCTATGCGTGGATGGGACGACCGCCAGTAAAACCGCAGCCTGCCTATGTGGCATCCAATAGGCTGCGGTATGCAAACCAAGGGTTCCACCCGCTGTTTTGAATCTTCTCCGTCCGGGTATTGCACCGGCAGTGGGGAAAAATATTTCAAGCGGCGTCTTAAATCGGCGGTCGTATTCCTGCTGGCCGTTTTGTGCCCTGCCGTCCCGGCAAAGATTTGCGCGCAATCCCAGGCTGCGGCCGCGGACGCCAAGCAGGCTCCGAAGACATCTCCACAGACGGAGCAGATCCTCGCCTCATACGAAGGCCAGAATGTAACGTCAATTGAAATCGCCGGACGTCCGGACCTGACTACCGGCCAGTTCTCCGCACTGTTCGTGCAAAAGCCGGGACAACCGTTCGCCAGAGCGAAGGTGGACGCCACGATTGCGGCCCTGAAGCGGGCTGGAAAATTCGAGCAGATTCAATTGCAGGTTTCTCCGGAAGCCGACGGGGTCCGCGTGCTGCTGGTGCTGCAGCCGGCGGTTTACTTTGGCATCTATCAATTTCCGGGCGCCGAGCGATTTTCCTATTCTCGCCTGGTGCAGGTGACAAGTTATCCGCCCGAGGCAGCCTATAACGTCGATGACATCCAGGAGTCGCAACAGAATCTGGTGACGTTTTTTGAACGCGCGGGTTATTTCCAGGCGAAGGTACGGCCGGAAACGGTCGTCGATCCGAATAAGAAGCTGGCGAATGTTCTCTATCACGTGGACCTTGGACGGCACAGCAAGTTCGGCGTGATCGATATCGCGGGAACCACTCCGGCAGAAGCGGCGAAGTTGAGGCACAGTCTGCAGACGATCTGGGCGCGTTTTCGCGGATCGGCGATCCGGCCGGGAAAAAATTATCGTCTGAAAACACTTACGAATGCCACCAGCTATCTGCAGAAGTCGCTTGAAAAGCAGGGCTGGCTGGCGGCCCAGGTAAAGCTGAGCGGGGCGGAGTACGAGGCGGCGACCAATCGCGCCGACATTCACCTGGATGTGCAGACCGGTCCGGTGGTTCACGTCAGGATTGAAGGCGCGCACCTGTGGAGCTGGACGCGCAAGTCGCTGCTGCCCGTCTATCAAGGGGTGGGCGTCGATCCGGAGCTGGTGCAGGAAGGAAGCCGGGCACTGGCGTCGTATTTCCAGGGCAAGGGCTACTTCGACGTGAAGGTGGATTCGAAGTTTCAGAACCAGGCGACGAGCGACACGATCGTCTACAAAATCGACAAAGGAAAAAAGCATAAGGTGGCGGCGGTCCGCATCGCCGGCAACCGGCAGGAGCCGAGCGCCGCGCTGATGGCGCAAGTCGCGGTGCAGAAAAAAAGCCTGCTCTCGCGCGGCAAGTACAGTGAGGCGCTGGTGCGCACCAGCGTCAAAAACCTGACGGCGGTGTATCGAGCGGATGGATTCAGCAGTGTGAAAGTGACGCCGGCGGTGGTGAATCGGGGCAGCGATGTGTCAGTGGCGTTTCACATCGTGGAAGGGCCCAGGGACATTGTGCAGGCGTTGAAGATTGAAGGCGCGGACACGCTGCCGCAGGCACAATATGCGCCGGGTGGATTAAAGCTTGCAGAAGGAAAACCGTATTCGCAGAAGCTGGTGCAGGAGGACCGCAAGAACATTCTGTCGCGTTATCTGGAACTGGGCTATCTGACGGCGAATTTCCGCGAGACGGCAAAGTCGGTTTCAAAGCAGGACCCGCATCACGTCGATGTGGTCTACCACATCTACGAAGGTCCGCAAGTCTACACCGCGGATGTGATCACGCTGGGACGCGAACACACGCAGCAGCGACTTATCAGTCGAGATATAAGCAGCATTCAGCCTCAGCAGCCGCTGACGGAAACCAAGCTGCTTACTTCTGAGAGCCAGCTATACAGCCATACCGGCGTGTTCGACTGGGCGGAGGTCGATCCCAAGCGACGGATCACGACGCAGACCAGTGAAGATGTGCTGGTGAAAGTGCATGAGGCCAAGCGGAACCAGATCACATACGGCTTCGGCTTTGAAATTATCAATCGGGGCGGCAGCGTTCCGAGCGGCACGGTGGCGCTGCCCAATCTGCCCCCGATCGGATTGCCAGGCAGTTTCACGACGAACCAGAAGACTTTCTATGGGCCACGGGCGACTTTCCAATACACGCGGAACAACGTGCGCGGAAAAGGGGAATCGCTCTCCCTTACAGGATTTGCCGGCAGGCTGGACCAGCGCGGCGGAGCGTATTACATCGATCCTAATTTTCTGTGGTCGAAATGGACATCGACGCTTGCGCTGACGGTGGAGCACGACGAGGAAAATCCAATCTTCAGTTCGCAGCAGGAGATCGCGAGCTACCAGGTGCAGCGGCCGATCGACAAGAAGAAGCAGCAGATCGTATTTTTTCGCTATAGCTTCAGCCAGACCGATTTAACTTCGATCGCAATCCCGGCGCTTGTTCTTCCGGCGGACCAGCACGTCCGTCTGTCGACGATCTCCGGGAGCTACACGCGCGACACGCGGGACAACATTCTGGACGCTCACAAGGGGACATTGCAGAGCGTGGAGCTGGACTTCAATTCTTCCAAGCTGGGATCGAACGTCGATTTCGCGAAACTGACGGGACAGGTCGCGGGCTACAGAAGAATTCCGCACGATATTATCTGGGCGAACAGTATTCGAATCGGCATGGCGACGCCGTTTGCGGGCAGCCGGGTGCCGCTGAGCCAGGAGTTCTTCACTGGAGGCGGCAGCACGCTACGCGGCTTTCCGCTGAATGGCGCGGGACCGCAGCGCAAGGTTGAGGTGTGTCCGGCGGGCACGACGGATTGCAAAGTCTATATCCAGGTGCCCAGCGGCGGCCATGAACTGCTGCTCTTGAATTCCGAGTTCCGCATCCCGCTGCCGGTCAAAAAGAATCTTGGGATGGCGGTGTTCTATGACGGCGGCAATGTTTTTCCCAGCGTCGGATTCCACGACTTTACGTCGCTGTATTCGAACAACGTCGGCGTGGGGCTGCGCTATGCCACACCCGTCGGACCGGTGCGAATCGATCTTGGGCGCAACCTGAATCCGGTCGCCGGGATCAACGCAACGCAATATTTCATCAGCATCGGGCAGGCATTTTAAGAGGAGCAGCGCTTTGAGCAGGCGGACGCCATCAGCCGAGACGGAAGGAAGCGGCGCAGTGAACACTCGCAGAGGCTGGGCGAGGATTGCCGCCTGGATTGTGGGTGGCGTCGTCGCGGTGGTGTTGCTGTTGATTGCCGCGGCCGCGGTGCTGCTGCACAGCGCGAGGTTCCACGAGTACCTGCGGACGCTGGCGCAAGAAAAAGCGAGTGAAGCGCTGGGCGTTCCGGTGGAGCTGCAGAACTTCGCTGTTCATCTGTCGGACCTGAGGCTCGAACTGTATGGAGTCACTGTGCATGGGGCTGAGCCGTACCGGAATCCGCCACTGCTTCTGGTGCAGCACGTGGAGGTGGGGGTGCGAATCGTCTCCGTGTGGCACCGCAAATGGTACCTCGACGATATTCGCGTGGACCGTCCAGTGGCGCGAGTGTTCACCGGGGCGGACGGCAGTTCTAATATTCCGAAGCTAAAAAGCAGCGGCGGCAGTCATACGAGTGTGTTCGAGCTGGGCGTGCGCCATGCATTGCTCGACAGTGGAGAAATTTATTACAACGACCGGAAAAGCGCGATCGAGGCGGACCTGCACGATGTTGATTTCCGCGCTTCGTTCAACAGCCTGCTGCAGCAATATTCCGGCAGCCTGAGCTATCGCAATGGACATTTGCAGGCGGGGACGTTCCGTCCGATCTCGCACAGCCTGGAAGCGCAATTCGAAGCGACGCCGACGGATTTCCGTTTGACACAGGCGAAGATTGCAAGCGGCTCATCGCAATTCTCTTTGACGGCGAATATGAAGAATTACAGCGAGCCGCAGATCGAAGGGCGCTACGACGCGCAGCTCAATGGAGGCGATCTCCGCCGCATACTGGGAAATCCATCGATACCGACCGGCATGGTCGAGACCAGCGGGAAGGTTGAGTATCGGTACGATCCGAAGGCGGCGGTTCTCGACAGGGTCGTCCTCGCAGGCAACCTGAGCAGCCGACAGTTGGACGTGCGGGCATCGACGATTCGCGCGCGGGTCAATGATATCGCTGCGCAGTATTCGCTCGCCAGCGGCGACGTGACGGTGAAGAATTTTCGAGCGCGTCTTTTGGGCGGCAGTCTTCTGGCCACGCTGATCATGCGCAACATCACCGGAGCTTCGCAGACGAAGCTGACCGCCTCGCTGCGGGGAATATCGCTGGCCGATCTGAAACGTATGGCGCCGGCGAACACGAGCACGCGCGGCCTTGATGTGGGTGGAGTGTTGAACGCGACGGCGGATGCGGCCTGGGGCAAGACGCTGGAAAATCTGGTGGCGCACACGGATGCGACACTCCACGCTCGCGTGTTCCGCGTCGGCGGGGGCGGAGCTGGCATGGTTCCGGTGGACGGTGTGATTCACGGTAACTACGCCGCAGCGGCGAAGCAGATTACGCTTTCGCACAGCTATCTGCGGATGCCCGAGACCAGCCTGACGATGAATGGAACGCTGGGCAATCGCTCCGGTCTGGCCATCGAGCTCAAATCGAACGATCTGCGCGAGCTGGAAACCGTTGCCGATTTGGTTCGCACGCCGGCGGCCGGGGCAACGATGGAGCCGCTGGGGCTGGCCGGGACAGCTACATTCAATGGCGTTGTGCGTGGATCGACGAGCGCGCCGGATGTAACCGGGCAGCTGATAGCTTCCAATCTTGAGGTGAGGGGAACGAAGTGGCGGGCTCTGCGAACGAGCGTGGAGCTGAGTCCATCGTTGGCGAGCCTGAGAGATGGCGATCTGGAGCCGGCTGCGCATGGACGTATCACGTTCAGCGCGAGCACGCGCCTAAGCCGATGGTCTTTCAGCCGGGAAAGCCCGGTTCAACTGCAGCTGCACGCGACGCAGATTGATGTCGCGAACCTTGAACAGATTGCGGGCTTGAAAATGCCTATGTCTGGAACGATGGCGGCGAACATTGCCGCGCATGGCACGGTGCTCGACCCGGTTGGCCAGGGAAGCGTGTCTCTCGCCCACGCGAAAATGTATGGCGAGCCGATTCCGTCGGCGAGCCTCACCTTCACCGGCCGGAACGAGCAGGTTCAGGGCAAGCTTGCGATCCACGTTGCTGGTGGAACGATAGGGGGCACGGCGAGTATTCGGCCCCAGCAAAAAAGTTATTCTGCCGAGCTCACCGCAACCGGGCTTCACCTGAACCAGGTCCAAACATTGAAGGTCCACAACGTTGAAGCCGGCGGCGTGCTCGCGATGCACGGCAGCGGTCAGGGAACATTCAACGATCCGCAATTTACCGCGACCCTGCAGATTCCGCAGCTTGAGATTCAGCAGCAAAAGCTGAACGCAATCACATTGCGGATGGAGGTGGCCAACCATGTCGCGACGGCGGACCTGAATAGTCACGCATTCGATACGGCAATCCAGGCGTCGGCAAAGGTCAACCTGACCGGCGATTATTTTACGGAAGCGACGCTCGACAGCCGCGCGATTCCGCTGGCGCCGTTGCTGGCTGTGTATGCCCCGGCGCAGGCGGCAGGCTTGACGGGTGAAACGGAGGTGCATGCCACGCTGAGGGGGCCACTGAAGAACAGGAAAATGCTGGAAGCGCACGTGACGGTGCCGACGCTGAAGCTGAACTACGGCAGCACAATTCAACTTGCGGCCGCGTCTCCGCTCCACGTCGATTACAAAAATGGAGTGGTCAATCTGCAGCGGGCGGCGATCCGCGGCACGGACACCGATCTCGAATTCCAGGGATCGATCCCGATGATCGGGCACGCTCCGGTTTCACTCCTGCTGCTGGGAACCGTGAATCTGCAGCTCGCGCAATTGTTCAATCCCGATGTCAGAAGTTCCGGCGAGGTGAAGCTCAACATAAATTCCTACGGCGCGCGGGCGGATTCCAACGTGGAAGGGCAGGTGCAGATCGTCGATGCGAATTTTGCCAGCGGCGATCTGCCGATCGGCGTGCAGCATGGCAACGGCGTGCTGACGCTGACCAAAGACCGGCTGAATGTGCAGTCGTTCAAAGCTACGGTGGGAGGAGGTACGGTGACGGCGCAGGGCGGGGTCACCTATCGACCGTCAATCCAGTTCGACCTGGGCGTTGCCGCGGAGGGAATCCGGATGCTGTATCCGCAGGGCGTGCGCGAGGAAGTGGATGCCAACCTGAGGCTGGCGGGCACGAGCGAAAACGCCATGCTTGGGGGGCGGGTACGCATCCAGAACTTGTCCTTCACCCCGGACTTTGATCTAACCAGCTTCATGGGGCAGCTTTCCGGTGGAGTCGCTCCTCCACCGAGCCAGGGATTCAGCCAGAATCTTCAGTTGAATCTGGCGGTGAGCTCAATCAACAATCTGAACCTGGTGAGCAGGGAGCTGAGTGTCGACGGAACGGCGAACCTGCAGGTGCGGGGCACGGCAGCCCAGCCGGTCATCCTGGGGCGGATCAACCTGACGGACGGCGATCTGATCTTCAACGGCGACCGGTTCACGCTGGCCGGGGGAACGGTTGAGTTCGTCAACCCCGCCGAGACCGAGCCGGTGGTGAATCTGGCGCTGAATACTACGATTCAGCAGTACAACATCACTCTTCGATTTAACGGGCCGGTGGACCAGTTGCGGACCAACTATGCTTCCGACCCCTCGCTGCCGGCGGCGGACATCATCAACCTGCTGGCATTCGGGCAGACGACGGAGGCCAATGCGGCCAATCCGACGCCGGGGAATCAGGCGGCGATGTCGGCGGTGGCCTCGCAGGTGAGCAGCCAGATCACCAGCCGGGTGGCGAAGATCGCGGGCATCTCGCAACTCTCGATCAACCCTGTGCTGGCCGGCGGAAGCACGCAGGGACCGGCGGGGGCGATCGTTACGATCCAGCAGCGGGTGACGGGAAATCTGTTCGTCACCTTTTCGACCAATGTGACCTCCACGCAAAACCAGGTGATTATGGGGCAGTACCGGCTTTCGCCGAAGGTTTCCGTCAGCGCGACGCGCGATCAGAACGGCGGATTCGGATTCGACACGATCTTCAAGAAAAGCTGGTAGCTGGAAGCGGGTCGAAACGGGATGGTGCTTTTTCTACGCGCGATGTGAGGCGTCGGAGAGTCGAACCGGGCGTGCTACCATCGGCGAAGACCCATGAATCAGCACGTCGTTCTGATCATTTTTCAAATCGTAGTGCTGCTGTTCGCGATCAGCCTGCATGAGGCGGCGCATGGCTGGATGGCGTGGCGGCTGGGCGATCCAACAGCCCGCATGCTGGGTCGCGTGACGCTGAATCCGCTGCGCCACATCGACCCATTCGGCACCGTGCTGATTCCACTGCTATGCGTGTACGCGGGCTTTCCGCTGATCGGCTGGGCCAAGCCGACTCCCGTGACCACGCGCAACTTCAAGAACATACGCCGGGACGACATCCTGACGACGCTTGCTGGGCCCGCGAGCAACCTGCTGACGGCGATCGTAGCGTTGGTGATTCTGCTGGTGCTGAAGGCAGTGGACCCGAGTACCGTGCTCACGGCGGTCATGTCGGCGCAGATGAATTCCGTTGGCGGCACGGGGATGAACGGCAGTTCGATAATTTTTCCGCTGGCTCTGCTGCTCTATTACGCGGTGCTGCTGAACCTGGTGTTGATGGCCTTTAACCTGATTCCGCTGCCGCCGCTCGATGGAAGCCATGTTGTGCGTCACATGCTGCCGTACAACTGGCTGCGTGCGTACGACTCAATCGGGATTGCCGGCCTGATCCTGGTCTTCTTTTTCGGAGGGCGGTTCATCGCCATGATCGTCAGCCCCATGCTGGGAGTTTTCAACCACATTCTGCTCAGCATGTAAGGGACACTTCCGATACCATCGAAGCTTAGGCTCGATCACTGACGAAGCTCGAATACCCTGCGTACTATGACAAACATTCTTCATTCGACCGCCGGGCGCAAGCGCGTGTTGAGCGGCATGCGGCCTACGGGCAAACTGCATCTCGGCAACTATATGGGCGCGCTTTATAACTGGGTGCGGCTGCAGCACGAGTATGAATGCTTCTTTTTCATCGCCGACTGGCACGCGCTGACCACGGATTATGCGGACACTTCGCGAATCCGCGAAAACATTTTCGATGTGGCGCTCGACTGGCTGGGGGCGGGTCTCGACCCGGAGCGGTCGACGATATTCGTGCAGTCCTGGGTCCCGCAGCATGCAGAACTGCATCTGCTGTTTTCGATGACGACGCCGCTGGGCTGGCTGGAGCGCGTGCCGAGCTACAAGGAGCAGCAGGAAAATCTTACGGGCAAAGATCTGACGACGTATGGGTTTCTGGGCTACCCGCTGCTGCAATCGGCGGACATTCTCATCTACCAGGCGGACCTCGTTCCGGTGGGACAGGACCAGGTGGCGCACGTCGAGCTGACGCGGGAAGTGGCGCGACGCTTTAACAATTTTTATCCGGCTGCATCGTCGGTGCTGCCGGAGCCGCAGGTCTTGCTGACTCCTTCGCCGAAGCTGCCGGGCACCGATGGGCGGAAGATGTCGAAGAGTTATGGGAACACGATTCTGCTGACCGATCCGGAAGCGGAAATCCGCCAGAAGCTGAAGACCATGGTCACGGATCCGGCGCGAATTCGACGCAGCGATCCGGGCAATCCCGAGGTGTGCCCGGTGTTCGATCTGCACAAGATTTTTTCTTCGGCTGAAACCCAGCAGAAGGCGCGCGAAGGCTGCACGACCGCGGGCATTGGCTGCATCGAGTGTAAAAGCTGGCTGGCGGACGGGGTCGTTGCGGAGCTTGCTCCGCTGCAGGAGCGCCGCCGCCAGTTCGAAGCCAAGCCGCAGCAGGTGTGGAATATTCTTGAGGACGGCTCTGCGCGGGCACGGAGCGCGCGCGGAAGAAACCATGCGGCAGGTGCGGGACGCTATGCACCTGGTGCAGATCGAAACGGCTTCGGCAGGCGTGGCAAAATGATCGACCTGGAAAAAAACGGGGCGGGACCAATAGGAGACGCCGCGATCTCGTCCGCAGGCGACAATGGGGCGCCGGAGCAACTCGACCTTCCTGCCAGCCCGCCCTTCGCGCCCGACCCGAAATCGAGTGGGCCAACGGCGGCGGAACGCGCCCAGGAGCGTGCCGCGGAACGGAGGGCTGCGAAAGAAGAAGCCAGCACATTTCCATTCGCCGTCACCGTGGGCGAGGTGTACGACGGCCCGCTGGATTTGCTGCTGGACCTGATCCGCAAGCAGGACATCGACATCTACGACATTCCGATCGCCCGGATAACCGGGCAGTTTCTTGCGTATGTCGAAAATCTAAAGCAGTCGGATGTGGACGGCGCGGGCGAGTTTATCTACATGGCGTCGCTGCTGATTCACATTAAAAGTAAAACCCTGCTGCCGCGCAGCAGCGATGGAACGACGGATGGGCAGGAAGACGATCCCCGCCGCGAACTAGTCGAGCGGCTGCTGGAGCATCAGCGCTTCAAGAGCGCGGCGCAGATGCTGCTGCAAAAACAAATGCTCGAAGAATCCTCATGGACCAATCCGGCCATCGAGGAATTTCGCGACGATCCGGGAACCGAACCTGAGATCGCCGCCGACACCGTAGACCTGGTGCGCGTGTTCCGCGAGATTCTGGATCGTGCGCGGCAGCGTCCAGTTTTGGACGTGAACGAGGATGCGGTTACGGTGGCGCAGATGATCGATTATGTTCGCCGCCGCCTGGTGATGGAAGACCGCCCGATCGGGCTGCGCCGCCTGCTGCAGCATGTGCAGTCGGAGCGGGCGTTGATCTGCACATTTTTAGCGCTGCTGGAACTGGTTCGCCTGCAGGCAGTGCTACTGCGGCAGACCGGCAGCTTCGGCGAAATTATCATCAAGAAACACGAAAATTTTGACTCTACCATGATCGAAGGCCGCGACGACTGGCGGTAAGCCGGTATGCTGTAGATTCTCTGAGAGCCAATGAGCATAAAAGCGAAAATTGAAGCCGTCATCTACGCAGCCGATGAGCCGGTGACGCTGGCCCAGCTGGCTGCGATCTTCGCCGAGGAAGTGCTGCAGGCCGGACTGCCGTTCGCGGAGGTTGTGCCGGAAGGTGAGGAAGCTGCGGCAAGTGCGCCTTCTGCAGAGGAAGATTCGGAAGCAGCAGAGGATGGCGGGCGGCAGGCCGCTTTGCCGATCGAAGATGCGGAAGCGAAGAAGCAGGCGCGTGTGCGTGATCGCGAGGCACGAGCGGCTGTCGAAAAGATTGTCGACGAGCTGATTGCCGAATACGCGAACGGCGAACGCGGAATGGAGATTCGCGAGATCGCCGGCGGCTATCGCATCGCTACGAAGGCGGAATACCACGACGCGGTCCGCTCCTTCGTAAAAAGTCTGAAGCCGCAGATGAAGCTTTCTCTGCAGGCGCTTGAAACCCTGGCGGTGGTCGCCTACAAGCAGCCCATCACGGCGCCTGAGATCAGCGAAATTCGCGGGGTCGATACCTCGGGCGTGCTCGGCGGGCTGATGGCGCGCAAGCTTATCACCACTGCCGGACGGAAGCAGGTGATCGGCCGCCCGATTCTCTACAAAACGACGAAGGAATTTCTGCTGCGGTTCGGACTGAAAGACGTTGGCGAGCTGCCCAGCATGGAGGAATTCGAAAAGCTGGCGGCGGACATGGCTGGAGAGATGGCGGAGGAAGGGATGAGGTCTCCCGTGCGGGAGGAATCCGCTGCGGAGACAGAAACCGGCGGCGAGATTATTGCCCAGACGGAATCCGGTGCCGACCCAGTAGAGGAAATTCCCGAGGCGACTTCATGAAGCGGCCCAGAGAGGTTCCTCCCGCGGACCCGGAGGAAGCGGAGGAACAGAAAGCGCCGCGCCCGCAGGGCAGGTCGGAGCGCTTGCAGAAAATACTGGCAAGCGCTGGAATCGCCTCCCGGCGCAAAGCCGAGGAGTTCATCGTCGAAGGCCGGGTGCAGGTGAACGGGCAGGTGGTTACTGAACTCGGCAGCAAGGCCGACCCGGCGAACGATCATATTCGCGTCGATGGCAAGCTGATCCATCCGGCGGCCGAATATCGCTATTACATGCTGAACAAGCCGAAGGAGTATGTCACCACGGCCAGCGATCCGCAGGGCCGCCCGACAGTGATGGAATTTTTTTCCCGCATCCGGCTGCGCATGTTCCCCGTGGGCCGGCTCGACTATTACAGCGAGGGCCTGCTGCTGGTGACCAACGATGGCGAACTGGCGAATGCACTGACGCGCGCTTCTTCGCATGTTTCAAAAACATACCTGGTCAAGGTGAGCGGCGTGCCCGGGGAAGACGCTATCGAGGCGCTGCGCCGTGGAGTTTCCATTCCGCTTGGCGGACCCGACTCGAACGAAGGCCGCGTGCGTACCGCGCCGGCAAAGGTGCGGCTGTTTCGCCAGGGCGAAAATCCCTGGTATGAGATCACGATTACGGAAGGCCGCAATCGCCAACTGCGCAAGATGTTCGAAGAGATTGGGCATCACGTGGAGAAAATTCGCCGCGTGGAATATGGTCCGCTGGTGCTGGACATGCCGCCGGGCGAGTATCGGGAGCTGGCAGAGCACGAAGTGCAGGCACTCTATCGCGCGGTGAGGATGCAGCGTGGCTTGAGTTCCGCAGGCAAGGCGGGTACGCGATCCAGTTCTCGCAAGAGTGCCGGCGGAAAGAAACGGGCAGCAAAATCGGCGAGAGTTCGACGGGACACTCCGCGGCCCCAATAGCTGCGGGATTTTTGAAGTTCTATACTTCAGGTATTGCAATGCGTCACCGTGATCAGCGCGTTTTTCGGACTGTGGCAGCTTTCGCGATCGTCATCGCGCTGGTTCTGCTATTGCTGCCGCACTTCACGCATCATCATGGTTTTGCATTCGCTGGATTTTTGCTTCTGCCCATTTTTCTTTTCAGCAGAGTGGATGTCCCACTTTCATTCTGGCCGGTTGCACAAACAGATGGAGTTCCGCTTCCTGAGATCTTCACCTCCGCTTGCCTTTTTCAACGGCCTCCACCTCCAGCATTCGCAAACATTCTCTTGACCTAGACGAGCTTTCGCATTGCCATGCGGCCGGCCTGAGCGAAATGGGCACAGCAGGCGGCGTGCGAGAGATTTTTCCTTCAAGACATATTGCGTAATGGGGAGGTATTCCAATGGACTTCAGCGCCATCCTCGGCTGCAGTTTCTTCCTGTTTCTATTGTTGATTGTTGGCGCGTTCTATCTTCAACGGCTTCGCTGGAGGCGCAACAAGCGTCTTGGAATGAAGCATCCCGGCTTTTGCCCTTCATTCTCATCCCTGGGCAATGCTCTAGAGAGAGCGCAGCAACTCGCGCAACCGCAAGGTAGAATCGCGATGCTGATAGACGATGAGGGAAAAGATGAAGACGAAGAAGAAATCGCCGAAAATGGACTCACGCATTTACAACATCAACTAGAGCGGATCAGAAGCGGTGACGAGATCGACAGGTTGACCATACTGCTTTGTTTCTGGCGTTCGTGAGACTCAATATACTGAAAGGTTGGAACGCGTGCGGGAATCCAACAGTATTGGGGGCGAGCCATGGAGAAAGCGACGTTTGGAGCGGGATGTTTCTGGGGAGTGCAGGTGGCCTTCGATCGCATTCCGGGAGTTGAAAGCACCGCGGTGGGTTACGAGGGAGGCACGCTGGAAAATCCGACCTATCGCGAGGTCTGCACCGACCGTACCGGTCATGCCGAGGTGATCGAAATTACGTTCGACCCTGCCAGGGTCAGCTATCAGCAGCTGCTCGACGTGTTCTTTAGCGAGCACAACCCGACGCAGCTGAACCGGCAGGGGCCGGACCACGGCACACAATATCGCTCGGTCGTGTTTTACCATTCTCCCGAGCAGCGGGAGGCGGCGGAGGCCACAATCGCGAGGCTGACGGCCGAAGGAAAGTTTCCGCGTCCGATCGTGACCCAGGTTTTGCCCGCGCAGCCATTCTGGCCGGCGGAAGAATATCACCAGAAATACCTGGAAAAGCGCGGCGCCGCTCGCTGCCACATTTAGGTGGCGGTGGGCTGTCCGTAGGAATGGCTGCGATCCGGCAACTGGCCGATCAGCGCCATCGTGGTCGCAGGAATGAGCGCGAATGCGAAGGGCAGAAAAATCCTAACCTCATCGAGCAGGCCGACTGTCGCCCAGAGCGCAAGGTACAGCACGGAGGAGGTCAGCAGGAGGAGTTCCGGGCCGTTGGTGCGATAGCGCCGGGAGGCGGCGAGGCCAAGCAGGATGCAGAAGGGGAAGAGTCCCAACAGCATGACCAACCACATTCCGGGATGCACATTGGTGGACAGCCGAACCACGCCGCCGGCATCGTACTTTGCCCGTGGAAATTTTATGAACATCAGATAGAGCTGAACGCAGCCGGCGATTGCCGCGGTCAAGAGGCTGGTGGCGGCCTGCCGGACTCGACCCAGGGGAACGGAAGTTTTCCTGTTGAAGACAATTGCCAGAAAAATTCCGGAGTGCAACACCACGGCGACATCGGCGCGAATAAATCCCTGGATGCAGCCGAGCGCGACCAACAATAGACAGTTCAGCAGCTTGCTATGGAGGATTCTTCGGTCGATCAGTGCCATGCTGAGCATGACGAACAGGATCGACGGCATAGTGACGCTGGTCTGGTACCAGTGCGCCCAGGCGAGATAGTATTCGGCGATGAACAGAGCCCCCGCGAGCGCCAGCCACCGTGTTCGCGAGGAAGCGCTTCTGTAGCGCTCGGACTTACGGATGAGCACCAGCATCGTCCAGAGGGCAAGTGCCAGGCACAGGACGTCGATCAGCGTCAGCGTGTCGTGGGGCCTCGCATGGAACAGCCGATCCATCCAGTCGACGACCAGCCAGGGCCCTATCCGGTACTGCCACGGCGCATCGATGCCGCCATGCAGGTACATCTTCCAGGCGTCGCCGGCGCCGAGAAGTTTGCGCCGGTAAATGTCCCAATCGGAAAAGCCGTAGGACAAGCTGATCGCCCCTACGAAGACGGCCAGCAGCATCGATTTAGAGGTGCGGGAGGGCAACGGGGTCTCCTGAGATTTTTGAAAGCACAGTGTAGGGCTGCAAGGTAGCTGGTGTAGTCATCATAGATTGGATTCGATGCAGAAGGTGATCGCACAGCCTGCATCGATTCGCTCATGGCGATTGTTTTGGGAACAGTTGGTAGAGGGTGATGCCGGCGTGGCGATACCTGTCCAGGTCGCCGAAATGGGCTCGCTCCACCATGCGGCGATTTTTGGCCACGATCGAAGCACGCAACGGCGGGTCGTTGTTCCAGGCCATGAACCATCCGGGATGATAAATATCCAGCTTCTGCTGCAACAGCATGGCGCCGTCGCTATCCATGGTGGGGAAGCCCCCGCTCAGTAGAGAAATCTCATCCGCGCCGCGACCGATCAGCAGGTGATTCGGTGTGGCCCCGGCTTTTTGCTGTGAAAGAATCAGCAGCTTGATTTTCTGACTGGCATCCATCAGCCTGTAGCTCGGATGGACAAGATAATTCCCGATCGAGGCGAGGTTCCACGCGACCGAAATTGCAATACACGCGGTGACGACGATTGCAGACCGTCGATGTTGCTGCCATAGCCATTCCGTAAAAATGAGCGCGAGCCAGATCGTAGGAACGATCAGCGTGACAAAATATCTGGGCGGCCCATCGTAGTGGTAGATGATGAATGCCGCATACCCCGCTTCCCACAGGAATGCGGTGGCGAACAGTGTGTCCTGCCACAGAAAGCGCAGCCTGGTGAGTGCGCCGATGAGGGCTGCCACGGCAAGAGGAAAAAGCACCGGATCGATCCATGTTCCGCGAAAGAAAAAACGCAACATGCGCAAGGGGGAATTCTCGAGCTGCCAGAGCGGCCGCATGGAGAGGATGACGCCCGCGTCAGCAGGATAGTGATGGAAGCAGATCAGCTTCGCCACAGCCAGCAAAATGAGAGCAGTTCCGCCGGCCACCGCGACAAGTTTCCATGCGCTGTTCCGGTCTGTTTTTCGATTGGCCGCCCAGATTGGATAGAGCACCGCAGGCAGGATGAACGGGCCAGTGTTCTTGGTCAAGGTCGCGATTGTGAACACAACTGCGACGGCAACCGCCAGGGCATAATTTCCACGCCGTATTTTGCCGGCGAGATATATGGCAAGCAGCAGGAACATTACGAATGCCGGTTCGAGAAGCGCAAGACGTCCGAAGAAAAATCCAAGCGCATTTGCGGCTGCAAGGAAGGCGGACCATGCGGCAAATGTGCGTGATCTGTATTGGCGCGCGACAAGGTAGGCCAGCAGCACGCTGATCCACGTGCAGACCACGGCGAGTGAACGTGCTGCTGCGACGCTTACTCCGGTGAAGTGGAACAGCAGCCCGCCAGCAGCGGCCATACCGGCATGAAGACCGCCAGGATTCCAGCCTCCTGGGATGTAGGCGCGGCCGAGTGTGAAGTAGTGCAGCGCGGCGCTGGCATAAAAGCCCTCGTCTGTAAATCTGGCGCCATCCTGCGCTGTAGAAATGGTAGTCCGGAAAGTCCGCGCGGATGTGCCACAGCCGCAGCGCCAGCAGGCAGGCTGAGATCAGCAGCAGAATAAGCAGCGGACGGTTTCCGTGGCGCGCCGGGCGGGATCGAGTGGAGTGAAGGGCTTGGTTTGTGCGATCACCGGCGGGTGGTTCGCTCACGCGCGCTTTTCCTCGTGATATTCCTGCTCGGTATTTACAGCCCACAAGTTCGACTTGTCGCGCACATTGTTCATGATGTTTTCCGCCGCGGCCATGGCGGTCAGCATGGAGTGGTCCTGGTTGTTGTACTTGTGCATTCCATTGCGACCGACCAGGAAAAGATTCTCAAAACTGTCGGTAAATTTCTGGATGACATCGAAGCGGTCATAGGTGCCGAAATATGCCGGGTAGGTCTTCGGCACGCGCACCACATGGCCATCCAGCACATCGGACTTTTTCAGAATGCCGATCTTTTCCATCTCCGCCACGGCGAATTTTTTGATGTCTTCATCATCGCATTTTCCACAACGGGTCGGTATCGTTGCAAAAATATTCCAGGCCAATCCACATCTTGGTCGGGTCGGCGACCATCCACGGACTCCAGTTATTGAAGATCTGCAGGCGCCCTACAGTGACGTCCGGCTCCTGGATATAGATCCACGTGTCTTTGAGCGGGCTGCCATCCGGCTCCGTCACCAGCAGCTTGTTCACCAGCAGGCCTACGGTGATGAAATCGCGATAAATCAGGCCCTCGCTCACTTCTTTCACCTCCGCGGGAACGGGGCATTGCAGGCTGCGGATCAGGTGCTGAATGGGCATGGTGGAGATGACGAAATCCGCAGGATAGCTGTGTGTGTTGCCGTCGGCATCGACAGCGACCACTTCGGAGATGCGGTTTTCCGTCGACGCGAAGTTCGGTCACGCGGGTCTGCATGTGCAGCTCGCCGCCATTCTGCTGGACCATGGACGCGACGTGCTCCCACAACTGGCCGGGACCGAATTTGGGATAGAGGAAGCGCTCGATCAGAGAGGTCTCGACACCTTTCTGGCCCAGGTCGCCGGAGTTCTTCTTGGGCCCGGAGAAGGCCTGCTTCACAAAATGTTTTACCGCGCTTGTCAGCGACAGGCCTTTGATGCGCTGCGCGCCCCACTCCGCGCTGATGTGGCGCGGATGAACGCCCCAGACCTTTTCCGTATACGACTCGAAGAATAATTGATACAGCTGTTTGCCGAAGCGGTTGACGATGAAATCTTCGAGCGAGGTCTCCGGCTTGCGCGGAATTCCACGCGCCCGCAGATAACTGAATCCGACCTTCATGGTGCGCGGCAGGCCCAGTCCGCGCAATGTCTCCGGGGTGAGCTTGATGGGGTAGTCGAAAAATTTGCGCAGAAAATAAATTCTGCTCTTGCGCGGACGGACCAGCATGACGAGATCATCGTGCTCGGGATCGAGCTTTCGGGTCGCTCCGTTGCCGGACTGACCATTGGCCGACTGAATCGTCCGCTGCTTGTTTTGATAGCTGATGGGTATCGCGCCGCTCTCGCCGTCCGTGCTGACGGCCGGCATCACATCGAGCCACCACTCCATAACGCGGTCGGACTTGGAAAAGAATCGGTGGCCGCCGATGTCCATGCGGTTGCCCTTGTAGCGGATGGTGCGCGAGATGCCGCCGATCTCATTGCTGGCTTCGAGCACAATGGGATGGACATCCGAATGCCGCTGCAACTCCAGTGCCGCCGTCAGCCCGGCGGGACCGGCGCCGATAATAATTGCTGTTTTTCCCATACGGGTATGTGTTGCGTTGGATCCTATCTGAACGCGCTTTGTTCCTTGGTGTATGGTGCAAGTCTAACTTGCACGAACACTGTCTTAAGATGCAATTCCCGGCCACGCCAGGAAAAGCGACGTTTCCGGGCAGACGGCCGCGTCCACTCCCCGACCGAATGCTATTCTGCCGGATGACCGCTGAGGGACACGGGCGCGCCATTCGGAGAAAAGCCTAATTTCATCCATCGCGAAAAGCGCGGCGCAGCGAATTCCAGAACTGGACGGACTGCGCGGCATCGCCATCCTGCTGGTGCTGATGCGCCATTACATCCATCATCCCAGCCTGCTGCTGCTGGGGCCGCAATGGGGATGGATGGGGGTCAACCTGTTCTTCGTGCTCTCCGGATTTCTGATTACGTCCATCCTGCTGCGGCTGGCGGAAGATCCGGGCGCGTTGAAAGTGTTCTATGCGCGGCGCACGCTGCGGATTTTCCCGCTGTATTTTCTCGCGCTGCTGGTCTATTTCGTTGCATCCGCGGCGTGGGAACGCCGCAGCCGGCGAAGACCGTTTTGCTGTACGTGACATTTTTGCAGGCGTTTATTCCGCCGCTGATTACGCATCTAATCGTGGTCCCGCACCCGGATTGGGTGGTGATGGGGCTTCGCCGTGCTGTGGTCGCTCTCCGTAGAGGAATACTTCTACGTTCTGTGGGCGCCGGTGGTTGTGTTCACGCGCGCGCATCGACGAACGCTGTTCGCGATTCTCGGGCTGGTTCTGTTGCTGACGCCGTGGATACGCTTTTTTTATCCCGATCCCAGGGGAGGGCAGGAGCTTTTCATCGCGCAAATGGATTCGCTCGCCGCCGGGTGCCTGGTGGCGATCCTATGGCAGGATCGCGGCAGCGCATGGCGGGCATGGAATTCGAAGCCGCGCGCGATGGTTCTATGGATGTGTCGCCGCTCTGGTTGGGCTGGCCATCTGGATTGATTTCGCCACGGGAATTACCAAGAGAAACATTCTTGATCAGAGAATTTTCAATGCCACCGATTACACCGCTCTGTGGCTGGCGTGGTCGCTATGGCTGGTGGTGACGCTAGCCGTCGGCAGGAAGCGGGGGCTGGATGCCGCGCCTGCTGCGGCATCCGGTGCTCTGCTGGCTGGGGCGGATCAGCTATTGCCTGTACGTGGTGCACTATCCCGTGTACCTGGCGCTGCGGAATTATGTGGCGCACAGCCTGGCGCTGGTGCTGGCGCTGGCGATTTCGCTGGCTGTTTCGGCGCTCTCCTGGCGCTACTTCGAAGGGCCGATCTCGCGGTGGAAGCAAAGGCAATTCCAATACCGGATGGTATCGGAACCGGAAGCGCCGCTGACGTAGTCGAAGTGGGCTCCATTTGGGGATGAGCCATTGGTTGGTGGCCACGCGATTATTTCGAGCAGCGGCTATTCATACGCCAGCGCATCGATGGGGTCTTTGCGAGCCGCCTTGTACGCCGGATAGATTGCGCCGATGAGTGCGCCCACCAGGGACAGGATGGTTGCCCAGAGCACCCAGTGGGCCGTGATCGGGAATGCGATGGTGGGGAAGCTGGATGTAACCGCGATCCGGGCCACATAGCTGAGGATGATACCCAGCGATGATCCCGCCGACCGCCAGCATGCCGGTCTCCCGCAGAATCGCCGAAACAATATAAGCTTTGGACGCGCCTAAAGCCTTCAGGATCCCGATCTCGCGGGTCCGCTCCATGACCGCCAGATACATGGACTGGAAGATGACCAGAAATCCAATGATGCAGGCAATGCCGATGACGGTATACAACGCAGGTTGGAGGCCGGGAAACCGATTTGGCGTCAACTGTGAGATTAGCTCCTGCATCGTCTGCACTTGATAGCCCGGACATTCCCGGCGTGTTCTTGATTTCCTGTTCGACCAGCATGTCATTCGTCGGGGTCATCCACTTTCAGGTAAAAAAGCGAAGCTTTTCCCTCCGAGCCAATCAACTGATCCAATGTGTCGAGAGGAATGAACTTACGCCCTCCCTTGCCGTGTTGCACGATCCCGCAGATGCGGAACGGATGATTGAGGATGGAGATATGATCCCCGACTTTGTAGCCTTTGTCGCTCCGCGCAAAAACATCATCCACAATCACATCGAACGGGTGCTGGAAGGGGGTACCCGACAGGAAAACAAACGGCTTCAGGGCATTAAAGCTTTCATAATCTATGCCGAAGATAGTTTCAAGCGACTTGCCGGTGGTGAATTGCTGTGAGACAGGCGCGGACACTGCTACATGGGGCAGACGCGCAAGCACCTTGGCGACTTTAGCCGACACCGGAGCGCCGCTCACGCCGACGATGAACGAAGAATTGGCCGGGCGGACGATTAGGTCTGCTCCGATGCCGTTGGTGCGGGATTTGAAATTATTCAGCATGCCCAACATGATGGCGGTGACGGAGAGAATCATAACGACTTCAATGGCCACGGCCGTCAGGCTCAGAAGCGAACGCAGTGGGCGATGAATCAGGTTCCCGAGAACGAGTTTATTCATAAGGTTACGAGAGATCAGGGTGGACGAAAATCAGGCCCCGCCCGACAGGCTCCAGTATATCGGGCAGGCGGAAAAGAACGTTTTCATAGCACCAAAAGAATAGATTTTCCAGCTTCGATTTGATTACCATTCAGATACGCACATGGTTACAAAGAGTTGCAGAGATTCTATTTTGGATTTGACGCATAAATTGTGCAGGCATAAGCTGCAAGCATCATAAAAATCAACGAAATTCGCGAAAGACAGAACTGGGCTGCTTTATGACACCGGCTGCGGACACTACATCGATTCATCATTTTGGGGAGGCGCTTCGCGCGGAACGGCAGCGTCGTTCCGTCAGTCTGGAGGACATCGCCCAGACGACGAAGGTAACGGTTCGCAGTCTGACGGCGCTTGAGTCCGATGCGTTCGATCAGCTTCCGGGCGGAATCCTGGCCAAGGGAATCGTGCGCAGCTACGTGCGCTGCCTGGGGCTTGATGAGAGTGAATGGGTCGATCGTTTCCTCGACGCCAGCGGGCAGAAAATCGACCCCGATCCAACGCAGCAGAAGGACTGGGTCTCCTTCGCGATGAATGTTTCCACGACACATCGCAGCGGCATTACCGACACGAAATTGCGCTGGGTTGGAGTTTTCGCTCTGCTGCTCCTGCTGGCCGGCTTTGGCTGGTTCGTCTGGGGATTTGTTCATCAGCGCGCGACTGCTCTGCGGGCAACTACATTCACGCATTACAGCGGGTCGATTCTCCCAGCGGTGTCAGCGCATTCGGTCTCGAAAAAGCATCACGCTCATTTACACGCTCGATAGGAATTGCCGTTCGCTCCGGAGTTTCCGCACCCCATCCCCGCATCTAACCCTTTGGCTGTCCTCGTATGCCCTCAGGATTTACAGATTTGTTACGCTGAAAGATAGCAGGTTGGGACTGCCAACCGCATTGCAGCGGAAGATTGCGACATGAAACAGGAGAGAGCTTTGCCCACACGCGACCGTTTTCTATTTACTTCAGAATCCGTCACAGAAGGTCACCCAGACAAGATCGCCGATCAGATTTCCGACGCTATACTCGACGCCTGCCTGGAGCAGGACCCGCACAGCCGTGTTGCCTGCGAGACTTTGACCGCCACCGGGCTGGTCGTCATCGCGGGAGAAATCAGTACGCGGGCGTATGTCGATTTCCAATCGCTGGTGCGCGGGGTGGTCGCTTCAATCGGCTATGACAATGCGATGTATGGCTTCGATTGCCACACGTGCGCGGTGATCTCGACGATCAACAAGCAGTCCGGTGACATTGCCATGGGCGTGGACACGGGCGGCGCCGGCGATCAGGGCATGATGTTCGGCTATGCCACCAACGAGACTCCCGAGCTGATGCCCATGGCCATCTCGCTTGCGCACAGACTGACGCGGCGTCTGGCGGAGGTTCGCAAGAGCGGCAAGCTGCCTTACCTGCGGCCGGACGGCAAGAGCCAGGTGACGGTGGAATACGATGACAACGGCAAGCCGGTCAGAGTGGACGCCGTGGTGATTTCAACGCAACATGCGGAGAGCGTTTCGAACGAAGAATTGCGCGCCGACATTTTGAAGCACGTCATCCAGGCGACGCTTCCCGCCGAACTGCTGGATGAAGACACGAAGTATCACATCAATCCAACCGGCCGGTTTGTTATTGGCGGACCCATGGGTGATACCGGGCTTACGGGCCGCAAGATTATTGTCGACACGTACGGAGGCGCGGGCCGGCACGGCGGCGGCGCATTCAGCGGCAAGGACCCGACCAAGGTCGATCGCTCGGCGGCCTATATGGCCCGGTACATCGCCAAGAATATTGTGTCGGCGGGTCTGGCGGATCGGTGCGAAGTGCAGCTTGCGTATGCGATCGGCGTGGCTGAGCCGGTCAGCGTGCTGGTGGACACATTCGGCACCGGCACGATTCCGGCGGCGAAGCTGCAGCAGTTGGTACGCGCGAATTTTAAGCTGACGCCGCGCGAGATCATCGACAGTCTGAATCTTCGGCGGCCGATTTACCGCAAGACGGCTGCGTATGGACACTTCGGACGCAGCGATTCCGACTTCACATGGGAAGCCACGGATAAGGCGGCGGCGCTGCGCGAGCAGGCTGGCAAGCAGGAAGCGGTCGCTTCGAAGAAGTAAGTCTCCAGGCAACACACGGATACGAAGGGCAGGCTCGCCGAGTCTGCCTTTTTTCTTCTCACGGGAGGCGGAGCTGCAGCGCGCCTGAACGGCAGTTTGCCTGACTTGTTATGGAATGGGCTGAAATATACTGTTCCAAGGTTTCATCCATAGCAAATGAAAAAGATTGATCCAGGTCTTGTCTCGACCATCGTTCGCCGGGCCGTATCGGATTGTCTTGCTGCCACTCGATCCACTCAGGCCGACGCAGAAGACCCACTGCAGGTCTTCACCTCTCCGGAAGCCGCCGCGATGAAGGAAGAGATCGTGCGAATGGGGAAGAAGCTTTGGGACAGGCAATACGTCGATGGCAACGGCGGCAATATTTCTGCGCGAATTTCCCCACATTATGTTCTCTGCACTCCGACGCTGTGCGGTAAAGGGGACATGCGGGTGGAGGACCTGTCGCTGGTAGATCTGAACAATTTCCAGGTATGCGGAGAGCTGCCGCAGACCAGCGAAATTCTGCTTCATCTTGAAATTTACAAAGCGGTGCGGAGCGCCAAAGCCGTGATTCACTGTCATCCTCCCTACGCAACCGCCCATGCAATTGCGGGGGTGGTTCCACAAGGGAATCTGATTCCGGAGCAGGAGGTCTTCGTCGGGCCGGTTGCGCTGGCGCCCTATGAAACTCCCGGCACCACGGCATTCGCGCGGACCGTTCTCCCGTACGTGAGAAATCACAACACGATTCTGTTGACGAATCACGGCGTGGTCTGCTGGGCAGATACGGTGACGCATGCGGAATGGTATGTGGAGGTCGTCGAGACCTACTGCAAGACGGTGATGATCGCCTCGCAGCTTCGACCGAAGCTAAACGAAATCCCTCCGGAGAAGATCGCGGATCTGCTGGCGCGGAAAAAACTGATGGGTTTGCCGGATGCACGGCTGGACGGCGGCAATGGATCTGAGGCTCTCGCAAATTTCGCGGCTGAGTCGCAAGTAGAATTTCGCAGCGGGAGACCTCCAGAAAAGCGCGAGGTTGATGAGCTGGTCAGCCGTTTGACTACCGAGGTTGTGATGTTTCTCGATGGGATGGAATGAGCCAGATGGCCGAATTGGTCGCGGCGGATGAGGATGTGGTCGGAATACAGAACGGTTTGAAAACACCGCGAGCCCGAAATTAAAAAAATCGCCAAATCGGATTTGAATCAGAGAATGTTTGACTGAGAGGACTCGCCCGAATGCTGGTGCCTTCTTCAGTACGCCAGACGACCACGAACAGCGCGCAGCCAGACCACCATCTGATTCCGACTGGAATGGGCCTGCAGTTTTTTCTGGTGACTGGACTGTTCTTCCTTTGGGGCGTTCCCAACAACCTGAACGATGTGCTGATACGGCAGTTCATGACTTCGTTTGCACTCTCTCGCTTTCAGGCTGGCCTGGTGCAGTCGGCCTTTTATATGGGCTACTTTCTGCTGGCTACCCCGGCGGCGCTGCTTATGCGCAGGTTCGGGTACAAGCTTGGCTTCATTACTGGGCTACTTTTATTCGGCACTGGAGCTTTTCTATTCTGGCCCGCGGCATTGCTCGGCCGCTATTCGTTTTTTCTGTTCGCGCTGTTTGTGATTGCGAGCGGGCTCTCGTTCCTGGAGACTGCATCGAATCCGTTTGCCGCGCAACTGGGAGATGCGGAGAGCGCGGCTCGCCGGCTCAATTTCGCGCAGGCCTTCAATCCACTGGGAGCGATCTGCGGCGTGCTGATCGGAACTATATTTATTTTTTCCGGTATAGAGCTGAGTCCCCTGCAGATTACGCATATGCAGGCTGCGAATACGTACAACGCATACCTTCAACAGGAAACGATGCGGGTGGTGACACCGTATCTGGTCATTGGGGGGATTGCATTCTTCTGGGCCATTTTGATCGCCCGCACGAAATTTCCAAGCTTCGCTAATGAGCATGAGGGCGCGCAGGAAAGCCACGGGAGCTTCAAAGAACTGCTGCGCTATCGCCATTTTTTGTGGGCCATCGTTGCCCAGTTTCTTTATGTAGGTGCGCAGGTTGGAACCTGGAGTTACTTTATCCAGTACATACAAACATCGACGCATCAGCCGGAAAAGACTGCGGGCTATTTATTGACCGGGACGCTGGTCGCATTTGGAGTGGGACGGTTTGCCTCCGCCGCGCTGATGAAATATATCGAACCACATCTGTTGATGGGAATTTACGGGGTGTTGAATGTGTTGCTTCTTGCTGTCGCCATCGCGTTTCCGGGATGGGTTGGCTTATGGGCAATTTTTGCGACAAGCTTCTTCATGTCGGTGATGTATCCGACAATCTTCGCACTTGGGATCAGAGGTTTAGGTCGAAATACCAAGATAGGCGGATCCTTGATTGTGATGGCAATCGTTGGCGGGGCTGTGCTCACTCCGGTGATGGGATTGGTTTCTGAGGCTTCACAGAGCATCGCAGTCGCGTACATGGTTCCTCTGCTTGCTTATGTGGGCGTCGCCTTGTATTCGTTCTTTGGTTCCGGCGTTCATCGCAGCGCGGCTATTTAAAACAGAAAGGATCAACGTATATGGAGATGGATGCAATTTCCAGACGCTCATTTTTGAAGAATATTGGCGCGGCGGGCGCGCTGGCATACTCAGCCGGAACGCCGGCGCTGGCCGGGAATCCTTCACAAACGGGCAGTACTGCGCTTTCAGCGACCGAAAGCATGCAGGCGGCGACGCGCGCAGAGAGGATGGCGTGGTGGCATGCGGCGAAATTCGGAATGTTCATCCACTGGGGACTGTACAGCGTGCTGGGCCAGCATGAGTGGGCGATGGAGGCCGAGGGAATTCCCATACCGCAATATGAATTGTTGGCCAGGCATTTCCATCCCAGGCCGAATGCGGCGCGGGAGTGGGCGAAGCTGGCGCGGCGTGCAGGACAGAAGTACATGGTGATGACGACCAAGCACCATGAGGGTTTCTGCATGTTCGACACGAAGCTAACGAACTATTGCGCGCCCAAACAAGGCCCGGGACGAGACCTGGTGCGGGAGTATGTTGAGGCGGCGCGCGCTGAGGGTCTTCGCGTAGGGTTTTACTATTCGCTGATGGACTGGCACCATCCCGATGGAGCGCGCTGCAAAACGGATGAGGCTGCACGCAAGCGTTTCGTCGCGTATACCCACGGATTGATCCGCGAGTTGATGACGAACTACGGCAAGATCGACATCCTTTGGTACGACGTAGACTCGCCGCTGACCGCGGAGGAGTGGGAGTCGGAGCGGATGAATCGGATGGTGTTTGAGCTTCAGCCCGAGATCATCGTGAACAATCGCAATGGCCTGGACGGGGATTTTTCCACACCGGAACAACACGTGGAGGCGGCTAAAGCCGGGCGGGCGTGGGAAACGTGCATGACCCTGAACGACAGCTGGGGGTACAACCGCGGCGACGATTCCTGGAAGACACCGAAGACAATTGTGAGCGATCTAACTACCTGCGCAGCGGGAGGTGGAAACTATCTGCTCAATATCGGCCCGAAACCAGATGGATCGGTACCGGAGGAATCGGTAGGGGTTCTGGAGATTGTCGGCAAGTGGTTGGACACCAACGGCAAGGCTATCTATAACACGGAGCGGGGATCGTTCCCCGGAGCGCCGAACACGCTGTTCACCCGCCGCGGCAATACTCTTTATGCGGTGCAGATTTACTGGCCTGGAGTAACTCCGGCGGCGCAATGGCTGTCATTTTTCCAGCCCGGAGTCGTGGTGGCGATCGGCGGCCTGAAGGCGAAGGTGAAATCGGCGCGCCTGCTAAAGACGGGAGAGAGCGTGTCGTTTACGCAAGACGAGCCCCTCCGTTTACGGCTGACGGGACTGCCGGTCGAGGCTCCCGATTCGCCGGCCACTGTGATTGAAATGGAATGCGACGCCGAACCCACCATCGACGCGTGGGGGATGGTTTCGGTGTGGCCCCGCTACAAAGTCGACATAAGTTAACGTGGTGGTCTCGTCTATGTCTATTCGGGAATGGTGGGGCAGGGGATCGAATGCATTCATACCATCCAGGCCCGGTACGACAGGGAAAGCAAAGGAAAAGCCATCCCGATCGGGATGGCTTTTTCCGTTCGAATGATTGCTTACAATTTCTTTTGCGCCGTCGCGGAAGTCTTCCCGGCACGGCCGTTTCCAGCCTGTCCGGAACCGTCGGATTGCAGCGTACCCGGCCATTCGACAACGTGCAGACCATCCTGCTTGATCCACGATCCCAAGCCGTCCTTACCCAGTTCGCCTTCGCCGGTGGAGTCGTTGTAATACTCGTCGACAACGCCCGGCGTGGGAGGAAGTGCGCCGATTGAGAATGGGTCTTTGCCCAGGCTGTCGAGCGCTGCGGCGAAAGCCTTCATGTGGGTGATTTCCCGGGTCATCAGGAACTGCAAGGCATCTTTGCTGCCGCGATCGTCGGTGAGATGAATCAGGCGCTCATAGGTGATTTTCGCCCGCGCCTCGGCCGCGATATTGCTGCGCAGATCGACGTCGAGTTCGCCGGAAATTTTCAGATAGTTCGCGGTCCATGGATTTCCCACCGAATTGAATAAGTTCAGTCCGCCTCCGCCAGCCACCGCAACCAAGGGATCTTCTTCGGCATGAATCAGTTTCTTCATCGGCGTCAAGTGCATGCGAATGAGCGCGCCGACTACTTCAAGGTGGCTGATTTCCTCCGTGCCGATGTCCAGCAACATATCTCTACGTTCGAGATCGTCGCAGCACCAGCCCTGACAGGTGTACTGCATGGCGGCGGCGAGCTCTCCATTCGCGCCTCCGAACTGTTCGAGCAGCATGTTTCCAAAACGAACGTCGGGTTCACCGACATTGACCTTGTACATCAGCTTCTTGACATGGTGATACATAGAGGTTTTCTCCGGCCGGGAACCCGGCGGGTATTCGATTCACGATTGTTGCCGCTGGCGGTTTTGGTCCCTTTCAGGCGCACAGCGAAGAAGGCCGAGTTGCAATTTCCATTCCTGATTCAGATGCAGATACGCCTGTGGAGCGGGAGAGAGCTGTTGATGACACTTCATTCGGTTTCAGGCATGGACAACCCGAGACCGTGATCTGCGGAAGCGCGATGCGCTTGCGTTATCTGTCCACTGTATCCATACTGCATACGGTGAAAGAAACGCCGCAGCTCCGTATTGTTCTGAATGGCCCCGCGCCGGTATACCGCCAGATCGTCGACCAGATGCGAACCCTGTGCGTAGAGGGCTCGTTGAAACCAGGCCAGAAGCTGCCCTCGGTCCGCCACGTGGCCATGAACCTGGGCATCCACTTCAATACGGTGGCCGAAGCGTATCGGGCTCTGGCGGAAGAGGGATGGCTGGAGGTGAAACAGGGCAGCGGAGTGCGCGTGCGCGAGCGTGCGGAGATGCGATCGCCCACGCGCGCCGTGGCCGCGCTGCATAGCTCCCGTCTACGGCATTTGATATCTGAATTGCGCGCCGATGGCCTTACCGCGGAATGGATACGCCGCGAAGTCGACTCTGCACTGAAAGGTGGCCGCAGATGAATTACGTACTGATGCTGCTCCCGGCGCTTCTGATAGGCTCGGGTTTCCTTGCGCTGGGGTTGCATTGGTTTGCGTTGTTTTCATCCGTTCCTGCAAATCGCTCGGCACTCCTGGCGGAGATTGGGCTTACGATTTTTGCTACTGTTGTGATCTTCGCCGTTGTTCTCTGGGCAATTCGGGCGCAGTTGCAGCAGAGAAAAACCGGTGAACTTTATGACGGCACGCAGGACAGGTATTGGTATGGCGGAATGTTCTATTGCAATCCGGATGACCGTGCCATTTTCGTGCCGAAACGTGCGGGAATTGGCTACACCCTGAACTTTGCCCACCCCGCGTCCTGGCTACTGATGGCGTTGTCATTGCTGCCGCTGGCATATTTCCTGTATCGCATTCATGTGTTCTGAGCAGGGATATGCGATAGGCCACGAGGTGATCGCCGGATCGGCGCAAGATCCTTTATCCATAGAAGCTGCTCGCGGTAACGTGTGGCCACAATGCGCGGCCTACATATTTGTATGGCCCTGCCGCATCTCTTCATTGAACGAGGGCTTGGTGCGGGCGAGCGCGTCTGCCAGCACGGCGTGGTAGTGAGCGGCACGGGTGAGAAGCTGGGGCGTGGCGGCGGCGAAGTTACGGTCGGTGGACGGCTGCGCGAGTCCTTCCTGAGCCAGTCCCGCCGCAGCCTGCTGCAGTTGCTCCGGCGTCGCGTTCAGGTACTGCGCGTCGATGGGATCGGCAATCCACACGGGATTATTGGCTCCCAGCACTCCCGAGAGCCAGTAGAGTTTGAGCGCCAGGAAGTTCATGCGAGCCTCTTCGTCCGTATCGGTGAAGACGAATTTCTTTTGCCAGCGGCTGTAGTACCGCGTGGTGACCATGACGGGCTGACGATTGCCGCTCTTTAACATTTCCATCTGTCCCTGATCGAGCGTCTTGCGAACGGCGTTGTAGATGAATGATTCCGCATAGGGCTGCTCCGGCGCGGGCACAATGTCGGCGAATGTGACGGTCATGCTGGCGGCAATTTTCGCGTGCAGCGGGCTGGCTGTGCCGTCCTCAAGATGGGCGACGCCGTGGACCAGGTAGGTGTCGGCGCCGGACGTGGAGCGGTGAAAGGGCCAGGCGAAGCTATCGAAGCGCACCGGCAGGCCGGCCTGGGTGACATAGCAATCCGGACGCGGATTCCGCAGACGCAGGGCCGCGTCGCGAAGATAATTCGTCATCTCCGGCAGGAGGCTTGGCTGGTTGAAGTCGAACGCGTGGCTCAACTCCAGCCGCAGCGTGCGCTCCGCGGTTGTGTCGGCACCCAGGCCGAAGGTGAAGCGTGTCGTCGGCTGGCCATGGAAATCCGTGCCCGCGTCCGTGGATAGAATTGTGAGCCCGGCAGAGTGGGCGGCAGTTTCCATCGCGGAAGTCAAAGCGGTCGAGCCGTGGGAGCTTACCTGTTGCGGCATTGCGGGTTCCACCTTTGTAGAAATCGTTTGTCCCTTTCATTTTACGGGCTTGTGGCTCCAGGTTCCCGCTGTGCTACACTTCGCGGTAATTTTCTTTGCGGAGTTTACGTTATGCCTTCTTCGAATGAGATTTCATTTCGCCGGCTTCGAAGGTTTGTTGCCGGAGCGTGCGTGGTTGGCAGTTTGCTTCTGGCAAGCGCTGCGGCGCAGAATACGCTGCCTCCGGCCGAACAGGCCAAGATCGATGCGATTGCCGAGCAGGTGCTCGCGCAGACGGGGGTGCCGAGTGCATCGGTGGGAATTGTGAAGGAGGGAAAGATCGCGTATCTCAAAGCCTATGGCAAGGCGCAACTGAATCCGCCGGTGCCTGCCGAGCCGCAAATGCGCTACAGCGTAGGGTCTATCAGCAAGCAGTTTACGGCAGCGGCGATCCTGATATTGCAGCAGCGGGGCAAGCTGTCGATCGACGACAGCATTGCAAACTGGCTGCCGCAGTTGACGCGCTCCGGGCAGGTGACCCTGCGGGAAGTGCTATCGCATACCTCCGGCTATCAGGATTATTACGCGGAAGATTATTCGATGCTGCCGATGAAGCAGTCGACCACAGGGGACGCGATCCTGCACGAGTGGGGAAAGAGGCCGCTTGATTTTGATCCGGGAACCCAGTGGCAGTACAGCAATACGAATTACGTGATCGCGGGCAAAATTGTCGAGATCGTCAGCGGCATGCCGGTGATGAAATTTTTGCAGCAGAATATCTTTACGCCGCTTCAGATGACGGAGCGTGATGAACTCCGACACGCAGCAACTCGAACAGACAGACGCGCATGGCTATATCCGCTATGCGCTGGGGCCGCTGCGTCCGGCGCCGAAGGATGGCGAAGGATGGATGTTTGCCGCGGGCGAGCTGGCGATGCCGGTACGCGATCTGTTGCTATGGGACATCAGCTTGATGAATCAATCGCTGCTGCAGCCTGCGTCTTACAAGGAGATGTTTACCGGGGTGAAGTTGAAGAGCGGCGAGGATACCCATTACGGGCTTGGGCAGGAAATAACGACGCGCGACGGCCACACGGTGATTTCACACAGCGGGGAAGTTTCCGGGTTCACCAGCGAGAACATGGTGCTGCCGCAGGACAAGGCGGCGATCGCTGTGTTTACAAACCAGGAGGCGGTGGGAGCGGCGGGTGCGATTGCAGGGAAGGTGGCCGCTCTGTTGATTGGCTTGCCTCCGGACAAAGCCGATCAAAGTACAGAACAGGCGAAGCAGATCTTGCTCGGGTTGCAGAATGGAAAAATCGATCGGGCGCTTTTCACGGTTAACTGCAACGCATATTTCGACGCCCAGGCAATGGGGGACTATGCATCGAGCCTGAAGCCGCTGGGAGCTCCGCTCGAATTTCGCCAGATTACGAAGGAGTCACGCGGCGGAATGACCTTCCGCATCTACGATGTATTTTTCCCGCACCAGCACGTCAACGTGACCACCTACCAGATGCCCGATGGCAAGATTGAACAATACCTGGTGATACCGGCGGAATAATTTACCGCGTGGGGGCCGACGGCCTGGTCTCGTGAAAGCCGCGGATTCGCATCTTCGCGGAGGTGAAGATCTCAGAGCCGTAGCGCGCTGCTTTATCGATGGCGCTATACTCCACCGGCCAGGGCGCTGCCCGCATGCGCCAGTTAACGGTGAACGGCGCGTGCATCAGAATCAGGCTGGCGCGCCGGGTATGCGCCGGGGACGTGATGGCTTCAACGGAATCCCATCCGCGGGCGTGCATGAGTTCGGTCGAGTATTCCACGTTCTCGATGGTAGTGTGCGCGCGGCGTTCTTCGACGATCGCACGGGCGGGCACGCCGGAAGACTCAGCCAGCTTCGCCATCACGTCGGCTTCGATGAAACGGTTGTGGGCCGCGCCTCCGGTGAGAATCATGACGGGCGCCGCTCCAGCTCGATATTCGCGAATGGCTTCCAGCACGCGTTCGCGTTGCTCGGGCGAGGGAGTGCCGTCCGGATTCGCGGGATAACCGAGCACGAGCAGCGCGTCGAAGCGGGAGGTGCGAATGTTGCCCAGTGGAATCGTCAGATAGAAGATGACGGCAATGATCGGGATCACGAAGATCGCGAGCGTCAGTTTTTGCAAAACGAACCGTGCCATGTTTTCGGGGAGCTCCAGCCGGCTTCAGTTCAGGTTGAAACCGGCGCGACAGAGCTGTCCGATAGAACCATTACCGTGTTCGTGCGCAGAAATCAGGATTGTTCCACTTCAAGGTAATTGTCGAGATGGTTTTTTACTACTCGATAACATTCGCAGGACAGCTGCTCCAATCCAGGTATATCCAGCAGGTGAATTATGCCGCGGCTGTATTCGATCAATCCTCGCTCATGCAATTGCTGTGCGGCGATGCTGACGGTGGGACGGGAAGTTCCCAGCATGTCGGCGAGAAATTCCTGTTTCAGCGGAAGCGTGTTGGATTGCGCGCGATCGCGGCAGAGCAGCAGCCAGCGCGCGAGACGCTGATCGGCCTCATGTTTGGCGTTGCAGCCGGCCGACTGCGAGGCCTGGATCAGTTGCGACTGGACATTGCGCAGAATCAGCTCGCTAAAACGCTCGAAGCGATGAAACTCACGTTTTGCGACCGATGCCCGGCATGCGTATCCATGTCCATCCATCTGCATATAAACACGGTTTAAGCTGCGCAGGGTTCCGATCAGGGCAGAAGCGCCCATCACGGATTCGTAGCCGAACATGCCGACTTCAACCTGGGAGCCATCCTGGAATGTGGCCGTCATTGAGCCAATACCGCTTTCGAGGAAGAACAGATTGTCGATGGTTTGGCCAGGAGCTTCGATTTCGCGGTCGTGCGGCAGTTGTACGGGACGGAGCTCAAGACGTTGGATGATTTCAGGATCCAGGTGGTTCAGAATCTTATTTCGGAATGACTCCATGGCGTGTCCTTCCGTACTGCTAGAACAGCTGGCTTTGCCGGCGCGGTTGTTCGAGGCCGAAGTGCTGATAGGCGAGCCGCGTTGCCACTCGTCCGCGTGGGGTGCGATCGAGAAAACCGATCTGGATCAGAAATGGCTCATACACCTCCTCGAGTGCATCTTCTTCCTCAGCCAGTGCGGCCGCAAGCGTGTTGAGGCCGACCGGGCCGCCGTCATACTTATCGATGATAGTCCGCAGCAGGCGGCGGTCCATTTCATCGAAGCCGTGCGCGTCCACCTGCAGCAGATCCAGCGCGGCCATCGCGGTCGGCCGGTCGATATGGCCGCCGCCGCGCACCTGCGCGTAATCGCGGACACGGCGCAGCAGGCGATTGGCAATGCGCGGTGTGCCGCGGCAGCGCATGGCGATCTCCGCGGCGCCGTCGTCATCGACGGGCACATTCAGAACTTCGGCGGAGCGATGGACGATGATGCGCAATTCTTCATCGGTGTAAAACTCGAGGCGCAGAAGGATGCCGAAGCGCGCCAGCAGAGGGGATGCCAGCAGTCCAGGCCGGGTGGTAGCGGAGATGAAGGTGAACGGATGCAGGTCCATGACGTGGGTGCGCGCGGCTGGGCCTTGTCCGATGATGATGTCGAGCTTGTAGTCCTCGAGCGCGGTGTATAGCTTTTCCTGCAATGCAGGCTGCAGGCGGTGAATTTCATCGAGGAACAGGACCTGGTGCTTTTTCAGGTTGGTCAGGATGGCCGTTAGGTCGCCTTGAATCTGGATGGCCGGGCCGGAGGTCTGCTGGAACCCGACGCCCAGTTCGTTGGCGATGATGTTGGCCAGTGTGGTTTTGCCGAGCCCCGGCGGACCGGAGAGCAGGACGTGGTCGAGCGCCTCGCCGCGATTGCGGGCGGCTTCGAGCGCAATTGATAATTGTTCCTTGGCTTTGCGCTTGTCCGATGAATTCATTCAGGCGCTGCGGACGCAGCTTTAGTTCGATTGCGAGGTCGTCTTCCACCGGCTCGGCGGAGACGATGCGGTCCGGTGAGATGTTCAATGGCATGCAAGCGGATGGTACCGCGAGCGGCGGCTGGACGCAATGTTGACGCCGATCGGCAGCGGGTCAGTTGATCCAATTCCCCAGCGGCTGAAAGTCGCGCCGGATTCAAACTCGTTGTTCGGACGGAAGTCCGGGGCTTGGGAAAACTTGCCGGGATTTTTGGGGCGAATTTTCAAAAATGCGCTAATTTACAAAAAACAAAAAAATTCGGGCGATTGATTGTTGGGTGGATGTGGGTTCGTCTGGATGGTTGCAGAATGTTCCACGTGGAACATAAAAGCATGCGGATGGCCAAACGCACGTGGAGTGCCATAGGTTCTCTTTGCCTGCCCTAGTTACGGGAAGAAGTTCGGGCGGTGGGCGCACACGGCGTACCAATCCCACGTTGTGGAACATCGCGCAGTCGAGTTTCCCTGGTGTGAAATTGACGGATTTTTTCCTGACATTGGGATGAATTACCCCTGTATTTTTTATGTGTTCGAAAACGGACAGCTTGCATGTTGCTGCGGTGCGTGGGTTTAGGAGAGAGATTGAAACGCGGATGTTTTCGAAAATCGGTACGCCATACAAATTTGTTTGATTTTGGAGGTGTCCGTAGCCGGACACTTCGGGCCGGGCGCGTTTGCAGGCTGCTGAGCTTCTACTTTTTTGGCGCTGCAATCCGGCTCTTGAAGCGATTTGAAACTGACCGATTATCGAGAAATTCGCGGACTAATTTGAATTGCTTTTTAGTTGCTGAACGTAGAGCTGCCGGTGAAAGGGCGGCAGCCAGGTTGTGTAATTCACCGGGGGATATTTTGTGGGTGCGAAGCATGGATTTGGGGACAGCACGAGGAAATACTTTGGAACGATGGCAGGGGTCAGCGGTGAGATCCACGAGGTGCATGCTCGAGGGATTTTCAGATCGACAGGTTGCAGGTGGTAAGCCCCGGATGGGACTTGTATTCGCGGATCGTTTATATGTCCGCCGTTTTCAATTTGAGCCCATCCGTCACTGGCAAGGCCTACCCTGGAAAATCCTGCAAAAACAGATCTCCTCGGCACTCCAGAAGCCTGCAGTGTCTGAATTGCAGATACCAAGTGTCTTGGACTCCGCAGAAAAGTCATGAGTAGCTGCAACCGCGTAAGCGGCAAAGACCAGGAGCGCAATCACAGAAGCTCGCGAGACTCCGGCTGAAATTTTCTCCTGGTAGAGCTTCAACAGAACCACAATTGCGATTGGTACCAGTCCCAACACATACCTGTCCTGAATGCGGTCGTAAATGCCTATTGGCGCCAGCAGTAGAAGGTAGCTTAGCGAGAACGGAAAAAGAATCCAACCCAACGGGTCGCCCGAAACTATAGGGCTGGTTGGGCGAGACGGTGTTCGCCGGCGGCCACCTGCAATTTGTGCCATCAGGGCAATTGCGGATGCCAGGATGAGGAAAGAAATTACGAGTGTGATGGAGAATGTCAAAGCGGCGGACGATATGCCGAAGACTGGCGGTATCAACATTCCCTCGACAACCAGAACGGGAGTCAACCAAGGTAGCAGCCAGCCGTTGAGATTTCCATGTAGATACAAAGCTATGGCGGCTGCGGCAACAACGCCGATTGCACAGAGGAACCAGAGCTTTGCCGCAGTTGCCAATCGCCTTTGTGTCGGAAGCCAAGCAATGAGGATTGGGAAAACAAGGAGGAGGAGGCACAGAGCAGTTTTCAGAAGTTGGGCGCACATGTGAAGAAGCATTTTGATGTGAACGGGCCCCCCAAAAACAGGTTGGGGTACCGAGTACGGCTGCCTGCTAAACCAATGCATGCAGGCGAGCACTCCTACAAGGCCAGCCAACCAAATCAGAACTCCGGCGGTTTTCATGCCGCGCCGTTTGCGTAACAGCCACGCAGTCGAAGGCACCATGACAAGTGCGCCCAGCCAGGCAATCTGGCGCACTGTCCCGCCAGCCACGTTGACCAACATTGCGGAACATAGCCAGATAAGAGCAGCCTTGTCGGTTCGTGCAGCAACGGCACGCTGGCACATATAAATGCAGACGAGGATGACGAACACTCCGGGCACGTCCGTCATGAAGCTTGCCGCCATGGGCAGATATAGCGGCGAAAGGCCCATTGTCAGCGCGCCCAGGATTGCGTTTGGCGGATTGATTCCAAACCGCCGCAGGATTTGATGAAACAGATAGACGGACGCCATGGCGATCGGCAACATCGACAACCGCATGACGATGAAAGAGAAGCCAAAGAGCTTGATAAAGAGGGCGCCCCAGAGGATTTGCCAACCGAGCATCGCTGTAGCCCATCCGTTATAGAGGATGTGTCCGGTACGCGCGAAATCCAATGCTGTCCTGGTGTAGGAAAAATCGTCACTGAAGGGCATATTCGCAGTGGGATTGGTTATCAGCACACAGGCTGCGACGAGTACGGCGCAGAGGAGCCCATTACGAGTTGAATGGGAGTGCTGGTCAGCTGCGGCTGAGCTGCGAGGCAGTCGCGATTGCTCAGGTGCGCTCATCGTTCATTCCGGAATGGTTGAACGCAAGTGTCGATTGCTGGAGCTTCAGCTCGATTGCGAGGTCGTCTTCCACCGGCTCGGCGGAGAGAATGTGGTTGGAAGACCTGTTCGTTGGCATGCAAGCGGATGGTATCGTGAGCGGCGGGCGGGCGCAATGTTGAGATCTGCGCGCCAGTTGAGATGCTTAATTGGAGTGATTTTTCAGTTGCTGAACGTAGAGCGTTGCGTGGAAGGGCGGCAACCATGTCGAGTAGCGGATGGGGGGAAATTTGGTGTCGACGAAACACCACTCCGGAACAGGGTAGACGGGATTCTTGAACCATGGGAAATGGAGGAAGTATTTGGGAGTGATGATGGGTGCGAAATTGGTAAATCCGTCTTTGCACCTTTCCGGGATCGACCTGGAAGAGTGGGGATTGTAGGCTCCCGCGGGTACGCGTATTCGCGATTCGTTGATATGACCGCCGTTCTGAATCTGAACCCATCCATCGGAAGAGAAACCGGCTTGAATGGATGTCCTTGGCACGCCGTAGCTTTCGAGCATACGGATGGCGCGCACGTGAGCGCGAGATGCGGCGAACAGGTCGTGAGCCCCGGCGACGGAATAGAGAGCGAAGATGGTAAGCGCGACGATGCTGATTGCGGGAAGCTTCGCACCGATCTGTTCCTGGTACAGCCTGAGCAGAACAACGATTGCGAATGGAACGACCCCGACGAGATATCTATCCTGGATCTGATCGAAGGCACCCCTGGGTACGAGCAGCAGGATGTAGCTGAGCGAGAATGGGCCGAGAATCCAGAGGATCGAGTTCCACGATTCTGGGCTTGTGTTGGTTTCGACCGGCCGGTTCGATTTTCGAACGGCTAGTTGCGCAGCGCAGAGGAGCCCGGATGCGATTACCAGTAGCGAGAGCGCGAGCCTTATCCAGAGAGTCATCGCGACAGGTGTACCGAACATTCCGGGGACCAGGCTGGATTGTTCCGGCATGAGGAACATGAGCCAGGGCATCAGCCAGGTGTCGAGCCGTTTCGTCGCATAGGCGAGAACGGCCAGCACCAGCAAGACGATGATCGTGCCGGCGAAACTGAGCCATGTGTTGCGAGTCAGTCGGCGTGCGGACGGCAGCCAGGCCACGGTGAGGGGGAGAATGAGGAGGAGAAAACAAAGGCACATCTTTATCAGCTCCGCACCGAGATGAAACAGTGTCTGGAAGTGAATTGGGCCCCAGATTAAATGCTCCGGCACGGAATAGGGCTGTTTGTTGAACCAGTTCAGACAAACGAGTACGCCGATGAGGCTGCAAATCCATAGAAGAACTCCTGCGGTCTTGATGCCGCGCCGATCTCGCAGCAGCCACGCCGTGGACGGCACCACGACGAGCGCGCCCAGCCACGCGATCTGGCGGACAGTGCCTCCTGCGACGTTTACCGCGGCCGCGGAGCAGAGCCACAGGAGCGCATTTCTATCGACAGGGGTCGCGACTGCGCGCTGGCACATGTAGATGCAGGCGAAGATGACGAGCAATCCCGGGACATCCGTCATGTACGTGGCGGCGGAGAGGAGGAAAATCGGCGAGAAGGCGAGCGCCAGGGTGCCGAATACCGCGTGATGGGACTCGACGCCAAATCGCCGCAGTATCTGGTGGAAGAGATACACCGTCGCGGCGACGATCGGCAGCATGGAGAGCCGCAGGGCGGTGAAAGAAAAGCCGAAAATCTTAATGACGGCGGCGCCCCATGGAATCATCCATCCAAGCATTGCCGTCGCCCATCCGTTGAAGAGAACATGCCCGGTGCGGGCAAAATCCAATGCAGTTTTGGCGTAGGAGAATCCATCGCTGAACGGCATATCGGCGACGGGATCGGCTATGAGCACCGAGGCTACGACGAGTGCGGCGCAGAGGAGCCCGTTTCGAGTTGAATGGGAGCGCTCGTCAGCTGCGGCTGAGCCGCGAGTGAATCGCAATTCCACCGGTGTGGTCATCGTTGATCCAGGCGGTTTTCCAGTTTCAAGCTCCGTCGCTTGCATCAGTGTCGGGCATGGTACACGGTGATGTCGGGAAAGCTGTCATCCTTCTGGTATTGGGCGGCCAGCAACGAAATCATTGCCGGTGAATAGAATGCGTAGTCGTCTTTCATGTAGATCAAGGTGTTGAAGTGATGCTGCTTCCACAGTTCGAGCAAGCGGGGTTCGTCGCGGCGGGCGAACGATGTTCCGGCCTGCCAATAGACGGGGAGGTGACTGGGGGAGGGAATTGCAAAGACAGCGTAGTTGAACTCCATTCCGGGGCCGAAAAAATACGGGCCGGGGTCGGCGGATTTTACCGCTTTGACCTCCCGGAGCACATTGAGCATGAGGGGACTTGCGTAGGTGTCGCGGAAGAACTTGTCGGGGACAGGATGGTTCCCGGTTCGCCATTCAAAGAACCGATGTGGGCTGAGACCGTAGACGCGAATTCGAATCGCTCCCATATAGATTCCACAGACGGAGAGTGCGAAAACGGTCGCGACAAAAAGGCGGCGAAGGTTGGGGCCGGAGAGTCGAAGACCAAACGCGGCAACAGCGCCGGCAGCGAGCAGCATTCCACACTCGACTAACTTGTTCTCTCCGTCGCTTGCCATCCCGTAGAGCGTGATCGGCAATGTGGCCGCAAGAAAGAGATACAAAGCCACGGTTCGCCATTGCCTGTTCCGCATCTGCCGCAAGGTTGGGCCAATCAGGGCCAATAAAGGTGCGGCGGCTACCAGCGTCCATGTCAGCAGCTTGATTTCGTCAGCCCTGGTGAGCCCGACGAGACCAAATCGACTGAACCCGCCGCGCTCGATGGCTACAGCCCTGTAGCTTGCGATCATTGCGGGTATAGAGATTTTGTTGAACTGCAGGATGAGAAAAGTCGCTGCTGCGGCGGCGAGGGTAAGAAGGGCGAACCGGCGTCGGGGACGGATGGAGACAATCAGAAAAGCTATTCCGCAGATGGCGGTCAGACCGGCGGTGTTGGGCTTCATCAGGACCAAGATCGACAAGGTCGCGAAGTAGGAGAGCTGCGCCGTGGGCGAATCGGGCTGCTTTGAATACAAGAGGCAGGAGAGGAAGAAAAGGGCCGCAAGGACGGCAACGATATCGTTGTACCACCAGAAGCAGAGGGGCAGGATAGCAACGCATTGGATCGCGAACGCCATAGAGAGCGCGGAAAGCCTCGAGCCCAGCAGGCGCAACAGCAGCCAGTAGGCCCACAGGAAGGTTGCGGATGCAAAGATCGCCAGGAGATAGAGCTGTGCGTTCCAGTTGACGCCGAAGAGCTGAAAGGCATATTTGATGCCCAGATTGAAGCCGGGCGGATTCGGGGTGATGAAGTCCGTGTACTGCCTTTGCCCGAGAATCTGACGCCAGCCGGTGTCGACGATGATGCCCATATCCCAGCTGCCGAACTGCTGATTGCCGTAGTGAATGATGAACAGGGAGAGAAATCCGCAGGTCGCGAGCAGTGCCGCCGCGGTGTAAGCGGTGCGCCAACGTTCGCGCAGCCACTGGGCAGCGCATTCGAGAGAAGGAACGAGCAGCCATACGGAAAGAACAAGACCGAGAAGGATCGTGTTCATCCGGGCGAGGAATACGGCGTAATCGAAGCGGTCGGGAGAGAGCGGTGTGGATCGATAGCTGAGCCGAACGAGCGAGGGGACGAAAATGAATGCGGCGACGGTACAGGCGGCGACGAGCGCCCCTGCTGCCGCGACTTTGGGGCTGAAGATTGAAGGGACGTTTCCGGAATCCAGGACGGGCTTTGGCGCGGCGGTAGAGGTCGCTATTTTGTCCGCGCTTTTCTCGGGCTGAGTCATGGAAGAACCTTAGACTGCACGGGCCATGTTGCGACCCATGCGGACACTTTCGGCAATCCCACGGTCCTCGGGATAGTAAAAGCAGGTGTCGGCAATCTGCAGGCCGTGGATGGGTGTCTGGACAGGGGGAATCTTCGCGGCGAATCCAGGTTCGCAGACGGGCTGCCCGTGTTTCAGGCGAGCTATCCGGACATCGATGACATCTTCCGGGGTCAACGCGGGGTTGATGCGTTGAAGGCAGGAGAACGCTTCCTCTCGCAGTCGATCATCGGGCCAGGAAAATTTGGGGTGGGTTATGGGCATGTAATACGGAACGTAGATGATGCTCTCGGTGCCGACTCGTCTTAGATTTGAGAATTCGATGATGCCAGGGATTTCAATGCCGGGTTCGGAGATATTGACCCAGAAGTGCGGGCTGACCGAGCGCTTCAGTTTCAGGACGACGCAGATGACTCCTATATTGTGGATGGCTTCGTAGCGGGCCTTCCACTCCGACGGCAGATCGGGAACCATGCGGGAAACCAGCGGAGTTGGAATGGTGGAGATGACTGCATCGGCGGGGAAGTAGCGGGCAATTGCCTTGACGCCGACCGCCTGAGTGTTCTCAACGATGACGCGCTCTACAGGGGCGTTGAGGTGCAGACGGCCGCCGTGCAGCTCGATGGCGTGGAGCAGGCAATCGACGAGAGTCTTCGAACCGCCGTCGATATAGCCGAGCTCTTCCTGCATGATGCTTTTTCTTGATTTTCCGATTCTTCGGATGCGGGTCCATATCCAGGCGGCGGATATGTTGTCGGCGTATTGGTAATACTTGTAGGTGAGCAGCGGGTGCCAGAAGCGGTCATAGATATCTTTGCCGCAATAGCGGATGATCCAGTCGCGGGCTGATTGATGTTCCAGTTCGGGCCAGCGATCCCGGCGCATGCAGGCGAACGCGAAGAAGCCATAACGCAGTTTCCCGACGAGGCTGAGGGCGGGAAGTTTCAGCAATGAGACGGGGTCGCCCCAGGAGTTCAGCTTTCCGAGTTGAAAGAAGCCCATGCTGGTCGGAACCCAACGCATCTTGTCGGCGATTCCGAGTTCCGCCATGAGCTGAAATGTAGGCTCGTCCGATCGACAGACGAAGTGGTAGAAACGCTCGATGGAAAGGCCGCCGAAATCGAAGTGTGCGGCCATGCCGCCGGCTTCAGGGGCGGCTTCGAGGATATCCACCCTGTGGCCATCTAATAAAGCCTGGTAGGCGGCGGCCAACCCCATTACACCCGCACCGATCACTACAACTCGGGACATCAAGAGCTTTTCTACAGCCATGGAATCAGGCTGATTTTTGATTGGGGGGTAGACCCAGTCTAGCAGGTGAGGTTTAGATTTGCCTGCATTGGACATGACGAGATGCAGCAATGCCGGGTCGCGCAACAGCGAACGAGCGGGGCCTGCAACCGAGTCTAGTAAACTCAGCAGCAGCCCATGCGCATGCCGACATTTGAATTTCGCAGACCGCAGATGCTGGCCGCCGCGATGCTGCTTCTGTTTGCGGTGCAATGTTTCTGGGTGGTCCACCGGCAGACGTTGACGCGCAGCGATTATCAATATGCGCGATGCGGCCGCGAGCTGTGGGAAAGACCCTCGCCACTGGCCGGATATCTGACATCCTGCGGAAACATCAGCGATGGGACATTTGCATATCGGATAGCGGGGCTGCCGCTGACACTGGAACGCATGGTGGCAGGGCAGCCAAGCAGCGCCTCGCCATGGGAGATGCGCCACCTGGTGCGGGACGTGCTGTTTCTGATGCGATTTGCCGTTCATCTTGTTCGGGGTGTGGCTGGGGGGCGCGCATCTGGTGGGTATCGCGGCGGCTGTACGGGAATGAGGGCGGCTTCATTGCGCTGGCACTCTATTGTTTTTCGCCGGAGATGATTCGCGTATCCGTCCAGCCGAATAATGAAATTCTGGCGGCCTGGGGAATGTACGGAGTGCTGTATACGGCGATCGGGCTGGCCCATACCATGCAAGGGCCGATGCGAAAGTGGCGTCCACGGCTGGCGTTGCTGGCGGTTGCGTTGGGGCTGACCGCAACGGCGCATGTTGCGGCGGCGATTCTGGCGCTGCTGCTGGGGCTGGGTTTCATGTTGTATGTAGCGGAGGGCAGACGCCCGCAGGTGCTTCCGGCGCTGGCAATCGCCATCCTCGGCGCGCTTGTGATTCTGCGGCGTCTTACACTTTCAACCTGGATGCGTTGAGCTATGTGTTTCAGAGCGCGGACGCGTTGCTGTGGTTTTCCTGGAGCGGCGCGGGGCACATGTTCGCCGCGACTTGCCGAACGCGGGCGCAACGATTGCCGCGGTTGCGGCGGTGGCGCTGTTCCTGCTGCATCGGCGATCCAGGTATTTCGGAAACACCACGCCGCTGATCGTCGCGGTGATTCTGCTGTCGCTTGAAACCACCGGCGTGCGCGCCGAGCCATGGATCTGGGCGCTGCCCTTCGTGCTTACATTTACCGGAGGAGTGTTTGCCGACGTGCTGGAGATCGCGGCACCGGCGGGTGTTTCTCGGGCTTACGGGCGCGATTCTCGCGACGCAGGCGGTCTCTAAGCGTGGCCAGTCTGCCACTGCTGGTGCGTTGACCCATTCTGGGCGACGACGGCGGGTTTTTAGCCAAGCAGAATCAATGATTTCAGGGCAGCATTTCTCCTCTGGCGGAGAGCGAAATTCCTTCGGAACACGGTAAAATAGAAGCAGACCTTCAGTTCCATCCGTTTGGGCTTCACGCATCCTGGCGGATCGGCCTTTGGCTCGCATTTGGGAACGAATCGCGACAAAAAATATGGCAGACGAACAGAATCCTCAACTTCCCCTCGGCAACAATGGCAGCGACGGCAGCGGCACGCCTCCAGGCGGCCCGACCGGACCCGGGCGCGGCGAACATGATCTTCATCAACATTGAAGATGAAATGCGGCGCTCCTACCTCGACTATTCAATGTCGGTGATCATCGGGCGCGCGCTGCCGGACGTGCGCGACGGCCTGAAGCCGGTCCATCGGCGCGTGCTGTACGCGATGCACGAGATGGGTCTGCAGCACAACAAGAAGTACACGAAGTGCGCCAAGGTGGTGGGGCAGGCGATGGGACTGTACCATCCCACACGGCGATGCATCCATCTATGACACGATGGTGCGCCTGGCGCAGCCCTTCACCATGCGCTACACGATGGTGGACGGCCAGGGAAATTTCGGTTCCGTGGATGGCGACCCGCCGGCGGCCATGCGGTACACCGAGGCACGGCTCACCCGGATTGCCGGCGAAATGCTGGCCGACATCGACCAGGACACGGTCGACTTTACGCCGAACTATGACGAGAGCACGTTCGAGCCGGTCGTGCTGCCGACGCGCATTCCTACGCTGATCGTGAATGGGTCGAGCGGAATCGCGGTCGGCATGGCCACGAATATTCCTCCGCATAATTTGACCGAGATCGTGAACGCCGCCATTGAGATGGTGAACAACCCTCATGCGGGGCTGGCGGAAGTGATGCAGCATGTGCAGGGGCCGGACTTCCCGACCGGCGGATTCATTTATGGCCGGAGCGGAATCACCGAGGCCTATCGGACGGGACGGGGCCGCTTCCTGATGCGCGCCCGCGTCGCGATCGAGAACATCACGCAGGGGCGACAGGCGATTATTGTTACGCAGATTCCATACCAGGTAAATAAGTCGAAGCTGATCGAGCGGATCGCCGACCTGGTGAATGAGAAAGTGATTGAAGAGATCAGCGACGTGCGCGACGAGAGCGACCGTGATGGCATGCGCATCGTTATCGAACTGAAGCGGACGGCCGAGGCGCAGATCGTGCTGAACCAGCTGTACAAGAACACGCAGATGCAGGACAGCTTCTCGATGATTTTCCTGGCGGTAGTGAATGGACAGCCGCGGGAGCTGAGCCTGCCGCAGGCGATCCGTCACTTCCTGGATCATCGGGTGGATGTGGTACGCCGCCGCACGGCATTCCTGCTGAAGAAGGCGCGGGAGCGGGAACATATCCTCGAAGGCTACAAGATTGCGCTGGATAATCTCGATGCGTTCATCCGCATTATTCGTGGGTCGTCCTCGCGTGCGGATGCTCGGGAAAATCTGCACCGGTTCTCGCTGGGCAAAGAGATTGTCATCAAGCTGGACAAGGACACGACGAATATTGCCGGGGCGGAGGCAGGGTTAACGTATCGGCAGATCGACGCCGTGCTGGAACTGCAACTGTATCGCCTGACACAACTTTCGATCGACGAACTGCTGAAGGAACTGGCCGAGGTGCGCGAGCGGATCGCGGAGTATGAATCGATTCTGGCGAGCGAGAAAAAGCTGCGCAGCGTCATCGTCAAAGAGCTGGAGGCGGTCAAGAAGGAGTACGGCGATGCTCGCCGGACGGAAATTCTGGACGAAACGGCCGAGCTGCAGATGGAAGATCTGATTGCGGATGAACAGGTCGCGATCACCGTTTCGCATTCCGGCTATCTGAAGCGAACCGCAATCTCAACCTATCGTCAGCAGCGTCGCGGCGGCACGGGCCGTTTCGGCATGCGGACGCGGGAAGAGGATTTCGTCGAGCAGCTCATCATCGACTCCACACACGCCTACCTGCTGTGTTTTACGAACACCGGGCGCATGTATTGGCTGAAGGTGTATGAGATTCCCGATGTAGGCGCGGCGGGCAAAGGGAAGGCGATGGCCAGCCTGTTGAGTCTGCAGGCGGGGGAAAATGTCTGCGCCATTCTGCCGGTGCGAAATCTGGAAGAGGAAGGCCGGTTCATCTTCTTCGGCACGCGCCAGGGAACGGTAAAGAAAACGCCGCTGAAGGATTTTTCGAACGTGATGTCGAAGGGCATCATTGCCATCGGGATCGATAAAGACGATGAACTGGTTGCGGCGCGGATCACGGATGGCAAGCAAATCGTGTTCCTTGCGACGCACGATGGCATGGCGATCCGCTTTGACGAGAACGATGTGCGTTCGATGGGCCGGCCGGCTTATGGGGTGCGCGGCATCGATCTGGGCAAAGACGATTATGTTGTCGGTGTGGCGGTGACGCCGAAGGAGCGGAAGAAGAACGGCGGCGGAGACGATTGCGCCTGCCTGATTCTTTCCGTGACAGACAATGGTTATGGCAAGCGCACCGACGTCGATGAATATCGCCTGCAGACGCGGGGCGGCAAGGGTGTCATCAACGTCAAGACGATGAAGAAAAACGGCAAGGTGTGCTCGATTAACCTGGTCGACGATGCGAGCGAGCTGATGGTCATCAGTCAGTTCGGCAAGATCATTCGCATCGACACCAAGACGGTGCGGGCGGCGGGCCGCTCGACGCAGGGCGTGCGCCTGTTGAATCTTGAGGAGCCGGACAAGGTTGCGGCCGCGGTCGTGATTCCTCCGGAAGAAAAAGAGAATGGCGAGGAGCCTGCGCTGATTCAGTAACCGCGAATCGTGGGTTGAGCCGGTTACGTTCGAACCGGCTCAACGGATATTTCTTCCGCGAATTCTTACTGGTTTGCAGGTAATTCTGCGCGTCCGAGGCAATATCCCTGGCCTTGCACTGTGAGGATCAGCTTCGGCTGCCTTGGATCCTCTTCCAGCTTTTGACGCAGCCAACCCACGTGGACATCGACGGTGCGCGTGGAAGGAATGAAGCGATAGGACCAGACTTCCTTGAGCAGCTCTTCGCGCGTGATCGTGCGGTCCGCATGGTCCAGAAAATAACAGAGCAGCTTGTATTCTCTGGGAGCCAAGTCGACCAGCTCTCCATTGCGGGTGACCCGGCTGCGGCGGCGATCGACCGAGATCGCGCCGGACTGCCATAGCTGCAGTCGAATCTTTCCGCGTATCCGGACCGGCGCAGCAACGCTTCGACGCGCGCCAGCAGCTCCGGCATTTCAAACGGCTTGGTCAGATAGTCGTCGGCGCCAATTTTCAGTCCGCTGACTTTATCTTTGGTCTGGCCTCGCGCGGTCAGCATGAGGATGGGCGTGTCGATGTTGATCTGGCGCAGGTCGCGGCAAACGATCGATTCCACTGCGTCCCGGCAACATCCAGTCGAGCAATATCAGGTCGAACTGCCCGGTGCTGTGCGCGGGAAAAACCGGCTTCGCCGTCATGAACTACTTCCACTTCATACCGCTCGCTGCGGAGGCGATCGCTGACGGTAAGCGCAAGTCCAGCGTCGTCTTCCACCAGCAAAATACGTTGCGGCATGGTGACATACTACCCTGAGGCGACGGTCGGACTGTCATAAGGCCTGCATCGCGGTGACGGGAACGTGTAGCGTGAACCGGCTGCCGTTTCCGGGGGAACTTTCAACGGTGATCCTTCCGCCCAGGCCTTCGATCATGCCGCGGGTAAGGCTCAGCCCGAGCCCGGTGCCGTGTATCTGCGAGTTCGCGCGCAGCAGGGGTGCGATAGAACGGCTCGTACATATGAGAAAGTTCTTCGGGTGCAATGCCAGGGCCGAAGTCCTCAACCGCGATCAGAACGCGATCTGTCGCTGGCTTCATGCGATTGAGAAGCGGTGAGAACAATTTTTCCTCCGCCGCTTCCATATTTCAGAGCGTTGCTGAGCAGGTTCTGCAAACATTGGCTGAGCGCCGCGGGGTCCGTCGAAAGCAATGGCAGGTCAGGCGCAATATCGACTTCGAGTTGCAATGCCGGCGGACTGAATCAGCGGCCGCTCACTCGCCAACACTCGCTCAACGATATCTGTAACTGCACTGTTTCCAATCGGTAGCTGGGAACGCCTGCCTGCAGATTCGCGAAATCCAGGATGTGATCGACCATGCCCGAGAGGCGCTGGCTTTCCTTGTGAATGAGCGATCCATAATCGCGGACGCGTTCGCCCTCCGTGACGACGCCATCCGCCAGATTTTCCGCTGCGGATCGGATGACGGCCAGCGGAGTGCGCAGTTCATGGGAAACTCCCGAGGCGAATTCCATCTGCAGCTGAGCGAGTCTGCGCGCGCGGCGGGTGGCGACCAAAATGGTGATGAGACTGACGAGAAGCATCAGCAGCACGACGATGCTGACGGCCAGATTGCGGCGACGAAGGCTGGTGACAGCGGCATCGACAGACCCTGAACGATGGCGGACCACGAGCTGCCATTTCGGCGTATCGGGCGCGGACAGGAAAACGCGACTTGAAGAAGAGTCTGCGAAGTTGGTCGCCGAATGCGGCCGCCTGCGCCGGAGCGATAGAGGATGGGGCTGTCAAGCAGAGGAATGGCTGCATCGGGATGCGAAAACACCTGCGCGGATGGAGGATCATCCGACTGGTACGCAACCCGGGCATGGTGATCGCCGCTGGAGCTCGACGAGTTGAAAAACAAATCCGTTGGAGAGGGGAAAGTATCTGCGTCCAAGCTCCGGCAGATAGACCTGCTCAAAATCCGCGGTATTGAAAACGACGAAAAGATATCCAAAAAGCTGTGGGCGTTCCGCGGCACCATGCGAGCCGAGCACATAAAGAGGATGAATCAGCCCTGGAATCTGTTCATTCCAATGCCAGCTCTTCGGCCGCCTGGGCAACGTTTTGGGATGGAGTCCTGCCTGATCGGCGAAGCGCACGCAGCGAGTCGGGCCAGGCAACCGGCTCCAACTTGCGGGTTTGCGGATCGAGCCGCAGAAGAGCGTTCGAATGCTGGCCGGTTTGGGGCCAGATATAGAGATCGCTGATCAGCGCAGCGTGGCGGGAGACGCGGCGCCACACGGTGTAACGATCGAGCAGATGGTCCGCGAGGACGTCAGGATCGCGCGGCTGCGAGGCCTGAAGCGTCTGGCAGATTCCCAGCAGATCCTGCGCGAACGCCGACTGGAAACCGCTGGTGGAGCGTTGCAGGTTTTCCTGGAGACGGTCGCGTTCCGCGTCGCTGACTTTCGAGCTCCAGCGCAATTGCAAAACTGCCAGCGCGAACAGCATCGTTATCAGGCCGACGATGGGCAATACGCGCGCTACTGTGCCTGTCGTCCACCTGCGGCCGGTCGATTGCATCAGGGAAACGATAGTGGGTGCGGAGGCCGGTGGCAAGCCTTCGTCTGAGTGGCGGCTGGACGGGAGTTGTTTCCTTGCTCACGGCTGGCTTGGCGTGGCAGAGCCGGCCTGTGCATTCAACTTCGGAGAGACGCGGGTGTTGGCGCGCAGTTCCTCGGTTCCGCGGAGGACCACCTGTTCTCCTGCTGCGAGATTGCCGAAGACCTCAACTTCTTCGTTCGATGCAACGCCGGGCTTGACCGGCACCCACTCCGTGACTCCATTGCGAACGCGAATGACAAACGTTTCTTCCATGGAGCGGACGACTGCGGAGGCAGGAACAAAGAGAGTCGGCTGCGGATGCCGCATGGGCCATGCGACCTGTGGGTACATGCCGGGATCGAGGCGGCCGGATGAATTGTCAACGTCGAGCTCGACCGGCATGGTGCGAGTTTTTACATCGACGGAATTGCGCCAACGCGCGCAACTTTGCCATGGAATATCTGATTGGGATAGGTCGAGACTGTGAACGCAACGTCCGCTCCCGGACTGATGTAGGCTACGGAAATCTCCGGCACTGCGACCACCAGCCGCAGGCGCGAAACCTGCGAGATGTTGAGCATGGGAAGTTGCGAGCCGCCGCCTGCCGGGCCGACGAGCGCGCCCGGATGAACGTTGCGTGCTGTGACAACGCCGTCGAACGGGGCGACGATCTGAAGATATCCCGCGACTTCTTCGACGGACTTGAGCGTGGCCCGCGCGGCGTCGACCGTCTGCTGCAACGCGAGTTCGCGAGCACGATCCTCCGGCGGCTGCTTCCTGGGCGATTTGCAATTCGTTTTCCGAGATGACTCCGGGGGTTGCCGCGGCGACCTTTAGACGCTGATAGGTGGCTTCATCGGCGGAGGTTTTGGCTTGGGCTTCGACGCGGCGCGATTGCGCACTTGCGAGCTTCGCCTGCGCCTCGACGCGCTGGGAGGTCAACTCCGGCGCGACCAGCCGGGCGAGCAATTGCCCTTGATGAACCTTCGAGCCGCGATCGACGCCAATCCACTGCACGAAGCCGATGACCTTGGGGTAGATGGCGACGACTTCATACGGCTGCAGCTCGCCGGGAAGCGGGATGGTGACGTCCAGCGGATGCGAAGTGACCAGCGCCGTTTCGACGAGGGCAGGGAGGATTCCGACGTGGCCGCCGGGCGCTTGCTGGCTGGCCGGCGTGCCGTGACCGCAGCCGGAGATGATCATGATAGGTGGCAGCGCGAACGCGGCGCATAGAAGCAGAAAGAGAAGATTGAATTTCATCCGAACACCTCGCCGGAATTGTTTGTGGGAGTCTTTGCGGGCGCGGGTGGATCGACCGGAGCGGCACAACTGCTGTTGCGATCGTCCGGATCGAGCGAAGCGGAATCTCTGCCGGCTTTGCGCTGCGCCAGGTTGAAGACGGCAGGCAAGACCAGCAATGTTGCCAGCGTGGAAGCAACCAGACCGCCGATCACCGCCCGGCCCAGCGGCGCGGTCTGCTCCGCTCCTTCGCCCAGCGCAAGGGCCAGCGGAACCATGCCGGCAATCATGGCAATGCTGGTCATCAGAATGGGACGCAGCCGGCTCTGGGCGCCATAGAGCGCGGCTTCGAGCGAACTTTTTCCGCCGCAGCGATGTTGTTCCGCGAATGTCACCAGCAGAATTGAATTTGCCACGGACACGCCGATCGCCATGATCGCGCCCATGAAGGATTCCATATTGAGCGTGGTTCCGGTGAGCAGCAGCGCGATGGCGACGCCGGCAATTACCGCCGGAGTTGTCGATACGACGACCAACGCCAGCCGCGGGGATTGAAAATTGGCGGAGATCAGCAGGAAGATGACGACGATGGCCGCGGCCAGGCCTTCGGCGAGACTCTTCAATGTTTCGCGCAAGGGGGCGATTTGCCCGCGCACATCGACGGTGACACCGCGCGGAGGCGCGCCGGCCCGCTGCAACGCTGCGTCGATCTGCGCGGGACACGCGGCCTAGATCGTCGCCCTCAATGTTGGCGGTGAGCGTGACCATCCGCTCCATGTTGTGGCGGTCGTACTCGCCGACGATATTGCCATAGTTCACCTGGGCCACATCGCCCACGTTCGGGTGATCGGAAGGGCCGCCCTGCACGAGCGGGATGGCGGCGATGTCCTGCGCGGAAGATATCTGCGACTGCGGCAGCTCCACCTGGACCTGATAGGTGATTCCGCTGTGCGGGTCCTGCCAGAAATTTCGCGCGACGAAGCGGCTGGAGGCGGTTGCCGTTGCCAGCGATCGCGCGATCTGCTCCACGGTGACGCCGAGCTGCCCGGCGCGCTGCCGGTCGATGTCGACGTTGACGCTGGGGGTATCGAGCGTCTGGCCGAACTCAAGATCGCGGAGGGAAGGAATTTGCGCGAGTTCCGTCTTTACGCGCTCCGCGTACGCGCGATCCACAGAGAGATGCAATCCGCTGATGGCGATTTCGACCGGCGTCGGCGAGCCCAGGTCCATGACCTGGCTGACGATGTCGCCGGGCTCGAAGGAAAAAGTTGTGTCTGGAAATTGCTGTGCCAAGCGCTTTACGCAGACGCTCTTCCACTTCGCGGACGCGCAGTTTGCTGCCGGGTCTTAAGCCGACCTGCATGACGGCTTCCTGCGGGCCGCTGGTCCAGAGATAAATGCTGTTGATGGGGTATCCGGGCGGATGTGTGCCGACATAGCCGAGCGTGATGGCGACATTCTCCGGGCCGACCGTCTTGCGAACTACATCCAGCACGCGGATTGCGAGGCGCTCGGTGACTTCAATGCGGGTGCCTGCGGGAGCGCGCATACGGAACTGCAGTTGACCGGCGGAGACATGGGGGAAAATCTCGCGGCCAAGCTGCGGAACCAGCAGGAAAAGCATTGCGGCGACGACCGCCGCATACACCAGCACGATGGTCTTGCTGCGTTTCAGGCCGTTCGAGCAGATGCTCTAGATATTTCTTGCGAAAACGGGCGAAGCTGAAGCGGCTTTCCGGCTCCGCGAACGTGTGATGATTGCGCAAACCCCAGATGGAGAGCACCGGCACCAGCGTGCTCGACAACAGGAACGACGCAATCATGGCAAAGCCGACGGCCATCGAAAGCGGAACGAACAGGGACCGGGTCACGCCGGTCATCAAGAAAGAGGGCACAAACACGGCGAGAATGGAAAGCATCGCGAGCAGACGCGGCACAAGCGTTGCCTTCGTCGCGTTCAAGCACGGCACGCGCGACGGATGGCTCGACCAGCAGCTGGCTGTGAATATTTTCGACGGCAACTGTGGCTTCATCGACCAGGATGCCGACAGCGAGCGCCAGCCCTCCGAGCGTCATGATGTTGATGGTCTGCCCGGTCGCCCACAATCCGACCACAGCGCCGAGCAAGCGCGAACGGAATGGTCACGACGATGATGGCTGCGCTGCGCCAGTCTTTCAGAAACAGCAGCACCATCAGCCCGGTAAGCCCCGCGCCGAGCAGTCCCTCGCGAATCAGCGATTCGAGCGAGTGGGTCACGAATCCCGACTGATCGAAGGCCAGCTCGATCGATCACATCCTTCGGCAGCACCTCGCGAATTTTCGGAAGACTCTCTTTCACTTCGCGGATGACGTCGAGCGTCGATGCGTCCGCGTGTTTCGTGACCGGCAGATAGACGGCGCGGCGGCCGTTGACCAGCGCATAGCCAAGGGTGACGTCGTTTGAGTCCTCCACGGTACCGATATCGCGAATGAAAACGGTGGGTCCAGCCCCGACGCGCACCGGCAGATCGGCAAACTGACGAATGTCGGTGACCACGGAGTTGACCGGCGTAATGCGGTTCAATGAGCCGGTGCGAATGCTGCCCGCGGGTAGAACAACGTTGCCGGACAGCAACGCCTTCACCACTTCATCCGTGGACATGCGGTAGGAGTGCAGACGTTCCGGATCGACATGGATGACGATGGTGCGCGGGCTGCCGCCGAAAGGTGGCGGCGCGGAGACCCCGGGCAACGTGGCAAACAGCGGACGAACGCGATTCAGCGCAAGATCGTCAAGTTCGCCGACATTGCGCGAATGGCTGGTCAGGATCAGATCGCCGACAGGCACGCTTCCGGCATCGAAGCGCAGAACGAAGGGCGGCACGGTTCCCGCCGGCATGTAGGCGCGCGCACGTTCAACATAGGCCACCGTCTGCGCCAGCGCCTGATTCATGTCGGTGCCGGGCAGAAAGGTGAGCTTCAAGCAGGCCGATGCTCTGGATCGATTTCGACTCGACGCTCTGAATACCGGAGATGTAGAGGAAGTTGTACTCGTAGTAGTAGACGAGATAGCCTTCCATCTGCGCCGGGCTCATGCCGCCGTAGGGCTGCGCGACGTAGATCACCGGCTCGTTCAGGCTGGGAAAAATGTCAACCGACATGCGATGGATGGCCAACAGGGAAGCGAGGACGACTCCCAGGACGGCAATCAATACAGTAATCGGATGACGAAGCGCTGCGCGGATCAGGCCCATGGCTAATGGACCTCCCGACGGCGTCGGCGCGCTGAACTGCGTCGAGGAACGGCTGCAGGCTTCCCTGCGCCGAGGAGAGTTGTTCGAGCGCGCGCCAGATGGTGAGCGTCGCCAGGGACTCGTCGATTTCCGCGTTGACGAGCAGCCGCTGAGCCTCGGCGACCTCGACCAGACGTGGCCAGTCCGGCCTGAAAGCGCGCTCGCGCCTGACTTTCGGCTTCTGTCGATGCCTGGAGTTCGATGGGCGTATTCCCGGCAACTCGTTCCGCACCTTCCAGCCGGGCCCTCGCCCGGGCGGAGCGGCCGGTGACGCTCTGAATGGTCTGCCCGTATAACTGCTCTTCCCGCCGCTGGTTGGCGCGCTCGATGTTTTTTCTGGAATGAATGGAAGCGAAATCGAAGGCAGCGAATTTGACCGTGAGACCGACTGCCCAATTTGGCGTATCCGGTTCGAGGCCCTGTTGACGGTCGGTCGGCGGGTTTGCCATTGCCGTTTACCCCGGTTCCTCGGCCATAACCCACGGCCTGCACGTCGAACTTCGGCACGTAGGCGCGATCGAGCACGCGGATGCGCGATTTGATTTCGTCCACGCGGCCCAGCTCGACCAATGCCAGGGGATGATTCGCGGCAGCCACTTCCGGCAGGGGAAATCTGTTGCGGAGCGTCAAGCAGATGTCCGGGTGCGACATCTACGTTGGTTCCCGCGAGTCCGAGCAGCTCCGCCAATCGGGCTTTCGCGACCTGTGCATTCTGCTCGGCGAGGATCATTTGAGTGCGCGCTGCGGCGAGTTCGGCCTCCGCGCGAGAGACGTCCGCGCCGGGCCGCAGCTTGGCGTCGACAAGCGCGTGCACGGAACGGGCGAAGACGGTCCGTCGATCCACATCGGCCTGGGTGACGCGCATGCTTTGTTCGGTGGCCAGAACGGAAAGCGCGGCATCCGCGGCGGCGGTTTGCACATCGAGCAGGGTCAACTCCACCTGGGCGGCGGTACGGGAAAGTGTGGACTGCGCGGCTTGCACGTTCGCGCCGCGATAACCGAAATCGAATGGCTCCCAGGAAATCTGCATGCCCGCACCGGTTCCCCAGAATGATTCGGTGCTGGTGTCAACTACCGATCCGGAAGGATTTGGAATAGTGGATTGTGGAAGCAGGACCCCGGCTATGTTGTTGCGGGTGGCGCGATTCAGCTGCCACAGAGTGTCTGCCCTGGGGAGATAATTATCGCGCGCAAGGCCCACCGCAGCCCGCGCCGCATTCCGCCGCTCCATCGCGGCGCGCACGGACGGATAGTGCTCGGTGGCGTATTGCACGGCCTCCGGAACTGTGAATATCCTGACCTGGGCAGCGGGGGATTGGGAGATCAGCGGCGTAGCCAATAGAATCCACGCCAAAAAACAAATCGTAGGTTTGAAAACAATCACCAACAAATACTAAATTCTTGTTGCGGCCGTTTGTGGCAAATCGACCTGCCGACGAAGCTGAACCGACAACTCTGCACTCAATTATCGATGCGGGACCCAGCGGACGCCCAGGGATTCGAAGTAAAGATTTCTTTACATTGGGTCAGAGGTCCGAGGAATCCGCCTTCGATTGACAGCTGAAACTTCCGCTGACTAGCATTCGGGCAGGAATCGTTTCAAAACAGAAGATGCTTGAGGAAGGGCGGCAGTATGCGCAAAAGCGGGGCTTTACCGGAATTGAAGGCGGCCCGGGGCGGCGTGAGCCGGCGAGAGTTTCTGCAGTCGGCGGCACTTGTTGCGGGCGCGGGACTGGCAATCAACGATTTATTCGTGCCGGAAGCTCTGCTGGGAGTTTCGGTCGCCGCCGCGGCCTATTTCACCGGCGACAGAATCGCATCCACGCCGGCCTTCAACTATCGTGCGTATCGGTCGAAGGGATCGGAAGCCGCGGACGCGGTTTCCTGGGTGCAGGTTGATCTTGGGGAACCGCAGATGATCGACGCGGTGAAGCTGTATCCGGCGAACCAGACGATGGTTCCAGGGAAGGACGAGTACTATGCCGGGGAAGGATTTCCGGTGCGCTTCAAGATTGAAGCGTCCACCCGTGCGGATTTCAGCCGGCCGTTGATGATTGTCGATCGCACGCATGCCGACTTCGAAAATCCCAGAGACAACATCCTTCGCTTTCCGGCCGAAAAGCTGAAGGCGAGATATGTGCGTCTGACGGTTACGAAATTTCCGCAGCCGCTCTGCATGACTCCCGATGCGGGCGCGCCCGAGGCGGTGCCAGGCTGCGCAACGCAAGGCGCGTACTGGTTCGCACTTTCGAAGATGGCGGTGGTCTCCGGCGGGAAGGACATTGCGGTTGGCCGAACGGTCTCCGCGGACCCGATACATGGGAATGAAAAGGATCTGGCGCAGTTGACCAGGGCCGGAACGCATTGAGACGGAATACGTCCGTCGCGACCGGCCGGATCGCGTGAGCGATGCGAGGATGTGGAAGCGTGTTTCGTATGCTGCCGAGGCTCCTGTTTCAGGGGTGACGCTGCAGGGTGGCTTGTTCGAGACGACGATGCGGAGGAACATCCGCTATCTATTGAGTTCGTTCACGGTAGACGACCTGTTGCTGCAATTTCGCGAGCGGGCGGGGAAGCCAATTCCGCCAAGCGCACGCAAGCCGGATAGGTTCTGGGAAAGCGATCTGGCCGGATCGAACGCGGGGCGTTTCCTGATGGGAGCGGGAAATACTCTGCGCTGGATCGACGATCCGGAACTGCGCGGCCGGTTCAATGCAGTGGTGGATGGGATTGCGGAGTGCCGTCAGCCGAACGGGTACATCATGGCGTATCCGGAAGACACGATCTTCTACTCCGAGCGGGGCGCTTATACGCGCGCGTGGCTCACGCATGGGTTGATCGAGGCAGGCTACGCCGGAAATCCGAAGGCCTTCGGACTGCTTCGCGGCAATTACGACTGGTTCGACCAGTGCAAATATCTGCCCGACCTGATGCGCGGAGCGGTACAGGGCGGCCAGGGAATGATCGCAAATACGCGCATGTATCTGACGCCTGTCGGCAAGCCTGCGGACATGCAGGTGATCGAGCGCTATTATCTTGAAGACAAGTGGCTCGAGTCGCTGGCCGGCGGGGAAAAAGACCAGGTATGGCAGTATCCATACGATCGTCCGCACTGCTATCTGCTGACGAACCTGGAAGCCTATCTTGACCTGTATCGCGCGACCGGGGACAAACGATGGTATGACGGCGTGAAGGCTGCGTGGGAGATGTACAACGCGCACTGGGAGCAGCCTGGCGGCTCGATTTCAATCATCGAATACAACTACGATCCACCGGATTCCAACTCCCTTACGCAGAAGCTTGGGGAGTTCTGCGGCAGCTCATTCTGGGTATTCCTAAGCCAGAGATTTCAGTTGATGGCGCCCGACGAGGAGCGTTACGCGACGGAGATTGAGAAGTCGATCTATAACGTCGCGATGGCGAATCAGGATGGGACCTATGGCCTGCGCTATCACACGGTGCTGGTTGGCACGAAGGAGAAAGGCACGCGGCACAACAGTTGCTGCGAGGGTCAAGGGACGCGCCTGATCGGCTCGCTGCCGGAACATATCTATTCGATCGCGCCGGACGGCGTGTATGTGAATCTGTTCGAGCCCTCCACGGTTTCATGGAAGCAGAACGGCGAGCCGATCCGCATGCGCATGGAGACAAAATTTCCCTTCGAGCGCGAAGTGAAGTTATCGATTTCAAGCTCGCGGCCAACGCGGATGAAGCTGCGCATCCGGGTGCCATCCTGGGCGACGGAAGACATGAAGGTCGCGCTGAACGATTCCAACGCCGCAGTGGGCAAGCCGGGTTCGTTTCTGACGCTCGATCGTACCTGGGGCGAGGGCGACACCGTCACATTCACCCTGCCGGTTGGATTTGTGCTGAAGGAATATACGGGAGTGGATCAGATACGCGGCGAGAAGCGCTATTCGCTTAGCTACGGTCCGCTGTTGTATGCGGCGGTGGGATCGAAAGATGCCGTGCTGCATATGCGCGGCGGTTCGCGGCATGAAGATCTGATCCATCAACTGCGCCCGAAGGCGGACGCTCCTCTTCACTTCACGGTGGAGGGCAATCCCGACACGTTCTATATGCCGTATTGGCAGGTCGACACAGAGGAGTTCACCTGCTTCCCGGTTATAGACGTGGGCGCGTCGGACTCCAGCGCGTAGCGGGTGAACACGGCATCCAACTTTGCATGGTGCCGCAGTCCGAAGCTTATCCTTCCGCGTTGGAATTTCTGCCGAAAAGCCATACGCTTCCGGCGCTGCGCAAGGCAGTGCAAACGTGCAAGGGATGCCCGCTATACGCGAATGCGACGCAGGCTGTTTTCGGAGAGGGCGCTGCGGACGCGGAGATCATCCTGATCGGCGAACAGCCTGGCGATCATGAAGACATCGAGGGGAAGCCGTTCGTCGGACCGGCTGGGAATCTTCTCGACAAGTGTCTGGAAGAAGCAGGCATTCAGCGCGGTGAGGTCTTCATCACCAATACAGTAAAACATTTCAAGTGGGAGCCGAGAGGGAAGCGGCGGTTGCACAAAAAGCCGACCCTGCGAGAGATTGCGGCCTGCCGCCCTTGGTTGGCTGCGGAGATGGAGGCGGTCCGGCCGCGGATTGTTGTTTGCCTGGGCGCGACGGCGGCCCAGGGGCTGCTCGGCGGGAAATTTCTGGTGACGAAGCATCGCGGAGAGATCATTGAGGTGGAAGGATTTCCGCCGATCACAGCGACGATTCATCCTTCAGCGATTCTCCGCGCCAGTGATGATGAATCGCGCCACCGGGAGAGAGCGCAGTTTGTCGCGGACCTGAAAGTCGCGGCCCAATATGTTGTTCAGGGCAAACGGAGCGCGAAGAAGTAGATCCGCAATGCTTCGGCTGACGAGGCGCGCGGCCTGCATGCCGAGGAAGGGTGCTCATCGATTCACGTGACCGTGCCAAACTGTAGAGGCGATATGAATATGTTTTTCACTGAGGTGCACGGTGTCGGCCGCAGGTTTCTCTCGCAGGCTTCGGCGGAGAATTTGCGATGGAAGAATCGATGATGGGAGATTACGACCGGCAATTCCGTCTGCAACGGTTCTGGGGAACCGCAATTTTCTCGCTCGGTACGCTCTGGGGTCTCGCCAACCTGGTCTATTGTCCAATCGCGGCGCTGACGAGCATCGTCGGCAGTTCCTATTTTGAGGTCGTTATTATTTTCGCCGGGGGAGCGCTGACTTTCTGCGCATCGATCGGTGCTTTTTATCGGCGTCGTTTGGCGTCGGGAGTTTTACTGGTGGGCGGAATTTTTCTGGTGCTGCCGGCCATCATCGTGCAGGCATCCTCGAGCGACAACACGCGTGGCGTCGCCAACCTTCTTTTGATTTTCCTTGCTGGAGCGATTCCCCTCGCGCTGGGAATTTTCGGCGCAGTCACTGAGCTGAAGGGGTGGCCTGCATTGCGCGGCGCCCCTTCAGGGTCGCTCGATTCGCCTAGAAGGGAAGCCGGGCAGTGAAGATGAGGGCATGGTTGTAGGAATGATAGCGGGTGGCAGCAATCTGCATTCCGGCGCCCACCGTCAGCCCCACGCGATTGTGCAAGGGAAATCTTCCGGCGACGAGGCCGGGGGTCAAGAAGACCTGTTTCTTTCCGTCGTTGTCGCCTCCTTTATAGAATGTGGAATTGGCCTCAAGCTCGGGCCACAGATAACGGCTTAGGTGCTCCTGCGCAACTGCATTCCATACGATCGATCTGCCCACAGTGGCTGTGCTGTCTACGGGCAAAGTTCCGCCGAGGGTCGACTCCAGATCGAACCGTCCCCAGCCTTTGCCGCCAGCGAGTGTAGGGGTCAGGGTTGAACTGCGCGCGCCGTTTTTGTAGGTCCCGGTGGTGACATTTCCACCGAAAAAGGCGGTCAGAATATAGTTGCCCTTCTCCTCATTCGCGCTCAGAATGCGGTATTTCATCACGAAGCTGACGTCGCCTACACCATTTGTGGCAGGGTTCGGGCTGTGGCGGATATAGGGTGGGGCATTGATCAGCAGTTCAATGTGAGACTGTGGAATGAGTTCGAGCCCTTTGCCGTTGTCGTAGTTCCAGGTGTGCGCGTTGTTGGGGAGGAGCTGGCGTACGAAGTCGGCGCGAAATTCCTGCTCCAACCTGGGCGTAACCAGCACAACCGGCGTGATCCAGTGGGGCTGCATGCTTTGAGTTTTGGTGACGTTGGCGAGCCAACGGGCGGTCCATGAAGTCTGCGCGGAGGCATGTCCGCAGAACACGAGGATGCTCACAATAAGAAGAGAAATTGGAAGTTTACGCATAGGTATCGATGTCGACTTTAAGCAACGATATACGGGATTGCAAATCGTATATCGGCGACTTTATGCGAATTTCCTCGGATTGTGTCAGGGGCAGCAGGTTGCGTCGCAGCATCCGGCTTTGGAAGCGTTGGCCGGTTTGACCGCGTAGACTTTGACGCTGGCCGCGGCTGCATTCACGTCGTATTCCGATAAAAGAGCAGTCAGATCCATATGGAGACTGGAGGGCGCTGCGGCATTGGCGGAGCAGCAAGGCTCGGACGACGCGGTCAGTCCGTCGATTGTGCCGCCTGCGGGAGAGCAGCACCCAGCCTGATTTTCAACTTTGGCGTAGGCGTTCAGATCGGCCCCGCTGTCTATGATTGCGACCTGCTCAAAGCCGGCGGCAATCAAGCCATCGCGGTATTCATCCATTTTTATTGCACCCGCAATGCAGCCGACGTAAGCAGCTACACTTTGTGCGACTGCCGGCGGAAGGTCACTTTTGAGCGCGATATCGCTGGCTGCGAGCCGGCCGCCGGGTTTGAGAACGCGTGAGATTTCCCGGAAGACTGCGAGCTTATCGGGCGCAAGGTTGATCACGCAGTTGCTGATGACGCAATCGACAGACGCGTCGGGGAGCGGGAGCTTGTCGATGGTCGCGAGATGAAACTCTACGTTTTCATAGCCGCCGTTTCTGGCATTCACTCGGGCCCGCTCGATCATTTCAGGAGTCATGTCGATGCCGATGGCCTTTCCTTCCGGTCCGACCAACTGCGAAGCCAGAAAAACATCGAGGCCACCGCCCGATCCCAGGTCTACCACGACTTCGCCCTTGTGGATGGAGGCCATGGCGGTCGGATTTCCGCACGAAAGGCCCATGTTGGCTCCAGCCGGAATCGAGGTCAACTCCTCGGCGGTGTATCCGAAGGCTTCGGCGATCGCGTGTACTCCCGGGTGATTTCCGGAGAGCTCACTTTCGGCGACTGCAGCGTACTTTGACTGTACTGCGTTCTTCAATTGTTCTGCCATGGTGTACTCCTATACATTCTGATACACGAATGTATTCGTCAGAAACATATTTGTCAATCGGGATATAATCAGTCATGGCTGTTCAGCGGAAGCCTTTCGATATCGAGCGATTTTTTCAGGCACTCGGAGACGAGACTCGGCTGCGGCTCCTGAACCTTATGGGGGAGCAGGAGATCTGTGTGTGTTACTTTGTCGAGATCCTGGAACAGCCACAGCCGAAGATTTCGCGGCACCTGGCATATTTGCGGAACGCCGGTATTGTGGCTGCACGGCGTGAGGGCAAATGGATGCATTATCGGATCGTAATGCCGCCGAATCCGGGGGCGGCGAAGGTGCTGCGAAAAATTCTGCAATGGTTCAAAGAGGAAAGATCGATGCAGGTGGATCGCGAGCGGCTCGCCAAGGCGTGTTGCAAGCCAGAGAAGTTCGTCACCCTGCAGGGCGCGCCGCTGCCAGCACTAGTGGAGTCAGTGCACTGAAAGCAAGCAAGACCGGAGCAAGCCACCGGCTCTTCAGCGGCGTTGATTATCGCGGCCCTGGCCTGTTCGCGGCGATTCGTAGACTATGTTTCCCTGGCTGATCGTCATTCGCACACGGCCGGGAAAGTTCCATCCATCGAAAGGTGTATTTTTCGATTTGGATTTCGATTCGAGGGCATGGAACTGCCACTGTTCGTCGGCGCCGAATACGACAACATCCGCAAAGGAGCCTACGGCGAGGGAGCCGCGATTTTTCAGGTGCAGCAGCTTGGCGGGCTGGCTGCTCAACAGCGCAAGCACTTGTGAGACCGGCATTCCATGCTGGTGGTGTAGCACCATTAGGGACAGGCCTAGAGCAGTTTCGAGGCCGGTGATGCCGTTCGGCGCCCGCTCAAACTCCTGCTCTTTTTCGTGGATTGCGTGCGGCGCGTGATCGGTCGCGATCGCATCCACTGTGCCATCGATGAGGCCAGCGATCAGCGCGGCGCGGTCTTTGTCATTGCGGAGCGGAGGATTCATTTTCGCGTCAGTATCGTAGTCGCCGATGGCCTGCTCGGTGAGCGCGAAGTGATGGGGCGCAACTTCGCAGGTGACGTGCAGGCCCCTGCGCCGGGCCTGGCGAACAGCCTCCAGCGCGGCCGCCGTAGAGAGATGCGCGACGTGCAGATGGGCGCGGCTGTCCGCAACCTTCTCCAGCAATTCGATGTCACGCTCGACGATTCCGCTTTCCGCCTCCGCGGGCATGCCGCGCAGTCCGAGGCGAAATGCGAGCGCCCCGGAATTCATACTTGCGCCCTGCGTGAGCCGCGTATCTTCGGCGTGCTGGATGACGGGCAACCCAACGCGCGCCGCAGCCGCAAGCGCTTCATACATGATGTCGTCGCGCAAAATGGGTTTGCCGTCATCGGAAACAGCGACGGCCCCGGCGGCTTTCAGCTCGCTGTAATTCGTCAGGCTCTCTCCCATGCTGCCGCGTGTGGCGGCGGCGATGGGAAAGACCTGAATGGCCGCGTCGCGTTCGGCGGCCTGCATCCAGCGGGTGATCTCGGGTGAATCGTTGACGGGTGAGGTGTTCGGCATCGGGCAGACGCCGGTAAATCCGCCGGCCGCAGCGGCCCGGGTTCCGCTTGCGATCGTCTCTTTATAACTCTGCCCAGGTTCGCGCAGGTGGACATGAATATCGATGAGGCCGGGGGCGACGATCAGTCCGGCGGCATTTACTTCGAGCGCATTTTCTCTTTTCGCCAGCGCATTCAACTTGCCGGGAAGCTCGATTGCCGCCACGTTCCCGTCGCGCAGCAGCAGGTCGCGGGGTTCGTCGATGCCGGCTGAAGGGTCGATGAGATGTCCGCTATGAATCCAAATGGAACTCATCGTTTTTCACCTGTTCTTTTATGGGGTGCGGATGTGGCGTCGAAGGCGCGGGCAAGCAGCGCCATGCGGATTGCGGTGCCGTGGCGCACCTGATCGCACACCGCGGAACTGGGTCCATCGGCGACGGCGCTGGTGATCTCAAGCCCGCGAATCATGGGTCCGGGATGCATGACGAGCGCGTTCGGGGAATGCGCCGCCAGCCGTTCGGAATGCAGTTGATATTGCTGGGTGTAGTCGTCGAGATCGAGATGAAGCCCTGCGAGCCGCTCCCGCTGTATGCGGAGCATCATCACCACACCAGACTGCGCAAGGGCGCGTTCGAAATTTCGTTCAATTGTTACTCCGGGGCCGATGCCGGCCGCATCGACGGGCAGCAGCGCCTCCGGTCCGCAAAGGATTACTTTTGCTCCCAGCCGCGGCAGCAGCAGAGCATTTGAACGGGCAACGCGGCTGTGCAGGATGTCTCCGACGATTGTCACAGTCATACCTTGCAGTGTGGTATCGGAGATGGTTCGTTTCGATTTTGGATACACGCGCGCGAGAATCGTCCGAAGATCCAGCAGCGCCTGCGAAGGATGTTCGTGAATTCCATCGCCGGCGTTCAGGATGGGCAGGCCGGTGGCGTGCGCGAGGAGATAGGGTGCGCCGGAGTTGGGATGGCGCAGGATGATGCACTCCGCCCCGAGTGAGCGCAGGGTGAGGCCGGTATCTTTGAGCGATTCGCCTTTTTCGATGCTGGAGGAAAGAGCGCTGACGAGGACGGTATCGGCGCCGAGCGATTTCGCCGCGAGCTCAAACGAGGTGCGGGTGCGCGTGCTCGACTCGTAAAACAAGAGAGCGACGCGGCGCTTGGCATACAGCCGGGCTCTCGCGAGCGGCGGCATGGTTTCCAATTTTTCCGCCTGCGACAGGATGCGGCTGACATCGTCCAGGGTGAAATGCGTTACCGACAATGCCGAACCGGGAAAAAAGGCGTGCTTCGCGATTGGCGAAGATTTTTTCGCGGTCTTTATTTTCGCAGCTTGCTTGTCGTTCGCTGGCATAGATTCGCTGGTAGTCCGCTTTGCATTAACCCGTGCGTCAAACGCGAGACATCTGCGATCGGTCTCGGCAGGCGAACCTGCTAATCAAATCGCTCCATCAGCAGGACCTGTTCGCTCTCGTCAACTTCGTCCAACTTTACTTCAATAATTTCGCGGTCCGTGGTCTGAATCGTCCGTCCGACGAAAGTCGCCTCGATCGGCAGCTCGCGATGGCCGCGATCGATGAGCGCCAGAAGCTGCACTCGTTTGGGGCGGCCGTGATCCATCAGCGCATCGAGGGCGGCGCGAACAGTGCGGCCGGTGTAGAGCACATCGTCGACCAGCACAACATCGCGTCCATTCACATCGAATCCCAGCGCGCCGGGAGTGACGACCGGGCGGACATCGCGGGTTGAGAGGTCGTCGCGATAGAAGTGTATGTCGAGCGTTCCTACATCGATCTGTTTCTTCTCGATGACGGCCAGCAGCTTTGCGAGACGTTGAGCGATTGGAAGGCCGCGGCGCTGGATGCCGACGAGTGCGAGGTTTTCGCTGCCATTGTTCTTTTCGACAATCTCGTGCGCCAGCCGCACCAGTGTGCGCTCAATTTCAGAGGAGGACATGAGGCGGGATTTCTCCCGCAGCGGGGATGTGGGAAGGCGGTTTGCGGGAGTTTCCTTCATGATCTTCGCTCGATCATACGGGCAGGAGGAGGAGCCGGGCAAGCATCGAAAGGCGAGCGGGGATGGAGTTCTCGAGCTATGGGATCGCCTTGCGGCGACGCGGCGAACGATAGATCTGGGCTCCCAGCATGCCGCCGGCGATGGCAAACATAAAAATGAGCAGCGCGAGGAATCCCATGGTGAGCAGGATGAGACCGATGCGGCCTTCCGGTGAAAGCCAGAAGCTTGTGAACATCGCCACGGGAGCTTGGGGGTCCATGGCCGCGGCGCGTTCGGCTGCCTGTTTCACAATGGAAGTGAGCTGGCTGTCGATCAGCGCGCCCTGATGCATTCCGTAGCGCTGAAGCACCAGGAAAATCGCATTGCCGGCGAGGGCTACCGCTGCTGCCAGCAGGCCCATCAGAGCTCCGATGCGAGCGCCGACACCGCGACCGAGAAATGCGCGCGGCTGCCTGCGGTGGTACATGCCCATGACGAAGACCGCTCCGATTGCCACCCACAGCACGCTTCCAGCGACGAGACAGCGTCGACAGAATTCCCACGGCGAGCGCAACGGATGCTGCGATGCGAATGGTAGGTTTCCACTGAATGGAACGGCTGCTCTCCTGATCGAGGGAATCTGGGATTATTCCATCGTTCTTTACGCCAGCCGCGGCGGCATCTTCATCCGCTGCGACGAAACGTATCTGAGGAGCGCCGCAGTTCTGACAATAGATGCTGTCGGGTTCGACAGTGGCACTGCAGCGGTGACAAACCGGATCCATATCTTGAACTTAAACTAGGTTGTAGTTCGCGGCAATACTGCAGCATCGCATTGACGGCGCTGGTCAGTCCGTTTGCGATTTATGCGGCAACTGGACAACGAGGAGGGAGAATTTCGTACCGTCAGAGGACGGATTGAACTCCACGATGTGTTGGTTCTCGGGCGAACCAGCCAGCAGCTTTATATCGCCGCTGAGATGTGGCGTTTTTATGTTTATGTTGTTGCCGGAAGTGTCCAGGTTCATATTGACGTCATACTCGTGGTCCTGGGCGCAGGTGAGACCCTGGCGTGTTTTCGTCGGCGTGCCGATTGCGGTCTTGCCCTTGCAGGTGAGCACGTCTCCATATTGCCCCATTGCTTTCTGATAGAAGGCCACGATCTTGTCTTCCGGGTCGTTGCTGCGGTATTCGATGGTCTTCACATTCAGGTGCCAGTTGCCGAAGCTCATGTGAATATCGGCAGATCCGGAGTCGTGCCCATGTTGCCCTGTCTCAACCGCGCCTGGGTAAACCGGCATCCCAACCTCCGGCCCGTGAACGGCATTGGTGCGGACATCGAGCGCGCCCAGCGGCGTGTGGAGCTGGACACTTTCTGTCTGCCCGTTCTGATGCTCGTGCACCGAGCAGCCTGCAATCGCGAGCAGCAGGACGCCGGCTAGAATCCATGTCTCTGCAAGCAACCGATTATGTTTCAAATCTGGAACGGCCATTTAAAAGTTCCCCCGTATCAGCGGACCAGCCGCACGCTGGTGGCTTTCATTAGGAAGATACGCTTCGCAGAAGCTGTTCGTTCCAAGGTTGACTGGCATGAAGGCAATCTATTTTTTCGTTGACATATCCCCGCCTATACCCCAACATATAGTGCTAGGTCGCACCCAAGCGCGATTTGGTGTGTAGTAGAGACAGCTGCAGGGGAGAAAAGCTGCCGGAGGCAAACACAAGTCCTACGCTGCGCGGAAGAGTGACGACTACGGCAACACAATCCAACCACCAGGCAACGGCCTTGTCGAAGTGACAGGGCCCTTTTTTTGGCCGTATAGATCCGATGTGAACCGCGAGAAGGCTCGCGATTGTGCAAGTCCGGTGCAGCGTGGGCGTGAGGAAAGTTGCGGGATGGGAGCACCGATACCCTATACTCTCTGAAAGCTCGCCTGCCTCCCCACGCAGGCAACAGACGTTTTTTCCTTTGATTCATTTCGACGTCTATGCACGCCGTGTTCGCTTCCGTAGTGAGAACGGCGGTTAGCAGGCATTCCGGATCTGCCAGTTGACGAGGGGAATTCGATGGCACGACAGCAGGCAGCGCGGCGCAAGATGCAGAACGCAAAGACGCCGGTGCTGATTCCCGACAAGCTGTATTTCCGGATCGGGGACGTCGCCCGGCTGTGCGGTCTGCCGGCTTACGTGCTGCGATTCTGGGAGACGGAGTTTCCGCAGCTCAAGCCCAACAAGGGTGGAACCGGGCAGCGGCTGTATCGCAGGCGCGATGTCGAAGTCGTGCTGGAGATCAAGCACCTTTTATACGGCGAGGGATTTACCATCGCGGGAGCGCGGCGCCTGCTTACGGAGAAGCGGCGTGCGAGTTCCGGATTGTTCGAGGCGCAGCGTCCTGAGGTCGCGGAGATTGACGGGAAAGCGAAGAAGTCCGCTTCGTCGGGGAAGGTTAAAGCAGAATCCGCGGCGCCGGCCAAGGTTCCCGCGCAACCAAAGCTTGCGACCCAGTCGAAAAGTCCCGGGCCGCCGAAGATAAAGGAACTGCGGCAGGAAATGCGGGAGCTGCTGACGCTGCTGGGATCCGCTCCATCGGAGCGGAAGCCGGTGCCGGAGCCCGCCGCGCGGCGCGAAACAAAGAAGAGGCGGCAAGCCGACGAGCCCACTTTGTTTTGAGGTGGAGCGGACGTAAGTCTTCGGCCAGGTGTGAAACTTAGAAGGTAAAGGCGAGGCCGAGCGTAGCGCGCTGCTCGAAAAATTTGTTCGGCGGCTTGAACGGCACCACAGTGGTCGTATAGGTGGAATCCAGACCGACGGGCACGTATCCCAGATAGCTGTCGCGAATGATCTCCGGGTTCTTGCTCCAGGTTTCCCCGAAGTCAGCGCGCAGCATTATGCGGGGATGCACGCGGTACTTGATCCCGGCCCCGTACTGCAGCCCCGGCTGGAAGATACCGCCGCCGTTCAGCGGAGGGGTGCCGGCGAAATCGAAGGCGGCTTTGATCAGTCCTACATTTGAAAGCCCAAGCCTGAAATAGCCACTCGGCTGTTTCAATGGCGCCTGCGAAATTGAGATGAGTTGCAGGACCGGACCGGCATCGATGTAGGGACGCCACCGCGATTTGCGCGGACGGAGATTGAGGACGGTATTGTATGCGGCGCGGCGAGTGGTGAGACCGACAGTGTTGACGTCCAGAGTCGGCTCCGCCTGCGGATCGGTGGATGCCTGGAACGCGAACAGATCGAATTTCGTCTGCTGGCGCATGTAGGAAAATTCGTTGGAAATGTAGTTCCAGGAATTCAGCGTGACCGAAATGCCTGCCGCCCAGCCGTCGCCGACCTGATCGCCGAGCGCCAAAACATAGGTGGGCTTGGTTGTATCGGAAGACTCGATGATGACCACCGTCGCCTCGAGCGTACTGTTGCGGTAGCGCGAGTATCCGAGATTGAGCCCAAGTTCGTAGTGTGGGGCATCCCACCGATGCGAACGGATTCGCGCGCGAGCGGCGGCATCCAGTTCGCTGCTGCCGGCGACCGGGCCAGCCTGATTCCGTTGGAAGGTGCGTCCCCAGAGACCCTGGCTCGCGCCGCTCACCTTGTACTCCGTGCCGGAGGCGTCGCTCTTGCGCCAGTTGCCGGTCTCTTCTTCGAGTTCCCCTTGCTGGGCCAGATAGGTGCGGACCTTCATTCCGCCGGTGATTCCCTGGTAGACGAGATTTCCGCGATACACCGTATCTTTGACGGCAAGCGCCGTATTGCGCTCACCGCGCTGTCCGATTCCGGCGCGTGGGGCGACCGTGCTCGGGGTGATGTGCGGCTCCCTGCAATCGTTGAGATAGAGCACCGCGGCCTCGCCGTCGGTACGCAGCCGGTCGCCGGTCGAGTTGTAGGCGTCCCGCGGAACCCATGGGCGCGGAACCATGTCGATGCTCTCGACGCAGCCGGTGAAGGCGAGATCGTTTACGATCTTCGAGCGCTCGTTGTCGAGATAAGGGTCGATCAGATGGATGAACGTTCTCTGCTTCCTGGAAAATGCGATGCCGGTGTCCTGGGTGGAGGAGCCGGTGAGCACGGTGGTGTTATCCAGCGTCTCCTTACTTGAAAAAACGCGAATGTGGTGGCGGGCGGCGAAAGTGTTCGTGCTCTTCTGCAGATTAAACAGAGGCTTTTTGCCATCGAGCAGCAAAGTGGACATGGGCGCCTGGGAGTATGTCTGGTTGCCGCCGACGGTCTTCATGGTGTTGAACGTGGATGCCGCAGTCAGCGTGTCGGAAGTTGTCCAACCGGCCGCGTCAAATGCGCTTTGCAGAGCGCTCGCCTTGCCGATGAAGACTAGATTCGTGATGTCCGATTCTTTATTGCCGATTTCGGTAGCCGTGCGGTAGGGAAGGTCTTTGACCATCGCTTCGAGCTGCGACATCTGGTGGGCGTTCAGATTGTTTCGCGGGACTCGCCGTTCATACTTCACCGCGGTGATCACTGGAGCGTGGAATTCTATCAACAGGTCGGTGCCCGCGTTGTAGAGAATTTCCGGCTCCGCGAATCCAAGCACCGCCGGGCCGGAAACAGCAAGAAACAAGTACGCCATGGGATCGACCTGGGCGAGTGCGGTCAGCTTGTTTTCCGCCGAGTAACCGATTGTTCCTGTGGAGCGGATGCCCTGGATTTTTCCATCCTTCGTCACACTTTCTCTCGCGTTCTCCACCTGGAAGATCCAGGCATCGATGGGCAGGACGCGGCCATCGGGCAATCTTGCGGTGTCGAAGCGCACGGTAAGCGCCGCCGTCTCATGCTGGATGCCCCAGCCGACTCCATGTGCGTGTGTGATTTTGCCGTCGAACTCGGTCCCCTGGGGCAGGAGGATGACGCCCTTCGAGATGGCCGGAGTGATCGAGACGGCCCTGACTTCCATGCCGGCTTTGGCCGTTCTGGAGGAGAGCGGCTCGAGCAGGCGGACTCCAATTCTGCGGGTGGCAGGTATGCCCGTGACGGCATGCAATTCCGCCTTCTGCCAGGTGGCTACAGGACGAGCGTCCTGCTGGTCGGAGGTGACGCGAATGGCGGGGCCGTCCGTGATCCAGCGGCCATTGTCCACACGTCCGTTTGCGTTGAAGGTCAGGGTGCGGCCATTCGGCAAAAACTGCAAGTAGTTCGCGGAAGTGTTTGAACTTTTGGAAGGAGCCAGGATCAAACCGCGAAAATCTTCACCCATTAACGTGGCTATGCTGTAGCTGTCAGGACTGCCGGAGGTCTGGAAGGCTAGGGAATCGGGCAAAAAATGTGGGTCCGAAGCATTGTCGATGCGGGCGTGGACCGCATTCATGTCGCCGGCGAAGATGGTGGGTTGCCCAGTGTCCGAAGCCAGTCCGGTGATGGCGAATGCCCAGGAGCCACCCGCGGCCTGCGATTCCACAATGTTCGCCTTGGCAAACGGGACGAGGCCGAGAAAGCGACCCTTGGCGGGCTCCGGATCGTAATAGCGAAGCCTGTATAAACCGCTTTTCTTTTTTGGAGAAAGCAGAAGCAGCGCCCCGTGACCCTCCATGATGCTCCACGCCTGGACTGCGTGGGTTGCGACGCGGCCCTTCTTCTCTCGTGTAACCTGTGCGCCCTTTACGTTGACGGTTTCCAGCACCGTGGCCACGGCCCGGCCATCCACTGCCCCTGGTTTTTTCTCGACGCGAATGTTCGTAATCTTAACCTGTTGCCCCGCTGCGTGGACCACCATCAGCGCGGCTGCGGCTCCGATCAAGATCACGCGGCGGCCACTTCGGGCCAATTGCTTTCCAAGCATGCGGGGGGGTCTCCGAAGCAAGTTTACAGGCGGATTCATCGATCGATGATGAGAATTGCAAGGGATACGCCGGCGAAATTCCCAGCTCCAATATTGGGACAGCGGAATTCAGAATGGAGCATTCCAAGGCAGGGGTAGAGCGGTCCTAACCTGAGACCGGGGCGAGCGCCAGATCCGTGGCGGATTTTTCAGCGGCCGGGACCGGCGCGCCAGGCGGAGCGGCGAGCAATACGGCCTGGGCGAGTGTAGTGCAGATTTGGTCCTCACGTCCGGCGCTGATCTCGTGGGCGGCTTTCAAGGGGTCGCCGGTGTAATTCCAGAGTCCGATAACGATCCGCAGTTGAGGCTGGCGCGAACGCAGCGTTCTGTAGACCCTTCGGGCATATGCCACCGCGTAGGGGGGCAGTCCCGACAGGTAAACCAGGTCAGGCTTGGACTGTGCAATTTCCGACAGGATCCTGTTTCCGCCCCCAAGGGAGAATACTTGTGCACTATGTCCGGCGCGTTCCAGCAACTGGCAGAGCATGAGGGCGGAGATTTCGTCGGCGTCATCGCGGACCGGAATACAGACGGCACGAATCGGAATGACTGGGGAATCAGTTGGACTCGCCTCCTGGGATGCGGCGGCTGCGGGTTTGGCGTCGGCTTCCGCTGGTGAGGCAGCGGAAGCTTCCTCGGCATGATTGCCGTCGCGAAGGCCGAGCTCCTCTACAAGCTCCCGGGTGGTTTGATTAATGAATGTGACTGTCGCATCGTCGAGAGCATTGCGATGCCGGTCCTGTTCGGACAAGCTCAAGGCGGGGATCAGCACGGAGTCATAAAGATCCTCCAGCGATTTGTCTTTTAGATAAGTCTCCAGCACATCGCCGGCTTCTCGCTCGTCGCTGGCGAGCAGCCGCTGGTAGTAGTGCGCTTCGGGGCGCATTACCGGCTGATCCCCAAGAAGGACTTTGAGGAATTCCAGGCTGGGCACGTGCGCTCCCACGACCACCAGGCAAACCGTCAAGGGAACAGACAAGACGAGGCCGATGGGGCCCCAGATCAACGTCCAGAATACGGCGGCGACCAGAATCGCGAGTGAGGATAGCCCAGTGTGCTTACCGTAAAGGTGGGGCTCCAGGAAATTGGCGGTGATCACTTCCATGCAGAAGAAAAGAGCCATAACCTCCAACGTGTGGTGCCACCCGTTGAAGACCGCCATCGAGAGCAATGTGGGCAGCAGCGCCGCAATGGGCGCGCCGATATAGGGGATGAAGCGCAGCAGGCCGGCGAGGGCTCCCCACAACATGGCGTGGGGAAGGCCGATGAGATGAAGCGCGGCGAAGATGATTAATCCGTAGCAGATATTGACCAGCAGTTGAAGTTGAAAGTAACGGCTGACACGATTGCCGGCTTCATTCATCGCCTGGGTCATCAGGTTCAGGCGGCCGCGACCGGTGAGGCGGATGAGACGATTTCGCAGGTCCTCCCGCTGGAGCAGCATGAAAAACGTGAAGACCGTAACCAATAGAAGAAACGCCAGCGGCTCGAACACTTTTGGCAGCGAATCGAGCGGGGTTCCCGCTTTTCCATCCTCCGCGACGTATAGAGGCCGCAATGGAGAACTGCCCAGCTCCTTTTCGCCGCGGCGATGACGCTCGTTTCCATCGGGCACGGGATGAGAGACCCCGAGCTGCTGACCGAGATTCTGTACCTCATGCTGTGCCCGCGTAAGGCTGGTGTTTCGCGTGCGGTGGAACGTCTTCATCTTTTCTGTAATGTTTGCCCGATAATCCGGCAGATGACCGGCGACATCAATCAATTGTTTGCCGACAACCCAGCCGACGGTGCCAAGACCGGTGCCGAAGGCGAGGATCACCAGCAGAATTGCCAGCACGCGAGGAAGGCGGATTCGTTCGAGCAGGGTGACAACCGGGGCAAGCAGGAAGGTGAAGAGCATGGCCAATGCGAGCGGCAGCAATACGATCTTGGCCAGATATAGCGCCGCGATGACGACGACAGTGACGACGACTGCGAGCAGGCGCGAAGTTTCGCGGGATGCATTGTTGCGGACCAAGGGCGACCTGTTTAGCGGAAGATGCAGAACTACATGGGAGAGATGCTACACCCTTGCGAGGGGGGATGGCGCGGGATCAGCCGTTCTTCGGGCGTGGCGGATACGGTACTGGTCTGGATGAGTGATGGGCGCCACGAGGCGGTCGAGCCGGTGAAGTCAGATTCGCGACTTGACGCCGCGAGCTGTGAATGCACGGCGCTATGGAGAAGCGATAGCGGGCGACGGATAGCAATCATCGCCCGCTCTGCAGCTCGTGATTGCTACTGTTTTAATGCGGTGCCGGAGTCGAGCCGCTGGCCATCAGTTTCGGCGTACACGAAGGACTGGCCCTGTTCCGCTGCCTGAATGTTGACGGTTCCGGTGCTGCCGACGCAATTCGGATCGGTCGAGGATGTGGTCAGACTGCTGGTGCCGCTTGCCGAACTGGCCAGTGAATAAGTTCCCACAATGCTGAACTGACAAGGGGTGCTGCCAACATAATATTCCGTGAGGGCGCCGGTCAGGTTGCCGTTGCCGTCGAAGTGCAGTGTCCCACTTCCATCATGGAACTGGCTGCCGGTCGAACCGGTTTCATTCACCGAATACGTGCCGGTGAGGCTGGCGTTGGAATAAATTTGTCCTGCGGAAACGGGAGGCGGATCAGTGAGGGCCCCGGGCCCGAGGTTTGCGCAGCCGGTCAAGAGCAGTATGAAAGTGGACAAGCCAGCCAGGATCGAGATTGCCAGCGGGCAGAATTTTCTATCGAAGGATTTTTTTGTGGATAACATTTTCATGGATGGAACTCCAATTATTTCGGAATAAGTGCTGGGTTTACCGGCTATGCCTGGTCGGATGAGTGGAACACGAGGTTTGGTGCGCCGCGAGCGTTGGTCCCGCGTTGAATCCCATGGCTCATAATCGCGGTCTGCGCCGCGTTCGACTGGGCTCTCTGTTGCAGTCGAGACGAGATGTCAAAAGCCATTTCGCCATGCTGCAAGGAAAACTATAGTTGGGGCGCTGAGGATGAGGTGAGCGAAAAGCGAAGCTGGCAGAAACCAAAGTAACGTTGACAGCACTTATAAATTCAGAATGTTGGAGGCGGGTCGCTTGTTGGCTGGTTTGGCCACAGAATGCCGGGTCGTTGTTTCTGCAGTCACCACGCCACGCTTGCAATTGCAGGATCGCCTTGCAACGTTTTGAAGCACAGGAGATGGCGACAACTAATGTTGTTGAAAACTCCGGTGCGCATTTCTTACCGCAGACCATGCGATTAAAGGGGATCGTCGATTGATTTTGGTCTCAGCAAAATCGATCTACCACTATTGACTCGACAGGTAGCCCGCCGTATAAAGGTAGCCCTCTCGGTTAGACCTAAAAATCGAAGCCGAAATCCCCCGGCATAGAGCCATCGATGGAGACAGAGATGAACATGAATCTGAATGCAGGACCACGGAACACGCTGCTGTGCGTATGCGCTCTGATAGTTCTTCTAAGTTTGACCGCAGGAGCCAACGCCACAACCTGGAATGTAGGCCCTACCCGGACGTACAAAACCCCATGCGCGGTCAGCACGCTGGTGGCGAATGGCGACACGGTTTCTATCGACTATTCTGCATCCACCGGGCCAGGCGTGGGCTATTACGACGATACCTGCCAATGGAACGCAAGCAGCCTGAGCTTGATCGGCGTGCTCAAGTCGAATGGCGCCCGGCCGGTGCTGAACGCGGCAGGGTTGACGGACACAGGGTCGACCGGGCATATTGCAGACCGGCAGGGAATCTGGGTGTTTACCGGCAGCAACGTGACGGTTAAGAACATGGAATTTGAAAATGCCGCCGTCAACAATGCTGATGGCGCGAACGGTGCCGGCATTCGCTCCAGTGGAGTCAATCTCACCGTCCTTAACAGCTACTTTCACAATAATCAGGACGGAATCCTGGAGAGCAACATTTCGGGAAGCAACATTGTGATTGAGAATTCGGAGTTCTACCAGAACGGCGTAAGCGACCCAAATCTCACGAACGGTTATGGATATACGCACAACCTGTATATCGGCCATTGCGCTTCGCTGACCTTCGAGTACAACTATACTCACGCCTCGAACGTCGGCCATCTACTAAAGACGCGCGCGGCGGTGAACTACATTCTCTACAACAAAATCACCCAGGAAAACGGGACCAGCAGCTATGAAATCAACATACCCAACGGCGGCACTTCCTACGTGATCGGGAATGAAATTGAAAAAGGCCCCAACGCCGGGAATTCTAACCTCCTGAGTTATTTCGAGGAAGGGGCGAATGCCAACAATCCGGGGCAAGATCTGTATGTGCAGAACAACACCTTCGTGAATCAGTTGGGCAGCGGGACATTCGTCGTCGACGACTCAACATCTGTGGGCGCGTCATTGAAAAACAATATCTGGTACGGTGCGGGAACGGTTACCAACCAGAGCGGCGCCACGCAGACTACCAATTATTCCGTGTCCAGCAATCCTTCAATGTTCGTGAACTTTGCCGGTTACAACTACAACCTGAGCTCGACTGCAGGCACCCCTCCCAAAAACTCCGGCACGACGCCCGGAAGCAGTACTGAGGGATACTCCCTGAATCCGAAATATCAATACGTGCAGAGCACCAATGGCGCAGGGGCTAATGCTGAATGCTCGCAGACGCGCACCACGGTCGGCACCATCGACATCGGCGCGTATGAATATGGCGGCGGCGGCACGGTAACTTGTCCAGCCGGAGAATAACTTAAGGGTTCCGTTTTCCTCGGCTGAGGACGTGAACCGTTAGGGAATAAAAGCGCAGGGCCCTTTAATCAGGTCCTGCGTTTTTTTACGTGCAGTAAGATGGTCACAATCCCACCCATCTGAAATAGGTGCGGAGTTGATATTTCCAAATCCTGGAAGTGTTACTATTTACCGCGTGTTTAGACTGGGTAATCCAAGAACGCCGGGTGAATGGATGGGACACATTGTGTTGGCCATCATTGCACTGTTATTAGTGTCGTGGATGGTCCGCATCTACGTCTTGTAATGAAGCTACGGGTTGCTGACCTCAATCGCTTAAAAGAAGACTTTGACCGGCACCTGAATCGGCGGGCGGTGCGACACATGAAGGGTTGCTTCCACTAGAGATAAGCGCACATAGAACCAGCGAATTGACAAGGCTCGAATTCATAACATTGGTGTCTGCAAAGTTGAGGAGTGGCAACAGGCCTTTCGCAGCCGCTAGCTCTCCTGGAAGCGCACCAGTATGTTCCAAGTTCGGAGCTATTTATAGTACCCGACGGGAGAGCAACACCGTTCAACTGGCTGCTCGCAGTAACCAATACATCGTTGGGCACCGTCCCATCTGGCACGTTGCCCAATCTCTCGTCTGTGGGTTCTGCGGGGCTGACTGCTTGCAAAAATTGATTCAAAACCCACCTGAGGAGAGAATTGCCGGGTGCGGTGGGGCTGGCGTCGTCAAACTCAGCAGCAAAATGCAACGCTTCTGCGTTCTCACTGAATTTGGACATGCTCTTTGCAGCTGACAGTCAATCCGAACAGCCCGCAAGGTACTCGCGCAATTGCAGCTGTTCCGGCCAGGAATAAGACATTAGCTTTGACTGTGATCTTCGACTGCAAGATAGATGATTGCACCCTTCGCGCCTTGTAACTGAACACTAATGGTGTTCGTTCTTCTTGAGGACATTTTCAAGAGCGGTTGTGAACACGCTGACTTGCTCGTTCACATTGGCAGAATTCGCAACCTCGACCCCGTTGATAAGAACGGTTGCAGCCGTAACCCGGTTTTTCCCTTGTAGGTCCCCATTGCCGATACGCAATACATAGGGACCGACTGATGATGGCTCAAGCGAAAATGGCATGTTTGTTTGCTCACACGAATGAGGTCCGCATCCAAAGAAAAATGTGAAGGTACTATGGGCAGCAAGTTTATACTTGTTATCTTGCAACCGATAAATCAATGTGGTCACAGGTGCACCTGCTTCTCGAGAAACATCGTCCAGACTCACGGCTGACAATGCTTCATCGTCATATAACTTCGCAAACCACACGTTGGAGAACGCTGGAAGAACATGCTCCCAAGGCTGCACCGTTGGACCAATGCTCGTCAGCTGTGTCCCATTCCATTGAAAAAGAAAGCTCGCCTTTCCGGGATCGATCCCCTCAACGCTGACCATCACTTCATCTCTGTCGTCCTGGTAAATGTCCACAAACTCCACTGAGCAATAAACCCCTGAAAAGCCGAATTTGCTCGGACCAATGTCTGTCGCTGTATACCCTCTAGAACTTTGCCTATGAATTTCTACCATCCTGCCGTCTACACCGTGGAAAGTCTCGGGATATACGGCGAAAATGGTTAACGGGGTGCCATCCGCAGCCCTGTCGTAAACGCCAAAACAATTGCGGCGGTTGTCGGGACGCGCGGGATTCATCAAATCAACTGGAAAGAACCGGTCCACGATGGGCTGAATTGCCGCAATCTGTTTCTCAGGCAGATGTTTCGAACCGTCAAATCCCACGTTGATCTGCGCCCATAAAGGAGAGTGGAGTAACGCACACGCACATAGGATAGTCGTCGCAATCAGTCGAGCCACGTTAATTGTCCTCCAAAAATCGGTCCGGCAGGTACCGGCGGCCAGTGGTAAGTTTTCGGTAATACCAGAGAAGGATAGATTTTTGCCGCATTGTAGGCTTGCCATCCTTCCTCCATCATATTTGTCAGGTCGGATGGATCATTGAATTGTGGGCTCCGGGCATCTTCCTTTCTCTGGAGAATCCCTCTCGAGATCAAAAGTGCTCTAAAGCACCCCTGTTTCTAGATCTAGAGAGAACCGCACGGCACGACTGTTTCTCTAAAGTTCTACTGAGAGTTCGAATCAGATTGGACAAGAGATGGATTTGAAGTTTCCATAGAGAAAATGTTCTATGGAAACTTCGAATAACTGCGCGGCTGCCAGACATTCTGTCTCCACCTGGTTTCCTCACGCCACGCGGTCTAAATCCCATAATTTAGCCACGCAATGTAGTGACATTTCGGCGTCGAGATCATTTCTGTATAGAACGAAGCGGAAGGTAAAGCATCAGACAGGACCTTTTTCCTTAATGGCCGCCTGTCAGGATGGTGATCGACCGAATATCTGGACCCGGGGTACAGGAAGAAGAAAAAGCCAGCAAGTTGTTGGCACCGGCGCGATCAAGATCTGCTTCAATGGTGATGGTGCCATCCTTCTCACGCGTAGGGGGAAAATTTATGTTGGTTGGAATTTGCTCGTTCACTTTCAACTGAGCAACGCGAAAACTCTTACCGGGATTGATGTAGGAGATCCGGATATACGTATCCCCCTGCCCATGGCCGAGCTTGAATAAGCGAGTTTGTCGGCCGCCAATCGCAACTTTGGGCTCGCCGAAGCGGCGTCCGCAGGCGATGCCTACGGTTTCTTCCTCAAGTTGGCCGCTCGAGGATTCCGCTTGATATCGAGTCCCGCTATCGTCTACGCCACGGACGGTGAGCATGGCCGCATCTCCGGCAGAAACCGTAGCGGTGTAGCTCGAACGATACGAGCCAAGCGACTCACGCGCCCACACGTCCCGCACTGTGGCGGATGACGAAGGCTCGAGTCCAATTTCGCTCCAGGTCACTGTGAAAGGAGCTGCAGCGCCAGTCCGGTTGAGCAACACAACGGCATGCTCACCGGTATGAGCCAGCGGTTTGCTCCACACCTGAAGACCCGGACCAGGTTGAGCCACCAGAATTGCCTGGAGGCCAAGCGAATCCTGGTCGATGGCGACCATCTCAGGATTTGTAAGGATGCCAAGGATGGCTTGGTTGAGCTTTGTTAAATCGGCGCCTTCGATTAATGGCGCTCCGGAGATGGCCCATAAAGATAGATGCACCCGGTCCTGCTGCTCCGATATGCCGGGCATCCCTACGACCATCATGTCTGGATCGTTGTAGAAACCGGTATGTTGCGCCTGAGGGTGAATGCCGCGATCGAAATTGGACAGGACTTTCGGGAAATCCACCATACCTCCGCTGCGGATACTGTTGGCGACGATTGGATTCACGATATCGCCGCTGGTGCGCCAGATGTCGCTGCCGACGCCGTCAATGCCTGGGGCCCATGTCCACGGACTATGCTTGCCCCAGTTGCAAATTGAGAAAAAGAGCGAATGTCCGGTGATTCTTTCCGCTCGTTCAATTGCATGCGCGATCGCTGTATACTGCACGGCCGGATCCAGGTTTTCCCCATTCCCGCCGCACCAGTCGACCTTGACGTAATCGAATCCCCAATTTGCAAACTGCAGAAAGTCCTGATCGTAATGTCCCTCGCTGCCGGTATGAGGCATGCGCGGACCAATGTCGGGACTGTAAAAGCTGCAACCAGCCTCGCCGGCATCGGTATAAATACCTGCTTTCAACCCGGAGTTGTGGATATATTTGACGATGTTTGACATGTCTCCGGCACGTTCGCCGGGTGTGATTGCCGGCCATTGTTTCGGATCAACGATAATGTTGCCGTCCTTGTCACGATTTCCTACCCACCATCCTTCATCGAGATTGATATACCGATAGCCGGCCTTCTGCATCCCTGTCGCGACCAGCGCTTTGGTCTGTTGCATGATGACAGCCGAATCCACCGTGTTGGCGAAGCTGTTCCAGGAAGACCATCCCATCGGTGGCGGAGGGATGGAGATCTGCATGGCCGCTCCAGCGCTTTCCGATACCGGAGGTACCGTGGAAGCAGCAGAGACGGAGCCCACTGCGGCTGAGAAAGCGAGAAAGCCTATCACCGGCAGAGTTGCTCCAAGTGAGCGATACCAGCAATGCGTCTGCATCTTTTCTCCCTCTTTAAATTCCTTTTGGGTGCCCTCATTATCTGAACACCCGATTAGTAGATTCCGAATGGCGAAACTACTTTCAACCGTCGCTGAATACAGCTTTACCTTTGAATGGATGTTAACCGCTTTATGAGATAACGCACGGGAGCATCCTCGATTCGGTATTGAGATGACTGATTGTGCCGTCACGGCACAGGTGCGCGGATGGGTTGCAACCCATTCTCCCTGACGCATCCACTAGCCAATCTGCTAAAACTAACCCGGGACGCATGCTTTGGTAGTGGTGCAGTTTGAATTATTTCCACTTCGTAGGACAGTCCACAACTATTCCGTTCGAGAGTGTGATCGAGTGGGGCTTTATTGCCGCTTGAAACTTATGAGCTCCAATAATCATGTGAGCTCGCGCATAAATTTTCAGCTCAGCAGATTCGCGCTCCGGCGGAAACGCCACGATCACGGATTTCTGAATTCGTTAGTGACCATTTGGATGGTGGGGAACTTGGTCGCTATCATCCGTGATCAACAGTGCAGTGTCAAACTTGTCCCGAAGCGCATCACAGATCATTTGCGTGGCGATATTCACGTCCGTTTTCTTTTCTTGCGGATGGAACGTTCCTTGCTGGCACGTCGAGCACTCCTCAGGGTCGGTCTGGAAGGTTCCGTAGTAAATTGAAAGTCCCGGCAATGTGGATACGGGATCGAGCCAGTGCAATCGACGGTCATCCGCATGGATTGGCACTTACTCCTTTTGCGCTAGAGGACTGCAGGATGCGAAAAGGATTTACGAGAAGACCGAAGTCTGTAGAGGAGCCCGCTGCGAATGACGGCACGAATTACATCACTCCCGGCGGGCTTGAGCGCCTCAAAGATGAGCGCCGGTTTTTGCTCACCAAGGATCGCCCGGCCGTGGTGGAGGTGGTAGCGTGGGCTGCGGGCAATGGCGATCGCAGTGAAAATGCCGACTATCAGTACGGCAAGCGACGACTGCGGCAGATCGATGGGCGGATTCGTTCCCTCACGAAGCGAATCGAAGTCGCGGAAGTGGTAGATCCCGAAGCTCCGAGAACAGGGCAGCGGGCGACGAGGGCGTTCTTTGGCGCGACCGTGCGCTATGTCGGCGCCGCGGGGGCGGAGCGAGTGGTGAGCATCGTCGGCACCGACGAAGTCGATCTCGACCGCAACCATATCAGTTGGGTCTCGCCACTGGGGCGCGCATTAATGAAAGCTTCAGCGGGTGACGAAGTTGTTCTCCATGCGCCGGGTGGCACTGAATACCTGACAGTGCTCGAAGTGCGGTATGAGCGCATTTCCGTAGAACCGTTCCGCGAGCCATCTGGGTCCGAAGTCTCTACCAAGGGACTCGATCGCTGACACTCAATTGGCGAGAGCACGGGAGTTACGGCTCGGGTGGCGAAGGAGCAACAACCGCAATCGAGAGCTCTTGGAGTGGCAGGAGATGAATTGAGTCCTGAGAAACGCGCTTCTCTTTACTTAAGACGCTAACCTCCGGATTGCCGACAACCCTCCTGAATGCCACAGGGCTTCGTGTTCAGCGCTCAATGAGTGACTCGCCCGGGTATCGCCAGTTAAGAATCACTTGTGCTCAACGCGTGACCCAGCAGCAACAGATCACTTCCCGCAAGCCGGTACTTCGGGAGTGGTTTAGCGCGATCACTTGCCCTTGAAATAAGGGGCAACAGTTTTTCGACTTCGCGCCGTGACGGTATCGCCTAATGTTTCAGGCACTCTCGATATGATCGCGGATGTATCGGTTGCGGAACTTTCGATGCGGATCAAATCGTTCGGCGAGGGCGCGGAAGTCCTTCATGCGCGGGTACAGTGGCTCGATCTGACTCGTTTTCATGGTGAACACTTTGGCCCAGTGGGGGCGGGCGCCAAAGGGCGCGAGCTTTGCCTCGATTTGTGGCAGGAGGTTCATAACTGCGTCTGGCTCAAGCTTCCAGGTGAAGTGGATGGCGAGGGAGGCGCGCTGGTAGGCCATGCTCATCCAGAGATCGTCGGCGGCTATGGCGCGGAGTTCAGTGATGTAAAGGTGAGGGGCAATACTGTCCCGCAGCGTCTCGACAGCGCGGATGGCCTCGTAGCCGCGCTCGAATGGAACGAAAAACTCGGTTTGCAACTCCTTGCCACTGGAGGGAGTAAAGTTCATTTTGAAGTGCGGTAGTCGCTCGTACCAGGGCCCGACGGTGTTGAGCTGGTCGGTGCAGGCTTCCGCGGGATGGCCGAGAATCGGGTGAAGCTTTTCGGTTGCGAGGGTTGCGTTGTAGAAGCGGGCTGGAGGGGCAGAGGTACCGCCCTGATCGACACGGCGCTTGATCCACAGTTCACCGGCGCGACCGTTCTGCCAGTCGGTAAAGATGGAGACGCTGTAGCCGGCGCCCATGATGTCGGCAAGGTGATGTTCCAGCTCGCTAAAGGGAAGGTTCTGATAGACGATCTGGGTCATCTCGTAGCGAGGCTGGAGGGCGAGAGTTAGGTGGGTGATCACGCCGAAGGCTCCGAGAGCAACAACCGCCCCTGCGAAGCGGGCGCCATCCTTGTCGCGTGATAGAGTTCGGACGGTTCCGTCGCCAGTCACGAATTCGATCGCAGTGACTGCTGTTGCGAGATTGCCGTTGCCCATTCCCGAGCCGTGTGTGGCGGTGCTGCAGGCTCCGCCCACGGAGATATGCGGCAGGGACGCCATATTGTGGAGAGCGAAGCCTTTCTCATCCAGAATGATGGCCAGATCCCCGTAGCGAATGCCCGCGCCTACCCTGACCGTGCGTGCTTTGGAATCAATGCTGATGTCCTTCAGTTTGAGAGTGGAGATCTGTGCGATCTCTGAGTCGGCGATTCCGTTGAAGGAATGCCGCGTGCCCAGTGCGCGGACCCCGGCAACACTGCGGACGGCGTCCTGAGTCTCGGAAACGGATGCAGGCTGGAGCACTTTGTTGGTCGAGTAATGATAGTTGCCGGACCAATTGGTTCTGGGGATGGTGTCTTCGGCGAATGCATCGCAATCGTTAAAAGGAAGCAGCGTCACTGCCGCAGTGGCGGCTGAACCCTTGAGAAATTCGCGCTTGTCCATTCCATACCTCAGGCTGTACGTCAACGATTGTAGGCGGGGAAAGCGTTATGTGATGGGACAAGTCTATGCACTGTGCAACAATTCTGGGATATTGTTGCGGGCGTTGCTTACTCGTGGATCGACCATCCAACGCTTCATTCCATCTGCATCGTATGGCCGCAAGAGCTCAATCGGTGGCCGCTCTTCATCCGCACAGATAAGCCGCGGGGTGTAATCAGCCGCTTCGATATGACCGGCATTCGATCGTGGAATGGTTCCATCACTACGTTCGGGTTGGTCGTAATGAGCGCGTGTGTTTCAATCGACTGTGCGTCGGGCGCCTCCAACGTTCCCACAGCCTGGGAACGCGAAGAGTCCGTGATCCCTTGAGAGCGACGGATCCGCACACCGTCAGGCCTGCACTAGTTCGGCAAAACGCCCATGTCCCGGGTCTGCAATTTCAGGGCGAGCGCTAATTCAGTTCCCGAACCCAGATATTCCGGAAGCTGATCGGCTGGCTGGGATCGCCGTGCGCCTGCAGCTTGATCGGTGCCCGGTCGTACCTCTTATAAAAAGGCTTGCCTACGTACAGAGTCTCGCCCTTCAGCTGGAAATGATTCTGTACCAGCACCCCGTTAAAGAACACCGTCACATAGGCTGGGGATTGCAGCGATCCATCGGCGTGGAACACCGGGGCGGTCCATACCACGTCATAGGTCTGCCACTCCCCGGGCTTGCGGTTGGCATTCACCAACGGAGCACTTTGCTTGTAAATGCTGCCCGCCTGCCCGTTGACATAGGTCTTATTGTTGTACGAATCGAGGACCTGCAACTCATATCCGGCATCCTCTGGCCCGGTAGACGCAAGAAACACTCCACTATTCCCGCGTGCCTGTCCACTGCCGGAAATGTTCTTCGGGATTCTCCATTCGATATGCAGCTGGTAATCCCGGAAGGCGCGTTTGGTTTGGATGTTCCCGGCAGCCTTGCTCACCATCAGTATGCCGTCAGCGACAGTCCATTTCGCTGGGGACTTGTCCTGGGCTGAAACCCATTGGTTAAGGTTCGTGCCATCGAAGAGCACGATCGCGTCGGAGGGAGGTGCTGCGTCGGTGACGCCCGGTGTAACAATCCTCGGCACCGGCGTCCATACTTCGGTCTCCTCCGGTTTCGGAGCAGACGATTGCTGGGCAAAGACGGGAGCGGTCGTGGAAATCAAAACCGCCAGGACGAGGGACATCGAAAATGTGTTTGCGCATGACTTCAAGAGATCGGCACCATCAGTTCTTTGCGCAAGTTGGGTGGCCGCGCTTTGCTGAAGTTCTCACGCCAGAGAACGAGAAACTGGGCTTTATCAAAGCCTAGTAAAGCGGAGATTTGATCGGCCAGATTCTTGTCCATAGATGCGTCCCATGCGGCTTTTTCTTTAAAAAGAGGCGGCACGCACAGTGACGCTCTACCTTGGCGGACAGTCAAATCCTATCTGGAGCCAGGAAGATATCGCCTTCGGCCCATCCATAAACTAATGGAATCTGACAAATCAGTTGCCCACGTCAATACTGTACCGATACCATACGTATCGCTGCCCAAGCGCAGTTTGAGACTCGCCACTTCCGGTTGGCGAGACTTTCAACAGCGAATGTTCGCTGGCGAACGCTCCGAGCGAGCGTGTTGGGGCCCACCCAAAAAGTCAAGGGCAATCCACCTTCGCGAGCAGCGGAAGCTTGGACGGAGTTCAGTCCGGCGTCAGCGAGCAAGCGTAGTGGACGACACACATTGGATTTTCCGCGTCCATTCGCACCAGTGATGAGACTCAGTTTCCCAAGCGGTAACCTCCAATCGCGCAGTGATCGGTAACCCTCGACAGCGATCGTGCGGACCATTAGAAAAGAACAGCGTTTCTGTGGTCTCTTATCTCATACTGCGGTTCAGGCGCCCGCTAACGGCCCATCATGTCACCTGTTGACTTTACACAGAGTCACTCATTGAGGTGCGATATTGAGGCTCATTTCCCAGCTCTCCATGTGGCCGGCAGATCTTTTGTTCGACCCTCGAGACGTCTATGCCGCGGTATATCTCCGAATGTCACACGTTTTTGTGCAGCGAAGGATAGTTTGATTTGGGCATGGCCGGATCATCGGGAAAGTCCTCGTTCTGGCTAAATTGATGAGCCATGCAGCCCACGATCTTTTGACTCCACAGTGTGCTCCAGTTGCTGGCATTTCCCGAGAATGAGGGAAAGTTGATTCACCGATATACGCTAACCAAGGCCGACCCTGCCTCTGGGAAACGACATCGTGGATTCAGTGTCCGAAATTCGATACGCGGCTCGCAGAGGATGGAAAGAATGCGCTGTTCCCGACGTCGCAGTTTTCTCGCTCGCGTCCACACGGGCGAGATTTTTGTCACAAATTCACTGCGCCTACCGTTGTATAGATGTAGAAACTATGAGCATGAGCGATCGCTGGGTAGAGGCGGAGTTCGAAACCATCTTTCGGGAGCACTACCCGCGCATTGTTCGGGTCGTCCGGCGAGTGCTGCAGCGCGATTCCGAGGCTGAAGAGGTCTGCGCCGAAGTCTTCTTCCGGCTCTACCGCAAGGGTCCGGGGGTTGCAGCCAGCGGGCTGGTCGGCGGCTGGTTGTATCGCACCGCGACTCGCGCGTCGATCGATGCCCTTCGCGCCAACCGGCGGCGCGGTGTGGAAGAAGAAGTGGAAGATAATGAGTTCGTTCCGGGCGATGGCGATGCCGAGAGTCCGCTCGCCGGTCTGTTGCGGCAGGAACATATCGCGGAAATACGTGGTGTGCTAGCGAAACTGAAGGTGGATAAAGCGCAGCTCTTGCTGTTACGCCACAGCGGTCTAAGTTATCGGGAAATTGCGGAAGCGATGCAGCTTAACTTCAATTCGGTTGGCACAAAGCTGGCGCGAGCCGAGGCGGAATTCTCCGCGCTCTATGAACGGCAACAGCGGCAAAGCCTGAAGAGGCAGCAATTGCAGACGGCGAAGGAGGGGCAATGAAACACAGAGAAGTGAGCCAGGGAATGCTACGCGCCTATGTCGATGGCCAACTCGATTCAGGGCAAGTCCCGACTATCGAACAGCACCTGGAAGGCTGCGCTGCGTGCCGGAAAGAACTCGCGATTCTGCGCGGCCACGCGGCGCGTGTGCAGGACGGCCTCAATCGATTGCCGGAATCGGCCGAGACAGCGAACACGGCGATAGCCTGGGCCGCATTTCAGAAGAAACGGGAGGACTACATGGAAAGCGAGCGGAACCGTTGGACCTGGTTGCAGAAATTATCCCTGGCAAGTGGAGGTCTTGCTGTTGCCGCGATGGTTCTGGTCTTGACAGTAGCGCCGGTCCGGGCGTGGGCGGAGAGCCTGCTGGCGGTCTTCCGTATCCAGCGTCTCACCATACTCGAGCTCAACCCGGCCACCATGAAAAACAACGGGCTCGAAAACAATAAGTTGCTCAATCAGGCGATCAGCCGCGTTCTTTCCGATGAGGTCACGGTGACGCAGAAGCCACAAAGACCGCGGCTCATCGCGGACGCAGGATTGGTATCGAATGACGCCGGATTTACCGTACGGCTTTTGCCCGACAAAACCCCGTCCAATCTTCTCCTGAAGAGCGGAGGCGAAATGCAGATGAAGCTGAATCGCGACCGCATCCAATCCATCCTGAACGAGGCAGGACGCAGCGACCTCCATATCCCTGAGTCGGTCGATGGCGCCACTGTCGGGGTGCATGTGCCTGCCGGGGTGATGGCATTCTACGGTAACTGCGGCGATGCAGCTTCGCGGATGGTGAATCCCGGAGTCGCTAAGCATGTCTCGAGTAATGATGGGACATCCCTTCAACGTGCCGATGCCACCTGCGTGTCGCTGTTCGAGCTTCCCAGTCCCATCGTATCCGCTCCTCAGGGGATCGATCCTGCGCAGATTGCCCAGGTCGCGCTTCAGTTACTCGGGATGAGCGCGAACGATGCCGCTAATTTTACTCAGACCGTCGATTGGACCTCGACGCTGGTGCTTCCAGTAGTCCGCGGCGAGTCGGAATACGAGCAAGTGCACGTCAATGGAAATGAAGCCGCACTGTTGCGGCCGACAAATCAGAAACAATCCGGCCACTTCTCGCTCATGTGGGTGGACAATGGAATCGTCTACGCGTTGAACGGAACCGGCGACGACACGACCGCGATCAATTTAGCGTCGCAATTACGGTAGCGAGGAGATCTCTCGGAACAACCATGGAGACTCTTACCATCGATGCATCCCGGCTAAGAAAGAGCTATGGATCCCGAGCTGCCGTCCGCGATCTGACGATTCAGGTCGGTCGGGGAGAGGCCTTCGGGTTTCTGGGTCCAAACGGAGCTGGGAAAAGCACGTCGATCAAGATGCTGCTTGGGCTGGTAAAGCCGACTGGCGGCAGCGCTCTCCTGCTGGGTCAACCATTAGGCACGCGCGCGGTGCGGGCCCGCATTGGCTTTCTTCCCGAGCACTTCCGCTTCTACGATTGGCTCTCCGCTTCGGAGCTGATCCTTTTTCACGGCAGGCTCTGCGGACTTGCGGAAGACAAGCTCCGGCGCAAAGTTCCGCAGCTGCTCGAACGAGTTGGCCTGGGCGCGCAACATAACAAACCCATACGCAGTTTCTCCAAAGGAATGATGCAGCGCGTAGGCCTGGCACAGGCGATCGTCAACGACCCGGAAATACTCTTTCTCGATGAGCCAACCTCTGGCCTGGATCCAGCCGGGCGCAAACTGGTCCGCGACGTGATAGGCGAGCAGTGCAGTCGTGGCGCAACCGTCTTTCTCAATTCGCACCTGCTCGGCGAAGTGGAGCAAAGCTGCGACCGGGTGGCCTTCATTCGGGACGGCAATATCGTCGGCAAATACGAGATGGACGCGTGGCAGTCCGCCCAGACGGAGGTCGAAATCAAGGTCGCACGCGTTAGCCCCTCCGCGATAGAGCGGCTCGAGGGTTTCACACATAACCTTCATCTTGAGGGCGAACTCCTGCGGCTGCGCGTGACAAGAGTAGACCATCTTCCGGAGGTGGTTCGCTGTTTGGTTGAGACCGGGGCGGAGGTCTTTTCGGTCGTTCCGCAACGCGTGAGTCTTGAAGATTTGTTTTTGCAGATGATGGGATCGGAACCTGGCCTATGAGCGAGAACGCAATCGACGTGCGTATCGCCGCAGGCCCACCCGAGCCGCCGGCACAGGATGAACTGCTTATCGGGGTAGCTGTCGCTGAGCCGTCGGCCCGCAGTCTTCCCCGCGGACCCAGCGCGTTGCGTACAGTTTTGTTGCTGACACGAGTCACTTTCCGCGAAGCTGCCCGGCGCAGAATTCTATGGATCGCCATGCTCGCGGGGATAGGATTCCTGGCTTTCTTCTGGATCGCGCTTCATTTTTTTATGAAGCACTATTCGCCGCGCACTTCCATCGTCGATTTTCGCGAAAGCGTAGTCATGTTGACGATGATGGTGCTCTATGCCGGAAGTATGATGACCTCGCTGATGGCGGTACTGACTTCCTGCGACACGCTCTCCGGTGAGATCGCATCCGGCACGATTCATGCCATCGCCACCAAGCCGGTGCAGCGCTGGTGCATTGTGTTTGGCAAGTGGGTTGGTTTTACCGGAATGCTCACGCTCTATGTGTTGCTGATCGAGGGTGGCACCCTCCTGATTAGCTGGGTCCAGAGCGGCTATCGCCCTCCGCACGCCTTGGCGGTTCTCTGCCTGATCTGGTTGCAGGCCATCGTGCTGCTCGGGATTACCATGGCGGCGAGCACCAGCTTTTCATCCCTCACCAGCGGCGCTATCTCGCTGGGGTTCTACGGCCTGGCTTTTGTCGGTGGGTGGATCGAGCAGTTTGGATCGTTGCGGGATGTGAAAGCCTGCGTCGAGTTGGGGATTCTCTCCAGCCTCATCATGCCCAGCGACGCCCTCTGGCGCCGCGCGGCTTTCAAATTCCAACCACCGTTGCTGGGTGCCGCCGGCGTGACTCCCTTTAGCGGAACACTCGCGCCGAGTGATGCGATGGTTGTCTACGCCGCTGTTTATGCGGTGTTGAGCGTCCTGCTTGCGCAGTTTCTCTTCTCTCGACGCGATCTTTAGGCGCAGCCTTCCTCGCGTCGATGATGATGTCGATGTCAAAGGTAGCGGACGACTCCGTCAGTTCGGAATAGATGTCAAACCCTGTCGATACTCCAGCGTCATCCCGGATGCAAGTCCACGCTTCCACCGGCAAGATGGACATGGACGGTCCCCGGTCATCTATGCGGCTGGTTTCCAACCCCAGCACGGTTTGAGGCGAGGTAACGGAACAGTATAGTCACGAGTTGCTCCACAGAGTCGAGCGCGGAAAGAAACTTTATGCAAGTCTCATTGCGGAGTGACGCTTAGGAAATTCTCTAGCTCACAAGCCAATTCACTCATGGAACCGTCCGAATACCCGAGTAGGGATGTAACTTCTCTGTCGCGAAATCCAGGAGGTCCCCGCTTGCGGCCATTTGGCTCGTCATCTGCGGAGGATGCGGGTGCTGTATGCGGAGCACCTCGAAAACACTTAGGGAAGGAGCCAAGCAACATCTTGGTGGGTTGCTTGAGATCTCTAACGTCAGGGCAGGCCTCTACACGATCGGGTACCTCAAGAATGGAATGACTTCAAGACGGGCGGAAGAGTTGGCTGCAACCCAGGCCTCGGGATATAAGACCAGTTCTCTCAACGAATGCCACGGAGCTGAGATTGCCGTCCACGCCAAACCGCTAGGCCGTCTTGTGAGGGTGAAGTGCGGCGCGAACTTTCTCAACGTGGGTTCCGTGGGTGCGGATAGCGTCGTGGAGTTGATCGCCGGTAACGCCGAACTCTTTGGACCAGTAGGCAATGTCGGAAGCCATCTTTGGGTTAATCTCTTTGGGGTCGTGAGGGCCTTTGGTGTGGTCTTCGTGGAGGGCGTGGGGCTCGTGTTGTTTGGGAGTGCCGTTGTGCTCGGACATCGGATGCTTCCTCTTTTCTGTTCTCTTAGTTGATGAGCAACGGGTGGGCCACAATCAAGCGACCACTGTGCTGCAACGGGAAGGGCCGTTGGGCTACAGATATCACATTATCTCAACAGACCAACGCAGGTCCTCCAGATATCACCCTAGGAGCTCTGCCGACGCAGTCAAGACCGCATTCTCCCCGGGCGCGATCTATCGGTCTCAGTTGGAGCCACATGACTCGAATTACGTTCGCTTCCGGGATTCTGTGGGAAATCAAGCGCGCTGGAAATGGGCGTGGTTCGAGTTGAGGAAGCATGAGAGACAAATATCCACTCGTCAAGGCCGTGGGAATGTGGGAAAGTGGCAAGCCGGCTTCATGGCTTTCCATGCTTTCGATAATATGTCATTTCTAGGGCCTGCTCTTCGCGCGGCAAATGTTGGATAAACCGAGTCTATCGAGCAAAGGCCGCTCCGGAAATATGCGGTATACATATTCAAAAAAAGAGGCAGAGACGCGTTCGCCGACGCACCTTCAAAGCATCGTCGCAGCCGCTGCACGGTATGCCGAAGGTGTCATCCCGTATGCGGATTTCACATTCCTGCGCGATAACCCCTACCTCCGCGACGGCGAACATTATTTTTGCCTGGATTATGAGTTCGCGCTTGGCAAGCTGGAAAGCGGGGTCTTTTATAGGGTTCTCGACAATTTTGAACCCCATCGGAAGGACCCTTATCTTTCCTTCTGGGGTCCGGTCTTTGAAGATTATCTCGCGTGGCTTTTCGAATCCTACGTTCCACCAAATACAACACCCACCATTCGTCGCCCAAATACGCAGACGGTACCGAAGTGTGCGATGCCATCGTCATGTGCGTGGTACGGCAATCCTGATTGAAGCGAAGGTCGCAACGTGCGATATCAAGACCAAATACTCCGGCGATTTCGAACTTATGAAAAAGTATCTGGAGTCGAAGCTGGTCGGGACGCCAACGAAAAGAAAAGGTGTTTGGCAGCTGTTGAAAGCCATTGAAAATCTCAAATCCAAGCCAACCGCCTTCCTGCCGCCATGTCTTGCCAAACTGAAATGCCTCGTGCTTTACGTAATAAATAGGCCAGCAGCACAAGGCAAACAAACCAGGCCTAGTCGTTCTGTATTCGCAAGCCTGGAGTTTCGAGCAGCTTCAAGATCCACAGTTGTGAACAGAGCATGCTGGGTTGGCAAAGGCTCAAACGAGATAACGATCGGCGTCAACGAAACAGAGCATATTCTTGTAGGCCTTCCAAAGGAAGATGAGGGGGTGACGTATCACAATCCCAACAGGTTCAGTGAACTCCATACTGATTTCTGGACATCTAGGCAAGTGCCCGTGCAGTTAGAGGAGCGGACTTTGAATTGGGGAGAGGGTGCCTCATACACAGTGGACGTGAGGATCATCTGCAACGACTCAGGACCATTTTCAGGCGAAACCCTTGCGCACAGGCAGTTCACGATGGAGCGCAAAGGAATCTCTCTCTCGGCAAAGATGCTGGAATAATAGCAACGCGAGAGGGGGCATCCACTCTCGCGCAAATAGAGAACGACCGTCGGGTTCTTGGAACTCATAGATCGCTTCGCGGCCGAGCGGACCGTAAATCCAGCAGACAGCAAAATCACCGGCTGCCCAGGCTCGCGAAGCTGTTGATCCGGCCTAATGGGATGAACCGATTTCCTCACTTCCTTCCCGGTCGAGCAGAGATGCCATATCTCCGTTTGCGCATGGCCGAAGGCCCGCCTTCCTTCGCGGCTTTGGAAGCAAAGAGTCCCCACAAACTCCCCACACCCTGGAAAAGGTAAAGCTCTCTAAGGAGGGCTATGTGTCTGAAGAAATTG